>NZ_JANTHY010000006.1:0-385508 GCF_024752335.1 Ancylobacter mangrovi | reverse complement strand
GTCCGCCACCACCGACGCCCCCGCGCCCTCATACTCCCCGTCGCCCACGCCCGACGCCGAACCCGCACCCGACGAAACAACAACGTCGGCCCCAAGGCCCACATAGCGCTTCACCGTGTCCGGGGACGCGGCAACCCGTGGCTCCGAACCAGAGCTCTCTTTGACAACAGCTATACGCATGATCGAACTCAGGAAGTAAGGATGAGGAGGAAGGCGAGGATGGCGAGCAGGCCGAACAGGAATTTCGGTTTGCCGTCCTCGGAGGCGAGCCCGATGGCGGTCACGGCGACGGATGCCAGGGTGCCGATGGTGAACAGGCCCCAATGGCCGTTCGCTCCGCCGAGGGCCAGCGAGAGCATGAAGCAGGCCACGCCCAGCGTGCCGACGAGCGTCATCTTGGTGAAGAGGTGATAGGTACCGGTGTGCTCGGCATAGTCGTTGCCGTCAGCCGTGGCGTATTCAGGCGCTCCGTGATCGGCCATCTCGACCCCTCCAAAGGAATAATCAACGCGAGCATCCGCTTTAACGGAAGACGCCCCTTCCGGCAACGTCACCTCGGCCCCGGCTCAGGCCAGACCCGCGCCCGCGAGCGCGGCGCCTTGACGCGCCGTCACCCCCTCGATCGAGAAGTCGGCGATGGCCTGCTCGAACAGCGCGTGGAAGTTGAGCTCTGCCTTCAGATGCAGGAACACCCCGCCGAGCCCGATGGCGGCGCGGTCCATGAAGACGAACTCGCGCGGCACCCGCACCGGCCCCTTCTCCTTCAGCGCGCGGTGCACGGTGAAGGCCTCGCGCCGGCCGTACTCGCCCGGCGCCACGCCGTCGGCGATGGTGCGCACGCGGTCGTCGAGCAGCGGGCCGTAGATGAAGCGCGCCCAGATGTTGAGCACGTCGATCAGCTCGCGCTTGAGGCCGCGGAACCCCCAGGTCTCGTAGGCGTGCACCACCCGCGCCTCGTCGCCCGCCTGCAGGCCGCGATAGAGGTCGACCACGCCGCCGACGAAGCGGGGCGGGAAGATGCGGATGCAGCCATAGTCGAGCAGGTTGATGCCCGAGGGCTCCCCCGCCTCCTCGAACACGGTGTAGTTGCCCAGATGCGGGTCGCCATGGATCACGCCGAAGCGGCTGAACGGCACCCACCAGGCGGCGAACATGGCGCGCGCCAGCCGGTTGCGGCTCTCCAGAGGCGCCTCGGTGAAGTCGAGCATGCGCCGCCCCTCGAGCCAGTCGAGGGTGAGCAGGCGCCCGGTGGAAAGGTCGGGATGGGTGCGGGGCACGCGCACCGCAGGTTCGTCCGCCAGCATGTGGGCGTAGAGCGCGGCATGGGCCGCCTCGCGGCGATAGTCCAGCTCCTCGCGCACCCGCTCGCCGATCTCCTGCGCGATCTCGCTGGTGTCGATCGCCGGGTCCATGCGCCGATGGATGGCGAAGACGAATTCGAGCTGGCGCAGATCCGCCTCCACGGCGGACTGCATGTCGGGATATTGCAACTTGCAGGCGAGCTCGGTGCCGTCGAGGGCGCGGGCGCGGTGCACCTGGCCGAGCGAGGCGGCGGCGGCCGGCTCCTTGTCGAAGGAGGCGAAGCGCGCCATCCAGTCGGGCCCCAGCTCCGCCATCATGCGCCGCTTGACGAAGGCCCAGCCCATGGGCGGCGCCTGGCTCTGCAGCGTGGCGAGCTCGGCGGCATATTCGGGCGGCAGAGCGTCGGGAATGGTCGCCATGAGCTGGGCGACCTTCATGATCGGCCCCTTCAGCCCGCCGAGCGCGCTCGCCAGCGCCGCCGCATTGCCCCCGCGCCGGCCTTCGAGGCCGAGAAAGCGCGTGCCGGCGATGCGGGCGGCCACCCCGCCCACCTGGGTGCCCACCCGGGCATAGCGGGCCGCGCGGGCGGAAAGGCGGTTGGCTTCGCGGTCGGGTCCGTCGGTCACGATGATCTCGCAGCTACGCGCTCTAGATAGGCCGGGCGCGGCGCCGCGCAAGCGGAGCGGGCCTCACGCCGCGGGGGAACGGAAGAACAGCTTCTGCAGCAGCAGGAGGCCGAGCACGGCGATCGGGGTGAGGAAGTCGGTGTAGAGGATCGGCCCGGCATTGCCGGCGGCCATGTTCCCGGTCTGCGCGATCTGGACGACGTGGCCGACACCGGCGCCGCCGAGGAAGCCGACCATCACCACGCCCACCGCGGCGCGGAACCCGGCCGAGCGCACGAAGGCGCCGATGATGCCGGCGAGGCCGATGCCGAGATTGGCCATGCCGACCTCGAACTGGAACGGGCTGGTCGCCCAGCCGATCGCGGCCGCCGCCTGCTCGGCGAAGAAGACGTGGCCCATGAACGCCCACAGTCCCATCAGCCCGACCGGGAACACGAGGATGTAGCGCAGCAGCTGGTCGATCACCCGCCCGATCGTGATCGGGCGCGGGCCTTTCAGCACCATGTAGATGGCGACGAACAGCGCGGCGCCCCACGCCAGCAGCGGAACCCAGAAGACCATCCCCACCTCCCCCTTGGCTGCCGCCAATGTAGTGCGTTTTCGCGCCGAAAGGGACTGCCGCGCGTGCCGGTCCGATGCCGCTGACCTACCCGCCGCGGGCGATGCGCTCCAGCGCGTCCGCGACCGCGTCGCGGTGCTCGGTCAGCGCCTTGTAGGCAAGCTGGTCCGGGTCGAGCGCTAGGATCTGCTCGCGCAGGGAGGCGGCGAGCTCCCTGCCCTGCGGGTGGCGCCGGAAGGCGCTGAACGGGTCGACATGGATGCGCACGGTGAACAGCATGTCGCCGCTCGCCGGCATGCGGCGCAGGGTCTGCCGCTCGACCCGCACGAAGGCCTCGGGCGCCGGATCGTCCGGGTCGGCGAACCAGTCGCGCGGGCGTTCCTTGGATTCGGGGTGGTGAAGCGCGTCGTCGGGATAGATCGACCAGTTCACCCGCCACACCGGCTGGTCGACCTTCAGATTCTCGAAGATGCGGTTCATCACCCGCGACAGCTTCGCCTGATAGCCCGGCACCGCCTCATGCAGGCCGTCCAGCGTCTGGCCGAAGCGCTCGGCGAGCGACCAGGCGGAGGGAAAGCACAGCACCGCGGCGGTCAGCCGGTAGCCGGCCTCGCCGCGCGTCAGGATCAGAAGGTCGTCGGGGACGATCCGGCCGGCGATCGCCAGCGGCGCCTCGCCCTCATCGTCCAGATCGAAGCTGCGATCCGTCGGCACGACGGTGAGGCGCCGCCCTTCCAGCCGGTAGATCGCCGGCCAGCGCACCACCACATGGTCGACGATGAGCCAGAGCGCCTCGCGCTGCGCGTCCCGGCTCGACGCCTCCTCGCGGAACACGACTTCGCGGCGCTGGTCCAACAGCGCCTCGCGCTCGGCGAGATGCCGGGCGAGATGCGGATCCGGCTCGATCCATTCGTCCAGATCGAGCGGCGCGAGGGCGATGGCGAATGCCTGGCGGGAGCCGTCATAGGGCGTGTGGACGAAGGCAGGAGCCTCCGGCACGGCCGGCTCCGGGCCGGCCTGCTCAGGGTCGCCCTGCATCGGGGCGGGCGCGTCGGGAACGGCGTCGCCCGCCTCGGCGCGGCTCACTCCTCCAGCGCCTCGAGCTCGGCGATCATGCGCTCGATGAGGTTGAGCCCGGTCTGCCAGAACGCCGGGTCGCGCGCGTCGAGCCCGAACGGCTTCAGCAGCTCGGAATGATGCTTGGTGCCGCCCGCCGCCAGCATGGCGAGATAGCGCTCGGCAAAGCCTTCCGCCGCGTTCTCGTAGACCGCGTAGAGCGAGTTCACCAGGCAGTCGCCGAAGGCATAGGCATAGACGTAGAAGGGCGAATGGATGAAGTGGCCGATATAGACCCAGTAGCTCTCATATCCCGGCCCCAGCAGGATGCCGTCGCCCAGGCTCTCTCCCTGCACTTCCATCCAGATCCGGCAGATATGCTCGGCGGTCAGCTCGCCGGACTTGCGCTCGGTGTGGATGCGCCGCTCGAAGGTGTAGAAGGCGATCTGGCGCACCACCGTGTTGATCATGTCCTCGACCTTCGAGGCCAGCATCGCCTTGCGCGCCTTCGGGTCCGGCGCGGCGGCCAGCAGGCGCTGGAAGGTCAGCATCTCGCCGAACACCGAGGCGGTTTCGGCCAGCGTCAGCGGGGTCGGCGCCATCAGCGCCCCGTTCGGCGCCGCCAGCACCTGGTGCACGCCGTGGCCGAGCTCGTGGGCGAGCGTCATCACGTCACGCGGCTTGCCCATGTAGTTGAGCAGCACATAGGGGTGGGCGGAGGGCACGGTGGGATGGGCGAAGGCGCCGGTCGCCTTGCCAGGGCGCACGCCGGCGTCGATCCAGCTACTGTCGAAGAAGGTGCGGGCGATGTCCGCCATGCGCGGGGAGAAGCTGGAATAGGCGCCCAGCACCGTGTCGCGCGCCTCCTCCCAGCCGATCGGCCGGGTCTCGACCTTGGGCAGCGGGGCGTTGCGGTCCCAGAAGTCGAGCCGGTCCTTGCCGAACCACTTGGCCTTCAGCTTGTAGTAGCGGTGCGCGAGGCGCGGATAGGCGTCGTGGACGGAGGACACCAGCGCGTCCACCACCTCGCGCTCGACGCGGTTCGCCAGATGGCGGGAATCGGCGATGTCCTCGAAGCCGCGCCAGCGGTCGGAGATTTCCTTGTCCTTGGCCAGCGTGTTGGTGATGAGGGTGAACAGGCGCAGATTCTGGTTGAACACCTTCGCCAGCGCCTCGGCGGCAAGGCGCCGCTTCTCCTCGTCCGGCTCGGCGAGATAGTTCAGCGTCTGCTCGAGCGGCAGGCTCTGGCCGTCCACTTCGAAGCGCAGGCCGGCGATGGTCTCGTCGAACAGACGGTTCCACGAGCCGCGGCTGGTGACGCCCTTCTCATGGAAGAGCTGCTCGATGCGGTCCTCGAGCTGGTAGGGCTTCTCGGCCCGCACGTCCTCGATCCACGGCCGGTAGCGGGCGAAGGCCGGGCTTGAGAGCGCCGCCTCCATCTTGGCGTCGTCGAGCCGGTTCAGCTCCAGCGTGAAGAACAGCAGATGCGTCGAGGCGTCGGTCAGCTTCTCCTGCACGTCGCCGTAGAACTTGGTGCGCACCGGGTCGGTGGTGTCGCCGGAATAGACGAGCCCGGCATAGGAGTACAGGCGCCCGAGCCGGTCCTCTATCTTCTCGTAGCGCTCGACGATCAGCGCCATCTGCTCGCCGGCATCGGCGCCGTCGAGCACGCCCGCGAGCTTGCCCTTGTAGGCCTCCTCGAATTCGGTGCATTCGGCGCCACAGATGTCGAGGTCGGCCTTCAGCTCCGGGGATTCCATGCCCGGATAGAGATCGGACAGATCCCATTGCGGCAGGTTGCCGAGGCTCACGGCAGCGGCGTCGGGCGAATGGAGGGCGGGGACGGCAAAGCGGAAGGGCATGGTCACTCCGGCGGGAAAAGGCGGCTTGAAGTCACTGATATCGTGCGGGCGGGCGCCCTATCAATCCGCCATACGCATCCGTGTTCCGCCCACGGCTCCCGTTTCCGGCGCCGGCTCGCGCCCTCACGCGGCCACCCGGCGCCGCTTCCCCTGCAATCGCAACCGCTGAAGCCGCACAGAAAACGGGCCGCGCCCGGCTTTCACAGCCACGCGCAGCCCGTCATTCTTGTTGGCTAATCGAACCGGCAGGCGAACCTGCGTCAGTCGAACGCCCGCTCCACCCGCTGCACCGGCGAGTTGCGCCCCTGGTAGAGAGGGGCCGTGAGCGGCTCGAACAGGCCGTTGTGACGGTTGTCCTGGACCTGCTTGCGGCGCACACGCTCGCGCTCCAGCACGTCGCGCTGCTCATAGCTGCCGATCTTCGGCAGCGGCTTGGTCGAAGTGGACGTCGCGTAGGCCGGCACGGAAACGGTGACCGGCAGCGCGAAGGTCGCGGCAAGAACTGCGATGGAAATCGTCTTCGAGATCATGTCTGCCTCCCGTAGAAGTCACGTTGCCCTGACAACGAATAGACCTCGAATTTGTTTCGTGCCGGCTGCGCATCACTGCAATACGGTTCCCCGTGGACAGGGCTCGTGCCGGAGCGGCCATAAACTTGGTCGGCGACGAACACGCAGGCACCTCCACCACGACGAAGGGCGGATTATCTTCCCTTCTCGTACCGTCGACCTATTTGCGATACTGTCATGGTCTCAGCGGACGAAAGGCGGTCCGGCATCTTCAGAATGGGCTCGTGGACGTGCCACGCTCGTGCCGTCATGCCCAGGATATTGATGTCGATCAAACACCGTCGCTGATCTGTGACGTAGGGAAAGGTTTGACGCGCCGGCAGGACTGGAAGTTGAGTGCGCCATGTCGAAGGCTATTCGTGACGCCCTGATCGTCGCCGTTGTCGCCGTCTGCGCCTATCTGCTGGCGCTCGCGACCAATTTTTACGACTTGGTGCATGACTTTCTCGTCGCAAACGAGAACTGGCAGGCCGATGAGATTCTCGTGGCGCTGATCGTCGTCGGCCTGGCGGCAATGGGCTATGCGGTGCTGCGGCTGGTCGACCTCAACGAGGAGATTCGCCGCCGCCGCGAAGCCGAGGAGCGGGCCGAATACGCGGCGTTCCACGACCTCGTCACCGACCTGCCCAATCGCCGCTTCGTGGAGATGAAGCTGGCGGATGTCGTCGCCCGCGAAGGCCGCTTCACCGCCGTCTTCCTGCTCGACATCAACGATTTCAAGCAGGTCAACGACCTTGTCGGCCATCATGGTGGGGACCAGTTCCTCGCCGGTTTCGCGCAGCGCCTGCGCGAGACGGCGCCCGGCGCCCTGATCGCGCGGCACGGTGGCGACGAGTTCGTCGTCGTCTCCGACGTGGCGTGGGAGAACGTGGGCGATCTCGGAGGCCGCATCGCCACCGTCACCCACAAGCCGCAGAACATCGACGGCATCTGCCTTGAGACATCGGCCGCCATCGGTTTCGCGTCCCTATCCGCCGCGGGGGATTTCGCCACCGCGATGCTGCAGGCGGAAATGGCGATGCAGGAGGCCAAGCGCAGGAAATCTTCCGCGCCCTGCGCCTATGACCCGCAGATGGCCGAGAAGCTGGCCGAGCGGCTGCGCATCGAAACCGAGCTGCGCGAAGCCATCGCGAACGATACGCTGATACCCTATTTCCAGCCGCTGGTCCGGCTCAACAACCGCACGGTCTACGGCTTCGAGACGCTGGCGCGCTGGCAGCGGCAGGATGGCAGCTTCGTGCCGCCGGACGTTTTCATCCGCACCGCCGAGAATGCCGGCCTCATCACCGACCTGTCGGACAAGCTGCTGCGCAAGGCCTGCCTGGCGGCGCGCAACTGGCCCGCCAACCTGATCCTCGCCTTCAACATCTCGCCGCGCCAGCTCAGCGACCAGTTCCTCGGCAACCGGCTGCTGCGGATCCTGAAGGAGGTCGACTTCCCGCCGCACCGGATCTCGATCGAGATCACCGAATCTGCGATCATCCGCGACATCGGCGAGACCGTCCGCATTCTCGACCAGTTGCGCGCCGTCGGCGTGCGCATCGCGCTCGACGATTTCGGCACCGGCTATTCGAGCCTCGCCCAGCTCGCCCAGCTTCCCTTAGACAAGATCAAGATCGACCGTCAGTTCACCGCCAATTTCATGGAGAACGACAAGCAGGCCAAGATCGTCCGCTCCCTGCTCGAGCTTGGCCGCGTGCTGGAGATATCGATGCTGGCCGAGGGCGTGGAGACCGACGAGCAGTACCAGATGCTGCGCTCGATGGGCTGCTATCTCGGGCAGGGCTACCTGTTCGGGCGCCCCATGCCGGCGGAGGCGGTCCCCGCCTATCTCAGCGACAGCCAGCGCAATTCCGAGAACGTCTCGCTGGCGAATTGAGGCATCGGCGCGTTGCACACGCCGCGCCGCCCTTCCCTCCGGCTGGCGGAGAGGTTCGCCAGTCGTTCAGCCGCAGGAAAGAGGCCGCGCGGCCTCAATCTGCCCATAGCGCCGGCCGGCCTCGATCGCGAGCCCGGTACCGACGGAGCCGAACGTGTCGCCCTTGACCACGCGCGCTTGCGGCACGCACGCGCAGATCGCCTCCCGCACATGCGACAGGCGGGTCGACCCGCCGGTGAGGAACAGGGCGTCTATGTCGTCGGGTGCGAGGCCCGCCGCGGCCAGGCACGTGGAAATCTGCCGCGCGATGCGCTCGGCAAGCGATCCGGTGTGTTCCACGAGGTCCTCATGGGCGATGCCGACCGACAGCCCCGCCTCCAGCATGGCGAGATCGAGGCTGGTCCGACCCGCTTCCGCCACGCGGATCTTCGCGGCCTCGACATCGAGCGCCAGGCCGTGCCCGCGCTCGTCCTCGATCGCCCTTGCCAGGCGGCGGACCATCTCCGGACGGGCGGCATCGCGTTCGAGCTCGCGGACGGTGCGTGCGGTGCGCCCATCATAGAGCCGGTTGATCGCGGACCAGGTGGCAAGGTCCTGATAGATGCCGGCCGGCATCGAAAGGCCCTCGCGCTTCAACGCGCTGCCGTGGCCGAGCAGGGGCATGACCATCGAGAGGGAAAGGCGGCGATCGAAATCCGTCCCGCCGATGCGCACGCCCTCATTCGCCAGGATGTCGGACGCGCGATCCGCCTCGCCCGACCGTGCCCGGCAAATGCGGACGATGGAAAAGTCGGACGTGCCGCCGCCGATATCGGCAATCAGCGCCAGTTCCTCTCCCTCGACCTGCCGCTCATAGTCGAGACTGGCGGCAATGGGCTCGAACTGAAACGAGATGTCCCGGAAGCCGATGTCGCGGGCAATGGCACCGAGCACGTCCTGCGCGCGGGCATCCCCCGCCGCGTCATCGTCGACGAAATGCACCGGGCGACCGAGCACGACGCGTGTCAGCTCCTCTCCTACGGAGCGCTCGCCCCGCGCCTTCACCTCCGCGAGATAGGCGGCGATCACGCCGCGGAAGCTGAGCCGGACACGGCCGACGGCGGTCGTCTCGTCCACCAGCGAGGTGCCGAGCACCGATTTGAGGGCGCGCATCAGGCGCCCGTGCTCGCCGCCGACATAGGCCGCCATCGCCGCTCGCCCGACCATCGGCGTGCCCGTCCGCGGAAAGAAGATGGCACTCGGCAGCGTATCCGCTCCGTCCTCCAGCGCCACCAGTCGCGGTCCGTCCCTTCCCATGGCGCCGAGCGTCGTGTTGGAAGTGCCGAAATCGAGGCCACAGGCGGTCATGGGACCTCCTTGCAGGGTGCGGGCTTGGAAGGGGACGGGCTTGCTAGCTCATGGTGCGCTGCAGCACAAGCGACAGGTTCCGCCATCGCCGGCGATCCGGGCGGAGCCGTGGGGTGTTCCGTTCGCCGCCCGCGGACCTCGCCGGCTGCCGCCACGAACCGCCACGCGCGTGCACCGGGGGTTAGCGTCGCCGGTCCCATGGTTTAATGGTCGCTTAACCGCCACCTGCCGACGCTCGATGATCCCCTTCGGATCGAAGACGCTATATGGATCGCGATCTGCACCTCACCCCAATGGACCGTCTGCGCCCGGGTCGCCCCCGGTCTCGGCCCCGTGGTGCGGTTGGAAGCCTGGCGAGCTTGAGGGCGGGCGGGTTGTCCGCAGCCCCATATCGCGCATGGCTGATCGTGGTTGCTACCGCCCTGATGGCGGTCATGAGCGCCATGCCCGCGCCGGCTTTCGGGGCGCCGGCCGAACTGCCGTATTTTGTGTCCCTCAAGAGCAGCATCACCAACGTCCGTGTCGGACCCGGCTTCTCCTACCCGGTCAAATGGGTGTTCAAGCGCGCCCGATGGCCTGTCGAGGTGGTCTATCGCTATGGGAACTGGCGGCGCATTCGCGATAATACGGGCGCCGTGGGCTGGATCCACGCGGTCATGCTTTCGGATCGCCGCTTTGCCGCCATTCGGGTGCGGGGTGGAAAGCTGGTCGATCTGCGAGAAGCCGCCAGCTCGAAGGCGCAACTGCTTGCCCGGTTGGAAGCAAATGTCCTTGTGCGTCCGACCAGCTGCCGCCAGGGCTGGTGCCATGTCCAGGTCGTAGGGCATGGGCTGGAAGGCTTCGTCCCCGAAATTCGCCTCTGGGGCGTATACCCGGCAGAGATATTCTAGCGTCGGGAAACGTTACCTGCGTGGAAGCTCAGGAAGGAACCACCCGTGAAGTCCGGCAGCTCGACGGTGGTGATCTACGCCGCCCTGGCAGGCAATCTCGCCATCGCCGCCACCAAGTTCGTCGCCTCGTGGTGGACGGGGTCGAGCGCGATGTTCAGCGAGGCGCTTCACTCGCTCGTCGATACCAGCAATCAGGGCCTGCTGCTGTTCGGTCTCCACCGTTCCGCCCGCCCCGCGACCCGCAAGCATCCGTTCGGACACGGCATGGAGATCTACTTCTGGGCGTTGGTGGTCGCGCTCATGATCTTCGCCCTGGGCGGCGCCGTGTCGATCTATGAGGGCGTCATTCGCCTGACGGCACCCGAGCCGATACGCGATCCGTGGATAAACTTCGCCGTGCTCGGCATCAGCTTTGCCATAGAAGCGGCCACCCTTCGCGTCGCCTGGCGCGAGTTGCGGCAGAGCCAGCCGGCAAAGCCCATCATGGACGCCTTGCGAGGCAGCAAGGACCCGAGCATTTTCTCGATCTTCTGCGAGGATGCCGCCGCACTGCTCGGCCTCGGCCTTGCCGCCGTCGGGCTCGCGCTGGACTACGCTCTCGACGAGCCGCGTTTCGACGCCGCCGCCTCGATAGCCATCGGGCTGGTTCTCGTGCTTACGGCCGTTTTCCTCGCCCGCGAAACGCTGAGCCTGATGACCGGCGAAAGTGCCTCCTCCGAGGTCCTCGAGGAAGTCAGTTCCGTGCTCGATCGCGATCCCCGGATCCTGAAGGTCGAGGAGGTGCTGAGCATGCATCTCGGCCCATCGGACATACTGCTCGGCATCTCGATCGATTTCCGGGACGATATGACCAGCGACGACATAGAGGCGGCCGTGTGGGATCTGAGCGCCCGGCTTCGCGAAAGAGAGCCTTCCATCCGCAGGATCTTCGTGCGGCCGGTCCGCCGCTCGCCGACGCCCCGCGCTGCAACGACGTCGTAGAGCCTCGGCGCGCTCGCGAAGAGCAGCCTGACCCGCTCCATAGCCCATCTATGACCAGACCACGTCCGCCGATCTCGGGCCTCGGCTGCTGCGTCTCTGATTGCCCACGAATCCGGCATGCGCTCATATCCAAGGCAAAACCCCACCATATAACCGGCCCCGCGGCATCGATTGAGCGTTCGTTACATGAGAATGGACTGATTTCCATCGTATAATGGACCGATTTTCTTTGCATTGAGATTACGCGAGGTGAGATGGCATCATAATGCCGTGTCATATTACGGTCGCTTGACTGCCCAGTTTTCTGACAGTTAACTTCATCCCAACGACTGATGAGCCTTTCCACCTTCCTTCCGGAGGAAAATATTATGAGCAGAATTGTCGTCGAGCAGGATGGCGTAAAGCGCAGGACAAGCGGCTCGTTTTTCAGAGGCTCCACAACGAATTTCTACCCGAACGATCAGTCGTTGAAGAAGAATTATGCGATCGATCAATATATGACTCACGGCTTTATGCCGAAAAGCGGATTTGTCACCAAGAGCACGCCCATAGTTGCTTTCGGTTCATGCTTCGCGGCCAACATCAGCAATTATCTTCACGATCGCGGCTTCAATATTCTTACGAAGAAGGCCAGCAAGGCCTATGTGACCCAGATGGGCGATGGCATGGTGCACACCTACGCCATTCGCCAGCAGTTCGAATGGGCCTGGCTGAACAAGACGCCGTCGCTCGATCTCTGGCACGGCTACAGCGCTGAGGAGTTCGGCTACAGCGAAGCGGCCCGCGCCGATACGAAGGAGCTGTTCGATACGGCCGAGGTCTTCGTCATCACGCTCGGCTTGAGCGAGATCTGGTACGACGAGCCGACGGGCGAGGTGTTTTGGCGCGCCATTCCCAAGGACCGTTACGACCCTGAGCGCCACAAGTTTCGGGTGGCGACGCACGCGGAGACGCTGGCCAACATCAAGGCCATCCACGAGCTCATTCGTTACTTCCGGCCCGAAGCGACGATCATCTTCACGGTGTCGCCGATCCCCCTCACGGCGACGTTCCGCCCGGTCGCGTGCCTGTCCGCCAATGCCGTCTCCAAGGCGACGATCCGCTCGGCCGTCGACGAATTCATGCTCGAGACCGCCCCGGCGGACGATCGGCTGTTCTATTTCCCGAGCTACGACATCGTCATGTACGCCTTCAACAACCAGTGGACCGAGGACAGGCGGCACGTCTATCGGCACATCCTCAACTTCAACATGAAGATATTCGAGCATTATTATTGCGATCCGGCCTTGCCCAAGGCGGATCTGCAAGCCGCGCTGGACAAGGCGCAACGGCTCGACAAGCTGATCGGCACGCTCGGCCACGCCGCCGTCGCCATGAAGGAGAAGACCGAGGTCGAGGTGGAGGCCAGCCCCGAAGCCAAGCGCGAGGAGCGCCGCCTTCAGCGCAAGCAGGCGCGCATCCAGGAGCGTGTGGCCCAGAGAATCGCCGCCGTCTCCGCCCGCAGGGCGGCGGCGCGTGCTGAAAAGGCGACCGCCGTCGCGGCCGAATGATCCGAGGCATGTAGTGTGGCCTTCCATCGTCGGGCCCTCTCCCTGATCGGGAGGGGGCTCTCCTTTTATTGGGCGTTGATGATCTGCCAGATCGGTGTGGCCGCGGCCGACTCCCGGCCGATCTGGCAGATATCCGGCTATGGCCAGAGCCTGTCGATCGGCGTGCTGGGCACCCCGGCGGTGACGACCCGGCCGAGCTTCGGCAGCCTCATGTTCGCGCAGGGCATCCGACCGCCGGTCGACGGCCACGTCCAGCTCGATGCGCTGGTGCCGCTGGTCGAGGCGGACGATCACAGCCGCGGGGAGACTGGCATTGCCGCCGCGGCCGATATGTTCGTGCGGACCTTTTCGCGGTTGAAGGGGGTGGAGCCGGGCCAGCTGGACGCCACCCTGCTCGGCTCGAGCGCGGGGCGCGCCGGCGCCCGCCTCGTCGGCCTGTTGCCGGACACGGGCAACTACCGCCGGCTGCTGCAGATGATCCGCGCGGGAAAAGCGCTGTCTGCCGCGCAGGGGCGCCCCTATCTCTACCTCGCCACCCTCTGGTCGCATGGGGAGACCGACCAGCTGCGCGGCACCTCGGGCGCCGCCTACGCCTCCAAGCTGGCCCTGCTCACCGAAGCGATTACGGCGGATGCCCGCCGCATCTCCGGGCAGGAATGGTCGCCGCCCTTGCTCGCCTACCAGCCGGCCAGCCAGCTCGCCTATCTCGCCCGGGGGAAACCCGAAACGCCGTTCCGCCCGGAAATCGCCCTGGCGATAAGGAGCGCCGCGCATTCAAATCCCGACATCTTCTGCGTTCTTCCGCTCTACATCGGTGATTTTCGCGACGACATCCACGCGACCAACCTCACCTATCAGGAGATCGGCAAATATTACGGCCGCGCCCTGGCGAAGCTGGTCCATGCCCGGATGGCGCACGCGCCCGTGCCGCCTCTTGCGCTGGACCTCGCGAACGCAAGCTGGAGCGCCGACGGCGTTCGCCTGCGTTTTGCGGTGCCGCATGGCCCGCTGGCGTTCGACACGCAATGGGTCGCCGCCGCCCCGAATATGGGTTTCGACCTGTGGACGGCGGACGAGCAGCTCATTCCCGACGCCATCGCCGGCGTGACCATCGTGGCACCCGACGAGGTGCGCATCTCCTTTGCGCGGCCCGTGCCGAGCGGAAGTCAGCTGACCTATGCGTTCGGCCGCCCGGGTGACCCCGCACGGGGCGGCCGCGAATATGGCCCGCGGGGCAATCTGCGCGACAGCGAGGGCGATGACGACCGCTACACGGACGCCGCGGGAACAACGCGCCGCCTCGACAACTGGGCCCTGATCTTCGAGGTCGCGAAGCCCTGAGGGTAGATCAGGGGCGCGTGATCCCCGTCATGATCGACCAAGGGATGTGGGTAGAAACCGCCGCCGTGCCCGCCATGGCCAAGACGGCGATTTCCCCGACCATCTCTAGCGTCTTGGCGTCACTTCACTGGCAGCGGAACTCGCTGATCTGGCGATCCGCTGCCTGCTTGCGCTTCCAATCCGAGAACTTGTCGCGCTGGTGCAGACAGGTGCCCTGGCGCTTCCAGGGTTTACACAGCAGACACCCGGCGCGGCCCGACTTGGGACGCTTGCGCTTGAAGTTCATGTTTGCCTCCGGTCATTCCCGGTGCGCCCCTATGGCGCACGGTCATGATCCGGTAGGCGAGTGCCTGTTCTGTCATGTGGGCACGCTATCACGAAAAAGGCCGCCGCTCGTAGGGGTGGTCGGCCCTCGCCTCCCGGCGAATCTGTAAAGCGATCTCTGGCGAAATCAGCCGAAGGCAGGCGTCGGGAAGTGTCGCCGCCGCTTATGTTGCGCGATGCCGCCGCGGTGCACATGGCCGAGGATGGCGTTCCGATGGAAGAAATCGCGCAATTCCTCGGACATTCGAACGTCGCGATCACCCGAAAGGCGTATGCGCGATTCTCGCCGGGCTGCCTGCACAAGGCGTCGACGTCACTCGAATGCGGCATCGACTGGGTCAGGTGAACCGCGGGAAAAAAGTATTTCGATGCCGTAAGGCGCTGGTATTGTTTATTTGGAATGGTGGGCGCGACAGGGATTGAACCTGTGACCCCTACGATGTCAACGTAGTGCTCTCCCGCTGAGCTACGCGCCCATTCCGTTTCCCGCGAGTGCCGTCCTTTCGGCGCCGGCCTCGTCGGGCGGGGCTCCCCTATATCGAGAAGCCCGATGCCGCGCAAGTGACCCCGGAAGGTCGCGTGCGGCTGCCCCCAGCCTTTGTCCCCGCCTCGGGCCTCAGGCCGCCAGCATCTTGCCGACCTCGTTGACGAGATCGCGCAGGTGGAAGGGCTTCGAAAGCACCTTGGCGTCTTTCGGGGCCTGGCTATCAGCGTTCAGCGCCACGGCGGCGAAGCCGGTGATGAACATCACCTTGATGTCCGGGTCGAGCTCGGTGGCGCGGCGCGCCAGCTCGATGCCGTCCATCTCCGGCATGACGATGTCGGTGAGCAGCAGTTCGAACGGCTCCTCGCGGAGCCGGTCATAGGCCGAGCGGCCATTGTCGAACGAGACGACTTCATAGCCCGCCTTCTGCAGCGCGCTCACGAGGAAACGCCGCATGTCGTTGTCGTCTTCGGCGAGCAGGATCTTCAGCATCCCTTGCACCTTGGTCTGATTCGGCTATCCGCGGGGCTGGGCCACCGCCTTTCCCCCTTCGGTACTCCCGGTGCTCTTAGCACATCGTGAATCGGGGCGGGATCATGGCATTCTTAACCGCGCCGCTTCAACTCGCCCGCCTCTCGGCGACGTGTTCACCTCGCCTGCCCGGCCGTGCATTGAGGCGTTCCGTGACCGGGGCGGCCATGCTAGACAGGCGGGATTGACGGCGGGATGAGCGTGGCGCGTGCCCACGTGCCGGATCAAGAGTGGGTTCGTGCTGGTCTGACAGAATGATGGCCGTCATCGCAGATATGGTCGATCCGACCTTCGAGATCGTGGAGCCGGCAAGGCTCTCTGCCCCATTCCTGTTCAATTCGCCCCATAGCGGCGTGATCTACCCCCGCGCCTTCGTCGAGCAGTCGCGCCTGCCGCTGCAGACGCTGCGGCGCTCGGAGGACACGCTGGTCGACGCGCTGTTCCGCGATGTCACCCAGTCCGGCATGGCGTTCATGCGCGCGCATTTCCCGCGCTGCTATCTCGACCTCAACCGCGAGCCCTATGAGCTCGACCCGCGCATGTTCGAGGGCCGCCTGCCCGCCTTCGCCAATACGCGCTCGATGCGGGTCTCGGGCGGCCTCGGCACCATCGCGCGCATCGTCGGCGAGGCGCAGGAGATCTATGCGCGGCGCATTCCGATCGACGACGCGATCGTGCGCATCGAGACGCTCTACAAGCCCTATCACCGGGCACTGCGCCAGCGCATGGTGCAGATGCAGCGCGCATTCGGCGTCGCCGTGCTGGTCGACTGCCACTCCATGCCCTCCGGCTGCCATCGGGACGAGCGCTCGCGCGTCGACATGGTCATCGGCGACCGCTACGGCACGAGTTGCGCGCCGGTGCTGCCCGACATCATGGAGACCGAGCTGCGCCGGCGCGGCTATTCGGTGGTTCGCAACAAGCCCTATGCCGGCGGTTTCATCACCGAGCATTACGGCAACCCCGCCTCGGGCATGCACGCGCTCCAGATCGAGATCAACCGCGCGCTCTACATGGACGAGCCCACTTACCAGGCGTCCGAACGCTTCGACGCGCTGCGCCAGGACCTTCTGGATGTGGCGCAGGCGCTTTCGCGCATCGCGCAGATCGAGCTCGCGCCGGCCCGCCACGCTGCCGAATAGCGTTGCTGCACAACGCTTTGCCGACATCATTTCAAAAATCTTATTGCCTGATGCAAAATGAGGCATAACAGCCTTGCATTTTGAGCATGAGGGCTATACGAATTCTGCACGCTCGGATCGGGCGGACGCTTCCCCACCTCTCTGGAGGTCATAACCGCGAAGACGCGGAGCGGGCGAGCGCCTCTGACCCTGAGTCGCCCTTCTTGGGTGTCGGGACCACGAAACGGGAACCGGGAAAAGGCGGACATGAACCGCCCGCGGTCATCCTGAGGTCCGGCACAAAAGAAAGAGGCCGCTCGCGCAAAGCGGGAGCGGCCCAAGTCTAGGGAGGAAACGCCCAAGGAGGGCTGTACGAAGCGACGCCAATCGCTGCGTACGAACAGGAAGATGTATGTGCATTGCGGAATAATCAAGGCACGCGCGTCATTTTCTGGCATACCAAATACACCTAGCGACGCAGTGTGACTTTAATGTCGCGTTTCTGACCGCGAAAAGGCTGCCGTCCTTCGTCCTGGAGGATGGCAGGCACCCCGGCGCCATGGGGTCGAGGACATGGCGCCAGGTGCGTTCCCCTTATCCGCCCCCTTCCCTTCATCGATTCGTATCTGCGCCGCGGCTTGCGGCCGGAACCGCTTGCTTTTAAGCCGTTTGCGCGGGATCTCGCGGGAGCGGACGCCACTGCGCCCGGGTTCTGCCGAGCGCAATAGCCCTGAGCTGAGGCGTGCCTTGGCGGATCGGCGATCGAAGCCGGCGCAGTTGGCCGATGGCGGGCGGTGGTTGAGCCGCTCGCCCCTTGAGCGAAGCGTCTCCCGTCACGCGTAGGTCACCCATTCTCCTCGCGCATGCCTCATCGAGCGAATGTACCACCCTAAATGAGCTGGCAGCGCCGACTCGCCACGGATCGGCCGGGACGCGCCCAGGCGAGACTGCGCGAGCAGACGGTATCAGGCCACGTTTCTGGAGATTGCTCGACGCGTCGCCGGCGGCGGCGCCTCCCCACTGCACGGACGCCATGGCCCGAAAAGAAAGAGGCCGCTCGCGCAAAGCGGGAGCGGCCCAAGTCTAGGGAGGAAACGCCCAAGGAGGGCATACGGAAGCGAGACGCCAATCAAGCTTCCGCAGTGCGATATGTATAGCTGTGCAACGCACAAAAGGCAAGCTGAGAAACGAAAGAAGCGAAACCAGACGGCGGAATGAGAGGCGCGAATAAATCAATTCGCGCCCGGTGCGCGCATCCGGAGCCGAGCACAGCAGAAATGAATCGGCCTTGAGCTGACCTTGGGGCACTTCGCCGGCATGCCTACGCCGCCCCGTTCCGCGCGTCCGAAAGAGCGCAGGCGAAAAACCCTGACTTTCCAGCGGGGTGCCAAAAAAGAAAGGGGCCGCTCACGTTGCCGGAGCGGCCCAAGTCTAGGGAGGAAACGCCCAAGGAGGGCAGCGGGAGGGCAACGCCAATCGCCCTGCCGCGCTGCAATAATATGGCAGCTTCACTTCCCGATAGCAATGGGAGTCAGTGCCTAATCCTTGGTCTTGCTGGAATAGCAGCCATGCGCGCCACGCGGGACGCGACGCAGGGAGAGATGGGTGGCCGATACGGCGAAATTGAGGAGCGTCCCTCATTATGCGCCCTTCGCCACGTCCCGCGTCGCCTTCCCCTCCCCTTATCTCCACGCCGTCGTTGCCGAGCCCGGCGCCGCCCGATATGGCTTGGCCGGCCCAGCTCCGCGTCGCCGGGACGGGGCCGCGATGTGAAATCGACCGGAGCGTTGACATGAGTGCGGTGGACTTCGAGAGCTTCGTGCACGAGCTGGCCAATGTCTCGGGGCAGGCCATCCTGCCGTTTTTCCGCACCGCGCTCGGGGTGGAGGACAAGAGCCGCGGCACGGCTTTCGATCCTGTCACCGCCGCCGACCGCGCCGCCGAGCAGGCAATGCGCACGCTGATCCGCCGCACCTTCCCCTCGCACGGCGTGCGCGGCGAGGAATTCCCGGACGACAGCCCGGACGCCGACTTCGTCTGGATCCTCGACCCGATCGACGGCACCAAGTCCTTCATCGCCGGCCTGCCGGCCTGGGGCACGCTAATCGGCCTGTGCCGCGAGGGCCGGCCCTGCTACGGCATGATGCACCAGCCCTTCATCCGCGAGCGCTTCTACGGCGACGGCGCGAGCGCGCGCTATCGCGGGCCGGCGGGCGAGCGGCGCCTCGCCGTGCGTGCCTGCGCGGGGCTCGAGGAAGCGATCATGCTCACCACCAGCCCGCTGCTGATGAACGAGGCCGACCGCGCCCGCTATGTCGAGGTGGAGCGCCGCGTGCGCCTTCCGCGCTATGGCGGCGACTGCTACGCCTATTGCATGGTCGCCGCCGGCCATGTCGACCTCGTGGTCGAGACAAACCTCAAGCCCTACGACATCCTGCCTCTTGTGCCGATCATCGAAGGCGCGGGCGGTGTCGTCACGAGCTGGGAAGGCGAGAGCGACCTCTCTTCCGGCCGCGTCGTCGTCGCCGGCGACAGGCGCGTGCACGAGGCCGCGCTCAAGGTGCTGCAGAACGCCTGAACGAGACGCCTGAACAGGTCGCCCGGATCAGCCGCCCGGATCAGCCACCACTGCCGGGAATGAAGGCATCGAAGGCGGCGAAGAGCGGCTCGCGATAGACGTCGCGCTCCTGCAGCAGTTCGTGCCGCGCGCCGGGAATCACCAGATGAGCGCCGGCGATCAGCCGCGTGCCCAGATGCTCGATGGCCGGCGTCGAGACGATGCTGTCCGCCCCCGCCGCCACCATCAGCAGCGGCTGGCGGATCTTCCGCGCGGTCGCCGGGTCGGTCAGCGTGTCCATGAGCTGGAACGCCGCCCGCACCCAGCCGATGGTCGGCGGGCCGACATCGAGGCCGGGCTGTTCCATGGTGATGGTGAGGTTGCGGGCGAAGCGCATCGGGTCCGAGGTGAGGCGGTTGCCCTCGAAATGCACCTCGTCGAGCCGCACCTTGCGCCCGCGCGGCACGTAGAAGCTCGACATGCCCACGCCCGCGCAGAGCCGCGCCATGCGCCGCGCCGCCACGTCGTGCTTCAGCAGCGACAGGTCGAGCATAGGTGCGACCAGCATCATCCGGTCGAACCAGCGCCGCCCGTGCCGGGCCGCGTCGAGCAGGATCGCCGAGCCCATGGAATGGGCGAGCGCGAAATAGGGCGGCGGGCAGTCGGGCAGCACGATCTGGCGCATGAAGGCCTGCAGATCGTTCTGGTACTCGTCGAACGAGCCGACATGGCCCTTCATCGGGTTGCGCAGCAGGCGCTGCGAGCCGCCCTGCCCGCGCCAGTCCATCGCCGCGACGGCGAAGCCCCGCCGCGTCAGGTCGCGCACCGTCTCGAAATACTTCTCGATCTTCTCGGTGCGGCCGGGAAACAGGCACACAGTGCCGTGCTTCACGCTCGCCGGCCGCCAGCGCGCGAAGCGGAGCTGCACGCCGTCCTGCGTCGTCACGCCGCCGCACACCGCACCCTCGGGCACGGGATTGTCCATGGTGGCATAGAGGAACATGGCGGGTTGCGGGCTTCTCGTTATAAGCGGGAACGGTGGAGGCGGCTTATACCGCAGTGCGTGGGCGCCACAAGGCGCCGCCGGCCCGGCAGGCCGCCCGGCGGCTCAATAGCGCTTGTCGCCGTAGCCGATCACCTTCATGCCGCTGATGGCGCCGGAGGTGCTGTCGACCACCACCTGAACGCGCTCGCCGCGCGGGCCGTTGGCCTCGAGCAGGATGGTCGGGCCGCGCCGCCGGATCACCGAGACATTGGTGAAGCCGCGTGCCCGCAGCATGCGCGCCGCCCCCTCGCCGTCGACGCCGGGCCCGCTGCCGCGCGCGGGCGGGGCGTCATAGGGCGCGAAGGGGCCGGGAGGCG
Source organism: Ancylobacter mangrovi (assembly GCF_024752335.1). Classification (NCBI taxonomy): domain Bacteria; kingdom Pseudomonadati; phylum Pseudomonadota; class Alphaproteobacteria; order Hyphomicrobiales; family Xanthobacteraceae; genus Ancylobacter; species Ancylobacter mangrovi. The sequence goes on along the minus strand of NZ_JANTHY010000006.1, from coordinate 365,167 downwards.
GGCTCATCCGCTGGGCGAACGCGGTCCCGCTTCCGGCAACCACGAGCAGGCACAGCGCGGCGCCGGCCATGGCCCCGAAACCTGGCCATACCCTGCGCCAATATCCCAATAAGGACGCAATACGATGCGTCGACACCTCCACGACCTCCCCTCCCCCGCCTGGGGGAGCCAGCTACCGCCTTTTCCCGCAGCCTTTTCCTAGCCCCACGGCACTGAACGCGCGCCGAGCCGGGCGTTCATCGCCCGTTCATCTTCCGCCGTCCGTCGCCGCATGCGCGCCTCTTGCGCGGCGCCGGGCGCTTCCTATCTCCCATTCGTACCGGCCAGAAGGCGGTACGCAAACCGGGTCCGGCTCAGTTGAGAGGACCTCCAAACTGCATGTCGCTTGAAGTGAGGATATGCCATGCGTACGTTTGATTTTACCCCCCTCCACCGTTCGACCGTCGGCTTCGACCGTCTTTTTTCGATGCTCGACCAGGTCGGCAATGTCGAAAGCGGCACCACCTATCCGCCCTACAATATCGAGCGGACCGGTGAAAATGCCTATCGCATCACCGTAGCGGTGGCGGGTTTCACCGATCAGGACCTCGACATCGAGGTCAAGGAGAGCACCCTCTCCATCCGCGGCGACCGCAAGGTCGACGGCGCCGGCAAGTCCGGCGAGGTGCTCTATCAGGGCATCGCCGCGCGCGCCTTCGAGCGCCGCTTCCAGCTCGCCGACCATGTCGAAGTTCGTGGGGCCACGCTGCAGAACGGCCTGCTGCATGTCGATCTCGTACGCGAGATCCCGGAGGCGATGAAGCCCCGCAGCATTCCGATCGCGGTGAGCGGCGGCGCCACGCGCGTCCTCGAGGCCAAGCCGAGCGAGGGCAAGGTCGCGGCGTGACGATTGCCGCGGCCTGACGGCACCCGCGCGGAACGAAAACGAGGCGCCCCGGGAAACCGGGGCGCTTTTTGTTCGGCCGCGGGGGCGCGGTCACATCCGACCGCGCGGGCCCGGCGGCTAAGGCGCGGCGGCCGGGGTCGGCTCCACCGTGTCGCGGGCGATGACCGAGGCGGTGCCGGCCGCCGTATTGGCGCCCGCCGCGCTGGTGCCGGTGCCGCTGCCGGTCTTCGGCGCGGTCGCCGAGGCGGCCGGCGTCGGCTCGGTGCCGGGCGGAACAGCAATGCCGGGAATGACCCGCACCGCGGTCTGCGAAGATGCCGGCGCCGCAGGCTTGGCATCGGCGGGCCGCGGCGAATCAGCCTTCCCGGGCGCATTGGCGGCATCGCCAGCCGGCGCGGCTTCCGCGGGCTTGGCATCTTCCGGTTTGGCAGCGGCGGAACCGTCATCCTTCGGCACGTCGGCCGGCGAAGCCCCGACGGGGGCGGCCTCGACAGGCGCGGCGCCCGCGGGCGCGGTGCCGGCCGGACCCGCCGCCGGCGGCGTCAGCGCGGCGAATTCCGGCGGCTTCTCCGGCGGCACGGGACCGACCTGCGGCAGGACCGGGCGCGCCACCGGGGGCGTCGCCGCCACCGCCGGACCGCCGCTTGACCGGCCGACCGGCCGGCCGATGGGCCGCACCTGGATGATGCCGGCCGTGAAGGCATTGATGGTCAGGCGCACGCGCGAGCCGCCGGGATCGGTGGCGTCGACCACATAGGTGTTGCCGTCCACGCGAACCCGCCCGACGGCGCGCATGCCCATCGAGCGCAGCATCGGCTCGACATCGGCCGGCGGCATCGTCTCCGGGTTGTCATAGGCGGGCGGCGGCGGGCCGTAGGCCGGGGGCGGGCCATAGTAATAGCCCGGCGGGGGACCGTAGATCGGCCCGGACCACACGCGCGCATAGGGACGGAAATAGACCTGCGCCTCGGCCGGCGTCGCCACAGCGGCCACGGCCGCGCCGGCGATAAGCGGCGCGACGAGGACGGGAATGACGGATCGCGAGGCGGACCGCTTCGCCATGGAAGCCTCCGGAAATAGCTTAAGAGCGGCGTATTGGAACGCGCGAATGCGGCACGCTCACGACCATGCGTCACCTCGCGCGCGCCCGCTCCGCCGCGCCCGACGCGTCCCCAGCATCGGGCAACTCCGTTGCGCCAATGTTGCAGGCGCCTTACCTTTCGTTGCGCGCCGGACGCCGGCGCCGCAAGAAGAATGCAGATTCGCAATCGGCGACAGGCGCGCGACGCTTGTGCGCGAGCGCCAATTCTGGCATCTTCGCGATTGATAGGGCAGTCATGCTGTCCTATAATTTCGATAGGCTGACGCTGTGCAAGGCACGGCTCGGTCGATGCTAGCCAAGTTCGACGACGGCGTGCATGCTTCGCGGGTCAAGGCCGCGCGAAGGCGGACGAGGGTCCGGCACGCCGGCAAGCGACCCTAAGGGAGTACGGGGATGAGTGAGGAAATGGGCGGCGCTGCCGCGCGCATGAACGGCGAGGCCACGGTTCGTCCGGCCGCGACGGATCGCGCCGACGCCAAAGCCATTCCGCACATCGATCCGGGCCTGCCGGCCGCGCGCGGTCTGTACGATCCGCGCAACGAGAAGGATTCGTGCGGCGTCGGCTTCATCGCCGACATCAAGGGCCGCAAGTCGCACCAGATCGTGCAGGACGGGCTGCAGATCCTCTTGAATCTCGAGCACCGCGGCGCCGTGGGCGCGGACCCGCGCGCGGGCGACGGCGCGGGCATGCTGGTGCAGATCCCGCACCGCTTCTTCGCCAAGGAAGCGGCGAAGCTCGGCTTCGAGCTGCCCGAGCCCGGCCATTACGCGGTCGGCCACCTGTTCATGCCGCACGATGCCGAGGGGCAGGAGATCATCCGCTCCACAATGGAGCGCGTGGTGGCCGAAGAAGGCCAGGTCCTGCTCGGCTGGCGCGACGTGCCGACCGACAACACCTCGCTCGGCCACACCGTGCTGCCGACTGAGCCCCGGCACCTGCAGATCTTCATCGGCCGCGGCGAGGCGACCACCAATGAGGACGACTTCGAGCGCCGTCTGTTCATCCTGCGCAAGGTGGTCTCGAACGCGATCTACGCCGCGCACGACCCGCTGACCGCCGGCTACTACGTCGTCTCGCTGTCCTGCCGGACCATCGTCTACAAGGGCATGTTCAACGCCGACCAGCTCGGCGCCTACTACTCGGACCTGCACGACCCGGATTTCGAAAGCGCCGTGGCGCTCGTCCACCAGCGCTTCTCGACCAACACCTTCCCGGCCTGGTCGCTCGCCCATCCCTACCGGATGGTCGCCCATAACGGCGAGATCAACACGCTGCGGGGCAATGTGAACTGGATGGCGGCCCGCCAGGCCTCCGTCGATTCCGAGCTGTTCGGCAACGACATCTCCAAGCTCTGGCCGATCTCCTATGAGGGCCAGTCCGACACCGCCTGCTTCGACAACGCGCTCGAATTCCTGATGCAGGGCGGCTACGAGCTGCCGCATGCGGCGATGATGCTCGTACCCGAGGCGTGGGCCGGCAACCCGCTGATGGACGAGGAGCGCCGCGCCTTCTACGAGTACCACGCCGCCATGATGGAGCCGTGGGACGGGCCGGCCGCGATCGTCGCCACCGACGGGCGCCAGATCGTCGCCACGCTCGACCGCAACGGCCTGCGTCCCGCGCGCTACCTCGTGACCACGGACGACCGGATCGTGCTCGCCTCCGAGATGGGCGTGCTCACCTTCCCCGAGGACCAGATCGTCACCAAGTGGCGCCTGCAGCCCGGCCGCATGCTGCTCGTCGACATGGTCGAGGGCCGTCTCGTGCCGGACGAGGAGGTGAAGACCGGCCTCGCGCGCGCGCATCCCTACAAGGAGTGGCTGAAGCGCACCCAGCTCGTGCTGGAGGACCTGCGCACCGTCGAGGCGCGCGAGGTGCGCACCGACGTGACCCTGCTCGATCGCCAGCAGGCCTTCGGCTACACTCAGGAGGACCTCAAGCTGCTGATGGCGCCGATGGCGACCACCGGGCAGGAGGCGGTCGGCTCCATGGGCTCCGACACGCCGATCTCGCCGCTGTCGAAGAAGTCGAAGTCGCTCTTCACCTATTTCAAGCAGAACTTCGCGCAGGTCACCAACCCGCCGATCGACCCGATCCGCGAGGAGCTGGTGATGAGCCTCGTCTCGTTCATCGGCCCGCGCCCGAACATCTTCGACCTCGAGGGCAATTCGCGCCGCAAGCGGCTCGAGGTGCGCCAGCCGATCCTCACCAATGCCGACCTCGAGAAGATCCGCTCGATCGGCTTCATGGAGGAGCGGTTCGACACCCGCACGCTCGACATCACCTACACCGTCGACAAGGGCGCGGCGGGCATGGAGGACGCGGTCGAGCGGCTGTGCGAGCGCGCCGAGGCGGCGGTCCATGGCGGCTACAACATCATCATCCTGTCCGACCGCCTGGTTGGGCCGGACCGCATCCCGATTCCCTCGCTGCTGGCCACCGCGGCCGTGCACCATCACCTGATCCGCAAGGGCCTGCGCACCTCGGTCGGCCTCGTCGTGGAGACGGGCGAGGCGCGCGAGGTGCACCATTTCGCGTGCCTCGCCGGCTACGGCGCCGAGGCGATCAACCCCTACCTCGCCTTCGAGACCATGATCGACATGCGCGTCGACATTCCCGAGGAGGTGGACGAGTACGAGATCGTCAAGCGCTACATCAAGTCGATCGACAAGGGCCTGCTCAAGGTCATGTCCAAGATGGGCATCTCGACCTACCAGTCCTATTGCGGCGCGCAGATCTTCGACGCGGTCGGCCTGTCGGACGAGCTGGTCGAGAAGTACTTCTCGGGCACGGCGTCCTCCATCGGCGGCGTCGGCTTCGCCGAGATCGCGGAAGAGACCGCGATGCGCCACCGCGTGGCCTTCGGCGACGCGCCGATCTACCGCAGCTCGCTCGACGTCGGCGGCGACTACGCCTTCCGCCTGCGCGGCGAGGAGCATGCCTGGGACCCGGAGACGGTCGCCGTGCTGCAGCACGCGGTGCGCGGCAACGCGCAGGACAAGTACCGCCACTTCGCCAAGCTGGTGAACGAGGCCGGCGCCAAGACGCTCAACATCCGCTCGCTGTTCCGCATCCGCAACGCGGAGGAGATCGGCCACGCGCCGGTGCCGCTGGAGGAGGTCGAGTCGGCGGCGGAGATCGTCAAGCGCTTCGTCACCGGCGCCATGTCGTTCGGCTCCATCTCGCGCGAGGCGCACACCACCCTCGCCATCGCGATGAACCGCATCGGCGGCAAGTCCAACACCGGCGAGGGCGGCGAGGAATCGACCCGCTTCAGGCCGCTGCCCAACGGCGACAGCATGCGCTCGGCGATCAAGCAGGTGGCCTCCGGACGCTTCGGCGTCACGGCGGAGTACCTCGTCAACGCCGACATGATCCAGATCAAGATGGCGCAGGGTGCCAAGCCCGGCGAAGGCGGCCAGCTCCCCGGCCACAAGGTCGACGCGGTGATCGCCAAGGTGCGCCATTCGACCCCGGGCGTGGGCCTCATCTCCCCGCCCCCGCACCACGACATCTACTCGATCGAGGACCTGGCGCAGCTCATCTACGACCTGAAGAACGTCAACCCCGAAGCCGACATCTCGGTGAAGCTGGTGTCGGAAGTGGGCGTGGGCACGGTCGCGGCCGGCGTCGCCAAGGCGCGCGCCGACCACATCACCGTCTCCGGCTTCGAGGGCGGCACCGGCGCTTCCCCGCTCACCGCCATCAAGCACGCGGGCAGCCCCTGGGAGATCGGCCTCGCCGAGGCGCACCAGACGCTGACCATGAACAACCTGCGCGGGCGCATCGCCCTGCAGGTGGACGGCGGCCTGCGCACCGGGCGCGACGTGGTGATCGGGGCGATGCTGGGGGCGGACGACTTCGCCTTCTCCACCGCGCCGCTGATCGCGGCTGGCTGCATCATGATGCGCAAGTGCCACCTCAACACCTGCCCGGTCGGCGTCGCCACCCAGGACCCGGTGCTGCGCAAGCGCTTCAAGGGCACGCCCGAGCACGTCATCAACTACTTCTTCTTCGTCGCCGAGGAAGTGCGCGAGTTCATGGCGGCGCTGGGAGTGCGCAGCTTCAACGAGATGATCGGCCATTCCGAATGGCTCGACCAGCGCGAGGCGATCGAGCACTGGAAGGCCAAGGGGCTCGACTTCACCCGCATCTTCGCGAAGCCCGAGGTCGGGCCGGAAGTCGCGATCTATCACACCGAGCGGCAGAACCACCCGATCCACCACGTGCTCGACCGCACGCTGATCGAGAAGGCGATGCCCGCGCTCGAGCATGGCGACCCGGTGAAGATCGAGACCGGCATCAAGAGCATCAACCGCTCGGTCGGCGCGATGCTCTCCGGCGAGGTCGCCAAGCGCCACGGCGAGGCCGGGCTGCCGGACGACACGATCGACATCCACCTGTCCGGCACCGCCGGCCAGGCCTTCGGTGCGTTCCTCGCGGCGGGCGTCTCCATGACGCTGGTGGGCGAGGCCAACGACTATGTCGGCAAGGGCCTGTCGGGCGGTCGCATCGTGGTGCGCCCGGCGGACAATGCCGGCATCGTGCCGGAGAACTCGATCATCGTCGGCAACACGGTGCTCTACGGTGCCACCTCGGGCGAGTGCTACTTCCACGGCGTCGCCGGCGAGCGCTTCGCCGTGCGCAACTCGGGCGCCATCGCGGTGGTCGAGGGCACGGGCGACCATGGCTGCGAGTACATGACCGGCGGCGTGGTGGTCGTCATCGGCCAGACCGGGCGCAACTTCGCGGCCGGCATGTCGGGCGGCGTCGCCTATGTTCTGGACGAGGACCACAGCTTCAAGAACCGCTGCAACCTCTCCATGGTCGACCTGGAGCCGGTCGAGGAGGAGGAGGACCTGCTGGAGCGCCTCCACCACCATGGCGGCGATCTGGAGTTCAAGGGTCGCATCGACGTCATGGCCGACATGGGCCATCACGACGAGGAGCGTCTCCACCAGCTCATCGCCAAGCACCTGCACTACACCGGCTCGAAGCGCGCCCAGACGATCCTCGACAACTGGGCCGAATATCGCGGCATGTTCGTGAAGGTGATGCCGGTCGAGTATCAGCGCGCGCTGCGCGAGATGGAGAAAATGCGGGGCCTGCAGGCGGCCGAATAGGCCCGTCCTGCGGCCCGGTTTCCGCCGCATCGCCGGGTTCACCGGCAGGCCGGCCTTCGGGACGGCATCGGGAAGGGCACGGAGGCGTCCCGCTGGCGGGATCGCCTCCGGCTCCGGAACGCGGATGGCGGAAACGCTGTATTTTGGCGCGGCTGTGTGCCGCGCCGTCATTTCCCAACTGGCATGATTGATGTATCTGGCACCGGAGGTGGAATGCCTCCAAGGTGGTGGTGCTCCGCGAAAGAGGGCGCAATGGGTAAGGTTACGGGTTTCCTCGAGATCGATCGCCGCGAGGCTAAGTATCAGCCGGCGTCAGACCGCATTCGCCACTTTCGTGAGTTCACCCTGCCGTTGCCGGACGCCGAGGTCGCCAACCAGGCCTCGCGCTGCATGGATTGCGGCATTCCGTTCTGCCACGGGCCGAACGGCTGCCCGATCCACAACCAGATCCCGGACTGGAACGACCTCGTCTATAACGGGAACTGGGAGGAGGCGACGCGCAACCTCCACTCCACCAACAATTTCCCCGAATTCACCGGCCGCATCTGCCCCGCGCCCTGCGAGGAGGCGTGCACGCTGAATCTCGAGGACGTACCGGTCACCATCAAGACCGTCGAGCAGGCCATCGCCGACAAGGCGTGGAAGGCCGGCTGGATCAAGCCCGAGGTCTCCGCCCACCGGACGGGCAAGAAGGTCGCCGTGGTCGGCTCCGGCCCGGCGGGCCTTGCCGCCGCCCAGCAGCTCGCCCGCGTCGGGCACGACGTGCATGTCTATGAGCGCGAGCCCAAGGCCGGCGGCCTGCTGCGCTACGGCATTCCCGACTTCAAGATGGAGAAGCACTACATCGACCGGCGCGTGGCGCAGATGGAAGCGGAGGGCGTGACCTTCCACTACGGCGCCAATGTCGGCGTGACCGTGCCGCTCGACGAGATGCTCGAGAACCACGACGCGGTGCTGATGTGCGGCGGCTCGGAAGCCCCGCGCAATCCCGAGCTTCCCGGCCAGGAGCTGGAAGGCGTGCACTACGCCATGCCCTACCTCGTGCAGCAGAACCGCCGCCTCGGCCGCGAGGACGTCAGCAACGAGCAGCCGATCCTCGCCGCCGGCAAGCATGTGGTGGTCATCGGCGGCGGCGACACCGCCTCGGACTGCGTCGGCACCGCCTTCCGCCAGGGCGCGCTGTCCGTGCACCAGCTCGACATCCGCCCGGTCCCGCCGCTGAAGGAGGACAAGCTGGCGGTGTGGCCCTACTGGCCGACCAAGTTCCGCACCTCCTCCTCGCAGGCCGAGGGCGCCGAGCGCGAATTCGCCGCCGCCACGCTCGGCATCGAGGGCAAGAAGGGCCGCGTCACCGGCGTGAAGTGCGCGCGCGTCGACCTGAAGCGCCTGCCGATCGAGGGCACCGAGTTCAGCATCCGCGCCGACCTCGTCTTCATCGCGCTCGGCTTCGTGCACCCGCTGCACGAGGGCATGCTCTCGCATGCCGGCCTCTCGCTCGACCGGCGCGGCAACGTGCAGGCCGGCGACGGCGACTACGCCACCACCGTGCCGAAGCTGTTCGCCGCCGGCGACATGCGCCGCGGCCAGTCGCTGGTGGTGTGGGCGATCCGCGAGGGGCGCCAAGCGGCGCAGTCGATCGACACCTACCTCATGGGCACGTCGGTTCTGCCGCGCTGAGGGCCCTGCCCTGCTGAAGAGTCCGCAACGCCGGGGGCGGGGCCGTCACGGCACGCTCTCGACCAGCGGCGTCCCCTCGAGCTCCAGCCGCACCCGCCCGCGCCCGGCGGGGTGGATGCGCAGCGGCGCGTCCTTCTCCTCCAGCCGGCGCCGGAGCAGCAGCAGCCGCGTCTCCAGATTGTCCTTGAGGTCCGGCAGGCGCAGCTCGGGCGCGCGGCGGATCTGCTGGTTGGCGAACTCGGTCCGGCCGGTGGCGAGATAGTCGCGCAGCATCAGCATGACGAGGCGTCCGGCGACGCCGCGGATGAGATAGTCGCCGCCGATGAACACCGCGTCGTCGAAGCGGTGGTGGCGAACAAGGAACGGCACGCCCCCGGTGAGCGTCGCCCCCGCCGGCAGCGGCGCGTGCTCCGTCGCCGCCTCGGGCGTCGCAGCACCCGTGGCCTCCCCGGCCCCCAGCGCGTTCATCCGCAGCCCCGCCGCCAGCGGCATTGCGATCAGGCTCAGCGCCGCCTCATGCTCGTGGCAGAAGGCGAAGCGCTCCGGCGATTCGGCGAACAGCACCCCCGTCAGCCGCCCCTGGGCCACCAGCGGCACCGCGATCTGGCTCTGCGGAGCCGCGAGGCCCGGCAGCGCGATCTCCCGCTCCGAACCCGCCGGCCCCGCCCCGGCAGCGGCGGCGTAGCGCCGGCCGCGGCTCATGTCGCTGATACGCACCGGCACCCGCCGCTCGTCGACGAGGCCGATCACCCCCTCGCCGAGCGTCACCTCCGAGCCGACCCCGCGCGCCGGATAGCCCCGGCTGGCGAGGGTGACGAGCCGGCGCCCCTCCCCGGCCGGCACTAGCACCATGGAATGGCGGATGCCGAGATCGGTGGCGAGCCCCTCCAGCGCCCGGTCCAGCATCGCCCCGGCGTCGGGCTCGGCGCCGATGGCGGCGGCCAGCCGCGCGACTGCCTCCAGATTCACCCGCCCCGCCGGATCGGCCGGCGCCGCCGCCACGCCCGGAGAGGGTACGGCGCGGATCGCCTCGACGCGGTAGATGTCCGCCGAGCGCAGCTTCATCACCTCGCCCCAGCCGCCATGCCCGCTGGTCGCGGCGAGCTGGATCGACATGCGCTCGAACAGCGGGCCGGCGCTCTCCCGCCGCACCGGCGCGATGTCGATGAGGAACTGGTCGCCGCTGCGCCCGTCGACCACCATCAGCGTCGCCGCGCAGCGCAGCGCGATATTGGCCGCCGTCTTGGAGAAGAACTGGTTCGTCAGCGCCACATGCGCGTCATCGACGAAATGGACCTGCGAGAGATAGGAGACGTTGGGCATCCCCTCGCCGTCCACCGTGGCGACGATGGAGGGAATGACGCCCTCGAAGCAGGCACGAAGATCGGCGAGCCGCACCGTCATGGCACGGGCTCGCCGAGCCGGCGGCCGGCATGGATGCCCGGCGTCTGGTCATAGACCGCCAGCGGGCGGTAGCGCACGCGCTGGAGATCAATCTCGCACAGCCACGCCCCGGCGGGCCGCGCGGCGACGCCCACCCCGGCGAGGCGCCGCGTCATCTCCGCCACGTAGCTCGCGGCGCGGCGCCGGTCGTCCTCGTCGGCGGCCCCCACCTCCAGCACCACGGACTTGACCTGGTAGCAGCGGTAATCCTCCAGCCCCGCGAAGGTGAGAGCGAGCGGCGCGCCCGGCACCAGATTGCCGGTCAGCTCCGGCCATTGCACCCGCGAGACCAGCGTCTCGAACAGCGACGGCCCGGCCCGCCGGGTGCCGACCGCGCGCCCGATCGCCGCCCGCATCCGCGCATCGCGCGAGGCGAGGATCGTCATCACGGCGCCCTCGATGAAGCCGGCGATCTGCTCGTCGATCATGCCCCCGCCTCCGCCCTGCGATCCGCTCCCCGCGCGGCCACGCCAGATTAGGACACTCTTAGGAAAGGTGCCCGGGCCATTAGCATGAATTTAGGAAGCGCCAGCCCCTCGCCCGCCCTATCCCCGCGCCATCCGCAACACGACGTAGCCCTCTCCGCCCTCACCCGGGCGGGCGGATGGCGACGCGCTTTTCGAGAGCCACCATGGACACCTTCAGCCCCGTGCAGACCCTCGCGCCCGGCAATCACAGCCTTGTCCCGCGCGACATCCCGGCCGAGCCGTTCCGTCTCACCCCGCGCGAGCTCGACGCCTATCTGGCCCGCATCGGCCTCGGCCGGCCCCGCGCGGCCGACCTTCCCACGCTCGTCGCGCTGCACCACGCCCATGTCACCAGCTTCACCTGGGAGGCGATCGACGCCTTCATGGGCTGGCCGGTCGATCCCCACCCGCGCGCGACCTTCGCCAAGATGGTGGACGGCCGGCGCGGGGGCTGGTGCTACGAGATGAACGGCCTGTTCGGCGCCGCGCTCGCCGCGCTCGGCTACAAGGTGACGCGCCTGTGCGCGGGGGTGCGCCGCGCCGAGATGGGCGACATGGCGGTCGGCAATCACCTCACCCTGCGCGTCGACCTCGACCAGCCCTGGCTCGCCGAGGTTGGCCTCGGCGACGCCATCCTCGCGCCGGTCCCGATGCGGCCAGGCGCCATCGAACAATACGGCCGCGCCTTCGCCATCGCCGAGGCCGACGGCGGCTGGCTGCGCTTCCACAACCACCGGCACGGCGCGGCGCCGAGCTTCGACTTCCGGCCCGGCCATCGCGACGAGGCGGCGCTCGCCGCGGCCCATGCTGTGCTGACGCGCGACGCCGGCTCGCCCTTCGTGCGCAATCTGGTGGTACAGCGTCACGCGCCCGGCCGCACCGAGGCCATCTTCAATCACACGCGGCGCATCGTGACCGATGCCGGCGTGGAGGAACGCCCGATCACCGATGCGCGCGAATTCGCCCGGCTGCTGCGCGAGGTGTTCCAGATCGAGGTGCCCGAGCCCGAGGCGGTCTGGGCCCGCGTGGTCGAAACCGAGCGCGACTGGTTGGCCGCCTGACGCTTTCCGATGCGCGGAAGGCCGCTCAGGGCGTCGCGGCCGGCGCCGGGGCGGGAGCCGCGCTCGCGGGAGCCCCGCTGGAAGGCGCCGCCGTGCTCGTCCCGGCCGCCGAGGGTACGGCGGCCGCCGGCTGCGTCGGCGAACCGGCCGGCCAGCGGAAATCGTCGGTGCGCCCGGTCACCGAGGGCAGCGCCGCACCGCTGACCAGCACCCGTGCCGGCTCCGGCTCGCCCTCGTCCGCGGCGGGGGTCGCGGCCGGCGTCGTACCCGGCGCGCCGGCCAGCACACGCGCGCCCGCCGAGGTGCCGCCGGTGAGCAGGATGATGGAGGGCCGCGCCGCGGCGGCGCTGAGCGCGGCAGCGGCCGGATCGGCGGGATCGACCAGCAGGTGGTCGAGCTCCTTGTCGACGAAGAAGGCGAGCTTGCGCCCGCCCGCGCGGGTGAAGCCCACGCCGTCGGAATCGCGCAGGCGCCGGCGCTGGCCGTCGACATCGGGGCCCGACATCATGAACTTGCCATCCTCGTCGACGAAGCCGTCCGTCACGTCGGCATAGATCAGGCCGGCGCGCTCGACATGCTCCTTGATGAGGGCGTTGAGCTTGGTCACGCGCTCGTTGAGCGGCCCGTCCTCGACCGGCGGCAGCCCGACCATCACCACCGGCCGGCCATAGAGCTTGAGGCCGAGCAGGAACTCGTCGAGCCGGCGGCCATAGATGTTCTGCCAGCGCTCGTCGAGCACCTCGGCCCGCCCGGCGGGATCGTCGATCGGCTTGAGGTCGTTCATGCCGGCGAACACGACCACGATATTGGCCTGCGAGGCGGTGGCGATCTGGCGCGCCGAGCCGGCCCAGTCGAAGCCGCTCTGCGGCCCGAGGCCGGAGCCCTTCTCGGTCTTGCCGACCACCGCCACCGTCTCGCGATCGGAGGCGAAGGCGTCGGCGAGGCCCTGCGCCAGCGGGTCGGCGTATTCGTCGCCCATCACCAGCACGAACTGCGAAAACGTGTCGGAATCCTTCCGCGCCTCGTCGGCGGAGGCGTAGACCTGGCCGCGCGGCTCGGAGGGCTGCTCGATCGCCGGGGCGGCGCGCTGCTGCGCCGGGGCCGAGGGCACGTAGCGCGGCTGGCTCGGCGCGGCGGTGCGCGGGGTCGAGGGGCTGAACAGGTCGATCAGCGGCTGGAACGGCGACCAGACCTTCTTCTGGCGCGGCGGCGGGGGAAGCTGCTGGCGCTGGCGCGCGGGCTGGCGCTGCTGCTGGCGCGCCGGCTGGTTCCCGACATTGCCCGGCGGGCGGAACCAGTCGCTCTGCGCGCGGGCGGGCACCGGGCCGTCGAAGGCAGGGCCGGCCAGCAGCGCACCGGCCAGAGCCAGCGCCCACACGCCCAGCCTCACCCCTCGCCTGTCCGGCCGTCTCGCCATGGTGCGCCTTCCGATGCCCGTTCCGGGCTGAAGCGGTGGACCATTATCGCGGCCGTTTCAAGTCCTCTCGGCCGGAGTGCCGGCCGCGGGCCGCGCTCAGGTGCCGCCCGAGCGCAGGCTGTCGAGCACCTCGCCGGTGGCCATGCCGTCGGGCAGCATGCCGACCCGCACCTGATACTCGCGCACCGCGCTGCGCGTGCTCGAGCCGAGCACGCCGTCGGCCGGGCCGACATCATAGCCGCGCGAGGCGAGGCGCTGCTGAAGCTCCGTGCGCTCGGTGCGCGAGAGCGCGCGCATGTCGTCCGGCCAGGGCTGCACGAAGCCGTCGCCGCCGCGGATCCGGTCCGCCAGATGGCCGATCGCCAGCGCGTAGGAGTCGGAAGGGTTGTAGCTGAGGATGGCCTTGAAATTGTCGGTCATCAGGAAGGCCGGCCCCTTGGCGCCCGCCGGCAGCAGCAGATAGGCGGTCTCGCTCGCATTCGGCATCGGCCGCCCCTCGGGCCGCCGCACGCCGAGCGCCCACCATTCGCGCATGGTCTTGCGCCGGTGCTTGTCGGCCAGCATGTAGTCGAAGCTGCGCGGCAGCACGACCTCGTAGCCCCAGCTCATGCCCGGGCGCCAGCCGCCGCGCTTCAGCTTGTGCGCGGTGGAGCCCATGGCGTCGGCGACGGAATCGACCACGTTGCGGTGCCCGTCGCCGTCGAAGTCCACCGCGTCGCGCTGGAACGCGGTCGGCATGAACTGGGTCAGGCCGAAGGCGCCGGCCCACGAACCCTTCAGATGGCTCTCGGGAATGTCGCCGCGGTCGACGATGCGCAGCGCGGCGATGAACTCATCCCGGAAATAGGCCTTGCGGCGGCCGACGCAGGCGAGCGTGCCCGTCGCCTCGATCACCGGATAGGAACCGCGCGCGCCGCCGTAATTGGTCTCGATGCCCCAGATCGCCGCCACCACATAGGGGTCGACGCCATAGGTGCGGCCCACCGCGTCGAACACCTGGGCGTGCGCGGCCATCGCCTCGCGGCCCTTGCGGATGCGGGTCTCGGACACCAGCATGTCGACATAGTCGCCGGCGGTGCGGGAGAATTCCGGCTGGGTCTCCAGCTTCTTCATGATGTCCATGTCGGGCTTCAGCCCGGCCGTGTAGCGGCGGAAGCCCGCCGCCGACACGCCCTTCGCCCGCGCCCGGGGTTCCAGGGCGGCGATGCAGGCGCTGAAATTGCGCTCGTCGCGCGCGAGCGCGGCCGGCGTCATCGCCGGATGCGTCGCGGCGGGCGCGGAAGCCTGGGAGGACGACGCGTGCGAGGCCGGCGGCGGCGCCGCGCGCGGCGCCGGCGAGGCGGCCGCGGTGCGCACCGCCATCGGCGAGGAATCCGTCAGCGAACCGGTAATGTCGTCGGGCGACGCACAGCCGGCGAGACCCAGACAGAGGAGCATTGAACCGGCCAGCATCGTACCGGCAGCAGAACCGCCGGCCGGGCGCCGGCCATGAAGCGGGCTAAAACTCATAACGCATACCCTAACGCGAGGCCGAGGCCGGATTAGGGAGGCATCATGGTTTCAGTCGGCTTAACGCGATCAAATTTCCCATGGGGAATATGCGTTCCGCACGCGCCGGTCCGCGCCTGAAGTGGCGCGGGCGGGCCACGCCGCACTGCGGCACCTAATCGCCGCAAACGCGTTAGTGACTGTGTTCTCTCCGTAAGGAAGACGCTAAGCTTGGGGCGCTAGACCTTCGGCGCCACTCACCTATCCATTGTGCAATCGAAAGCGGCAACACGTTCATATGGCCAGTCAAATCCGCAAAGCGATCCTGCCGGTAGCCGGCCTCGGCACCCGGTTCCTGCCCGCAACGAAGGCGGTCCCGAAAGAAATGCTGACGGTGGTCGATCGCCCGGTCGTCCAGCATGTCGTCGACGAGGCCCGCGCCGCCGGCATCGAGCACATCGTCTTCGTCACCGGCCGTAACAAGGGCGTCATCGAAGACCATTTCGACCGCCAGTACGAGCTGGAGGAGACGCTGAAGGACCGCGGCAAGACGCAGATGCTCGACATGCTGAAGCGCGAGACCATGGGGCCGGGGGCGACCAGCTTCACCCGCCAGCAGCTTCCGCTCGGCCTCGGCCACGCCGTGTGGTGCGCGCGCGACCTGATCGGCAACGAGCCCTTCGCCCTGCTGCTGCCCGACATGCTGCACAAGCCGCGCAACGGCACCGGCTGCCTCGCGCAGATGGTCGATGCCTATGCCAAGACCGGCGGCGGCAACCACATCGCCGTCTACGAGGTCCCGCCCGAGCAGACCGAGCAGTACGGCATCGTCGCCCTCGGCAACGAGATGGCCGAAGGCGTGCACAAGGTCGCCGGCATGGTCGAGAAGCCGAAGAAGGACGTCGCGCCGTCCAACCTCGCCATCTCCGGCCGCTACATCCTGCAGCCGGAGATCTTCGACCTGCTGGCCAGCCAGGAGCGCGGCGCCGGCAACGAGATCCAGCTCACCGATTCCATGCTCAAGCTGGCCCAGAAGCAGGATTTCTACAGCGTCACCTTCGACGGCTCGATCTATGACTGCGGCTCGAAGCTCGGCTTCCTGATGGCCAACGTCGCCTATGCGCTGGACAATCCGGAAATCTCCGGCTCCTTCCGCCCCGAGCTCGACGCGCTGCTGGCACAGAACTGAGCCCCGCCGCGCCCGCCCCTCGCCATGCACCATCGTGGAGCGCGCGGGTCGGGCCAAGCGGCGACGCCGAAGGTCATGCCGAACGAAAAAGGGCGCCCCGCAGGGCGCCCTTTCATTTTCTCGCACGGTTTCCGCGCAGCCGGTCAGGCCGCTTCCTCGACCACGCCGGGACGGGTGTCGAACAGCAGTTCGTCCTTGCCGCGCTCGACCACCACCACGTCCCCGTCCTTCACCGTGCCGGCGAGGATGCGGCCGGCCAGCGGGTCCTGCAGCAGCTTCTGCATCACCCTCTTCAGCGGGCGCGCGCCATAGGCCGGGTCGTAGCCCTTCTCGGCCAGGAAGTCCCGCGCCTCCGGGGTGATGTCGAGCGTGATCTTGCGCTCCTCCAGCAGCTTGTCGAGCCGCTTGACCTGGATGTCGACGATCGCGCCCATCTGCTCGCGGCGGAGCCGGTGGAACAGCACGATCTCGTCCACGCGGTTGAGGAACTCCGGCCGGAAGTGCGAGCGCACCACCGTCATGACCTCCTCGCGCACCGCGTCGGTGTCCTGGCCTTCCGGCTGGTTCACCAGGAACTCGGCCCCGAGGTTCGAGGTCATGATGATCAGCGTGTTGCGGAAGTCGACCGTGCGGCCCTGCCCGTCAGTCAGGCGCCCGTCGTCGAGCACCTGAAGGAGCACGTTGAACACGTCCGGATGCGCCTTCTCGATCTCGTCGAACAGCACCACCTGATAGGGCCGGCGCCGCACCGCCTCGGTGAGCGCTCCGCCCTCCTCATAGCCGACATAGCCGGGAGGCGCGCCGATCAGCCGGGCCACGGAGTGCTTCTCCATGTATTCCGACATGTCGAGCCGCACCATCGCGGTGTCGTCGTCGAACAGGAAGGCCGCGAGCGCCTTGGTCAGCTCGGTCTTGCCGACGCCGGTGGGGCCGAGGAAGATGAACGAGCCGATCGGCCGGTTGGGGTCCTGCAGGCCCGCCCGCGCGCGGCGTACCGCGGTCGAGACGGCCTCCACGGCCTCCTTCTGGCCGATGACGCGCGTGGCGAGCACCTCCTCCATGCGCAGCAGCTTCTCCTTCTCGCCCTCCAGCATCTTGTCGACCGGCACGCCGGTCCAGCGCGAGACGACGCCGGCGATGTGGTCGGGCGTCA
This sequence comes from Ancylobacter mangrovi, assembly GCF_024752335.1. Taxonomy (NCBI): domain Bacteria; kingdom Pseudomonadati; phylum Pseudomonadota; class Alphaproteobacteria; order Hyphomicrobiales; family Xanthobacteraceae; genus Ancylobacter; species Ancylobacter mangrovi. The sequence goes on along the minus strand of NZ_JANTHY010000006.1, from coordinate 348,160 downwards.
CCGCCTCCTCGACCATCGAGCCGGCCTTCACCTCGGCGGCGAGTTCCTGCGTCTCCAGCGCGGCGAGCTTCTTCTCCAGCGCGGGGATGGTGCCATAAGCGAGCTCGCCCGCCTTCTGGTACTCGCCGCTGCGCTGGGCGATGGCGAGGTCGGCGCGCGCCTTCTCGAGGTCGCTCTTGATCTTCTGCGCGTCGCCGAGCTTCTCCTTCTCCGCCTTCCAGCGCGAGGTGAGCGCGGCCGACTGCTCCTCGAGATCGGCGAGCTCCTTCTCGAGCTTCCTCAGCCGGTCCTTCGAGCCCGCGTCGTGCTCCTTCTTCAGCGCCTCCTGCTCGATGCGCAGGCGCACGATCTCGCGGTCGATCGAATCCAGCTCCTCGGGCTTGGAATCGACCTGCATGCGCAGGCGCGAGGCCGCCTCGTCCACGAGGTCGATCGCCTTGTCGGGCAGGAAGCGGTCGGTGATGTAGCGGTTCGACAGCGTCGCTGCCGCCACCAGCGCCGAGTCGGTGATGCGCACGCCGTGGTGCAGCTCGTACTTCTCCTTGATGCCGCGCAGGATGGAGACGGTGTCCTCCACCGACGGCTCGTTGACGAAGACGGGCTGGAAGCGGCGCGCCAGCGCGGCGTCCTTCTCCACATGCTTGCGGTACTCGTCGAGCGTGGTCGCGCCGACGCAGTGCAGTTCGCCGCGCGCCAGAGCGGGCTTGAGCAGGTTCGAGGCGTCCATCGCGCCGTCGGTCTTGCCGGCGCCGACCAGCGTGTGCATCTCGTCGATGAACAGGATGATGCCGCCTTCGGCCGCCTGCACCTCGGAAAGCACGCTCTTCAGCCGCTCCTCGAACTCGCCGCGATACTTCGCGCCCGCGATCAGCGCACCCATATCGAGCGCCAGCAGGCTCTTGTCTCGCAGGCTCTCGGGCACGTCGCCATCAACGATGCGCAGCGCCAGACCCTCGACGATCGCGGTCTTTCCGACGCCCGGCTCGCCGATCAGCACAGGGTTGTTCTTGGTCCGGCGCGAGAGCACCTGGATGGTGCGGCGAATCTCCTCGTCGCGGCCGATCACCGGGTCGAGCTTGCCCTCGCGGGCCGCCTCGGTGAGGTCGCGGGCATATTTCTTCAGCGCGTCATAGGCGTTCTCGGCGGTCGCGCTGTCGGCCGTGCGGCCCTTGCGCAACGCCTCGATGGCGGTGTTGATCTTCTGCGGGGTGGCACCGGCCTTGGCGAGGATCTTGCCCGCCTCGCTGTCCTTCTCCAGCGCCAGCGCGAGCAGCAGCCGCTCGACGGTGACATAGCCGTCGCCCGCCTTCTTCGCCGCCTGCTCGGCGGCGTCGAACACGCGCGCCAGCGCGGGCGCGAGGTAGACCTGCCCGGCCCCCGAACCGCCCACCTTGGGCAGCTTGGCGAGGGCGGCCTCGGTATCGGCCAGCACCATGCGCGGATCGCCGCCCGAGCGGCTGATCAGCCCGGCGCACAGGCCCTCCGGGTCGTCGAGCAGCACCTTGAGCAGGTGCTCGGGGGTGAACTGCTGGTGGCCTTCACGCAGCGCAAGCGACTGCGCCGACTGCACGAATCCACGCGAGCGCTCGGTGTAGGTGTCGAAATTCATGTTCTGTGCCTCCTGGCCCCACATCCGCCCTCGGGGAGGCGCGGACGGTCATTCGGGACGACGGCGCCCGTATCCCGGCCGCCGTAACGGACCCCGTTGCGGCGATCCGTCCCTGCTCATGTAGTGTTGCCCATCGGCAACGGAAGGGGCGTTGAGGCAGGTCAAGCGCAGGATTTTTCGCCCCCATGCATCCCGCCCCCGGGACGGCGCCGGATCGGCTGCGGGCGGGACCTCAGTCGGCCGCCCGCGCGCCCGCCATCATGTAGTTCACCGACAGATCGCCCGACAGGCGCCAGCTATCGGCCAGCGGGTTGAACACGACGCCGGTGCGGTCCGTCACGCTCAGCCCGCCCGCCTTCAGCGCCGCCTTGAGTTCCTCGGGGGTCACGAACCTGTTCCAGTCATGCGTGCCGCGCGGCAGCCAGCCGAGCACGTATTCCGCGCCGACGATGGCCAGCGCGAAGGAGCGCTTGGTGCGGTTGAGCGTCGCCGCCACCATCAGCCCGCCCGGCTTCACCATCGAGGCGGCGCTGGCGATGAACAGGCCAACATCGGCCACGTGCTCCACCACCTCCATGCACAGCACGACGTCGAAGCGCTCGCCCGCTTCCGCCATCTCCTCGGCGGTGGTGGCGCGGTAGTCCACCGGCACGCCGCTCTCCTGCGCGTGCAGGGCGGCGATGCGGGTATTGCGCTCGGCCGGGTCGATGCCGACCACATCGGCCCCCATGCGGGCCAGCGGCTCGCTCAAAAGGCCGCCCCCGCAGCCGATGTCGATCAGCCGCAGCCCGTCCAGCGGCCGGATCGCCTTCGGGTCGCGGCCGAAATGGGCCACCAGCATCTCGCGCAGATAGGCCAGCCGCACCGGGTTGAACTTGTGCAGCACCCGCATCTTGCCGCGCGGATTCCACCACTCCTCCGCCAGCGCGGCGAAGCGTTCGACCTCGGCCGGATCGACGGTCGATGTGTGGGCGGCGCTGTTCTGCATGGTCCTGTTCCCGGTCCCGGGCCTTCGAGCGGGCCGTCCGCCGGTCCTCTTTCGATAAGCGTTCCAAGCGCGCGCGGCACCGTTGCGGGCCGGACGCGACGTCGATATGTATACGCGCCTTTTTGGCCGGGAGCCCACCTGTCTTGCCCGGCCGTCCATAGAATACGGTTACGGTTTCCCGCAATGGCACGTCTGGTGATGAAGTTCGGCGGCACCTCGGTCGCCAACATCGAGCGCATTCGCAACGTCGCGCGGCACGTCAAACGGGAGATCGAGGCCGGCAATCAGGTGGCGGTGGTCGTCTCCGCCATGGCCGGCAAGACCAACGAGCTCGTCGCCTGGTGCCGCGAGACCTCGAGCCTGTACGATTCGCGCGAATACGACGCCATCGTCGCCTCCGGCGAGCAGGTGACGTCCGGCCTGCTGGCGATCGCGCTGCAGGAGATGGGCGTGCCGGCCCGTTCCTGGCAGGGCTGGCAGCTTCCCATCGCCACCGATGAGGCCCATGGCTCGGCGCGAATCCTGTCGGTCAATGGCGACGAGATCGTCAAGGGCTTCGCCCGCGGCGAGGTCGCCGTCATCGCCGGCTTCCAGGGCATCCACGAGGCCACCGGGCGCATCGCCACGCTCGGGCGCGGCGGCTCGGATACCAGCGCGGTGGCGGTCGCCGCCGGCATCAAGGCCGACCGCTGCGACATCTACACCGACGTCGACGGCGTCTACACCACCGACCCGCGCATCGTCCCGAAGGCCCGGCGGCTGGACAAGATCGCCTTCGAGGAGATGCTGGAGATGGCCTCCCTCGGCGCCAAGGTGCTGCAGGTGCGCTCGGTCGAGATGGCCATGGTCCACAAGGTGCGCACCTTCGTGCGCTCCAGCTTCACCGATCCGGACGCGCCGGAACTGAAGACCGCCGGCGATCCGCCCGGCACCCTGATCTGCGACGAGGAGGAAATCGTGGAGAGTGAAGTCGTCACCGGCATCGCCTTCGCGCGGGACGAGGCACAGGTCAGCATCCGGCACGTGCCCGACAAGCCCGGCATCGCCGCGAACGTGTTCGTGCCGCTCGCCGACGCCAACATCAACGTCGACATGATCGTGCAGAACATCTCGGCCGAGGGCTTCACCGACATCACCTTCACCGTGCCCTCGACCGATTTCGAGCGCGCCAAGGCCGCGCTGGCCGGCGTGCGCGAGGAGATTGGCTACGGCAGCGTCGAGGGTGCGACCGACGTGGTGAAGATCTCGATCATCGGCATCGGCATGCGCAGCCATGCGGGCGTCGCGGCGCGGGCCTTCAAGGCCCTGTCGGAGCGCGGGATCAACATCCGCGCCATCTCGACCTCGGAGATCAAGATCTCGGTCCTGATCGACGCGGCCTATACCGAGCTTGCCGTTCGAACGCTCCATTCGGTATACGGGCTCGACGCCTGAGCTTCAGGCGCGAGGCCTGAGCAGGAGGCTCGGGCGAAAGGCCCGGGCGGGAGGCTCGGGCAAGCCGGCGCGGCAGCGAGCCTGCTCGATCCCGCGCCTTGACGACACCGATCCGGGGAGCGGCTCCCGGAAACCGAGGACGGCCCATGCGTGGCGCGCTCGGCGGCCCGCGCGTGCTATTGAGGCGTCTCCGCGAGGTCATGGCGGAGCCGGTCAGCGCGCAGGACCGCCTCGACAAGATCGTGGTTCTGATCGCGGCGAACATGGTGGCCGAGGTGTGCTCGGTCTACGTGCTGCGCGTCGACGGCACGCTCGAGCTCTACGCCACCGAAGGCCTGAACCGCACCGCGGTCCATCTCACCGTCATGCGCATCGACGAGGGCCTCGTCGGCACCGTGGCGCGCGAGGCGGAGCCGATCAGCCTGTCGAACGCGCAGGCCCACCCCGCCTATTCCTACCGTCCGGAAACAGGCGAGGAGATCTACCACTCCTTCCTCGGCGTGCCGATCCTGCGCGCTGGCAACACGCTCGGCGTGCTGGTGGTGCAGAACCGCGCCCGCCGCACCTATACCGAGGAGGAGATCGAGGCGCTGCAGACCACGGCGATGGTGCTCGCCGAGATCATCGCCTCGGGCGAGCTCACCGCGCTGGCCCCGCCGGGCGCCGAGCCCGCCGCCCGCCGCCCGCTGCACCTGTCGGGCCTCGCGCTGTCGGAAGGCATCGGCCTCGGCCACGTGGTGCTGCACGAGCCGCGAATCGAGGTGACCAAGGTCATCGCCGACGACCTGCCGGGCGAATTGAACCGCCTCGACGACGCGATCGAGACGCTGCGCTCCTCCATCGACAACATGCTGGAGGACGAGGGCGTAGCGCGGGTGGGCGAGCATCGCGAGATCCTCGAGGCCTACCGCATGTTCGCCCACGACCGGGGCTGGATCGCGCGCATGCGCGAGGCGGTGATGACCGGCCTCACCGCCGAGGGCGCGGTCGAGCGCGTGCAGTCGGACACCCGCGCGCGCATGCTGCGCATGACCGACCCGTATCTGCGCGAGCGCATGCACGACCTCGACGACCTGGCGAACCGCCTGCTGCGCCAGCTCGCCGGGCGCAGCTCCGGGCCGGAGCATATGTCGCTGCCCGAGAACGCCATCATCGTCGCCCGCAACATGAGCCCGGCGGCGCTGCTCGACTACGACCGCACCCGCATCCGCGGCATGGTGCTGGAGGAAGGCGCGGCGACGAGCCACCTCACCATCGTCGCCCGCGCGCTCGGCATCGCCGCGGTCGGCCATGTGGAGAACATCGTCGGGCTGGTCGACGCGGGCGACGCGATCATCGTCGACGGCGTCTCCGGCGAGGCGCATGTGCGCCCGCCCTCCGATGTCGAGGAGGCCTATGTCGAGAAGGTGCGCTTCCGCGCCAAGCGGCTGGAACAGTATGCCGCGCTGCGCGACGTGCCCTGCGTCACCCGCGACGGGGTGCCGATCGAGCTGCACCTGAACGCCGGCCTGCTGGTCGACCTGCCGCATATCGAGGAAACCGGCGCGGCGGGCATCGGCCTGTTCCGCACCGAGCTCCAGTTCATGATCGCCTCCGCCTTCCCGCGCACCAACGAGCAGCTCAAGCTCTACCGCGCGGTGCTCGACGCGGCGGAGGACCGGCCGGTCGTGTTCCGCACGCTCGACATCGGCGGCGACAAGGTGCTGCCCTATATGCGCGCCATCGAGGAGGAGAACCCGGCCCTCGGCTGGCGCGCCATCCGCCTCGGCCTCGACCGGCCCGGCCTGCTGCGCAGCCAGATCCGCGCGCTGCTGCGCGCCGCCACCGGGCGCGAGCTGCGGCTCATCTTCCCCATGGTCTCGGCGGTCGAGGAATTCGACAAGGCGCGCCACATCGTCGAGCGCGAGCTCACCCATCTGCGCCGCCACGGCCACGGCCTGCCCGAGCGGGTGCTGATCGGCGTGATGCTGGAAGTGCCGGCGCTGCTGTTCCAGCTCGACCAGCTTTTCGCGCGGGTGGACTTCGCCTCGGTCGGCTCCAACGACCTCGTGCAGTTCCTCTACGCGGCCGATCGCGGCAATGCCCGCGTCGCGGACCGCTTCGACCCGCTGGCCCCGCCCTCCATGCGCGCGCTGAAGCTGATCGCCGACAAGGCGAACACCTTCGGCAAGCAGGTGACGCTGTGCGGCGAGCTCGCCTCGCGCCCGCTGGAGGCGCTGGCGCTGGTGGCCATCGGCTATCGCAAGCTCTCGCTCTCGCCGGCCGCCTACGGCCCGGTGAAGGCGATGCTGCTGCAGCTCGATCTGGCCGCCGTCTCGGCGCTCGTCGCGCCGCTGCTCGACAGCGCGGCGGAGCCCGCCACTCTGCGGCCCCTGCTCAAGTCGTTCGCCGAGAAGAACGGCCTGCCGCTGTGACCATCGGTGATTGCCGTGACTGAACTGCCCGACGCCCGGCTCGACCAGCTTCTCGCGCGCCATGCCGAGATCGAGCATGCCCTCTCCGGCACGCCGGACGCGGACAGCTTCGTGCGGCTGTCGCGCGAATTCGCCGACCTCGCCCCGCTCGTCGCCAGCGTCAAGGCGCTGCGCGCCGCCCAGCGCGAGCTTCGCGACGCGCGCGCCCTCGCCGAGGACGCTTTGACCGACCGCGAGATGGCCGACCTCGCCGAGGAGGAGGCCGCCGAGCTCGAGGAGAAGGTCGAGGCGCTGGCCTACGAGGTGCGGCTCGCCCTGCTGCCCAAGGACGCGATGGACGAGCGCGGCGTCATCCTCGAGGTTCGCGCCGGCACCGGCGGCGACGAGGCGGCGCTGTTCGCCGGCGACCTGTTCCGCATGTATGAGCGCTTCGCCGCGCTCAACGGCTGGTCGGTTGAGGTGCTCTCGCTCACCGAGGGCGCGGCCGGCGGCTTCAAGGAGATTGTCGCCGCCCTCCATGGACGCGGCGCCTATGCGAAGCTGAAGTTCGAATCCGGTGTCCACCGCGTGCAGCGCGTGCCCGAGACCGAGGCTTCCGGGCGCATCCACACCTCCGCCGCCACCGTCGCGGTGCTGCCGGAGGTGGAGGAGGTCGACGTCGACATCAACGAGGCGGATCTGCGCATCGACGTGTTCCGCGCGTCCGGCGCCGGCGGCCAGCACGTGAACAAGACCGAGAGCGCGGTGCGCATCACCCACCTTCCCACCGGCGTGGTGGTCGCGGTGCAGGACGAGCGCTCCCAGCACAAGAACAAGGCCCGGGCCATGGCGCTGCTGCGCGCCAAGCTCTACGAGGCCGAGCGCGAGAAGCGCGATAGCGCCCGCGCCAGCGAGCGCAAGGTGCAGGTCGGCTCGGGCGACCGCTCCGAGCGCATCCGCACCTACAACTTCCCGCAGGGCCGCGTGACCGATCACCGCATCGGCCTCACCCTGCACAAGCTGCCGGACATCCTCGCCGGCGACGGGCTGGGCGAACTGGTCGACGCGCTGACCACCGAATACCAGGCCGCGCTGCTGGCGGAGGCCGAATCGGCCGGCTGGGGCGAACGGTGAGGACGCGGCGGTGAACTCCCGCGCCGACCTGCTCGGCGACACGGTGCGCCGTCTCGAGGCGGCGGGCATCGAAAATCCCGGGCGCGAGGCCCGCCACCTGATGCGCGCCGCCCTCGGCCTCTCCGATCTCGACCTCATCGCCCGCGCCGACGCCCCCGTCACTGCTGCCGACGCCGAGAAGCTGCGCACATGGACCAACCGCCGGGCGGCGGGCGAGCCGCTGGCGCGGCTGACAGGCACGCGCGAGTTCTGGAGCCTCGACTTCGCCCTCTCGCCTCAGACGCTGGTGCCGCGGCCGGAGACCGAGACCCTCATCGAGGCGGCGCTCGAAGTCTTCCCGGACCGGGCCGCGCCGCTGCGCCTGCTCGATCTCGGCACCGGCTCGGGGGCGATCCTCGCCGCGCTGCTCGCCGAATACCCAAACGCCACAGGCGTCGGCGTCGACCTGTCGGAGGGTGCGGCACGGCAGGCGCGGGAGAACCTCGCCCGGCTCGGCTTCGCCTCGCGCGCGGCGGTGCTGGTCGGGCGCTGGGCCGGGGCGCTCGGCGCCCGGTTCGACCTCGTCGTCTCCAACCCGCCCTATATCGCAGGTGCGGAAATCGGCGGGCTCGATATTGCGGTCCGCGCGCACGATCCCCATCTCGCTCTTGATGGCGGACCGGAGGGGCTAGATGCCTACCGCGCCATCGCCGATGCCCTGCCCGGCCTGCTCGTGCCCGGCGGGCGCGCGATACTCGAACTCGGGATCGGACAGGAGGCGGCGGTGGCCGAACTCCTTGCTGCGCGGGGTCTGCCTGCCGACGGCCCCGCCCGACGCGATCTCGCCGGGATCGCACGCGCACTCGTGACCCTGGCCCGCTGAGTTTATGGGCGGTGCGGCAAAAAAGGGCTTGGAAGGCCGTATCGAACCGATTAGTGTCCTCGACAGGAATCGACCCGAGACATCACCTGGCAGATATGTTCGATCGGCGGTCGCTCTCTTGAGTGATCCAGGTCACGTCTGACAGCAGCGCTGGGGCAGCGCGGTTGGTGTCTTTACGGGTGAATGCTTCACAGGTTTGTCGGTGCGGCCTTGGTTGCACGATGAAGCATGGGGTCGGCCCGGCGCGCAGGAAGCGTCGGCCGAATTCTCGGTCGGATGATCGTCGACCGGAATCGAACGTCATCGCAAGGCGGTGGCGGAGCATCCTCAAGGATGCGTTCCCATGGCACGAGGTCCGATGGTCGTCGCGACCAGCGGGACTTGCCGCGGCCACCGGCCCGGCCTGACCCGGTCTGCGACGACATATGGACGACGATTCCGCCGTTCCGGCATCTTCGATGGTAGCCCGTTCCGGGCTTTTTCCGGAGGAGACGAGGACGACGGCTTTTACGGCGATTGACACGCCCGTACCTGCGCCGACCCGGAATGATCCGGCAGGCGCCGTACCGGCACCAGAGACTAGCTCGATGCGAAATAACAATCAGCAGAAGCGTATGCGGGGCCGCAACAACAACCGGCGCAGCCAGAATCCGCTTACGCGCGTCTATGAGTCGAACGGCCCCGATGTGAAGGTGCGCGGTACCGCCCAGACCATCGTCGAGAAGTACCAGCAGCTCGCGCGCGACGCTCAGGCTTCCGGAGACCCGGTGGCGGCTGAGAACTACCTGCAGCACGCCGAGCACTATTATCGCATCATCGCGGCGGTCCAGGCGCAGTTCGGCGTTACGGCGCAGTCCTTCCAGCGCTCGGACGAGGATGACGAGTTCGACGAGAACGAGGAAGCCGGCGGCGGCGACGTCCAGCCCGCCTTCCAGTCCCGCGAGCCGCAGCACCAGCGCGAGGGCAATCAGCGCGAGAACCAGCGCGACTTCTTCCGCGACCGGCGCGACAATCGCGAGCGCGGCGGCCACGAGCGCAATCAGGACCGCCGGGACGGGCGCGAGGATCGCGGTCGTGACGAGCGTGGCCGTGACGATCGTGGCCGCGACGAAGGTGGCCGCGAGGAGCGTGCGGCGGGCGAGCAGCGCGGAGGCCGCTGGAACCGCGACAACCGCCCCTATCGCGAGCCGCGCGAGAACAATAGCGAGCCCTATCGCGACCCCGGCCAGCAGCCGCAGCCGCGGCTCGGCCCGGAGGTCGAATCCGAGATCGGGCTTCCCGCCTTCATCACCCAGAGCACGGGTGCCGCGAACGGCGCCGGCCCGCACGGGTCGGACGACAGCCAGCCGGCCGCCCGGACCGAGGCGGCGCCCCGCAGCGAGGCTCCCGAGCCGGCCAAGGCCGAGGCCCGCGCCGAACCCGCCGCCGAGGTAGCCCCGGCACCCGCGCCCCGCCGGACCCGCAAGACCGCGGCCGCCGCCGCTCCCGCGCCGGAAGCCCCGGCCGAGGAAGGCGAGGAAGCGGCCCGCGCCCCGCGCACCCGTCGCCGCCGCTACCGCCGCGCCGATGGCGAGACGGGCGAGGCCACGAACGCCAACGAGCCGGCAGAAGCCGGCGAGTGAGTGGGTCACAGGCGCGGCACGCACGCCGTCCGCGCCTCCCGCCTCCATACCGTGAAACGACAAAGGCCCGGCTCGGCCGGGCCTTTTGTTTTGGGAGATATGGGCCCGGCTCAGCCGGGTCTTTTTGCATTCGGGTAGGGCTTGGGCGGTCTCGGCCGGCCTTCTGTTTTCAGGGAGCCAAGGCCGGGTCCAGCCGGCTCTTTTGCTCTCGGAGAGATACGTCCAGCTCGGCCGGACTTCCTCATGTCGGGAGCGTCGCGCCGCCCCCGGGCCGCGCCTTACAGCCGCAGCCGTACCTCGTCGCCCTGGGCGAGCAGGCCGCCCTGCTCGATCTCGGCGAAGATGCCGCAGTCGGTGTGCCCGAAGCTGCGCATCAGCGTGCCCGGCAGATCCATGTCGCGCCGGGCCGTGGCCGGGTCCACATTGGTGGCGGCGCAGCGGAAGATGCGCTGCGTCACCTTCAGCCGCACATGGTTGCCGACCTCGATCGTGTGGCCGACGAGGTCGAACTCCTCCCACGGCTCGAGGCCATCGAGATAGAGATTGCCGCGGAAGCGCAGCGGATCGACCGGCGCCCCGACGATCTCGCCCAGAGCCCGGCAGCTCGCCAGGTTGATCAGCGAGACATAGCCCTCCGTCGTGTCGACGAAGCGGAAATTGTCCGGCGCCGGCAGCACCTTCGGCGCGCCGCGCAGCTCGTAGCGCGAATAGCGCTGGAAGAACGCCTCGATCGCCGCGCGCCCGGCCTCGGTATCGAGCTTGCCGCGCACCACCTCCGCGCCCTCGTGGCGGATGAAGAGCTCGTGCGTGGCGTCCTCGAAGCGCGCCTCGAGCGCGGCGAGACGCTCGTTCCGCATCAGCATCAGGAACTTGATCTTGGGCTGGAACGCGGGCGCCTCCGGCACGAAGCCGGATGGCCCGTTCTCGATCGCGTAGAGCCGGTCGCCGGGAAAGTAGCTCCCCGCCTCCAGCTCCACCACCTCCAGCCGCTCGGGCGTCAGCCCCTTCACCGGGTAGCGGTAGAGCGAGGCGATGGTCGCGAACGCGACCGGACCCGCCGGCGTCTCGGCGGGGGTGGGATTCTCGGTCTCCGGGGTCGAATCGTTCATCGCGTTCACCATATAGATTCGGCCATCGCCCGTCAGCGGCGCAGGATGGCGCAGACGCGAGCGTAGCGCCCGGTTGCTGCGCCGCCGCATTTTCCCCTTTTCCTTGCCGGGCGAATCCGTATCAATTCACACATATTTCCGCTCAGGAAATGGCAAGGAGGGGGTCATGCCGCGGCTCTTCACCGCCCTCGAAATTCCGTCGGACATCGCCGAAGGCCTGTCGATGCTGCGCGGCGGCCTGCCCGGCGCGCGCTGGATAAGCCCGGAATTCTACCACGTCACCCTGCGCTTCATCGGCGACGTCGACCACGCCGTCGCCCGCGACGCGGCGGCGGCGCTGGACGAGATCGACCATTTCAGCTTCGAGGTGACGCTGGCCGGCGTCGACCAGTTCGGCAACCACAAGCCGCGCGCCATCTTCGCCGGGGTGAAGGCGAACCAGGCGTTGACCGACCTGCAGGCCGAGCACGAGCGGGCGATGAAGCGCATCGGCCTGCCGCCGGAAGGGCGCAACTTCCGCCCCCACGTCACGCTGGCGCGGCTGCGCGACGTGGCGCCCCGGCAGGTGGCGGAATATCTCGCCCTGCGCGGCTATTTCCGCAGCCCCGCCTTCCCGGTCTCACGCTTCGTGCTGTTCTCCTCGCGCGATTCCGTCGGTGGCGGCCCCTACCGGGTCGAGGCCGCCTACCCGCTGATGTGACGCGCTATTGAACACGCGCGCGCATGTGACCATCTCTTCCCCGAGGAGACGATGATGGCCACGCCCTTCGACGAGACCTTCGACTTCGACGCCGCCACCGGCGATGCCGAGGACAATGAGCGCAAGGTGCGCGCCGGCTTCTGGAAGAAGCTCGGTTCCGGCGCCTCGCGCCTGCCCTTCGCCGAGGAGGCGACGGCCGCTTATTACTGCGCGCTCGACAGCGCCACGCCGACCCGTGTGCGGGTGCTTCTGTTCGGCGCGCTCGCCTATTTCCTGCTGCCCACCGACGCCGTTCCGGACCTGTTTCCCGTCCTCGGATTCACCGATGACGCGGCCGTGATCGCGGCGACGCTGAACATGCTGGCGGGCCACGTCACCCCCGCCCACCGGGAAGCGGCACGCGCCGCGCTCGACCGGATCCGCGCCCGCTAAGGGCTCAGCGTCGATTCCCCAGCGTTAACAGGGCGTTCACCATATCGTTGATTTGCCGCCAACACGCCGCCATTTGATCGGCAAAGCGCTTCGTTTGCGGCTCGAAGGGTTCACAGCCGCCGACCGGGCGGATATCCCTGTAGCGGCTTGTCTGGGGAATCGATTGCGCCCGCATGGGGCGAAAACTCAACTTGGGAGAAGAGACCATGGCACGACGCATCGTGCGCGCGGCACTCGCCGGCTTGGTTCTGGCACTCGTAGGCGCAACCGGCGCCAGCGCTCAAGGTGCGCCGAAACTCGTCGGCCAGTTCGGCGACTGGGGTGTCTATGTGGACACCAGCGGCAAGGGCAAGATCTGCTATGCGCTTTCGCAGCCCAAGGCCCGGCTCCCGGCCGGTCTGAACCGCGACCCGGCCTACTTCTTCATCAGCACCCGCACCGCGGAGAACGTGAAGAACGAGGTCAGCGTGGTGGTCGGCTTCCCGCTGAGGGAAGGCACGGACGCCAATATCGACATCGGCGGCACCGCCTTCGATCTCTACACCCGCGGCTCCGGCGCCTGGGTGCGCAACGTCGCGGAGGAGGCCAAGCTCGTCGATGCCATGAAGCGCGGCAGCGACCTCACCTTCAAGAGCACCTCGTCGCGCGGCAACGTGACCACCGACCGCTACTCGCTGAGCGGCGTCACCGCGGCGATCGACCGCGCCGCGCAGGAATGTCGCTGACGGGCCGGCCCGGCTCGCATTATCATGGCGGGCATGGACGGGAGCGCCGCGCGGCGCTTCCGTCGCCTCGCCTGCAGAACCAAGGCCTGCTCGCCCATCCGACACGAGGAGTGACATGCCTGTCGAACTGCGCCTGATCCCCTGCCTCGCCGACAATTACGCCGTGCTGCTGCGCGACCCCGCGACAGAAGCAACGGCCGTGGTGGACGCCCCGGAAGTGGCGCCGATCCTGGCGGCGCTGGAGCGCGAGAACTGGGACCTCACCCATATTCTCGTCACCCATCACCACACCGACCACACCGCCGGCATCGAGGCGCTCAAAGCCCGCTTCGGCGCCACCGTGATCGGCCCCGGCGCCGAGCGCGACTCGATCCCCGGGCTCGACTTCACCCTGGTCGACGGCGACCCGGTGGCGGTCGGCGGCCTGGTCGGGCGGGCGATGGAGACGCCGGGCCACACCAAGGGCCACATCGTGTTCCTGTTCGAGGACGAGCGCCTGCTGTTCTCGGGCGACACGCTCTTCGTCATGGGCTGCGGGCGCCCCTTCGAGTGCGATCCGCCGGTGCTGTGGGAATCGCTGCTGCGCCTGCGCGCCCTGCCCGACGACATCAAGGTCTATTGCGGGCACGAATACACGCTCTCCAACGCCCGCTTCGCCGCCAGCGTCGACCCGGACAACGCCGCCCTTGCCGCCCGGCTGAAGGAGGTGGAGGAGTTGCGTGCCGCCGGCAAGCCGACCCTGCCGACCACGATCGGCGCGGAGAAGGCGACCAATCCCTTCATGAAGGCGGACGATCCCGAGCTCGCCGCCCGCATCGGCCTGCCCGGCGCCGACCCCGGCGCAGTGTTCACCGAGCTGCGCAACCTGAAGAACAGCTTCCGGGGCTGAGCGATGGACCTGTCCGGCCTCACCGCGCGCGAGATCGTGGCCCGCCTCGGCCTCCAGCCGCACCCCGAGGGCGGGCATTTCCGCGAGACCTTCCGCGACGCCCACCGCACGGCGGAGGGGCGCGCCGTGTCGACCGCGATCTATTTCCTGCTCGCGGCGGGGGAGACCTCGCACTGGCACCGCGTCGACGCGGTCGAGATCTGGCACTGGTACGCCGGCGCGCCGCTCGAATTGCTGATCGCCGAGGACCAGGCCGACCCGGCGGTGAACTACCGGCTCGGGCCGGACCTCCTCAACGGGCAGGAGCCGCAGCGCGTGGTGCCGCACGGCGCCTGGCAGTCGGCGCGCAGCCTCGGCGAATGGACGCTGGTGGGCTGCACGGTCGCGCCCGGCTTCGAGTTCGCCGGCTTCGAGCTCGCCGCGCCCGGCTGGTCGCCGGGCTAAGGATCAGCGGCGCGCCAGCAGCGTCGCCACCGCCGCACCGCCGACGATGAGGGCGCAGGCGAGCGCCAGCGACCAGCTCGCCGCGGCGAATCCGGCCGCGATCAGCAGCAGCGTGGACAGCACCGGCGCCGCATAGGAGGCGACGCCGAGCAGGCGGATGTCGCCGCGCTTCATGCCGATGTCCCACGTATAGAAGGCTATGCCGACCGGGCCGATGCCGAGCGCCAGCACGGCGAGCCACTCCTGCGCCCCGTTCGGCCAGATCGCCGGCTCGAACAGCAGGTGGCACGGTACGGAGAGCACCGCCGTGGCGAGGCAGAAGCCGGCGACGACCTCGGTCGGCACGCTCTCGAAGCGGCGCGAGGCGACCGAATAGACCGACCACACCACCGCACACACACCCGCCGCCGCGTAGCCGGGCAAATAGTCCGGCGAGAAGCCGAGCCCGCCGGCGCGCGCGCCGAGCAGCACGACGGTGCCCGCGAGCCCCATCAGCGCGCCCGCGACATGGGCGACGCGCAGCCGCTCGCCCGGCAGGAAGGCCGAGAGCAGGACGATCAGCAGCGGCCAGAGATAGGCGATCAGCCCGGCCTCAGCCGGCGGGGCGAGCTTCAGCGCCGAGAAATAGAAGAAGTGGTAGCCGAACAGCCCGCCCACCCCGTGCAGCCAGACCGGCCAGGGCTGGCGGAACACGCCAAGCCCAACCCCGCGCATCAGCCCCGCCAGCAGGCCGACCGAGCCGCCGATGGCGAAGGTGAGCGCGGTCAGCAGGAAAGGCGGCACGGCGCCGGTCGCCGAGGTGGCGAGCGCGAGCGTCGACCAGAGCAGGATGGCGGTAAGGCCCGTGAGGGTGGCGGCTTTGCGGGACATGGGATGCGGCAGCGGGAATGAGGCTCCCGCTTAGCCCAATTCGACGGGGCGCGCATCCGCGAAGATGGTCGCCCGGCCCCGCGCAGGCTGGAGGCAGGGGCTCACCCGCGCCAAGGGCTGGCGTGCGGGCTCACGCCGCCCTCCCCGGCGGCCCGCCGGCCGCGCGCCGCCTCTCAGCGATCCGGCGCCAGCGCCGGCGTCAGCTCATGTACTGGCCGCCATTGGCGCTCAGCGTCGAGCCGGTGATGAAGCCCGCCTCGTCGGCGACCAGGAACACCACGCAGCGCGCGACCTCTTCCGGCTCGCCGAGCCGGCCGGTCGGGATCAGCGGCAGCACCCGCTTCTCCAGCACGTCCTGCGGCATGGCGCGCACCATCTCCGTGCCGATATAGCCCGGGCAGATCGCGTTCACCGTGATGCCCTTGATCGCGTTCTCCTGCGCCAGCGCCTTGGTGAAGCCGATCTCGCCCGCCTTGGCGGCGCAGTAGTTGGTCTGCCCCATCTGACCCTTCTGGCCGTTGATCGAGGAGATCGTCACGATGCGGCCGAAGCCGCGCTCACGCATGCCCTCGATCACGTTGCGGCACATGTTGAACACCGAATTGAGGTTGGTGTTGATCACCGAGTGCCACTGCTCGGGGCCCATCTTGTGCAGCATGCCGTCGCGGGTGATGCCGGCATTGTTGACCAGCACCTCGACCGGGCCGAGCTGTTCGGTGACCTGCGCGATGCCCGCCTTGCAGGCCTCGAAGTCGGACACGTCCCATTTGAAGGTGGGGATCCCGGTCTCGGCCGAGAAGGCGGCGGCCGCCTCAGCGTTCCCGGCGTAGTTGGCGGCGACGCTGTACCCGGCGGCCTTCAAGGCCTTGCACACGGCCGCCCCGATCCCACGGGTGCCGCCGCTGACCAACGCAACTCGACTCATCTCACGCCCCTCTGGTTTCCGTCCCAAAAGCTACGACGGCTTCTACGTCGTTTTTATTGAGCGACGATACGGGTTTAGTACATAGCCCGCTCGTCTTTTCCCAAGGGAGATACGGCCGCCCCGCTGGCGATAAGGGGCGGCCGGTCGTCGTCAGTCGCGCTCGACGCACATGGCGATGCCCATGCCGCCGCCGATGCAAAGCGTGGCGAGCGCCTTCTTGGCGTCGCGCTTCTGCATCTCGTAGAGCAGCGTGGTCAGCACGCGCGCGCCGGAGGCGCCGATCGGATGGCCGAGCGCGATCGCCCCGCCATTGACGTTGACCTTGGAGGTGTCCCAGCCGAGGTCCTTGTTCACGGCGCAGGCCTGGGCGGCGAAGGCCTCATTGGCCTCGATCAGATCGAGGTCGGCGGCGCTCCAGCCGGCCTTCTCCAGCGCGCGGCGCGAGGCCGGGATCGGCCCGGTGCCCATGATCGAGGGATCGACGCCCGCCTGCGCCCAGGAGACGATGCGCGCCAGCGGCGTCTTGCCGGCGCTGGCGGCCTTGGCGGCGGTCATCAGCACGATGGCCGCGGCGCCGTCATTGATGCCCGAGGCGTTGCCCGCGGTCACCGTGCCGTCCTTGGCGAAGGCCGGGCGCAGCTTGGCCATGGCGTCGATCGTGGCGCCGTGGCGGGGATATTCGTCGTCGGCGACCACGATGTCGCCCTTGCGGGTGGAGATGGTCACCGGGGCGATCTCGTCCTTGAAGCGCCCGGACTTCTGCGCCGCCTCGGCCTTGTTCTGCGAGCCGACCGCGAACTCGTCCTGCTGCTCGCGGGTGATCTGCCACTGGCGCGCGACGTTCTCGGCCGTCATGCCCATGTGATAGCCGTTGAAGGCGTCCCACAGGCCATCCTTGATCATGGTGTCGACCATCTCGAGGCTGCCCATCTTGGTGCCGGAGCGCAGATGCGCGCAGTGCGGCGCCTGGCTCATCGATTCCTGGCCGCCGGCGACGACGATCTCGCTGTCGCCGTTCATCAGCGCCTGGTAGCCGAGCGCGACCGAGCGCAGGCCCGAGCCGCAGAGCTGGTTCACGCCCCAGGCCGGGCTGCCGACCGGGATGCCGGCGGCGATCGACGCCTGGCGCGCGGGGTTCTGCCCCTCACCCGCGGTGAGGATCTGCCCCATGATCGTCTCGCTCACCTCGTCGGGCGCGACGCCGGCGCGGTTCAGCGCTTCCTGGATCGCCACCTTGCCCAGCTCGTGGGCCGGCAGAGACGAGAGCGCACCGTTGAAGGCGCCGACCGGCGTGCGCGCCGCGCCGACGATGACAATGTCGTCTTTCATGAATGACGTCCTCCGCTAGGTCGGGCTCGGCGCCTGCCGATCGTCGCCAGGCGCGCCGTTCGCCTCTGAAATGTGCCGTCATCGTTGTTGGCGCAACTGACACATGTCAATGGCGCCGCAGATTCCGCGCCGAATATTGCCCGAAGGCCGACCGGACCATGCCGTTCGCTGCGTCAGAGCGCCTGCACAATCCTGTAGCCGGGGGATTTGAAACGTCCTAGAGTTTTCAATGGGAAACGAGCAAGGCGACCGGATCACAATGGCAAAATCCAACGAACCCGTCACCATCAAGAAATATGCGAACCGCCGTCTCTACAATACCGGCACCAGCACCTATGTAACGCTGGAAGACCTGGCGCAGATGGTCAAGAACGGTGAGGACTTCGTCGTCTACGACGCCAAATCATCGGAAGACATTACGCATTCGGTACTGACGCAGATCATCTTCGAGCAGGAAGGCAAGGGGCAGAATCTGCTGCCGATCAACTTCCTGCGCCAGATCATCCGTTTTTACGGTGACAGCATGCAGATGCTGGTTCCCCGATACCTCGACATGTCGATCGAGAATTTCGCCAAGGAGCAGGCCACCCTGCGCGAGCAGTTCTCCAAGACCTTCGGAGTCGGCGGCTTCGGGGTGATGGAGGATCAGGTGCGGCGCAACATGGAAATCTTCGACCGCGCCTTCAAGATGTTCCTGCCCAATGGCCGCGGCGAGGAAGCGACGCCCGCCACGCCGGCCGCCGCCGCGGCGGCCAAGCCGGACGATTTCGACGAGTTGAAGCGCCAGGTCGCCGACATGCAGAAGCGCCTCGACAAGCTGGGCGAGACCCCCAAGGAATAGAAGCGGAAGCGGCCGGACGCCGGCAGGCGTCCGGCGGTTCGTTCCGCCGATGGCGACAGGCGCGCGGCAAGGCGGGACCGCGTTCGGGCGCCTTCCCTTCCGGCGCGCCGGCCCGCTCAGCTCGCGGGCGGCGGGTTCGGGATCGGGCGCTCGCTGGCGAGCCCGATGAGCTGGCCCTGAAGATAGGTGCAGCCCCAGTCGACGAGCTGCCGGCCGGTGGCCTCGTCGATCACCCATTCGGCGACCGTCTCGATGCCGAGATTGCCGGCGAGCTCCAGCAGCGAGCGCACGAAGTGCCGGTCGTCCGCCGACTGCATCATGGTGCAGATGAAGCTGCCGTCGATCTTCAGATAATCGACGTCGAGCCGGCGCAGGTTGCGGAACGAGGTGTAGCCGGCGCCGAAATCGTCCATCGCCACCTGCGCGCCGAGGCTGTGCAGCCAGTGCACCCGCCGGCGCATCGCCTCGATGTCGGCGATGGTCGCGCTCTCGGTCAGCTCGACGATCACGCGCTCGGCAAGCCCCGCCTGCGCGCCCTCCTCCATCAGCTCCAGCCAGACACCGTCATGGATGGTGGCCGGCGAGACGTTGACCGAGAGCCGCAGCTCGGGATCATCGGTCAGCGCCGCCAGCGCCAGTTCCAGCGAGCGGCGGTCGAGCAGCCGGGTGAGCCCGAACCGGTCCGCGGCGGGAATGATGGCGGCGCCGTCGAACACCTGCCCGTCGCGGCCGGTGATCCGCACCAGGCATTCATGGAAGGCGATACGCCGGCTCACGCCCTCGGCGATCGGCTGGAACGCCAGCGACACCCGCCGGTCGGCCAGCGCGGAGACGATGTCGTCGGCGAAATGCAGGTTGGCGCGCCGCTCCGCCGCGCGGTCGAAGCTCGGCGCGTAGAGCTCGACGCCACCGCGCACCGCCTCGCGCGCGCTGTGGAGCGCATCCTGGGCCCGGGCGAAGATCTCCTCCACGCTGCGCGCCTGGCGCGGCGCGATCAGCCCACCCGCGGTGACGGAGGCGGCGACCGCGCCGGCGCTGGTGCGCGGCGGCGTCGCGTTCACCGAGGCGACGATCTGCTCGAGCGCGCCGACGAAGCCGTCCATCGGCCGACCCCTGACGATCAGCCCGAACTTGCTGCCCGAGAAGCGCGCCAGCTCGTCGCTTGGCTCGATCCGCGCGCGCAGACGCATGAACATGATGTCGATGACTTCGTCGGCGGTGTGGAAGCCATAGGCATCGTTGAGCTGGCCGAGATGGTCGAGCCCGATCAGCGCAAAGCCGAACTCACCGCCCTCGCCCAGCACGCGGACGAGGTTCTGCTCCAGCAGCGTGGCGAGGCGCTGGCGGTCCGGCTGTACGGCGAGTGCACCTTCCGCACCGTCGCGCACCGGGCGTCCGCTGGAGAGCCGCCGCAGCAGGCCGTCGACCCGCACGAGACGGCCCTCGGCGTCGAAATGGCCGATGCCGCGATCCTCCACCCACAACCGGCCGAGCTCGGTGTCCGGCGGCAGGTCGAGGCAGTAGCTGGTCTCGAACCGTGCCGCCCCAGGCGAATGCGCGGGCGCCGCGACCTGAGCCGCCTCGAAGCGGCTGGCGCCGGAACCGGTGGCGATCAGCCGCGCGAAGTCGCGCCCGCTGAGCGACCAGGCGAGACGCTCCGGGCCGAGCAGGCCGGCGGCGCAGGAACTCCAGGTGACGCGGTCGTCCTCCAGCGTCCAGCGATAGGCGACACCTTCCAGCCCGCGCAAGATGTCGGCGACCGTCTCCGGCAGCAGCTCTTCGGTTGGCCCGATCTCGGGCGATCGTGTCTTCTGGCCGGCGGACGAGGGCGGCGAACCATTCTCAGACATGGCGCACCCCGGCTTGGCGCACCCGAGCATGGCGCATCTCTGCATGGCGCACCCATGGGCCGGGGTCGGGCGGAAGCGTCATGAGCGGGACTCTACATCAACTGGAACGGCGGGGCTCGGGTCGGCGCGAACCAATGGTCAGGTCGTCCGCGCCGCCCGGCAAGTCCGTTTTTCGGGTTACTGGCCCGGCGCTGCCCGCTGCGCCTGTGCGACCATGGCGGTATCGGGATCGTCCGCCGCGCTTGTGGCCCCCTCCCCCTCCGGCGCGGCGGCCGCTGCCGCCGCAGCCTGGGCGGCTTCCTGCGCCGCATCCGGTGCGCCCGTCGCGGGCACAGGCGGCGCCGTGGCGGCCGCGGCCGGCGTGATGAACTTCGGCAGCGAAAGGGTGAAGCGGTCCAGGCCGTGGAACTGGATCCCCGCCACGTTCACCTCGTCCTTCTTGCGCGCCGCCGCCCCCGCGACCATGCCGCGCAGCTCCGGCGCCATCTCGGCGAGCTGGGTGAACTTGCCGTGGTTGAACCCGTCCTGCGCCTTGACGTCGGTCATGTCGACCACGACGGCGCCCATCTTCACCAGGTCCTCGTCATTGGTGTAGGCGCCGAGCCGCGGCTTGCCGCCGGCGATGAAGTCGGACAGGCCGAGCGCCTTGTCGTCGCGCGAGACCACGACGATGAACGGCTTGTGGGGCGCGCGGAAGCGCGCGAGCTGGGTCTTGAACACGTCGACGTCGATGTCGGGCGAGGCCAGGATGATGTTGCCGATCTTGCCCTCCGGCAGCGCCTTGCCGGAAATCGCGATCTGCCGCAGCGCCTCCACCGTCACCCAGTTCCCCATCGAATGGGCGAGGATGCTCACCTGCTCGGCACCGCTGTCGAAGGCGAGGCGAATGGTCTTCTCGAGCTCGTCGCGCGCGGCCGTGGCGCTGTTGCTGTCATAGACATAATCGGCGGTCGAGCCGCGCGAGGCCCAGGTGAACAGCACCGGCACGGCGGGCGACTTCGAATCCTCGGCAAGCTGGGCGAAGCGGTACAGCGCCTCCGAGAACAGCGTGTTGTAGCCGTGGACGAAGATGAAGATGTCCTTGTCGCCCTTGGGCCGCTTGGCGAGCTCGCCCTTCAGGTCGTCGACGAACTGCTGCCCGCTCTGGCGATAGACCGCGTCGCGCACCACCATGTCGGTGGCGGGATTGGGCAGCGCTCCCTGCTTGGGAAACTCCACCATGCCCGGCTTGTGGGTCGGCGGCACGGTCATGTCGATGCGCGCGAAGCTCAGCTTGTCGGCGCGCTCGCCGCTGTAGAACACGCCGGGCCTCGGATCGGGCTCGCGCGCCGACGCGACGAGGATCACGTGTTCCGTGGTGCCGGGCACGTTGTCCTCGGTCGCCATCAGCGCATCCGGTCCCGGGCGCCCCGCACAGCCGGCGAGCACGCCGCCGGCCACCACGATCACGCCCACGCGCACCACTAATGCGCGCACCACGACCGCGCGGGCGAAAACCCGCCGGCGACCCCCGACATCGGCCCCGGCAGGGCCCGACCTACTCCCGATACGCAACACGCAGCGTTCCCCCGACCTGGACGTGCCCCGACGTTAGAGACGGGAGTTGTAACACCTCGCGAGAGGGCTGGTAAGCGCCGCGCGTGGCTGACGGTATTCCATGGCTAACGAGGTTTTGCCGCCCGCGCGGGCCGTCCCCCATACACGAAAAGGCCGGCTCCGAAGCGGAACCAGCCTTGCTCATGTCGCGCTGAAAATGATTTCGCGCTGAACCTTGCGGCGCGCGGCGACGCGGCCGCGCCGGCGGTCAGGCCTCGGCCTTGACCTTGAGGACCTGGCGGCCCTTGTACATGCCGGTCTTCAGGTCGAGGTGGTGGGGACGGCGCAGCTCGCCGGAATCCTTGTCCTCGATATAGGTCGGCTTGGCGAGCGCGTCGGCGGAACGGCGCATGCCGCGACGCGACGGGCTGGTCTTCTTCTTCGGAACGGCCATGGTCTACTCCTCTGCCGGCAAGACGCGCGCTCCCATGGGGCGGGCCGGCGCCGGATCCTGCGTAATTCGAGTGGCGGCTTATACAGACTCGCGCGCGCGAATTAAAGGGGTCCGCGGCACATGGCTGCGTTCCGCAAACGCTTCGTTCGCGGGCGCTACCGGTCGAGCCCGAGACAGGCGGTCAGCTCCGGCCCCTCGCGCGGCAGCCGGGCCTGCAGATTGCCCGCGAGCCGGCTCAGCCCCGGACCCGGTTTTCCCGGGCGGCGATGGTGCGGATTGGGCAGGGTGACGGCGAGAAGCGCCGCCTGGCGGGCGCTCAGCCTGTCCGCCCCACGCCCGAAGGCGGCCTGCGCCGCCGCCTCAGCCCCGAACTCGCCGTCAGGCCCCCATTCGGCGATGTTGAGATAGATCTCGAGCTGCCGGCGCTTCGACATGACGACGTTGAGATAAAGCGCCAGCGGCATCTCCAGCGCCTTGCGCACATAGCTGCGCCCGTTCCACAGGAACAGGTTCTTGGCGAGCTGCATGGTGATGGTGGAGGCCCCGCGCGAGGCGTCCATGCCGTCGCTGTCGTCCAGCACCTGCTGCAGCTCGACGAGGTCGATGCCGATATGGGTGCAGAAGCGCGCATCCTCCGAGGCTAGCACGCTGCGCACCAGCGCCGGGGAGATGTCGGCGATCGGCCGCCATTCGCGCACCACCGGCTGGCCGCTCACCCAGCGCGCCAGCATCAGCGTCGAGACCGGCTGAACGAGATTGTAGAGCAGCCCGAGCACGAGCGGCGTCGCGACGACGATCAGCGCCGCCTTCCAAGCCCATGCCCGTATCAGCCCCATGCTCTCCCCTTCGTTCCCCTACTCTACCTAGCGGCACGGGCGCGTTCGACCAAGACCGTGTTCAAGACGTGTTGAGGAATTGCCGCATGTGCGGTCTCACGCGCGCCATCGCCGGGCGGGCAACGATCCCGCGCGCAATTCGTGCCGCACTGGATTATGGTCCCGCCATCGCCGGCCGGTCGCTTGACCCGTCACTCGAGCTGGGGCACCCAGACCTCCCGCCCTGTAGAGCATAGTAATGACGAGTTCCGCCGACGATCCGTCCTCCGCCCTGGCGCTTGCGCTCGGCGAGACCGCCGATGCCGTCGTCGCCTATCTCGACGATGCCATCACCGGCAATTCGCCGCGCAGCGCGCGGCTGGCGGCGGCGATGCGCCACGCGGCGCTGGCGGGCGGCAAGCGGCTGCGCCCCTTCCTGCTGGTCGAATCGGCCGCCCTGTTCGGCGTCCCGCGCGCGGCCGCCCTGCCCGCCGCCGCGGCGCTGGAATGCGTGCACTGCTATTCGCTGGTGCATGACGACCTGCCGGCGATGGACGACGACGACCTGCGCCGCGGTCAGCCCACCGTCCATCGCGCCTTCGACGACGCCACCGCCATCCTCGCCGGCGACGCGCTGCTCACCCTTGCCTTCGACATACTCGCGCGCGAGGACGCGGCCGCCGAACCGGCGATCCGCATCGCCTTGGTGGCCGGCCTCGCCCGCGCGGCGGGCGGCGCCGGCATGGTCGGGGGGCAGATGCTCGACCTCGCCGCCGAGGGCCGGTTCGAGAACGGCGCCCGCTCTCCCCTCGCGGCGCCGGAAATCGAGCGCCTGCAGGCGATGAAGACCGGCGCCCTGCTCGATTTCGCCTGCGCGGCCGGCGCGATCCTCGGCTCGGCCGATGCCGAGCGGCGCCAGTGCCTCGCCCGCTATTCCCACGCCCTCGGCCGCGCGTTCCAGATCGCCGACGACCTGCTCGACGTGGAGGGCGACGCCGGCACGGTGGGCAAGCGCGTGGGCAAGGACGCGGCCGCCGGAAAGGCGACGCTGATCGATTCGCTCGGCATCGACGGTGCGCGGCTGGAGCTCGAGCGTCTGGTCGGAGAAGCCGAGGCGGCGCTTTCGGTTTTCGGCAGCGCGGCCACACTGTTGGCGGAAGCGGCACGTTTCGTGGCAAATCGGCGGAATTAGGGGTTTCCTCATCTCGACGGAACGATAAGGTGCGCCCATTCTTATCGTGACGTAAGCGTGCGTCGTGCAGATGCTTCGCGCAGCCTTGCGTCGCCAGGAGGTGAAAATGCGTGCCGCCCCGCTCATCCTCGCCGGCCTGCTCGCCGGCGCCGCCCTCGTCGCTACCGCGCCGGCGGAAGCGCAGGAGACGCGCATCATCATCCGCAAGCAGCCGCCCCGGTCCTATCTCGATCCCGGCCCGGTGGTGAAGCCCGGTACGGCGCGCGACCTGAACTACATCTTCGCCACCCAGCCGCGCTATCCGCAGTATGGCGGCGAAGGTGGGATCACCGGCAGCCGCTATCCGCTGCCGACCGAGTTCTACCTGCCGCAGTACTGAGCCGCCCGCCGCCCCCTCGAGGCTGGCGCGGTTCGCACGGCATGAAAAAAGCCCGGCTCGCGCCGGGCTTTGTCGTCTCTGGGGAAGAGCGGCGAGGCTCAGCCCGCGGTAGGCCTCAGCCCGCCTTGCCGAGTTCGGCGAGGATGGCGTCGCCCATGCCGGTGGTGCCGACCCGGGTCATGCCGTCCGAATAGATGTCGGCGGTGCGGTAGCCCTGCGCCAGCACGCCGGCGATCGCCGCGTCCAGCTTGTCCGCCGCCTCGCCGAGGCCGAACGAATAGCGCATCGCCATGCCGAGCGAGCCGATCATGGCGATCGGGTTCGCCAGCCCCTTGCCGGCAATGTCCGGCGCCGCGCCGTGCACCGGCTCGTAGAGCGCGCGGCGACGGCCGGAAATCTCCTCGACGCTGCCGAGCGAGGCGGAGGGCAGCATGCCGAGCGAGCCGGTCAGCATCGCGGCCACGTCCGAAAGGATGTCGCCGAACAGATTGTCGGTGACGATGACGTCGAACTGCTTGGGATTGCGCACGAGCTGCATGCCGCAGGAATCGGCGAGCTGGTGCTCGAGCTGGACGTCGGAGAATTCCGAGCCGTGCACCTCGCTCACCACCTGCTTCCACAGCACACCGGTCTTCATGACGTTGTGCTTCTCGGTGGAGACGACCCGGTTGCTGCGGGTGCGGGCGAGCTCGAAGGCGACGCGGGCGATGCGCTCGATCTCGTAGGATTCGTAGACCTGGGTGTCGACCGCCCGCTTCTGGCCGTCCAGCAGGTCGGTGATGGTCTTGGGCTCACCGAAATAGACGCCGCCGGTCAGCTCGCGCACGATCAGCACGTCGAGGCCCTCGACCAGGTCGCGCTTGAGACTGGAAGCCTCGGCGAGCGCCGGGTAGCACACAGCCGGGCGCAGATTGGCGAAGAGCTGCAGGTCCTTGCGCAGCCGCAGCAGGCCGGCCTCGGGACGCACGTCGAAGCCCACCGTGTTCCATTTCGGGCCGCCCACCGCCCCGAGCAGGATGGCATCGGCGTCGAACGCCTTGGCCATGGCGTCGTCGCTGATCGGCACGCCGTTCTCGTCATAGGCGGCGCCACCGACGAGGTCTTCCTCGATCGAGAAGGAGGCGAAGCCGTGCGAATCGAGCCAGCCGACGACCTTCTTCACCTCGGCCATGACCTCCGGGCCGATGCCGTCGCCGGGAAGGAGGAGGAGCTTGTGGGTCGCCATGGGTTCTCTCGCTTGCGCCTGTTTGGAAACTCGTCGGATCAGTCGGGCGAGCGAGTGCTAATGGTTGGCGCGTGTGCTGGCAAGCGGCGCGTGGCCACCGAAGGGCAACCGAACGCCCGCCGGCCGGAGCTTCGCCCGGCACCGCGCGCTCCGCCTCCCGCCGTCCCCTGCGCCGGCGCGCGTCGCTACTCCGCCGCCGCGAGCGACGCCTGCGCCCCCGCCTGCGCCAGCCGGCCGGGCGCGACCGGGCCGACAGCGGCGGCCTGGATGTCGCCGCGATAGATCAGGCAGCAGCAGCGCAGCAGCGAGGCGAAGTTGCGCACCTCGCCATGGAGCTGAAGCACCTCGTCATGCAGATGGGAAACGAACTTGCCCAGGCTCATGCCCTGATGGGCGGCGAGTTCCTCCAGCACGTTCCAGAAGGCGGCTTCGAGGCGGATGGAGGTGGTGTGTCCGCCGACCCGAACCGAGCGGGTCTGGCTCTCATAGGTGTCGGGCGCTTGGCCCGCAAAAATACGGCACATGGCGTTCTCCCGGTAGGCTGTTCTGCTTGGCGCGAATTCCATCCCGGGAGAGGCGGGCTGTAAAGGTCAAAAATTCTTACCGGTGACGGCGGGCGGTAACCTCGATCTCGATCTTCATTTCCGGCTGCAGCAGCCCGGCGACGATGAGGGTCGCGGCCGGCCGCGCGGTGGCGAAATAGCTGCCGAAGATCGGGAACACCTCGTCCGCATAGTCGCGCTGCGCCACGATATAGCGCACCCGCACCACGTCATCGAGGCCGGCCCCGGCCTCGGCGAGCGCGGCGGCGATGTTGGCGAAGCACGCATGTGTCTGCTCGGCGAGCCCCTCGGGCAGGGTCATGCGGGCATAATCGTAGCCGGTGGTGCCGGAAACGAAGATGTCGTCCCCGTCCACCACCGCGCGCGAATAGCCGGCCAGCGCCTCGAAGGGCGAGCCG
Source organism: Ancylobacter mangrovi (assembly GCF_024752335.1). NCBI lineage: Bacteria > Pseudomonadati > Pseudomonadota > Alphaproteobacteria > Hyphomicrobiales > Xanthobacteraceae > Ancylobacter > Ancylobacter mangrovi. The sequence continues at coordinate 321,442 of NZ_JANTHY010000006.1, read as the reverse complement.
GAGGAGATCAGCCGACGGGTCATGCGCCTCGCCTCCGGGCTTCGCGAACGGACGGGCAGGCTCTCGCGTTCGGGACGGACAGCCGGGACCTGCCCGGCCGTTCGGCAGCTCGATCGGCCCGGCGCGGGGCCGGGGCCGGCCGGGATCACGCCCAGGGGCGCTCCTCGGCAAGCGTCGCCTCGTAGGACTTGATCTTGTCGGCCTTGACCTGGGTGAGGCCGATATCGTCCAGCCCGTTCAGCAGGCAGTGCTTGCGGAACGGATCGATCTCAAAGGTGATGCTGCCCCCGTCCGGACCGGTGATGGTCTGGTTCGCCAGATCGACCGTCACCACCGCATTGGCCCCGCGCGCGGCGTCGTCGAACAGCGCCTCGAGCTGCTCGGGCGTCACCTTGATCGGCAGGATGCCGTTCTTGAAGCAGTTGTTGTAAAAGATGTCGGCGAAGGACGTGGAGATCACGCAGCGAATGCCGAAGTCGAGCAGCGCCCAGGGCGCGTGCTCGCGCGAGGAGCCGCAGCCGAAATTGTCGCCGGCGACGATGATCGACGCGCCCTTGTAGGCCGGCTTGTTCAGCACGAAATCAGGGTTGACCGAGCCGTCATCCTTGTAGCGCAGCTCCGAGAACAGGCCCTTGCCGAGGCCGGTGCGCTTGATCGTCTTCAGATACTGCTTGGGGATGATCATGTCGGTGTCGACATTGACCATGTGCAGCGGCGCCGCGACGCCGCTCAGGGTGGTGAACTTCTCCACGTCTCGTTCCTCCGATCCGCCCGGCATCGCGCCGGCACGCGGGCTTTCCCGCCTTCCTAGCAACCCGGCCGACGAATGCCCAGCGGATCGGCCGCCTCAATGGCCCGGCAGCATCCGGCGCATCACGTCGTCCTTCAGGATCGTGTGATGCGCCACCGCCGCGAGCGCATGGAGCAGCGCCAGGATCACCAGCGCATTCGCCAGCACCTCGTGCAGTTCCTGCACCTGCCCCGCCAGGGTCCGATCCGTCGCCACCGGCGAGGGGATCGTGAACAGGCTGAAGAACGTCACCTCGTTGCCGCGCAGGAAGGCGAGATAGATGCCGACAGCGGGAGTGACGAGCAGGAGCACGTAGAGCAGCACGTGAGCCAGCGTCGCGGCCAGATGGACCGGTCGCGACAGGGCCGCCGAAGGCGGCGGAACCGGCCCGATCGCGCGCAGCGCGAGCCGCGCCACCACCAGGCCGAGAACGGTGAGGCCCACGGAGATATGGGTCCACCAGATCACTTCGCGCCCCGCCGAGCCGCGCGGGAACAAAGCCTCGAGATAGGTCACCCCGTAGACGACGATGATGGCGACCACCGTCAACCAGTGAAGTGCCCTGAGCGGCAGGCTGTAGGCCTGGACAGGGGCCGGAGCGGAGACGTCGCGAGCCATGATGGCGAAACCCTCTACAGTTTAGAGAGTTTCTAAGATGACATGGATTATGTCGCCAATACGGCCGGTTACGTACCCGCTTCCTGCTCCACCCGCTCCATGTCGTCGTCCGAGAGGCCGAAATGGTGGCCGATCTCGTGCACCAGGACATGGGTGACGATGTCGCCCAGCGTCTCCTCGTGCTCGGCCCAGTAGTCGAGGATGGGCCGGCGGTAGAGGAAGATCATGTTGGGTAGCGCCCCGGAGGCCAACTCGTAGCCCTGCGCCAGGCCGATGCCCTGGAACAGGCCGAGAAGGTCGAACGGGCTCTCCGTCTCCATCTCGTCCTGCACCTCGTCGGTGGGGAAATCCTCGACATTGATGACGAGGTTCCCGCACATGGCGCGGAAGCCGTCCGGCAGGCGGGCATAGGCGTCCGCGGCCATCGCCTCCATGTCGGACAGCGAGGGCGCGCTGCGCGCCGACCAGGCCAGTGCTTCGCTCGTGTCGGCTTTGCTCGCGTCGCTCATCACCGTCACCGCAGATAGGTGGCGAGGAGGTAGTAGGCGAGCGCCAGTCCCACCACGATCGCCAGCCCGCGCCCGATCCGCCGGCCCCACACCTCGATGGGGTCATCCTCCGGCGGATCGGTGTAGGGCGGGCGGTCCACCGGACGCTCTCCCCGCGCCGCCTCAGGCCGCGTGCGGCCAGCGGCGCACGTCGACGAAGCGGCCCGCGATCGCCGCCGCCGCCGCCATGGCGGGGGAGACGAGATGGGTGCGGCCCTTATGGCCCTGACGGCCCTCGAAATTGCGGTTCGAGGTGGAGGCGCAGCGCTCCTCCGGGCCGAGCTTGTCGGCGTTCATGGCGAGGCACATGGAGCAGCCCGGCTCGCGCCAGTCGAAGCCCGCCGCCTTGAAGATCGCGTCGAGCCCCTCGGCCTCCGCCTGCAGCTTCACCAGCCCCGAGCCCGGCACGATCATGCCGCTCACGCCCTCGCGCACCTTGTGGCCGGCGACGATTTTCGCAGCGACGCGCAGATCCTCGATCCGGGCATTGGTGCAGGAGCCGATGAACACCTTGTCGATGGCGATGTCGGTGATCCGGGTGCCGGCGGTGAGGCCCATATAGGCGAGCGCGCGGCGCTTGGCCTCGCGCTTGCCCTCGTCCTCGATCAAATCCGGATCGGGCACCGCGCCCTCGACCGAAATCACGTCTTCCGGGCTGGTGCCCCAGGAGACGATCGGCGGCAGCGCCGCGCCGTCGAGGCGGATCTCCTTGTCGAAGAACGCGCCCTCGTCCGAGCGCAGCGTCTCCCAGTAGCGCAGCGCCGCGTCCCAGGCGGCGCCCTTCGGCGCGCGCGGGCGGTCCTTCACATAGGCGAAGGTGGTCGCATCCGGCGCCACCATGCCCGCGCGGGCCCCACCCTCGATGGACATGTTGCAGACCGTCATGCGGCCTTCCATCGTCAGGTTGCGGAACACCTCGCCGGCATATTCGATGACGAAGCCGGTGCCGCCGGCGGTCCCGGTGGCGCCGATGATGGCGAGCGTCACGTCCTTGGCGGTCACGCCTTCGGGGAGCTTCCCGTCGACGGTGACGCGCATGTTCTTGCTCTTCTTCTGGATCAGCGTCTGGGTGGCGAGCACGTGCTCGACCTCCGAGGTGCCGATGCCGTGCGCGAGCGCCCCGAACGCGCCATGCGTCGAGGTGTGGCTGTCGCCGCACACGATGGTCGTGCCCGGCAGGGTGAAGCCCTGCTCCGGCCCGATGACGTGGACGATGCCCTGGCGCTTGTCGAGCTCGTTGAAGTACTCGATGCCGAAGTCGCGCGCGTTCTCGGCCAACGTCTCGACCTGGGTGCGGCTCTCCGGGTCGTCGATGCCGAAGCGGCGGTCGGTGGTCGGCACGTTATGGTCGACCACGGCCAGCGTCTTGGACGGCGCATGCACCTTGCGGCCGGCGACGCGCAGCCCCTCGAAGGCCTGCGGGCTCGTCACCTCATGCACGAGGTGGCGGTCGATATAGAGCAGGCAGGTACCATCCTCCTGCCGATCGACCACATGGTCGTCAAAGATCTTGTCGTACAGGGTACGGGGAGCAGACGTGCTCATCTCGGCGTCTCACTTGTCTGTAACGGGGGAAAATCGGGCTTGAAGCAGCGCAGCCGGGAGCACGGGACTCCGGGCGGCGCTCAGCTAAGCCCCGCCACCGCGCAGGCGGTGAAACGGCCGAAGAAGCGATTGGGCATGCGCACATGGTCGGGCACCGCCGCGAAGCCGATCGTGGTCGGCAGCCGCCGGCGCGCCTCCGGACGTGCGCAATCCTGGGCCGCGCCATCCCGCGCGCCCCGGCACACATCCGCTATGCAGCCAATCGTCATCATCGTGGAACCCTTCTAGCAAGTCTTGGCGCCGCGAACAATGCGCAGCTCCACGCCGACGACGTCGGGACGTCCACGCCATCATGCGCGGGCCGGCAATCGCCCCACTGGAATAATGTATTAAGAATGGAATATCCGTATTATTAAGTATTACGACGAGGAACGACTCTATATATCCAGTCATTCCGCAGCGTCATTATCTATAGCGTAACAAAAAACCTTGCGTTAGGTTCATCCGGTGAAGGCTGGAGTTCTTGATGCGCGTCACCGACATCGCACTCATCATCGCCGCCATTGGCGCACTCGTCGCGGCCGTCGAGGCGAAGAACCGCATCGACATCGGCCCGGCGGTGGAGAAGGAGCTGCCGCGGCAGAGCCAGTTCATCACCTGCCCGCTGCGCAAGCCGGACTTCGCCACGGTGATGCAGGCCGCCTTCGTCGGCGATGGCACACTGATCGTCGAGCAGCAGACGCAGACCAAGGTGCGCCACATCAAGGATTGCTGAGGCCCTTGCGCCTCACTCCGCCCTGCCGGACGGCGGCCAGCACCGCGCCCTTCCGAACGCAAAAAAGCCGGGGCAAGCCCCGGCTTTCAAAATCGTCGGCGATTCGTCCCGCGCGCCGCCGGCACGCAGGCGGCCGGATCACTCGGCGGCGGCGACCGGCGCGGCCTTCTTCTTCCCGGCGTTCTTGTCCTGGCGCTCGGCGATACGCGCCGACTTGCCGCGACGATCGCGCAGGTAATAGAGCTTGGCGCGGCGCACCTTGCCGCGGCGCACAACCTTGAGGCTGTCGATGTTCGGCGAGTAGAGCGGGAACACGCGCTCGACGCCCTCGCCGTAGGAAATCTTGCGGACGGTGAAGCTCTCGTTGATGCCGCCGCCAGTGCGGGCGATCACGACGCCCTCATAGGCCTGCACGCGGGAGCGCTCGCCTTCCTTCACCTTCACGTTCACGATGACGGTGTCACCGGGCTGGAAGTCGGGAATCTCGCGCTGGGCGGCGAGCTTGGCGGCCTGCTCGGTCTCGAGCTCTTTAATGATATCGACCATAACATCACCTCTGGCGGACCGGCCTTCGCCGCCCGCATCTTGCTGTTGTCAGTTCATAGTGACGGCGCGCCCTATACGCGAAGTCGCCGCGCTTGTCATTCCTTATTCGTCGCAGAACCGTCATGCGCCTGCGCGTAAGCCGCCCACAGGTCCGGCCGGCGCGCGCGGGTCGTCGCCTCGGCCTGTTCGTGTCGCCAGCGCGCCACCTTGGCGTGGTCGCCGCTGGTCAGCACGGCGGGGATCTCGCGCCCCTCGAAGCTCTGCGGCCGGGTGAACTGCGGATATTCCAGCAGCCCGGCGGAAAAGCTCTCCTCGGTGCCGGAATCGGGATGGCCCATCACGCCGTCGAGCAGCCGCACGCAGGCGTCGAGAAGCACCAGCGCGCCGATCTCCCCGCCCGAGAGCACCACGTCGGCGACCGAGACCTCCTCGAGCCCCCGCGCCGCGACGAGGCGCTCATCCACGCCCTCGAAGCGCCCGCAGACGACGACGACGCCCTCCCCCGCCACAAGCTCGCGCACGCGCTGCTGGGTCAGCGGCCGCCCGCGCGGCGTCATCAGCAGGCGCGGGCGAGCATCGCCTTGCGGCGCGGCCGCGTCGATGGCGCGGGCGAGCACGTCGACCCGCATCACCATGCCCGGCCCGCCACCGGCCGGGGTGTCGTCGACCGAGCGGTGGCGGTCGGTGGCGTGGTCGCGCGGATCGACCGTGTCGAGCGCCCACGCGCCCTGCGCCAGCGCGCGCCCCGCCAGCGAGAGGCCGAGCGGGCCGGGAAACATGTCGGGAAAGATGGTGACGACCGAGGCGCGCCACATGAGCCGCGCTCCTAGCCTCTGTCCGCCTCGGGGGGCGGGGCTTCCTCGCGCGCCCACTCGCCGGGATCGACGACGACGCGGCCGGCGCGGATGTCGACCGTCGGCACGACGGCGCGGGTGAAGGGCAGCATCAGCGTCTTGCCGCCCTGTTCCGGCGCGATCTCGAGAATGTCGCCGGCCCCGAAATCGTGCACGGCCACCACCTTGCCGAAGGGCGCGCCCTCCGTGGTGACGGCGGCGAGCCCGATCAGGTCGGCCTGGTAGAAGTCGTCCTCGTCCTCGGTCGCGGGCAGCAGGTCGCGCGCCACGAACAGGCCCTCATTGGTGAGCGCCTGCGCCGCCTCGCGGCTGTCGACGCCCTTGAGGCGGGCGACGAAATGGTCCTTCGCCGGGCGCAGCGCCGCGAGCTCGAAATGCCGCCGGCCGGCCTCGTCGGTCAGCGGGCGGTAGTCGAGCAGCGCGCCCGGATCCTGCGCGAACACGAAAAGGCGCATCTCGCCCCTCACCCCGTGCGGGGCGCCGATGCGGGCGATGAGGATGCGCTCGTTCGGCATGGCGGGCTGTCACGCTCTGGGCCTCTCGCTCGGGAGAGACCGGGTCGGGAACCGGAGGCGATGGCCGCGACCCTCGCCCCACGCGGGGCGAGGAACCCGGCCGGGCCGGGTGCCTCGCCGACGCGAAGGAAAGACGTCGAAGCCCGGGCCTCACTCGGCCGGAGCAGCTTCCTCGCCGGCGGCGGCAGCGGCAGCAGCGGCAGCGGCACGCTCCTGCGCCTTCTTGCCCGGCTCGGCCTTCTTCGGGTTGTTGCGCGCCTCGCGCTTGCGCAGCTCGAGCGCGTCGAGGAAGCGGGCGACGCGGTCGGTCGGCTGGGCGCCCTTGGCGAGCCAGGCCTTGGCCTTCTCGACGTCGAGCACGAAGCGGTCCTCGGCGTCCTTCGCCTTCAGCGGGTCGAAGGTGCCGATCTTCTCGATGAAGCGGCCGTCGCGCGGGGAGCGCGAGTCGGCGACGACGATGCGGTAATAGGGACGCTTCTTGGCGCCACCACGGGCGAGACGGATCTTCAGGGACATTGGTCTTTCCTTTCAGCTAGTCGATGTCAGTCGTGTCGTGCGTCGCTTGCGGGCCGGTTCCGGGGCCCCGCACCGGCCGCGTTCGGGCGGCGGGTGGAGAGCCGGAAGGCAAAGCTCGCGACGGTGTATCGGATCGTCACTTCTTCTTGCCGAAGCCCGGCAGGCCCGGAAGCCCGCCCGGCTTGCCCAGACCCGGCATGCCGCCGAGGCCGGGCATGTTGCCGGGGAAGTTCGGCGGCAGGTTCGGCAGGCCGCCGGCCGCGCCCTTGCCCCCGCCGGGCATCTTCTCCGCCATCTGCTTGAGCTGCTCGGGGCTCGGCATGCCGCCCCCCATGCCGCCACCCAGACCGAACATGTTGGCGAGGCCCGCCATCGGGCCGCGCTTGGCATTGGGGCCGCCCATCGCCTTCATCATGTCCGCCATCTGGCGATGCATCTTCATCAGGCGGTTGATTTCCTCGACCTTGGTGCCGGAGCCGGCGGCGATGCGCTTGCGGCGCGAGCCGTCGAGTAGCTTGGGATTGCGCCGCTCCTTGCGGGTCATCGAATCGATGATCGCCTTCTGACGCTTGATCACGCCGTCATTCATGCCCGAGGCGGCGAGCTGGTTCTTCATCTTGCCGACGCCCGGCAGCATCCCCATGAGCCCGCCGAGCCCGCCCAGCTTCTCCATCTGGTCGAGCTGCATGCGCAGGTCTTCGAGGTCGAACTGCCCCTTGCGCATGCGCTCGGCGGCGGCCATCGCCTTCTCGGCGTCGATGTTCTCGACCGCCTTCTCGACCAGCGACACCACGTCGCCCATGCCGAGGATGCGCCCGGCGACGCGGCGGGGATCGAAATCCTCCAGCGCGTCCATCTTCTCGCCGGTGCCTATCAGCTTGATCGGCTTGCCGGTGACGGCGCGCATGGAAAGGGCGGCACCGCCGCGCCCGTCGCCATCGGCGCGGGTCAGCACGATGCCGGTGAGGCCGACGCGCTCGTCGAACGCCTTGGCGGTGTTCACCGCGTCCTGGCCGGTGAGGCTGTCGGCGACCAGCAGCACCTCGTGCGGCCTAGTCGCGGCCTTCACCTCGGCCACTTCCGCCATCAGCGCCTCGTCGAGCGTGACGCGGCCGGCGGTGTCGAGCATCACGACGTCGTAGCCGCCGAGCCGGCCCGCCTCCATGGCGCGGCGGGCGATCTGCACCGCGCTCTGGCCGGCGACGATCGGCAGCGTGGCGACGTTCACCTGCGTGCCGAGCGTGGCGAGCTGCTCCATCGCCGCCGGGCGGCGGGTGTCGAGCGAGGCCATCAGCACCTTGCGGCTGCCGCGCTCGGTCAGGCGCTTGGCGATCTTGGCGGTGGAGGTGGTCTTGCCCGAGCCCTGCAGGCCGACCATCAGCACCGGCACCGGAGGCGCGGCCTCGAGGTCGATCGGCTTGGCGTCCGAGCCGAGCATGCCGATGAGCTCGTCATGGACGATCTTCACCACCATCTGGCCGGGCGTGACCGACTTGATGACCTCCGCGCCCACCGCGCGGGCGCGCACCCGGTCGGTGAAGGAGCGCACGACGTCGAGCGCGACGTCGGCCTCGATCAGGGCCCGGCGCACCTCGCGCATGGCCTCGTTGACGTCGGCCTCGGTGAGGGCGCCGCGCTTCTTAAGCCGGTCGAGTATGCCGCCAAGGCGGTCGCTCAGTGAATCGAACATGCGTTCGCCGCTCCATTCCCGCCGGTGTATCCCGCAAAGCCGAATGGCCCCCGAGGGCGCGTCGCGCTGTCGGAGGTTGACCTCCGGGCTCACGGGCCCGGGCGGTAGGTCGGCTCGCGAGATGTGCGAGGATCGGCAGGGCTGTACTTTGGGAAGGTGGCGAAGTCAAGGAAACCGGCCTGCCGCCCGCTTCCCCAGCACCTTCCCGCACCCGCCGGATCGCCCCGCAACCCGGCCGCCCGCCATGTTCGCGCAACCCCGCGCGCGCCGCAACGCCCGGCATGACGTGCTATCATCGCACGGGAATCGTGGAAGACGGGCCATGGATCTGGAAGCTCACATTCTCTCCATCGTCAGCCGCAGCCGCGGCGGCCTCACCGCCGAAAGCGTGGCCATCGCCTATGCGAAGGAGATGGAGGGCGAGATCAGGTCGATCCTCGACAAGCTCGCGCGCGACGGCCTCGTCAACAAGAACCGCGGCGCCGACCAGGCGACCTACCACAAGCTGGTCGCCACCCGCAGGGTCGAGACCCGCTAGACTTCCCCTCCGGCATAACGGTTTCCACGCACGGCCGGCCGGTCACAACCGCGCAATATCGCCCTCCTAGCCTGATCCCGTTTCATGCAGGAGCTCTGGTGATGAACGTCCGCGAGAAGGCTGTCTCCCTCTCCGCCCCGGCCGACGACCTCGACGACGGCGCGCTGTTCGAGGCCGTGCTGGCGCTGCGCGGCGCGGTCGCGCAGGACGGCGCGCCGCCCGCGGCCCGCTTCGCGCAGGCGTCCGGCCGCGAGGAGCCCGCCCTCGCCAACCTCGCCCATTACCTCGCCCTGCGCCATCACGACCTGCGCGGGCTGCAGCGCGAGCTGATGCGGCGCGGCCTGTCCTCGCTCGGCCGGCTGGAGAGCCGCGTGCTGCCGACGCTGGACGCGGTGCTGGCCGTGCTCGCCGCGCTCACCGGCCGCCCCGTCCCGTTCCCGGCGCCGGATGCGGCGGCCTTCTTCGCCGGCGAGACCCGGCTCGACGCGGCGAGCGCGGCAAGCCTCGGTGCCGAACCGCCCGGGCGCTACACGAGGATCATGGTAACGCTGCCGAGCGAGGCGGCGACCGACGCGGCCTTCGTCGCCGCCCTCGTGGAGCACGGCATGGACGTCGCGCGCATCAACTGCGCCCATGACGATGCCGAGGCGTGGCGTGCGATGGCCCATCACGTACGCGCGGCCGGCGAGGCGCAGGGCCGGCGCATCGCCGTGCTGATGGACATTGCCGGGCCGAAGATCCGCACCGAGGCGGTGCTGCCGATGAAGAAGGGCAAGCCTTCCGGCCGGCTGATGACCGGCGACGCGCTGCGCCTCGTCGCCCAGGGCGCCCCGCGCCCGGATGAGGAGGCCCCCTTTTCCGCCGCCGTCTCACTGCCTGAGATCGTCACCCGCCTCGCGGTAGGCGACCGCGTGCTCTATGACGACGGCAAGGTCGAGGGCGTGGTGGAGAGGCTTGCCGAGGGCGAGGCGGTGATCCGCATCCGCCATGCCCGCGAGAAGGGTACCAAGCTCAAGCCGGAGAAGGGCATCAACCTGCCTGACACCGCGCTCGGCCTCTCCCCCCTCACCGCGAAGGACGACGCAGACCTCGCCACCGTGATCGAGTGCGCGGACATGATCGGCTATTCCTTCGTCAGCCGGCCCGAGGACATCGACCTGATCGAGGAAGCGATCGCCCGCCACGGGCGCGACCCCGACCGCCCGCTCGGGCTGATGGCGAAGATCGAGCGCCCCGACGCGGTGAAGAACCTGCCCGACCTGATCGCCCGCGCCGCCGGCCGCGGCCCGTTCAGCGTGATGATCGCGCGCGGCGACCTCGCCGCCGAGATCGGCTTCGAGCGCCTCGCCGAGATGCAGGAAGAGCTGCTGTGGATCTGCGAGGCCGCCGCCGTGCCGGCGATCTGGGCGACCCAGGTGCTGGAGGACCTGGTGCGCGACGGCATCCCCTCGCGCGGCGAGATGACGGACGCCGCCATGGCCGCTCGCGCCGAATGCGTCATGCTGAACAAGGGGCCAGCGGTGATCGAGGCGGTCGACCTGCTCGGGCGCCTGCTCGGCCGCATGGCCGGCCATCTCGACAAGAAGACCCCGACGCTGCGCGCGCTCCGAAGCTGGTAGCCCCGGCGCGCCCTACGGCGCGACCAGGTAGTGGTGCGACCACTCCGAGTCCGGGATCGCCGAGCCGAGCTTGTAGCTGAACGTCTTCACATCCATGCCGTCATGCTCGGTGAGGCAGTCATAGGAGAGGTGGTACCAGGTCCGGCCGCTGCGGATCGCCGCACCCGGGGCCTTGATCCTCGGCCCTTTCAGATGCGTGTCGGAATAGGCGTAAGCCACGAGTTCGTCCGGCTTCATGCCCTTGTGATCACGTCCGACCTCGCCCATCGCCTTGGTGTTGCAGCGCTGCTCGATCCGCTCGGAAGGATCGAGCATCTTCATCTCGGCGTCGCGCGAGCGGGCCTCGGCCGTCGTTGCAACGGCGATCAGGATGAGACCGCCAAACGCGAGACACATGATGGTTGCGGTAGTCGAAGAAGACATGAGCACCCGAATCCCTTTCGTATTGGCTGGTACCTTCAACCGGCCGCATGTGTCCATCCTGTGTCTTCACATCCGCGTTCTGCCGCAGGTCCACCGTGTTGCCGCCACCGGCGCGGCAGATTAGAACCGCGCCATGGCGTTGATGGATCTCGCAAACCCCACCCGCTTTCTCGCCCTTTCCGGGCGCGTCCTGCCGTGGCTATCCGGTACCGCCATTGTGATCGTGGCGATCGGGCTTGTCTTAGCATTTCGCGCCCCGGCGGATTACCAGCAGGGCGAGACGGTGCGGATCATGTACATCCACGTGCCGTTCGCCTGGCTCGCCATGCTCGGCTACACGCTGCTGGCCCTCTCCTCGCTCGGCATCCTGGTCTGGCGCCATCCGCTCGCCGACGTCGCGCACAAGACGATGGCGCCGATCGGCGCCTGCTTCGCCTTCCTGTGCCTCGTCACCGGCTCGCTCTGGGGCCGGCCGATGTGGGGCACTTACTGGGTGTGGGACGCGCGGCTGACCTCGATGCTGGTGCTGCTGCTGCTCTATCTCGGCCTGCTGGCGCTGCGCTCGGCGATCGAGGACCCGAACCAGGCCGGCCGCGCCGCCGCGGTGCTCTCGCTGGTCGGCTTCATCAACGTGCCGATCGTCAAGTTCTCGGTCGACTGGTGGAACACGCTGCACCAGCCGGCCTCGGTGTTCCGCATGGGCGGCTCGACCATCGACCCCAGCATGCTCTGGCCGCTGATGATCTGCGCCATCGGCTTCACGCTCGTGATGTTCGCCCTGCACATGGCGGCGATGCGCACCGAGATCCTGCGCCGGCGCCTGCGCGTGCTCGAAGCCCGCGCCGCCGCCGAAGCGGCCTATGCGTGAGCCGCGCCATGCTGGGTGAGCACGCCGTCTTCATCATCGCCGCCTTCGCGGCCAGCGTCGTCGTGCTCGGCCTGCTGACGCTGTGGACCGTGCTCGACGGGCGCGCCGTGCGGCGCCGGCTGGCGGAGCTGGAAGCGCGCGGCATAAGGCGTCGTTCGGCGGGCGGTGACGCCTCGTGAACGCCGCGCCCCCTCCCCCCGAGACGTCGAGCGCCGCACCAGAGAAACCGGCCGGGCGCACCGGCCGCCGGCTGCTGGTGCTGCTGCCGCTGATCGCCTTCGCGGCGCTGGCGGCACTGTTCTATGGCCGGCTGTTCTCGGGCGATCCCTCGCGCCTGCCCTCGGCGCTCATCGGCCACCCCGTGCCGAGCTTCGCCCTCGACCCGCTCGAGGGGCTGACCCACGACGGCGCGCCGGTGCCGGGCATCTCCTCGGCCGGGATGAGCGGCGGCGTGACGGTGCTGAACGTCTTCGCCTCCTGGTGCGCGCCCTGCCGCGACGAGCACCCCTATCTGGTCGAACTGTCGAAGATGCCGGGCTTCCGGCTGGTCGGGCTGAACTACAAGGACGACGGCGAGAACGCGCGCCGCTTCCTCGGCCGCTTCGGCAACCCCTATGCGGCGGTCGGCGTCGACCCCAACGGGCGCGCCGCGATCGACTGGGGCGTCTACGGCGTGCCGGAGACCTTCGTCATCGGCAAGGACGGGCGCATCGCCTACAAATTCGTCGGCCCTATCGACGAGCAGGGGCTGCGCGAGCGGCTGGTGCCGGCGATCGAGAAGGCGATGGCCGCCGGCTCCTGACGGCCCTCAGTTCCGCTCGTCCGGCAACGCCGGCAGCGGCATCACCTCGATCTCGTCCTCGAGCAGCGCGCGCACTTCCTCATGGCTCGCCTCGCCGTGGATCAGGCGCTTCTCCTCCGCGCCCTCATGCATGCGCCGGGCGGTCTCGGCGAACTCCTCGCCGACATAGTCGGAATGGGTGAGCACGTGCTCGCGCACCGCCTTCAGCATGGCGCGAAGCTGCTGCTCCTTCTCCGACATCAGTGCGACCGGCTGCGGCGCGCCGGGCGGGGCCTCGCGCGCGGGCTCCGGCTCGCTTGCCGCCTCGTCCTTGCCGGTGCCGCGCCCGAGCCAGGGCGCCATAATCGCCTTCTCCACCTCGGCCGAACCGCAGGCCGGGCAGGAGACGAGCCCCCGCGCGCGCTGCTCGTCATAGGCGGCCGAGTCGCGGAACCAGCTCTCGAAGCGATGGTCGTGCGCGCAGCACAGCGAATAGAGGATCATGCCGCGTCACCGGAGGCGGCGAGGTGGAGCCGGCCCGTATCCGCCGGCCCGACCAGCTCGAAACGCCGGCCGTGCTCGAGCGAGGGGATGCGCGTGCGCACCGAGGCGACCTTCGCCGGGTCGATCTCGGCGCTGATGACGCCGGGCTCGGTGCCGCCCTCGGCGAGGATCGTGCCCCAGGGGTCGATGATCAGGCTGTGGCCGAAGGTCTTGCGCCCGTTCTCATGCGCCCCGCCCTGCGCGGCGGCGAGCACATAGGCGCCGTTCTCGATCGCCCGCGCCCGCAGCAGCACGTGCCAGTGCGCCTCGCCGGTCGACTGGGTGAAGGCGGCGGGCACCGCGAGCATGCCGGCCCCGCCCTCGGCGAGCGCGCGGTACAGCGCGGGAAAGCGCAGGTCGTAGCAGATGGTCATGCCGAGGCGGACGCCGGGCAGGTCGGCCACCACGGCGAGCTCACCCGGGCGGTAGGCCGCGGATTCGCGGTAGACGTCGCCATTGGGCAGGTCGACGTCGAACATGTGGATCTTGTCGTAGCGCGCCAGGATCGCCCCGTCCGGGCCGAGCAGGAAGGAGCGGTTGGCGGCCCGGTGCTCGCTCGCCTTCACCGCCAGCGAGCCGATGTGCAGGTGCACGCCGAGCTCGGCCGCGAGCGCGCGGAAGGCCTTGAGCGCGGGATCGCTCTCCTCCTCGTGCAGCACCGCGAACAGCGCCTGGCGATTCTCCTCCATCGTGCCGGTCATCTCCGGCGTCTGGATGTAGCTCGCCCCGCCGGCCGCCGCCTCGCGGATCAGCTCCGATGCCGCCGCGACATTCGCCTCGACGCTCTTGGCGGTGCGCATCTGGACCAGCGCGGCGCGGAACGGAGCGCCCCGTTCGGGCGCCTTCGCGGCTGTGGAAGCATCGGTCATGGCGTGTCTCTGTCGGCTGAAGGTCGGTCAGGTGGCGAGCAGCGTGTCGAGCTCGCCCGCCTCGTCCAGCGCGTAGATGTCGTCGCAGCCGCCGACATGGCGGCCGTCGATGAAGATCTGCGGCACGCTGGTCCGCCCATTGGCCCGTTTCGACATCGTCGAGCGCGCGACCGGGTCGCCGGTCACGTTGATCTCGGAGAATTCCACCCCCTTGCGCTTCAGCAGCTCCTTGGCGGCGATGCAGTAGGGGCAGGTATAGGTGGTGTAGATCTCGACCTGGGACATGGGATCGGCCTCGTCAGCCCCGGCACGAGCCGGCGGCTTCCTATGATATGGGCGATGAGGGCCCGTCAACAACCCGCGCGAACACCAGAACGTCCACCCGCCCCGCGCCCGCCCGGCTCAGCGCCTTGGCGCAGGCGTCAAGCGTCGCGCCGGTGGTGAGCACGTCGTCGACCAGCACCACGCGCCTTCCCTTCAGCTCGGCGCGCGCCTCGTCGGGCACCTCGAAGGCGCCGGCGACATTGGCCGCACGGGCGGCACGGTCGAGCCCGACCTGGGGCGGCGTGGCGCGGCGGCGCGCCAGCCAGGAGGTGCGCGCCGGCACGCCGCTGATGCACTGCAGCGCGAGCGCGAGGGCGGCGGACTGGTTGAAGCGCCGCCGCCACAGCCGCATCGCGTGAAGCGGCACCGGCACCAGGGCCTCGGCATCCGCCAGCACGTCCGCCCCGGCCCGGGCCATCATCCGCGCCATCGGCGCGGCGACGTCGAGCCGGTCGGCATATTTGAGCGCATGGACGAGGTCGCGCGCCACCTCGCCGAACAGAGCGGCGGCGCGGGCGCGGTGATAGGCAGGCGGCGCCTCCAGCGCGGCGGCCGACAGGCGCGGGTTCCCGCCGACGGGATCGGAATCATAGGGCAGCGGGATGCCGAGCCGGTCGCAATAGGGCCGCTCGATGAGGCTGAGCCTCGACCAGCAGGAGGGGCACAGGCAGCCCGGCTCGCTCACCGCCGCCCGGCAGGCCATGCAGCTCGGCGGCAGGGCGAGGTCGACCGCACCGCGGGCGGCCGCGCGCATGCCCCGGCCGACGCGCATCGCCGTGCGCGCCAGCAGCCCCGCCGCGGGTGCTGCCTCATTGCCGCTTCCGGCGGCGATTTCCGGCCCCTGCCCATTGTCCATGGCGACCAGCATACCATCTGCGCAGGAGCCGTCACCGATCCGTGCACCGGGCGCCGGCCACCGGGCTTTGACCCGGCCGCGCGAGCGTCCTATGGCTCCGGCGACCCAACCCCGAGGAGTGCCGATGTCCGGACCCGTCGCGATCTTCGACCCCGAGGCGCTCGCGGCGCGGCGGCGGCGCGCGCTGGCGCTGGGCGCCGAGACCTTCCTGCTCGACCGGGTGGCCGAGGACCTCGCCGACCGGCTCGGCGCGGTGAAGCGCCGCTTCGAGAGCGCGGTCGATCTCGGCACGCCGGCCTCCGCCGTCAGCGCGGCGCTCGCCCGTTCCGAGATGGTCGGGCGGCTCTTCGCCTGCGGGCCGGCCGAGCGCGTCGACGTCGATGCGGTGATCGATCCCGAGGCCCTGCCCTTCGGCGCCCAGACGCTCGACCTCGTCGTCTCCGCGCTGGCGCTCCAGACCGTCAACGACCTGCCGGGCGTGCTGGCGCAGATCCGCCGCGCGCTGAAGCCGGACGGGCTGCTGCTCGCCGCCCTGTTCGGCGCCGGCACGCTTTCCGAGCTGCGCGAGGCGTTCGCGGTCGCCGAGAGCGAGACCGTGGGCGGCATCTCGCCGCGCGTCGCGCCGTTCGCGGACCTGCGCGACCTCGGCGCCCTGCTGCAGCGCGCCGGTCTCGCCCTGCCGGTCACCGATGTCGACCGCATCACCGTGCGCTACGCCCACCCGCTGGCGCTGATGCAGGACCTGCGCCGCATGGGCGCGGCCAACCCGCTCGCCGACCGGCGCCGCGCGCCGCTGCGCCGCGACACGCTGGCGCGCCTGTTCGAGGTCTATGCGGAGCGCTTCTCCGATCCGGACGGGCGCCTGCGCGCCACCTTCGAGGTGGTGTGGATCTCCGGCTGGGCACCGCATGAGAGCCAGCAGAAGCCGCTGCGCCCCGGCTCGGCGAAGATGCGCCTCGCCGATGCGCTCAAGGTGCCCGAGGGGCGGCTGCCCGGCGAAAAGTAGAGCGCGCTAGCGCCCCGGCCCGAGCAGATCGAGCAGCACCGGGATCAGCGGCTCGTCGGCCGGCGGCATCGGGTAGTCGCGCAGGCGGCCGGGCTTCACCCAGGCGAGGCGCTGGCCCTCGCGGCCGTGCGGCGTGCCTTCCCAGCGCCGGCAGATCCACAGCGGCATCAGCAGCTGGAAGGTCTCATAGGTGTGGCTGGCGAAGGTGAGCGGGGCGAGGCACGGCTCCGCCACCGTGATGCCGAGCTCCTCGGCGAGCTCGCGGATCAGGCACTCCTCCAGCCGCTCGCCCGGCTCCACCTTGCCGCCGGGAAACTCCCACAGCCCCGCGAGCTGCTTGCCCTCGGGACGCTCGGTGAGCAGCACGCGCCCGTCCGCATCGACGAGCGCGCAGGCGGCGACGAGGACGAGCTTCATCGGCGCGCCCTCAGGAACGGTAGTCGCCATTGATGGCGATATATTCCTTGGTGAGATCGCAGGTCATCACCCGGTCGGAGCCGCGCCCGAGCCCGATGTCGACGGTGATGTCGATCACCTCGTTCTTCATGTAGGCGGAGGTCTCGGCCTCGTCGTAGTCGGGATCGCGCGCGCCCTTGTGGGCGACCCGGATGTCGCCGAAGGAGATCGTCAGCAGGTCGCGCTCGGCCGGCTCGCCCGCCTTGCCGACCGCCATGACGATGCGGCCCCAGTTCGCGTCCTCGCCCGCCACCGCGGTCTTCACCAGCGGCGAATTGGCGATCGACATGGCGATGCGCCGCGCCGAGCGCTTGGAGACCGCGCCGGTGACGTGGATCTTCACCAGCTTGCGCGCGCCCTCCCCGTCCCGCGCCACCTGCTCGGCGAGGTCGGCCAGCACGCCCTTCAGCGCGCGGCGAAAGCCCGCCAGCCGGGCATCCTTCGGGTCCGCGATCATCGGCGCGCCGGCGGCGCCGGTGGCGAACATCATCAGCGTGTCGGAGGTCGAGGTGTCGCCGTCCACCGTCACGGCGTTGAAGCTGTCGACCACGCCCTTGGAGAGCAGGTCCTGCAGCGCCGGGGCGGCGATCGCCGCGTCGGTGAAGACGAAGGAGAGCATGGTCGCCATGTCGGGGGCGATCATGCCCGCGCCCTTGGCGATGCCGGCGATGCGCACCTTCACCCCGTCGATGGTCGCGCTCGCGGTGGCGAGCTTGGGGAAGGTGTCGGTGGTCATGATCGCCCGCGCCGGGTCGATCCAGGGCAGCGGCGCGAGACGGGTCGCCGTCTCCTCCAGCACGCCGTCATATTTGGTGGCGTCGAGCGGCTCGCCGATCACGCCGGTGGAGGCGAGGAAGATCTCGCCCTCCGCGCAGCCCAGCGCCCGGGCCGCGATCTTCGCCGTCAGCGCGGTCGCCTCGCGGCCCTTCTGGCCGGTGAAGGCGTTGGCATTGCCGGAATTCACCACCAGCGCCCGCGCTCTTCCGCCGGCGAGGTTGTCGCGGCACCACTCGACCGGGGCCGAGGGGCATTTCGAGCGGGTGAACACGCCGGCCACGCTCGTCCCCTCGTCCATCTCCACCAGCAGCACGTCGGTGCGGCCCTTGTAGCGGATGCCGGCCTCGGCGGTGGCGAAGCGCACGCCGGCCACCGGGCCGACATCGGGCGTCGTCTTCGGCGCGAGGGGAGAGACCGGGGAAGCGTGGGACATGGGACGTCTCGGCTGGATGGGCGGGGAAGGGCCGCACGGGTGTGCCCGAGAAGCGAGACATCCGCAAGACGGCGTGGATGAGAGGGCGCACATGCGCGGCGCTGCGGAACGAACCGCCCGCGCAAGGAAAAAGGCCCCGGATGCGCGATCCGGGGCCTTCGTTCCGTCAGTCGATCGGAACCCGAAGGGCCGCGATCACTGCGCCGGCTTCGCCGGGTCGGCGGGCTGGGCCGGGGCATCCGTGGCGGGCGCATCCGCGGCGGGCGCGTCCGGCTTCGGCGCGGCGTCGGTCTTCACCACCTTCGCCTGCTCGCGCAGCTTCTGCACCGCCTCGGCCTGCGCCTTCTGGGCGAGGAACTGCTGGATCTGCGGCTTCACTTCCTCGAAGGTCGGCACCGGCTTCTCGCGGGTCTCCTCGACCTTGATGATGTGCCAGCCGAACGGGCTCTTCACCGGCTCGGAGATCTGGCCCGGCTTCAGCTTGAAGGCGGCGTCGGCGAAGGCCGGCACCATCTGCTCCTTGGTGAAGAAGCCGAGATCGCCGCCATCCTCCTTGCCCGAGGGGTCTTCGGTCAGTTCCTTGGCGACGGTGGCGAAATCCTCGCCCTTCTTCAGCCGCGCCTCGACGGCATCGGCCTTCTTCTTGGCGGCCTCGGAGGACTTGGGATCATTGGCGTCGACCCGGAACAGGATGTGGCGCGCATGCACCTCCTCCTCCGGCTTCTGGTTCGCCACGGCGTCCTGATAGGTCTTCTGCATGGCCTCGTCGGTCATCGCGTCCTTGACCGCCTTGTCGAGCGCGGCCTGCATCAGCAGACGCTGGCGGATGAAGTCCATCTGGCGCTTGAACTCGGCGGTCTGGTCGAGCTTCTCGGCCTCGGCGGCCTGGGCCACCGCGGTCAGGTCGATGAGGAAGCCGAGCACATATTCGTCGCGGGCCGGCCCCTTGAGCTGCGGCGGCAGGTTCTGGCCCAGCTCCTCGGTGGCGGCGGCGACGTCACTGCGGCGGATCTCGGTGCCGTTCACGGTGGCGAGCACGGGATCGGAATCCGTCGCCGCCGGGGCGGCGGTGTCGGACGGCGCGGCGGCGGGCGCAGCGGTGGACGACTGGGCCAGCGCCGGCAGGGTCGGCAGCACGGCAACGCCGAGCAGCGCGGCCAGGGCGGCGGCGCGCAGCAGCCCGGCAGGGCGGAGGCGCGACGTGTGCGCGGCATGCAGGCGATGGGGGGTCATGAAATCTGTCCTTGGGTTGCGGTTGTCCGCGGTTGAGGCGGCGAAAGCTGGCCCAGTCGGGCGTTTGTTGCAAGGGTAACGGTACGGACAATGAACATCGGCCCGGCACGGGGCGGCCGCGCCGTCGTGACGATCGAGCAGCCCCGTCCGGCCGGACGGCGGTCCGAGAAAACTCCACGCGCCGACGTCCGACCCGCGATTGACAACCCCCAAACCCGTTCATAAGTGTGGCACGCGGTGCGCGACCTCGGTCGCGCTCGCGTTTATGTGACGCAAGAACCCGCAAGCCGTTCGCGGCGGCGCGGCCCGACAGACCCATTTCGGCCGTAAATGGCGTCTCGATGAAGTGAGCCTCGCGCGCGCCTGCCGCTTGCGAACCAAGGGCTTGCAAACCAAGGGCCCGGCGGCCCGTCTCGCCGCGCCCCGGACCTACTCTGGCGGGAACGGATTGGAAGCCTCATGCTCGGCGCCATCGCGCGAAAGATTTTCGGATCGGCCAATGACCGCCGCGTGCGCGGCTACCAGCCGAAAGTCGCGGCCATCAACGCGCTCGAACCGGAGCTCTTGAAGCTCTCCGACGAGGAGCTGCGCGCGCGCACCGTGGCGTTCCGCGAGCAGCTTGCCAACGGCGCCAGCCTCGACGACCTGCTGGTGCCCGCCTTCGCCACCGTGCGCGAGGCGGCGCGGCGCGCGCTCGGCCAGCGCCACTTCGACGTCCAGCTTATCGGCGGCATGGTGCTGCATGAGCGCGGCATCGCCGAGATGCGCACCGGTGAAGGCAAGACGCTGGTCGCCACCGCCCCGGTCTATCTCAACGCCCTCACCGGCAAGGGTGTGCACGTCGTCACCGTGAACGACTACCTCGCCAAGCGCGACGCCGAATGGATGGGCCGCGTCTACCGCTTCCTCGGCCTCACCACCGGCATCATCGTCCACGGCATGGACGACACCGAGCGCCGCGAGGCCTATGCCTGCGACGTCACCTACGCCACCAACAACGAGCTCGGCTTCGACTATCTGCGCGACAACATGAAGTACGAGCTGTCGCAGATGGTGCAGCGCCCGCACCACTATGCGGTGGTGGACGAGGTCGATTCGATCCTGGTCGACGAGGCGCGCACACCGCTCATCATCTCCGGCCCGCTCGACGACCGCTCCGACTTCTACAACACCATCGACACCTTCATCCCGCGCATGGCGAAGGAGGACTACGAGGTCGACGAGAAGCAGCGCACCGTCACCATGACCGAGGCCGGCATGGAGAAGATGGAGCAGATGCTGCGCGACGCCGGGCAGCTCAAGGGCGAGACGCTGTACGACATCGAGAACGTCACCGTCGTCCACCATGTGAACCAGGCGCTGCGCGCCCACACGCTGTTCCAGCGCGACAAGGACTACATCGTGCGCAACGGCGAGGTCGTCATCATCGACGAGTTCACCGGCCGCATGATGCCGGGCCGGCGCTATTCGGAAGGCCTGCACCAGGCGCTGGAGGCCAAGGAGCGGGTCCAGGTCCAGCCCGAGAACCAGACCTTCGCCTCCATCACCTTCCAGAACTACTTCCGCATGTACGAGAAGCTGGCCGGCATGACCGGCACGGCGGCGACCGAGGCGGAGGAGTTCCAGGACATCTACAATCTCGAGGTGATCGAGATCCCGACCAACCTGCCGGTGCAGCGCATCGACGACGACGACGAGGTCTACCGCTCGGCCGGCGAGAAATACAACGCCATCATCGACCTGATCGACGATTGCAAGACCCGCGGCCAGCCGGTGCTGGTCGGTACCACCTCGATCGAGAAGTCCGAGCTGCTCGCCGAGCTCCTGAAGAAGCGCGGCTTCCGCCAGAAGGACTTCGCCGACCCCGACGCCTTCCGCCCGCTCTATGACGGCGACCAGGGCAAGGCGGACGACAGGGTGTTCGCGGTGCTGAACGCCCGCCACCACGAGCAGGAATCCTACATCGTCGCGCAGGCCGGCGTGCCCGGCGCCATCACCATCGCCACCAACATGGCCGGCCGCGGCACCGACATCCAGCTCGGCGGCAATGCCGAGATGCGGATCTCGCACGAGCTGACGCATCTGCCCGAAGGCGAGGAGCGCGCCGCCGCCGAGGCCCGCCTGCGCGCGGACATCGCCGTCCTCAAGGAGAAGGCGCTCGCCGCTGGCGGTCTTTACGTGATCGGCACCGAGCGCCACGAGAGCCGGCGCATCGACAACCAGCTGCGCGGCCGCTCGGGCCGCCAGGGCGACCCTGGCCATTCCAGGTTCTTCCTGTCGCTGGAAGACGACCTGATGCGCATCTTCGGGTCGGACCGGCTCGACGGCATGCTGCAGAAGCTCGGCCTGAAGGAAGGCGAGGCCATCATCCATCCCTGGATCAACAAGGCTCTGGAGAAAGCGCAGCAGAAGGTCGAGGCGCGCAACTACGACATCCGCAAGAACCTGCTCAAATACGACGACGTGATGAACGACCAGCGCAAGGTCGTGTTCGAGCAGCGCGTCGAGCTGATGCACGACGAGGACGTCGCCGAGACCGTGGCCGAGATGCGCCACGGCGTGATCGAGGACCTCGTGACCCGCTTCGTGCCGCCCAACGCCTATCCCGAGCAGTGGGACACGGACGGGCTCGGCGAGGCGCTGCGCCACGTGCTCGGCCTCGAGCTGCCGGTCAAGGAATGGGCCGCCGAGGAAGGCATCGCCGACGAGGAGATGCGCGAGCGCATCCAGACCCGCGCCGACGAGGCCATGGCGGCCAAGGTGGCCCAGTACGGCCCCGAGATCATGCGCTATGTCGAGAAGTCGATCCTGCTGCAGACGCTCGACCATCTCTGGCGCGAGCACCTCGTCACGCTCGACCATCTGCGCCAGGTCATCGGCCTGCGCGGCTACGCCCAGCGCGACCCGCTGAACGAGTACAAGTCGGAGGCCTTCCAGCTCTTCGAGGCGATGCTCTCGAACCTGCGCGAGGCGGTGACCGCCCAGCTCATGCGGGTCGAGGTGATGGCTGCGCCGCAGACCGAGCCGGAGCCGGCGGTGACCGCGCATCACATCGACGCCGTCACCGGCGAGGACGAGTTCGCGCTGGCCGATGCCGAGTTCGCGAGCGCCGCCACGCTGGCGCCGGAGGCCGAAGCCGCGCCGCGCCGCGATCCCAACAACCCCGCGAGCTGGGGCCGGGTCGGGCGCAACGAGCCCTGCCCGTGCGGCTCGGGCCTCAAATACAAGCACTGCCACGGCAAGTTCGCGTAAGCGGCAGGGCCGGCTGGATGAGCGGGATGTCCTCATGAGCGCGTCGGAAGCCGGCCCGCCATCGGAGGACATCCTCGCCGAGATCGAGGCGGCCGAGCAGCGCCTGCGCCACGCCGCGCTGCACGGCAATGTCGCCGCGCTCGACCGGATCCTGGCCGACGACCTGATCTATGTCGACCAGAACGGGCAGTTCCTCTCCAAGCAGGACGACATCGACCTCCACCGCACCGGCGCGCTGAAGCTCACGCGGCTGGTCTTCTCGGACATCCGGCTGCGCGCGATCAGCGAGGATGCCGGGCTCGCCGTGGTGCGGGTGGATGTGCGTGGCCACGCGGCCGGCGTCGCCTTCTCGGCGACGATGCGCTACTCGCGCGTGTGGCGGCGCATCGCCGGCGACTGGCGCGTCATCTCTACCCAGTCGACCTTCATCGCCTGAGCGGCGGGCAGGCTTCCGCGACGCGCCGCATGGGGCGCGCCTTCCCCGGACGCATCGTCCCGGGGCAACTCATATCCACCTGAACCTGAAAACCGGCGCGGCCGCGCAAGGCAGACTGCCGACCGCCGTCACTGCACCGAGGAGGAGAAGCCGCCGGGCGACAGGATGCTGGCGCCGGGCAGGCCCGATTCCGTGCGGGCGGGCGTGGTGCCGTAGAGCGCTTCCTGCCCGTTCGCGGCGACCGAGGGTCGCAGCGCCGGCCCAGCGGCGGAACCGGACGCGGGAGCGGTCGCCGTCGCCGACGAACCCGACAGCGTCTCGTAATAGGCCTGGGCCGCCGCCTGGCCGGGGCTCGGCACCACCGGCATGCGCCTGGGCTGCTGCGGCGTCTCGGGGGCAGCGGAGGACGTCGTGGTCGTCGTCGCGGGGCGCTGGCTCGGTGCGGCGGGTGCCGGACGCGGCGCCTGGGCCGGGACCGCGGCGGTCCGGGCCGGCGCGGCCGGGCGCGCCGAACTTTGCGCGGGCACGACCGGACGTTCCGGCGGCACCGGCGCGTCGACGGGCATGGCGGCGCTCGGCGCCGGCTCCGACGGACCGCCGCCGAACAGGCGCCCGAACGAGAAGCCGCTCGACGTCTCGCCGGTAGGCGCCTCGGTGGTCGGCGCCGCGGCAGTGGCCGAGGCATCCGGGTTCTCGCCGCTCCGGCTGAACAGGCTGCGCACGCTGTCGAGGAAGCCGCCGCCGGATTCGAGCGAGGCGACCTGCGCCGATGCGGGAGCCGTGCCACCGGCCGCCGGCGCGTCCTGCGGCACGGCGGAGGATGCGGCCTCGCGCGCCGTCGAGCTCGGGATCAGCCGGCTGAGGAAGGAGGGCTGCTCGGAAGCGGAGGCCACCTGCGTGCCCGCCCCCGGCGCATCGTCCGGGCGGGGCGTGGGCAGCGGCACGTCGGCGCTCACCGGCACCATGTCGGCCCTGGCGAGCGCGATCGTGTCCTCCGGCGCCGGCTCGTTGGTGGCGACGCCATAGTCGCTCCCCGGCGGCTTGACCACGGCCGGCAGCGAGCCGGGCGCGGAAAGCTCGGGATTGGCCAGCTTGGCGAGGAACACCTTGTTCATGCCGCCGTCCTTGCCGGTCGTGACCGGGGCGACGGGCGCGAGCGGGCCGGCGCTGGCGATCTGGGTGTCGACCTGCCGGGCACGCGCGGCCAGCGTCTCGGCGAGGCCGTCGGGCTGGGTGTATTCCGGGCAGGGCAAGGAGGCGTCGAAGCGCCGGCCCGGATCGACCGGCGTCGCGTCGAACACGTAGCGCTTGCTGCAATAGTCGACCTTCGGCGGCTGCTTGGTCAGTTCGAACGTGTCGCTGCCGCGCTTCAGCATCTTCCAGAAGGCGAGGTTCGGATTGTTGCGATGGCGCACCAGATTGTCCGCCGTCATGCGGAACGGATAGGCCTGCACCTGGAAGGCGCGCTGCCCGCCCCGGAAGCTCTCGCGGCCGAGCGCGAAGATCTCCTGCACCTGCTCGTCGGTCATCGCGTAGCAGCCGCGCGAGGAGCAGTCGCCATGCACCATCAGGTTGGAGCCGGTGCGGCCCCAGGCGCGGTCATAGGCGTTGGGAAAGCCGAGATCGAACGACAGGTAGTAGCTGGAGTTCGGGTTCATCTGGCCGGGGGTGATGGTGTAGAAGCCCTCCGGCGCCTGCCGGTCGCCTTCCTTCACCTTGGGGCCGAGTTCGCCGGACCAGCGGCAGATCGGATAGGTCTTGAGCAGCGCGTAATCGCCGCTCGTGGTCTGCTTCCAGACCTCCAGCTCCGATTCTTCCTTGTAGATGCGCACGACGATCGGGCTGTCCTTGGACATGCCCTTGTCGCTGATCAGCGCCAGCGTCTGCGGCGAGAGCGCCTTCATCGCCTTGGCGTTGATGGAAGGGGATTCGTCGCCGGTGCAGGCGGCAAGGGCGAGCGCGGCGCAGCCGCCGAGCAGGGCCATGCGCCAGCGCGCGCCCGCTCCTGCGCCGAAGAGCCGAGACAACACCGGAAGGCTCACCTTCACCACTCCCCGCTCGTCCACGAACAAGACGAACCCGATTCGAAAGCGTTACCCTCGGTCGTACCCTACCGCAACCCGGCCGGGATACCCCTCAGAGATTGCGCCCTATGGCGAGGAACTTCTCCCGCCTCGCCTTGCGCAGGCCCCGCGGGTCCAGGCCCTCGAGCTCGCGCAACGCCGCTTCGATGGCGTCTCCGGTCGCGACCATCGCCGCCTCGGGATCGCGATGCGCCCCGCCCACCGGCTCGGCGATGACCGAGTCGACGATGTGAAGGCGCGCCAAGTCCTGGGCGGTGATCTTCATGTTCATCGCCGCTTCCTGCGCCTTCGCGGTGTCGCGCCACAGGATCGAGGCCGCCCCCTCGGGCGAGATCACGCTGTAGATCGCGTGTTCCAGCATCAGGACCCGGTTCGCCGTGGCGATCGCGATCGCACCACCCGAGCCACCCTCGCCGATGATCACGGCGACATTGGGGACGCCGAGCGCGAGGCACGCGTCGGTCGAGCGGGCGATCGCCTCGGCCTGCCCGCGCTCCTCTGCGTCGAGGCCGGGGAAGGCGCCGGCGGTGTCGACCAGCGACACCACGGGCAGCTCGAAGCGGTCGGCGAGCTCCATCAAGCGGACTGCCTTGCGGTAGCCCTCGGGGCGCGCCATGCCGAAATTGTGTTTGATCCGGGTCTCGGTGGTGGAGCCCTTCTCATGGCCGATCAGGCACACCGCCTGCCCGCGGAATCGCGCCAGCCCGCCCACGATCGCCGCGTCGTCGCCGAATTTGCGGTCGCCGGCCAGCGGGGTGAACTCCTCGAACAGCGCACTCGCATAGTCGGAGAAGTGCGGGCGCATCGGATGGCGCGCCACCTGCGTCTTCTGCCACGGCGTGAGGCTGGCATAGAGCTGGGTCAGCGCGTCCTGCGCCTTGCCCTCGAGACGGACGATGTCGTCCCCGATGGCGACCGCGTCGCCCTGCGCCGCCATGGCGCGCAGTTCTTCCAGCTTGGCCTCAAGCTCGGCCACGGGCTTTTCAAAATCGAGGTAGCTTCGCATTGATTGTCGATGGAACCGGGGGAAAGGAGAGTGGGGCGCCCGGACGAGCAGCCGGCGGAAACGCGCGGAAGCTGCCCGGATAGGTGGGCGACGTCAAGGCACGCCCGGCATTTGGGTTACTCGCTTTCCTCCGAGCCGAGCGGATGAAGGTCGCGCACGAGGCTTTTCAGCCGCTCGTCTAGTACGTGGGTATAGATTTGCGTGGTCGAGATGTCGCTGTGCCCGAGCAGCGTCTGCACGATGCGCAATTCTGCCCCGTGCGCCAGCAGGTGGCTGGCGAAGGCGTGGCGCAGCACGTGGGGCGAGATGCGTGCCGGGTCGATGCCGGCGGCGAGCGCGAGATCCTTGAGGTCGAGCGCCACCTGCTGGCGGGTGACGTGCCCGCTCGCCGCGCCGGAAGGAAACAGCCAGCGCGTCCCCGGCCCGCCCGCCTTCGCGGCCTGAGGGCCCACCGCCCGGCCCTCGCGGGCCTTCTCGCCGGACGTCCTCGCCTCGGCGGCCTTCGCCATCGCGTCGCCATAGGCGCGCATGGCGGCCTTCGCTGCGTCCCCGAGCGGCACCAGCCGCTCCTTGTTTCCCTTGCCGCGCACGATGATCGCCTCGCCCTTCAGCCCGGCGGCGGAGGCGGGCAGCGCCGCGAGTTCGGACACACGCAGGCCGGTCGCGTAGAGCAGCTCGATGAAGCAGGCGACGCGCGCGCGTCGCGCCGCCTCGCCCGGCGTCGGCGCCTCGGCCCGGGCGCGCTCATGTGCGATCTCGATCAGCCGCGTCACCTCCGCCTCGGCCAGCACCTTGGGCAGCGGGCGCACCCGGCGCGGGCCTTCCAGCACGGCTGCCGGATCGTCGCCGCGATGGCCCTCGACATAGAGGAAGCGGTGGAACTGGCGGATCGCGGAGAGCTTGCGCGCCACGCTGGCGCCGGCGAGCCCGCGCCGGTCGAGCTCGGCGAGGAAGGCGCGGATGTCCTCGGTGGTCGCCGCGCCCGCCTCCAGCCCCCGGTCGAGCAGGAAGGCCTCGTAGTCGTCGAGGTCGCGGCCATAGGCGGAGAGCGTGTTGGCGCCCGCCCCGCGCTCGGCGGCCAGCATGTCGAGGAACGCCCGCGCGCTTCCCGTCATGGCGCCGTTCCCCTCATGGCGCGCGCGGGCTCATTTGGCGAAGCGGTCCTGCGGCACCGTCAGGTTCATCTCCCGCGGCTGCGGATGGACGAGATTGGCGAAGGCCCACAGCGTGCCGTAGCCGATGCCCCCGAGCAGGGCGAGAATGACGAGGAGACGGATAAGGCTCGGCATGGGCGATGCACGACCGTTCGAATCGATGAGTCCGGAATGGCCCATGCTAGAGCGTTTCGGCCGGCATAAGGAAGCAGCAGCGCCACATTGCGTCACCGGATCGCCAATGATAGGTCGCCAGCGAGCAACGGACACGGGCGATGACGACCGATTTCGACGACGCCAGGGCGGCGAGGCTGCGCGAGCTGCTGGGCACGCGCTCCATCGTGCTGGTGGGCATGATGGGGGCGGGCAAGTCGTCGGTGGGCAAGCGCCTCGCCCGCCGGCTCGCCCTCCCCTTCGCCGATGCCGACACCGAGATCGAGCAGGCCGCCGGCATGTCGATCCCGGAAATCTTCGCCCATCACGGCGAGGCCGCCTTCCGCGACGGCGAGAAGAAGGTGATCGCCCGCCTTCTGGAGGGCGGCCCGGGGGTGCTCGCGACCGGCGGCGGTGCCTATATGAACGCGCAGACGCGCGCCGCCATCGCCGACGCCGCCGTCTCGGTGTGGCTGAAGGCCGACCTCGACCTGCTGCTGCGCCGGGTGCGCCGGCGCGACGACCGGCCGCTGCTGCGCACCGAGGACCCCGCCGGGACGCTGGCGCGGCTGATCGATGAGCGCTATCCGGTCTATGCCGGGGCGGCCGTCACCGTCACCTCGCGCGACGTGCCGCAGGAAGTGATGGTGGACGAGGTTATCGAGGCGCTCGACCGCCATCTCGGCGGCAGCGGGACGGGAGCAGACGCGTGAGTGAAGCCGCCATTCTTTCCAACGATGTCACCACGCTGCCGGTGCAGCTCGGCGAGCGCTCCTACGACATCGTCATCGGCCCGCGCCTGCTCGCCGAGGCCGGCGCGCGCATCGCCGCGCTGCGGCCGGGCGCGCGGGTGGGCATCGTGACCGACCGCAACGTCGCCGAGCGTCATCTCGCCACGCTCGAGGACTCGCTGCGCTCCGCCGGCCTCACCCCCTCGGCGGTCGTGGTCGAGCCGGGCGAGAAATCGAAGAGCTACGGCGTGTTCGAGCAGGTGGTCGACGCGCTGCTGGAGAGCCGCATCGAGCGGCGCGACCTGGTGCTGGCGCTGGGCGGCGGCGTGGTGGGCGACCTCGCCGGCTTCGCGGCGGCCTCGCTGCGGCGCGGGGTCGATTTCGTGCAGGTGCCGACCAGCCTGCTGGCGCAGGTGGATTCCTCGGTCGGCGGCAAGACCGGCATCAATTCGCGCCACGGCAAGAACCTCGTCGGCGCCTTCCACCAGCCGATCCTGGTGCTGGCCGACACCGACGTGCTCGGCACGCTGCCGCTGCGCGAGTTCCGCGCCGGCTATGCCGAGGTGGCCAAATGCGCGCTGATCGACAACGCGCCCTTCTTCGCCTGGCTGGAGCGCCGGTGGCAGGACGTGTTCGGCGGCGGCCCGGCGCGGATCGAGGCGATCGCCAGCAGCTGCGCCGCCAAGGCCGCCGTGGTCGCCCGCGACGAGAAGGAGACCGGCGACCGCGCCCTGCTCAATCTCGGCCACACCTTCGGCCATGCGCTGGAGGCGGGTGCGGGCTTCTCCTCGCGCCTTCTCCACGGCGAGGCGGTGGCGATCGGCACCGCGCAGGCGTTCCGCTTCTCCGCCAGCCAGGGCCTGTGCAGCGCCGAGGACGCCGAGCGGGTGGCGCGCCATCTCAAGGCGGTCGGCCTGCCGACCCGCATCGCCGACATTCCCGGCGCGCTGCCGGACACGGACGGGCTGATGGACCTGATCGCGCAGGACAAGAAGGTCTCGCGCGGCTCGCTGACCTTCATCCTCACCCACGGCATCGGCCGGTGCTTCATCGCCCGCGACGTCGACCCGGCCGCCGTGCGCGCCTTCCTCGACCGCGAGCGCGCCGCCGGCTGAGGCACGCGGGCTAGAAATGGGCGGGCGGCCCCTCGGGCCGCGCGCGCACATCGTCGCTGCCGCCCCGCCGGTCCGGGCAGGGAGCGGCACCAGAGCTGGGGAAGCCGAATCCCGGGAGGGCCCATTGACGACCTATGACTGGCTGGCTCTCGGCGCCGTCGCCGTCT
Source organism: Ancylobacter mangrovi (assembly GCF_024752335.1). Taxonomy (NCBI): domain Bacteria; kingdom Pseudomonadati; phylum Pseudomonadota; class Alphaproteobacteria; order Hyphomicrobiales; family Xanthobacteraceae; genus Ancylobacter; species Ancylobacter mangrovi. The sequence continues at coordinate 292,221 of NZ_JANTHY010000006.1, read as the reverse complement.
GTCTGCTGCTGTCCTTCTTCTTCTCGGGCAGCGAGACCGCCCTCACCGCCTCCTCCAAGGCGCGCATGCACGCGCTGGAGAAGAACGGCGACAAGCGGGCCACCCTCGTCAACCGCATGATGGAGCGCCGGGAGCGGCTGATCGGCGGCATCCTGCTCGGCAACAACCTCGTCAACATCGCCGCCTCCTCGCTCGCCACCGGCCTGCTGCTGGCCTGGTTCGGCTCGGCCGGCATCGCCTATGCGACGCTCGGCATGACGATCATCGTCGTCATCTTCTCCGAGGTGCTGCCCAAGACCATCGCCCTCAACCATCCCGACAGCGTGTCGCTGATGGTGGCGCGGCCGATCCGCGCCATCGTCAGTCTGTTCGGGCCGCTCACCCTCGCCATCGAGGCGCTGGTGCGCGCGCTGCTGGGCGCCGTCGGGGTGCCGGTCGGCAAGACCAAGAGCGTGCTCACCGCCGCCGAGGAGCTGCGCGGCGCGGTCGACCTGCTGCACCGCGAGGGCAGCGTGGTGAAGGACGAGCGCGACATGCTCGGCGGCCTGCTCGACCTCGGCGAGCTGGAGGTCTCCGACATCATGGTCCACCGCACCAAGATGGCGAGCCTCAACGCCGACGAGCCGCCCGAAAAGCTGGTGAACGAGGTGCTGGCCTCCCCCTTCACCCGCCTGCCGCTGTGGCGCGAGCGCCCCGACAACATCGTCGGCGTGCTGCACGCCAAGGACCTGCTGCGCGAGCTGCGCACCATCGGCAACGACATCGCCGGGCTCGACATCGAGAAGATCGCCCTGCCCGCCTGGTTCGTACCGGACGTCACCTCGCTTGCCGACCAGCTCAAGGCGTTCCGCCGCCGCAAGCAGCACTTCGCCCTCGTCGTCGACGAGTATGGCGAGGTGATGGGCCTCGTGACGCTGGAGGACATCCTGGAGGAAATCGTCGGCGACATCTCCGACGAGCACGACAAGGCCTTCGCCGGCGCGCGCCGCAATCCGGACGGCTCGGTGAGCGTGGAAGGCTCGATGGCGATCCGCGACCTCAACCGCGCCATGGGCTGGGAACTGCCGGACGAGGAGGCGACCACCATCGCCGGCCTCGTCATCCACGAGGCGCGCATCATTCCCGAGCCGGGCCAAGCCTTCATCTTCCACGGCTTCCGGTTCCAGGTGATGCGCAAGCAGCGCAACCGCATCACCCTGCTGCGGGTGAGCCCGCTGCCGCGCCCGGCCTGAGGCGCCGGACGGGAACCTATCGCTCGCGATACGCTGGAATTGGCGCGCGCACGCCCCATATAGGCTGGGCCAGTCTCCCGGCATCGAACGCAGGCGCGCCGCGCCCGGGCCTATTCGCCCGGGGCCGAGGCCTCGATCGCCAGGGCGTGCAGGCCGCGGGCGATCTCGTCCGCCAGCAGGCCGTTCACGATGCGATGCCGGGCGAGACGGTTCTGACCGCGGAACGCCTCCGCCACGATCCGCACACGAAGATGAGTGAGATGTCCCGCACGGTGCCCGCCATGGCCTTCATGCCGATGACTCTCGTCCTTGAGCTCGAGCACCTGGGGCGAGAGTTCGGCCAGCGCCGCCCGCACGCGGGCCAGCGCTTCGGCAACGGCATCGGTACGATCAGGGGTGGCGCTCATGGTCGCTGCGGTATCCGTCCAACGGCCCGGCGTCAATATCGTCCGAACGGACGGTGACGGCGCCGCGGTTTCTTGTATACCTGGCCCGGCAGAAGCATAATCGATCCGTCATGAAGTTCGACTCCCCCATATTCGACCGCATCCGCGTGAAGCCGGACCGCGATCGTCGCCTTAAGGCGGAAGGCCCCGTCTGCGAATGGCAGGGGTGCTGCAATCCGGCGACCCATCGCGCGCCGAAGGGCCGCGACCGCGAGGGCCAGTTCTGGCGCTACTGTTTCGATCACGTGCGCGAGTACAACCAGTCCTACAACTACTTCTCCGGCATGCCGGACGAAGACGTCATGGCCTATCAGAAGGATGCCATGACCGGCCATCGGCCGACCTGGAAGATGGGATCGCGGGGCGGCGATTCGGAACGCCGGGCCTATGCCCGCCACCACCAGCCGGAAGGCTTTGTGGACCCGTTCGGCATGTTCGGCGAGGTCGGCGGCAGCGAACGACCCGAGCCGGAGGCCCCGCGCGAGAACCGGATGATCCGCAATGCCGAGCGCCGGGCCTTTGAATCGCTCGGCGTCGAGATCTCGGCCACGCCGCAGGAGATCAAGGCACGGTTCAAGCTTCTGGTGAAGAAATACCATCCGGACGCGAATGGCGGCGACATTTCGACCGAGGACCGCCTGCGCGACGTCATCCAGGCCTATAATCATCTCAAGAGCGCGGGCTACTGCTAGCAACGCCGTCCGCCAGACCAGCCCGCGGCAGAAGCCCGGTAACGGAGGAAGAATGACTGCCTCGCACACGCAACCCGCGCTGCCGGACATGAAGGTTTCGGTCCGGCAGGTGTTCGGCATCGACGTGGATCTCGACGTGCCGGCCTATGCCGAGCCGGACGAGTACGTGCCGGAGGTCGACCCCGACTACCTGTTCGACCGCCCGACCACCCTCGCCATCCTCGCCGGCTTCGCCCACAACCGGCGCGTCATGGTCACCGGCTATCACGGCACCGGCAAGTCGAGCCATATCGAGCAGGTCGCGGCCCGCCTCAACTGGCCCTGCGTGCGCGTCAACCTCGACAGCCACATCAGCCGCATCGACCTGATCGGCAAGGACGCGATCGTCGTGAAGGATGGCCTGCAGGTCACCGAGTTCCGCGACGGCATCCTGCCCTGGGCCTACCAGAACAACGTCGCGCTGGTGTTCGACGAGTACGACGCGGGCCGCCCGGACGTGATGTTCGTGATCCAGCGCGTGCTGGAGAGCTCGGGCCGGCTGACGCTGCTCGACCAGAACCGCGTCATCCGCCCGCACGGCGCGTTCCGCCTGTTCGCCACCGCCAACACGATCGGCCTCGGCGACACGACGGGCCTCTATCACGGCACGCAGCAGATCAACCAGGCGCAGATGGACCGCTGGTCCATCGTCACCTCGCTGAACTACCTGGCGCACGACAAGGAGGTCGACATCGTCGTCTCCAAGGCCAAGCAGATGCAGACGCCGGAAGGCCGCGACACGGTCTCGCGCATGGTGCGCCTCGCCGACCTCACCCGCCAGGCCTTCGTCAATGGCGACCTGTCGACGGTGATGAGCCCGCGCACCGTGATCACCTGGGCGGAGAACGCCGAGATCTTCCAGGACCTCGCCTTCTCCTTCCGCGTGACCTTCCTCAACAAGTGCGACGAGCTGGAGCGCCCGCTGGTGGCGGAGTTCTACCAGCGCTGCTTCGGCAAGGAACTGGCCGAATCCGCCGTCAACGTCGTGCTGTCCTGACCCGGCGCCCGCGCCCTCTCCCGGCACGTGAACGGCCGGGCAGAGGGACGGGGCGGCGCGGCGCGCATGCCGGCCTCCGGCACGGCGGGCCGCCATGCCCCGCCGGAACGGAAATTCGAGACGCCCTCCCCCGCCCGGGGGAGGTGACGCCACAGACAAGGCGACTGCCATGACCACCTCGAACCGCCCGACGCGTACACCGCCCAAGGAGGCCCCGACCGAGCCGCTCAAGCGCGCCGTCACCGGCTGCCTGCGCGCCATCGCCGGCGACCGCGAGATCGAGGTCACCTACGGCTCCGAGCGTCCCGGCTTCGCGGACGGGCGCGCCCGCCTGCCCGAGCCAGGCCGGCGCATGTCCAAGCAGGACGCGGCGGTGATGCGCGGCCACGCCGATTCCATGGCGCTGCGCCTCGCCTGCCACGACCCCAAGGTGCACCGCCGGCTGGTGCCGCAGGGCCAGACCGCCCGCGCCGCCTTCGAGGCCGCCGAGCAGACCCGCTGCGAGGCGCTCGGCGCGCTGCGCATGGACGGGGTCGCGCTCAACCTCTCGGCCATGCTGGAGGACCGCTACCAGAAGGCCAATTTCGCCAATCTCGCCGACCGCTCCGACGCGCCGATCGAGCACGCGCTCTCGCTCATGCTGCGCGAGCGCATGACCGGCATGGCCCCGCCGGCGGCCGCGCGCGAGCTGGTGAACCTCTGGCGCGGCTTCGTCGAGGAGCGCGGCGGCGCGGCGCTGGACGAGCTCGCCGGCTCGGCCGACGACCAGTCCCGCTTCGCCGAGGCGATGCGCGACCTTCTCTCCTCGCTCGGCATGGGCGAGGACATCGCCCCGTTCGACGAGAACAACGACCCCTCCACCGACGCCGACGACCGCCAGGACGAGGATTCCGGGCAGGGCAGCGAGGCGGACCAGGAGGACAGCTCGGAAGGCACCACCGAGGTCGACACCGACCTTTCCTCCGACCAGACGCCGGAGGAGAGCGAGGAGCAGCAGGAGCAGCCCAGCTCCGAGCTGGCGGACGACACCGAGCTCGGCGAATCCGACGAATCCTCCGAGCCCTGGCGCCCGCAGAACGCGGTGCCCAGCGAGCCGCGCCCACCCGAATACCACCCCTTCACCCCTCGCTTCGACGAGACGGTGAACGCGGACGAGCTGTGCGACCCGGAGGAGCTGGCGCGGCTGCGCGCCTATCTCGACAAGCAGCTTGTGCACCTGCAGGGCATCGTCGCGCGCCTCGCCAACCGGCTGCAGCGCCGGCTGATGGCGCAGCAGAGCCGCGGCTGGGAGTTCGACCTCGAGGAGGGCATGCTCGACCCCGCGCGCCTGCACCGCGTCATCCTCGACCCCATGCAGCCGCTCTCCTTCAAGCGCGAGCGCGACACCGACTTCCGCGACACGGTGGTGACGCTGCTGCTCGACAATTCCGGCTCGATGCGCGGGCGCCCGATCACGGTCGCCGCCGCCTGCGCGGACATTCTGGCGCGCACGCTGGAGCGCTGCGGGGTGAAGGTCGAGATCCTCGGCTTCACCACCAAGGCCTGGAAGGGTGGGCAGGCGCGCGAGGCGTGGCTCTCCTCCGGCAAGCCGGGCTCGCCCGGCCGCCTGAACGACCTGCGCCACATCATCTACAAGGCCGCCGACGCCCCCTGGCGCCGGGCGCGGCGCAATCTCGGCCTGATGATGCGCGAGGGCCTGCTGAAGGAGAACATCGACGGCGAGGCGCTGGACTGGGCGCATAACCGCCTGCTGGCGCGCAATGAATCGCGCCGCATCCTGATGATGATCTCCGACGGCGCGCCGGTGGACGATTCCACCCTCTCGGTGAACCCGGGCAACTATCTCGAGCGCCACCTGCGCTGGGTGATCCAGCAGATCGAGGACAAGTCCCCGGTCGAGCTGATCGCCATCGGCATCGGCCATGACGTGACGCGCTACTACAAGCGCGCGGTCACCATCGTCGACGCCGAGGAGCTGGGCGGTGCCATGACCGAGAAGCTGGCCGAGCTGTTCGACGAGCGCACCCGTGGCGACAAGGGCGGCAAGGAGATGGCCGGACGGCCCTCGCGTCCCAGCCCCGGCATCCGCCTCGCGGGCTCCGGCGCCGGCGCTTCGGGTGCAGGCGCGACGCCGATCCCCACGCGCCGCGTGCACTGAGCGGGGCGAGCCGGCCTGAAGAGAGGCCGGCTTAAGCTCCGGGCGAGAGGTGGCGTCCGGGAAGACGCAGGCGATGCGCTCGCCTGCCTTTGCGGGATCGCCGCTTTTCGATGGGCATCCGCGCGGGTGTCGGCCGCCGTGGCCTAGGCCTTCTCAGCCCGGCGAAGACATGCCCGCCGCAATCGCCCGTAGCCCCCTTGAACGGCGGGCGCGCACCCCCATATAGGCTTCAACCCGCCAGAAAGGGCTTTCGGCATGTTGGCGCTTCGTCAGCGCCTCGCCGATCGGACCGGGGTCAGGACGGATGTACTCCGGCCACGGTCTTTCCCTCCGGTCGCGTGACGAGCGGCCGGCTTCTGGCGGTGCTCTTTCTTTGGAACGAGCCGGGGCGTACCGAAAGGTGCGCCCTTTTTCTTTGCCTGTCCTCCGGCGGCCGAGGCGAGGCCATCGCCGCGCGAGCGGGAGGCGCCGCCCGCCGGAACGGGCGGCCCCGATCACACGCCGAAGGTCGCGCGCTTCTCGCTGATCTCGTCCTCGGGGAACGGGCCGGGGCCGGGATCGTCCGGCAGGTGCGGCGCGGCGACCACCGGCTGGGCCAGCGGCACCGAACGGTGCGCAGCGGCCGGGGACGGCACCGGCGCGGGGGTGTCGATTGGCTTGGGCACCGGATCGGCCGCCGGCGGAGTCTTCAGCGGCGCGGGGTCGAAGGCGGCGGCATCGGCGGCCGCGCTCTCCACCTCGTTCTTGATCTCCTTGGCCGCACGGCTCTCCAGCGCGGCGGCAATCGCCGCCTTCACCCGGTCGGCCTCGTTCTCCAGCAGCGGGGTCGCCGCCACGCCCGGCGGCAGCCGCCACTCGAAGGCGTCGAGCTTGCCGGTCACCGGCGACACCGGGCCCCAGTTCTCCGCCACCACGCCGTCGGCGACCCAGGCCGGGTCGCGCGGCGCGCGCACCGCACGCGCGGTCCATTCGCGCGCCTTGCCGACATCGCCGTTCTCCGCCGCCTCCAGCTCCGCCATCAGCAGGCAGGTGCGCTGCGACGGCTCGCCCAGCAGAGGGCCGAGCGAGGTGCGCGCGACGTCGAACTCCTGCGCGTCGAGCGCGGCTCGGGCGAGCGCCAACGCGCTCTCGGCATGGGCCGGCATGCGCGCGGTCAGGGTGCGCATGCGCTTCAGCCGCTCGCGCGAGGAGTCGCCCGGCCGCAGATGCAGATAGGCGTCGGCGAGGTCGGGGTGCGGCGTCGCCGCATAGGCGGTCTCCAGCACCTTGGCGGCCTTGCGCGTGTCGCCATTGGCGCCGAGCAGGCGGCCGGCGACCTCGGCCGCGGGCACCAGAGTCGGCGCGAGGCGGGTCGCCTCCACCGCCTTCTCGCGCGCCACCGCCGGATCGGCCAGTTCGAGTGCCTGCGCCTGCGCCGCCAGCAGCACGGCACGGCGGCGGCGATGCGCGGCGCGGTCGAGCCCGCCATGGGCGGCCTCGCGCTCCAGCACCGCCAGCGCGCCGGCGAAGTCGCCGGCATGGCAGCGCGCCTCGATCACCGCATCCGCCGCCCAGGCGAGACCGGGCTCATAGCGGGCGGCTTCCTCCGCCGCCATCAGCGCCGCATTGGCGTCGCCGCGCCGGCGCGCCTCGACATGCAGGCCGCGCAGGCCGAGCATCCGGGTCGAGGTGGTCTCGGTCATGGCGCGGAAGGTCGCCTCGGCGCCGGCGGCGTCGCCGGAGAGCTGCGCCGCCTGCGCGGTCAGCAGGTGCGTCAGCGGCTCCTGGCCGAGCAGGCGCTGGGCGTCGTTGGCCGCGCGCTTGGCGCCGAGCGTGTCGCCCGAGCCGACCGCGACCAGCCCGCGCGAGATCGCCGCCCAGCCCCGGTTGCGGCGGCGCTGGCGGTAGGAGCCGGCGATCATGTCCGGCGAGCGCACGATCAGCCGCAGCAGCGACCACAGCAGGATCACCGCCGCGACCAGCACGAGGAGGCCGCTCGCGGCCACCAGCACGCTGGTCTCGATGTGCCAGCCCTGCCAGTCCATGGCAATGGTGCCCGGGCGGTCGGCGAGCCAGGCGACGCCGAAGGCGATCCCGGCGAGGATCAGCAGATAGACGACGAGCCGGATCATTGCGCACCTCCCGCCAGCGAGCCGAGAATTCGGTGGTTGAGCGCGGCGATTTTGCCGAGCGCCTCCTGCCGTGCCTCCACCGTCGCGACCACCTTGCCTGCGGCGGCGCGGGTGTCCTCCGGCAGCGCGTGGAGGGCGGTCAGCGCCGCCTCGTAGTCGCCGCGCGTCAGCGCCGCCTCGGCGGTGGCGAGCGTGGGCGGCGCGGCATCGGTGTGGCGCACCGCGACGAGGCCCTGCGCGCTTTTCATCAGCCGGTCGATCACCCCATCATCGGGCGAGGCCGCCGGCGCCGCGCCCTCGGCGGGTGCGGGGGCGGTCGCCTGCTTCAGCTCGGCCGCGAGCGCGCGGCCGCCGGGAAAGCCGCTCGCCGCCATGGGCTTGAGCGGGTCGAGCGCGCTCGCCTCGTCGCCGAGCAGCGACTGCGCGACGCTCAGTTCGCTGGCGAAGGGATGGTTGGCGACGAGCGCGTCCTGCAGCGCGTCGAGCGCGAGAAGCTGGGCCGGGCCGCGCTCGCCGGCCGCCTGGGCGGTGGAAAGGGCGGAAAGGCGTTGCTCCAGCGTGTCGACGCGGGCATTGGCCGCGGCGAGGTCATCGGGCGAGGCGGCCGGCGCCGGGGCGGGCATCGCCTCGACGCTCTTCTGGAGCGAGGCCAGACGGTCGCTCAGCTCCGACAGGCCGGCCGGCGGCGCGGGCGGCGCGTCGACCTTCTTGCCGAGCGCGTCGAGCCCGGCCTCGAGCTCGTCGAGCCGCGAGGCGAACTCGGCAGGCACGGCGCCGCCGTTGCCGGACGGGGCCGCGTTTTCCTTGGCCTCGATCGCCTCGACCCGCTGGCGCAGGTCGAGCGCGCGCGCCTCGAGCTCGGTGATGGCATCGACGTTCTGGCTGGCGCCGTAGAAGGTGGATGCCACCGCGAAGGCGAAAGCGCCGCCGATCAAGCCGGCGACCAGCGCCGCGATCGACACGCCGACGAGGCCGAGCTGGCGGCGCGGCGGCGGGGCGACGGGAGGCGTCGCGGGTTCGGAGGGACCGTCCCCGGAGCCGCCGTCGCCCGGCGCGGAAGCCGTGTCCGGCGCATCCGGTGCCGGCGTCTCGGGCTCGGCGGCGACCACCGTCTCGTCCTTCGGGTCGGCCTTGGCGGGCGTCTCGTCGAGGTCGAGGACCGGCACCTTGCCGGGAGCGCCGTGCGGGGCCGTCCCCTCGGGGGCGGTCTCCCCGGACGCCGTCTGCGGCGACGCGGATTCTCCGGAGATGGGCGCGCCTGCGGGCGGAACCTCGTCCTCCGGTGCCTTGGGACCGGCCGACTTCACCTCAGTGGCGGCGAGGTCGAGCGTCGGCGGCGGGCGGCGGCGCGATTTGCCCGCGCCTTTCTTTCCGCCATCGTTCTTCGGCTCGAATGTCGGATCGTCAGTCGCCACGTGCATACCTCTGGAACATAAAGCGCGGGCCGGGTCGTGGTTCCCGGGATAGACCGGGGGGCAGCCGGCCGCAACCTCGGAGGACCCCATGCTTCATCGCTTCAGCAGCGCGAACAACCCCTCTTCGCTCGGTGTCGCTGCGATACGGGTACGCCATCCGGCGGAGCGGAGCGGTGCGGCGACCCCCGCCGAGAAGCACAGATGCTCCACTTCGGCCAGCCGCGCGGCCACCCCCGCCTCATGCGCGCGCTCGGCCAGCGTCGCCGCCGTACGTGGGGAAAAGTGGAACGCCGCCCCCACCTGCCCGCCCTCGATCGCGGCAATGGTGGCCGGCGCCAGCGCCCTCGCTGGCACCGCGCGATAGATCACGAACAGACCGACATCGATCCCCGCCTCCGCGAGCTCGGCGCCGAGATCGACCGCCCGGTCCTCGCCTGCCACATGCAGCAGCCGGGCGCCGGGGGGCAGCTCCGCCCGCAGCAGCTCGGCCAGTGCCGCCCCGCTGCCGCCCGCCACGCGGGTCGCCGCGAAGCCGGCCGGCGCGGCCGCCGCCGTGCGCCGGCCGACCGCGTAGAGCGGCAGCGCGCGCAGCCCGGCGAGCTCGGCCCGCCCGGCCAGCAGCCGCGCCCCGTTCACGCTGGTCAGCGCCACCGCGTCGAAACGCCCCTCCGGCAGGCTCGTGCCGGGCAATGGCTCGACCACCAGCATCGGGTCGACCACGGCCGCGAATCCGGCCGCCCGCAGCCGGCCGGCCGTCGCCTCGGCGTCGGGCGCCGGGCGGGTGACCAGCACGCGGGCAGCGGGCGCCATGGCGCTCAGCCGCCGATCAGACCGGGCGGCACCATGGCGCGCAGCTCGCGCCCCGCGGCGATGCCCAGCTCCAGCGCCCGGTTCACCGGCCCGTGGCGGACGATCTCGAAATACTGCTCGCCATCGGGCGAGAGCACGACACCGCGGAAATGGATCTCCTCGCCGTCGACCTCGGCGAGGCCTGCGATGGGCGTGCGGCAGGAGCCGTCCATCTCGCCGAGGAAGGCACGCTCGACGCGCAGCGCCAGCCCCGTCACCGGGCAGACCGCCTTCACCAGCAGCGCGTCGACCTCGATGTCGCCGAAGCGCGATTCGATGGCGATCGCCCCCTGCCCGACCGCGGGCAGGAAGTCGTCGGTGCCGAGAATCGCGCTCGCCTTGTCGGCGATGCCGAGCCGCTCCAGCCCGGTGAGCGCGAGCAGCGTCGCGTCGAACTCGCCACGCTCGAGCTTGCCAAGGCGCGTCTGCACGTTGCCGCGCATCAGCCCGATCTCGAGGTCCGGCCGCAGCCGGCGGAGCTGGGCGGCGCGGCGCAGCGAGGCGGTGCCCACCTTCGCTCCCTGGGGCAGGTCGTCGAGACCGCCGCCATCGCGGCTCACAAGGCAGTCGCGCACCTCGCCGCGCGGCAGGTAGCCGACGATGTGCAGCCCGTCCGGCAGCCGCGTCTCCATGTCCTTGGCCGAGTGCACGGCAAGGTCGATGCGCCGGTCGAGCAGCGCCTCCTCGATCTCCTTGATGAACAGCCCCTTGCCGCCCGCCTCGGATAGGGCGCGGTCGGTGAGGGCGTCGCCCGTGGTGCGGATGGTGACGATCTCGATCGCCTCCGGCTCCCAGCCATGCGCCTTGAGCAGCGCGTCGCGCACCGCTTCGGCCTGCCAGAGGGCGAGAATGCTGCCGCGCGTGCCGAGGCGGAGCTTCGGCGAGGCGGAAGGATCGGAAGGCGCGGAGGAAGGGGACGATTGCGTCATTGGGCCCTGCGATGCTAGCGGTTCACGGGGCGAAAAAACGCCGTCCGGCATCCGGAAGTCAATGCGCGATCTTCTTCTTCTCGGCATCGAGACCACCTGCGACGAAACCGCCGCCGCGATCGTGCGCCGCCGCGCCGATGGCACCGGCACGATTCTGTCCAATATCGTGCTGTCGCAGACCGACGATCACGCGGCCTATGGCGGCGTGGTGCCGGAGATCGCCGCGCGCGCTCATGTCGAGGTTCTCGACCATGTGATCGAGCGCGCGCTGCGCTCCTCCGGCGTCAAGCTGGTCGAGCTCGACGCCATCGCCGCCGCCGCCGGCCCGGGCCTCATCGGCGGCGTCATCGTCGGGCTCACCACCGCCAAGGCGATGTCGCTCGCCGCGCGCAAGCCGCTGGTCGCGGTGAACCACCTCGAGGCGCACGCGCTGACGGCCCGGCTCACCGACGCCGTGCCCTTTCCCTTCCTGCTGCTGCTGGTCTCGGGCGGGCACACCCAGCTCGTCGCCGTCACCGGCGTGGGCGAATACCACAAGCTCGGCGGCACCATCGACGATGCCATCGGCGAAGCCTTCGACAAGACCGCCAAGATGCTCGGCCTGCCCTACCCGGGCGGCCCGGCGGTGGAGCGCGCCGCGCTGCGGGGCGATGCCTCGCGCTTCCACCTGCCGCGCCCGCTGATGGGCAGGCCGACGCCGGACTTCTCGCTCTCCGGGCTGAAGACCGCGGTGCGGCTGGAGGCGCTCGCCATCGCGCCGCTGCACGACCAGGACGTCAACGATTTGTGCGCCTCCTTCCAGGCGGCGGTGGTCGACGTGCTGGCCGACCGCGTGCGCTGCGCGCTGCGCAAGATGCGCGAGCACGGCATCAAGCCGAACGCGCTCGTGCTCGCCGGCGGCGTCGGCGCGAATCAGGTGGTGCGGCGCACGCTGCACAAGGTGGCGGCCGATGGCGGCACGCGGCTCGCCGTGCCCCCACCGGAGCTGTGCACCGACAATGGCGCGATGATCGCCTGGGCGGGCGCCGAGCGCCTCGCCCTCGGCCTGACCGACGAGCTCTCCTTCGCTCCGCGCGCGCGCTGGCCGCTCGACGAGGTCGAAGGCGCCGCGAGCCTCGACTGATGCCTCCCCCGCTCCAGCGCATCGGCGTGGCCGGGGCCGGCGCCTGGGGCACCGCGCTCGCCAATGCCGCCGCCCGCGCCGGGCGCGAGGTGGTTCTGTGGGGGCGCGACGACGGCGCCATCGCCGCCATGCGCGCCACGCGCGAGAACCGGCCCTACCTGCCCGGCGTCGCCCTCGCCGACGGCGTCGAGCCCACCGCCGACACCGAAGCGCTCACCACGTGCGACGCGGTGCTGCTGGTGGTGCCGGCGCAGGCGAGCCGCGCCGCCGCCGCCGAGCTGTGCCCGCATCTCGCGCCCGGCACCCCGCTCGTCACCTGCGCCAAGGGGATCGAGCGCGGCACCTCGCTGTTCATGACGCAGGTGCTGGCCGAGGCCTGCCCGCAGGCGCGCCCCGCCATCCTCTCCGGGCCGAGCTTCGCCGCCGACGTCGCCGCCGGCCTGCCGACCGCGGTGACGCTGGCGGCGCACGAGCCGGGCCTTGCCGAGGCGCTCGCCGCCGCGCTCGGCTCGTCCTCGTTCCGGCTCTATCACAGCGACGACGTGCGCGGCGTCGAGATCGGCGGCGCGGCCAAGAACGTGCTCGCCATCGCCGCCGGCATCGTCGGCGGGCGCGCGCTCGGCGCCAGCGCGGCGGCCGCCCTCATCGCCCGCGGCTTCGCCGAGCTCGCCCGCTTCGGCCGCGCCTTCGGCGCCCGGCCGGAGACGCTGGCCGGCCTGTCGGGCCTCGGCGACCTCATCCTCACCTGCTCGACCGCGCAGTCGCGCAACTACGCCCTCGGCCTCTCGCTCGGGCGCGAGGGCGGGCTCCACCCCGCCGGCAAGCTCGCCGAAGGCGCGCTGACCGCCCGCGTGCTCGTGGCGATGGCGCAGGCGCAGGGCGTGGAAATGCCGATCGCGGCGGCGGTCGAGGCGGTGCTCGCGGGGCACTGGAACGTGGATCAGGCGATCGGGTCGCTGCTGGCCCGGCCGCAAAAGGCGGAACTGTGAAAATGGCGCACTGGCTCTACAAGTCCGAACCCTTCAAATGGTCCTGGGCGCAGCAGGTCGCCGCCGGCGCCAAGGGCACGCACTGGGACGGGGTGCGCAACCACCTCGCCAAGCAGCAGCTTCAGGCGATGAAGACCGGCGACCACGGCTTCTTCTACCACTCCAACGAAGGCAAGGAGATCGTCGGCATCGTCGAGGTGATCAGGGAAGCCTATCCCGACCCCTCCGACGCCTCGGGCAAGTTCGTGATGGTCGACCTCAAGGCGGTCGCGCCGCTGGTCAAGCCGGTCTCGCTCGCCGCCATCAGGGGCGAGCCGCGCCTCTCCGAGATGGCGCTGATGAAATATTCCCGCCTCTCGGTGCAGCCGGTCACCGACGAGGAATGGGCGATCGTGCTCGAAATGGCCGGCGGCATCTCCGGCCTCGCTCCATGACGCGGCGCGCGGCCGCCGACCCGGCCGCCTTCATCCGCGCCGAGACGCGCCCGCTCGCCGTGCCGCTGGTGCCGGAGATCACGCTGCAGCTCGCGGTCGAATCGCTGCCGATCTGGCAGCGCACCGAGGAGGAGCTGGGCGAGATCGGCCTGCCGCCGCCCTTCTGGGCCTTCGCCTGGGCCGGCGGGCAGGCGCTCGCCCGCCACGTCCTCGACCATCCCGACATCGTGCGCGGCCGGCGCGTGCTCGACTTCGCCGCCGGCTCCGGCCTCGTCGCCATCGCCGCCGGCCTCGCCGGGGCGCGCGCGGTCGAGGCCGCCGACATCGACCCGTTCGCGCAGGCGGCGATCGTCCTCAACGCGGCGCTGAACGGGGTGGAGGCGCCGCAGGTGCTGGCGCAGGACATCGTCGGCACCGACGCCGGCTGGGAAGTCGTCCTCGCCGGCGACATCGCCTATGAGCGCGATACGGCGCTGCGCGTCTTCGCCTGGCTGGAGAGCCTCGCCGCCCGCGGCGCGCAGGTATGGATCGGCGACCCCGCCCGCACCTATCTCCCGCGCGAGCGGCTGGAGAAGGTCGCCGATTACGGCGTGCCGGTCACCCGCGAGCTGGAGGATGAGGAGATCAAGCGCACCGCCGTCTGGCGCCCGCGCGCCCTTCCCTAGGGGCTACTACATACCGACCAAAGTCGCGCGCGCCCGATCCTTGTCGGGGCTAAGGTGCGTGCCCATAATCCCGCCGACACGCGCGAACGCCTCACGCATTCCGCAACGTCAATAAAAGCCTCGAGGGATGAAACGCCATGTCCGACAAAATCTATGACGTCCCCGCCGCGTGGGCGCAGCGCGCCTATCTCGACGACCACGGCTACAGGGCGAAGTACGAAGCTTCCGTGCGCGATCCCGAGGGGTTCTGGGCGGAAGAGGGCAAGCGCATCGACTGGTTCGAGCCCTACACCAGGGTGAAGAACACCTCCTACGACCCGGGCCACGTCTCCATCAAATGGTTCGAGGACGGCGTGACCAACGTCGCCTGGAACTGCATCGACCGCCATCTCGACACGCGCGGCGACCAGGTCGCGATCATCTGGGAGGGCGACGACCCTTCGGAATCGAGGCTCATCACCTATAACGAGCTGCACGATCAGGTTTGCCGCTTCGCCAACGTGCTGCGCAACCGCAACGTCGAGAAGGGCGACCGCGTCACCATCTACATGCCGATGATCCCCGAGGCGGCCTATGCGATGCTCGCCTGCGCGCGGCTCGGCGCCGTCCATTCGGTGGTGTTCGGCGGCTTCTCGCCGGACAGCCTCGCCGGGCGCATCCGCGACTGCGGCTCGCGCGTCATCATCACCGCGGATGAGGGCCTGCGCGGCGGGCGCAAGGTGCCGCTCAAGGCCAATGTCGACGCCGCCATCGCCAAGGCGCCCGACGCCGAGGTCGACCATGTGATCGTGGTGAAGCGCACCGGCGGCGCGGTCGACATGACCCCCGGCCGCGACGTCTGGTACCACGAGGCCGCCGACCTCGTGACCAGCGAATGCCCGGCCACGCCGATGAACGCGGAGGACCCGCTGTTCATCCTCTACACCTCGGGCTCGACCGGCAGCCCGAAGGGCGTGCTGCACACCACGGGCGGCTATCTCGTCTACGCCGCGATGACGCACCACTACGTGTTCGACTACCACGAGGGCGACGTCTACTGGTGCACCGCCGACATCGGCTGGGTCACCGGCCACAGCTACATCCTCTACGGCCCGCTCGCCAACGGCGCCACCACGCTGATGTTCGAGGGCGTGCCGAACTACCCGTCAAACTCCCGCTTCTGGGAGGTGATCGACAAGCACAAGGTCAACATCTTCTACACCGCCCCCACCGCCATCCGCGCGCTGATGCAGGGCGGCGACGCGCCAGTGCTGAAGACCTCGCGCGCCTCGCTGCGCCTGCTCGGCTCGGTCGGCGAGCCGATCAACCCGGAAGCGTGGGAATGGTACTACCGTGTGGTTGGCGAGGAGCGCTGCCCGGTGGTCGACACCTGGTGGCAGACCGAGACCGGCGGCATCCTCATCACCCCGCTGCCCGGCGCCACCCGGCTCAAGCCCGGCTCGGCGACACGCCCCTTCTTCGGCGTGATCCCGCAGGTGGTGGACGCGGAAGGCAACGTGCTGGAGGGCGCCTGCGAGGGCAATCTGGTGATCGCCGATTCCTGGCCCGGACAGATGCGCACGGTCTATGGCGACCATGAGCGCTTCATGCAGACCTATTTCTCCACCTATCCCGGCAAGTACTTCACCGGCGACGGCTGCCGGCGCGACGCCGACGGCTATTACTGGATCACCGGCCGCGTCGACGACGTCATCAACGTCTCCGGCCACCGCATGGGCACGGCCGAGGTGGAGAGCGCCCTCGTCGCCCATCCCAAAGTGTCCGAGGCCGCCGTCGTCGGCTACCCTCACGATATCAAGGGCCAGGGCATCTACGCCTATGTGACGCTGATGGCGGGCGTGGAGCCGACCGAGGAGCTGCGCAAGGAGCTGGTCGGCTGGGTGCGGCGCGAGATCGGCCCCATCGCCTCGCCCGACTTGATCCAGTTCGCCCCCGGCCTGCCCAAGACCCGCTCGGGCAAGATCATGCGCCGCATCCTGCGCAAGATCGCCGAGGACGAGTACGGTAATCTCGGCGACACCTCGACGCTGGCGGACCCGGCGGTGGTGCAGGACCTGATCTCGCAGCGCCAGAACAAGAAGCACGCCGAGGCGTGATTCCAGGCGGGCAGGCGTGATCTCCTTCGCGCCGGCCCGTCCTGCCTCCGGGAACCGGGACCGCGTTCGCGTGGCCCCGGCCCTTGGGGACCTTGAAGGCGATGGAGCGGCTCGCTCTCAATCGCCTCCACCGGGCACGACAGAGAACGTCACCCCCAAATCGGCCGGCATGGGCGCCGGGCATCCGTGCCCGGCCGCCCGTCATGTCGATTGAGAACCGCGCCGCGCGCGGCGACGGGGCGGGTGTCGGCCCGCCCCTTTCCCGTTAGCTCCGCACCAGGTCGCCCAGCAGGCTGGCCGCGACCGAGAGCTTCGACACGGACAGGCCAGAGCCGGCGATCTCGTGCACGCCGTTGCGCGCCCGCTCCACCGCCTCGCCGCGCGCCGCCGCCCAGGCCGCAACGCTCTCCGCGCCGGTGCCGTGCTCGGCGATCACCTCCGCCGTGAGCCGGCGCACCGCGATCTCGAAGGCGGCGAGCGCGCGCTCCAGCGCCAGCCGGTCGTAATAGTCGCTGACCGACAGGTTCTGCGCCGCGCCGAGGATCCGGTCGAGCCGGAAATGCAGCGCCAGCGCGAAGAAGGTCGCCGCCACCTCGGCCACCGGCGCCCGCGTGCGGTCGGCGATGATGACGATGTCGGTCGCGCTCGCCACCGCCGGCAGGCGGGCGATGCCGCGTGCCAGCGCTTCGGGCACGCCGGCATCGGTCCAGCGGGCGATCCGCGCGTCGCGCTCGGCCCGGGCCTCCTCCGGCAGCAGCTCGCGCACCACGCCGCTGAGCGCCTGCTCCACCGGCTCGATGCCGGCCGCGTAATGCGCCACCAGCGCATCGAGCCCCTCGCGCAGGTCCACATTGCGCAGGAACCACACGGTGCGGTCGAGCAGCACGTCCTGCACCGTGGCGTAGAGGTCGAGCTGAACGCCGCCCGGCACCGTGCCGTCCAGCGCGTCGATGGCCGCGTTCAGCGCGTCGAGGTCGAAGCTCTCGCGCGTCGCCGCGAACGCCTTGGCGATGGAGCCGACATCGGCCCCGGTCTCGTCGTTCAGCCGCGCGAGGAAGGCCGGCCCGCCATGGTTCAGCATGGCGTTGGACAGGCGCGTGGCGATGATGTCGCGCCGCAGCCGGTGGCCCTCGATCCCTTGCGGGAACCGGCTCGCCAGCTCGGGCGGGAAATAGGCGGTGAGCTCGCGGGCGAGATAGGGATCGTCCGGCACCGCCGTGTCGAGCAGGTCGGAATGGGCGGTCAGCTTGGCATAGGCGAGCAGCACCGCGAGCTCGGGCCGCGTCAGCCCCTCCCCGCGCCCGCGCCGCTCGTTCAGCTCGGCGTCGCTCGGCAGCGCCTCGACCACGCGGTCGAGCAGGCCCCGCGCCTCCAGCCGCTGCATCAGCCGCTGGTGGAAGCCGAGCTCGTCGAGCGCGCGCCGCTCCGCCAGCGAAAGGGCCAGCGTCTGCAGGTAGTTGTTGCGCAACACCAGCGCGGCAACCTCGTCGGTCATGGAGGCGAGGAAGGCCTTGCGGCTCTCCGCGTCCAGCCGCCCCTCGCGCACCGCCGGCACCAGCGCGATCTTGATGTTCACCTCGACATCGGAGGTGTTCACGCCGGCCGAATTGTCGATGGCGTCGGTGTTGAGTCTCACCCCGCGCCGCGCCGCCTCGATGCGCCCGCGCTGGGTGACGCCGAGATTGGCGCCCTCCCCGATCACCTTGGCCCGCACCTCGGTGCCGGCGATGCGGATCGGGTCATTGGCGCGGTCGCCGGCCTGCGCGTCGGTCTCGGACGAGGCGCGGATATAGGTGCCGATGCCGCCGAACCAAAGCAGGTCGGCGGGCGCGCGCAGGATCGCGCTCATCACCTCGGCGGGCGAGGCCGAGCTCCTGTCGAAGCCGAGCGCCTCGCGCACCGCCAGGCTCAGCGCGATGCTCTTGGCCGAGCGCGGAAACACCCCGCCGCCGGCCGAGATCAGCGACTTGTCGTAGTCCTGCCAGGAGGAGCGCGGCAGCGCGAACAGGCGCTGGCGCTCCTTGAGCGAGGCCACCGGATCGGGGTTCGGGTCGAGGAAGATGTCGCGATGGTCGAAGGCGGCGACGAGCTTGATGGTGTTCTCCAGCATCATGCCGTTGCCGAACACGTCGCCCGACATGTCGCCCACGCCCACCACGGTGAACGGGGTGACGCGGATGTCGACGTCCATCTCGCGGAAGTGCCGGCGCACCGCCTCCCAGGCGCCGCGCGCGGTGATGCCCATCGCCTTGTGGTCGTAGCCCACCGAGCCGCCCGAGGCGAAGGCGTCGCCGAGCCAGAAGTCGCGCTGCTGGGCGATGGCGTTGGCGGTGTCGGAGAAGGTCGCGGTGCCCTTGTCGGCGGCGACGACGAGATAGGGGTCGTCCTCGTCGTGGCGCTCGGTCTTGAGCGGATGCACGATCTCCGCGCCCTCGATATTGTCGGTCACGTCGAGCAGGCTGGAGATGAAGAGCTTGTAGGCCTCGGTGCCCTCGGCCTGGATCGCCTCGCGCGGTCCGGCCGGCAGTTGCTGGGGCACGAAGCCGCCCTTGGCGCCGACCGGCACGATGACCGCGTTCTTCACCTGCTGCGCCTTGACGAGGCCGAGCACCTCGGTGCGGAAGTCCTGCGGCCGGTCGGACCAGCGCAGCCCGCCGCGAGCCACCCGGCCGAAGCGCAGATGGATGCCCTCCACCCGCGGCGAATGCACGAAGATCTCGAACAGCGGCTGCGGCAGCGGCATGCCTTCGACCTTGTGCGAGACGAACTTGATCGCGATCGCGGGCTTGGGCCCGGCATCCTCGCCGGTCTGGTGGAAATTGGTACGCACCGCCGCCTCGATGAGGTTGGCGAAGCGACGCAGGATGCGGTCCTCGTCAAGGCTCTGCACATCGGCGAGCGCAGTCTCGATCTCCTCGCGGATCGCCGCCTCGCGCGCCGCGCGCTGCTGCTCGCGCCCCTCGCCGCCGCCGAGGTCGAAGCGGGCGTGGAACAGCGCCACCAACCGGTCGACGATGGCCGGGTGCGCGTTCAGCGTCGACCACAGATAGTCC
This sequence comes from Ancylobacter mangrovi, assembly GCF_024752335.1. Lineage (NCBI taxonomy): Bacteria > Pseudomonadati > Pseudomonadota > Alphaproteobacteria > Hyphomicrobiales > Xanthobacteraceae > Ancylobacter > Ancylobacter mangrovi. The sequence goes on along the minus strand of NZ_JANTHY010000006.1, from coordinate 272,993 downwards.
TGGCTGAAGGGGATGCCGATCTGGCGCAGATAGCGCCCCAGAGTACGCAGCATCGCGATGTCGCGCCAGCCGAGCCGGGCGTTGAGCGCCAGCGCGTTGAAGCCGTCGCTCTCCGCCGTACCGCGGAGCACCGCCATCAGCGTGGCGTGCAGGCGCGATTCCAGCGCCTCGAGCTCGATCTCGCCGCCGCCACGGCGCGCCAGCACCATGTCGTGGACATAGACCGGGCTGCGGTCGCGGGCCGCGACGGTGAAGGTGCGCTCGTCGATGACGACGAAGCCCATCGCCTCCAGCATCGGCACCCGCTCGGACAGCAGGCGCGGCACGCCGTAGCTCAGCACCTTCAGCGCCGCGCGCTCGCGCCCGGCCAGCGAGTCCGGGCGGTGGAAGTCGGCCGCCACCGGGTTCTGCTCGCCCAGCCGCTCGATCAGGCGCAGATCCGCGACCGCCTCCTCGGCGGCGTAGCTGCTCTGGTAGCCGGGCGGGAACGCCTCGCCATAGCGCAGGCCGAGCGCGCTCGCCTGTTCGGCCGGGAAGACGAAGCGCAGCGCCTCGTTGAAGGCGTCGGTCCAGGTGTGGATGACTGCGGCCACCCCCTCCTCGAGCTGGGCGCGGCTCACCTCGGGCTCGCGCCCGCCGGTGCGCTCGATGATGAAATGCACCCGCGTCAGCGGCCCGTCCATGAACAGCGGGCGGAACATCGCCACCTGCCCGCCGAAGCTCTTCTCCAGCAGCGCGCCGATGCGCTCGCGCACCTCCGAGCCGTAACGGTCGCGCGGCACGAAAACGAGCACCGAGACGAAGCGGTCGAAGCGGTCGCGCCAGGCGAGCACGCGCACGCGCGGATGCTCGTCGAGCTGCAGGATGGCGAGCGCGTAGTGATAGAGCGGCTCCGGCTCGATCTGGAACAGGTCGTCGCGCGGGAAGCTCTCCAGCACCTTGACCAGCGCCCGGCCGGAATGGCTCTCCGGGGCGAAGCCGGCGCGCGCCAGCACCGCCGCCACCTTGCGCCCGAGCAGCGGGATGGTGCTGACCGAGCGCGTATAGGCGGTCGCGGTGAACAGCCCGGCGAGGCACAGCCCGCCGGTGATGTTGCCCGCGTCGTCGTAGCGCTTGATCACCACCACGTCGATCCAGGTGCGCCGGTGCACCACGGAGAAGGTGCGCGACTTGGTGACGATGAGCGGGCTCGGCTGCGCCAGCACGTCGGAGAGGTCGGCGCTGACCGCGCGCGGGTCGCTCGGCCGGCGGAACAGGCGGAACTCCTCGTCGGCGAGCAGGCCGAGCGCGTCGGTCATGCGGCGGTCGAAGCGGGTCGGCGGCTGCCCGGCCGCCGCCGTGCCGGCAGTGTCGTAGCTGCGGCAGCCGAGGAAGGTGAAATTGCCGGCGAGCAGCCATTCGAGGAAGGAGATCGCCTCCTCCACCTCCTCGCGCGGTACTGCGGCCGGCGCGTGGCCGAGATCGGCGACGGCGGCGCGCACCTGTTCCATCATCGGCTGCCAGGCGTCGACCGCCGCGCGCACCTGGGTCAGAGTGGCGGAAAGCTCGGCCACCAGCGCCTCGCGCCGGGCCTCGTCCTCGATGCGCGGCACATGGACGTGGATCAGGCTCTCGCGCCGCGTGCGCCCGGCGCCGGCATCGCCGACGCCATGCAGCTCGCCCGCCGCGTCGCGGTCGACGCCGAGGATCGGGTGGACCACCAGCGAGGCGGTCAGGCCCTGCGCGTTCAGCGCCGCCATCACCGAATCGAGCAGGAACGGCATGTCGTCGTTGACGATCTCGATCACGCTGACCTTGGCGAGCCGCTCCCCGTCCTTGACCGGCGCGGGCGGCTCGACGCGGATGTCGAACGCGCCGGGCCGGCGGCTCTTCAGATGGGCATAGGCGCGGCCGGCGAGGCTCGCCAGCTCGTGCGCCGTGTAGAGTCGCACATCCTCCGCCACGGCGCGGCCGAACAGCCGGCCGGCGAAGCGTGGCGGCACCTCGCCATCGGTCGCCTGGAGAATCAGGTCCGCCTGCTCGACGAGCTGGCGCGCGGCACGCTCGTCCTCGGTGGCGAGGAATCCTTCGACGCCCATGATTGTCCTCCCTTGCCGGTTCTCGGCATCCGTGCCGCCCATGGCAGCGGCCGGACTTATGGATGCATCCTATCCTGTCCACGCGATGACGGCATATCGCGCGTGTGCGACAGGGTCGCGGCGGCGCTGCACGGACACGATTCCTGCACACACGACAGGTCTGTTGCCGTGCGGTCACATGAACTGCGCGGCGCATGCGCCTTTTGACATCGATCAACCCCGCCCGTCCCGCCCGGTCGCAGGAATGTGTTCATGGCCGCTGTGGGGACGGGGGCCGCCTCAAAAGGTTCAGGGGACCACAATGTCGATCCGTCGTTTCACCCTTTCCGCCACCTGCGCGGCGCTCGTCGCGCTGCCGATGGCCGTCACCAGCGCCATGGCCGCGGACGTCGCCGCGCCGGCGCCGGCCTACAAGGCGCCCGAGCCGGTGGCCCAGCCGAGCCCGTGGCAGATCCGCGTGCGCGCGCTGGTGGTCATCCCGGAGGACAAGGGATCGGTGGACGGCATTTCCGGCTCGGATCTCGAATACTCGACCTCGGTCGTGCCCGAGCTCGACATCACCTACTTCTTCACCGAGAACTGGGCCGCCGAGCTGATCCTCGGCGTCACGCCGCACGACATCAACGGCGCCGGCTCGCTATCCGGGCTCGGCAAGATCGGCGAGGTTTGGCTGCTGCCGCCGACCCTCACCCTGCAGTATCACTTCACCGATTTCGGCGCCTTCAAGCCCTATGTCGGCGCGGGCGTGAACTACACCATCTTCTTCGACCAGAAGGCCGACAGCGCCGATTCGCTCGACGTGCACGACACCTGGGGCTTCGCCCTGCAGGCCGGCTTCGACTACATGCTGGACGAGCACTGGGGCGTCAACGTCGACGTCAAGAAGCTCTTCCTGCAGCCCGATTTCGACGTCACCGTCGCCGGCACCGCGCTGACCGGCAAGGCCGATCTCGATCCGTGGATCGTCGGCCTCGGCGTCACCTACCGCTTCTGAGCGTCGGGGGATCGACTCGGAAGCCGAAGGGGGCCGGCGCGAGCCGGCCCCTTTTCGCGTCCGCCGCTCAGTGGCGGAAGTGGCGCACCCCGGTGAACACCATGGCGACGCCGGCCTCGTCGGCGGCGGCGATCACCTCCTTGTCGCGGATCGAGCCGCCGGGCTGGATCACCGCGCTCGCGCCCGCCTCGATGGCGGTCAGCAGCCCGTCGGCGAAGGGGAAGAAGGCGTCGGAGGCGACCACGCAGCCCTTGGTCAGCGGCTCGGCGAGGCCTGCCGCCTGCGCCGCGTCGCGGGCCTTGGAGGCGGCGATGCGCGCCGAATCGACCCGGCTCATCTGCCCCGCGCCGATGCCGACCGTGGCGAGGTCCTTCGCATAGACGATGGCGTTGGACTTGACGTGCTTGCACACGCGGAAGGCGAAGGCGAGGTCGGCGAGCTCGGCATTGGTCGGGGCGCGCTTCGTCACCACCTGCAATTCCATGTCGTCGACCACCGCATTGTCGCGCGACTGCACCAGGAGCCCGCCGGCGAGCGATTTCACCAGCGTGCCGGAGGCGCGCGGATCGGGCAGCGCGCCGGTCACCAGCAGGCGAAGGTTCTTCTTCGCGCCGACGATGGCGATCGCCTCCTCGCTCGCGTCGGGGGCGACGATCACCTCGGTGAAGATCTCGACGATCGCCCGCGCCGCGTCGGCGTCGAGCGTTCGGTTCAGCGCCACGATGCCGCCGAAGGCCGAGGTCGGGTCGCACGCCAGCGCCTTGCGGTAGGCCGCCTCCAGCGTCGCGCCCTCCGCGACGCCGCAGGGATTGGCGTGCTTGACGATCACCACCGCCGGGCCGCGCGCGGGATCGAACTCGGCCACCGCCTCGAAGGCGGCGTCGGTGTCGTTGAGATTGTTGTAGGACAGCGCCTTGCCCTGGAGCTGGCGCGCCGTCGCCACCCCCGGACGCGGCGCCCCGCCGGTGTAGAAGGCCGCGCTCTGGTGGGGGTTCTCGCCATAGCGCAGCGCCTCGGCCAGCGTGCCGTCGAAGATGCGGGTGTTCGGCGTGGTGTCGTTCTCGACCTGCGCGAACCAGCGGGTGATGGCGGCGTCGTAGGTGGCGGTGCGGGCATAGGCGAGCTGGGCCAGCTTGCGCCGCGTCGCCAGCGTGGTGCCGCCCTTCTCCTCGAGCTCGGCGAGCACCGTCTCGTAGCTCGAGGCGTCGACCACCACCGCGACGTCGGCATGGTTCTTCGCCGCCGCGCGGATCATCGCCGGGCCGCCGATGTCGATGTTCTCGACGCATTCGTCATAGGAGGCGCCGCGCGCCACCGTCGCCTCGAAGGGGTAGAGATTGACCACCACCAGGTCGATCGGGGCGATCGCGTGCTCCTTCATCGAGGCCTGGTGGGCGGCATCGTCGCGGACCGCGAGGATGCCGCCATGCACCGCCGGGTGCAGCGTCTTCACCCGCCCGTCCATCATCTCGGGAAAGCCGGTGAGGTCGGCAACGTCGAGCACCTTCAGCCCGGCCTCGGCGAGCGCCTTGCGGGTGCCGCCGGTCGAGACCAGCTCGACGCCGTGCGCGGCGAGCCTCCCGGCGAAGGCGACGAGCCCGCTCTTGTCGGAGACGGAGATCAGGGCGCGGGCGATGGGGCGGACATCGGTGGACATTGGACGGGCCGTTTCGTGAGCGGGATCAGGGCGCCGCCCTATCACGTCCGCGCCCCGACGGAAACCGGCGCGCGCGATGCCGGCCCCGCGCCGGCCGCAGGGCTTCAGCCCTTCACCGCCTTCAGCCCTTCACCGCCCTCAGCCCTTTACCGACTTGGCCCGCACGAAGGTCCACGCCACCCGCGGCACCTCCCGGGCCTGGCCGGTGATGACGAGCTGGGCGGTCCGGCGCGGCCCGCTGCCGGCGGCGAGCATGATGCTCTCCTCGATCGTCACCGCGCTGTCCGGCGCAGCGAAGGCCCAGCGCTCGCCGTCCGGCAGCTTCAGGATCACGCTGTGCCCGTCGCTGGCGCGCGAGGGCTGGACGGCGGGATGAAGATGGAAGCGGATGGCGTAGCCGCTGGGCTGGTCGGCTGAGAATTCCTCGCCCTGCGCCACCCGGAACAGGTCCTCGCCATCGACGCGCGCCCCGTCCGGCGACAGCCGCCAGGACCGCTGGTGGATGATGCCGAAGCGGCGCGCATAGCCGTCATGGCTCGCGCGCAGCACGTCCGCGCCGCCGCGCTCGGAGCGGTCGACATGGAGTTCTGCCGGTCCTTCGAGGATCGGCGTGCCGCACAGGCGCATCAGCGCGCCGCCGGTCACGAAGCGGCAGGAGGAGGTCTCCTCCACCGTCGCCGTGGAATGGGCGGCGGTCTGGCGCGCCACCGCGCGCCATTCCTCCCGCGCGGTCGCGGGCATGCCGCAATTGACCACGATCCGGTTGCGCCCCGCCGACATCTCGAAGGACAGGCACCCCGCATGGGCCTCGTGGCTGAGCGGCATGGGCGGGGGCGCGCCGGTGTCGGCGATCAGCACCGTGCCGGCCGCTTCCATGCGCTGATAGCCCGAATAGGGCGCGTTGGAGAGCGGGCGCCCGCGCGCGTCGTCATAGGCCAGCACGGTGGCCAGCCAGTCCGCCGGGGTCGGGCCCATGCCGTTGAAATGGGCGAAGGCGCCGTCGACATGGCGGAAGAAGCGCAGCATCGGCATCATCCGGTCGATGGCGTTGAGCAGCGCCGGCGGCGGGGGCATGTGGCGGGCGCCGAAGCACTGGCGCAGCGGCAGCAGGTCCAGCAGCACCTCCACCAGCATGCCGGGATTGCGGCTGGCATGGCCGCCATCGGCGAGGATCTGGCGGTCGAGCTCGTCGACGAGGCGCTTCTGCGCCAGCTTCATCAGCCGGGTCTGGTCGGCCATGCACAGGCTGGCGAAGGCGAGCGCCAGCGCGCAGGCGAGGCGCGGGCGTCCGTCGCGCGCATCCGCGCCGATATTGGCCAGCATGCGCACCTGGCTGGTGAGGCTGCGGATGAAGCGGCGGTGGAAGCTCGGATCGGCGTCCTGCAGCACCAGCGGCGACTGGGTGAGCCAGCTTATCACCCGCCGCGCCATCACCTCCGGCGAGGAGGCTATCGGCATGCGGTGGCCGCGCATGCCGATCCAGTCGCCGACCAGCGCCCGGGCATTGGCGCGGGCGATCGGGGTGCCCGCCGCCTGCATGTGGCGCAGCCAGGCGAAGGACATCAGCTCCTCGGCCCATTCGCGCGAGGGCGGCTCGACCTCGAACGGGGAAACGCCGTCGGTCAGCACCACCTTGCCGGCGAAGGCGAAGCGCCCGGCATAGAACTCGCTGGCCCGGGTGGGGTCGCCGGTGCGCAGATCGTGCGGGGCGAAAAGCAGGCGCGAGGGTACCGGCACGGAGGTGCTGCGCCAGGGAAACAGCGGGTGCGCCATCAGGCGCGTGCGCAGCCGGTGCCAGCCGAACTGCGTCACGAACAGCGCCAGCCTGGCACGGTCCGCGTGGAGATCGCGGGCCATCAGCGGCCTACCTTTTGTCGTTGCGTGCGGGCAAACCTGGGCCCTCCCCCGGATGATAGCTTATCGAAGCCCTCTTCCGCCTCCAACAGCCTCGAAAGGCACCGTCCCCGGCTCATGCGCGCCGCAGCCGCGCGGCGAAGAAGCCGTCGAGGCCGGCCTGACGCGGGTCGGCGTCCGGCAGGTGGGTCGGCAGGGTGCGCAGCTCTCCCGCGGCATTGATCCACTCCGCCGGGATGCCGCATTCGCCCGGCCCGATCGGCTCGCGGCGGAAGTCGGGCCGCGCGGCGAGCAGCGCCTCGACCTGCCGCTCCCCCTCCTCCGGCTCCAGCGAGCAGGTGGAATAGACCAGCATGCCGCCGGGCCGCACCAGCTCGGCGCCACGCGCGAGGATGCGCGCCTGCAGGCCGGCGAGCGCGGCGACGTCCTCCGGGCGCTTGCTCCAGGCGACGTCGGGATGGCGGCGTATGGTGCCGGTGGCCGAGCACGGCGCGTCGATCAGCACGGCGTCGAACGGCCCGCCGGCGAAGCTCGCCGCATCCGCCTCGACGATGGCGGCCGAGAGCCCGAGCCGGTCGAGATTCTGCTTCAGCCGCTTCAGCCGCTGGCCGGAACGGTCGACCGCCGTGACCTCGCCGCCCGCCGCCGCGAGCTGGGCGGTCTTGCCGCCCGGCGCGGCGCACAGATCCGCGATCGTCATTCCCGGGGCGGGATGGAGCAGGCGCGCGGGCAGCGCGGCGGCCGCGTCCTGCACCCACCAGGCGCCTTCCGCAAAGCCCGGGAGCGCGGTGACATTGCCGGCATCGACGAGGCGGATCGTGCCGGTCGGCAGCAGCCGCCCGCCCAGCGTCTGTGCCCAGACGGCGGCATCCGTGTGCGCCGTCAGGTCGAGCCCCGCCTCATGCGCCAGCGCCTTCGAGATGGCCGCGCCTTCCTGCGGGCCGTAGGCCTCGCGCCAGCCCTCGACCATCCATCCCGGCTGGTCCGGCCCCTCGGGGAGCGCGTCCTTTCCCTCGCGGGCGACCCGCCGCAGCACCGCGTTGACAAGGCCCTTGAAACCGGCGCTCGCCGGGTCCTCGCCAGCCAGAGCGACACTGGTCGCCACCGCGGCATGGTCCGGCACCTCGGTGAGCAGGATCTGCGCGGCGCCGACGACGAGAAGCGTCTCCACCCGCCGCGCCTTCTCCGGCAGGCCGCGCTCGACCATGCCGCGCAACAGGGCGCGCAGGCTGCCGAGGCGGCGCAGGCTGGTGGCGGCGATCATGCGGGCGAGCGAGCGGTCGCGCTCGTCGAGGTCGCGGGTCAGGCGGTCGAGCGCCTCCTCGAGCGGGCGGCCCTTGTCGAGCACCGCGTCGATCGCGTCGACGGCGGCGCGCCGCACGGCGAGGCCCGGCGTCTGCGCCGGGCGCGAACCGCCGGCCTTCCTCGGAGCCTTGCCGTCTGGACGGCCCGGACGGCGGTGATTCGGAGCGCGAGGGGTGTCGTTCATGGCCAACGCACTAGGCCCGTGCCGGCGCGAACGCAACCATACCCTGAGGTGGTGTGGAGGGCCGAAGAAGCCACTCGCCGCAAAGAGTTGGCCCCGCGCCCTTGTGGAAGCGCGCGAGATTGGCTCCTATCTGTGTCCCGGAGCGGGCCACCGCGTCCGGTCCCGGCGTTGCCGGGCCGGCCGCATGTCGCGACCAGCGTAGGATCAGCGTTAGCTTTCATGCCGAATCTCGTCCTGATCGCCGATATCGGCGGAACCTCCTCCCGCCTCGCCAAGGTCGGCGCCGACGGCGTGCCCACCGACGTGCAGATCCACCGCAACGATTCGTTCGACGGCTTCGAGGCGATGATCGAGGCGGACCTGTCGATGCGCGACGCGGCGAGCGTCTCGGCAATCGGCGGGGCGGTGCTGGCGGTCGCGGCCCCGGCCGACACCGAGACCATCAAGCTCACCAACCGCGACTGGTCCTTCACCAAGACCGGGCTGCGCAAGCATTTCGGCTGGCAGAAGCTGTCCATCGTCAACGATTTCGAGGCGCTCGCCCAGGGCGTGCCCGCCCTCACGGCGGAGGACCTGGTGCCGGTCGGCCATGCCCATGCGGACACCTCCGCGCCGATGGTGGTCTGCGGCCCCGGCACCGGCTTCGGCACGGCGGGCCTGCTGCGCATCGGGCGCACCTACCACACCGTCACAGGAGAGGGCGGACGCTGCCGGCTCGGCGCCGCCAATGCCGAGGAGGCGCGCCTGCTCGCCCATCTGCTGAGCGAGCTCGGCCCGGTCGTGGTGGAGCATGCGGTGTCCGGCTCGGGGCTCGGACGCATCCACCGCATCTTCGCCGGCAAGGATCTCTCCCCCGAGCAGGTGATCGCCGCCGCCCATCGCGGCGACGACGCGGCGCGGGCGAGCATCGACATCTTCCTGCGGCTGTTCGGCCGCATCGCCGGCGACCTCGCGCTCATCTTCAACGCGCGCGGCGGCGTCTTCCTCGCTGGCGGCGTGTCGACCGCGCTGGCGCCCTTCTTCGAGGGCTCGCCGTTCCGCAAGGCGTTCGAGGAGCATCCCCCGCACGAGGCCCGGCTCGTCGCCACGCCGGTGAACATCATCAATCACCCGACGCCCGGCCTCGTCGGCTGCGGCCAGCTCGGCGCCCGGCTGGCGCGCAGCCTCAAGGACGCGAAGCCGAACCTTCACCTCGTGTGAAGGACGCGGCGTCGGCCGCCGCCTCCAGCGCCGCGACAGCGAACCCTGCCCGTTCCAGCGTCGCGCGCATATGGGCGGGCAGCGGCGCGCTGACGTCGACCGGCGCGCGCCCCTTCTTCTGCGGCACCACCACCCGGCGCGAATGCAGGTGCAGCACCGGTCCGCCCGGCAGGCGCGAGGCGCCGCCATAGATGCTGTCGCCGAGGATGGGGTGGCCGATGGCGTCGAGATGGACGCGGAGCTGGTGCGTGCGGCCGGTCAGCGGCGACAGCGCCAGCACGGCGAGCCCCTCCCCCGCCGCCAGCAGCCGCCACTCGGTGATCGCCTCCTGCCCGCGCGGGTCGACCTGCATCCACCAGCCGCGCGTGGGCGAGCGCTTGGCGAGCTTCAGCTCGATCCGCCCCACCTCCTGCGCCGGCACGCCGCGCACCACCGCCACATAGGTCTTGCCGACGCTGCCGTCGGCGAAGGCCCGGCCGAGTTCGGCCAGCGCCTTGCGGTGGCGGCCCAGCACCAGGCAGCCGGAAGTGTCCTTGTCGAGCCGGTGGGCGAGCTCGGGCGCAGCGGGCAGGCCGAAGCGCAAAGCGTCGAGGTGATCGGCCAGCGTCTCGCCGCCCTTCGGCCCCTTGTGGACCGCGAGCCCGGCCGGCTTGTCGATGACGAGCATCATCCCGTCCCGGTGCAGCAGGCGGGAGGCGATGTCGAGCGGGGCGGGAGCGTCGGGCGCGATCTGGCTCATCGCGCCGTCACAGCACAGAGCGGCGGGCGCGTCGAGAGGGATGGTGGGATGCCGGCCGTCGGCGCCGGCCTCCCGATCGGCACGCAGCAGCGACCACATGACGACGGTGCGCGGTGTGCCGCAGACCTGCAGCTGCTCGCGCGGCAGGCTCTCCCGCCGCAACCCGGCCTCCGGCGAGCCGTTCCGAGGCGCTGTTGTCCGGCTCGATCGCCGCCTCGACGCGACGTGTCTCCAGGACGCCGAAGCAATCCGCGAGAGGCGCCCTCATCGCCTCGGCCATCAGCCCCTCCCCGCGTGCCTCGGGAACCAGGCCCCCCTGTCGCCAGCGTGCGATTCCAGGGCCGGCGGGTATAGGAGTCGACCACGCCCGACAAATCCGCGCCGCCGCGGCGCGCATGGCCCGGGCGGCGTGCCCGTTCGGGTCGCTTGCCGTTGAGGAACGGATCCGCCGAAAGGTTTTCGCCTCGTCGACGCTGGGCGGCAGATCCCGCAAGCGCGTGGCCTCGGGATCGCCTAGGCGCGATGCAGGCCGGCGACGACGTCCGGCGCCAGCGGGCGAGCCGCAGCCGGGCCGTCTCCAGTTCCGGCACCGGGACGGGCCTAGCAGCACGCCGCTGACGTCCTCAGCTCTTGCGCAGTTCCTCGCCGACATCGAGCGTGGAGCGCACGCCGATGTCGTTGAAATGCTGCTCCAGGAAGCTCTCTGCCGCCTCGCGGCCGATGGCGTGGAGATAGAGCAGGAACTCCCACTCCGCGTTCATCTTGGTCGATGCGTCGAGCGCCACCAGCTTCTCGGCCCCGTCGATGCGGTGGATGCGCAGGTCGCGATAGCCGTCGATGCCGTCGCCCTTCTTCTTCAGGTTGCCGTGCTTCAGCAGCCGACCGACGAACTCCGCCGCGCGAAGCTGCGCCAGCAGCGAGGCGTTGAAGGTGATCTCGTTCATCCGGTCCTGGATGTCGCGTGCTGTCTTGGGCGTATCGCGGCGGATGATCGGGTTGATCTGGACCAGCAGGATGTCGTCGGTCTTGACCGCGCTGTAGAACGGGAACAGCGCCGGATTGCCCATATAGCCGCCGTCCCAGTAGGGCACGCCGTCGATCTCCACCGCCTGGAACATGAACGGCAGGCAGGCCGAGGCCATGATCGCCTGCGCGGTCAGTTCGTGCTTGGCGAACACCCGCACCTTGCCGGTGTGAACGTTGGTGGCGGACACGAACACGTGCACGTGGCGGCACGACTGCACCGCATCGAAATCCACGTGCTGCTCGATCAGGTCCATCAGCGGGTTGATGTTGAGCGGATTGAGGTCGTAGGGCGAGAAAAACCGGCTCATCACGTCGAAGGCGATGTAGCTGGGGTTGGAGTTGAGCGACCAGTTGCCCATCAGCCGGTCGAGCAGCGTGCGCTGGAGCGGGCTGGTGCGCCCGTCCTTGGAGACCGCGCGCCAGTAGCGGCGCAGCGCCTCGCGCCCGCCCTCATTGCCGCCGCGCGCGAGGCCGGTCGCCAGCACGGCGGCGTTCATCGCTCCGGCGCTGGTGCCGGAAATCCCCTCGACCGAGATGCGCCCGTCCTCCAGCAGCCGGTCGAGCACGCCCCAGGTGAAGGCGCCATGCGCGCCGCCGCCCTGCAAAGCGAGGTTGATCGGCTTGAGCGTCGGGCTCGAGGGCTTGCCGGGCTGGCGCTTGACCTTGACCTCGCCGGTCGGGGTGGCGAGCGCACCGGCCACGGCCTCGGCCTTGGCGCTCTCCGCCTCCGTATCCGCCTTCTCGGCGGAGGCCTCCTTGGCCGGAGCGTCCTTGGCCGGAGCTTCGGCCTTCTTGGCGGAAGCCTTCGGCGCCGCCTTGGCCGCCGCGCCGCGCCGGACCGGCTTGGCAGCGGGCTTCGCATCAGTCGCCTTCGCCTCGGCGAGTGCCGGCTTGATCTCGGCCGGCTTGGTCTCTGCGGGTGTAGCCACTCGTGCCTCCGCGACGGCCGCCTCGGAAGTGACCGTCTCGCTCTTGGCCGAAGCAGGCTTCGGCGCCGGCTTACGGGCACCCGGTTTGGCCGCGCCGGACTTGGCCACGGCGGACTTGGCCACGCCGGGCTTGGCCGCGGCAGGCTTGGCCGTGCCCGGCTTCGTACGACCCGGCGTCGCCGTCGACGCGGCGGCGCTTCCGGCCGCCTCGCCTCCGGCGAGCTTGCCAACCGCCGCTTCTCCGGCGCCCTTCCGGCTCGCCCCCGACTTGTCCACCCCGGTCTTCGCAGCCCCGGTCACGTCACCGGCGGCCGGCACCGACGTCGCCGGCTCGACGATGTCGGGAGCCGGGCTGGCGGGTGCCGTCGCCTCGGGCGTGGGCGTCGACACCGTGCGGCGCGACGGCCCGGTCGCGGCAGCCGTGCGGCCGCCGGCGGGTGCCTTAGGCGACGCCGTCGCAGACGGCTTGTTGGCAGACCGCTTGGCTTGTGCTTTCGCGGGGGTGGCGCGGGTGCGCCTGGGCGTATCGGCCACGCGGCTCCTCCTCGACTTCGTTACTCGGCGACCCAGCCGCCGTCGATCTGCTGCAGCGCGCCGGTGATCGACTTGGCGTTGTCGCCGCACAGGAACACGGCGAGGGCGGCCACCTGCTCGACCGTCACGAATTCCTTGGTCGGCTGCTCGGCCAGCAGGAACTCCTTCACCTGCTGCTCGGTGATGCCGCGGGCCTTGGCGGTGTCGGGAATCTGCTTCTCGACCAGCGGCGTCCACACATAGCCCGGGCAGATCGCATTGCAGGTAATGCCGAAGGTGGCGGTTTCCAGGGCCACCGTCTTGGTCAGGCCGGCGATGCCGTGCTTGGCCGAGACATAGGCCGACTTGAAGGGCGAGGCGACCAGCGCATGGGCGGAGGCGGTGTTGATGATGCGCCCCCATTTGCGCGCCTTCATGCCCGGCACCGCCGCCTTGATGGCGTGGAAGGCGGCCGACAGGTTCAGCGCGATGATGAGGTCCCACTTGTCGTCCGGGAAGTCCTCGATCGGCTCGACATGCTGCACGCCGGCATTGTTGATGAGGATGTCGACCGAGCCCAGCTCGCCCTCGGCGAACTTCACGAGGCCGGCGCATTCCGAGCCCTTGGTGAGGTCCGCGCCCGAATAGATCGCCTTGACGCCGAACTCGCTTTCGATGCCCGCGCGCTCCTTCTCGATCGCCGCCGGATCGCCGAAGCCGTTCAGCGTCACGTTCACGCCCTCGGCCGCAAGCGCGCGCGCATAGGCGAGGCCGATGCCGCTGGTTGAGCCGGTGACGACGGCGTTCTTCCCCTTAAGCATTCAAGAGCTCCTGAGCTGGAGGGCGACGGGTCGAGGCCTGGCGGCTCGCATCCTGCCGTCCGAATTCCCATATGATCTACGCTAGCACGCCATACCGCACTGCAAACACCCTTATCGCACAGCGGCTTCCAACCTTCCGGTGATCCTGCCGGCATGGTTTTCGGTTTGCTAGCGCTGGAGTACGATCACCGCATGACGTCGCACCTCGAAACCGGGCGCAAACCGCTCCACGCCGATCACGACCACAGCACCTGCGTCGCCGACGCGCTGTCGCGGGCGGAGATGTGCTGCGAGGAGCGCGGGGCCCGGCTCACCCCGCTGCGCCGGCGCGTGCTGGAAGTGCTCGCCGACAGCCATGTCCCGCTCGGCGCCTACGACCTGGTGGAGCGGCTCGGCGCCACCGGCGAGAAGCCGCCGCCGATGTCGGTCTACCGCGCGCTCGACTTCCTGGTCGGCGAGGGCCTCGCCCACCGGGTGGAGAGCCGCAACGCCTTCATCGCCTGCGGGCGCAAGCATGCCGCCGACGAGGTGGTGGTGTTCCTCATCTGCGACGAATGCGGGCTGACGACCGAGATCGCCTCCCACGCCGTCGGCCGCGACCTCGCCTGGGCGAGCCGGGCGGCCGGCTTCACCCGCCGCGCCTCGGTGGTCGAGATCCCCGGCCTGTGCGCGCGCTGCGCCGAGGCCGGCCGTCACGCCGATGCCACGCAGGCGGTTCAGGCTGGAGAGGATCGTTGACGGCGGCGGACGCCGCGTCTACCCGAACAGGCGCCGCCTTCGCGCCGCGCCACTGGAACGTCCCCCGATGACCCTGCTCCGCGACACCGCCGAACCGACCGCTCTCGAACCCATCGTCGCTCCCGAGCTCGAGGCCGCCGGCCCGGCCCCGCGGCGGGCGACCGTTCCCGTCCGGGTCGGCGAGGTGCTGGTTGGCGGCGGCGCGCCGGTCGTCGTGCAGTCCATGACCAATACCGACACCGCGGACGCTGCCGGCACGGCGCTGCAGATCGCCCAGCTCGCGCGCGCCGGCTCGGAGATCGTGCGCATCACGGTCGACCGCGACGAAGCCGCCCAGGCGGTGCCGGAGATCAAGGAGCGCCTGCTGGCGATGGGGCTCTCCACCCCGATCGTCGGCGACTTCCACTATAACGGCCACCTGCTGCTGACGAAGTATCCCGACTGCGCGGCCGCGCTCGACAAGTACCGCATCAACCCGGGCAATGTCGGCTTCGGCGACAAGCGCGACCGGCACTTCGCTACCATCATCGAGCTCGCCATCAAATACGATAAGCCGGTGCGCATCGGTGCCAACTGGGGCTCGCTCGACAACGACCTGCTCACCGCGCTGATGGACCAGAACGCGAAGCTTCCGCGCCCGGCGGACGCGCGCGCCGTCACCCGCGAGGCGCTGGTGCGCTCGGCGCTGCTCTCGGCGGCGCTCGCCGAGGAGATCGGCCTCAAGCGCGAGAAGATCATCCTCTCCGCCAAGGTGTCGGCGGTGCAGGACCTGATCACCGTCTATTCCGAGCTCGCGCGCCGCGCCGACTACGCGCTGCATCTCGGCCTCACCGAGGCCGGCATGGGCTCGAAGGGCATCGTCGCCTCCTCCACCGCCATGGGCGTGCTGCTCCAGCAGGGCATCGGCGACACGATCCGCGTCTCGCTCACCCCCGAGCCGGGCGGCGACCGCACGCGCGAGGTGACGGTGGCGCAGGAGATGCTGCAGACCATGGGCCTGCGCACCTTCGTGCCGCTGGTCGCCGCCTGCCCCGGCTGCGGGCGGACCACCTCCACCACCTTCCAGGAGCTTGCCTTCGAGGTGCAGGACTTCATCCGCACCTCGATGCCGGAATGGAAGAAGCACTATCCCGGCGTCGAGACGCTGAACGTCGCGGTGATGGGCTGCATCGTCAACGGGCCGGGCGAATCCAAGCATGCCGACATCGGCATCTCGCTGCCCGGTACCGGCGAGTTCCCCACCGCCCCGGTCTATCTCGACGGCAAGAAGGCGATGACGCTGCGCGGGCCGACCCTGCGCGACGACTTCAAGAAGATCGTCGAGGACTATGTCGCCCGCCGCTTCGGCGTGGGACGGACGGAGGCGGGCAGCGTCGACGCGGCCGAATAGGCCTCTGGATCGGCAACCGCTCGCGCCTTTGCGCCACCATGGCACCGGGATACTCAAACCGGAAACGTCATCCCGGCCGCAGGCGGAGCCGGAGAGCCGGGATCGCGCAACGATTGAGCGCATGAAGCGTTTCTTCGTCTACATACTCGCGACCCGCAAGGACGGTCCGCTCTATGTCGGCGTAACCAGCGATCTTCCCACGCGTATCCACGAGCACCGCACTCATTCCATCCCGGATTTCACCGCGCGCTACAACATCGACCGTCTGGTCTGGTTCGAACGGCACGAGGACGCGGAAGGCGCCATTCTTCGCGAGAAACGCATCAAGCGCGGGTGGCGGGAATGGAAGGTCGCCCTGATCGAGGCGCACAATCCCGAATGGCTGGACCGGTTCGCCGAGATCGCTGCCTGAACCGACACGACGCCGCGCCTCTTCACGATCCCGGCTCTCCGGCTCCGCCTGCGGCCGGGATGACGGCGGTCGGCGGAAGAACGTCGTCCCGACCGAAGCGCTGCGGAGAGCCGATCTTGTCGCGCCGGCCCCTGCCCCCACATTGCGTCGGTGGGCCTTATCGCGTAAAAGCCCGCGCTCGTCCGAGCCTGTGAATGGCAGGACTTTCAGGAGAAATATGATGGGCTACAAGGTCGCCGTCGTCGGCGCCACAGGCAATGTGGGCCGTGAAATGCTCGACATCCTCTCGGAGCGGGGCTTTCCCGCCGACGAGGTGGTCGCGCTCGCCTCCCGCCGTTCGGTCGGGACGGAAGTCTCCTTCGGCGACAAGACCCTGAAAGTCAAAGCCCTCGAGCACTACGACTTCTCCGACACCGACATCTGCCTGATGTCGGCGGGCGGCGACGTGTCGAAGCAGTGGTCGCCCAAGATCGGCGCCCAGGGCTGCGTGGTGATCGATAACTCCTCGGCCTGGCGCTACGATTCCGACGTGCCGCTGATCGTGCCGGAAGTGAACGCCGACGCGGTGAAGGGCTTCACCCGCAAGAACATCATCGCCAACCCGAACTGCTCGACCGCCCAGCTCGTCGTGGCGCTGAAGCCGCTGCACGATCTGGCGACGATAAAGCGTGTCGTGGTCGCGACCTACCAGTCGGTCTCCGGCGCCGGCAAGGACGCGATGGACGAATTGTTCTCGCAGACCCGCGCCGTGTTCGTCTCCGACCCGATCGAGCCGAAGAAGTTCACCAAGCGCATCGCCTTCAACGTGATTCCGCACATCGACGTCTTCATGGAGGACGGCTACACCAAGGAAGAATGGAAGGTGATGGCCGAGACCAAGAAAATCCTCGACCCGAAGATCAAGCTCACCTGCACCGCGGTGCGGGTCCCGGTGTTCATCTCCCATGCCGAGGCGGTGAACATCGAGTTCGAGAAGCCGATCACGGTCGAGGAGGCAACTGAGGCGCTGCGCAACGCCCCCGGCGTGCTGGTCGTCGACAAGCACGAGCCCGGCGGCTACGTCACGCCCTATGAGGCGGCCGGCGAGGACGCAACCTACATCTCGCGCATCCGCGAGGATGCGACGGTGGAGAACGGCCTCTCCTTCTGGTGCGTGTCGGACAATCTGCGCAAGGGCGCGGCGCTGAACGCGGTGCAGATCGCCGAGGTTCTGGTCAACCGCAAGCTGCTTCAGCCGAAGTCGCAGAAGGCGGCCTGAGCGGACGCGGTCGCGAGACCGCGAAGGCTGCTTCCGGGCGGCCCGATATTACGGGAAATGCAGCGGCCGCCCTCCGGGGCGGCCGTTGTCGTTCTGACATTACCGCGTCACCGTTCCGCCGAAGTCGATGTACAAGGTGCGCCGCACCTCAACTTCGGATGGAATCGTGCTGACGCGTCTTCTCACCATCGCGGCGATCGTCGCGGGCGGGCTGGCCTCGCTCTCCGCCCCGGCCCTCGCCCATCCCCATGTCTGGGTGGTCGTGAGATCCCAGTTCAATTATGCGCCCGACGGCTCGCTGGTCGACGTGCGCCACGACTGGACCTTCGACGAGGGCTTCTCGAGCTTCGCGCTGCAGGGGCTGGAGACCGGGCCGGACGGCAAGCCGACCGAGAAGACGCTGAAGGAGCTCGCCCAGGTCAACATCGATTCCCTCAAGGACTACGACTATTTCACCTATGCCCAGCGCGGGAAGCAGAAGTTCCCGTTCGCCCCGCCGAAGGACTACAGCCTCACCTATGACGGCACGTCGCTGACGCTGCACTTCACCCTGCCGCTGGCCAAGCCCGTGCCGGCGAAGGGCAGCACCGCGATCGACGTCTACGACCCGACCTATTTCGTCGCCTTCCAGCTCGCCGACGACAATCCGGTCAAGCTGGCGGGCGGGCCGCCCGGCTGCACGGTCGACCTGCACCGGCCCGATCCGGCCGCGACCTCGAGCTCGACCATGACGCTGTCCGAGAGCTTCTTCAACACGCTCACCTCGGCCAGCAATTTCGGCTCGCAATTCTCCAACCGGGCCACGGTGACCTGTCCGTGAAGCGGCTCGCGCTTGCCCTTCTGGCCGTGCTCGGGGCGGCGCTCGCGCTCCACCCCGCCTTCGCGCAATCGCCCTTCGGCGTCGGCGCCCCGGCCCCGCCGGAGCCCGCCGGCATCGCCGCCTTCATCCTCGCCAAGCAGGCCGAGTTCTACCGCCTGCTGACCTCGGCGGTGCGCGCCTCCAAGCAGGACGGCAGCGCGCTCGCCGTGCTCGGGGGCATCTCCTTCGCCTACGGCATCTTCCACGCCGCCGGGCCGGGGCACGGCAAGGCGGTGATCTCCTCCTACCTGCTCGCCAACGAGGCGACGCTGAAGCGCGGCGTCGGCCTTGCCTTCGCCAGCGCCTTCGCCCAGTCGATGACCGCCATCCTGGTCGCCGCGCTGTTCGCGATCGTGCTCGGCGCCACCGCCGTGACGATGAGCCGGGCGGTCTATATCGTCGAGCTCGCCGCCTACGCGCTAGTGGTGCTGATCGGCCTGCGCCTCGCCTATGTGAAGGGCCGCGCGCTCATCGCCGCCTGGCGCGGCCTGCCGGACCATGTCCACAATGGCGACGAGAGCTGCGACGATCACGGCCACCTGCCCGGCCCCGACGCGCTGCCAAAGGGGAGCGGCTGGCGCGAATGGTGGGGCGCGGTGCTCTCGGTCGGGCTGCGGCCCTGCTCGGGCGCGATCCTGGTGCTGATCTTCGCCCTGACGCAGGGCATCTTCTGGGTCGGGGCGGCCTCGACCCTGCTGATGGGCGTGGGCACGGCGATGACGGTGAGCGCCGTCGCCGCGCTCGCGGTGTTCGCCAAGCGCACCGCGGTGCGGCTGGCCGCGACCCGGCCGGGCTCGGCCGGGTCCGTCGTGCTGCGCGGCGTCGAATTCCTCGCCGCGCTGGCGCTGATCGCCTTCGGCCTCGCGCTGATGTTCGGCTTCATGCTCACCGAGCGCCTGTCGCTCGGCTGAAGCCAGCGGCAGGCTTGCAGTCAGCGCGCAGGCCTCAGTCTTTCATATAGTCGTGGATCACCTTGCCGAGGCCGAGCGTCAGGTCGGACTTGATGTGGGTGGCGGAGAGCACCTCCAGCACCGGCAGCTTGGCGACGTCGCAGATGGCGTGCGGGAACAGCCCGAGCGCCGCCGGCCCGGTCCACGCTTCCTTGATGGTGACGTCCTCGAGATAGTACTCGACCAGCTCGCAGATGCGCGGGCCGCCATCCACGTCGGGAATGATCTTGATCATCCAGTTCGGCGCCAGCATCGACTTCAGCGTCGCGTCCTTGTCGACCGCCTGGTACTTGTAGCCCATCGTGCCGCAGGCGCAGAGCACGCTGCCATAGTTCAGCTTGGCGACCAGCGTGTCGCTCTCCACCGCGATGCTCGGCTTGGCCAGCTTCTTGGGAAAGCCCCAGATCTCGCGCCCGCCGGCGATCGGCGCCTCGTCGTCGAGATACATGGAATGGACGAAGCCGCCCTTGCGGCCCTCGAACTCGACCGGGATCACCTGCCCCGTCTCGGTGTAGTCGCCGAAGCCGGTGGAATCCGGCATGCGGATGAACTCGTATTTGACGATCGGGTCCGTCACCTTCAGCGGCTCGGGAACCACCTTCTCCAGCGCCGCCGGATCGGTGCGGTAGGTGATGATGAAATATTCGCGGTTGAAGAAGCGGTACGGGCCCTTCGGGTAGGAAGGGCTGGTCAACGGCATGGAATAGGCAGTGCGACGGACGTCTTCAATCTTCATGACGGGCCCTCAGCTGGAACGGATTCCGAGCCTAATGCACCGCACGCGGCCGCGACAGTGCGAACCGCGTCATCGCACCGTCACAGCACGATAAGCCCGCCCGCACCGTCCTCGGTGCCGATGGCGAGCGCGCCGCCATCCGCGCGCCAGGCGAGCGCGCTGACCGCCCCGCCCGACGGCGAGCGGGCGAGGATCTCCGCCCCGTCGGAAATGCGCACGAGCAGCACCATGCCGTCGTCATAGCCGCAGGCGATCACCTCGTCCTTGGGATGCGCGCCGACGCAGGAGACGCGCACATCGCGCGGCGCCAGCATGGTCGGCTGCTTGCCCATCGGCCCTTCCTTCGAGCCGAACGGCCAGAGCACCGCCTCGCTCGAGCCGGAGGTGGCGAGGAAGCGCCCGCCGGCGGTGAAGGCCATCGACTTCACCCGCGAGGGATAGCCCGACATGCGCATATGCGCCCCGTCCGGCAGCCGCCAGCCGTGCAGCGCCGGCTCCTGCATGGTGGTGACGATGAAGCGCCCCTCCGGATGCCAGAGGATGCCGCGATGCGAACCCTTCCATTCGAGCGACTCCGGCTTGGCCTGCGCGTTCGGGAACCACAGCGTCGACCCGCCATAATGGGCGATGGCGAGCCGCGTGCCCTTCGGCGCGAAGGCGAGCCCGCCGACCGTCGAGGGCAGGTCGAGCGTCTTCGGATCGCCCTTGGCGGGCCGGAAATAGGCAGTGCGGCCGGCGGAGAAGGCGACCGAGCCGTCCGGCCCGGCGGCCACCTGGTCGATCCACCGACCCTTCTGCTCGAACAGCACCCGGCTCGACCCGTCGCCCGCCGTCTCCACCACCCGGCCGTCGTCGCCGCCGGTGACGAGGCGGCGCCGGTCGCCATCGACGCTCAGAATGGCGCCGCCATGGGCGTCGAGGCGCCGTTCCTCCTCGCCCGCGAGCACGATCTGCCCGCCGCCGAGCGCGAAGGCGGCAACGGAACCGAGGAAGCGCACGCCGACCACGGGGTCGCCGAGATCGAGCGGGTTGAGCTTCGAGGTGATGGAGGAAGGCGTGGAGGAAAGGGCAGCCATGGCATTTCTGTCGGTCGCGGGCAGGTGCAGAGTTAGCCGATGCGGGCGCCGCCGTCACGCCCCGCTCTCATGAGCGCGTCCGCCTGCGGCTCAGCGGGCGATCCAGCCGCCGTCGATGACCAGCAGGTGGCCGAGGATGAAGCGTGCCTTCTCCGAGCACAGGAACAGCACCGCCGCGGTCAGCTCGTCCGCCTGCCCGAGACGGCCGATCGGAAACATCTTTCCCGCTTCCTCGGCGCTGATGCCCTCGCGCTCCATCCACTGGTGGAACACGTCGCCGGGCGCGTCGATGCCGCAGGCGGCGATGGCGTTGACGCTGATGCCGTGCCTGGCGACTTCCAGCGCCACCGACTTGGTGAGCCCGTCCACCCCGCCCTTGGAGGCGGCATAGAGGCTCTCGGTCGGGTTGCCGGTGAGGCTGCCGGTGACGGAGGACTGGTTGACGATCGCCCCGCCGCCATTCTTCTTCATCTGG
The DNA here is from genome assembly GCF_024752335.1 of Ancylobacter mangrovi. Classification (NCBI taxonomy): domain Bacteria; kingdom Pseudomonadati; phylum Pseudomonadota; class Alphaproteobacteria; order Hyphomicrobiales; family Xanthobacteraceae; genus Ancylobacter; species Ancylobacter mangrovi. The sequence continues at coordinate 251,799 of NZ_JANTHY010000006.1, read as the reverse complement.
CGGATCTCGTGCTTCATGCAGTGGAACACGCCGCGCAGATTGGTGTCGACGTGAAGGTCGAAGCTCTCGCCGGTCTCCTCGTCGATCGGCGCGAAGCGGACCACGCCGGCATTGTTCACCGCGCAGTCGAGCCGGCCATAGGTCTCGACGGTCTTCGCGACCATCTCCTCCACCTCGCTCTCGACCCGCACGTCGGTCGGCAGGAACAGGCCCTGCGCGCCCGCCTGACGCACCATCTCGAGCGTCTCCTCGCCGCCGGCGCGGTCGATGTCGGTGACCACGACCCGCGCGCCCTCGCCGGCGAAGGCGAGCGCGGTCACGCGGCCGAGGCCGCGCGCCGCTCCGGTGACGATGACGACCTTGTCAGCGAATTCGCTCACGCCGCCCCCTCACGCCGTGCAGGAGAGGAAGCCTTCCTCCAGCGCCTTCTCGTCGAGATGGCGCCCGATGAAGACGATGCGGCTCGTCTTCGCCTCGTCCGCGCGCCAGGGGCGCTGGTGGTCGCCGTCGAGGATCATGTGCACGCCCTGGAACACGAAGCGGTCCGGGTCGTCCTTGAAGGCGAGGATGCCCTTGGAGCGCAGGATGTTCGGCCCCTCGCGCTGGGTCAGCTCCTGGATCCACGGGAAGAACTTGTCCGGGTCGAGCGGCTTGTCGGAGGCGAAGGAGACCGACTTCATGTCCTCGTCGTGGAAGTGGCGGTGGCCGCCTTCCAGGAAGTCGGGGTCGATCGCGGTGATGCGGTCGAGGTCGAACGCGCCCTGCCCCAGCACCTTGTCGATGGCGATGTCCGAGCGCTGCGTGCGGTGGATGCGCGCGAACGGGTTGATGGCGCGGATGCGCATCTCCACGTCCTTCAGCTCGGTGTCGGTGACGAGGTCGGTCTTGTTGAGAAGGATCACGTCGGCGAAGGCGATCTGGTTCTTCGCCTCGGGGGCGTCCTTCAGGCGCTCCTTCAGCCATTTGGCGTCGGCCACCGTCACCACCGCGTCGAGCGAGGTCTTGGCGCCGACGATCTCGTCGACGAAGAAGGTCTGCGCGACCGGGGCCGGGTCGGCGAGGCCGGTGGTCTCGACGATGATGCCGTCGAAGTCGCCCTTGCGGCGCAGCAGGCCGTCGATGATGCGGATCAGGTCGCCGCGCACGGTGCAGCAGATGCACCCGTTGTTCATCTCGAACACTTCTTCGTCGGCGCCGACCACCAGGTCGTTGTCGATGCCGATCTCGCCGAACTCGTTGACCACGACGGCGTACTTCTTGCCGTGCGGCTCGGAGAGGATGCGGTTGAGGAGCGTGGTCTTGCCGGCACCGAGATAGCCGGTGAGGACGGTGACGGGGATCTTGTCGGACTGGGTCTCGGGCATGGTGCCACTCCAATGGTCTCGTCAGACGAGTCGTCCCGGACGTCGCCCTGCGACATCCGGGACCGCTATTCTTCATCCTGCCGGCCGGCGCCCCCGCGACGCGGGACGCGTCTGCGGAATGCCAGCTCAGCGCGGGTCAGCTCGACAGCGCCGACGAGAACTGGTGGATGTTGTTCTCGATCATGTCGATGTAGGTGCTCGCCGGGCCTTTGTCATCGGACAGGGCGTCGGAGTAGACCTCCCCGCCGATCTTGGCGCCGGTCTCGGCAGCGATGCGCTGGATGAGGCGCGGGTCGGAGATGTTCTCCATGAACACCGCCGGGATCTTCTCCGCCTTGATCTGGCGGATGATGCTGGCCACGTCCTGCGCCGAGGCTTCGGCCTCGGTCGACACGCCCTGCGGCGCGATGAACTCCATGCCGTAGGCGGCGCCGAAATAGCCGAACGCGTCATGCGAGGTGATGATGCGCCGGCGCTCCGGCGGGATCGCGGCGATGGCGGCCTTCACCTCGTTCTCCAGCGCGTCGAGCTTGGCGGTGTAGGCGGCGGCGTTGGAGGCATAGGCCGCCTGCCCGGCCGGGTCGGCGGCGATCAGCCCGTCGCGGATATTGGCGACGTAGAGCTTGGCGTTCGCCACCGACTGCCAGGCGTGCGGGTCGAGCCCGCCATGCTCGTGGCCCTCGTGCTCGTGCGCGGCATCAGCCTCGTGCGTGGCATCGGCATCGTGCGCGTCGCCCTCCTCTTCGTGCGCCATCTCGCGCGGCGTCACGCCCTCGGAGGCGACGACGATCTTCGCCTTGGTGCCGGAGGATTTCAGCAGGCGGTCCATCCAACCCTCGAAGCCGAGCCCGTTGACGAACACGACCTTGGCGTCCGCTACCTTCTTGGCGTCCGCGGGCGCGGGCTGGAACACGTGCGCGTCGCCGTTCGGACCGACGAGCACGCTCACCGCGACGCGGTCGCCGCCGACCTGCTTCACCAGGTCGCTGAGGATGGAGAAGGTGGCGACGACCGGCATCTTCGCGGCCGGCGCCGCGTCCTGCGCCGAAGCAGGCGTGAGCAGGGCCGGCGCGGCGAGCGCTGCCGTGGCGAACACGGCGAGCCAGGAACGGCGGGTGGGCCGCCAGTTGATCAGCATGCGATTCTCCTCAGGCTTCGAGGTGACGACGGGGAACGAGCCGCGGCAGCAGTCCGCCGACCGGCCCGAACAGGACCGACAGCACATAGGCGCCGCCGGCGACGAGGATGATGGCGGGCCCCGAGGGCACGCCCGAATGGTAGGAAACCAGCAGCCCCAGCGCGCCGGAGCCGCAGGCGATCAGCACCGACAGCCAGACCAGCGTGGTCAGCTCCCGGCTCCAGAACCGGGCGGCGATGGCGGGCAGCATCATCATGCCCACCGCCAGCAGCGTGCCGAGCGCGTGGAAGCCGCCGACGAGGTTGAGCACCACCAGCGCCAGGAAGGCGAGGTGCGAGGGCGCCCCCGCCCGGCTGACCGAGCGCAGGAAGCCCGGATCGACGCTTTCCATCACCAGCGGGCGCCACAGCACCGCCAGCACCAGCAGGGTGATGCTGGCGATCGAGACGATCAGCAGCAGCGTCGGGTCGTCGAGCGCCAGCACGGTGCCGAACAGCACGTGCAGCAGGTCGACATTGGAGCCGCGCAGCGACACCAGCAGCACGCCGAGCGCCAGCGACACCAGATAGAAGGCGGCGAGCGCCGCGTCCTCCTTCATCTGCGTGGCGCGGGCGACGGCGCCGGCGCCGATCGCCACCGTGAAGCCGGCCGCCATGCCGCCAATGGTCATCGCCCAGAGGTTCAGCCCGGCGGCGAGGAAGCCGACTGCCGCCCCGGGCAGGATGGCGTGCGCCATGGCGTCGCCGGCAAGGCTCATGCGGCGCAGCATCATCAGCACGCCGATCGGCCCCGCGCCGACACCGAGCGCCAGCACGCCGACCAGCGCGCGGCGCATGAAGTCGAACTCGGCGAACGGGCCGACGATGTAGTCGTACAGCACCATCACGCGGCCTCTCCGGGTGCGCAGGCCGGCGCGTTCTCATCCCAGGCCTCGCACATGCGGCGGGCGACGGCGAGATTGGAGGTGGTCAGCACGTCACGCGTCGCGCCCCAGGCCACCGTCGAGCGCGCCAGCAGCAGCGTCTGGGGAAAATGCGCGCGCACCAGTTCGAGATCGTGCAGCACCGCAACCACGGTCCGCCCCTCGCCGTTCCAGCGCTCCACCAGCGCGGTCAGGTCGGCGATGGTGCCGGCGTCGAGCGCGTTGAACGGCTCGTCGAGCAGGATCAGCCGCGCATCCTGCAGCAGCAGGCGGGCGAACAGCGTACGCTGCATCTGGCCGCCGGACAGGGTGGCGATGGGCCGGTCCTCGAAGCCTTCGAGCCCGACCGCGGCGATAGCCGCCTCGATCCGTGCCCGGTCGGCGCGGCCGATGCCGCCGAACAGACCGGTGCGCCGCCACAGGCCCATGGCAACGAGGTCGTAGACGTCGATGGGAAAGGAACGGTCGACCTCCGCCGCCTGCGGCAGATAGGCGGTCTCCTGCGCCGGTACGGCGCCCTCGATCCGGCCCGACAGCGGCGCGAGGACGCCGGCAATGCCCTTCAGCAGGGTCGACTTGCCGGCGCCGTTCGGCCCGCACACGGCAAGCAGGGAGCGCTCCGGCACCTCACCCTCGAGATGGTGCACGGCCGGGTGGCGCTCATAGCCGAGCGTCAGGTCGCGGAAGGCGAGCACGGGTGCCATCACGCCCCCACCCCGCCGATAACCCACAGCGCCGCCGCCCACAGCAGCGCTGCCAGCGGCACCGCCATGGCGAGCCGCTGCCACACCGAGAGCCGCAGCAGCGAGGCCGAGGGCCGTGCCGGCGGATGGCGCCGCCCGGGCCCGTGGGAATGACCGTGCGGATGCCCATGGGCGTGCGCATGACCGTGCGCCCCGGAAGGGGCGTGGGCCCCCTCACGCGAACTCGCCGGGGCAAGGCCCTGCGGCGGGGTGCGATGGGGGTCGTGGGACGGGGGCGGCACGCTGGCGATGGGCATCGGGTCTCTCCGGGAGCGGAAGTGATATAACATATCAATTCGCTTTGCCTAGGGAAAATGATGCAATGTATCGCTTGGTCCCCACATCCCTCGCCGCGCCTGAGCCACGTCAACGACCACGCCGGCCGGCGGAGATAGGCTAAATTGACCGCACGGCGCGTCTCGACGGCGCGGCCGCGCCGACTTAAGAGAAGGCGCGTTGCCCTGCCGGCGCTGCCGGCGCTTCCGACTGGAGCCCGTTCATGGATATTTCCCGCATCTCGGCCGGACCGAATCCGCCTGAGGAGATTCACGTCATCATCGAGATTCCCGCCGGCGGGGCGCCGGTGAAGTACGAGATCGACAAGGAATCGGGCGCGCTCTTCGTCGACCGCTTCCTGCACACGCCGATGTTCTACCCGGGCAATTACGGCTTCATCCCGCAGACGCTCGGCGACGACGGCGACCCGCTCGACGTGGTCGTGATCTCGCCGATCCCGCTGCTCGCCGGCTCCGTCATCCCCGCCCGTCCGGTCGGCGTGCTGATGATGACCGACGAGAAGGGCGGCGACGAGAAGATCCTCGCCGTGCCCGCGGACTCGGTCTACCCCTACCACGCCAAGGTCAAGAACTACTCCGACCTGCCGCCGCTCATCATCGAGCAGATCGCCCACTTCTTCACCCACTACAAGGATCTGGAGAAGGGCAAGTCGGTCTCCGTCGCAGACTGGCGCGATGCCGCCGGCGCCCACGAGATCATCAAGCGCGGCCTCGCAGCCGCGAAGAAGTGAGCACGGCGCCGCACCGGGCGCCGACGAGCAGACGACAACCCGGAGGGCCGGTTCCGCGCGGAGCCGGCCCTCCCTCGTTCATGGGCGCCGCGCGGATGGGCATCGGGCGGATACGCCTTGGCATCGTGATTGCTCGCTCCGGCGCATATCTCGCGCCGGAGTTCCCATGCCCCTCAATTTCCAGAACCGCGGCTCCTATCGCGACCGCATCATCCCCGCCTCCGAGCTCAAGGAAGTCGGCCCGCCGCCCTATGGCGACAGCTACCCGGTGAAGCTGCCGGACGGCGACTGGGCGGACCTGCCCTTCCTCGCCCTGCCGCCCGATTTCGACACGGCGATTGCCTATCTGTGCATCACCGAGAACTCGTTCGAGCTCGAGGACCGGCTGAGCAGCGCCATGGCCGACGCCGTGCGCGACCTCGCGCCGGAAATCGTGGTCGGCATGCCGACGCTGGGCATGGTTCTCGCCGCCTCGGTGGCGAAGAAGCTCGGCCACCCGCACTACGTGCCGCTGAGCTATTCGCGCAAGTTCTGGTTCGAGGACGAACTGTCGATCCCCGTCATCTCCATCACCAGCCCGCTCAAGCCGAAGACGGTGTTCATCGATCCGCGCCTGCTGGAGCGGATGGAAGGCAAGCGCGTGCTGCTGGTCGAGGACGTGATCTCCACCGGCGGCACCGTCTCCGCCGAGCTGGAGCTTATGCGGCGCATCGGCGCCGACGTGGTCGGCGTCGTCACCGCGATCCGGGAGACGAACGTCTGGCAGAAGGCGCTCGGCGCCATCCATCCGTCCTGGCCCGGCCTCGTGCGCGCGCCGATCTCCTGCCCGCTGTTCCGCAAGGGCGAGGGCGGCTGGTACCCGGACTGGTCGACCCTGCCGGAATGAGGGCGGAAAGCGTCCGCCCGCTCAGCCGGTGAAGCCCATCCCGGCCAGCGCCCGCTGCAGCGCGACGCCGATCACCACGCCCTCCCCGGCCGCGCGGTCGCGATTGGCGAGGCGCCGGGTGCCCGGCAGCCGCGCGCCGGGCTCGGCCTCGATGGTGCGGGCCAGCCGCTCGAGATGGTCGAGATAGGCGTCGCCCGCCCCCCGCGACGGGTCGATGGAGATGACGAGTTGGCCGAGAGCCGCCGGGGGACCCTCGCCGTCGAAGAAGCTCGGCGCGTCGATCGAGAGGGTCGAGGCGGTCAGCGCCGCCGCCATCACCTCGATGATAAAGGCGAGCGCCGTGCCCTTGGCCTCGCCCATCGGCACCATCGTGCCGCCGAGCCCGGCCTTGGCGTCAGTGGTCGGCCGGCCCTCGGCGTCGAGCGCCCAGCCTTCCGGGATCGGCTCGCCGCGCTGGGCCGCCGCCATGAGGTTGCCGCGCGCCACCTTCGCCACCGAGAGGTCGACCACCGCGGGGGCGCGCCCCTTCAGCGGGGTGGCGAAGGCGATCGGGTTGGTGCCGAACATGGCCTTCCGCCCGCCCCAGGGGGCGATCGAGGCCGGGGCGTTGGCGAAGGCGAGCCCGACCAGCCCCTGCTCCGCCAGCCGCTCCACCGGCTGGCCGGCGACGCCGAAATGGCTGGACCGGCGCAGGATCATCAGGCCGATGCCGGCCTCGCGCGTGATCGCCTCGAGCTGGGGCAACCCGGTTTCGATGGCCGGGTAAGCGAACCCGTTGCCGGCATCGACGGCGAGCACCGCCGGCGCCACGCGCCGCGCCACCGGCACCGCGTGGCCGTCGATCTTGCCGCTCGCCACCATGGCCGAATAGCTCGGCAGCCGGCTCAGCCCATGCGTCGCCAGCCCGTCCGCCTCGGCGGCGACGAGGGCGCGGGCGGTGAGCGCGGCATTGGCCGGCAGCGTGCCGAAGCGCTCCAGCACCCGGGCGGCATAGAGGCGGGCCTCGTCGAGCGTTACCCGGCGGGGAGCGAGCGGCGAGGCGGCGGCCTTGTCGGCGGAGGCCTTGTCAGCGGAAATCCTGGCGTCCATCAGAGCGCGGCCCCGCCGAGCGGGCCGGCCGGCAGCCGCGCGAGATCGAAGCGGTGCACGTCCGCCAGCAGCTCGACGAAGGCCCGCGCGCCGTAGAAGGCGCAGGTCTCGCCCTTCTCGACGCTGGCCTCGGTGGCGTCGCCCATGGCGCCGGCGAGCTGTATGTCCTGCGCCATCCAGCCGAAGCCGGCCGGCGTGCCGGCGCGCAGGAAGGCGAATTCCTGCTCCATGGCGAGCGTCGCGGGCGGGAAGTCGCGCACCTGGTCCATTCGGATCATGTCCGGGCGGAACGCCATCATCAGCGAGGTCTCGATGCCGCCGGCATGGATGCCGTGCTGGCGCTCCTGCGGCGAGAACAGCCCCTCGGGATAGCCGAAGCGATGCCAGGAGACCGTCACCGCCAGCATGCCGAGCCGGGCGCGCAGGTCGCGCGCCACCACGTCGAGCATCGGCACGTTGCCGCCATGCGAATTGGCGATGACCAGCTTGCGCACCCCGGCGCGGTGCACGCTCTCGCCGATCTCGCTCCAGGCGCGGATGACCGTCTCCGCCGACAGCGTCAGCGTACCGGGAAAATGGATGTGCTCGTTGGACTTGCCGATCGCCTGCAGCGGCAAGAAGACTGCCGGCAGGTCGTCCGGGAGAAGCTTCATCACCTCCTCGATATAGCCCTCTCCGATCATCGTATCGACGCCGACCGGCAGGTGCGGGCCGTGCTGCTCGACCGCGGCCACCGGCAGCACGGCGATCCAGTCGGCCGTGTCGCCCTCGGCGAAATCGGTCCAGGCGAGTTCGGTCCAGAAGCGTTTGGGCGGCATGGCACTGATCCGGCAAGACAAACAATACGGGCGGCGGCGATGCAGGCGGTGGATGGGCGCGTTCTAGGCTCAATCCGCCTTCGCCGCCAGCGCCTCGACCTCGACCTTGAACTCCGGCCGGGTGAAGCCGGAGACGATCATCAGGGTGGACGCGGGCGGCGGATCGGCGATGAAGGCGTCGCGCGCGGCCATGTAGCCGGCCATGTGGGCGCGGTCGGTCACATAGGCGTTGAGACGCACGATGTCGGCCGGCCCCATGCCCGCCTCGGCGAGGCAGGCGGCGATGGCGGCGAAGCACAGCGTCGCCTGCGCTTCCGCGCCTTCGGGGATGGCGTCCTCGGGCGAGATGCCGAGCTGGCCCGAGACCAGCAGGAGGCGCGCCCCGGCGGGAATTTCGACCGCGTGGCTGTAGCGCGCGAACGGCCGGCGGACGGCATCGGGAACGAGATGGCGAAGCATGGGCCCACGCTAGGAGCACGCGGCGCGGTTCGCAACTGCGGGAGAGGACGGTACAGGCATATGTGCATCCGTCTTAAGCTCGCCTATCATGGCGCCATCTGCACCCCGCCCGCCGCCCCTTCGCACCGGATGGAGACATCGATGCGCCTGCGTCTTCCGCGCCTGCGTGATCTCGCCCCCCTAGCCTTCGCCTTCGCCTTCGCCTTCGCCTTCGCCGTCTCCCTCACCCTCGCCGCGCCGGCCGCACGGGCCGCCGACAAGGTGACCTTCGGCACCAACTGGGTGGCGCAGGCCGAGCATGGCGGCTTCTATCAGGCGGTAGTGGACGGCACCTACGCGAAGTACGGGCTCGACGTGACCATCGTGCCGGGCGGGCCGCAGGCCAACAACCGGCTGCTGCTGCCGGTCGGCAAGATCGATTTCTACATGGGCGCCAACATGCTGCAGGCCTTCTCCTCGGTGGCCGAGGAGATCCCGACCGAGGTGGTCGCGGCCATGTTCCAGAAGGACCCGCAGGTGCTGATCGCGCACCCGGACGTGAAGACGTTCGAGGACCTGAAGACGCGGACCCTGTTCATCTCCAAGGAGGGGCTGGCGAGCTACTACCAGTGGCTGGTCGCCGATTACGGCTTCAGCGAGAGCCAGGTGAAGCCCTACACCTTCAATGCCGCGCCGTTCCTCGCCGACGAGAACAGCGCCATGCAGGGCTACATCACCTCCGAGCCGCTGGCGGTCGAGAAGCAGGGCGGCTTCAAGCCGAAGCTGTTCCTGCTGGCCGACGAGGGCTTCGACACCTATTCGACCACGATCGAGACCCGTACCGAGCTGGTGAAGGAGAACCCGGACCTCGTCCAGCGCTTCGTCGATGCCTCGATCATCGGCTGGTACAACTATCTCTACGGCGACAACACCAAGGCCAACGAGCTGATAAAGAAGGACAATCCGGAAATGACCGACGAGATGATCGCCTTCTCCATCGCCAAGATGAAGGAGTACGGCATCGTCGATTCCGGGGACACCAAGACGATGGGCATCGGCGCGATGACCGATGCGAAGATGAAGAGCTTCTTCGACAAGATGGTCGCCGCCAAGGTGGTCGACGGCGGCATCGACTACAAGAAGTCCTACACGCTGCAATTCGTGAACAAGGGCGTCGGCAAGGACCTCGCCAAATAGGCCGATGCCGCTTCGCATGAACGCCGCCATTAAAGAGCCCGCCGCCCGCATGTCCGCCCCCCTCGTCTCGCTCGACGGCGTCGGCAAGCGCTTCGCCAACACGGTGACGGCGCTGGAAGGGCTCGACATGCAGGTGCGGCAGGGCGAGTTCCTCTCGCTGCTCGGCCCTTCGGGCTGCGGCAAGTCGACGGCGCTGCGGCTCATCGCCGGCCTGTCCGAGCCGAGCGCCGGCACCATCGAATGGAACGGCGAGCAGGCCGCGCGCCGCTCCATCGGCTTCGTGTTCCAGGAGCCGACGCTGATGCCCTGGGCGAGCGTGTTCGGCAACGTCCACCTGCCGCTCAAGCTCGCCGGCGTCGGGCGCCGGCAGGCCGAGCCGGCGATCGCCGAGGCGCTGGAGATGGTCGGGCTGTCCTCCTTCCGCGACGCCTATCCGCGCGAGCTTTCCGGCGGCATGAAGATGCGCGTCTCCATCGCCCGCGCGCTGGTCACGCGTCCGCGCCTGCTGCTGATGGACGAGCCCTTCGCCGCGCTCGACGAGATCACCCGCTTCAAGCTGAACAACGACCTGCTCGAGGTCTGGCGCCGGCTCGGCTGCACCATCGTCTTCGTCACCCATTCGGTGTTCGAATCCGTGTTCCTGTCGACCCGCATACTTGTGTTCCGCGCCCGCCCGGGCCGCGTCTCGGCGGAGCTGTCGATCGATCCCGACCAGCCGCGCGACGAGGCGTACCGCACCTCGCCGGAATATGTCGGCCTGTGCCGGGAGACCTCGCTCGCGCTCGCCCGCGCGATGGACGCGCAGTAGGACGGGGAGCGCCATGGAGACCTCCCCGCTCCGCTGGCTGCTCCCGGTGGCCGTCATGGCCGCCCTCGTCATCGGCTGGGAGGCGATCGTCGATCTCAACGACCTGCCGCCCTACATCCTGCCGAGCCCGGCCCAGGTGGTGGAGACGCTCATCGCCGACCACGCGGTGCTGCTGCAGTCGATGCTGGTGACGCTGCGCACCACGGCGCTGGCGCTGGCCTTCGCGGTGGCGGGCGGGGTGGCGCTGGCGCTGATCTTCGCCAGCGCGCGGATCGTCGAGTTCTCGCTGTTCCCGATCGCCGTCATCCTCCAGGTGACGCCTGTGATCGCCATCGCGCCGCTGATGCTGATCTATCTGAGCACCGATACCGCGGTGCTGGTCTGCGCCTGGATCGTCGCCTTCTTCCCGGTGCTGGCCAACACCACGCTCGGCCTCAACTCGGTCGACCCGAACCTGCGCGACCTGTTCCGGCTTGCCGGCGCCAGCCGCTGGCAGACGCTGGTGCAGCTTCGGCTGCCCACCGCCCTGCCCTATTTCCTCGGCGGGCTGCGCATCGCCGGCGGGCTGGCGCTGATCGGCGCCGTGGTCGGCGAGATCGCCGCCGGCTCGGCCGGACAGGGCTCGGGCCTCGCCTTCCGCATCGTCGAATCCGCCTACCGGCTGAACATTCCGCGCATGTTCGCCGCGCTGCTGCTCATCTCGCTGGCCGGCATCCTGATCTATGCCGTGCTGAGCCTCATCTCGTGGCTGGCGCTTCGGCGCTGGCACGAGAGCGCGCTGGCGAACGGCTGAACGCCATGAACCGTCTTCCTGCCGACCTTGCCGCCGACCTCGCCGATCTCCCCGCCGCCTTCACCCTCGCCGATGCGCGCGTGCCGGCCTGCCTGCTGGCGGACGGCGCCTGGAGCGCGGACCGCGAGGGGCTGGCCGCGGTCGACATCGCGGTCGCCGACGGGCGGGTGGCGGCGCTGACTTCCGCGAGCGGAGCTACCCAGCCCGATCCGGCGCGCCTCGACCTCGCCGGGCGCCTCGTTCTGCCCGGCTTCGTCGACATCCACACCCATCTCGACAAGGGCTTCATCTGGCAGCGCGCGCCGAACCCGGACGGCAGCTTCGACGGCGCCATGGCGGCAGTCGCCGCCGACCGCGCCGCCAACTGGTCGGAGGAGGACATCGCCCGCCGCTTCGACTTCGCGCTGCGCTGCGCCCATGCCCACGGCACCGTGGCGATCCGCACCCATCTCGATTCGGAAGGCCCGCGCGCCGCCACCGCCTGGCGCGTCTTCGCCGCGATGCGCGAGGCCTGGCGCGGGCGAATCGAGCTGCAGGCGGTCGGCCTGATCCCGATCGACAGCGTGATGGACGACACGCTGTTCGCGACCCTGATCGAGCTCATCCGCGCCCATGGCGGGCTGCTCGGCAGTTACACCTATGCGACGCCCAACCTCGTCCCCGGCCTCGAGCGGCTGTTCGCGACGGCCGAGCGCTGGGGCCTCGCCCTCGACCTTCATGTCGATGAGCGCGACCGCAACGGGCGCGGCCTGTTCGAGATCGCCACCCTCGCCCGCGAGCGCCGCTTCGAGGGGCCGATCCTTGCCGGCCATTGCTGCGCGCTCTCGCTCAAGGCGGCGGAGGAGATCGACCGCACGCTGGACCTCGTCGCGCAGGCCGGCATCGGCGTGGTATCGCTGCCCATGTGCAACCTCTACCTTCAAGACCGCGCGCCCGGCCGCACCCCACGCTGGCGGGGCGTCACCCTGCTCCACGAGATGAAGGCACGTGGCATTCCGGTGATGGTGGCCAGCGACAACACCCGCGACCCCTTCTATGCCTATGGCGACCTGGACCTTGCCGAGGTCTATCGCGAGGCGACCCGCATCGCCCATCTCGACCATCCCGCCGCCGACTGGCCGGCCGTGGTCTCGCGCGCCCCTGCGCAGTGGATCGGCCTCGAAGCCGGCCGGCTGGCGCCCGGCACGGCGGCAGACCTCGTCCTCTTCCCCGCCCGCAGTCTCAACGAATGGCTCGCCCGGCCGCTGGGGGCGCGCGGCGTGCTGCGCAGGGGCCGCCTCCTCGACGCGGCCGTGCCCGACTACGCTGAACTGGACGACGCGATGCAGACCCGGAAGGCCCCGCGCCATGGCCCATGATATCCCCGCGCTCAAGGCCCGGCTCGCCGGCATCCGGCTGGAGGACAATCCCGCTCTGGTGCGCCAGAAGAGCCGCGACTTCTACTGGTACTCGCCGACGCTGAAGCGCCAGCTCGACGACGTCACCGGCGAGATCGTCGCCTTCCCCGCCAGCGAGGACGAGGTGCTGCGCATCCTCGAAGCCTGCTTCGCGCTCGCCATCCCCGTCACCCCGCGCGGCGCCGGCACCGGCAATTACGGGCAGGCCATGCCGCTGGCCGGTGGGCTGGTGCTGGACCTCTCCGGCCTTAACGAGGTGCGGGAGATCGCGCCAGGCCGGGTGCGGGCGCAGGCCGGCGCCATCATGGCCGACATCGACGCCGCCTGCCGCGCCTCCGGGCAGGAGCTGCGCCTTCATCCCTCGACCTACCGCACCGCCTCGATCGGCGGCTTCGTCGCCGGCGGCTCGGGCGGGGTCGGCTCCATCACCTGGGGCGGGCTGCGCGACCTCGGCAACATCCTGCGCCTTCGCCTCGCCACCATGGAGGCACGCCCGCGCATCCTCGAGCTCGAGGGCGAGGCGTTGCAGAAGGTCTCGCACGCCTACGGCACCAACGGCGTCATCCTCGAGGTCGAGATGCCGCTGGCGCCCGCCTGCGACTGGATCGAGGCGATCGTCGGCTTCGAAGACTTCGCCACCGCCGCCGCCTATGCCAACGCGCTCGGCGAACAGGACGCGATCCTCAAGAAGCTCGTCTCGGTGATCGCGGCGCCACTGCCGCAGGACTATTTCCTGCGCCACCGCCCCTATCTGCCGGACGGGCTGCATGTGGTGCTGGCCATGATTGCCCCGGTCGCCGGCGCCGCCTTCGCCGACTTCACGGCGCGCTGGCGGGGGCGGATGCTGTTCCGCTCGGACCAGCTCGATCCCGACGCGCGCAAGGGCCTGCCCCCGCTCTACGAGCTGTCGTGGAACCACACCACGCTGCGCGCGCTCCGGGTCGACCCCTCGATCACCTATCTGCAGACGCTCTACCCGTTCCCCGACCAGCTCGGCCTCGTGGCGCGCATCCATGCCGAGCTCGGCGAGGAGGTGCCCGCCCATCTCGAATTCGTGCGCTTCGACGGCAAGGTGACCTGCTTCGGCCTGCCGCTGGTGCGCTTCACCAGCGAGGAGCGGCTGGAGGAGATCGTCACCCGTCACGAGGCGTTCGGCATTCCGGTGTTCAATCCCCACCGCTACACGCTTGAGGAAGGCGGCATGAAGCAGACCGACGCGGCCCAGCTCGCGTTCAAGCGCGAGGCCGACCCGGCCGGCCTACTCAATCCGGGCAAAATGATCGCCTTCGAGCATCCCGATTTCGATTTCGGCGCCGGGCGCACCTACCTCTTTCGAGGCCTCGGAGGCGTAGCCTGATGCGCGCGCTGGTCGTCTACTGCCACCCCGTCGGGGAGAGCTTCAGCGCCGCCCTGCGCGACGCGGTGCTGCGCGGGCTGAAGGCGGGCGGGCACGAGGCCGACCTGATCGACCTCTATGGCGAGGACTTCCAGCCCGCCCTCACCCGCCAGGAGCGGCTCGACTACCATCAGCCCGGCCTCAACGCGCGGACGGTGGCCGACCACCTCGCGCGGGTGAAGGCGGCCGAGGCGCTGGTGTTCGTCGCTCCCACCTGGTGGTACGGGCCGCCGGCCATGCTCAAGGGCTGGCTGGATCGCGTGCTCGTGCCCTACGAGACCTTCGGCCTGCCCAGGCCGTTCCGCCCGCTCGAACGCCGGCTCACCAATATCCGGCTCATCGCCGCCGTGAGCACGCTCGGCTCGCCCTGGTTCTGGTGGCTGTGGGTCGGCCAGCCGGGGCGGCGAATCCTGCTCGACGGGGTCGGCGGCATCATCCATCCGCGGGCGCGAAAGCTCTGGCTGGCGCTGCACAGCATGGACTCTACCACCGAAGCCAAGTGTTCGGCCTTTCTTTCGCGTGTCGAGGCGCGCTTCGCCCGGCTATAGATCCTACCACCGCGAGAGGTATTTTGACGGCGAAGAGGTTTGCCGCCATCTTTCTGTTACGGCGCGCGGTTCTTGTTGCAACACGAAGTTGCTGTCGCGGCGAATCGAATGGGGGCCACCATGAAGGACGGCTTCGAAAAGAATATCGGACATCGGCTCCATCACGCAGCGCGCCTGCAGCGCGCTCTTGCAGCCCGCAAGCTCCACGAATTCGGGCTCTTCCCCGGCCAGGAAACGGTGCTCAAGCTGCTCGCCGAATCGGACGGGCGGACCATGACGGAGCTCGCCTCGGCGCTGCAGGTGCGCCCGCCCACCGCCTCCAAGACCGTGGGCCGCCTCTCCGCCCAGGGTCTTCTCGCCCGTCGGGCGGCCGAAGGCGACGCCCGGCTGGTGCGGGTCTACCTCACCGACGAAGGCCGTGCCCGCGCCCAGTCGATCGACGACATATGGACCTCGCTCGAGGACACCATGGTCTCGGGGCTCGACGGCAAGGACCGCAAGCGGCTGCGCAAGCTGTTGCGCCGCATCGAGAAGAACCTTTCGGGCCAGCTCGGCGCGATCAGCGTCGAGCCGGACGACGATCCTGTCGACGCGGACGAGACGGCCTGAGACCCTAGCTTTACGTACAGGAGTACCAATGTCCGCTACTGATTCCCGGCCCGAGCTGCTGCTGACGGGCCCGATGATGCCCATGATCGAGGCCCAGCTCACCGAGCGTTTCACGGTCCACCGGCTCGACGGCACCGATCCCGAGGCGGTGCTGGCGCAGGCCGGCCCGCGCATCCGCGCCGTCGCGACGGGGGTCGGCTCGACCGCCGGCGGCAAGCGCCGCGTGACCGGCGACCTGCTCGCGCGCCTGCCCAAGGTCGAGATCGTGGCCAATTTCGGCGTCGGCTACGACGCGGTGGACACGGACGCGGCGGCCGAACGCGGCATCGTCGTCACCAACACGCCGGGCGTGCTCGACGACGAGGTGGCGGACCTGTCGGTGGCGCTGCTGCTCGCCACCATCCGCCGGCTGCCGCAGGCCGAGCGGCACCTGCGCGCCGGGCTGTGGCCCAAGGGCGGCTTCCCGCTGACCCCGACGCTGCGCGACCGCACCATCGGCATCGTCGGCATGGGCCGGATCGGGCGCGCCATCGCCCGCCGGCTGGAGGGTTTCGGCCGGCCGATCGTCTATCACAGCCGCCGGCCGGTCGCCGACGTGCCCTACCGCCACTATCCCTCGCTGGTCGAGATGGCGCGGGACGCCGACGCGCTCATCGTCATCGTGCCGGGCGGGCCGGAGACGAACAACATGATCAATGCCGAGGTACTCGCCGCGCTCGGCCCCACCGGCACGCTGATCAACGTGGCGCGCGGCTCGGTGGTCGACGAGCCGGCGCTGATCAAGGCGCTTACCGAGGGCACCATCGCCAGCGCCGGCCTCGACGTGTTCGCCGACGAGCCGAACGTGCCCGAGGCGCTGATCGCGATGGATAATGTCGTCCTGCTGCCGCACGTCGCCTCCGCGACCCACGTCACCCGCAACGCCATGGGCCAGCTCGTGGTGGACAATCTCGCCGCCTGGTTCGAAGGCCGCCCGCCCCTGACGCCGGTACCGGAAACCCCGGTGCCGGCGAGGGTCTGAGGAGGCCCGCATGAGCGCTCCGGCGCGGCGTCCCGGGCGGTGCGGAAGGCGCGGCGTCATGCCCTCGTGGCGTCTCGCCCCGTTCCTGTGCGCGCTCCTGCTCGCGCCGGCGATGCTCGCGATTCCCGGCGGTACGGCGCTGCGCGCGCAGGACGCCGACGCGAGAGAGCCCTCGCAGACCGACCTTTCGCAGGCCGGTTCCGCGTCCACCGACCCTTCCCCGGCGCAAGCCGCCACCGCGCTCGCCGCCGACTACCAGCTCACCAATGCCGATGGCGACCAAGTCTGCGCCATGTCGCTCTCGGCGCGGCGGCGCGGCGGACAGACGGCCGATGGCGGGCCGCTATTCGACCTCAGCTTCGACAGGCAGGCCTGCGCCGCCACCATCCTGTTCTCGCCCGACATCGCCGCCTGGACGCCCGCCTCGGGCAACTCGATCCAGCTCCTGCGCGGCGACGGCAGCCTCGTGGCCGAGTTCACCGAGGGCATAGACGGCACCTGGGAGGCGCTGCGCGAGGGCGACGGAGTCTATTTCCTGGTCAATCCGCGCATCGCCGACGCCGCGCGAATCCAGCCCTCCGACCTGTTCGGCCAGTGGGACCTCGGGCGCGCACCGGGCCGGCCGGCCTGCCGCATCCGCTTTTCCGACGCGCCGATGCGCCCGAGCGGCTACCGCCTCGATCCCGACCCGAATTGCGGCCTGCTGTTCGGCCGCGCCAGCACGCCCGACCGCTGGCGGCTGGAGCAGGGCGAGCTCATCCTCGAGAACGCGACCGGGGCGCGCCTGCATTTCAGCCCCAACGAGGACGACGACTGGATCAAGGTGCCGGCGGACAACCGCCCGCTCTTCCTCACCCGCGTCCCCTGAGACGGGCCCGCGCTATACCCCGATTGGCATGCGCGAGGGATCGCGCGCCACCGCACGCGGGGCGACCAGCGCCTTCCAGGTCGAAAGCGCCCGGTTCACCGGATTGAAGGCCGGGCGCGGGATGAAGCGGCCGCGCCCCGGACGGGGCGCGTCGTTGCGCCCCTCCGACCAGACCACCTCGCCGCGCGAGAGCGTGTAGCGCGGCAGGCCGCGCACCTCGAAACCCTCGAACACGTTGTAGTCGATGATGGATTTCTGCCGCGCGGCGGCGATGGTCTTGCCCGCCTTGGGGTCGAGCACCACGATGTCGGCATCGGCGCCGGGGATCAGCGCCCCCTTCCTCGGATAGAGGTTGAGGATGCGGGCGATGTTGGTCGAGGTCACGGCGACGAACTCGTTCGGCGTCAGCCTCCCGGTCTCGACGCCCCGGGTCCACAGCATCGGCAGCCGGTCCTCCAGCCCGCCGGTGCCGTTCGGGATGCGGGTGAAGTCGTCGAGGCCCATGCGCTTCTGCGCGGTGCTGAACGCGCAATGGTCGGTGGCGACGACCTGGAGCGAGCCGGCCGCGAGCCCCGCCCACAGGCTGTCCTGATGCGCCTTGTCGCGGAAGGGCGGCGACATCACGCGCTGGGCGGCATAGTCCCAGTCGGTATTGGCGTAGACGCCCTCGTCGAGGGTGAGATGCTGGATCAGCGGCTCGCCATAGACCCGCATGCCCTTCTGCCGCGCCCGGCGGATCGCCTCATGCGCCTGCTCGCAGGAGACGTGCACGATGTAGACCGGCACGCCGGCCGCGTCCGCGATCATGATGGCGCGGTTGGCTGCCTCGCCCTCCACCTCGGGCGGGCGCGAGAAGGCGTGCGCCTCCGGGCCGCGCGTGCCCTCGGCGAGGAACTTCTGCTGGAGCGCGGCGACGATGTCGCCATTCTCGGCATGGACCAGCGGCAGCGCGCCGAGCGCGGCGCAGCGCTGGAACGAGGCGAACATCTGGTCGTCGTCGACCATCAGCGCGCCCTTATAGGCCATGAAGTGCTTGAAGCTGTTCACGCCGCGCGCGACCACCGCCTCCATCGCCTCGAAGATCGGCTCCGACCAGCCGGTGATGCACATGTGGAACGAATAGTCGGCGCTGGCCTGCCGGCTGGCGCGCGCCTCCCAGGCGTCGAGCGCGGCGGTCAGGTTCTCGTCGTCCGGGATCACGAAGTCGACCACCAGCGTGGTGCCGCCAGACAGCGCGGCGAAGGTGCCGCTTTCCCAGGTCTCGGCCGCCGTGGTGCCCATGAAGGGCATTTCGAGATGGGTGTGCGGGTCGATGCCGCCGGGCATCACATAGGTGCCGGAGGCGTCGAGCACCGTATCGCCCGACAGACCCGGGCCGATGGCGGCGATCGTCTCGCCCTCGATCAGCACGTCCGCCTCGTAGGAGCGGTCGGCGGCGACCACGGTGCCGCCCTTGATGACGATCGACATCGGCACGTCTCCTCCGCTCTGTCCTCACACAACTTCAGCGGTGGCGAGCACCGCATGCAGCAGCACGTCGGCGCCCGCCTTCGCCCATTCCGGGGTGATGGTCTCGTCCTCATTGTGGCTCAGCCCGTCCACGCAGGGGCAGAAGATCATGGCGGCGGGCGCCACCTTGTTGACCCAGCAGGCATCGTGGCCGGCGCCGGAGACGATGTCGCGGTGGCGATAACCGAGCCGCTCCGCCGCGGCGCGCACATGGCCGACCAGCGCCGGATCGAAGGTGACCGGATCGAAGGCGTTCACCTCCTCGATGGCGATGCCGAGCCCCATCCGGGCCGCGATCTCGGCCGCCCCGGCACGGATCTCCCGGTCCATTGCGTCGAGGATGGCGAGCTCGGGATGGCGGATGTCGATGGTGAAGACCGCTCGCCCGGCGATGATGTTGCGCGAATTGGGATAGACCTCGACATGGCCGACCGCGCCGACGGCGAGCGGGGCGTGCTTCCACGCCACCGCGTCCACCAGTTCGGTGACGCGCGCCATGCCGAGCCCGGCATTGAGCCGGCGCGGCATCGGCGTCGAGCCGGTGTGTGCCTCGCGGCCGGTGAGCGTCACCTGAAGCCAGCGCGTGCCCTGGCCATGGGTGACGACGCCGATGTCGAGCCCTTCCGCCTCAAGGATCGGCCCCTGCTCGATATGCAGCTCGAAATAGGCATGCGGCACCGGCCCGCCGGCGGCGAGCTCGGCCGGGCGCTCGCCGCGGAAGCCGATCCGCTCCAGCTCGGCGCCGAGCGTCAGGCCGGCGGCATCGGTCGCGGCATAGGCGTCCTGAAGGCTCATCACCCCGGCATAGACGGCGGAAGCGACCATGGCCGGGGCAAAGCGCGTGCCCTCCTCATTGGTCCAGTTCACCACCTCCACCGGATGGCGGGTGCGGATGCCGAGATCGTTCAGCGTGCGCACCACCTCCAGCGCGCCGAGCACGCCCAGCACGCCGTCGAACTTCCCGCCGGTGGGCTGGGTATCGAGATGCGAGCCGATCAGCACCGGCGCGGCGTCGGCATCGATGCCCTCGCGGCGGGCGAACATGGTGCCCATGGCGTCGACGCTGACCGCCAGCCCGGCGTCGGCGCACCAGCGCGCGAACAGGCGCCGCCCCTCGGCATCGGCGTCGGTCAGCGCCTGGCGGTTGTTGCCGCCGCGCAGGCCCGGGCCGATCTTCGCCATCTCCATCAGGCTGTTCCAGAGCCGCGCGCCGTCGGCACGCATATTGTCGGTGGGGGCGGTCATGCGCGTTCACTGCTCCGGCTGCCGGCCCGGCGAAGAGGGGCCGCGCAGGCGGCAGGCAAGCCGCGGGCCAGAGCCGGACACGCGCCCGACGGGGTCGCGTGCCCCAATGATAGAGGCGCCGACCCCGCCCCTGTCCACCGCTCCCGCCTCCGCGCCGCGCATGGCAGGCCGATGTGCCGGCACAGGAGACCTCATGACGCGGCGAGTTATTCCGCGAAGCGCCTGAGATCAGGAACGAAATTCGGCCCGCCCGCGTGCCCGCTGGAAGGCGTGGCGAAGGCTATTCGAACGATGTTCGATCGATCTGCCGAGCCACCTAACAATTCCGACGACCCGGCAACGCCACGCGATACTGGACACACCGCATGGTTGTTCTGGCACTGATGTGGGAACAGACGCCGGCGCCCGGATTTTGACTCAATGTGAACGGTCGCTCTATGGTCGCTCGAATCCCAATCGCCGCCATCACGCGTACTACGGAGCGCACAAGCCCGGTGGAAGACCAGCCGGCCAAAAGCATTTTGCGGAGGAGCCCATGAAGATTTCGCGCGCACTCACCTGCCTCGCGGCAGGCGCCACTCTGGCAACACTCGCCTCCGCCGCTTCGGCCGCCGACCTGCAGATCGTCTCCGGTGCCGTGGGCCGCGACATTCAGGTGCTGCGCGAGAATCTCGACCGCTTCGAGAAGATGACCGGCAACAAGGTCACGATCGTCGAGATGCCGTCCTCCTCGACCGACCAGTTCGCCCAGTATCGGCTCTGGCTCTCGGCCGGCAATTCGGACATCGACGTCTACCGCACCGACATCATCTGGGCGCCGCAGATCGCCGCCCACCTGCTCGACCTGTCGAAATACGAGAAGGCCGCCGCCGCCGCGAAGGAGCACTTCCCCTCCATCATCCAGTCGCAGACCGTGAACGGCAAGCTGGTGGCGCTGCCCTACTACACGGACGCGCCGGCGCTGTTCTACCGCAAGGACCTGCTGGAAAAGTACAAGCTCGACGTGCCCAAGACCTGGGACGACCTCGCCAAGGCGGCGAAGACCATCCAGGACGGCGAGCGCAAGGCTGGCGCGGGCAATTTCCAGGGCTATGTGTTCCAGGCCGCCGCCTATGAGGGGCTGACCTGCAACGGGCTCGAATGGCTGGTCTCGCACGGCGCCGGCCACATCGTCGAGGCCGACGGCACGATCTCGGTCAACAACCCCAAGGCCGCCGCCGCGCTCGAACAGGCCGCCTCCTGGATCGGCACCATCTCGCCCGAAGGCGTGCTGGGCTACAAGGAGGAGGAGGCGCGCGGCGTCTGGCAGACCGGCAACGCCGCCTTCATGCGCAACTGGCCCTATGCCTATGCTCTCTCGAACAGCGACGACAGCGCGGTGAAGGGCAAGTTCGGCGTCGCCGCGCTCCCCTCCGGCGGGGCCGGCTCGGCCGCGACGCTCGGCGGCTGGAACCTCGCCGTGTCGAAATACTCCAAGCACCCGAAGGAAGCGGTGGAGCTGGTGCTGTTCCTCACCAGCGCCGAGGCACAGAAGATGCGCGCCATCGAGAACAACAACCTGCCGACCCGCCCCGCGCTCTACGAGGACCAGGAGATCCTGAAGGCCCAGCCCAGCATCGGCCTGTGGAAGGACATCTTCAACAACTCGACCCCGCGCCCGTCGGCCGCGACCAAGGCCGACTACAACGAGGTCTCCAAGGAGTTCTGGGACGCGGTCCATGCCACGCTCGCCGGCAAGGGCAGCGCCAAACGCAACCTCGCCCGGCTGGAGGCGCGGCTGAAGCGGCTGAAGGGTTCCGGCTGGAAGTGAAGCCGGTCCCGGAGGCATGAAGCAGAGCACAGGCCGCACCCTGACCATCAGCGCGCGACGGCGACGGGCCGCCGCGCTCTTCCTCGCCCCGATGCTGCTGGTGCTGGCGCTGGTCGCCGGCTGGCCGCTGCTGCGCACGCTGTGGTTCGGCTTCACCGACGCCTCGCTGGGCGACCTCGCCGGGGCGCGCTGGATCGGCTTTTCCAACTACCTCGAATGGCTCTCCTATGGCGAGGGTGACGGGGAATGGGTGGGCCTGCTGGTCGACGGCGAATGGTGGCGGGCGGTGTGGAACACGCTGGTGTTCACCTTCATCACCGTCTCGGTCGAGACCGCGCTCGGCCTCGTGGTCGCGATGGTGCTGAACGTGCGCTTCCCGCTGCGCGGGCTGGTGCGCGCCGCCGTGCTCATCCCCTGGGCGATCCCGACCGTGGTCTCGGCCAAGATGTGGGCGTGGATGCTCAACGACCAGTTCGGCATCATCAACGACATCGGGCTGAAGCTCGGGCTCATCTCGAGCCCCGTCGCCTGGATCGCCTCCGCGGACACGGCGATGGTCGCGGTGATGCTGGTCGACATCTGGAAGTCGACCCCCTTCATGGCGCTGCTGATCCTCGCCGGGCTGCAGATGATCCCCGAGGACATCTACGAGGCGGCGAAGATCGACGGGGTGAACCCCCTCGTCACCTTCTGGCGGGTGACGCTGCCGCTCGCCGCGCCCGCGATCATGGTCGCGGTCATCTTCCGCGCGCTCGACGCTCTGCGCGTCTTCGACATCATCTACGTCCTCACCCCGAACAATGCGGAGACGCGGACCATGTCGGTCTTCGTGCAGGAGAACCTGTTCCAGTTCGACCAGTTCGCCTACGGCTCGGCCGCCTCGACGCTGCTGTTCCTGGTGATCGCCTTCATCACGCTCGGCTACATCCGGGCGGCGCGGCTGAACCTCGGCTGATGCGGGCCATGAAGATCCTCAAGACGTTCGCCTTCTACCTGCTGGTGGCGCTGATCCTGCTGTTCTCGCTGTTCCCGTTCTACTACGCGGTGCTGACCTCGTTCGAGACCGGGACGGCGATCTTCACCCCGAGCTACCTGCCGCAGAACATCGACCTCGCCAATTACGCGCAGGTGCTGAGCCAGGGCTTCTTCCCGCGCAACGTGCTCAATTCGGTGATCGTCGCGGCGGCAACGGTCGCGATCTCGCTGTTCCTCGGCCTCACCGCCGCCTTCGCGCTGGCGCGCATCCAGTTCCGCGGCCGCAAGCTGCTGCTGCTCACCGTGCTGTCGGTCTCGATGTTCCCGCAGATCGCGGTGCTGGCGGGGCTGTTCGAGATCGTGCGCGCGCTCGGGCTCTACAATTCGCTCGGCAGCCTGATCATGAGCTATCTCATCTTCACCCTGCCCTTCACGGTCTGGGTGCTAACCACCTTCATGCGCGACCTGCCGGTGGAGATCGAGGAAGCGGCGATCGTCGACGGCGCCGGGCCGTGGCACATCGTGAGCCGGGTGTTCCTGCCGCTCATGTGGCCGGCGCTGGTCACCACCGGCCTGCTGGCCTTCATCCAGGCGTGGAACGAGTTCCTGTTCGCGCTGACCTTCGTGTCCTCGAACAGCACCCGCACCGCGCCCGTCGCCATCGCCCTGCTGTCGGGAACCTCGGCGCAGGAGACGCCCTGGGGCGCCATCATGGCCGCCTCGGTGATCGTGACCATGCCGCTCATCATCCTCGTTCTCATCTTCCAGCGCCGCATCGTGGCCGGTCTCACCGCCGGCGGCGTGAAGGGATGAACACCGGGAAAGGACAGGACCTTCCATGGCGCAGCTGACGCTCAGGAACCTCCGCAAGTCGTTCGGGCGGGCGGAGATCATCCACGGCATCGACCTCGACATCGCCAAGGGCGAGTTCGTGGTCTTCGTCGGCCCGTCCGGGTGCGGGAAGTCGACCCTGCTGCGCCTGATCGCGGGGCTGGAGGAGATCAGCTCGGGCGAATTGCTGTTCGACGGCGAAAAGGTGAACGACTTGCCGCCGAAGGAGCGCGGCATCGCCATGGTGTTCCAGTCCTACGCGCTCTACCCGCATATGAGCGTGTTCGACAACATGGCGTTCGGGCTGAAGCTGGCGAAGAGCGACAGCGGCACCATCCGCGAGCGGGTGGAGGAGGCCGCGCGCCTGCTGGAGCTCGAGCCGCTGCTGAACCGCAAGCCGCGCGAGCTCTCCGGCGGCCAGCGCCAGCGCGTCGCCATCGGCCGTGCCATCGTGCGCAATCCGCGCGTGTTCCTGTTCGACGAGCCGCTCTCGAACCTCGACGCCGCGCTGCGCGGCCAGACCCGGGTCGAGATCGCGCGGCTGCACGAGCGCATGCCCGAGACGACGATGGTCTACGTCACCCACGACCAGATCGAGGCGATGACGCTGGCCGACCGCATCGTGGTGCTGCGCGCCGGGCGGGTCGAGCAGGTGGGCGCGCCGATGGATCTCTATCTCAAGCCCGCGACCCGCTTCGTCGCCGAGTTCATCGGCACGCCGGCCATGAACATCCTGCCGGCGGAGGTCACGGCCGAGGGCGGTCTGCGGCCGAAGGGCGGCGCCGCCCTGCCCCTGCGCGCGCCGGCGAAGGCCGAGGGGCTCGGCCTCGGCGTGCGGCCCGAGGACCTCCACATCGCGGAGGAAGGCGAGCCCGCGCTCTATGAGGGGCGGGTGACGCTGGTGGAGCGGCTGGGCGAGTCCCAGCTCGTCCACGTGGAGATCGGCCACGACGTGCCGCTCGTGGTCAAGCTGGCGCGCACGGTGCCCGCGCGGCGCGGTGAGACGCTGCGGGTCGCGGCCCCCGCGGACGCCTTCCACCTGTTCGGCGCGGACGGCCAGGCCCTTGATATACGGCCGCAATAAACCCACTTCGTGTGGAGTTGCCCGCCGCAATTTGGTCACGGACTGGACTTTTCAGGCTATTTGCGGTAGGTAGGATCATCTACTTGAAGGCAACTTGCCTTTTCGAGCCGTCCTTTGCGTCTCTACGGCGCATGGTTTTGGAACGGATTTCGTCGCGTTTGACGCGCAAGCGGGAGATCGACTTCTTATCGGATCCTAATGAAACGCAAGTTACTATTCGTACATCGGAATTACTTGCGATCGAGGGGGTCTGACGCAGATATCGAGTGGGATGTCGCTGCGTCAGTTTTAGTCGCTCTTCTGTAAATGGCGGTCCGTCGGGATGGCCAGTTCGGCCGTGCGAGAGATCGGCGCGCATGGTTCGGCTCGCGCCTCGCAACGATAGGAGAGATCGACTCGATATGAAGCAAAAGCAGGAGGTCGTTCCCGCGATTGATCGGATCGCGGTCATGGGTGGCGGCGCCTGGGGCACCGCGCTTGCCGTGACCGCCGTCCGCGCCGGTCGAAAGGTGACCCTCTGGGCACGCGAAGCCGAGGTGGTGGACGCGATCCGCACGTCGCGCACCAATCCCGTCTTCCTTCCGGGCATCGAGCTGCCGGATGGCATCGAGGCGACGGCCGATCTCGGCGAGGCCGTGACGGACGCCGACGCCGTGCTGCTGGTCGTGCCCTCGCAGCATGTGCGCGAGGCCTGCCAGGCCCTGAAGCGCCATCTGGCGCCGCGCATGCCGATCGTTATCTGCGCCAAGGGCATCGAGCAGGACACCGGGCTGCTGCTGCAGTCCGTCCTCGCCGAGGAGCTTCCCGACCATCCGGTCGCCGTACTGTCCGGCCCGACCTTCGCCTCCGAGGTGGCGGCGGGCCAGCCGACCGCGGTGACCATCGCCTCCGACGACGTGCCGACCGAGGGCGAGACCTCGCTGGCGGCGCGCATGGCGGTCGCGCTCGGCACCCAGACCTTCCGGCCCTACGTCGCCGACGACGTCACCGGGGTCGAGGTCGGCGGTGCGGTGAAGAACGTGCTGGCGCTCGCCAGCGGCATGGCGAGCGGCCTGTCCTTCGGCGCCAACACCCGCGCGGCGGTCATCACCCGCGGCCTCGACGAGATCAAGCGGCTCTCCGAGGCGCTGGGCGGGCGGCGCGACACGGTGACGGGCCTGTCCGGCATCGGCGACCTGACGCTCACCTGCTCCAGCGAGCAGTCGCGCAACATGCGCTACGGCATGGGCCTCGCCATGGGCCGCTCGGCCGCCGACATCTTCGACGGTCGCCCTGTGGTGGTCGAGGGCGTGGAGAACGCGGTCTCGGTGACCAATCTCGCCCGCCGGCTCGGCGTCGACATGCCGATCTGCGAGGCGGTGCGCGCCGTGGTGATCGACGGCACGCCGATCCACGAGGCGATGGCCGCGCTGCTCGGCCGTCCCTTCAAGGCCGAGCCGCGCAGCATCGAGCTGATGCTCCCCGGCCCTTCCGACACAACCCTACCCAGCATGGAGGATCGTCGCTGATGGGACTGGCCAATGGCAACAAGCGGCTCGTCCTGGCGACCGATCTCGACGGCACCTTCCTCGGCGGCGACGATGCCCAGCGCGCCGCTCTCTACGACTGGATCGAGGCCCGGCGCGACGAGGTCTCGCTGGTCTTCGTGACCGGGCGCGACCTGCCCTTCGTGCGCTCGCTCGCCGATCAGGGCGTGCCGCGGCCGGACTTCGTCATCGGCGACGTCGGCACCACCATCGCCGGCGGCGAGGGCATCGAGCCCGTGCCGGAGCTGGAGCTGCCCATCGCGCAGGCCTGGGGCGACGCCAGCGAGCGCGTGCGCGACATGCTGCGGGACGAGCCGGGGCTCACGCTCCAGCCGACCCCGTTCCGCTACCGCATGAGCTACTATTACGAGCCGGCGACGCTGCGCCCGAGCGCGCGCGAGAAGGTGGAGGCGGCCGGCTTCGACTGCATCACCTCGGCGGACATCTATTTCGACGTGCTGCCGCGCGGCGTCTCCAAGGGCCCGACCCTGATCCGCCTGATGGAGCATTTCGCCGTTCCGCGCGAGCGGGTGCTGGTCGCCGGCGACACGCTCAACGATCTCTCCCTTTTCCGGACGCCCTATGCGGGCGTCGCGGTGGGCAATTCCGAGCCGGCGCTGGTCGCGCAGGTCTCCGGCATGCCCAACGTCTATCTGAGCCCGCGGCCGGGTGCGGCGGGGATCGCCGACGCCATCGAGCGTCACGGGTT
This sequence comes from Ancylobacter mangrovi, assembly GCF_024752335.1. Lineage (NCBI taxonomy): Bacteria > Pseudomonadati > Pseudomonadota > Alphaproteobacteria > Hyphomicrobiales > Xanthobacteraceae > Ancylobacter > Ancylobacter mangrovi. The sequence continues at coordinate 225,048 of NZ_JANTHY010000006.1, read as the reverse complement.
CATGACCGAGGGTGCACTGTGAAGAAGTCAAACCTAGTCATCGTCTACCACCGCCAGCCCTATGAAGAGGTCGTCGAGGACGGCAAGACCGTCTATCGGGAGAATTCCAGCCCGAACGGCATCGTCCCGACCCTCAAGAGCTTCTTCGGGGAGGTGGAGCAGGCGGCCTGGGTCGCGTGGAAGCAGGTCGACCCGAAGGACAAGAAGACCTTCGAGCGCGTCGTGCGGATGAAGGATTCCTATGGCGAGTACAACGTCTCGCGCCTGCCGCTGACCGCCCATCAGGTCCGCAGCTTTTACCACGTCACCTCGAAGGAGGCGCTCTGGCCGATCCTTCATTCCTTCCCGGAGAAGTACAATTACGATCCGGTGGACTGGGAGACCTTCCGCGAGGTGAACTGGCTGTTCGCGGAAGCGGCGGTTCAGGAGGCGGCGGAAGGCGCCGTGATCTGGGTGCACGACTACAATCTGTGGCTCGTGCCGCTCTATGTGAAGCAGTTCCGGCCGGACGTGAAGGTGGCCTTCTTCCACCATACGCCGTTCCCCGAGCCGAGCATGTTCAACATCCTGCCCTGGCGCGCGGAGATCATCGAGAGCCTGCTCCACTGCGATCTGGTCGGCTTCCACATCCCGCGCTACGCGATGAACTTCGTCTCCACCGCGCGCAGCCTGAAGAAGGTCGAGATCCTGGAGGAGATCGATGTCGAGGACGGCCTGTCGCCCCACGGCATGGCGCTCTCCGTGCCCAAGGTCGCCACCCGCATCGGCTATGAGGGGCGCGAGATCGCGGTCGACGCCTTCCCGGTGGGCACCAATGTCGGCTTCATCGACGAGCTGTGCGCCAGCGAGAAGACGCATGAGCGCGAGAAGGCGATCAAGGAAACGCTCAACGACCGCAAGTTCATCATCTCGGTCGGCCGCTCGGACTACACCAAGGGCACGCGCGACATGCTGCTCGCCTTCGAGCGCCTGCTCGCCCGCCGGCCCGAGCTGATGGAGAAGGTCCAGCTCCTGGTCACCTCGGTGGCCGCCAATTCGGGCATGACCGTCTATCGCAACGTGCAGCGCGAGATCGAGCAGATCGCCGGGCGCATCAACGGCAAGTACTCGACCCTCGCCTGGCAGCCGCTGGTGCTGTTCACCCAGGCGATCCCGTTCGACGAACTCGTCGCCTATTACCGCTGCGCCGACATCTGCTGGATCACGCCGCTGCGCGACGGGCTGAACCTCGTCGCCAAGGAATACATCGCCGCGCGCGGCGACCTGAAGTCGGGCGCGCTTGTGCTGTCCGAGTTCACCGGCGCGGCGATCGAGCTGCCGACCGCGATCATGGCCAACCCCTATTCCAACCGGAACATGGACGCGGCCATCGACCAGGCGATCGACATGCCGGCCGAGGAGCAGACCCAGCGGCTCGCCGCGATGCTGGAGAAGGTGCGTCTGTACGATTCGGTGCACTGGGCGCAGCACACGGTGGAGCGCTTCCGGGGCATCCCGGCGGACCCGCGCTACGGCATGAAGGGCGTCGCCGCCTGAGGCGGGCCCGTTCACCGAACCAAGCGACACGAGGGGCCGGGCAACCGGCCCTTCGCCATTTTTGCCCCCGGCCGGCCGATGCGCGGGAGGCGCAATCGCAGCCTCCGGCCTCCCCGGAACCCCCTCCCGAGGCCTGCCACGGACGCGACACAGGCGCGCGCGACCCTTTGCTATCAGGCACTTCGCGCGGGCGAGCCTAACCAGAAGGCCAGTTAATCCTAATTTACGCCGCCGTCCGGCGGGTATTGTTTACGGATCGAAAAATCGCCGGCAAAGGCGCGCCTTGCCGGCCGAAAAGGGAGCCGGTAATGGCCGACACGCGCAACATGGTCCTTGGCCTTCTCGCACTGCCCAACGGCTCGCATTCCGCGGCCTGGCTGTTGCCCGGGGCCCTCGACGGCGCTTCGGTCAATATCGACTACTACCGCCGCCTCGCGCAGACCGCCGAGCGCGGCAAGCTCGACTTCTTCTTCATCGCCGACCGCCCCAGCGTGCGCGTGGACCGGATGGAGGTGTGGAGCCGGGCGCCGACCTACACCAACATTCTCGAGCCGTTGACCCTGCTCTCCGCCGTCGCCGGCGTGACGAGCCATATCGGCCTCGGCGCGACCACCTCGACCAGCTTCTTCGAGCCCTACAACGTCGCCCGCCAATACGGCTCGCTCGACCACATCTCGGGCGGGCGGGCCGCCTGGAACGTCGTCACCAGCGCCAGCAACGATTCGGCCCGCAATTTCGGCCTCGACAAGCTGCCTCCCCACGAGGAGCGCTACGCCCGCGCCCGCGAGTTCGTCGAGGTGGTGCTGAGCCTGTGGGACACCTGGGAGGACGACGCCTTCGTCTACGACCACGAGGCCGGCCTGTCCTACCTGCCCGAGAAGTTCCACCCGACGCATCATCACGGCACCTATTTCAAGGTCGATGGCGGGCTGAACATCTCCCGCACCCCGCAGGGCCATCCGGTCATCATCCAGGCCGGCGCGTCCGAGACCGGCAAGGAGCTCGCCGCCGAGACCGCCGAGGTGGTGTTCGGCCCCAGCGCCAGCATGAAGGCCGCGCAGGACTTCTATGCCGACCTCAAGGGCCGGCTCGCCCGCTTCGGCCGCGACCGCGATTCGCTGAAGATCGTCTCCGGCATCTCGATCGTGCTCGGCGCGACCGAGGAGGAGGCCCGCGCCAAGCTCGCGAGCTGGCACGACTACGTCCACCCCGACCTCGCCCGGGTTTGGATCGGCGAGGACCTCGAGGCCGACCTGACGGATTTGCCGCTCGACGCGCCGGTGCCGGAGGATCGCATCCCCACCAACGCCCGGATGCACAAGGCCTATGCCGACGAGATCATCGCCATGGTCCGCGAGGGGCTGACGCTTCGCGAGATCTGCCGCCGCTACAACCGCAGCCGCGCCGTGCTCTGTGGCACGCCGCTGCAGATCGCCGACATGATGGAGGAATGGGTGAGCGCGCAGGCCTGCGACGGCTTCATGCTCTCCCCGCTCACCCTGCCGGGCTGCCTCGACGAATTCATCGACGGGGTGATCCCCGAGCTGCAGCGGCGCGGCCTGTTCCGCACGGAATATGAGGGCCGCACGCTGCGCGATCTCCTCGGCCTGAAGAGGCCCGCCAACCGGCACGTCGCCGAGCTGGTGGACGCCTGATTGACGCGTCGTTTCTGCCGCCGCACGGGCGGATGACCGGAGTACCGACCTTGAGCGAATCCACGCACGCGGAACCGTCCGCCCCCCGCCACATGGCCCTCGGCGTCATGGTGCATCCCACCGGGAACCATGTCGCCTCCTGGCTGCACCCGCAGGCGCAGATCGATGCCGGGACCAATTTCGAGCACTATGTCGAGGTCGCCCAGATCGCCGAACGCGGCAAGCTCGACTTCATGTTCCTGGCCGACGCCGTCGCCACCCGCGACGGCAATCTCGAGGCGCTGAGCCGCTGGCCGCAATACATGGTGTTCTTCGACCCGCTGACGCTGCTGGCGGGCATCGCGGCGCGCACCAGCCATATCGGCCTCGCCGCCACCATCACCACCAGCTACAACGAGCCCTACAACGTCGCCCGCCGCATCGCCTCGCTCGACCATATGAGCGGGGGGCGCTGCATCTGGAACATCGTCACCTCGGCCAATCTCAGCGAGGCCTATAATTTCGGGCGCGAGGAGCATTACGGCCACGAGGAGCGCTACGAGCGCGCGGCTGAATTCGTCGACGTGGTGACCGGCCTGCTCGACAGCTGGGACGACGACGCGCTGGTCCGCGACCGCGCCAGCCAGCGCTATTTCGACCCCGAGAAGCTGCACTTCCTGCGCCACAAGGGCGAGCACTTCTCGGTGCGCGGCCCGCTGAACACGTCGCGCCCGCCGCAGGGCTACCCGGTCTTCGCGCTGGCGAGCGCCTCCGAGACCGGCAAGGAACTGGCCGGGCGCGTCGCCGAGATCGTCTTCACCCCGCTGCACAACCTCGCCCAGGGCCAGGCGCTCTACCAGGACCTGAAGGCCCGCGCCGCCCGCTTCGGCCGCCGGCCGGAGGACCTGAAGGTGGTGCCGGGCCTCAACCCGGTGATCGGCCGCACCCGCAAGGAGGCGGAGGAGAAGTTCGACTATCTGCGCTCGCTGATCCACCCGGACGTGGGCAAGGAACTGCTCTCGAACGCGCTCGGCAATCTCGACCTCAGCCCCTACGGGCCGGAGGACCGCCTGCCCGAGGCGACGGTCGACCAGCTCATGGCGACCAACAACCCGCGCTTCAAGGCGTTCCTCAGCAAGGAGCGCACCATCCGCGAGATGTACGAGATCTATGCCGGCGCGCGCGGCCAGCGCACCATTCTCGGCTCGCCCTCCGAGATCGCCGACGAGATGACCTACTGGTTCCGCGAGCAGGCGGTCGACGGCTTCCTGGTGCACCCCTCGGTGTTCCCGACCCATCTCGAGGAGTTCGTCGACCTGGTGATCCCGGAACTGCAGGAACGCGGCGTGTTCCGCACCGAATATACCGGCAAGACGGTGCGGGAAAATCTCGGCCTGACGCGCCCGGCCAGCCGCTACGCGGTGCCCGCCAAGGACGCCGTTCCCGCCTGACAAGCGCCGCCCGCCGCAGCGCTACCCCGCACATGAAGGACCCGGCAGTCGCGAACCGACTGCCGGGTTTTTTCGTCTGCGCCAATGGCTTTGGCCGGAAGCGCCCTCGCCGTCGTGCCCACTCGCGGCCCTTCGGCCGCGGGCGAGGGGCGCGGGGTCAGGCGTTGGGTGCCGGGGCCGCGCCCCGCCGCGCCAGCGCGGCCAGCAGGAAGAAGCCGAGCGCGGCGAGCACCAGCAGCGAGGAGGCCGCCGCCAGCGTCGGATCAACCGCCACCCGCACGCCTTCCCACAGCTTGACCGCGATCGGCATCTGCAGCGTGCCCAGCACGAAGATGCTGATGAGCAATTCCTGCGCGGATTGCATGAAGGCGAACAGCGCGCCGACGATGATGCCCGGCGCCACCACCGGGAAGGTGATGGTCAGCACCGCCCGCACCGGATGCGCACCATGGATCACGGCGGCGCGCTCCAGCGTCGGGTCGAAGGAGCGCAGGCTCGCGCCGAGGTTGATCACCACGAACGGGATGCCGCCGATGGAATGGGCGATGGCAAGGCCGAGGATGGTGTTGTTCAGCCCCAGCGGGACGTAGAACAGATAGGTGGAGACCGCCCGTACGATGTGCGGCGCCACCAGCGCCGAGAGCAGCAGCGCGGTGACCAGCGTCTTGCCCTTCACCCGGTAGCGCGACAGCGCGAAGCCGGCCGGCACGCCGAACAGCAGCGACAGCAGCGTGGTGATGGCGCCCACCTCGAGCGTGACGATGAAGGCGTTGATCCAGTCCGGGTTGCCGGCGATCTCCTGATACCATTTCAGCGAGAAGCCGCTCGGCGGGAACTGCAGTGCCGTCGTCGGATTGAACGAGGCGCCGATCACCACCACGATCGGGAACAGCAGGTAGAGCAGCACGGCGACGACGCTCGCGCCGAGCACCCATACGTCGATGCGCGCGTTCATCGCTGGTCCCCTCCCCACAGGCGGTCGATGTTGAAGAAGCGGTCGTAGATGATGGTCAGCACCATCGTCGCCACCAGCAACACGATCGACAGCGCCGCCGCGTCGGTCCAGTTCAGCAGCGTCTCGGCCAGCACCAGGATCGACTGCGTGATCATGGTCTGGCGCGGGCTGCCGATCAGCGCCGGCACGATGAAGAAGCCGAGCGCGGAGATGAAGATGAGCAGGCAGGCCGAATAGACGCCGGCGAGGCTGAGCGGAAAGAACACGGTGCGAAAGGCGCGCCAGCGGCTCGCCCCGTGGATCTCCGCCGCCAGCATCAGCCGCCGGTCGATACGCGACATGGCGCCGAACAGAGCGAGGATCATGATCGGCAGCAGCACCTGGATCATGCCGACGCACACGCTGAACAGGTTGAACAGCAGCGGCAGCGGCTGGTCGACGATGCCGAGGCCGACGAGGATGTTGTTGATCAGCCCGCGCCGGCCGAGCAGCACGATCCATGAATAGCTGCGCACCACATAGTCGAGCCAGTAGGGCAGCGTGACCAGCACCAGGATCAGCGCCTGCAGGCGCCGGCCCACCACCGTCAGGGCGAAGGCGATCGGATAGCCGAGCACCAGGCAGCCTATCGTGGTGATGATGCTGATCTGCAGCGTGTTCCAGAACACCTTCAGGTAGATGTCGGAGCTGAAGATCTTGATGTAGCCCTGAAGGCCCGTGTCCATCAGGCCGCGCCAGACCATGAGGGCGATCGGCGCGATGTAGAAGAAGATCAGCCAGAGCAGCGTCGGCGCCAGCAGCACGGTCGGCGCGAACCAGCTGCGCTGGAACAGCGGCAGCGCGGGTGCGGACGATGTCGGGCTCGGCGTGGAATCCTGGGAGCCGGCCATGCGCCTACTCCCCTGCCGGCAGCAGGCCGGCGCGGCCCGCATCCCACGCCACCCGCACCGGCGCCCCGACCGACAGGTCGGCGATCTCGCGCGGCGAGGCCCACAGCATCAGCGTGTCGCTGCCGATATCGACGATCAGCTTGTAGCTGTCGCCGAAGAACAGCATTTCGTGCAGCGTGCCGTTGAGCGTCGCGGAATCGGCCGCGCCCGGCGCGGCGAGCGCGAGGTCCTCCGGCCGCAGCAGCAGCATGACGTCGCTGCCGGCGATGAAGGTCCGCCGGCCGCCGCTCGGCAGGGTGAGCGCCGCGCCGTTGGACAGGCGCACCGTCTGCCCCTGCCCGTCCGTCGCCACCACCTTGGCCGGCAGCAGGTTGGCATTGCCGAGGAAGGAGGCGACGAAGGTGTTCTCCGGCTCCTCATAGACCTCGCGCGGGGAGCCGAACTGGGCGATCTGCGCGTTGCGCATCACCACCACGGCGTCCGACATGGTCAGCGCCTCGGTCTGGTCGTGCGTCACATAGATGAAGGTGGAGCCGAGCTTGCGGTGGATCTCCTTGATCTCGACCTGCAGCTCGTCGCGCAGCTTCTTGTCGAGCGCGCCCAGCGGCTCGTCCATCAGCAGCAGGCGCGGGCGCCCGACCAGCGCGCGCGCCATCGAGACGCGCTGCTGCTGGCCGCCGGAGAGCTGGCGCGGATAGCGGTCCTCGAAGCCGGACAGGCGCACGAGCTGGAGCGCCTCGCGCACGCGCTCGCCCAGCTCGTCCTTGCGCAGCTTGGTGCGCATGCGCAGCGGATAAGCGACGTTGTCGAACACCGTCATATGCGGGAACAGCGCATAGGACTGGAACACCATGCCGATGTTGCGCTTGTGCGGCGGGATGTCGGTGATCGGCTTGTCGTCGAACAGGAGCTGGCCGGCGTCGGGCGTGACGAAGCCCGCGATCATGTTCAGCGTCGTGGTCTTGCCCGAGCCGCTGGGCCCGAGCAGCGAGACGAACGAACCCGGCTCGATGTTCAGCGAGATGTCGTCAATGGCCAGCGTTCCGCGGAACGCCTTGCTGACGCCCACGAGGCGCACCCCGGCGCCCGGGGCGGTCTTCAGGTCGGCCGGGTCAACATTATGCATCGGCTATCCTAGGCGGTGGCGGGCGCAGGGGCCCGGCTCTGGTCGTGTCGGCAGGCTATCGGCACAGAAGGCCCAGCCGCTCGCGCGGCCGGGCCCCGGCATGTGTCGGACGAGGGGATCAGGACTGGATCCAGGTCTCGAAGCGCTGGGTGACGGCTTCGTAGTTGTCCACCCAGTACTTGAAGTCGATCTGGAACATCTTCTCCTCGTTGGCGGGATAGGACGGCATCGTCTCCGCGAACTTCTTGTCCAGAAGCTTGTAGGCCTTCTGGTTCACCGGAGCGGCGAAGATGATGCGGGCGAAGGCCGCCTGGGGCTCGGCGCTGGCGGCGAAGTTGAGGAACTTCATCGCCCCGGTCGGGTTCGGGCAGCCGCGGCAGACGAACCAGCACTCGGCATTGCCCTCGCTCGCGCCACCGTCCCAGATGATCTCGAAGGGCTGGTTCTGGTTGAGGATCGAGTCGTTCGCGCGGGTCGACCAGATGGCGGTGAACTCGAGCTCGCCGCTGGCGATAAGCTGCTGCGGCTCGGAACCGGTCGAGAACCAGGTGACGATGTGCGGCTTGATCTCCTCGAGCTTCTTGAAAGCGCGGTCGAGATCCAGCGGGTAGAGCTTGTCCTTCGGCACGCCGTCGGCGAGCAGCGCGAATTCGAGCGTCTTGACCGGCGTACGCTGCAGCGAGCGCCCGCCCGGGTACTTCTTCTGGTCCCAGAAGTCGGCCCAGGTCTTCGGGTGGTCGTCGCCCGGCCAGCGCTTCTTGCTGTAGATCATCACCGTGGCGACGGAGCAGGCGCCGATGGCGTTCGGGTATTCGAGCTGCTCGGGCGACAGGTTGTTCTTGTCGATGATGCTGAAGTCGAGCGGCGTGCCCAGATTGTCGCGGATCATCCGCGTCGAATCCATGCCGTTGACCTCGACCGCGTCGAACTGCTGCTGCTTGGCCTGGTCCATCGCCAGCAGCTTCGAATAGTCATACGGGCTGACATAGCGGACGGGGATGCCCGACTTCTCGCTGAAGGGGTCGGCCAGCGCCTTCATGATGGCGTCCTTCCACGGACCGCCCCAGCCCATGACCGTCACCGGCTCCTCGGCCGCCTTGGCCGCGGTCGAGCTCAGAACGCTGGTGAAGGTCGAAAGGAGGGCCGAGCCGGCGGCGGCGGCACCCAGGCGGGTCAGAAAGGCACGGCGGTCCATGCCGCGCGTTTCTTCGAGGACGTCGCGCAAAATGCCGAGCGCTTCTTCTGTCTCTCTGTCTCGCATCAATCCATCTTTCGAGTTCGAGGTGCTGACCTATAAGCAAACGTAAACAATACACCAGCGCGTCACCAGTGCATGACCCATGAGGCGCACGCCCGCCCGCGCGCGCAATTATTTCTTTTCAAGCCCAATGCCATTATTTTCGAAAGCATTTGTTGGACTGATAAAATTTTACTCCAATACAAACGAAAATGACTACGAATCGGGCGCGCCAGCCAAGCCGATGACCCACGGGAAATGCCGGCCGCTACACGGCCTGGCGCATGTGCCGCCCCGGATAGGCCGGCACCATGCCGGGAATGTAGGCATCGGAGATGAAACCGGCGGAATGGGCCGCGAAGGCCTCCACCAGCCGCGATTTGCGGACGCTGGAGAGCGTCATCAGCCCGAGGTTCAGCACCGGAAAGTCGTTGGCGAGGCGCAGCCGGATCAGGCGCCGCCCGTCCAGCGCCAGGTCCGAGCGCGGGCGGGTGTTGGCGAGCGCATAGCCGTGCCCGTTCGCCACCATGGTGCGGATGATTTCCTGGTGCGTCGAGCGTGCAGCGATGTTCGGCTCCAGCCCCTCGCGCAGGAACAGGGCGAGGAAATAGTCGCGCCCGCAGGGCAGGTCGAGCAGGATGTAGGGGAGCGGCGCCAGCTCGGCGAGCGTCGTGACCGACTGGCGCGCCAGCGGGTGCCCCTCGCCCACCAGCACATGGGTCGGCATGGCGGCGAGCGGCTGGAACTCGACCTCGGGCGGCAGGCGTAGGTCGAGGCTCAGCGCGGCGTCGATCTCGGCGCGCTGCAGCGCGGCGATCAGGCCCTCCTGGTCATGGGGCGTCTGGTGGATCTTGGCGCCCGGATAGGCGGCCTCGAAGGAATGGGCAAGCTCGGGCATGACCAGCGGCGCCAGCGTGACCAGGCTGCCGACATTGATCTGCCCGCGCACCTGCGTGGTCGCCTCGGAGGCCATGGAGTACAGGCCCTCGGCCTGCCCGACCAGCGCCTTGGCCTCCTTCAGCATCGTCTGCCCGATCGCCGTCAGCGACAGGCCCTGCGCGTGGTGCCGCACGAAGAGCTGCACGCCGAGCTCGCGTTCCAGATGGGCGATGGCGGTGGATATCGACGGCTGCGAGATGTGGACCCGTTCCGACGCCAGCGTGATGCTGCTCGTCTCGCCGGCCGCGATGAAGTACTCGAGCTGCCTCAACGTATATCGCATAGGTTACCCTCGCGGGGCCGGTACACGCGATGAGAGCACCTCGTCCCCTGTCAGAGGCGCCTCATTTCCATATGGTATGGTTAGCTAGCAAACCGCATGCCGTTCACGACTAACGCTGTCGCCACCATCCACTTCTGGCGGTGCAGCAAGACCGATGCCGTTTGGCCGCCCGGCATTGGGAATAAATTCTGCTTCATGAATTCAGAGGCCGGACAACGGATTTGTCTATTTCGGCCGCCGCCCGGCGGGGGCGAACCCATGGATACGGCACGGGATTATACGTATGACAAATGTGCAAACGGACGGCTTTATATGTATATACTAAATGCAATTCCACATTGCACGCTGAAGTCTTCCTATCTGCAAATTGTATACAATATTGCCGGGCCTATAGTTGCGGAATCCTCGAACCAAGGCAGCGCCTCGCCACCCCGATTGCGCGCCATCGCGGGACGCCGACATGACAGTGAAAAGGAAGACGCGCAGCCTGGAAGGCGACGCGCATAGAGTTGACGTAAAAATAGGCGATTTACAGCCTATATAATAGGCGTTTGCTTATAGTTAGAACAATTACTAATTTCGCGCTTGGCCACGGCGGTTCGCCGCCTCTCCGTCGAGGCGCTGGCACTCCCTGGCTCAAACCTGCCGGAACAGCGGTCATTTGCCCCGCCCTCAGCCGCCCGTGTCAGATCAGTCGCAGGCCCTTCAGGCTGGCGTGGCCGCTCTTGCCGACGATGATGTGGTCGTGCACCTCGATGCCGAGCGGCTTGGCGACGTCGATGATGGTCTTGGTCATCTGGATGTCGGCATGGGACGGCGTCGGGTCGCCGCTGGGATGGTTGTGGACGAGGACGATCGCGCTCGCCGACAGCTCCAGCGCCCGCTTCACCACCTCGCGCGGATAGACCGGCGTGTGGTCCACCGTGCCGCGCTGCTGCACCTCGTCGAGGATGAGCTGGTTGCGCTTGTCGAGGAACAGGATGCGGAACTGCTCCTGCTCGGCGAAGGCCATCGCCGCGCGGCAATGGGCGAGCACCGCGCTCCAGGAGGAGAGCACCGGGCGCGAGCGCACCTCCCCGCCCGTCACCCGCTCGACCGCGGCGCCGATGAGCTTGAGCTCGGTGGTGATCGCATCGCCCACCCCCTTCACCTCGCGCAGCCGTCCCGGCGGGGCGGCGACCACTTCGGCGAAGGAGCCGAAGCGGTCGATCAGCGCCTTGGCCAGCGGCTTCACATCCGCACGCGGCACGGCGCGGAACAGCACCAGCTCGAGCAGCTCGTAATCCGGCAGCGCGTCGGCGCCCGCCTTGCGGAAGCGTTCGCGCAGACGCTCGCGATGTCCGATGAAATGGGCCGCCGGCTCCGACAGGCCGCCCGGCGCAGCGCCGGCTGGTCCGGCCGCGCCCTCGTCCTGCCCCCTTCTCCGCGCCATGCGGGCTCCCGAACGTTCAGTTGCCGCTGCTGAAGACGGGCTTGTGGTAGCCCTTCGGCGAGAGGGTGAAGATCTCGCAGCCGGTCTCGGTCACGCCCACCGTGTGCTCGAACTGGGCAGAAAGCGAGCGGTCGCGCGTCACCGCGGTCCAGCCGTCGGAGAGCACCTTCACGTGCGGGCGGCCGAGATTGATCATCGGCTCCACGGTGAAGATCATGCCCGGCAAGAGCTCGGGCCCCTCGCCGCGCCGGCCGACATGGACGATGTTCGGCTCGTCGTGGAAGAGCTGGCCCACCCCATGGCCGCAGAAGTCGCGCACCACGCTCATGTGGAATGGCTCGACGAAATCCTGGATCGCCGCGCCGATGTCGCCGACATGCCCGCCGGGGCGGATCGCGGCGATGCCGCGCATCATCGATTCATAGGTGACGTCAAGCAGCCGCTCGGCCCGGCGCGGTATCTCGCCGACCGCGAACATGCGGCTCGAATCGCCGTACCAGCCGTCGAGGATCAGCGTGATGTCGACATTGACGATGTCGCCCTCGCGCAGCGGCTTGTCGTTCGGGATGCCGTGGCACACGACATGGTTGATCGAGGTGCAGACCGACTTGCGGTAGCCGCGATACATCAGCGTCGCCGGCAGCGCGCCGTGGTCCATGGCGAACTCGAACACCACATTGTCGATGGCGTCGGTCGTGACGCCCGGCCCGACCATCTCGTGAATGAGGTCGAGCGCCTGCGCCGCGAGCTGGCCCGCGCGCCGCATGCCGGCAAATCCTTCCGGTCCGTGCAGCTTGATATGGCCGGTCTTGCGCAGCGGCGCGCCGGCCGCCTCCACATAGCTCATTGTCTGAATTCCACCATCGGATGTCGGGCTGAATGTAAGCGATCCGCGCCCGGGCGCAAGAAAGGCGGCACCGAAGGCTGCTCCTTGGACGGGCGCCGGGGTCCCTCAGCCCACCGCCTTCGCCATGTGCACCAGCCGGCGGTCCGGCATCTGCTCGACGCGTTCGATCGAATAGCCCTTGCGGCGGTACCAGTGGATGTTCGCGGCCAGCGGCTCGCCGGTGTAGAGGCGCAGCGTCCGCCGGCCGAGCGCCCGCGCGCGCACCTCGCCGGCGGCGAGCAGCAGGTTGCCCACGCCCTGCCCCTGCGCCATCGGCGCCACCGACAGGCTGTCGATGACGAGGTCGTCCGGGCGGGTGTGCAGCACCAGCACGCCGGCGAGGCCCTTCTCGCCGTCCAGCACCCACACCTCGCGCCCGCGCATGACCTGTGCGTAGTCCCACAGCAGCGGCACCGGCTCGACGCCGAGCAGGATGCGGTTGCTGGCATAGGCGGCCTGCTGCACCGTCCGGATGGACTCGAGGTCGTCGAGGCTGGCGCGGCGCAACATGCCGCCGGGCAGTTCCAGCGTATTGGCGTTCAGCACCGCGAGCGGCACGATCTGGCGGCCCTCGGCGTCGAAATTGCCGGCCGCGAGCCAGGCCTCCATCGCCACCGCGCGCTGCGGCCATTCCTCGGCCAGCATGGAGAACCAAGCCGTGTCGCGGTTGCGGCCCTTGACGATCATATGGTGGCGGAAGACGCCCTCGAACACGAAGCCGTAGCGCTCCGCCGCCCGCCGCGAGGGCGCGTTGAGCGCGTTGCACTTCCATTCGTAGCGCCGGTAGCCGAGCTCCTCGAACACGTGGCGCGCCATCAGGTACATCGCCTCGGTACCACCCGGCGTGCGCATCAGCGCTGGGACATAGAGAATGTTGCCGACCTCGATCACCCGGTTGGCGGCGTCGATCCGCAGATAGGTCACGTGGCCGAGCACCGCGCCGTCCCGCACGTCGAGGATCGCGAACAGCAGCGGGTCCTCGCGCGTCGCGGCGGCGCGGTAGTGCTCCTCGAAGGCAGCATAGTCGGCGAACGGACCCGCGCCGAGATAGGCCCACAGCCAGTCGTGCTCCGCCCCCTGCGTCGCGGCGAACAGGTCCGGGCCGTGGCGCTCCACGTCGAACGGAACCAGCGTGATGAAGCGTCCGTCCAGCGCCTCGCGGGCCGGGCGGCATGCCGGAGCGGCATCGACCGGCTCTCCGAGAGGCAGCATCCTGTCTTCGCTCATAAGCTCACCACCCGGGGATTGTAAGCGGCACCGGCCGCAACAGCATACGCACTTGAACGACCCCGCTGTCCGTGTGACAGGAAGGAAAAAACTACAAGTCGTTTGTGCGGGAAAAGCCGGCACAAACCTGCCTAGGACCCGATGATGCCCGCCACGCCTTATGTCATCCGCCCCGTTGCCGGCTTCGAACGCATGGGCGAGGAGAACGCCTTCGCCGTGCTGGCGCGCGCCAATGCCCTCGCCGCGCAGGGACGTGACATCGTCAATCTCGGCATCGGGCAGCCGGACTTTCCCACACCCCAGCATATCGTCGAGGCGGCTATCAAGGCCCTGCGCGACGGCCATCACGGCTACACGCCCTCGACCGGCATCGAGCCGCTGCGGGTGGCGGTCGCGGCCGATGTCCAGCGCCGCCTCGGGGCCGAGATCGACCCCGGCCGCGTCGTCATCGTGCCGGGCGGCAAGGTGACGATGTTCGGCACCATCCTGATGATGGGCGAGCCGGGGGCGGAGATCCTCTATCCCGATCCCGGCTTTCCGATCTACCGCTCGATGATCGAGTTCACCGGCGCCCGGCCGGTGCCGGTGCCGATCCGCGAGGAGAACGGCTTTGCCTTCTCGGCCGAGGAGACGCTGCACCTCATCACGCAGGACACGCGGCTGCTGATTCTCAACTCGCCCGCCAACCCGACCGGCGGCGTCGCCCCGAAGGCTGAGATCGACAAGCTGGTGGCCGGCCTCGCCGACCATCCCCACGTCGCCATCCTCTCCGACGAGATCTACGACCAGTTCCTGTTCGACGGCGAACGGCACACCTCGCTGCTCGCCTATCCCGAGATCCGCGACCGGCTGGTGCTGCTGAACGGCTGGTCGAAAACCTATGCCATGACCGGCTGGCGGCTCGGCTGGGCGCTGTGGCCGGACGGTCTGTACGACGCCGCGCGCAAGCTCGCGGTCAACGCCTGGTCCTGCGTCAACGCGCCGGCGCAGTACGGCGCGCTCGCCGCCCTCACCGGGCCGCAGGACTGCGTGGCCGACATGGTCGCCGAGTTCGACCGACGCCGGCACCTGGTGGTGGACGGGCTGAACGCGCTCCCCGGCGTCTCCTGCACCATGCCGAAGGGCGCCTTCTACGCCTTCCCCAACATCACCGGCACAGGCTGGCCGTCCGCCAGGGAGCTCGCCTCGGCGCTCCTCGAGAAGGCCGGGGTCGCCACCGTCGGCGGGCCGGATTTCGGCATCCATGGCGAGGGCTATATCCGCCTGTCCTACGCCAATTCGGCGGAAAATATCGCGCGCGGGCTCGACCGCATGGGCCAGTTCCTCGCCACCGAGCGGGCGACGTGAGGGGACAGGGAGGCGGCAGGACGATGACGGCGCGCTTCCACCTCCTCCCACTCTGCCTGCTCGCTCCCGTGCTGTTCGCGGCCGCGCCGGCCGCCGCCCGCGACGGCGTGCCGGAAGCCGCCGGCTGCCAGTCGCCGACGCTGGCGCCGCGCGAGTATCTCGACTGCCTGAACCGCGAGCAGAAACGCAGCGACCGCGACGTCTCCAATACCGTCGCCGGGGCTACCGCTGCCATCGAGGCGCGCGAGGATCTGCAGCCGGCGCAGCGCCGGCGCTGGGTCGCGCTGCTGAAGGAGGCGCAGGCGCGCTTCGTCGGCTGGCGCAACTTCGAATGCCAGAGCATCGCCCCCTATGAGGGCAGCGACGGCAAGCGCACCATCGGCGGGCGCATCGGCGGCATCGGCGTGATCGAGGAGCGGCTGTTCTGCCTGATCGCCGCCAACAGCCACCGCGCGGCCGACCTCTCGCGCCGCTATCCCCCGCCTGCCGGCTGGCAGCCCCCGGCCGACAGGCCGGAGGCAGACGCCGCGCCCGATCCGGTGGAGGCCGCGAGCCGGGTCCCGAGCGGGCCCGTGCGCATCATCGACATGGCGCCGGCCGGCCCATGAGGGCGAATTCGGCGGCGCGGGTTGCCGCGGGCGGCGAATAAGGCGAGTCTGGCCCGCCCATCAGCACGCGCCCGGCCGTCCGCCGCCGCGGCGCAGCAGGAAAGGCATCCGATGTCCAAGGTCATCTCGATCGGCGAGGTCATGGTCGAGCTGTCGCGCGGTGCGGACGGGCGCTACGGCCTGTCCTTTGGCGGCGACACGTTCAACACGGCGGTCTATCTCGCCCGGGCCGGCGTCGAGACGGCCTATGCCACCGCGCTCGGCGACGACCCCTATTCCGAATCGATCCAGGCCGCGGCCAGCGCCGAGGGCATCGACATCCGGCACATGGTCCGCGTCGTCGGGCGCACGGCCGGCCTCTATCTGATCGACACCGACGCCAGGGGCGAGCGCAGCTTCACCTACTGGCGCGACAGCTCGCCCGCGCGCGATCTGTTCGAGCTGCCGAACTGGGAAGCGACCGCCGAGCGCATCATCGAGACCAGCGTGATCTACCTGTCCGGCATCACGCTCGCCCTCTATTCGAACACCGGGCTCGGGCGCCTGCTGGCGACGCTCGAATTCGCCCGCGAGCGGGGATCGCGCATCGTGTTCGACGGCAATTTCCGCCCCGCCGGCTGGGGCGGCGACATCGCCCGCGCCCGCGCCGTCTACGCGCAGGCGCTCAAGCGCACCTCGATCGCGCTGCCGACCTTCGACGACGAGACGCGGCTGTGGGGCGACGCCTCGCCCGCCGCCACCGCCGAGCGCCTCGCCACCTTCGGCGTGCCGGAAGTGGTGGTGAAGAACGGCGCCGAGGGCGCGCTGGTGATGGCCGGCGGCGCCTCCCAGTTCGTGCCGATCCCGCGCCCGGTCGAGCCGGTCGACACCACCGCCGCCGGCGACAGCTTCAACGCCGCCTATCTCGCCGCACGGCTCGACGGGCAGGCGCCGGGCCCGGCGGCCGAGGCCGGCCACGTGCTCGCCGGCCAGGTCATCCGCCATCGCGGCGCGATCCTGCCGCGCCAGGCCAACGCGTGACGCCCGCCCCGGCCGGGACGGATCCGGCGGAGGCGAGAACGCTTCTGAGAATTACTTGCAAGTTATTGGCCTGACTTGATTTTCTGCGCCTGTGAGGCTATCCGTCCGGCCCGTGGCGCGCGGCGCCGACGGTCACACAACGGCGGCGCAGATGACACAGACCCTTCGGATCGCGGTGGGCAGCGTGGGCGTCAGCATCCTCGTGCTGGCGCTCAAATACCTCGCATACCTCCTCACCGGCAGCATCGCGCTCTATTCGGACGCGCTGGAGAGCCTGGTCAACGTCGCGACGGCGGGAACGGCCGTGCTGGCGCTGCGCGTCAGCGCCCGGCCCGCCGATGCCGCGCACCCCTATGGCTATGCGAAGGCTGAATATTTTTCCGCCGTCGTCGTCGGCGTGCTGATCGTCGTCGCCGCGCTGACGATCTTCCGCGAGGTCTATCTGGGCTGGCTCAACCCCGTGCCGCTCAACGCCGCCCCGTCCGGCCTCGCCGTCAACGCGCTCGCCGGCGTGATCAACGCTGTGTGGTGCGTGGTGCTGCTGCGCCAGGGGCGCCGCGCCCGCTCGCCGGCCCTCACCGCCGACGGCCGGCATCTCTTCACCGATGTTTTGTCCTCGGCCGGCGTGCTGGCCGGCGTCGTCGTCGCCGGCATGACCGGCTGGGAACGGCTCGACCTCATCCTCGCCGGGCTGGTGGCGGTGAACATCCTGTGGTCGGGCTGGACGGTGCTGAAGGAAAGCGTCGGCGGGCTGATGGACCATGCGGTGCCGGAGGATACGCTCGGCCTGATCCGCCGGCGCATCGCCGACGAGGCCACCGGCGCCATCGAGGCGCACGACCTGCGCACCCGGCAGGCGGGGCGGATGATCTTCGTCGACTTCCACCTCGTCGTGCCGGGCGAGATGGCGGTGCGCGAGGCGCACGCCATCTGCGACCGGATCGAGGATGCGCTGGAGGCCGACGTGGCCGACATTCTCGTCAACATCCATGTCGAGCCGGAAGGCAAGGCCAAGCACCAGGGCATCCCGGTGCTGTAGGGGCAAAGGCGGGGAGCGTCACGCCGCCCCCGCCCGTGGCCTCAGCGCCCGGCCTGAAGCGCCGCCAGCAGCTCGGGCGTGGGGTAGGAATCGGCCGGCATGCCGAGCCGCATCTGCTCCACCTTCACCGCCTGCCGCGTCGCCGAGCCGAGAATGCCGTCGACCCCGCCGACATGGTGGCCGCGCTGGTTGAGCAGGGTCTGGAGCTGCCTCACCTGCGACATGGACATCACCGGGATCGCCTTGCCCGCGCCGCGGTCGAACGGGCCCGCCCCGGCGACGCGGGTGGCGAGATAGGCCGCCGAGGTCGCGTAGACGAGCGAGTTGTTCCATTCGGTGAAGACGTCGAAATTGGGATAGGCGAGGAAGGCCGGCCCGCTGCGCCCCATCGGCAGCAGCAGCGATGCGGTGAGCTGGTCGGCCGGCAGCTGCCCGCCGCCCGCCCGCACCACGCCCATGCGCGCCCATTGCGAACGCGGCAGCTTGATCGAGAGATCCGCCTGGTCCCAGGGCAGGTTCTTGGGCACGCGCACCTCTTCCAGCCAGGGCTGGCCGCGCTTCCAGCCGAGCGCGCGGATGTAGTTCGCGGCCGAGGCCAGCGCGTCGGGATGCGAACGCAGGAGGTCGACCCGCCCGTCGCCGTCGAAGTCGACGCCATAGTTCAGATAGTGGTCGGGCAGGAACTGGAACGAGCCGAGCTCGCCCGCCCAGGGCCCGCGCATCGACTGCGGGGTCAGGTCGCCACGGTCGATAATCTTCATCGCGGCGAGGAGCTGGGTACGGAACATCTCCGCCCGCCGGCAGTCCCAGGCCAGCGTCGCGACCGAGCGGATGGTCGGCTTGTCGCCCATATTGGCGCCGAAATCCGTCTCCAGCCCCCAGAACGAGACCAGCACCGCGCCCGGCACGCCGAACTGCTGCTCGATCCGGTTGAACAGCGACTGGTCGCCGTTGATGAGCTGGCGCCCCTTCTGGATCCGGTAGTTCGCGACCATGCGGTCGGAGAACTGGAAGAAGCTCTGCGCGAACACGCCCTGCCGGCGGTCCAGCGCCACGATGTTGGGATCGTAGCGCACGCCGTCGAGCGCGGCGGCCGCGGCACGCGGCGAGACGCCCTGCGAGACCGCGTAGCTCTTGAACTGCGCCAGCCAGGCGTCGAATCCGGCGCCGCTGGTGCCGCATTGCTGGAGCTGCTGGGCACTTGCGGCGAGAGGCGAGGCGAGAGGCGCACAGAGCGCCGCCGCGATGGCGACGCGGCGGAGCCTGGTGGTCAGGCGGCCCATGAAGTTTCCCCCGAATGATTCGTGTTCGATTGGGCGACAGCTAAGCAATCTACAGGAAATGCGGCGACGGCGGGGTCACGGGCACGCAATCGGCGGGGCGAACGGGCACGAAGGCGTCCCTCCGGCGAATTGACCGGGCTCCGCCTTTGGTCGACTATGGCGTCGTTCCAAGGGGAGCCCCGCTAGGGGGCTGAGAAATCGCCGGCGGAGCCTTCGGGCTTTCGCGACGCGTTGACCCTTCGAACCTGATCCGGGTCATGCCGGCGAAGGGATCGGAACCGAATGGCGCCTCGTGCCGACCGCGCAACGCCATCTTTCCCCTGACGTCACACTGCCCGGGTCTCCCAACCGATGGTTCAGGAGATCCACATGACGACCACCCCGCAAAAGCCGCCGCACAATGCCGTTCCCCCTCGGGAGGCGGGCGACATCGGCGTCGCCACCGGGCCGATTCCCGGCTCGCGCCGCATCTATGCCGAATGCCCCGCGCGCGGCTTCCGCGTACCGTTCCGCGAAATCCAGCTCCACCCCTCGGCCGGCGAGCCGAACCTCGCCGTCTACGACGCCTCCGGCCCCTATACCGACCCGGCGGCGCTCATCGACATCGCGGCCGGCCTGCCCCGCCCGCGCGAGGAATGGGTGCGCGCACGCGGCGACGTCGAGGACTATGACGGCCGCCTCGTGAAGCCGGAGGACAACGGCCACGTCTCGGCCGAAAGGCTGGTGGCGCCCTTCCCGCTCCACCGGCGCCCGCTGCGCGCCCGCGATGGGGCGGTGACGCAGATGGCCTATGCGCGCGCGGGCATCGTCACGCCGGAGATGGAATATGTCGCCATCCGCGAGAACGGCCTGCGCGAGCGCGTGCGCGACATCATCCGCGACGGCGAGGATTTCGGCGCATCAATTCCCGACGTGGTGACGCCCGAATTCGTGCGCGACGAGGTGGCGCGCGGGCGCGCCGTCATCCCGGCGAACATCAACCATGGCGAGCTGGAGCCGATGGCGATCGGCCGCAACTTCCTGGTCAAGATCAACGCCAATATCGGCAATTCCGCCGTCACCTCCTCGGTCGCCGACGAGGTCGACAAGATGGTGTGGGCGATCCGCTGGGGCGCCGACACGGTGATGGACCTCTCGACCGGACGCAACATCCACAACATCCGCGACTGGATCGTGCGCAACTCGCCCGTGCCGATCGGCACCGTGCCGATCTACCAGGCGCTGGAGAAGGTCGGCGGCGTCGCCGAGGACCTGAGCTGGGAGGTGTTCCGTGACACGCTGGTCGAGCAGGCCGAGCAGGGCGTGGACTATTTCACCATCCATGCCGGCGTGCGCCTGCCCTTCGTGCCGCTGACCGCGAACCGCGTGACTGGCATCGTCTCGCGCGGCGGCTCGATCATGGCCAAGTGGTGCCTTGCCCATCACCGCGAGAGCTTCCTCTATGAGCGCTTCGCCGAGATCTGCGAGATCATGCGCGCCTATGACGTCACCTTCTCGCTGGGCGACGGGCTGCGCCCCGGCTCCATTGCCGATGCCAACGACGCCGCGCAGTTTGCCGAGCTCGAGACGCTGGGCGAGCTGACGCAGATCGCCTGGGCCAACGACTGCCAGGTGATGATCGAGGGACCCGGCCACGTGCCGATGCACAAGATCAAGGCCAACATGGACAAGCAGCTCGCCGCCTGCGGCGAGGCGCCCTTCTACACGCTCGGGCCGCTGACGACCGACATCGCCCCGGGCTACGACCACATCACCAGCGCCATCGGCGCGGCGATGATCGGCTGGTTCGGCACCGCCATGCTCTGCTACGTCACGCCGAAGGAGCATCTCGGCCTGCCCAACCGCGACGACGTGAAGACCGGCGTCATCACCTACAAGATCGCCGCCCACGCCGCCGACCTCGCCAAGGGCCACCCGCTGGCGCGCGCCTGGGACGACGCGCTCTCGCGCGCCCGCTTCGAGTTCCGCTGGCAGGACCAGTTCAACCTCGCGCTCGATCCCGACACGGCGATGGCCTTCCACGACGAGACGCTGCCCAAGGAGGCGCACAAG
This sequence comes from Ancylobacter mangrovi, assembly GCF_024752335.1. Classification (NCBI taxonomy): domain Bacteria; kingdom Pseudomonadati; phylum Pseudomonadota; class Alphaproteobacteria; order Hyphomicrobiales; family Xanthobacteraceae; genus Ancylobacter; species Ancylobacter mangrovi. The sequence goes on along the minus strand of NZ_JANTHY010000006.1, from coordinate 204,103 downwards.
GTGGCGCATTTCTGCTCCATGTGCGGGCCGAAATTCTGCTCGATGAAGATCAGCCAGGACATCCGCGATGCCGCCCGAGCGGCCGAGCGGGAAAGCGGCATGGACGCGATGAGCGAGGCGTTCCGCGCCGGCGGCGGTGCGCTTTACCGCCCCGCCCCGGCGGCCGAATGAGGCTGCGCGGGCGGCTCCCCGGCGCCGCCCGCGCACCCCGCCCTTCCCGGCCTCCGCCTCGCGCGGGGCCGGTTGTCACCGGGGGCGGCGCAGCCCATTGTGCCGTCCCCGTCGTCCCAGGCTCCCCGTCGAGGCTTCCATGCATGTCGTGATGCTGCTTTACCCGAACCTCACGCAGCTCGACCTCACCGGCCCCTACGAGGTGTTCGGCCGCTTTCCCGAGCTCGAGCTGCACCTCGTCTGGAAGACACGCGATCCGGTCGCCGACTGCCGGGGCCTCACCTTGCTTCCGACCCATGATTTTGCCGACTGCCCGCCGGCGGACATCCTCTTCGTGCCCGGCGGCCCGGGCCAGCTCGCGCTGATGGAGGACGCGGAAGTCCTTGATTTCCTGCGGCGGCAGGCGGCGGGCGCGCGCTATATCACCTCGGTCTGCACCGGCTCGCTGGTGCTGGCGGCCGCCGGCCTGCTGGCGGGCCGGCGCGCGACCTCGCACTGGCTGTCGCTGGACCAGCTCGCCTTGTTCGGCGCGGAGCCGGTGGCCGAGCGGGTGGTGATGGACGGGCCGGTCGTCACCGGCGCGGGCGTGACCTCCGGCATCGACTTCGCGCTCGCCCTCACCGCGCGCATCTTCGGCGAGGCGCGGGCGCGCCATGCCCAGCTCTTCATGGAATACGATCCCGCCCCGCCCTTCCCCGGCGGCTCGGCCACGACCAGCGAGCCGGCACTGGTGGAGCAGATCCGCGCCGAGACCGGCGCCTTCCAGACCCGGCGGCACGAGGCGGCGCAGCGCGCGGCGGCTCTCCTTTCGGCCGGTGCGGAAGGAGCGGCCTCGTGAGCGCGCCGACCCGCCCCATCCCCGCTGTCCTTGCCGTCGTCGTGCGGGACGGAGAGGTGCTGCTGGTGCGCCGCGCCAACCCGCCGGATCAGGGCCTGTGGGGCTTTCCCGGCGGGCGCATGGAGATGGGCGAGACCCATCTCGAGGCGGCGCTGCGCGAGCTTTCCGAGGAGACCGGCATCGTCGCCGACACGCCGCGCCTCATCACCGCGCTGGACTTCATCCAGCACGACGCGGCGGGCGCGCTCGCCCATCATTTCGTGATGATCGCGGTGTTGTGCCGCTGGCGCGCAGGCGAGGCCGTCGCCGCCGACGATGCGCTGGAGGCGCGCTGGTTCTCTCGCGCCGAAATCGCCGGGCTCGGCGACAGCGCCAGCCTGAAGGTGGAGTGGCTGAGCGAGGCGGCCTTCTCCTTCGCCACCGAGACGACCTGACGCGCAAAGAAAAAGGGCCTCCCGAAGGAGGCCCCGATACGTGTCGCGCCGGCCGGCTTGTGGCCCGCCGGCGCGTCGTCCGTCAGGCGTGCGCGGAAGCCGTGCCCGCCTTGCCCTCGATGACCGGCGTCGTCGGCGCGAGGGTCGACTTCGCGACATGGGCGTTCAGCACCTTCGGCAGCACGGCGAGTGCGAGGAAGGCGGCGAACAGGTCCATGCCGGCGACGGTGTAAAGCACGGTCGACCAGGTGCCGGTCGCCTCCATCAGCACGTTGCCGATCGGGACGAACAGGGCGCCGATGCCCTTGGCGGTGTAGAGCACGCCGTAGATCTTGCCGATGTGCTTGGTGCCGAAGGCGTCGCCCGCCAGCGCCGAGAACAGCGAGTAGACCTCGCCCCAGGCCAGGAACACCACGCCCGACAGGATCAGGAACGCCCACGGATTGTGGCCGAAATAGCCGAGCGCGATGATGCCCGTGCCTTCCAGCGAGAAGGCGATGACCATCGTCTTCTCGCGGCCGATATGGTCGGAGACCCAGCCGAACAGCGGACGCGAGATGCCGTTCATCACGCGGTCGAGCATCAGCGCCAGCGGCAGCGCGGCCATGGTGAAGAAGTAGAGGTTGACCTCGAACTCCTTCACGCCGAGGTCCACGGCGATGACGCCGAGCTGGGCCACCGCCATCATGCCGCCCGTCACCACGCAGGTGAACATCAGCAGCATCAGCCAGAACAGCTTGGTGTTGAGCGCTTCCTTCAGCGTGTAATCGCGCCGGCTCTGGCTGACCTTGCCGGACACCTTCACTTCGCCCGCCGCCGGCGCGCGCAGGAACCAGGCGGCGATGAAGGCGAGGCCGCCCTGCAGCAGGCCGAAGAAGAAGAATGTCTCCTGGAAGCCCGAGGAATCGATCATCGCCGCGATCGGCAGGATGGTCGCGGCCGAGCCCGCGCCATAGCCGCCCGCGGTGAGGCCGACGGCGAGGCCGCGACGGTCCGGGAACCACTTCAGCGCATTGTTGATGCAGGTGGCGTAGATGCAGCCGACGCCGACGCCCCCGACCGCGGCGCCGAGATAGAAGCCGGGAAGGCTCATGGCCTGCGAGTTGATGACCCAGGCGGTGCCGATCATCAGCGCGCCGAAGGCCACCATCATGCGCGGGCCGAGCTTGTCGATGAAGTAGCCCTCGATCGGCGCCAGCCAGGTCTGGACGAGGACGAAGATGGTGAACGCGATCTGGATCGACGCGCGCTCCCAGCCGAAGGTTTCCTGGATCTCGGGGACGAACAGGGTCCAGGCGTACTGGATGTTGGCGGTCGCCACCATGCAGACGACGCCGACGGCAAGCTGAAGCCAGCGACGGCCTTCCGAGAATTCCGCGCCGGAGCCCATGGGCGCAGGGGTGGACGTAGACGTGCTCAAGGGGCGATCTCCTCTCCCAATCGACAATTCGCCGCGGACCGGCGTCCTTGTTGCGGGCCGGCCCATCGGGCCGATCCGGGCTCTTACGGCCCCGGCGCACTGGGCGCCGCCGGCCGCATTGCGCGACAGGTCCCTTGCCCCATCCCGTGACCCCTCGCGGGGGTTACTGAGGGTGACGCAGGGTTTCTTCGCCAATCCACTGTGTGGCGACCATATTACACAATATTATGTATGCCAATTGCCTTTTTGAAAGGAGAAACACCTAGGTAATGTGCAGATTTATATTCTATATATTCTTATAAAACCAAATTCATACTAGATTTCTTCAGGTGTTTCCATACATTACGCTGCGTATCATGTCAGTTTCCGTCCGATATGCCCCTGTAATTCCCTAGCGTAAATACGACGACGGACCCACCACCCTCGCCTCGCCCTTCCACGGCGTGCTGCCGGGCTTGGCGATTCGGGGCGACGATTACGTTCGGATTTCTGGAAGCTTGCTGGCGTCTCGCCAGCGGGTCCCGCACGGCCGGAAGCGGCCGGCACAAACAAAAAGGGCGCGCCCGCAGGCGCGCCCGAAAGAAAGGGTCCGAAGACCGAAGATGGGAGCGGACTACTCCGCCGCCATCGCCGAGGTCGACGCCGCCTGCGCGGTGCGCTTGCCGTGCGCCTGGCGCAGCGGCTTCAGCACCACGATCGCCATCACGGCGGCGATGATGTTGAGGGCCGCGGCCGACAGGAACACCGCCTGCCAGTTGCCCGTCATGGTGGTGATGATGCTGGTGAACGGCACGATGATCGCCGCCGTGCCCTTGGCCGTGTACAGCAGGCCGGCATTGGTAGTGGCGAAACGGGTGCCGAAGGCATCGCCGCACATGGCGGGGAACAGGCTGTAGATCTCGCCCCAGGCGAAGAACACGAGGCCGGTCAGGATCACGAACATGAACGGGTTGTGGCCGAGCACGCTCAGCGCGTAGATGCCGACGCCCTCGATGGCGAAGGCGAGGAACATGGTGTTCTCACGGCCGATCTGGTCCGACACCCAGCCGAAGAAGGGGCGCGTCAGGCCGTTCAGCACGCGGTCGATGGCCGCGGCGAAGGTCAGCGCCGGCAGGGTGATGCCGATCAGGGTGACCGGGGCCTCGGAGATGCCGAAGTCCTTGGCGATCGGGCCGAGCTGGGCGGTCGCCATCAGGCCGCCGGCGGCCATCATGACGAACATCGCGTACATGACCCAGAACAGCGGGGTGGAGAGCATCTCCTTCGGCGAGAAGTCGCGGGCCGACTGGGCGACCTTGGTGGCGACGTTCACGGCGAACTGCGCGATCTGCTCCTTCTTCGGCGCCATCAGGAACAGCGAGAGCACGGTGATGACGATGCCCTGGCCGATGCCGAAATAGAAGAAGGCCGCCTCGTAGCCCTGCCCCTTGATCATGTTCTGGATCGGGATGACGGTCAGCGCCGAGCCCGCGCCGAAGCCGGCCGCGGTGATGCCGGCGGCGAGGCCGCGGCGATCCGGGAACCACTTGAGCGAGTTGCCGACGCAGGTGCCGTAGACCGCGCCGGCGCCGATGCCGCCGACCGCCGCGGCGATATAGAGCACCGTCAGCGACATGGCGTAGGCGTTCAGAACCCAGGCGAGGCCGCACATGATGCCGCCGAACAGCACCACGACGCGCGGGCCGTACTTGTCCACGAACCAGCCCTCGACCGGCACCAGCCAGGTCTCGGTGACGATGAAGATCGAGAACGCGACCTGGATGGCGGCGCGATCCCAGCCGTGACGCTCCTGGATCGGGTTCACGAAGAACGTCCAGCCGTACTGCATATTCGCGATCATGCACATGCAGATCACACCGAACAGCAGCTGGAGCCAGCGCGTCTTATTCATTGATGACGTTACGGCAGTGCTCATTTTATTCCTCGAACGTTTCCGAACGTAAGTGGTGAAGGGTTTATTGTTCTTGTTGTTGAATCCACACACGACCAGCCCCTTCCGCAGGAGTTCGGTCAGAGATCGTTGGGGAATATAGCCGGATTTTTTTGTTATGCAAAATTTTGCATACCAGCCATCCCCAACGGCAGGAGCGGGAAACTTCCCTAACGTAAGTTTCCCTTAGGGAATGCTTGCCCTGATCTTTACCTAACGGAACGCCGACCACCCCTTCCGTGCCGGCTGCCGGCCGAGCTATGCGGCAGGCGCAGGCATGCGCCGGCTGCCCGCCGGACGCTTCGTGCGGCCGCCCACAGCGTGACGAGCGGTGCGGAAATGAAGGGAATCAAGCCGTCGCGCGGCGCTTCATCGGGCCGGAAGCGGCCCGTCGCGACATCCGCCCGGGCGGACCGGGGTACGGCAAAACCCGCTGATGGACATTCATTATATGTTATATGATGTTGAGAACGCCTGTCGGGGCCCGGGAGAATCGGGCGCCGATCCCAAAAGATCGAGCCGCCGGCACGGGCTTGCCCCGCTGCCGGACCGAACGCTCGGCGACAACAACAAAACTCACTATGGAGAGGACCCCGACCTGTGGAAAGCGCCGACCAGACGAGACTGAACATCGCTCCCCTCGCGGCCAATACCAGCCTGCGCACGCTGGCCTATGACGCCATCAAGAAGGCCATCACCGAGATGGACATGTATGGCCAGGAGAGCGAGATCCGGCTCGACGAACGGCAGCTCTCGCAGGACCTCGGGGTGAGCCGCACCCCCATCCGCGAGGCGCTCACCGTGCTGGAGCAGGAGGGCTTCGTGCGCTCCGTGCCGCGGCGCGGCATCTTCGTGGTGCGCAAGTCGAAGGGCGAGATCATCGAGATGATCATCGTCTGGGCGGCGCTGGAGAGCATGGCCGCGCGCCTCGCCGCCGAGCGCGCCAGCGACGACGACATCGCCCAGCTCCGCGACATGTTCCACGATTTCGACGACGACGCGCCCTCCGAGCACATGAACGAGTACTCGGACGCCAATATCCGCTTCCACCAGACCATCATCCGCCTCTCGGGCTGCCAGATGATCGCCGAGATGACGGAGAACCTGTTCATCCACATCCGCGGCATCCGCGCCGTCTCGGTCCGCCAAGAGAACCGTTCCGAGCGCTCGCTGCAGGAGCACCGCGCCATCATCGCCGCGCTGGTGGCGCGCGATGCCGACCTCGCCGAGCGCCTCGTGCGCGAGCACACGCTGGGCCTCGCCGCCCATGTCGAGAAGCACGGCCGCTTCCCCTCCTGAGCGGGCGTCCTGCGGGGCCCGGGCCGGCGACGCCGCCCGGACCTGAGCCCCGGCCCTGTCCCGCGCCGAATCCGACCCGAGACGCCCTGCCCTCTCGCCGACAAGCCGCCGGCCTGCCCGCTCCGCCCGCGCGGCGGGCGGCGCCCGGCAGCCCCTTCCCGGTCCGCGAATCGGTCTGCTGCCGCAGGCGCTTGGCACCCGCGCCGGAACTTTTGAACACTGCCCGGCGCATTCTGTTCAGCCCGCCTCGCCATGCGTGCCAAGCCGTGGTATATTGCATACTGTAATGCGATGCGCCTCGTAAACCCGACAGAGAGAAAGGGATTGGGCGCATACGTGACGATAGGGAAGAGGAGCGCAGCCGCTCCCGGCAGAGGGGACATTCCAATTGACACGTTGGTATTTGGTATGCCAATGTTTCCGGAATTCCCCGGCGGATTTTCCGCAGAGGACATTTCGGTGAGCAGCAAGGCGGTACTGAACAAGCGTTGGCAAAGTGGTGAGCACAGCCTGGCCATCGAACGACTGCCGGCCAAGGAGAGCTTCAAGAGCAAGGCCTACGCCGCTCTGAAAGAGGCGATCACCAACATGAACATCTACGGCTCCAGCGAGCCGTTGCTGCTCGACGAAAGGGACATTTCCGAGCGTCTCGGCGCGAGCCGGACGCCGATCCGCGAGGCGGTCGCGATGCTGGAGCAGGAAGGCCTGCTCCGGGCCGTACCCCGGCGGGGCATACTGGTGGTTCGCCGCAGCAAGGCCGAGATCGTCGAGATGATCGAGGCCTGGGCGGCGCTGGAAAGCATGGCGGCCCGCCTTGCCGCGCAACGCGCGAGCGACGAGGCGATCGCCGAGTTGAGGATGTTTTTCAAGGAATTCGACCTCTCCCGTATCGAGCGGGACCGGTGTGACGAGTATTCGACCGCGAATATCGCGTTCCACCAGGCCTTGATACGGTTGAGCGGCTCGAAGCTGCTCGAGGCGATGACGGAGAACCTGTTCTTTCACGTCAGGGCAATCCGGCACCGCACGATCTTCGAGATGGACCGGGCGCAGCGTTCGGCGTCCGACCACCTCGAGATCATCCTCGCCATCGAAGCGCGGGACGCGGACCGCGCGGAACGTCTGGTCCGGGACCACACGTTCAGGCTGGCGAGATATGTCGAGAACCATGTGGACCTAGATTAAGGCGGCCGAACCCGCCGGAAGTGTTTGGGAGGGAAAATGGGATGTCCGCAGTCGCACAAATGATTGACGTAAACGCCGCCGCCGACGCCGAGCAGGAGCTCACCGACGGCTTTCATCTCGTCATCGATGCGCTCAAACTCAACGGCATCGAGACGATCTACGGAGTGCCCGGCATTCCGATCACCGATCTCGGCCGTATGGCGCAGGCCGAAGGCCTCCGCGTGGTGTCGTTCCGCCACGAGCAGAACGCCGGCAACGCAGCCGCCATTGCCGGCTTCCTGACGAAGAAGCCCGGCATCTGCCTCACCGTCTCGGCCCCCGGCTTCCTGAACGGCCTGACGGCGCTGGCCAACGCCACCACCAACTGCTTCCCCATGATCCTCATCTCGGGCTCCTCGGAGCGCGAGATCGTCGACCTTCAGCAGGGCGACTACGAGGAGATGGACCAGCTCGCCATCGCCAAGCCGCTGTGCAAGGCGGCGTTCCGCGTGTTGCACGCCGAGGACATCGGCATCGGTGTCGCCCGCGCCATCCGCGCCGCGGTCTCCGGCCGCCCGGGCGGTGTCTATCTCGACCTGCCGGCCAAGCTGTTCTCGCAGGTGATGGACGCCGAGAAGGGCGCCAAGTCGCTCGTCAAGGTGATCGACGCGGCCCCCGCGCAGCTCCCCGCCCCCTCCGCCGTCACCCGCGCGCTCGACGTCCTCAAGGGCGCCAAGAAGCCGCTGGTGATCCTCGGCAAGGGCGCCGCCTACGCGCAGGCCGACGAGGAGATCCGCACCTTCGTCGAGACCTCGGGCATCCCCTTCCTGCCGATGTCCATGGCCAAGGGCCTGCTGCCCGACACCCACGAGCTCAACGCCGGTGCGGCGCGCTCGGTGGTGCTGAAGGACGCGGACGTGGTGCTGCTGGTCGGCGCGCGGCTGAACTGGCTGCTGTCGCACGGCAAGGGCAAGACCTGGGGCGACGCGCCGAAGCAATTCATCCAGATCGACATCGAGCCCAAGGAGATGGACTCGAACGTCGAGATCGTCGCCCCCGTGGTCGGCGATATCGGCTCCTGCATCTCCGCGCTGCTCGACGGCGTGAAGGCCGGCTGGACCGCCCCCCCCTCGGAGTGGATCGAGACCATCAAGGCCCGCAAGGACGTCAACATCGCCAAGATGTCCCAGCGCCTGCTCAAGAACTCCACGCCGATGGACTTCCACTCGGCGCTGGGCGCGCTCAAGCAGGTCATCAAGGAGCGTCCCGACGCGATGCTGGTCAATGAGGGCGCCAACACCCTCGACCTCGCCCGCGGCGTGATCGACATGTACCAGCCGCGCAAGCGCCTGGACGTCGGCACCTGGGGCGTGATGGGCATCGGCATGGGCTTCGCCGTCGCCGCCGCGGTCGAGACCGGCAAGCCGGTGCTCGCGGTCGAGGGCGACTCGGCGTTCGGCTTCTCCGGCATGGAGGTGGAGACGATCTGCCGCTACAACCTGCCGGTCTGCATCGTGGTGTTCAACAATAACGGCATCTATCGCGGCCTCGACACCGACCCGACCGGTCGCGACCCGGGCACGACGGTGTTCGTGAAGGACTCCCGCTATGACAAGATGATGGAGGCCTTCGGCGGCGTTGGCGTCAACGCGACGACCCCGGACGAGCTGAAGCGCGCCGTCGACGCGGCGATGGACTCCGGCAAGCCGACCCTCATCAACGCGGTGATCGATCCGGCCGCCGGCAGCGAGAGCGGCAACATCGGCAGCCTCAACCCGCAGAGCGTCGTGAAGAAGAAGAGCTGACGACAAACCGGCGGGTGGGGAGATCCCCGCCCGCCATCCCCTCAAGACGAGAAAAACAACGGCGTAAAAAACGCCGAGTACTTCGAGAGGAAACCTTATGGGCAAGGCATTGGACGGCGTTCGCGTCCTCGATTTCACTCATGTTCAGTCGGGACCGACCTGCACCCAGCTTCTGGCGTGGTTCGGCGCCGACGTCATCAAGGTAGAGCGCCCGGGCGAGGGTGACGTCACCCGCGCCCAGCTCCGCGACGTTCCGAACGCGGACAGCCTCTACTTCACCATGCTGAACTCCAACAAGCGCTCGATCACGCTCGACACCAAGAATCCCGAGGGCAAGAAGGTCCTCGAGGAGCTGGTGAAGAGCTGCGACGTGATGGTGGAGAACTTCGCCCCCGGCGCCCTCGACCGCATGGGCTTCTCCTGGGAGCGCATCCAGGAGCTCAATCCGCGCATCATCCTCGCCTCCGTGAAGGGCTTCGGCCCCGGCCCGTTCGAGGATTGCAAGGTCTATGAGAACGTCGCCCAGTGCACCGGCGGCTCGGCCTCGACCACCGGCTTCCGTGATGGCCTGCCGCTCGTGACGGCCGCCCAGATCGGCGATTCCGGCACCGGCCTGCATCTGGCGCTCGGCATCGTCACCGCCCTCTATCAGCGCACCCTGACCGGCCGCGGCCAGAAGGTGCTGTGCGCGATGCAGGACGCGGTGCTGAACTTCTGCCGCGTCAAGCTGCGCGACCAGCAGCGCCTCGAGCGTGGACCACTGCGCGAATACAGCCAGTTCGGCGAAGGCATTCCCTTCGGCGACGCCGTGCCGCGCGCGGGCAACGATTCCGGCGGCGGCCAGCCGGGCCGGATCCTGCGCTGCAAGGGTTGGGAGCACGATCCCAACGCCTACATCTATTTCATCACCCAGGCCCCGGTCTGGGAGAAGATCTGCGACGTCATCCACGAACCCGAGTGGAAGACCGACCCCAATTACGCAACGCCGGCCGCGCGCCTGCCGCACCTCAACGAGATCTTCACCCGCATCGAGGCGTGGACCATGGCCCACACCAAGTTCGAGGCGATGGAGATCCTCAACGAACTCGACATCCCCTGCGGGCCGGTGCTCTCGATGAAGGAGATCGCGGAGGACGAGTCGCTCTATGCGAGCGGCACGCTGGTCTCGATCGATCACCCCACCCGCGGCACCTACCTGACGGTCGGCAATCCGATCAAGCTGTCGGACAACGACGTACAGGTCGCGCGCTCGCCGCTGCTGGGCGAGCACACTGAGGAGATCCTCGCGCAGGTGCTCGGCTTCGACGAGGGCCGGATCAGCGAGGTCAAGGCCTCCGGCGCCGTGGGCCTTCCGGTCCGCCTCGCCGCGGAATGAGTTTCGGTGCCGGCGCTTCGGTGCCGGCATCCCCGTGCAGGCGACGGCGCGCGAGCGCGGCCTGACCGTTCCGGCGCCGGCGGCGGCGCCACCGCGGAACGGCAGGCCGGCACGAGCGCCGAGCGGCACGGGAGACGGCAGGCGGACGAAGCGCGTGCCGGGACGGAACAGGAAGAGCGGACGCGGCCGATCGCGCCCGCCTTTCCCGAGACGAAGCGGGCACCGCGCTCTCGCGCCGGCAGCCCGTGACGAGACAGTCCGCCGGACCGGGAAGCGCGTGTTGCGCCGGCATCCGGCGGGGTGTGAGGCCAGGGTGAGCGAAAAGAAGTCGTGAATATTTCCGAAGTCGAATCACCACCTGGGAGTTACCCGTAGCCCATTCAGGGTCGCGGGTTTGGGGAGAAGGAAGTAGTCCCGACCAAGAGGGCCGGGAGTACACTTTCCGGCGGCAGGGTGAGCCTCCGTCGGACTGTTAACGCTTAAAAGGGAAGTCGACCGAGATGTCTAAGCCCCTCGAAGGTATTAAGATCATCGATTTCACGCACGTTCAGGCTGGTCCTGCCTGCACGCAGCTTCTCGCCTGGTTCGGCGCCGATGTGATCAAGGTCGAGCGCCCCGGCGCCGGCGACGTCACGCGCTCGCAGCTGCGCCATGTGAAGGATGCCGACGCGCTCTACTTCACCATGCTGAATTCCAACAAGCGCTCGCTGACGCTCGACACCAAGACCCCGCAGGGCAAGGAAGTCCTGACCAAGCTCATCCAGGACTCGGATGTCATGGTCGAGAATTTCGGCCCCGGCGCGCTCGACCGCATGGGCTTCTCCTGGGAGAACATCCAGAAGCTGAACCCGGGCATGATCCTCGCCTCGGTGAAGGGCTTCTCGGAAGGCCACGCCTATGAAGACCTGAAGGTCTACGAGAACGTCGCGCAGTGCGCGGGCGGCGCGGCCTCCACCACCGGCTTCTGGGACGGCCCGCCGACCGTGTCGGCCGCCGCTCTCGGCGACTCCAACACCGGCATGCACCTCGCGATCGGCATCCTCACGGCGCTGCACGCGAAGCTCAAGTCCGGCAAGGGCCAGAAGGTTGCCGTGTCGATGCAGGATTCGGTGCTGAACCTGTGCCGCGTGAAGCTGCGCGACCAGCAGCGCCTCGACGCCCTCGGCTACCTCGAGGAGTACCCGCAGTACCCGCACGGCGAGTTCTCGGACGTGGTGCCGCGCGGCGGCAACGCGGGCGGCGGCGGCCAGCCGGGCTGGGTGCTGAAGTGCAAGGGCTGGGAGACCGACCCGAACGCCTACATCTACTTCACCATCCAGGGCCACGCCTGGGCGCCGATCTGTAAGGCGCTGGGCAAGCCCGAGTGGATCGACGACCCGGCCTATAACACCGCCGAGGCGCGCCAGGACAAGATCTTCGACATCTTCGCCTTCATCGAGGGCTGGCTTGCCGACAAGACCAAGTTCGAGGCCATCGACATCCTGCGCAAGTTCGACATCCCCTGCGCGCCGGTGCTGTCGATGAAGGAGATCGCCAACGACCCGTCGCTGCGCAAGAGCGGCACCGTGGTCGAGGTCGAGCACCCCAAGCTCGGCAAGTACCTGACGGTCGGTTCGCCGATCAAGTTCTCCGACGTCGAGGTCGACATCACTGCCTCGCCGCTGCTCGGCCAGCACACCAACGAGGTGCTCGCCCAGCTCGGCTACTCGCAGGAAGAGATCTCCGCGATGCACGACGCCAAGGCGGTCTGATCCGTCCGGCGTCCGGGCGGCGCGTCCAGCGCGTCGCCCTCCCCCGCGGCCCTGCCGCGGCCCCTATCGGCCACCCGGCCCGAATGGCGGAACGAACCGCCGGCCGACGGGTTGGCCTACGAGCCTCCCGGAGCAGGACGAAGGGTCATTTCCCAACGTTCGGTTCCTCCTAGGCGACTGGTGCCGGCACACTCGGAGAGCGGGGTGCCGGCATTTTTTTGCCTGAAGTAAGACGGCTGAAGATGCGCGGGCGCTATCCGGCCGAGCGCCGTTCGTGCCAAAGCTCTTGCGAGGTCCGCCCTTGCCCTGCCCGCCCGCCGATCCGGGCCCTAGGCCGATCGTTCGAAACGAGAGCGCCGGCCGCGACGGATCCGCTCACAGCCCCGAATAGCGCGTCGTCAGACGCTGTGCGGCCTCGCGGACCTGGCGGCCGAGATCGGCGATGCGCTCGGGCGGCATGCGCACGGTCGGCGCCGAGATCGAGATCGCCCCCACCGGCTCGCGCCATTCGTCCAGCACCGCCGCCGCCACGCAGCGCATGCCCGGCGTATGCTCCTCGTCGTCGATCGAGTAGCCGCGCTCGGCAATCGTCGCGAGGTCGGCCTGGAGCGCGCGCCGGCTCACATGGGTGTGCTCGGTGAAGCGCTGGAGCTGGTCGCCGCCCAGCCAGGCTCGCCGCGCCTCCGGGTTCATCGCCGCGAGGATCGCCTTGCCGCCGCCCGAGGCGTGGATCGGCAGGTCGCCGCCGATGCGGAAGAAGGCGCGCACCGCCGCGTGGCTTTCCATCTGCGCCACGCAGATGAGGTGCGGCCCGTCGATCAGCGACAGGTTCACCGTCTCGTTCACGCCGTGCGACAGCTCGCGCAGCAATCCGCGCGCGATCTCCGGCAGCTTGCGGATGCGCAGATAGGCCGAGCCGATGCGGAACAGGCCGAGCCCGACCATCCACTGGCCGGTGGCCGGATCGTGCCCCACCAGCCCGCGCCGCTCCAGCGTGGTCAACAGACGATGCACGGTCGAGGTTGGCAATTCCGCCGCGCGCGCTACTTCGCTCAGCGTCATGCCGTCGGAAAGCGCAAGCACCTCCAGAAGGGCGATGGCGCGGTCGAGCGACTGCACTTCGCCACCGGTCTCGGTCCCTCCGGAACTGGAGGGCCGGCCGCGGCGGCGCGTGACCGTGACGGCGTCCGTCATCCGCATGTCACCTCCCAACCTCGCCTCCTCCCGGGTTCCGTGCCGCCATCGTCCTGGCCTCGGCCGAGGCGTCGATGCGGGCATCCATATTGGCCTCGGCGGTTATCGCACCCTCCGGCGCCGCCCTCGCCCTAGCATAAAGGCGCATCCTCCGCTTTTTCGCAAATCAGAAATACATCCCGTATTGCGGGAATGCGGCGGGCGTGGCATGTTTCCCCCGATTTCGGAAATTCTTTCCGCAGTGCGGGAAGAATGATGCTGCGTTGCATGCTGCCGTTCCGGCGCCATGCGCTTCGCGCGGCCGCCGAGACCGGAGATTTTGAACAAGCCTGAAGTCCGGTGCCGGGCACGCCGCCCCTGAACCGAAGGGGATGCCCTCGCCGGCGATGACGCCAGGAGGAAATGCCATGGCCAAGATGCGTGCCGTCGATGCAGCGATACGGGTCCTCGAAAAGGAAGGCGTGACCACCGCCTTCGGCGTGCCCGGCGCCGCGATCAATCCGCTTTATTCCGCTATGCGCGCCTACGGGAAGACCCGGCACGTGCTGGCCCGCCACGTCGAGGCGGCCTCCCACATGGCCGAGGGCTACACCCGCGCCAAGGCCGGCAATATCGGCGTGTGCATCGGCACCTCGGGCCCGGCCGGCACCGACATGATCACCGGCCTCTACTCGGCCGCCGCCGATTCGATCCCGATCCTGTGCATCACCGGCCAGGCGCCGCGCGCGCGCCTCTACAAGGAAGACTTCCAGGCGGTGGACATCGAGTCGATCGCCAAGCCGATCGCCAAGTGGGCAGTGCTGGTGCGCGAGCCGGCGCTGGTGCCGCAGGTGTTCCAGCAGGCGTTCCACGTCATGCGCTCGGGCCGCCCGGGCCCGGTGTTGATCGACCTGCCGATCGACGTGCAGATGGCCGAGATCGAGTTCGACGAGGACACCTACGAGCCGCTGCCGGTCTACAAGCCGAAGGCCTCGCGCAAGCAGGCCGAGAAGGCCCTCGCCATGCTGAACGCGGCGGAGAAGCCGCTGATCGTCGCGGGCGGCGGCATCATCAATGCCGATGCCTCCGACAAGCTGGTCGAGTTCGCCGAGATCACCGGCGTGCCGGTCATCCCGACCCTGATGGGCTGGGGCACGATCCCGGACGACCACGACCTGATGGCCGGCATGTGCGGGCTCCAGACCTCGCACCGCTACGGCAATGCGAACATGCTGGCCTCGGACTTCGTGTTCGGCATCGGCAACCGCTGGGCGAACCGCCACACCGGCTCGATCGACGTCTACACCAAGGGCCGCACCTTCATTCACGTCGACATCGAGCCGACCCAGATCGGCCGCGTCTTCGGGCCGGACCTCGGCATCGTCTCGGACGCGGGCGCCGCGCTCGAGCTCTTCATCGAGGTGGCGAAGGAATACAAGGCCGCCGGCAAGCTGAAGGACCGCTCCGCCTGGGCCGCCGAATGCCTCGAGCGCAAGAAGACCATGCTGCGCAAGACGCATTTCGACAACGTGCCGCTGAAGCCGCAGCGCGTCTATGAGGAGATGAACGAGGCGTTCGGCCGCGACACCCGCTACGTCTCGACCATCGGCCTCAGCCAGATCGCCGGCGCGCAGATGCTGCACGTCTACAAGCCGCGCAACTGGATCAATTGCGGCCAGGCCGGCCCGCTCGGCTGGACCCTGCCGGCGGCGCTCGGCGTGCGCGCGGCGGACCCGGATGCCGAGATCGTGGCGCTGTCGGGCGACTACGACTTCCAGTTCCTCATCGAGGAGCTCGCGGTCGGCGCCCAGCACAAGCTGCCCTATCTCCACGTGGTCGTGAACAACTCCTATCTCGGCCTGATCCGCCAGGCCCAGCGCGGCTTCAACATGGACTTCGAGGTCTCGCTCGCCTTCGACAACGTCAACGCGGTGGAGAATGCGGGCTACGGCGTCGACCATGTCGCGGTGGCCGAAGGCCTCGGCTGCAAGGCGGTGCGCGTCTCCTCGCCCAACGAGTTCAAGGACGCCTTCACCCGCGCCAAGGCGCTGATGAAGGAGCACCAGGTGCCGGTGGTGATGGAGTTCATCCTCGAGCGCGTCACCAACATCGCCATGGGCACCGAGATCGACAACGTCAACGAGTTCGAGGAGGTCCTCGACCTTCCGCTCGACGGTGCCAAGGCAGGCGCCTGACCGGCTGGCGCTGATCTGCCGGCGCCCGACCGGCGCGTGAGCCGCGGGCGCCCGCCCCTTCCAGCTTCGGGATGCGGATTCCGATCCGCCCCCTTATGCTCGGTGCGCTTTCCTGCGATCGGCAGGCGAGCGCGCCCAAGCCGCCGGGGCGCGCCCCGCTTCGGGACGCGCCTCCCGCCCAGAAAATCTGTCCATGCCTAGGAGCGGTCCATGCCCCGTTTTGCCGCCAATCTCACCATGCTGTTCAACGAGGTGCCCTTCCTCGACCGGTTCGAGAAGGCTGCCGAAGCCGGCTTTTCCGGTGTCGAGTACCTCTTCCCGTACGATTTCTCGGTCGAGGACCTCGTCTCCCGCCTGAAGGCCAACGGCCTGAAGCAGGTGCTGCACAACCTGCCCGCGGGTGACTGGGGCGCGGGCGAGCGCGGCATCGCCATCCTGCCCGAGCGTGTGGACGAGTTCCGCGCCGGCGTCGACAAGGCGATCACCTACGCGACCGCGCTCGGCTGCCCGCAGGTGAACATTCTCGCCGGCATCGTCCCCGCCGGGGCCGATCGCGAGGTGCTGCACAACACCTTCGTGAACAACCTGAAGTTCGCCGCACCGAAGATCAAGGACGCCGGCCTGAAGCTGCTGATCGAGCCGATCAACACCCGCGACATCCCGGGCTTCTTCCTCAACTACACGAAGCAGGCCAAGGCGATCATCGACGAGGTCGGCTCGGACAACCTCTACATCCAGTACGACATCTATCACATGCAGATCATGGAAGGTGACCTCGCCCGGACGATCGAGGCCAACCTGCCGCAGATCGCGCATATCCAGCTCGCCGACAATCCGGGCCGCAACGAGCCGGGCACGGGCGAGATCAACTACGAGTTCCTGTTCCGCTACCTCGATTCCATCGGCTACGCCGGCTGGGTCGGGTGCGAGTACAAGCCGAAGGGCGACACGGCGGCCGGTCTCGGCTGGCTGAAGACGCTCACCGGCGCGGCGTGAGGCCGCGACGGTCAAGAAACACAGTCTAGGAAGCGAGGACGAAACGATGGCGAAGGTTGGATTTGTAGGTCTCGGGATCATGGGCGCGCCGATGGCGGGTCACCTGATCGACGCGGGCCACACGCTTTATCTGTACGACATCAAGCCGGTCCCGGCGGACCTGACAGGCAAGGGCGGCATCGCCTGCGCCAACGGGACCGAGGTGGCGTCGAACGCCGACATCATCATCATCATGGTGCCCGACACCCCGCATGTGGGGGCGGCGCTGTTCGGCGAGGGCGGCATCGCCGCCGGCCTGTCGGCGGGCAAGATCGTGGTCGACATGTCGTCGATCGCCCCGGTCGAGACCAAGGAATACGCGAAGAAGGTCAACGCGCTCGGCTGCGACTATCTCGACGCGCCGGTGTCGGGCGGCGAGGTCGGGGCCAAGGCGGCCTCGCTGACCATCATGGTCGGCGGGCCGGACAAGGCGTTCGAGACGGTGAAGCCGCTGTTCGAGAAGATGGGCAAGAACATCACGCTGGTGGGCGGTAACGGCGACGGTCAGACCACCAAGGTGGCGAACCAGATCATCGTGGCGCTGACCATCCAGGCGGTGGGCGAGGCGCTGCTGTTCGCCTCCAAGGCGGGTGCGGACCCGGCCAAGGTGCGCCAGGCGCTGATGGGGGGCTTCGCCAATTCGCGCATCCTCGAGGTGCATGGCGAGCGGATGGTGAAGCGGACCTTCGACCCCGGTTTCCGGATCGAGCTGCACCAGAAGGACCTGAACCTGGCGCTGAACGGGGCGCGCCAGCTGCAGATGGCGCTTCCCGCGACCGCGGTGGCGCAGCAGCTGTTCTCGGCCTGCGCGGCCAATGGCGGGGCGGCGTGGGACCACTCGGCGCTGGTCAAGGCGCTGGAGATGATGGCCAACCACACCGTCATGCCCGACGCCTGAGGCGATCGACGACTGCTGACTGAATAATGAATGCAAATTAGATTCGGGGGCGCCAAGCGCCCCCGAAGTGTTTTTGAAGACCAGTAAGCAATGCTTCCCCTGTAGTGGAACCAGGCGCCCCGGTAGTCTTTTGCGCACGCCGGGAGACAATTGTTCTGCCCTATACACCGTGGACAAACCGCCGGTTGCCGACGTAACTTAGGTCACACGTCGCAAACACGCCCGGCTCTGCCTCGGATGCGGCTTAACATGCGCGACGTATTATCACGCCCGACAGATCGGCCTTGACGCGGGGCTCATTCTCCCCAATCATGGCATACAAAATACCAAACAAGTTCCGTGCGCCGCGGGGGCGCTACGGGCAGGAGGGAGTCCAATGAAGGTCTGCATCTATGGTGCCGGCGCCATCGGTGGCTATGTCGGTGTTCAGCTCAAGCGGGCGGGCGTCGACGTCAGCCTGATCGCGCGCGGAGCCCATCTCGAGGCCATGCGCAGCAACGGCCTGAAGCTGCTCATCGACGACGAGGAGCGGGTCGAGCACATTCCCTGCTCGGACAACCCGGCCGACTTCGGTCCCCAGGACTACGTGATCGTGGCGCTGAAGGCGCACCAGGTGCCGGGCGTGGTCGACCTGATGCAGCCGCTGCTCGGCAACGACACCGCCGTCGTCACCGCCGTCAACGGCGTGCCGTACTGGTACTACTACAAGCATGGCGACCAGCTCGAAGGTAAGACGCTCGAGAGCATCGACCCCGGCGCGAAGCAGTGGAACGGCCTGCGCCCCGAGCGCGCCATCGGCTGCATCGTCTACCCGGCGACCGAGGTGATCGAGCCGGGCGTGATCAAGCACGTCTATGGCGACAAGTTCCCGCTCGGCGAGCCCTCGGGCGAGATCACCGATCGCGTCAACAAGCTGTCCGAGGCGTTCACCGCCGGCGGCATGCGCGCGCCCGTGATGCCGAACATCCGCGACGAGCTGTGGCTGAAGCTGTGGGGCAACCTGTGCTTCAACCCGATCAGCGCCCTCACCCATGCGACGCTCGACGTCATCGCCTCCGATCCGGGCACCCGCGCGGTCGCCAAGGCGATGATGCTGGAGGCGCAGGAGATCGCGGTGCAGTCCGGCGTCAACTTCCGCGTCGGCGTGGAGCGGCGCATCGACGGGGCGGGCGCGGTCGGCGCGCACAAGACCTCGATGCTGCAGGACCTGGAGCGCTCGCGCGCCATGGAGATCGACCCGCTGGTGACCGTGGTCCAGGAAATGGGCCGCCTCGCCGGCATCCCGACCCCGACCATCGACGTCGTGCTCTCGCTGGTTCGCCAGCGTGCGCAGATCGCCGGCTGCTACAGCTGAGTCGACGACACATGGCACATTGGGTTCGCTACAATCGCTCGGGCGCCGTCGGTTTCGGCACGCTCGAGGGAGACACCATCGTCGTTCACGGCGGTAACATGTTCAACGGCGCGACGCCGACCGGGGAGCGCGTGGCGCTCTCCGAGGTCGAGCTCCTCACGCCCACCGAGCCGACCAAGATCATCGCTCTGTGGAACAATTTCCGCGCCCTCGCGGCCAAGCTGAATTCGCCGATTCCGGCCGATCCGCTGTACCTGCTGAAGGCCGGCTCCTGCCTCACCACCCCCGGCGCCACCGTGCGCCGGCCGCCGTCCTATGACGGCAAGGTGGTCTATGAGGGCGAGCTCGGCATCGTCATCGGCAAGACCGCGACCGGCGTGTCGGAGGAGGAAGCGGGCGACTGCATCTTCGGCTACACCTGCGTGAACGACATCACCGCCGCCGACATCATCAACAAGGACGCCACCTTCGCCCAGTGGGTGCGGGCCAAGAGCTTCGACGGGTTCGGACCCTTCGGCCCCGTCGTCGCCACCGATGTCGACCCGGCCAGCCTCGTCGTCCGCACCATCCTGAACGGGCAGGAGCGGCAGAACTATCCCATCAGCGACATGGTGTTCTCCGCCCGCCAGCTGGTGAGCCGGATCTCGCACGACATGACGCTCAATCCCGGCGACGTCATCTGCTGCGGCACCTCGGTCGGCGTGGGTACGATGAAGGAACCCTCCAACGCGGTCGAGATCGCGATCGAGGGCATCGGGACGCTCAGCAACACTTTCGTGCAGTAGCGTCTTGGCGCTGTTGCGCCTATAGGGGAATAGGATACGCCAATCGAGGGGAACGTGCGGCGCGCACTGTGCCATGCGCGTTCCCGGCCGCACGGTTGTGGAGGAGCGGGACGAATGAATATCCATGAGTATCAGGCCAAGGGAGTGCTCCGTGAATTCGGGGTCCCGGTGCCGAGTGGCGTGGCGGTGCTGACCGCGGCAGAGGCCGAGACGGCGGCCGCGCAGATCGCCGGCCCGGTGTGGGTGGTGAAGAGCCAGATCCACGCCGGCGGACGCGGCAAGGGCAAGTTCAAGGAGACCGAGGCCGGCGAGAAGGGTGGCGTGCGCGTCGTCAAGTCCGCCGCCGAGGCGGCCGACAACGCCAAGCTCATTCTCGGCAAGACCCTGGTGACCGTCCAGACCGGCCCGGCCGGCAAGCAGGTGAACCGCGTCTACATCGAGGAAGGCTCCGACATCGACAAGGAGTTCTACCTCTCCGCGCTAGTCGACCGCGCCACCTCCCGCGTCGCCTTTGTGGTCTCGACCGAGGGCGGCATGGACATCGAGGAGGTCGCCCACTCGACCCCGGAGAAGATCCACACCTTCTCCGTCGACCCCGCGACCGGCGTGATGCCCCATCACGGGCGCACCGTGGCGAAGGCGCTCGGCCTGTCCGGCGATCTCGCCAAGCAGGCGGGCAGCCTGGTCGAGAAGCTCTACAAGGCCTTCGTCGCCAAGGACATGGCGATGCTCGAGATCAACCCGCTGGTGGTCACCAAGGGCGGCGAGCTGAAGTGCCTCGACGCGAAGATCTCCTTCGATTCGAACTCGCTCTACCGCCACGCCGACATCATGGCGCTGCGCGACGAGACCGAGGAGGACTCCAAGGAGATCGAGGCCTCCAAGTACGACCTCGCCTATATCGCGCTCGACGGCACCATCGGCTGCATGGTCAACGGCGCCGGCCTCGCCATGGCGACGCTGGACATCATCAAGCTCTACGGCGAGAGCCCGGCGAACTTCCTCGACGTCGGCGGCGGCGCCACGGAAGAGAAGGTGACGGCGGCGTTCAAGATCATCACCGCCGACCCGCAGGTGAAGGGCATCCTCGTCAACATCTTCGGCGGCATCATGAAGTGCGACGTCATCGCCCGCGGCGTGATCGCGGCGGTGAAGGCGGTCGGGCTCCAGGTCCCGCTGGTGGTGCGCCTCGAGGGCACCAATGTCGAGGAAGGCAAGCAGATCATCCGCGACAGCGGACTGAACGTCATCCCGGCGGACGATCTCGACGACGCCGCCCAGAAGATCGTCAAGGCCGTGAAGGAGGCTGCGTGATGTCGGTTCTCATCACCAAGGACACCAAGATCATCACCCAGGGCTTCACCGGCAAGAACGGGACCTTCCACTCCGAGCAGGCCCTGGCCTATGGCTCGAAGGTGGTCGGCGGCACCTCGCCGGGCAAGGGCGGCATGACCCATCTCGGCCTGCCGGTGTTCGACACCGTGGCCGAGGCCAAGGAGCAGACCGGTGCCGACGCCTCGGTGATCTACGTCCCGCCGCCGGGCGCGGCGGACGCGATCTGCGAGGCCATCTCCGCCGAGATCCCGCTCATCGTCTGCATCACCGAAGGCATTCCGGTGCTCGACATGGTGAAGGTGAAGCGCGCGCTCGACGGCTCGAAGTCGCGCCTCATCGGGCCGAACTGCCCGGGCATCGTCACCGCCGGCGAATCGAAGATCGGCATCATGCCTGCCAACATCTTCAAGAAGGGCAATGTCGGCATCGTCTCGCGCTCGGGCACCCTCACCTATGAGGCGGTGTTCCAGACCTCGCAGGAAGGCCTCGGCCAGACCACGGCGGTCGGCATCGGCGGCGACCCGGTCAAGGGCACCGAGTTCATCGACGTGCTGGAGCTGTTCCTGGCCGACGACGCCACCGAATCGATCGTCATGATCGGCGAGATCGGCGGCTCGGCCGAGGAAGAGGCGGCGCAGTTCCTGAAGGACGAGGCCAAGCGCGGGCGCAAGAAGCCGATGGTGGGCTTCATCGCCGGCCGTACCGCCCCTCCCGGCCGCCGCATGGGCCATGCCGGCGCCATCATCTCCGGCGGCAAGGGCGGCGCGGAAGACAAGATCGCGGCGATGGAAGAGGCCGGGATCGTGGTCTCCCCCTCCCCGGCGCGGCTGGGCAAGACCCTGGTCGACGTGCTCAACAAGCGCGCCGCGGCCTGACGCCCGACGCGACACGCACCAACGAGAAAAGCCCCGCGCCACCCGGCGCGGGGCTTTTTTCATGTCGGCCGGCGCCGTGTCAGGCCGGGTAGCATTCCGGCGGCAGCGCCGCACCTTCCTCACGGCCGAGCGTCTCGACAAAGACGATAGTCATCCACGCATGGCAGATGATGAGAAGCGGGAGGACAGGAAACACTGTCTGGAACATGCGAGGACCCCGATCGCGAGCTGTATCTGCCCGGACCTTAGTTTGTGTATCTGGTATTTGGTATACCTAATATCAGGACGTGCCACTGCGCCGTGCGCATAGCGGCAGCGCTCCGGCGTGGACGATGGCATGCGCGGGGCGACTACGCGGCGCCGGCCGGCGCCATCAAGGCAGCGGAATGACGCTGCCGGACCTGAGATGTCGTTTGATGGGCATGCAGCGCCGGCGCTTACTGCCCGCGCCGGGACAAACCTGGACGAGCGGCCTGCGCGCAAGGGCGCGAAGCCCCGGAGCGCTTGCCCCGGCATTGCTTCCGCTCGGAAGTACTGGAAGTCGGGGTAGGCCCGGAGCCTACGAGACGCAGCCCTGCCTCATAACGCAACGCGCCGCCAAAAAGGGAACCGCGCCACCCGGCAAGTTGAAAACGTCAGCGTCCGGAGGGCGTAACATTGGCCCCGAACCGGCACTCGTTCGCCCGGAACGCATCGCTCCGGCAGCCACGCCACTACAGCTCGGAAATATCGGAAGTCGGGGTGCGCCCGGAACCCACGTGACGAAGCCGCACCTAATAGGACAATGCGACGCCAGAACGGACGCTCCAGCCTGCGGCGAATCAGGTTCGGGCGGGGCCAGAAGACCGCCCTCCCCTCCCTCTCTGGGAACGCCTTAGTTCGCCGGCTCGGAGGGCGGCGGCAGCGGCAGGCCCCAGGCGGAGAACGCCGTACGGAACGCCTGGTCGCCCGGCACGCCCTTCTCCAGCACCAGAATGGCGCGCCGCCCGTTCTCGAACACGGTCGGGATGTCGAGCCAGTTGCGGGTGATGAGCAGGCCGAGATTGCGCTGGCGCTCAGCCTGCAGCGAGGACAGGCCGATCAGGAAGTAGCCCGGCGCCACCTTGACCGAAATGCCGGTCAGCGGCGCGCCGGACGCGCCTTCCACCGCCTTGGCCCGCATGCCGGGCACATTCGCCACCGCCCCGAGATCGAAGTCCGGCGGCAGGTCGTACTGGATCTCGACGATGTGCGAGGCGGGGATGCTCTCGTCCTGGTTACGCCGGATGCGCAGCGTCACCTTCATCTTGCGGTCGGGGATGGTGATGGTGGCGCGGATGCCGACATCGGGCGCCAGCCCCTGCCCCGGCGAATAGTTCTCGGTGTCCCAGACCACCGTGCCGACATATTGCTGCAGCCCCTGCTCGCCGCCGCCGGGGCTTTCCTCGAACAGCACGGCGCGCTGGGCCACCGCGACGCTCGGGCTCTGGCCCTGCGCGGCGGTCCCCTGGGCCGAGGAGGACGGCGCGGCCGACGGCGTGGAGGAAGAGGTCGCGCTCGGCGCGTTGCCGCCGGGCGCCTGGGCGATGCGGTCGGTCGACTTGGTGACTTCGGGCGCGGAAGCGCCGGCGGTCGGCGCGTCGGCCGGGACCGAGGTCGTCTGCTGGCCGGAGGCCCGCCCCATCAGCGCGATGATGGTGTTGCGCTGGGTGTAGCCCACCACGGCGCCCGCGATCACCAGCAGGATCACCGCTGCGATCGCGATCAGCCGCCCGCGTGCCGGGCGGGCAGGCTCCGGCGCGGCGGGATCCGCGTCCTCTCCGAGGGGCGCGGACCCGGTATCGACCGGCACCTCGTCTTCCGGCCGCAGCCCGCCGAAATCCTCGCCGGACCGGCCGGCGGGATAGCGCCGCTCGGCCCCGAGATGAGGCGAGGGCGCGCCGAGCGCGGCGGCGTAGAGGTCTTCCTCGTCGTGATCGATCGGCGTCGGCGCGGCGGGACGCGACGGCGCGAAGGGCGCCGGCCGCTCCGCCCGTGCGGGAGGCTCGGCCATCGACGGTGCGGGAGCGGGCGCGACGGGAGGAGGTGCGACAGGCGGCGTGGCGACGGGAGGTGGCGCGGCAGGCGCGGGCTCCGGCTGCGGAGGCGGCGCGCGCCGCGGCTCCTCGGGCGCGGGCGCCCCGCCATACTCGGCTTCGAGCCGGCGTATCGCGTTTTCCAGCGCGTGCTGCTCGCGCGCGACGTCGTCCTCTGTCAGCGGCGGCTCGGCACCGCGCAGCTGCGTCAGCAGCGCCCGCCGGGCGCGATCATAGACCACCTTCCGGGCGTCCCCAGACTTGTTGGGGAGCCCGCCAATGGCGCGTGCGAGAAGCGGATAATAATCGGCCATCAGGGTCGGCGAATCAGTTGCCGTTCACGATTCGAAGGGATTCTGCACCAAGATCGTATCATCGCGCTCCGGACTCGTGGACAACAACGCCACGGGGCAGCCGATGAGTTCTTCGATGCGACGTACATATTTGACGGCCTCGGCCGGAAGATCCGCCCAGGAGCGGGCACCGGCGGTCGATTCGCTCCAGCCCTCGATGGTCTCGTAGACGGGTTCGACTTCGGCCTGGGCGTCCTGCCCGGCCGGAAAATAGTCGATCTCCTCGCCGCCGAGGCGGTAGCGGGTGCACACTTTAAGTTCATCGAACCCGTCGAGCACATCGAGCTTGGTCAGCGCGATGCCGTTGATGCCCGAGGTGCGCACGGTCTGGCGCACCAGCACCGCGTCGAACCAGCCGCAGCGACGGGCGCGGCCGGTGACGGTGCCGAATTCGTGCCCGCGCTCGCCGATCCGCCGGCCGATCTCGTCCTCCAGCTCGGAAGGGAACGGCCCCTCGCCGACGCGGGTCGTGTAGGCCTTGGTGATGCCGAGCACATAGTCCACCGCGCCGGGCCCGAGGCCGGAGCCGGTCGCCGCCTGCGCCGCCACCGTGTTGGACGAGGTGACGAAGGGATAGGTGCCGTGGTCGACGTCGAGCAGCGCGCCTTGCGCACCCTCGAACAGGATCTTGGAGCCGTGCCGGCGCTCGTCGTCGAGCAGCGACCAGGTGCGGTCCATGAAGGGCAGCACCCTGGGAGCGATGGCGAGCAGCTCGCCGCGCAGCGCCTCGGCGTCGACCTCGTCGATGCCGAGCCCGCGCCGCAGCGGGTTGTGATGGGCGAGCAGCCGCTCGATCTTGCCCGCGAGCGTGGCGGGGAAGGCGAGGTCCACCAGGCGGATGGCGCGCCGGCCCACCTTGTCCTCATAAGCGGGGCCGATGCCGCGCTTGGTGGTGCCGATCTTGGTGCCGGAGGCAGCGGCGTTCTCGCGGATGGCGTCGAGCTCGCGGTGCAGCGGCAGGATCAGCGCGACATTGTCGGCGACGCGCAGGCGCTCGGGGGTGACTTCCACGCCCTGCCCGCCGATTCGCTCGATCTCGCTCACCAGCGCCCAGGGGTCGAGCACCACGCCGTTGCCGATCACCGACAGGCGCGCGCCGCGCACCAGGCCCGAGGGCAGCAGCGAGAGCTTGTAGGTCGTGTTGCCGACGACGAGCGTATGCCCGGCATTATGGCCGCCCTGGAAGCGCACGACCACATCCGCCTGCTCACTGAGCCAGTCGACAATCTTGCCCTTACCCTCGTCGCCCCACTGGGAACCGACGACGACCACATTCGCCACTGAGCCACGCTCCTGATTGCGCGCGAGGGGCCACGCATGGCGCCGCTTGCGCAGACAAAACCCCGGCGAAACGATCCGACCGGGGCCGCTTCGTCTTAAGGGATGCGCAGGAACGAGGCAAGAAATTGTGCCTCGTGCAGCAGGATGACGACAGCGTCATGTCGCCCGCGGCGACGGCGACAGGTCGACATTGCGCGCCCGCAAGCAGCCGACGCTTGCGCACGCCGCGCCGCACCATGACTTTAAGGGGGAACGTCACACCGGACACGACCATGACCGCCCCCCTTTCCGCCCCGCCGACCGCCCAAGACGCCGCTGACGCCGCCGCCGATACACGCCCTACCAGCCTGCCCGATGCGCTGCGCATGGGTGCGGTTCGGCTGCGCGTCAGCGATGCCGCCCGCTCCACCGCCTTCTACAGCGGCGTGCTCGGCCTCACCGTGCTCGGCACCGCGCCGGACGGCGTCGTGCGGCTCGGTGCAGGGGACGAGACGCTGATCGAGTTGGAGCCGGTCGCCAATGCCCGCCCGCGCCCGCGCGGCACCACCGGCCTGTTCCATGTCGCGATCCTGGTGCCGGACCGCCCCGCCCTAGCCCTGGTGCTGCGGCGTCTGATCGAGCGCGGCGTCAGGCTCGGCGCCTCCGACCATCTGGTGAGCGAGGCGCTCTATCTCGACGACCCGGACGGCAACGGCATCGAGGTCTATCGCGACCGTTCGCCGCGCGACTGGCGCTGGGACGGCGCGACCGTCGAGATGGCGACCTACCAGCTCGACATGCGCTCCCTGCTCGCCGAGCTCCCGGCCGATGCCGACATCGCGGCGCCGATGCCGGCGGGAACGGTGATCGGCCATGTCCACCTGCAGGTCGCGGACCTGACCCGTGCGCGCCGCTTCTATGTGGAACGCCTCGGCTTCGCGGTGACGACCGACCGCTATCCGGGCGCCCTGTTCGTCAGCGCCGGGCGCTACCACCACCATCTCGGGCTGAACATCTGGCAGAGCCGGGGCGGCGGCCCGGCGCCGGCCAACAGCGTCGGCCTCGCCCATTTCGAGATCGTGCTGCCCGATGCCGAAGCGGTGGAGGCCGCGAGCGAGCGCCTGCGCGCGGCCGGCGAGAGCCCCTCGCCGATCGCGCACGGCTTCAGCATCGCCGACCCCTGGGGCACCCGCCTGCACGTGGTCTCGCGCGCCGGCTGAACGGCGCCCCCGCTAACGCGCTGCACCGCCCCATAAACGCAGTGCGGCGCAGCATGAAGTTTATTCATTGGACGCGGTGGTCCATCGCGGCCCGGAATGCACTAGACCATCGGCCGGCCATCGATACCTCTATCGCCGGCACCCTTCTGGTCCTTCCGCGGTCCCGCCATGTTCCGTCGCCTGTTCGACGCCCCCTATCTCCTGCTGACGCTCGTCTCGCTGTTCTGGGCCGGCAATCTGGTGCTCGGGCGCTACGTCGCCGGCCATGTGCCGCCGGTGACGCTCGCCTGGATGCGCTGGGCGCTGGCCTCGCTCATCCTGCTGCCCTTCGCCTGGCGGGCGCTGCGCCAGGATTATCCACTGGTGCTGCGCCACTGGAAGCTGCTGGCCGTGCTGGCTCTCACCGGCATCACCCTGTTCAACACGATCGCCTATTACGCGCTGCATTTCACGCCGGCGATCAATGCGCTGCTGATCCAGTCCACCGGCCCGCTGATGATCGCCTTCTGGTCGCTGGTGCTGAACGGCGAGCGGCTCTCCGGTGGTCAGGCGGCCGGCATCAGCCTGTCGCTGATGGGCGTGCTCACCATCGTCTGCCGCGGCGATCTCGACGTGCTGGTGCATATCCGCTTCAACCGCGGCGACGTGCTGGTGCTGCTGGCGATGATCGTCTACGGCATCTATTCCGCGCTGCTGGCGCGCCGGCCGGCCATGTCGCAGCTCGGCTTCCTCACCACCACGCTGCTCCTCGGCGTCCTGTTCCTCACCCCGGCCTTCGCGGTGGAGCGCAGCTTCGGCGAGGGCTTCGTCCTCGACACCACGGCGCTGCTCGCCTTCGCCTATGTGGCGGTCTTCCCCTCGGTGCTCGCCTATCTGTTCTTCATTCGGGGGGTGCAGCTCATCGGCCCGAACCGGGCGGCGCCGTTCTTCCACCTGATGCCGATGTTCGGCTCGGCACTCGCCATAGCATTCCTCGGCGAGGTGCCCCATCTCTACCATGCCGCCGGCTACGCGCTCGTGCTGTCGGGCATCGCCATCGCCACCATCTGGGCGCCCGGCCGCGCGGCGAGCTCGACGCCGCCCTAGCCGAGCTCTAAGCTGGTGACGCCGAACAGGTGCTCCAGCGCCACCTCGCGGATCGGGCCGGTATACATGCGCGCGGTCTCGAACACCGGCGCCAGCCCGTGCCGGCGCGCCAGCGCCATCGCCGTGCCGTTCGGCTCGGGAACGTCGAGCACGATCGTGCCCCCGCCCGTCGCCGCGCCCAGCGCCGCGAACAGAGCCTCGGCCGCCGCCTCGTCCTCCGCCACCAGCGGCCCGATCCTCCAGCCCTCGCGCGCCGGCCGCACCACGCCCCAGCCGGCGAGCCGACCCTCGCGCAGCAGCGCCCGCCCGACATGGCCGGGAGTGTCGATCCAGGCCCGCAGGAATGCCGGCCGCGCCGCCGGGAAGATCGCCGCGTCGCTCGCCTCAACCGCCGCGAAAGGGATTTCCGCCAGGTCGACGCACCGCTCCGCCGCCGCGCCCTCCTGCGGGGCGGGGCCGGAAAAGCGGATGTTGCGATAGGCGAAGGTGAAGCCCACCCGGGCATAATTGGCCTGCTGCGCCAGCACGCCGTCGAGCCCGATGGTGCGCCCACCCGCATGGGCGATACCCGCCTGCCAGAGCGCCCAGCCGATGCCGCGCCCGCGCAGCTCCGGGCGCACGATGTAGAAGCCGAGAAAG
The DNA here is from genome assembly GCF_024752335.1 of Ancylobacter mangrovi. NCBI lineage: Bacteria > Pseudomonadati > Pseudomonadota > Alphaproteobacteria > Hyphomicrobiales > Xanthobacteraceae > Ancylobacter > Ancylobacter mangrovi. The sequence goes on along the minus strand of NZ_JANTHY010000006.1, from coordinate 175,654 downwards.
GCGAAGCGCTCGTCGTAATTGACCACCGAGATCGTCGCCGCCGGCGCGCCGTCCACCTCCGCGACCAGGAAGCCCTGCGGGTCGACCGCGCCGAAACAGGCAGCGTCGGCGAGGCCCGGGTTCCAGCCCTCCCCCGCCGCCCAATCCGACGCGAGCTGAATTTCGTCGCGATCGAGGAATCGAATGTGAACCGCCTCACTCATGCTAAACACCGCCGATTCGCGCTGGAACTGATCCCATGATGGACGAGCTGATTACAGGCGTCGCCGTGAACGTCGCGGTGATGCTGGTGCATCTGAGCGCCACCCTCACCCTGCTCGCGCTCACCCGCCCGTTCGAGAAGGCCTTGTGGAAATTTCCGCATGCGCGCGTCACCTTCGCCCTGCTCACGGCGAACGTCATCCTGCTCAGCGCGCACCTCATCGAGGTCGGCATCTGGGGCGGGGTCTACGGCTATCTCGGCCTGGTCTCGAACCCGGGCGACGCCTACTACTCGGCCTTCGTCAACTACACGACGCTCGGCTATGGCGACGTGCTGCAGGCCACCCGCACCCGCCTGCTGGGCCCGATGGCGGCCGGCAGCGGCATCATGATGTTCGGCTGGTCGACGGCGCTGCTCATCTACGTGCTGCAGAGCCATCTTCCCCATCTCCTCGGCGCGCGGCGCGAGGCCCCGTGAGCGGGCCGCGCCTCAGTCCTGCGTGCAGGTGGCGATGGGCGGGGCGTCCTCACCCTTGGTGAGGTCGTAGAGGCTGGCCTGCGCCCCCTTGGTCCACCAGATGAAGCGGTCGCCCGCATAGCGCGCGCCGGAACCGGCCAGCACGTTAGCCATCACCACGAACTCGTCATTGAAGGCGATGGTCGCCAGCGCGTTGGGCGGGGCGTTGATGTAGGTCGCCTCCACGCCCTTGATACGGTCGCAGCTGTAGCTGACCTTGCTGGTGACGACCGAGCTGCCCTTGGGCAGCGCGATGACGATGCGGTCGGCGGCCTGCGCCGCACCCGCCAGGAGGGTGAAGGCGGCGACCGCCGCCAGAGGCACGACACACCTGGAAACGGCTCGCCGAAGAACGACACATAGGGAAACGACACGCATGGGAACGCCTCACGCCGGCTTGTGATGCTCGTGCCAGTGGCGGGCGATGTCGATGCGGCGCGGCACCCACACCCGGTCATGCCTGGCGATGTGATCGAGGAAGCGCTGCAGCCCGACGATGCGCCCGGGCCGGCCGACCAGCCGGCAGTGCAGCCCGATGCTCAGCATCTTCGGCGCCTCCGCCCCCTCGGCATAGAGCGCGTCGAAGCTGTCACGCAGATAGGTGTAGAATTGCTCGCTCGAATTGAAGCCGGCGGCCACGGCGAAGCGCATGTCGTTGGTGTCGAGCGTGTAGGGGATGCTCAGATGCGGCCCGCGCGGCCCCTCGACCCAGAACGGCAGGTCGTCGGAATAGATGTCGGAATCATAGAGGAAGCCTCCCTCCTCCATGACGATCCGGCGCGAATGCTCCGAGGTGCGCCCGGTGTACCAGCCAAGCGGGCGCTCGCCCGTGACATGGGTGTGCAGGTCGATCGCCGCCTCGAAATCCGCCTTCTCGGCGGCGTAGGAATGGTCGCGGTAGTCGATCCACTTCAGCCCGTGGCTGGCGATCTCCCACCCCGCCTCCTTCATCGCCGCGACCGCCTCCGGGTTGCGCGCGAGGGCGGTGGCAACGCCGTAGACCGTGACCGGCAGGCCGCGTCCGGTGAACAGCCGCCACAGCCGCCAGAAGCCGGCGCGCGAGCCGTATTCGTAGATCGACTCCATGTTCATGTGCCGCTGGCCGGGCCAGGGCTGCGCGCCGACGATCTCCGACAGGAACGCCTCGGAGGCCGCGTCGCCATGCAGGATGCAGTTCTCGCCGCCTTCCTCGTAATTGATGACGAACTGCACCGCGACCCGCGCCCCGCCCGGCCATTTCGGGTCCGGCGGCGTGCGACCATAGCCGATCATGTCGCGGGGATAGGGTGCATCGATGTTGAACATGTGCGAGAGGTTCCGGCCGGCACGCAAGGGAACGAGACTTTGTCGAGCCGTCAGGCTAGTGCGTTATGAGCGCGGGCGAAACACCGCGTCGCCGACGCCGCACAAATCTTGCATCGGCTGTATAAGGTTCCCCGCCTGGCCTTCCTGATGACCGCAACGCTCCAAAGGTGCCCGATGTCGCTCCCCGATCCCAGCTTCCTCCTCGCCCGCGCGCCGGTCGTTCCCGTGGTCACGGTGCCGAGCGTCGCGGCGGGCGTGAAGCTCGCCCAGGCGCTGGTCGAAGGCGGGCTGCCGCTGATCGAGGTCACGCTGCGCACGCCGGTGGCGCTGGAGGCGATGGCCGCCATCGCCGCCGAGGTGCCGGACGCGATCGTCGGCGCCGGAACGGTGACGCGCCCGGAGCTGATCCAGAAGTCGATCGACGCCGGCGCGCGCTTCCTCGTCAGCCCCGGCTGCCCGCCCGCGCTCGCCGAGGCGCTGGCCGAGGCGCCCGTGCCGGTGATGCCGGGCTGCGCCACCGCGACCGAGGCGATGACGCTGCACGCGATGGGCTTCCCGGTGCTGAAGCTGTTTCCGGCCGAGTCGGCGGGCGGCGTCGCCCTCATCAAGTCGCTGGCCGGCCCGCTGCCGGACCTGCGCTTCTGCCCCACCGGCGGCATCGGCCCGGCCAATGTCGGCTCCTATCTCGCCCAGCCCAACATCCTCGCCGTCGGCGGCTCCTGGGTGGCGCCGGGCGAGGCGGTCACCATGGGCGACTGGGAACAGATCGCGTCGCTCGCCAAGGCGGCCTCGAAGCTGCACCGCGCCGCCTTCCCGCTCTGAGGCGCGGAGGCGGGCCGTGGGGGCGGAGATGGCGGCCGAGGACGGCATCGTCTTCGCCCGCGAGGCCGGTGTCGGGGTCGAGGAGTTCCGCCGCGTGCTCCTCTCCTCCGGCCTGTCGCGGATCCGGCCCGTCGACGACCCGGCGCGCCTCGCCGCGCTGATCGCCGGCGCCAACATGATCGTCACCGCGCGCCGCGGCGGCGAGCTGCTCGGCATCGCCCGCGCCATCACCGATTCGGCCTGGTGCTGCTACGTCTCCGACCTCGCGGTGGAGGCCGGAGCGCAGGGCCTCGGCATCGGCAAGGGGCTGCTGGACCGGCTGCGCGCCGAGCTCGGTGGCGGGGTCTGCGTCATCCTCGGCGCGGTCCCCGAATCCGTCGGCTTCTATGAGAAGGCCGGCATGGAGCCGGTCTCCAACGTGTTCTGGTATCCGCGCAGCTCCTGACGCGCCGCGCGGATACGAAAAACCCGGCCGCGCGGGCGGCCGGGTCCTTCAGTCTCTGGAAACGCGCGGCCGGCCCCTCTTAGGGCCGCCCGGAATGCGCTCCGCGTCTCAGAACGCGAGCGGCTTGGCCTGCTTCACATGCGGCAGGTCCTGCACCTGCGCGAGCAGCTCGGCCGGCGCGGCGCCGTCGATCTCCACCAGCGCGATGGCATCGCCCCCCTGCCGGTCGCGGCCGAGCGCGAAGGTGGCGATGTTGATGCCGGCATCGGCCAGCAGGCTGGCGAAGCGGCCGACGAAGCCGGGCTTGTCCTCGTTGGTCACGTAGATCATCGAGGGCGCGAACTCGGCATCGACCTTGATGCCCTTGATGTCGACGATGCGCGGGCGCCCGTCGGCGAAGACGGTGCCGGAGACCGAGCGCTCCATCTTCTCGGTCACCACGGTGAGCGTCACCAGGCTCTCATAGTCGCCGGCGACGTCGCGGGTGGTCTCCTCGACCACGATGCCGCGCTCCTTGGCGACGCTCGGGGCCGAGACGACGTTGACGTCCTGAAGCGCCGGGCGCAGCAGGCCGGCGACCGCCGAGGAGGTCAGCGCTTTGATCTTCAGCCCGGCGACCGAGCCCTCATAGGTGATGCGCACGGTCTTGATGTCGGTGTCCGTGAGCTGACCGGCGAAGGAGCCGAGCTTCTCGGCGAGCTCGATGAAGGGCTTCAGCTTCGGGGCCTCTTCCGCCGTGATCGAGGGGAAGTTGACCGCGTTGGAAATCGCCCCGCGCAGCAGGTAGTCGCTCATCTGCTCGGCGACCTGCAGCGCCACGTTCTCCTGCGCTTCCGTGGTGGAGGCGCCCAGATGCGGGGTGCAGATCACGTTGGGATGGCCGAACAGCGGGTTCTCGTTCGCCGGCTCGGTGGAGAACACGTCGAACGCCGCGCCGGCGACATGGCCGGCATCGAGCGCCGCCGCCAGCGCCGCCTCGTCGACCAGCCCGCCGCGGGCGCAGTTGATGATGCGCACGCCCTTCTTCGTCTTGGCGATCGCCTCGGCGGAAAGCACGTTGCGGGTGCGGTCGGTCAGCGGGGTGTGCAGGGTGATCACGTCGGCCCGCGCCAGCAGGTCGTCGAGCTCGACCTTCTCCACGCCGATGTCGAGCGCGCGCTCGGGGCTGAGGAACGGGTCGAAGGCGATCACCTTCATCTTCAGGCCCAGCGCGCGGTCGGCGACGATCGAGCCGATATTGCCGCAGCCGATGATGCCGAGCGTCTTGGCGGTGAGCTCGACGCCCATGAAGCGGTTCTTCTCCCACTTGCCGGCCTGGGTGGAGGCGTCGGCGGCGGGGATCTCGCGGGCCAGCGCGAACATCATCGCGATGGCGTGCTCGGCGGTGGTGATGGAGTTGCCGAACGGCGTGTTCATCACGATCACGCCGCGGGCGGTGGCGGCCGGGATGTCGACATTGTCGACGCCGATGCCGGCGCGGCCGACCACCTTCAGCCTCTTCGCCTGCTCCAGGATCTTCGGCGTCACCTTGGTGGCCGAGCGGATGGCGAGGCCGTCATAATTGCCGATGATCTCGGCAAGCTTGTCCTTGTCCTTGCCGAGGGCCGGCTGGAAGTCGACCTCGATGCCGCGATCCTTGAAGATCTGCACGGCGGCGGGGGAAAGGGCGTCGGAAATGAGAACGCGGGGAGCCATGTATTTCGTCCCTTGAGACGGTTGATGTCGACCCGCCGCCGGGCGGGGGGCAGTGCGTCCCGCCGCTGGCGGGAGGGGACGACGAAGCGTTCGCCGGGCAGAGCTCGACGGAGGTCGGTGGCGAGACGCGGCCGGGAGGAGAAAGCCCTTCGCCACCGTTCCGGAGCATTGCCCGTTCGCCGTCCCCTCGCGTCAGCGGCGGGGAGCGGGAACGGGCGTCAGGCGGCCTGCTTCAGACCGGCCTTGGCCTCGGCATAGGCCCAGTCGAGCCAGGGCAGAAGCGCTTCGAGATCGGAAGCCTCGACCGTGGAGCCGGCCCAGATGCGCAGCCCCGCCGGGGCATCGCGATAGGCGCCGATGTCGTAGGCGACGCCGGCCTTCTCCACCGCGCCGGCGATCGCCTTGGCGAAGGCGGCCTGGGCATCGGCGGCGAGCTGGGTCACCTGCGGGTCGACCACCACCAGGCAGACGCTGGTGTTGGAGCGCGTGGCCGGGTCCTTCGCGAGGAAGTCGACCCACGGCGTCTTCGCCACCCAGTCGGCCAGCACCTTGCAGTTGGCGTCGGCGCGGGCGCGCAGCCCCTTGAGGCCGCCGAGCGACTTCGACCACTGCAGCGCGTCGATATAGTCCTCGACGCAGAGCATGGACGGGGTGTTGATGGTCTCGCCCTCGAAGATACCCTCGATCAGCTTGCCGCCCTTGGTCATGCGGAACAGCTTGGGCAGCGGCCAGGCCGGGACATAGCTCTCCAGCCGCTCGACCGCGCGCGGCGAGAGGATGAGGATGCCGTGCGCCGCCTCGCCGCCGAGCACCTTCTGCCAGGAGAAGGTGACGACATCGAGCTTGGCGAAGTCGAGCGCCTGGGCGAAGGCCGCCGAGGTGGCGTCGCAGATGGTCAGGCCCTTGCGGTCGGCGGCGATCCAGTCGCCGTTCGGCACGCGCACGCCGGAGGTGGTGCCGTTCCAGGTGAAGACCACGTCATGGTCGAAATTCACCTCGGCAAGGTCCGGCAGCTCGCCATAAGGAGCCTTGAGGGTGCGGGCGTCCTTGAGCTTGAGCTGCTTGATGATGTCGGTGACCCAGCCCTCGCCGAAGCTCTCCCAGGCCAGAACGTCGACCGGGCGCTGCCCGAGCATCGACCACAGCGCCATCTCCACCGCCCCGGTGTCGGAGGCGGGGACGATGCCGATCCGGTAGTCGGCGGGCACTTCGAGGATTTCGCGGGTGAGGTCGAGTGCGAGCTTCAGCTTCGCCTTGCCGACCTTGGCACGGTGCGAGCGGCCGAGCGGCGCATCGCTCAGGCCTTCCAGCGTCCAGCCGGGACGCTTGGAGCACGGACCAGAAGAAAAATTGGGATTCGCCGGCTTCGCCGCCGGCAGAGCGATAGTCGTCATGATAGCCATCCTTCCAGATGGGTGCCCCTCGGTGGGGAGGGGTGGCCCGCAGCCCGTGTAGTCCCCGGCGCGAAAAATGGCAAGCGGGATTTACACGCGATCCGCACGTGCGGGCCGGCGAGGTCTTGCGCGCGGCAATTCGAGGCGCGCCGAACCTTGGTTCGACAAGGAAAATCTACTTCTCGCGGAAGGTGCGCATCACCTGCTCGGCGAACGGCCTTGCGGGGTAACCAAGCACCGTTCGCTCCTCGGTGCGGATGAACGCCTCCACCAGCATGCCCGGCACCAGCCGGATGTCGCCGGGATTGGCCGCCTTCCCCGGCAGCCGCGCGACCCGCACCGGCACGATCAGCATCACCGGCTCGCCGGCGCCGACGACCCCGCCAAAAAGGACCCCGCGCGCTGGGTGCCGCGTCTTTTTTCCGATCGGAGGGAACCGGACCCGTGCACACGAACTTTTCGGAAAGGGTTTTTCGTTAACAACGAATCGAAAAAAGTGTCGGGGGATTCGCCTGGAATGACACACGCGATGTGCGAGCGGCGCTCACGCGCACGCGGCTTCGACAAGTGCCGGATATTCGCAGCCCCAGACATTCGCAGGTGACGATCGTGGAATTCACTGGTGAACGTTTTGTCCCGGGTGTGACCGGGCCCATCGCCTCGGAGCATCAGCACCGCTACGCTTTTGCCTCGCAATTCGTCGCCGGGCTCGACGTGCTCGACGTCTCCTCCGGCGAGGGCTACGGCAGCGCGTTTCTCGCCCGCAGCGCGCGAAGCGTGGTCGGGGTCGACATCGACCCGGAGGCGGTGGCCCATGCCGAGGCGCGCTATGGCCGGCCGGCCGGGCCGCGCTTCCAGTTCGCCGACATCGGCGACCTGCCCTTCCCCGATGCCAGCTTCGACGTCGTGGTCTCTTTCGAGACCATCGAGCATGTGCGCGACCCCGCGCACGCTCTCGGCGAATTGCGGCGGGTGCTGAAGCCCGATGGCGTCATGATCATCTCGACGCCCGACCGCGACGTGTTCACCGACCGGATCGGCAACCGCAACCCGTTCCACCTCGCCGAGATGTCGGCGGACGAGTTCGTCGCGCTGCTGGCCCCCATCTTCCCGACCGTGCGCCTATACGGGCAGCGCACCACCTTCGCCTCCTTCCTGTCGCCGATCGACATGCAAGCGGCCGCGCTGTCCGGCCCCGACGCGCTGTGGTGGCTGGACCCGAACGGGCTGACCCGCTCGCCCGCCCCGGCCGGCGAGCCGGTGTATCTGGTCGCGGTGTGCTCGCGCTCGCCCCAGCCGATCGAGGCCCGTTCGGTGCTGGTCGACGCCGCGAGCGGCGACGCCAACCCGATCGAGACCCTGCAGAGCTGGGCCAACAGCGCGGTCGAGCGGGCGGATCGCTGCGTCGAAGAGCACGAGCGCGCCCGGGACGAGGTGCGCCGCATTCACGACGAGCAGGCCGCGACCATCGCCCGTCAGGCGGCGGAACTCGCCCAGCTCGGCAGCGAACTCGCCGCCGCGCAGGAGCGCCTCGCCGAGCGTGACTCCCGCATCGATCATGAAGCCGCCCTCGTGGCGGCGCGCGAGGAACTGGCCCGCGAACTGCTCGCCAAGCTGCGCAATACCCATGCGCGCCTCGCGGCGGCGGACGGGCAGGCCGAGCACCACGCCGGGGACGCCGGCACCGCCGACGCGCCGGCGCAGGACCCGGTGGCAGAGCTGATGGCCGAACTGGCCGGGCTCAACGCCCTCGCCGGCAGCCTCGCGGCGCGCAGCCCCTCCGGCCTCGTGACGCGGCTCCTCAACGCCTTCGGCCCCGCCAGGACGATGCCGTCCACCCCGGCCGCCGAGCCGGCCATGGAGGAGGCGTCCCCCGCCCCCGCCGCCATTTCGCTCGAGGCCGCCCCGGCGGCCGAGGCTCCGGCGAAGGACACGGCCGAGCCGCTGCACATCCCCGGCATCAACCTGGTGCGCCGGAGCGGCGTGTTCGACATCGAATGGTACGCGCGCGCCTATGGCGTCGAGCCCGACGGGGCGATCGAGCACTATCTGACCATCGGCCATGCCATCGGCTGCAATCCGAGCGCGAATTTCGACGGCCGGGCCTATCTCGACGCCAATCCCGACGTGCGCGCGGCCAATATCAACCCGCTGCTGCACTACCTCGTCTACGGCGTGCATGAGGGACGCTCGTTCTTCAACCCGCCGCGCCCCGCCCAGCCGGCGCTACGCGATGCCGGCCCGCGTGGCGAGGTCATGGCGATCAGCGTCGGCGAGTTCCGTCCGCGCAACGCGGCCTCGGCCTGACCGGGGCTGCCGCGAGCGGCGATCTGCGGGAAAATCTGGCGGGAGGGCGGGGCCTTATGGCCCCGTTCAGTTGATCAGGTAGCGCGCGCCGATGCGGATCTCGTGCGCGCGCTGGTCGAAGTCGGGCAGCCCGTTGCCGAGGTCGATGCCGTCGAGCGAGAGATAGCGGTAGCCGACATCGAGCAGCCAGTTCGGCCCGAGCGAGACCGAGACGCCCGCCATCACGCCCCAGGCGAGACCCCAGCCGTCGGCATCACCGATCCGCGCGCCGTTGAAATCGACATTGTCGAACGAGGCGAAGCCGGCACCGACCCCCGCGCCGAGATAGGGCGTGAAGCCGTTCCAGGTGCCGAGATCGATATAGGCGTTGGCGAGGAAGGTGGCGGCGCTGAAGTCCGCCGAGAGCCCGCCCGAGCCGTAATCGGCCTCGGTGCGGTAGTCGGCCGTCAGGTCGAGGCGCAGCCAGTCGTTGAGCTTGAAGCCGCCACCGATGCCGAGCAGCCACGCGTCGCCGAGGTCGGCGGCGGCGGAATCGAAGTTCAGCGACGACCAGTCCGGCGTCTCGTTGACGACGTAGCCCACGTCGCCGCGCAGGTACCAGCCGGTGCTGTCCTCGATCACCGGCGCATTGGCGAGCAGGTCGTCGGCGCCGTCGAGGTCGGAGGCTTTGGCCGAGGGGGCGAGGAGGCTCCCGCCCATCGCCAGAAGAACCGCACCGATCCGGAAAGAGCACACGCCACGCATCGCAGAACCCGCTGAGAAACCCTCCGACGGGACGGTCGCCCGCCCCCATCGGATTCGCAGTCTCTCAGCGATTCTTTAAGGAGCGCTTAACCTTAACGATCCGCTACCGGCCCCTCACCTGCACGCCCTGCTGCGCCCTCATCCGTCCTGCTTGGCGGCACGCGCGGCCGCCTCCAGATGCGGCGTGAGCTGCGGGTCGAGACGCAGCGCCGCGGCGAGCCGGGCGAGGAAGGCGCGCTCGGCGCTGTTGTCGCCGTCGATCGCCAGCAGCGCGCAGATATAGACCTCCGCCGCCTGTTCCGGGCGCGTCACCGCCGCGGCGATCGCCTCCACGCTCGCTGGATTGGCCAGCTCCGCGGTAAGGAACGCTTCCGCCTCGCCGAGCGTCGCGCCGTCTGCGTCGAGCTTGGCCGAGATCGCGGTCCGCTCCTCCTCGTCGATATGCCCGTCGGCGAGCGAGGCCGCGATCATCGTGCGCAGCAGCACCACCGGCAGCTCGCTCGCGCCCGCATGCGCCGGGTGGAAGGGCGATTCCGGCGGCGGCAGCGCCGCCCCGGCCGCGGGCAGCGGCTCGGCCGCCTTATGCGGCGCCTGGCCCTGCTGGTAGTTCTGGTAGGCCTTGTAGGCGAGCGTGCCCGCAAGGGCGAGGCCGCCCAGCGCCACCACATTGCCGCCGAGCTTGCGCCCCGCCTTGCTGCCGAGCACCAGCGACATCAGCGCGCCGGCCGCCGCCCCGCCCGCGAGCGCCCCGCCATTGCCGGCGAGATAGTCCTTCGCCCGCGCCATCATGTCCCCGCCGGAGGCCCCGGCACCCGCCGGCCCGACCCCGCCGAGACCGCCAAGAAAGCCGCCGAGCGGGTTGTCCTGCGTCGCGGGGGGCTGGCCGGCCGCTCCCTGCTGGGGCGACAGGAACATGTCGAGAAGCCGCCGGGCGTCGAAATTTCCGCTGTTCAGCATATCGGGGATCCTTCCTTACGTATGGTCAAGTCCCGTAGGTGTGGATCATGGCCAGCGCAAGGAAACAGCAGGGCGGGCCGATCAGCATCAGGTGATGCACGGACCCGGCATCAAACCGGTGACACGGCGCGATGCGACGGCTTACCGGCGTCGCCGGCGGACAAGCCGTGTCGGATTCGTTCAACGCCGGCGCCGAAACGATGCTCGCTCCGGCCGACAGGGTGCGCGAGCATGTCTCGTCATGGTCACGCGACGCTCCTTCGTCGGAGGCTCATCGTGCAGAAATTCTCCGGCTTCGAGCTGTTCCGCCGCGCCCTCTCCGGGCACAAGGGATGGCAGCCGCAATGGCGCAGTCCCGAACCCAAGCCCGAATACGACGTCGTCATCGTCGGCGCGGGCGGCCACGGCCTCGCGGCGGCCTACTACCTCGCCAAGGAGCACGGCATCACCAGGGTCGCGGTGATCGAGCGCGGCTGGCTGGGCGGCGGCAATACCGGGCGCAACACCACCATCGTGCGCTCGAACTACCTGTTCGACGAGAGCGCCGGGCTGTACGAGCACGCGGTGAAGCTGTGGGAAGGCCTCTCGGCCGACCTCAACTACAACGTCATGTATTCGGCCCGCGGCGTGCTGATGCTCGCCCACAACCATCACGACGTTCAGAGCTTCAAGCGCCACGTCCACGCGAACCGCCTCAACGGCGTCGACAATGAGTGGCTGGACGCGCAGGAGTGCAAGGCGTTCTGCCCGCCGCTCAACATCTCCAGCATGCGCTACCCGATCCTCGGCGGCGCGCTGCAGCGGCGCGGCGGCACCGCCCGGCACGACGCGGTCGCGTGGGGCTTCGCCCGCGCCGCCGACGCGCGCGGCGTCGACATCATCCAGAACTGCGAGGTCACGGGCATCCGCCGCGACGCCTCGGGCGCGGTCGAAGGCGTCGAGACCTCGAAGGGCTTCATCCGCGCGCGCAAGGTCGGCGTCGCCGCCGCGGGCCACACCTCGGTGGTGATGGCGATGGCCGGCGTGCGCATGCCGCTGGAGAGCTATCCCCTGCAGGCGCTGGTGTCGGAGCCGGTCAAGCCGGCCTTCCCGACCGTGGTGATGTCCAACACCATCCACGCCTACATCTCCCAGTCCGACAAGGGCGAGATGGTGATCGGCGCCGGCACAGACGCCTATACGAGCTACTCGCAGCGCGGCGCGCTCCACATCACCACCCACACGCTTGACGCGATCTGCGAGCTGGTCCCCCAGTTCCGCCGGCTGCGCATGCTGCGCAACTGGGGCGGCATCGTCGACGTGACGCCGGACCGCTCGCCGATCATCGCCAGGACCCCGGTGCCGGGGCTCTATGTGAACTGCGGCTGGGGCACCGGCGGTTTCAAGGCGACGCCGGGCTCGGGCCACGTGTTCGCCCACACTATCGCCCGCGACGAGCCGCACCCGATCAATGCCGCCTTCACGCTGGAGCGCTTCCGCGACGGCTTCCTGATCGACGAGGCGGCCGCCGCCGCCGTCGCGCATTGAGGAGACGGCCGATGCCCGCCGCCATCGATCTCGCGCAGAAGCTCTCGCTCTTCACCGAGCACTGGACGCCCAAGGTGGTGGCCGACTTCAACGGCCACGACGTCATGGTCGTGAAGGTGAAGGGGGAGTTCAACTGGCACTCCCATCCCGACACCGACGACTTCTTCCTGGTGCTGAAGGGCCGCCTCACCATCAGGCTGCGCGACGCGCAGGGCGTCGAGAGCGCCGTCATCCTCGGCCCGGGCGAGCTCTATGTCGTGCCCAAGGGCGTGGAGCACTGCCCGGTCGCCGAGGAGGAGACGCATCTCGTCGTCATCGAGCCGGCCGGCACGCCCAACACCGGCGATCCGGCGACCGCCGTCGTCAAGACGAGGCTTTGAGCCATGCTCATCATCGATTGCCCCTGGTGCGGCGCGCGGCCCGAGGTCGAGTTCGCCTATGGCGGCGAGGCGCACATCGCCCGCCCGGCCGACCCGTCGGCGCTCTCCGACCAGGAATGGGCCGACTTCCTCTACAACCGCACCAACCCCAAGGGCCTGCACGCCGAGCGCTGGCGCCACCTCCATGGCTGCGGGCGCTATTTCAACGCCGTCCGCGACACGGTGAGCGACTTCTTCGTCGTCACCTACAAGGCCGGCGAGCCGCGCCCGGATGCCGGCACCGAAGGCGGGGACCGCTGAGATGACCAACCGCTTCCGCACCCCTTCCGGCGGGCGCATCGACCGCCGCGCCCGGGTCTCGTTCCGCTTCGACGGGCAGACCTATGACGGCTTCCGGGGCGACACGCTGGCCTCGGCGCTGATCGCCAACGGCGTCCACCTCGTCGGGCGCTCCTTCAAGTATCACCGCCCGCGCGGCTTCCTCTCCGCGGGCTCGGACGAGCCCAACGCGCTGGTCGACGTGGCCCGCGACAGGGCCCGCACCGCGCCGAACCTGCGCGCCACGCAGGTCGAGCTCTATGAGGGGCTGAACGCGACCAGCCAGAACCGCTGGCCCTCGCTCGGCTTCGACGCCGGGGCGATGAACGACCTGTTCTCGCCCTTCCTGCCGGCGGGCTTCTACTACAAGACCTTCATGTGGCCGGCGGGCGCGTGGAAGCGCTTCTACGAGCCGAAGATCCGCGCCATGGCGGGCCTCGGCGTCGCCCCGACCCTGCCCGACCCGGACCGCTACACCCAGAACCACGCCTTCTGCGACGTGCTGGTCGTCGGCGCCGGCCCCGCGGGCCTCGCTGCCGCGCTGGCGGCGTCCGAGGGCGGCGCGAAGGTGGTGCTGTGCGACGAGCAGGCCGAGTTCGGCGGCTCGCTGCTGGCCGAGACCGCCGCCACCATCGAGGGCCAGCCGGCCGCCGAATGGCTCTCGCAGGCGCTCGCCACGCTCACCGCGCGGGACAACGTCACCCTGCTGCCGCGCACCACCGCCTTCGGCTATTTCCCGCACAATCTGATCGCGCTCGCCGAGCGCGTCACCGAGCATCTGGCGAGCCCGGACCCGAACCAGCCGCGCGAGCGGCTCTGGAAGGTGCGCGCCCGCGAGGTCGTCATCGCCGCCGGCGCGCTGGAGCGCCCGCTGGTGTTCCCGGACAACGACCGGCCGGGCGTGATGCTGGCCGATGCCGGGCGCACCTATCTCAACCGCTACGGGGCGCGCGTGGGCGAGCGGGTGGTGATCTTCACCGCCGGCGATTCCGGCTACCGCACCGCGCTCGACCTCAAGGCCGGCGGCGTCGCCGTCGTCGCCGTCGCCGACCTGCGCGCCGAGGTGACGGGCGACCTGCCCGCCCGCGCGCTCGCCGCCGGCATCGACGTGCGGCCCGCGACGGTCGTCACCGGCACCTCCGGGCGCCTGCGCATCTCCGCCGCCCATCTCGCCAAGGTGAAGGACGGCGCGGTCAGCCCCTCGGAAAAGATCGCCTGCGACGCGCTGCTGATGTCCGGCGGGCTCACGCCGAGCGTGCACCTGTTCTCCCAGTCGCGCGGCAAGCTGGTCTGGGACGAGGCGGCGGGCGCCTACCTGCCCGGCACCTCGGCGGAGCGCGAGCGTTCGGCGGGCGCCTGCCGGGGCGTCCACGGCCTCGCGGCCGTGCTCGAGGACGGCTACGCGAAGGGCGAGGCCGCCGCGAAGGACGCGCGCACCCATGCCGCGCCGGGACGCGCTGCCTCCCCCGCCAGCGTGGCCGAGGGGCGCGCCTTCGATGCTTCCGGCGATCATGCGTCGGCCGACGGCTTCATCGGCGCCACGCCGCATGCCCGCAATCCGGCCTTCGTGAAGGCCTTCGTCGACTGGCAGAACGACGTCACCGCCAAGGACATCAAGCTGGCGACCCGCGAGGGCTTCCGCTCCATCGAGCATGTGAAGCGCTACACCACCACCGGCATGGCGACCGACCAGGGCAAGACCTCGAACATGAACGCCCTCGGCATCGTGTCCGAGGCGATCGGCGAGGCGGTGCCGAAGATCGGCCTCACCACCTTCCGCCCGCCCTTCACCCCGACCACCTTCGGCATCTTCGCCGGCGAGGCGCGCGGCGACCTGTTCGATCCGGTCCGCAAGACCGCGATCCACGACTGGGCCGCCGAGCACGGCGCCGCCTTCGAGGACGTGTCGCTGTGGAAGCGCGCGCACTATTTCCCCAAGGCCGGGGAGGACATGCACGCGGCGGTGGCGCGCGAGTGCCGGGCGGTGCGTTCCTCGGTCGGCATGTTCGACGCCTCGACGCTCGGCAAGATCGAGATCGTCGGCCCGGACGCGGCCGAGTTCATGAACCGCATGTACACCAATGCCTGGCTGAAGCTCGCCCCCGGCCGGCTGCGCTACGGCGTGATGCTGCGCGAGGACGGCTTCGTCATGGATGACGGCGTTGTCGGACGCATGGCGCAGGACCGCTTCCACGTCACCACCACCACCGGCGGCGCGCCGCGCGTGCTCGCCCATATGGAGGACTACCTCCAGACCGAATGGCCGGACCTCGACGTGTGGCTGACCTCGACCACCGAGCAGTGGGCGGTGATCGCCGTGCAGGGGCCGAAGGCGCGCGCCGTGCTGGAGCCGCTGGTGGAGGGCATCGACCTCTCGCGCGAGGCGTTCCCCCATATGTGCGTGCGCGAGGGGCGCATCTGCGGCGTGCCCGCGCGCCTGTTCAGCGTCTCCTTCACCGGAGAGCTCGGCTTCGAGGTCAATGTGCCCGCGACCTACGGGCGCGCGGTGTGGGAGGCGATCTTCGCCGCCGGCGAGCCGTTCGGCATCACGCCCTACGGCACCGAGACCATGCACGTGCTGCGCGCCGAGAAGGGCTACATCATCGTCGGCCAGGAGACGGACGGCACCGCGACGCCGGACGATGTCGGCCTCGGCTGGGCGATCGGCAAGGCGAAGAAGGACTTCGTCGGCAAGCGCTCGCTCGAACGCGCCGCCTTCTTCCGGCCGGACCGCAAGCAGCTCGTCGGCCTGCTGACGAAGGACCCCAGGACGGTTCTGGAGGAAGGCGCGCAGGTCGTCGCCGACCCGAAGGCGCTGGTGCCGGTGCCGATGCTCGGCCACGTCACCTCGTCCTATATGAGCGCCACGCTCGAGCGCTCCATCGCCCTCGCAGTCGTCAAGGGCGGGCGCGCGCGGATCGGCCAGACGCTGGTCGTGCCGATGCCCGGCCGCATGATCGAGGTCGATGTAGTGGAGCCGGTGTTCTACGACCCCAAGGGAGAGCGCCTCGATGGCTGAGCTCATGCCGTCCCTGCCCCTCGACACGCTCGCCGCCGCGCCCCGCGACGTCGCCGCGGCCCGCCTCGTCGCGCTCGGCCCGGCCGCGCGCCTCGTCTTCCGCGGGCGCGAGGCCGCGATCGGCCCGGCGGGCGAGGCGTTCGGCGTCCCGCTGCCGCGCGAGGCCTGCCGCGTGAACGCCGCGGACGGGCGCTACGCGCTCTGGCTCGGCCCGGACGAGTGGATGCTGCTCGCCCTCGACACCGACCCGGCGCCGATCTTCGCGGCCATCGAGGCCGCGACCGCCGGCCTGCCGCACGCGCTGACGGACGTCTCCGCGCGCAGCACCGGCATCGAGATCGCGGGGCCCGAGGCCGCCTTCGTGCTGGGTCAGGGCTGCCCGCTCGACCTCTCCCCGGAAGCGTTCCCGGTCGGCATGTGCACGCGCACGCTCTTCCACAAGGGCGAGATCGTGCTGGTGCGCACCGAACCCGAAATCTTCCACATCGATGTCTGGCGCTCCTTCGCGCCCTATGTGTGGGAGTTGCTGGAGGAGGGCCGGCGCGAGTTCGCCTGAGCCCGCGCCGTCTCCGAGGTACGCACCAGGGGAGCGCACCGCGCCTCTCTCGTGCACCGCCCGCGACTGCATCCGCCTGTTGCTTGTCCGCAACCGGGCAAGGATGCCAAAAACCGATCCCGTATCCGCACCGGTCCGCAAGGCCGCCGGGCGGAAGGAGGGGCGCCCCTCATTCGCAGTTGAAACGCCACGCCGGCAGCAGGGCATCCATGATCAGCGCCTTCGAGCTGTTCAAGATCGGTATCGGCCCCTCCTCGTCCCACACGGTGGGGCCGATGGTGGCGGCTTCACGTTTTGCCGCCGACCTCGCGACGCACGGCGTGCTGGCGCATGTCGCGCGCGTCGAGGTGGCGCTGTTCGGCTCGCTCGCCTGGACCGGCCGCGGCCACGGCACCGACAAGGCGGTGATCCTCGGCCTTGCCGGGGAACGCCCCGACACGGTCGATCCCGACCATGCTGACGCGCTGGTGGCGCAGGCGGCGGGCGAGCGCCGGCTGGAGCTCGCCGGGCTGCACTTCATCGGCTTCGAGCCGGAGCGCGACATCGTGCTCGACGGCGTCTCGGCCACGCCCAAGCACCCCAACACGCTCGCCTTCCGCGCCTTCACGGCCGAGGGCGCGCTGATCCGCGAGGAGCGCTGGTGCTCCATCGGCGGCGGCTTCGTGGTGCCCGAGGACGAGGTCGGCCGGCCCGTCGCCGCCGGCGACGTCGCCCTGCCCCACCCGTTCCGCAACGCCCGCCAGCTCCTCGACATGGCGGATGCGGCCGGCCTCACCATCGCCGAGCTCGTGGCCGAGAACGAGCGCGCCGGCCGCCCGCAGGCGGAGGTGGACGCCCATCTCGACCGCGTCGCCGACGCGATGATGGCCTGCATCGACCGCGGCCTCTCCACCACCGGCGAATTGCCCGGCGGGCTGAAGGTGAAACGCCGGGCCAAGGCGATCCGCGACAGCCTCACCGCCCGCAACGCGCCGACCCCGCACGAGGTGATGGACTGGGTCAGCCTCTACGCCATCGCCGTGAACGAGGAGAACGCGGCCGGCGGGCGGGTCGTCACCGCCCCCACCAACGGCGCGGCCGGCGTGGTGCCGGCGACGCTGCGCTACTACCGCGACCACTGCCCCGGCGCCTCGCGCGCGGGCATGCACCTGTTCCTGCTCACCGCCACCGCCATCGGCGCGCTGTTCAAGATGAACGCCTCCATCTCCGGTGCCGAGGTCGGCTGCCAGGGCGAGGTCGGCGTGGCGTGCTCGATGGCGGCGGGCGGCCTCGCCGCCGCGCTCGGCGCCAGCAACGCGCAGATCGAGAACGCCGCCGAGATCGGCATGGAGCACCATCTCGGCATGACCTGCGACCCGATCGGCGGGCTGGTGCAGGTGCCCTGCATCGAGCGCAACGCCTTCGGCGCGGTCAGCGCCATCAACGCCGCCTCGCTGGCGCTGTACGGCGACGGCACGCATGTGGTCTCGCTCGACAAGGTGATCGTCACCATGCGCGAGACCGGCCGCGACATGGCCTCCAAATACAAGGAAACCTCCCTCGGCGGCCTGGCGGTGAACCTTCCCGAATGCTGAGCGGCACGCTACCTTCGGATGAAACGGCATCATCTTTGCTACCCCAACCAGCCGATTAGGCTATGCTGTGACGAGGAAGATGACGCCATGAACGTGATGCGCACGCCCCTTCCCGGACAGGTTCCCGCCCCGGCCAACCCCGCGCCGGTGCTCAATGTCGGCTTCATCCTGACCGACAATTTCACCCTCTCCGCCTTCTCGCTGATCGTCGACCAGCTCCGCCTCGCCGCCGATGATGGCGACCGCTCGCGCCCGATCCTCGCGCGCTGGCAGGTGATGTCCTCGAAGGCCGAGCCGATCCGGGCGAGCTGCGGGGTCACGGTCTCGCCCTCCGGCCCGCTGCAGGACCCGGCGACGCTCAACTACATCGTGGTGGTCGGCGGGCTTCTGCACACCGGCCAGCAGCTCGACGACGAGACGGTCGCCTATCTCAAACGGGCGGCGAAGGCGGGCGTGCCGCTGGTGGGCGTATGTACGGGCAGCTTCGTGCTCGCCCGCGCCGGGCTGATGACCGGGCGGCGCTGCTGCGTCTCCTGGTACCACTACCAGGACTTCCTCGAGGAGTTCCCCCACCACACCCCGGTTGCCGACCGGCTCTACGTGATCGACGGCGACCGCATCACCTGCGCCGGCGGGGGCGGGGCGGCGGACCTCGCCACCGCGCTGATCGAGAAATTCCTCGGCCGCGCCGTGGCGCAGAAGAGCCGCCACGTGCTGCTGCTGGATCGCCAGCGCACCGGCTCGGAATCCCAGCCCCATCCGCCGATCGCCGACCTCGTCGCCGACGACCGCGTGCGCCGCGCGCTCCTGCTCATGGAGCAGCACCTCGCCGATCCGCTGCCGATCGCCAACATCGCGCGCCGGCTGCAGCTTTCCACCCGCCAGCTCGAGCGCCTGTTCCAGACCGTGATGGGCCAGCGCCCGGCCGAATTCTACCGGCGCCTGCGCCTGCGCTATGCGCGCTTCCTGCTGGACACGACCGGGCGCTCAGTCACCGACATCGCGCTGGAATCGGGCTTTTCCGACTGCGCCCATTTCTCGCGCCAATTCAAGGCGCAGCACGGCTTCACCCCCTCGGACGCGCGCGCCCGCGCGCCGGGCGCCCCGGCCCGCAACCTCGTCGGCCAGCGCCTGTTCGAGTGAGGGCCGGCTACAGCCCGGTCGCGATCAGCATCGCCCCCGCGCCGATCAGCGCCACGCCCAGCCACCCGGTCGCGCTCAGCCGCTCGCCGAGGAACAGCGCCGCGAACACCGCCACCAGCACCACGCTCAGCTTGTCGATGGGCGCGACGCGCGAGGCCTCGCCCAGCTTCAGCGCCCGGAAATAGCACAGCCAGGACGCGCCGGTGGCGAGGCCGGACAGCACCAGGAACGTGCCCGAGCGCGCCGACACCGTGCCGAGGCCCTGCCAGCTCCCGGTCAGGGTCAGCATCAGCGCCAGCGCGGCGAGGATGACCAGCGTGCGGATGAAGGTCGCGAAGTCCGAGCCGACATTGGCGACCCCGACCTTGGCGAAGATGGCGGTGAGCGCCGCGAAGGCGGCCGAGAGCACGGCCCAGAACTGCCAGGTCGACACAAGCGCTTTCATTCGTCATCCATACGGCCGGAGGGGCGCCCCCCGCTGGAACATCGGGTTCGCGCCCATGCTGGCACGCGCGGGGCGATCCCGCCATCGCGGTGTCGTCATGGGTGCCGGACGCCGGCAAATGTCGTGTCCGGGAAAGCGATTGTCGCTTGCGTGAAAGTCAGGGCGCCGGTTCCGTCGAACAATTCCAGTCCAGACGACAGGCGGTCGCTCAGGTTCCGCCACGGAGACACGTCGATGCTGGACACCACCGATACCCCGCTGAAGTCGCTGATCCGTCGCCGCCGGCCCGGCTACAGCCTGGAGGCGCCGTTCTACACCAGCCCCGAGATCTTCGAGGCGGACATGGAAGTCATCTTCGCCCGGCACTGGATCTTCGTCGGCGTCGAACCCGACATTCCCGAGCCCGGCGACGCGATGACGCTCGACATCGGCAAGTATTCGATCGCCATCGTGCGCGACGACGACATGAACGTGCGCGCGTTCCACAATGTCTGCCGCCATCGCGGCGCGCGCCTCGTGCTCGACTACAAGACCACGGTCGGCAACCTCGTCTGCCGTTACCATAGCTGGACCTACGGGCTCGACGGCAAGCTGCTCTTCGCCGAGCACATGGGCGCGGGCTTCGACCCGTCCTGCCACGGGCTGAAGCCGGTCAATTGCCGCTCGCTCGAAGGCCTGATCTTTGTGTGCCTCTCCGACGAGCCGCCGGCCGATTTCGACGTCATGGCCGCCAAGATGGCGCCCTATCTCGCCCCGCACGACCTGACGAACGCCAAGGTCGCGTTCGAGAAGGACATCATCGAGCCCGGCAACTGGAAGCTCACCATGGAGAACAACCGCGAGTGCTATCACTGCGCGGGCAACCATCCCGAGCTCACCGTGCCGCTGTTCGCCTACGGCTTCGGCTTCGCGCCGGAGGAGCTCGACGAGCACGGCCGCAAGGAGGCCGAGGACTACGCGAAGCTGGTGACGAACTCGCATCGCGAATGGGAGAGCTGCGGCTTCCCCTCGGAGATGATCGAGCATCTCGACGACATGGTCACCGGCTACCGCACCGAGCGCCTGCCGCTCGCCGGCGACGGCGAGAGCCATACCTCGGACACCAAGGCCGCGTGCAGGAAGCTGCTCGGCAAGATCAACGATCCCCGCCACGGTGCGCTGCACTTCTGGACCCAACCCAATAGCTGGCACCATTTCATGTCCGACCATGCGGTGGTGTTCTCGGTGCTGCCCCTCGACGCCGAGCGCTCGCTGCTGCGCACCAAGTGGCTGGTGCACAAGGACGCGGTCGAGGGCGTCGACTACGACATCGAGAACCTCGTCTCGGTGTGGGACGCGACCAACGACCAGGATTCGACGCTGGTCGGCTACTGCCAGGAAGGCGCGCGGAGCCCCGCCTACGAGCCCGGCCCCTACTCGCCGCACACCGAGATGCTCGTGGACAAGTTCTGCAACTGGTACATCGCCCGCATGGCCGAGCATGTGGGCCGCTGACGGGTCCTGACCCTCGCTCCCTTCCTCGTCCTCTCCCCGCCGGGGAGAGGACCGGCGCTGCCACGGCCGGACGCGGCCGGATCCCGAGAAACCGACACATGGCCTCCCTCCCCGCCGTCCCGCCCGATCCCGCCGCCGCGCGCCTTGCCGGCACGCTGCCGCCGTGGAACCCGGACCTCGACGACACGCTGATCGTGCGCGCCATCCGCGAGGAGACGCCGGACGTGAAGACCTTCGTGCTGGCGCCGGAGAAGCCCTGCACCTTCGCCTATGCGCCCGGCCAGTTCCTCACCCTCGATCTCGACATCGACGGCGAGAGCGTGAACCGCTGCTACACCATCGCCTCCACCCCCACGCGCCCGCACACGATCTCCATCACCGTGAAGCGGGTGCCGGGCGGGCCGGTGTCGAACTTCCTGCACGACCGGATCTTGGTCGGCTCGATCCTGCGGGCGGTCGGGCCGATGGGCGAGTTCTCCTGCTTCATCGAAGGCCGGCCCTCGCCCGCGCCGAGCTACCTGTTCCTTTCCGGCGGCTCGGGCATCACCCCGCTGATGTCGATGGCCCGCACCTTCCACGACCTCGCCGAGCCGCGCGACATCGTTTTCGTGCACGCCGCGCGCGCGCCGGTCGACATCATCTTCCGCGACGAGCTGGAGCTGATGGCGCGCAACCAGCCCGGCAATTTCCGCTTCGCGCCGATCTGCGAGGCCGACAGCCCGCGCGAGCCGTGGCACGGGCTGCGCGGCCGGCTCAATCTCGGCCTCCTCAACCACATCGCCCCTGACTTCCGCGAGCGCGAGGTGTTCGTGTGCGGGCCGGCGCCGTTCATGGCGGCGGTGCGCGACATGCTCAAGGGCGCGGGCTTCGACATGAGCCGCCACCATGAGGAGAGCTTCGACTTCGCCACGCTGGCCGAGAACGCGCCCGAGGTCGCGGCCGAAGTCGTCTCCGCGGAGGCGCTGGCGGCAGTGCAGGAGGCGGTGGCTCCGCCCGTCACCACCTACACGGTCGAGTTCGTCCGGCAGAAGCGCAGCATCGACTGCCGCTCGGATATGTTCGTGCTCGACGCGGCGCGGCGGGCCGGGGTGCGCCTGCCCTCCTCCTGCTCCAAGGGGCTGTGCGGCACCTGCAAGTCCAAGCTGGTCTCGGGAACGGTCGACATGAAGCATGGCGGCGGCATCCGCCAGCGCGAGATCGACGCCGGCATGGCGCTGCTGTGCTGCTCGAAGCCCACCAGCAACCTGGTCGTCGACCGCTGAGCGGCCGCCGGCGGCGAGGCGCGCGAGGCGGTCAGCGGAAGCGCTGGACCACCCCGCCCACGGCCTGCTTCAGCGTGTCGTAGACCGCGCTCGTGCCTTCCACCGCGCGGTCATAGACCTCGCCAGGCGCGGGCAGCGACGGCAGGTCGAACAGCCCGTCATCGTCCGCCTCGGCCGGCCGGGCGGCTTGCGGCGCGGCCTGCGTGGTGGCGAATTCGGCCGGCGCGACCTGCGCCGGCGCCACCCGGACCGGATAGGACGAATGCAGCACCAGCGGATCGCGCGAGTCGCAGCCGGGCCCGCAGGTGTCGAAGCGCTCGACCCCCACCGGTATGGTCATGTCCTCGCCGGCATGGGTTGCCGCCGTCCGCGTCACGCCGGCGGCATGGTCGGCGCGGGGCCGGTAGACCGCCCCGGGGTCGATCGCCATCACCAGGCTCGGCGCGGGCGCGTCATCCTTCTGGTGGCCCGCCCGCGCCGGGGCGGGCGTGTCGTCGGAAGCGGCGCTGATCACCCGCACCACGTCGCTCGGGGGCGCGGCCTGGGCCGTCTCCCCCTCCGCGCCGTGCCGGCCGGTGCCGACAGCATAGACGCCAAGGGCGAGGATCGCGGCGAAGCCCACCGGCAGCATGACGCGACCGGGAAGCCAGCCCTGGAACCGGGCGAGGCTCGTCGTCGGCACGGGCGCAAGTCGCATGTCGTCTCTCCACGGGGAATCCGCAATGTGCAGCGACCATTTCGCGGAGGAGGCGCGACCTTTTTGCGGCGGCAATCGTGCCGGCCGGTGACGAAGCCCGGGTAATTCTGCGTGACTTTTTCTGAATGTGGATGCTTCTTCTGAAGAAGGAGCGCTGCAACCTTCGGCAACGTCCACCCTCGAGATCGCCGCCGTGATCGACCCCGCCTCGCTGACGCGCATCGGCTTCCTCACCCTCGCCAACCACTCGATGATCGCCTGCGCCAACGCGCTGGAAGCGCTGCGCATGGCGAACTACGTGGCGGAGGCGCCGCTCTATTCCTGGCACGTGGTGACGCTGGACGGCACCATGGCCACCGCCAGCAACGGGCTCGGCTTCACGCCGACGCTCGCCCTGCACGAGGCCGGGCCGCTCGACCTGCTGCTGGTGTGCGGGGGCGTCGACGTGCGCCACGCGGCGACCCCGGTGATCGCGGACGCGCTGCGCCGGCTGGCGCGCCGGGGCGTCGCGCTCGGCGCGCTGTGCACCGGCAGCTTCGTGCTCGCCGATGCCGGCCTGCTCGATTTCTACCGTTGCGCCGTGCACTGGGAAAACCTCTCCTCGATCCGCGAGGAATTCCCCGAGATCCACTTCGTGGAAGAGCCCTTCGTCATCGACCGCGACCGGCTCACCTGCACCGGCGGCATCGCCCCGCTCGACATGATGCTGGAGCTGATCGCCGCCCGCGGCGGGCGCGGCCTCGCCGACAAGGTGTCGGAGCAGTTCATCGTCGACCGCGCGCCGCGCCCCCCGCAGGCGAAGGCGTCGGCGCGCCCGCGGCCCGCCCTCCCCGACCCGACGCTCGCCCGCGCGGTGCGGCTGATGGAGGGCACCATCGAGCACCCGCTCGGCGTCGCCGGCATCGCCCGCCGCCTCGACGTCTCCCCGCGCCACCTCGAGCGGCTGTTCCGGCGCCATCTCGGCACCGGGCCGGCCAGCTACCAGCTCGGCCTGCGGCTGGAGCGGGCGCGCGAGCTGCTGCGCCTGTCCGTGCTGCCGATCACCGATGTCGGCCTCGCCTGCGGTTTCCAGTCGGCGGCGCACTTCTCGACCGCCTATGCGCGCCGCTTCGGCCGCCCGCCCAGCACCGAGCGGCGCACCGCAGCACCGCCGAAGGCGAATGGCTGATACGCGTTAATCCGCTTGCAGCCGGGACGCCGAAGGCGCAAAATTTTCTATCAGTTCCCGCCCCACGATCGATATTTTCAATGACCACGCTGACACGCCCGCACGCGCCGAGCTTCGCCGACCTGTTCACTCCCAAGCTGATAACGGTGCTGCGCGAGGGCTACGGCCTTGCCGGCCTGCGCGCCGATTTCGTGTCCGGCCTCACGGTCGCGATCGTCGCGCTGCCGCTTTCCATGGCCATCGCGATGGCCTCGGGAACCACGCCCGAGCGCGGGCTCTACACCGCCGTCGTCGGCGGCTTCTTCGTTTCCGCGCTCGGCGGCAGCCGGTACCAGATCGGCGGCCCGGCCGGCGCCTTCATCGTGCTGGTGGCGATGACGGCGGAGCAGCACGGGCTCAGCGGGCTGCTGCTCGCCACCTTCCTCTCCGGCATCTTCCTCGCCGCCATCGGGCTGCTGCGGCTCGGCACCTATGTGAAGTTCATCCCCTATCCGGTCACGGTCGGCTTCACCGCCGGCATCGGCGTCATCATCTTCTCGAGCCAGATCACCGACCTGCTCGGCCTTACCCTGACGGTGAAGGAGCCGGCGGCGCTGATCCCCAAGCTCCAGGTGCTGACCGGCGCGCTGTCGACCATCAGCCCCTCGGCCTTCGGCGTCTCGCTGCTGACCATCGTCACCATCGTCGGCATCAAGAAGGTCGCCCCGGCCTGGCCGAACCTGCTCATCGCGGTGGCGCTGGCCAGCGTCGCGGTGCTGGCGCTCGGCCTGCCGGTCGAGACCATCGGCACCCGCTTCGGCGGCATTCCCTCCAGCCTGCCGGCGCCGGTGCTGCCGGACCTCTCGCCCGCCAAGGTGATGGCGGTGCTGCCGAACGCAGCCGCCTTCGCCATGCTGGGCGCGATCGAATCCCTGCTCTCTGCCGTGGTGGCGGACGGCATGACCGGGCGGCGTCACCGCTCCAATTGCGAGCTGGTGGCGCAGGGCGTCGCCAACATGGCCTCCGCCATCTTCGGCGGCATCTGCGTCACCGGCACCATCGCCCGCACCGCGACCAATGTGCGCGCCGGCGCGCGCAGCCCGGTCTCGGGAATGTTGCACTCGCTGTTCGTGCTGCTGTTCATCGTCGTCGCCGCGCCGCTGGCCAGCTACATCCCGCTGGCCGCGCTGGCCGGCCTGCTGGCGGTCGTGTCCTGGAACATGGTGGAGAAGCACGCCATCGGCGCGCTGCTGCGCTCGGGCTGGGGCGACGCGCTGGTGCTGCTCTCCACCCTGCTGCTCACCATCTTCCGCGACCTTACCGAAGGCATCGTGGTCGGCTTCACCCTCGGCACGCTGCTGTTCCTGCACCGCATGTCGCAGGCGGTCGGGGTCGAGGCCGCCCCGCTCGCGGTCGAGGACGAGGCGGATGCCGACGTTCCCGTGCCGACCGGCCCGCAGGCCGATTCCGACACGCTGGTCTACCGCCTGTCCGGCGCCTTCTTCTTCGGCGCCGCCTCGACCGTCGGCGCGGTGCTCGACAGCATCTCGCGGCTGCCGAAGCGCTTCGTGCTCGACTTCTCGGCGGTGCCGTTCGTGGATTCGACCGCCGCCGCCATGCTGGAGAGCTTCGCCCACAAAATGCAGCGGGCGGGCGTCCGCGTGATCGTCACCGGCACCACGCCGGCGATCCGCCGGGTGCTGTGGAGCCACGGCCTGCGCTCGCCGCTGGTACGCTATCGCCGCACGGTGGACGGCCCCTCGCGCACCGGCGGCTGAGGGCAGAAGACGCGCGCGCCGCGAACGGGTTGCGGCCGGGTCGCAACCCTACCGGCCCGATGGCGCAAATCTTCTGTTCGCCATAGGCGCATGCGACCTATCGTGCGACCATCCCGAAGGATAGGCCGGGCGAAGGAGCGCGCGCGACCCCCATGATCGCCAATGCCGAGGCACTGCTCAAACCGCTGACCATCAAGGGGCTCACCATCCGCAACCGGGTGATGTCGACCTCGCACGCGCCCGGCTACGGCAAGGACGGCAAGCCACAGGAGCGCTATCAGCTCTACCACATGGAGAAGGCCAAGGGCGGCATCGGCCTCACCATGTTCGGCGGCTCCTCCTCTGTCGCCATCGACAGCCCAGCCGCGCCCTGGGCGCAGATCTCGGTCGCCGACGACAGCGTCATTCCCTATTTCCAGCAATTCGCCGAGCGCGTGCACGCCCACGGCGCCAAGCTGATGATCCAGCTCACCCATATGGGCCGGCGCACCAAGTGGGACACGGAGAACTGGTTCCCCACCCTCTCCGCCTCGGTGCGGCGCGAGCCGGCCTCGCGCACCATCCCGCGCGCCATGGACAGGAACGACATCCGCCGCGTGGTGACGTCCTTCGCCGAGGCGGTGAAGCGCTGCAAAGAGGGCGGGCTCGACGGCTGCGAGATTTCCGCCGCCCACGGCCACCTCGTCGACCAGTTCTGGTCGCCGAGCGTGAACCAGCGCAGCGACGAATATGGCGGCTCGCTGGAGAACCGCATGCGCTTCGGCATCGAGGTGCTGGAGGCGATGCGCGAGGCGGCGGGCGAGGACTACGTCATCGGCATGCGCATGTCTGGCGACGAGATGATCGCCGACGGCCTCAGCCACGAGGAATGCGTCGCCATCGCCTCCGAATATGCGCGGCGCGGGCTGGTCGACTTCCTGAACATCCTCGGCGGCCAAGCCCGCGACCACATCGCCCACGCCATCTCGCTGCCGAACATGTCGTTCCCGGTGGCGCCGTTCCTGTTCCTGCCCAGCGCCATCAAGCGCGAGGTCGACGTGCCGATCTTCCACGCCCAGCGCGTGACCGACCTCGCCACCGGCGCGCGGGCGGTGGCGGAGGGCCATGTCGACATGATCGCCATGACCCGCGCCCACATCGCCGACCCGCACCTCGTGAAGAAGCTGACCGAGGGCCGCGAGGACGACATCCGCCAGTGCGTCGGCGCGGGCTACTGCATCGACCGCATCTATGTCGGCGGCGACGCGCTGTGCATCCAGAACGCGGCGACGGGGCGCGAGGCGACCATGCCGCACGTGATCCCGAAGGCGGAGACGGTGCGCAAGGTGGTCGTCATCGGCGCCGGCCCGGGCGGGCTCGAGGCCGCGCGCGTCAGCGCCGAGCGCGGGCACAAGGTGGTGCTGTTCGAGAAGGAGAAGGTGGTCGGCGGCCAGATCAACATCGCCGCCAGGGCGACGTGGCGCGAGGCGCTCTCCGGCATTCCGCGCTGGCTCCACGGTCAGGTCGCGAAGAAGGGCGTCGACATCCGGCTCGGCACCGAGGCGACGCCAGAGGCGGTGCTGGCGGAGGCGCCGGAGGTCGTCATCATGGCGACCGGCGGCCTACCCAATGCCGGCCATGCGAAGGGCCACGAGCACGCCGTCACCACTTGGGATGTGCTGACCGGCCGGGTCGAGCCCACCGGCTCGGTGCTGGTCTATGACGAGATCGGCGGCCACAACGCCGCCTCGACCGCCGAGGTGCTGGCGCGCAGCGGCTGCCTCGTCGAGGTGGCGACCCACGACCGCATGGTGGCCGAGGAGGTCGGCACCACCAACCAGCCGATCCACCTGCGCGAGCTCTACCGGCTGGGCGTCGTGATGACGCCGAACATGGAGCTGATCGAGATCTACCCGGAAGGCAACCGCCTCGTCGCCGCCCTGCGCAACACCATGACCGACGCCGAGGAGGAGCGCGTCATCGACCGCGTGGTCGTCGACTACGGCACGCTGCCGGTCGAGGGCCTGTTCGAGGCGCTGCGCGGGAAATCGGTGAATGACGGCGAGACCGACCTCGACGCGCTGGTCGCCGGCCGCCCGCAGCGATGGACCGGACGGCCCGGCTTCGCGCTCTACCGCGTGGGCGACGCCTGGGCGGGGCGCAACATCCACGCGGCGATCTACGATGCGCTGCGCCTGTGCAAGGACCTGTGAGGCGGCCATGGGCGCCGCGCGGACAGGGACCGGAGCCGCGGACACCCTCCCCTCCCGCACGCCCGTGCACGCCGGGATAGCATTCCGGCAAGGCCCCCTCGGGAGGCGCCGATGACGGAGGCCGCGTTCAGCCTTTCGCTGGCGATCCTCGCCCTCGCCGCGATCGCCGCCGTCATGGCCGGCGGACGGGCCCGGCTGTGGCGCGCGGGCCGGCCGGCGAAGGTCGACTGGATGCGCGGCCTGATGGCGTTGCCAAAGCGCTACCTCGTCGACGTCCACCACGTCGTCGGCCGCGACCCCTATGCCGCGCGCATGCACGCGCTCGCCGCCGGTGGCCTCTTGGGCGGCTCGGCCCTCGCGCTGTTGGCGCTGATCCCCCCGCTCGGCGCCTCGCGCCTGTTCTGGGCGCTGGTCGCGCTTGCCTTCGCGGTGGCGCTCGCCGGCGGCTTCATGGTCGGGCGGCGGCGCTACCCTGAAAGGCCGGCACGGCTGTCGGGCGGGAGATTCCAGCGCCTGCCGCTCCTGCTCGCCGCCTATGCCGGCGGCGCCTTCCTGGTCGCGCTCGACGCGGCGCTGGCGGGATCGGTCTGGCCGCTCGCCTGGCCGGGCCTGTGGCTCGCCGCCGCGGGCGGTCTCGGCCTCGCCATGCAGCTCGACCGCGGGCCGATGCGCCACGCCTTCGCCGGGGCGTTGCACCTCGTCGCCCATCCGCGCGCGGCACGCTTCGAGGGGCGGCGTGAGACGGCGCTCGCGCCGCTGAACCTCGAGGCGCCGCGCCTCGGCGTCGCCACCCCGGCCGACTTCGCCTGGAACCGGCTCGCCGGCTTCGACGCCTGCATCCAGTGCGGGCGCTGCGAGGTCGCCTGCCCGGCCTTCGCCGCCGGCCAGCCGCTGAACCCCAAGCGGCTGATCCAGGACCTCGCCACCGCCATGGTGCCGGGCGAGACCAACGCCGCCTATGCCGGCAGCCCCTACCCGCATGCGCGCGAGGTCGCCGGCATCGGCGGGCCGGACCTGCCCATCGTCGGCGCCGGCGCGATGATCCACCCGGACACGCTGTGGTCCTGCACCACCTGCCGCGCCTGCGTCGAGGAATGCCCGATGATGATCGAGCATGTCGACGCCATCGTCGCGCTGCGCCGCTTCCAGACGCTGGAGCTCGGCGCGCTGCCGGAGAAGGCCGCCGCCCCGCTCGCCGAGCTGCGCTACGCCGACGAGCCGCAGGGCCGCCCGCTCGGCGCCCGCACCGACTTCGCCGCCGGGCTCGACCTGCCGCTCATCTCCGCCAGGGGCGGCGCCGAGGTGCTGCTCTGGCTCGGCGAGGGCGCCTATGACCTTCGCTACGGCCGCACGCTGCGCGCGCTGGTGCGGCTGCTGCAGCTCGCCGGCGTCGACTTCGCCGTGCTGGGCGAGGAGGAGCGCGACTGCGGCGACATCGCCCGGCGCCTCGGCGACGAGGCCACCTTCCAGCGCCTCGCCCGCGCGAACATCGCGACGCTGGCGCGTCATTCCTTCCGCCGCATCCTCACGCCCGACCCGCATGCGCTGCACGTGCTGCGCAACGAATATCCCGCCCTCGGCGGCATCTACGAGGCGGTGCACCACAGCGCGTTCCTCGACGAGCTGGTGGCGGCGGGCCGGCTCGGCGTGGCGCCGCTGAAGGCGAGCGTGACCTATCACGACCCCTGCTATCTCGGCCGCTACAATGGCGAGATCGACGCGCCGCGCCGCCTCCTCGACCGGCTCGGCCTCGCGCGCGTGGAGATGGAGCGCTCGGGCCGGCGCTCCATGTGCTGCGGCGGGGGCGGCGGCGCGCCGCTGAGCGACATCGAGGGCGAGCGGCGCATTCCCGACATCCGCATGGACCAGGCGGCGCAGACCGGCGCCGGCATCGTCGCCGTCGCCTGCCCGCAATGCACGGCGATGCTCGAAGGCGTCACCGGCACCCGGCCCGAGGTGCGCGACATCGCCGAGCTGGTGCTGGAGGCGGTGGAGGCGATTCCCGCCCGCGCCCGGGAGCCGGCCGCGTGAGCCGGGTCCGCCGCGATCCGCGCGGCGAGCGCTCCCGCCACCAGGTCGAGGGCGCGGTGCGCCCGCGCTTCGACCTCGCCGCCGCGCCGTCCGGCCTGCACGGGCGCGCACGCCGCGACCCGCGCACGGAGTTCCGGCTGGCGCAGGTGCCCGGCACCGCGCGGCTTCGGCTCGACCGCACCCAGCGCGTCGCCGCCCTCGACCTCGCCCCGGCCCCCCGCGCGCCGGAGCCGCAGGCGGGCGCCCGCCTCGTCGCCATTCCCGAGCCCGCCTTCCTCGTCGCCGCCGTGCCCGACGCGCCGGGCGGTCGTCTCACCCCGCACGACCGCCAGCTCCTCGGCGCCGCACGCCTCTTGGCCGATGCCGGTGGCGGCGCGGTGCTAGCGCTCGCCGGCGCGCCGGCGGACGAGCTCGCCAGCGCCGGCGCCGACCGCGTGCTGGCCCTGCCCGTCACCGGCTACGACCCGGAGGCCCGGGCGATGGCGCTGCAGGCCGTGCTGGCCGGCCTCGACGTCCGCCACGTGCTGCTGCCCGAGAGCCCGGAAGGCGGCGACCTCGCCCGCCGCCTCGCCGCGCTCACCGGCGAGCCGCTCTTCGCCGGCGCCGAGAGCCTGACCGCGCGCGCCGTCACCCGCCCCACCGCCGGCCGGCGCACCGAGCAGCGCATGGCGCCGCCGCGCCTCCTCACCCTCGCCGCCGATGCCGCCGCGCCCCATGCCGGCTCGCTGCACGAGGCGCTCGAGGTCGCCTTCGCCTTTCCCCCGCTGCCGCCCGGGGCAATCCTTTCGGCCGACGACGTGCCGGCCGACCCGTCGCGCGTGCCGCTCGCCGAGGCCGATTTCGTGGTCTCGGCCGGCAACGGCATCACCGACTTCGCTAGCTTCCACGACCTCGTCGAAGCGCTCCACGCCACCCCCGGCGCCAGCCGCGTGGTGTGCGACGCCGGGCTGATGCCGCGCGCCGCGCAGGTCGGCGCGTCCGGCACGGTGCTGGAGGCGCGCTGCTATTTCGCGCTCGGCATCGCCGGCGCGCCGCAGCACCTCCAGGGCGTGGCGCGCTGCGAGCATGTGGTCGCGGTCAACACCGATCTCCACGCGGCGATGATCGAGCGGGCCGGGCTCGCCATCGTCGCCGACGCGCAGAAGTTGATGCCGGCGCTGCTGAGCCTGCTCGCCGAGAAGGCAGCCGACGCAGAGACGCATGATGCGGGCGCGGGCGAAAGCGATATGGAGGCGGTCGATGCGTGAGCCGATGAACGTCGCCGTGCTGCTGTCCGCCGGGCGCCATCCGGTCTCGGGCCAGCCCTGCCCGGTGCCGGTGGAAATGCAGGCGATCGGGCTCGGCCACGCGCTCGGCGCCGAAATGACCGGCCTTCATGCCGGCCCGGCATCCGAGACGATAGCGGACGCGCTCGGCCACGGGCTGGCTCGGCTCGTCCATCTCAAAATCGGCGAGGCGGACGACCCGCTGGCGAGCCTCGTCGCGGCGCTAGGGGCGGAAAAGCCCGCGCTGATCCTCGCCGGCCGCGTCGGACAGGGCGGCGAGGACAGCGGCCTCCTGCCCTATGCGCTCGCCCGCGCGCTCGGCCTGCCGGTCGTCGCCGATGCGAGCGCGCTGCGCGAGGGGCCGGAGCCCGGCACGCTGCTGGTCGAGCAGGCGCTGCCCAAGGGCGCGCGCCGCCGGCTGGTGGTGCGCCTGCCCGCGCTCGTCACCGTTCATCCCGCCGCGCCCGCGCCGCTTCCCTTCGCCTATGCCGCGCGGCGCCGGGGCGTGGTGGAAGAGCGGGCGGGCATCGCCTCCCCGCGCGGCGAGCGGGCGATCGAGGAGCGCGCCTATCGCCCGCGCCCGAAGCTGATCGCGAAGAGCGCGGCCGGTGCCAGCGCGGCGGAGCGGTTGAAAGCCGCGACCGAGGCCGCCAGCGGCGGCGGCCGGGTGCTGGTCGACCCGCCGCCCGAGGAGGCGGCGCGGGAAATCCTCGCCCATCTGCGCGATATCGGCGTGCTGCGCGGCTGAACGCGCGGGGCCGTCAGCGCTGCGCGGTCCGCCAGTTCGGCGCGGTGTAATAGGGCGCGTTGGACGGCGCCAGAAGCGCCCGGCCGAGAATGTGGTCCGCCCCCTTCTCGCCGATCATGATGGTCGGCGCGTTGAGGTTGGCGTTGGTGATGGAAGGCATCACCGAGGAATCCACCACGCGCAGCCCCTCCACGCCGATCACCCGGAGCTGCGGGTCGACCACCGCCATCGGGTCGGCGGGTCCGCCGATCTTGCAGGTGCAGGAGGGGTGATAGGCGCTCTCGCTGTGGGCGCGCACGAAGGCGTCGACGTCCTCGTCCGAGGTGCAGTCGGCGCCGGGCTGGATCTCGCGCCCGCGATAGGGATCGAAGGCGGGCTGGGCGAAGATCTCGCGGGTCAGCCGCACGCTGGCGCGCATCTCCGCCATGTCGTCGGGATGGGTGAGATAGTTGAACCGGATGCGCGGCGCCTCGAACGGGTCGGCGGACTTCAGCCGCACCCAGCCCCGGCTCTTCGAGCGCATCGGCCCGACATGGGCCTGGAAGCCGGGCTCGTTCGCCATGCCCTTGCCGTCATAGGTGACGGCAAGCGGGAGGAAGTGGAACTGGATGTCGGGCGAGGCGATGCCCGGGCGCGAGCGGATGAAGCCGCAGGTCTCGAAATGGTTGGTCGCGCCGAGCCCCTGCCCGGTCAGCAGCCAGCGCGCGCCGATCAGCCCGCGGGCGAACAGCCCCATATGCGCATAGAGCGAGATCGGCTGCGTGCAGGCGAACTGGAAGTAATATTCGAGATGGTCCTGCAGGTTCTCGCCGACGCCGGGGCGGTGCGCCACCACATCGATGCCGTGCGCCTTCAACTCGTCCGCGGGACCGACGCCGGAAAGCTTGAGCAATTGCGGCGAGTTGATCGGCCCACCGGAGAGGATGACCTCGCGCGCGGCGCGCACGGTGAAGCTCTGGCTGCCGCGCGCATAGGCGACGCCGACTGCGCGGCGCCCCTCGAAGAGGATGCGCTGCACCCGCGCGCCGGTCTCGACCTTGAGGTTGGGGCGCTTCAGTGCCGGCTTGAGATAGGCATTGGCCGCCGACCAGCGCACGCCGTTCTTCACGGTCATGTCCATCCGGCCGAAGCCTTCCTGCCGGTAGCCGTTGACGTCCTCGCTCGCCGGGTAGCCGGCCTGTCGCGCCGCCTCGACGAAGGCGCCGTAGAGCGGGTTCTTCAGCGTGCCGTAGCTGGTGCCGAGCGGGCCCTCGCCGCCGCGATACTCGTCGCCGCCCTCGCGCCGTCCCTCGGCGCGGCGGAAATAGGGGAGCACGTCGGCATAGGACCAGCCCTGCGCCCCCTCCTCCTGCCAGCGCTCGAAATCCTGCGGCGCGCCGCGCATGTAGACCATGCCGTTGATCGACGACGAGCCGCCGAGCACCTTGCCGCGCGGGCAGTGCAACTGGCGCCCGCCGAGGCCCGGCTCCGGCTCGGTCTCGTACATCCAGTTGTACTTCTTCATGTTCATCGGGATGGAGAGCGCGCTCGGCATCTGGATGAAGATGGAGCGGTCCGAGCCGCCATATTCCAGCACCAGAACGCGGTGGCTGCCGTCCGCGCTCAGCCGGTCGGCCAGCACGCAGCCCGCCGAGCCGGCGCCGATGATCACATAGTCGAAGCTCTCGGCGGCGGCGCTCATCAGTAGGGCGCCTCGACGCGGCCGAGATTGACGTAGACGCTCTTGAGCTGGGTGTAATGCTCGATCGCCGCCCGCCCGTTCTCGCGGCCGAGGCCCGACTGCTTCACCCCGCCGAAGGGCAATTCGATCGGCGTGACGTTGTAGTGGTTGATCCAGCAGGTGCCGGCCTGGAGCTGCGCGATGACACGGTGCCCGCGCGCCAGATCGCGCGTGAACACGCCGGCCGCGAGGCCAAACTCGGTGTCGTTGGCGCGCGCGATCACCTCGTCCTCGTCCGCGAAGGAGAGCACGGCCATGACCGGGCCGAAGATCTCCTCGCGCACGATGCCCATCTCGTCCGCGCAGCCGTCGAACACGGTCGGCGCGACGAAGCAGCCCTTGTCGAGCCCGTTGGCGGTGACGCGCCCGCCTCCGGCGAGCAGCTTCGCGCCCTCCGCCCGGCCGCGGGCGATGTAGGACAGCACCTTCTCCATGTGGTCGGGCGAGATCAGCGCGCCGACCTGCGTCGCCGGATCGAGCGGGTCGCCGACCACCATCTTCCCGACGCGGGCGACCAGCTTGTCGAGGAAGGCCTCGCGCACGCGCTCATGGACGAAGACGCGGGTGCCGTTCGAGCAGACCTCGCCGGCCGAATAGAAATTCGCCAGCAGAGCGCCGGAGACGGCGTCGTCGAGATCGGCATCGTCGAACACGATCAGCGGCGACTTCCCCCCGAGCTCCAGCGTGACGTATTTCAGCGTGCCGGCGGCGTCCGCCATCACCTTCTTGCCGGTGCCGACTTCGCCGGTGAGCGAGACCTTGGCGATGGCGGGATGGCGGGTGATGAGGCGTCCGGTGTCGGCGAAGCCGTTCACCACGTTGAACACGCCCTCAGGCACCCCCGCCTCGGCCATGATCTCGGCGAGCTTCAGCGCGGTGAGCGGGGTCAGCTCGGCGGGCTTGAAGATCATGGCGTTGCCGCAGGCGAGCGCGGGCGCCGACTTCCAGCAGGCGATCTGCAGGGGATAGTTCCACGCGCCGATGCCGGCGACGATGCCGAGCGGCTCGCGGCGCGTATAGCCGAAGGCGGACGGGCCGAGATCGACATGCTCGCCCGAGAGCGAGGCGGCGAGGCCGGCATAGTATTCGATGCACTCGGCGCCCGAGAGCACGTCAACCACGCTGGTCTCCTGGATCGGCTTGCCGGTGTCGAGCGTCTCGAGCCGCGCCAGCTCGTCATTGCGCGCGCGAAGGATGTCGGCGACCCGCTTGAGGATGCGCCCGCGCTCGGCCCCGGTCATCGCCGCCCACAGCTTCTGGCCCTTGCGCGCCGCCTCGACCGCCGCCTCGATCTCGGCCTCGCCCGCGATCTCGATCGCGGCGAGCACCTCGCCGGTGGCGGGATTGCGGGTCTCGAAGGTCTCGCCGCCGGTTGGGCGGTAGCGCCCGCCGATATGGCCGGCATGGGTCTGAAGGGGCATGCTCATTCTGGGTCCATCAACTGGCGCGGCCGGCGCGGCGGCGATCTGGGCGTCGACGAAGGCGCTCGCGACCTGCCGCGCGCTCACCGAATCGGTCTCGCCGGCGGCGGAAAGGCTGGAGCGCAGCCACAGCCCGTCGATCACCGCGGCGATGGTGATGGCGAGGCGGTGCACCTCGCCGGCGGCGACGAGGTCGCGCAGATCGTGGCGCAGATTGGCGAGCATGCGCGCCTGATAGACGCGCTGGACCCGGCGCAGGCGCTCGGAATGCAGCACCTGCCCCCAGAAGGCGAGCCAGACGCTGGAGGTGCGCTGGTCGAACTCCTCGGGCGCCAGATTGGCGTCGATCAGCGCCTGGACGCGGGCGCGCGGGCCATGCGCGACACGCAGCCGGCTGGCGGTCGCACGGTAGAGGCGCAGCGAAAGCGAGCGCAGCGTCGCCTCCAGCAGCCCGTCCTTGTCGCCGAAATAGTGCGCCACCAGCCCCGGCGAGACGCCGGCGCGGCGCGCGATCTGCGCCAGCGTCGAGGCGTTGAAGCCGATCTCGGCGAGGGAATCGATCGTCGCCTCGATGAGCTGGCGGCGGCGCACATCCTCCGGCTCGCGCCGGCGCATCTCCTCGGCGCCGGACGCGAGGTGGCGCGGGCCCGACGGCTCGCTCGCGCGGGCGGGGTGATGGGTGGAGGCGTGAGTGGGCGAATGCGCATCGGTCGAGGCCACCATCGTCTCCCTGATCGGGCGGTCGCACCGCTGAATGGGCATTATTGAATGACTGAATAATACATCGATTGCTCAAGGGCGCAAAGTCCCCTCGGGTGAGGTCATCCCTTGTGTCGCAAAGGTTCAAGCGCGCCGGCGCATCGGGCCAAAATGCCCGGAATGAGCGCATGAATCAGAGGGTGCGTGGGTAAAAATTACGCGTGACAAATGCGGAATAGGCGTATTGAATACTTATTCAAAAGAAGCCTCCAGAGGCCGCATCCGGTATCGGGCTGGTGCACGCACCAGCCCTGCGATGCTGCCAGAGTCGTTCGCGTTCGCGTGCCGTCGGGGCCCGTCGCGGCGCCGTCCGGCGGAGCGGCTCCCCCGCTCGACGCGACCGGCGTGCGGACTCCGACTTGTCGAGACGGGTCGTGGCGGGCTTGGCGTGATGGCCGCCCGGATCCAGGATCCCGCCAGGATGCAAACGGGAACAGCAACGATGCGCAGCTTGAAATTCGTGTCCGCGGGACTCATGGCCGCCGCCGCCCTCGGTCTCACCCTCGCCCTTCCCACGCCCCGCGCCGCGGCCGCCGAGCCCGCCGCCTGCAAGACGGTGCGCTTCGCCGATGTCGGCTGGACCGACATCACCGCCACCACCGCCGTCACCTCGGCGATCCTCGAGGCGCTGGGCTACACGACCAAGACCCAGGTCCTTTCGGTGCCGGTGACCTACAAGTCCATGCAGACCAAGGACATCGACGTGTTCCTCGGCAACTGGATGCCGACCATGGAGGCCGACCTCGCCCCCTATCGCGAGGACAAGAGCGTCGACATCATCGGCGTGAACCTCGAAGGCGCCAAGTACACGCTCGCCGTGCCGACCTATCTCTATGACGAGGGGCTGAAGTCCTTCGCCGACATCTCCAAGTTCCGCGACAAGCTCGACAGCAAGATCTACGGCATCGAGCCGGGCAATGACGGCAACCGGCTGATCCTCGACATGATAAAGGACGACAAGTTCGGCCTGAAGGGCTTCGATCTCGTCGAATCCAGCGAGCAGGGCATGCTGGCCCAGGTCGAGCGCGCCACCAAGCGCAAGGAGGCCATCGTCTTCCTCGGATGGGAGCCGCACCCGATGAACTCCAAGTACAAGATGAGCTACCTGTCGGGCGGCGACGACGTGTTCGGCCCCAACTATGGCGGCGCCACGGTCTACACAAATACCCGCGCGGGCTATGTCAGCGAGTGCCCCAATGTCGGCGCGCTGATCAAGAACCTGAAGTTCTCGCTCGACGCCGAGAACGTGGTGATGGGCTACATCCTGTTCGACGGTATGGAGCCGTCCAAGGCGGCGGCGAAGTGGCTGAAGGCCAACCCGACGGTGTGGGAGCCCTGGCTCGCCGGCGTGACCACGATCGACGGCAAGCCCGCGGTTCCCGCGGTGAAGGCCAGCGTCGGCCTCTGAACGCCGGCGCCCCGTCCCCGGCGGGCGGGGCCCCGCTTCGGGCCCGGCGCAGGCGCCGCGTATGTGGTCGGCACCCGGGCGGGCGCAGGCCACCTTGCGTGACCCGTTCCGCCGGCGCTGCCGGCGGGCGGGCGGCTCCCGCGGTGACGGCCGAGCGGCCGCGCCCTTCGCTTAAACCCGCATTCGAGGCCGGACCCCATGTATGACTGGCTGACCGATCACAAGATCCCGCTGGGGCTCTGGCTGAGGGACTTCGTCGACCTGCTGACGACCCACGGGCAGAACGTCTTCGACTTCATCTCGCTGGTGCTAGGCGGGCTCATCGGCGGCTTCACCGCCGTGCTGCTCTGGGTGCCGCCGCTGCTGCTGATCGCGCTGTTCGCCCTCGCCGCCTGGCTGGTGCACCGCTCGATCGGGCTCACCGTCTTCATCCTCGCCGCGCTGCTGCTGGTGGCCAATCTCGGCTACTGGGAGGCGACGATGGAGACGCTCTCCCTCGTCATCTGCGCGACCCTCGTCTGCGTCATCGTCGGCGTGCCGATCGGCATCGCGGCCGCGCACCGGCCCTGGCTCTACACTGCCATCCGGCCGATCCTCGACCTGATGCAGACCATCCCGACCTTCGTCTACCTGATCCCGACGCTGGTGCTGTTCGGGCTGGGCGCGGTGCCGGGGCTGATCTCGACCGTCATCTTCTCCATCCCCGCCCCGATCCGCCTCACGCATCTCGGCATCTCCTCGGTGCCGCCGGCGCTGCACGAGGCGGGCAAGGCGTTCGGCGCCACCCCGACGCAGCTCCTGTTCAAGGTGGAACTGCCCCATGCGCTGCCCACCATCATGGCCGGCGTGACCCAGTGCATCATGCTCAGCCTTTCCATGGTGGTGATCGCGGCGCTGGTCGGCGCCGACGGGCTCGGCAAGCCGGTGGTGCGCGCGCTCA
The DNA here is from genome assembly GCF_024752335.1 of Ancylobacter mangrovi. NCBI lineage: Bacteria > Pseudomonadati > Pseudomonadota > Alphaproteobacteria > Hyphomicrobiales > Xanthobacteraceae > Ancylobacter > Ancylobacter mangrovi. Next base: position 137,443 of record NZ_JANTHY010000006.1, on the reverse strand, counting down.
ATTCCGTCAACATCGCCATGGGCTTCGAGGCCGGGCTCGCCATCGTCGTGCTGGCGATCGTGCTCGACCGCGTGTGCAAGCGGCCCGAGCGCCGCTCGCGCAAGAACTGAGCGGGGAGGCATCCATGCCGGCCGTCGAATTCCGCAACATCGACATCGTCTTCGGCAACGACCAAAAGGGCGCGCTGAAGCTGATCGACGAAGGCCGCTCGCGCGAGGAGATCCTCAGCGCCACCGGCTCCGTGCTCGGCGCGGCCGGGGTGAGCCTCGCCGTCGAGCGCGGCGAGATCTGCGTGCTGATGGGCCTGTCCGGCTCGGGCAAGTCCACCATCCTGCGCGCCATCAACCGGCTGAACGAGGTGGCGCGCGGCGAGGTGCTGGTGGAGCACAAGGGCACGGCGATCGACGTCGCCCACTGCAACGAGGCGACGCTGCGCGACATCCGCATGCACACCGTCTCCATGGTGTTCCAGCAGTTCGGTCTGCTGCCCTGGCGCACGGTGCGCGACAATGTCGGCTTCGGACTGGAGCTGCGCGGCACGCCGGCCGCCGAGCGCGCCCGCATTGTCGACGAGAAGCTCGCCATGGTCGGCCTCACCAACTGGGCCGAGAAATACACCAACGAGCTCTCCGGCGGCATGCAGCAGCGCGTGGGCCTCGCCCGCGCCTTCGCCACCGACGCCGAGATCCTGCTGATGGACGAGCCCTTCTCCGCGCTCGACCCGCTGATCCGCGACAAGCTGCAGGACGAATTGCTGGACCTGCAGCGGCGCATCCACAAGACCATCGTCTTCGTCAGCCACGACCTCGACGAGGCGCTCAAGCTCGGCAACAAGATCGCCATCATGGAGGGCGGGCGCATCGTGCAGGCCGGCACGGCGGAGGACATCCTGCTGCGCCCGGCCAACGACTACGTGGCCGAATTCGTGAAGCACATGAACCCGCTCAACGTGCTGCGCGGCACGGCGGTGATGCGCCCGGCGGCGGGCCTGCCGCGCGAGGGCGACGCCGTGGTGCTGGACAAGGCCGGACGGGTGAAGGTGAAGGTCGATCCGGAGGGCCGGCCGATCGCCATCGATCTCGACGGCCGCGCCGGACTGCTGGCGGTCGCCGACGGCGAAGCCGGGGCGATCGACGACAAGCTGGCGATCGCCAGCGACTGCATCATCGCGCCGGTCGATCTGAGGCTGAAGGCGGCGATCGAGCTGAAGCGCCACACCGAGCTGCCGATCCTGCTGGTGGACGACCTCGGCCGGCTCGCCGGCCTATGCGACGACGACGAGATCTATCGCGGCCTGCTCAGGCGGTTGGAGGGTTAGGCAGGTCCGCTAGCGCGACCCGCCTCCCCGGCAGGAAGGCGGCCGCGCCGCCGTCAGATCGCGGCGACGCCGACCGCCTCGACCACGTCCGCCACCACGGCCTCCACCAGGTCGCGGTCGTCGCCCTCGCCCATGATGCGGATCACCGGCTCGGTGCCGGAGGGGCGGATCAGCAGCCGGCCATGGCTGTTGAGCTTGAGCTCGGCGGCGGCGATGGCCCGGATCACGCCGTCATCGTCGAGCGGGCGGCCCTTCTTGTAGCGCACGTTCTTGAGGATCTGCGGCAGCGCGTCGAAGCGGTGGCACACCTCGGAGACCGGCCGCTGGTGGCGCTGCACCACGGCCAGCACCTGCAGTGCCGCCACGAGGCCGTCGCCCGTGGTCGAATAGTCGGACAGGATGATGTGGCCGGACTGCTCGCCTCCGACGTTGAAGCCTTCGGAGCGCATGCGCTCCAGCACGTAGCGGTCGCCGACCGGCGTGCGCACCAGCGACAGGCCGAGCCCGGCCAGATGCCGCTCGAGGCCGAGATTCGACATCACGGTGGCGACGATGCCCTCGCGCGAGAGCCGCCCCTCCTCCTTGAAGCTTTCCGCCACCACGGCCATGAGCTGGTCACCGTCGACCAGATGGCCCTTCTCGTCGACGATCAGCACACGGTCGGCGTCGCCGTCGAGCGCGATGCCGATATCGGCCCGCACCTCGCGCACCTTGGCCATCAGGGCCTCGGGCGCGGTCGAGCCGACCTCGCGGTTGATGTTGAAGCCGTCCGGCTTGTCGCCGATGGCGATCACCTCGCAGCCGAGCTCCCACAGCGCTTCCGGCGCGACGCGGTAGGCGGCGCCGTGGGCGCAGTCCACCACCACCCGCATGCCCTCGAAGGACTGGTTGCGCGGCAGGGTGCGCTTGGCGAACTCGATATAGCGCGCATGCACGCTCTCCAGCCGCTTGGCCCGGCCCATCTGCGCCGGCTCGACGAGCTGGGCCGACATGTTCTCGGCGCCGATGAGCTCCTCGATCTCGCTCTCGATGGCGTCGGACAGCTTGTAGCCGTCCGGCCCGAACAGCTTGATGCCGTTGTCGTCGAACGGGTTGTGCGAGGCGGAGATCATGACGCCGAGATCGGCGCGCATGGAACGGGTGAGCATCGCCACGGCCGGGGTCGGCATCGGCCCGAGCAGCAGCACGTCCATGCCCACCGAGGTGAAGCCCGCGACCAGCGCGTTCTCGATCATGTAGCCGGACAGGCGCGTGTCCTTGCCGATCACCACGCGGTGGCGATGGTCGCCGCGGTGGAAGACATAGCCCGCCGCCATGCCGACGCGCAGCGCCAGCTCGGGCGTAATGGCCCCGTTGGCCCGGCCGCGAATGCCGTCCGTACCGAAATAACTGCGTCCCATCTTCAGCCCCTCACGGATCGGCGGCCTCTGGGGGCACCGACCATCGAACGAGGGCGGCCGCGCGGGGGGACCGCGCGCCGCCATGTCATCTGTCTAGCACCGACATTGAACGAAAGGGTTTCACAAAGTGTAAGCGCACCTTGCAATGCAACTCAGCCGTGCTCTGCCGCCGCCGCGGCCGCGGCCACCTCGCGCTCCGCCTCCTCGGCGCTGCGCACGCCGTTGAAGAAGGCGTTCAGCAGCACCGCCGAGATCGCCGCCAGCAGGATGCCGGATTCGAGCAGCGGATGCAGGGCGTGCGGCAGATTCCGGAAGAAGTTCGGCGCCACCTGCGGGATCATGCCGAAGCCGACCGACACGGCGACGACGTAGAGGTTGAACCGGTTGTCGCGGAAATCGACCGCGGTGAGGATGCGCGCGCCGGTGGCGGCGACCATGCCGAACATGACCAGCCCGGCGCCGCCGAGCACCACCTGCGGCACCGCCTCGACGATGGCGGCCATCTTCGGCAGCAGCCCGAGCGCGAGCATGATGACCCCGCCCGCCGCCGTGACATAGCGCGAGCGCACGCCCGTGACCCCGACCAGGCCGACATTCTGCGAGAACGAGGTGTAGGGGAAGGTGTTGAAGATGCCGCCGAACAGCGTACCGACGCCGTCCGCGCGCAGGCCCGCCGTGAGGGCGGCGCGGTCGATGTGCCGGCCGGTCATCTCCCCGAGCGCGAGGAACATGCCGAGCGATTCGATCATCACCACGATCATGACGAGGCACATGGTCAGCGCCGGCACGAGATGGAACTCCGGCACGCCGAAATGGAACGGCACCACGACGCCGAACCAGGGCGCTGCGGCCACCTTGTCGAAGTGCATCACGCCGATGACGCTCGCCAGCACGCAGCCGGCGACGATGCCGAGCAGCACTGCGACATTGGCGACGAAGCCCTTTCCCCACCGGGTCAGGGCAAGGATGGCGAGAAGCACGAACAGCGCGATGGCGAGCCCGCCGAGCTGACCGTAGGCCGGATTGGGAAAGGCGCCGCGCTCGCCGTCCACCACCCGCGTCAGCGTGGGCAGCCCGCCGCCGGCCCAGTTGATGCCCACCCGCATCAGCGAGATGCCGATCACCATGATGATGGTGCCCGTCACCACCGGCGGGAACAGCGGCAGCAGCCGCGAGACGAAGGGCGCGATGACGATGCCGAAGATGCCGGCCGCGATGACCGCCCCGTAGATGCCGAGGATGCCGATGTCGCCGGTGGTGGCGATGGAGAGCATCGGCCCGACCGAGGCGAAGGTGACGCCCATCATCACCGGCAGGCGGATGCCCACGCCCGGGAAGCCGATGCTCTGGATCAGCGTGGCGATGCCGCAGGTGAACAGGTCCGCGCTGATGAGGAAAGCGACGTCCTCCGGCGCCAGCTTCAGTGCTCGGCCGACGATGAGCGGCACCGCCACCGCGCCGGCATACATGACCAGCACATGCTGGAGACCGAGCGTGGTCAGCCGCGGCCAGGGGAGTCGCTCGTCCACCGGGTGCACTTTCGCCGTCATGCCGAACTCCTCCGCTGCTGTGACAGGGCGCGATGCCCGTTCCCGTTGCGGAAGCCATTCAACGATCATGCCATGGTGCTCCAGCACCCTTCAGACTTTCGTCCAGAGGTCAGGATTCGGGCGAATGAAGGGGAGTGTGCGGAAATGCGAGGCACCGGCCGGCCCGGTCGGACCGCGTCCCATGGGGCGGCGATCAGAGCATGCGCAGGATTCTGCCACGCTGAGGCCCGCGGGCGCGACCCGCAGTTCGGCCTGCAGGCGGTCGAGGCATGAAAGCGATCCGCTGCCGGATCCGCCCCTCGCCGCCCTCTCCCGCCCGCCGGCTCAAAAGAAAAGAGCCCCGGACACGAGGCCCGGGGCTCTTCAACTCGTTCGTTGTCGCCGGCTCAGGCCTGCGGCTGCGGCTCCATGCCGGCATCGGGGCGCGGCGGGCGGTTCTTGCCCGCGGTGGGCACCACCGAGCCGCGCGTATGGGCGGGCTCGATCGTGGTGTCGCGCACCGGCGGCTGGCCGTCGAGCAGATTGACGATCTCGTCGCCCGAGAGCGTCTCGTACTCCAGCAGGCCGCGGGCCAGCGTCTCGAGCTGGTCCTTGTGCTCGGTGAGGATGCGGTTGGCCTCCCCATAGCCCTCGTCGACGAGGCGGCGCACTTCGCTGTCGATGGTCTGCGCCGTCGCCTCGGAGACGTTCTGCTGGCGCTGCATCGACATGCCGAGGAACACCTCGTCCTGGTTCTCGCCATAGGCGACCTGGCCGAGCTTGTCCGAGAAGCCCCAGCGCGTGACCATCATGCGGGCGAGGCGGGTGGCCTGCTCGATGTCGGAGGCGGCGCCCGAGGTGACCTTGTCGTGGCCGAAGATCAGTTCCTCGGCCACGCGCCCGCCCATCATGATGGCGAGGCGCGAGGTCATCTGCTCGTAGCTCATGGACAGCTTGTCCCGCTCGGGAAGCTGCATGACCATGCCGAGCGCCCGCCCGCGCGGGATGATGGTCGCCTTGTGCACAGGGTCGGTGGCCGGGACGTTGAGGGCGACGATCGCATGCCCGCCTTCGTGATAGGCGGTCAGCATCTTCTCGTCCTCGGTCATGACGAGCGAGCGGCGTTCCGCGCCCATCATCACCTTGTCCTTGGCGTCCTCGAAGTCGCTCATCGTCACCATGCGCTTGTTGCGCCGGGCGGCCATGAGGGCGGCCTCGTTGCAGAGATTGGCGAGGTCGGCGCCGGAGAAGCCGGGCGTGCCGCGCGCGATGACCTTGAGGTTGACGTCCGGCGCGATCGGCACCTTGCGGGCGTGGACCTTGAGGATCTGCTCGCGGCCGACGACGTCCGGGTTCGGCACGATGACCTGGCGGTCGAAGCGGCCGGGACGCAGCAGCGCGGGGTCGAGCACGTCGGGGCGGTTGGTCGCGGCGATGAGGATGATTCCCTCGTTGGCCTCGAAGCCGTCCATCTCGACCAGGAGTTGGTTCAGCGTCTGCTCGCGCTCGTCATTGCCGCCGCCGAGGCCGGCACCGCGATGGCGGCCGACCGCGTCGATCTCGTCGATGAAGATGATGCACGGCGCGTTCTTCTTCGCCTGCTCGAACATGTCGCGCACGCGGCTGGCACCGACACCAACGAACATCTCGACGAAGTCCGAGCCGGAAATGGTGAAGAACGGCACATTGGCCTCGCCGGCGATGGCGCGCGCCAGCAGCGTCTTGCCGGTGCCGGGCGGGCCGACCAGCAGCACGCCGCGCGGGATGCGCCCGCCGAGGCGCTGGAACTTCTGCGGATCACGCAGGAATTCCACGATCTCGGTGAGGTCGCTCTTGGCCTCGTCGATGCCCGCCACGTCCTCGAAGGTGACGCGCCCGTGCGCCTCGGTCAGCAGCTTGGCGCGGCTCTTGCCGAATCCCATGGCCTTGCCGCCCGCGCCCTGCATCTGGCGCGAGAGGAAGATCCACACGCCGATCAGTGCGATGAAGGGCAGCCAGGAGATGAGCAGGCTGACGAACCACGGGACGTTGTCCTGCTGCGGCTTGGCGGTGATCGACACCCCCTTGCCGTAGAGCCGCTGCACCAGCGAGGGATCGTTCGGCGCGTAGGTCTGGAAGGCGCGGCCGTCGGTGAAGGAGCCGGTGATTTCCGGGCCCTGGATCACCACGTCGCGCACGCGGCCCTGATCGACCTCGTTGAGGAGCTGCGAGAAGCTGATGTCGTTTGCCGTCTGACGCTGCGCCGGGTTCTGGAACAGCGAGAAAAGCGCCAGAAGCAGCAGAACGATGATCACCCACAGGGCGAAATTCCGGATATTGGCGTTCATCTCGTTCCTTTCGGCGTCGGATAAGCCCGACGCTCGGGTTCCGCCGGCGCTGGCGGACCTCCCTTGTCGCACCGTAATTTAGGTCCGCCATTGATCGTTGCCAAGATGCAGCAAAAAAAGCGGCTAACGGCAAGGCGCACATTCACGTCAGCGGGCGTTCTCTCGGTCGCGTGTCGACGCCCCGCCGGGACGCCCGGTTCCCGGCCGGCGCGCCGGCGCCTGCCGCACCGTCACCCGCACCTGCCCGGCCCGGATCAGCGCGCCCGCGAGGGTGCGCGCCCCGCCCGTGCCGGCCGGCAAGGCGGAAAGCCAGGCCAGCACCGCCTCCAGCTTGGCGAGCTCGGGCGCGCGCCCGCCCGCCCGTTCGACAGCCCGGCCAATGAGTCGCAGGCCGATCTCCGCCGGCAGGGCGAGCAGGCCCGCGCGGTCGACGGCGATTCCATCCCCCTGCTCGCGCCACAGCGCGGCGGCGGCGGTGTCGGTCGCCGCCTCCAGCGCGGCATCGGCCCGCGCCATCCGCGCCGCGAGGCGGGCGAGGCGGGCGGCGTCAAGCCCCTCGCGCGCCAGTTCGGGCATGAGCGCGCGCAGGCGCGCGCGGGCGAAGCGCGGGTCGGCATTGGAGGGATCGCGAGCAAAATCGACCCCGGCCGCGGCGCAGACGGCGATCAATTCGTCCTTGGCCCAGCCGAGCAGCGGGCGCAGCAGGGCGACACCCTCGAGGTCGCGCTCGGCGGGAATCGCGGCGAGGCCGGACAGGCCGGAACCGCGCATCAGCCGGAACAGCACCGTCTCGGCCTGGTCGTCGCCGGTATGGGCGGTCGCGATGGCATCGGCCCCGATCGCGCGGGCATGGGCGAGGAGCACGTCGTAGCGGGCGTTTCGGGCCATCTCCTGCACGCCGGTCGCCGGCAGGCGGCGCGGCAGGCCGAGCACGGCATGGTCGAGCCCGAGCGCACCGGCGAGCCGGCCGACCGCCTCGGCCTCGGCCCGCGCATCGGGCCGCAGCCCGTGGTCGACCGTGGCGACGGCAAGCTCCGGCACCTTCGCCGACGTCTCGGCCATGGCCGCGCGCCAGCGGCTGGCGAGCAGCATCAGCGCGGTGGAATCGGGGCCGCCGGAAACCGCGAGGAGCACCTTGCGGTGCCGCTCGAAGGGCGCGAAGGAGGTTGCGAGCGCGGCGTCGCCGGACCCGCGGGAGCGTGGTGCTGCCTCAGCAGCCGGCACGCTTCTGCTCCTGCGCCACACCCTGCTTGATGGTGGTGGAGGCGCGCGGATACTTGTTGTTGACGGCGTTGAGCGTGGCGCAGGCCGCGTCCTTTTCGCCGATCGCGGCGAGCGACTGGCCGAGCCGCAGCAGCGCGTCCGGCGCCTTCACGGCGTTGGGATAGTCAGTCGAGACCTTGAGGAAGCTCTGCGCCGCCTCCTTGTAGGACTTGCGCAGGAACTGCGTCTCGCCGAGCCAGTAATAGGCGTCCGGCGCGGCCCGGTCGTTGGGATAGAGCTGGATGAACTGCTCGAACGCCTGGCCGGACTGGCTGTAGTCCTGCTGCAGCATGTAGCCATAGGCGCGGTCGTACAGGTCCTTCGGGCTCTCCGAGCTCGGCGCCGGGGCGGCCGCGACGGAGCCCGACAGGGCGCCGAGGTCCATCGGCGCGCCGGGCGGGGTGCCGGCCGAGGCGCCCGGGGGCGGGCCGGAGGGCGCGGTGGTGCCGAGCGGGCGCGGCGCGCCGGCGGCGCCCGGTTGGCTCGACGGGTCGAACGCGTCCGAGCCGCGGCCGGCGCCGGGCGCGGCCGGCGGCATGCCGGCCGGCGCCGCGCCGCCCTGCGTGCCGCGGAGCTGGTTCTCGAGCTGCTGGTTGCGGTACTGCAACTGCTCGATCTGGCCGGTCATCATCCGCATCTGGTTCTCGAGCCGGTCCATCCGCGCCGACAGCGAGTCGGGTGAATCGCCCTCATTGGCGTTATTGCCCTGGCGCACCTGGCCCGGCGGCTTGAACAGGTTGCCGAAGAAATCGTTGTTCGCCTGCGCCTGCGCGCCCTGCCAGGTAGCGGGCACCGCCGCGGTGAGACCGGCGAGCAGCAGAAGGGCGGAAAATCGCGAGATACGGAACATCATGACAACTGGGCAGGCTTCGGCGCGAGCGGCAGCGCAAGCTTGGATGGGATTGAGGCGGCCCGGAACGGGCGGCCGGCTTCAGGCGGCGACGGGAGCCGCAGCATGATAGCCGAACATACCGGGCCGATCGCGTCCAAAGTGTGGCCCGCCAGCCCCGGCACGCCGGACATGGCAAGGCCCGGCCCGCCGTGAAGCGGACCGGGCCCCGAAGCTGCCCCAGCGTGCGTCAGGAGTTGGTGGCGTTCAGCACCGTCACTGCGCGCCGGTTCTGCGACCAGCAGGAAATGTCGTTGCACACCGCGACCGGGCGCTCCTTGCCGTAGGAGATGGTCCGCATGCGGTTGGCATCGACGCCGCGCGCGACCAGATAGTCGCGCACGCTCTGGGCGCGGCGGGCGCCGAGCGCGATGTTGTATTCGCGCGTGCCGCGCTCGTCGGCATGACCCTCGATGGTGAAGGTGTACTGCCGGTAGTGGTTCAGCCACTGCGCCTGCTTGTCCAGCGTCGCCTGCGCCTGCGCCGACAGGTCGGACTGGTCGCTTTCGAAGAACACGCGGTCGCCGACCGAGACGATGAACTCCTGAGGGCTGCCGGGAGGGGCCGAGCCAAGCTGCTGGCCTGCACCATCCATCGGGTTCTTCGCGCAGGCTGCCGCGAGCATGGCAAAACCGATGATGAAGGCGGCGCGCGCTCCGCCCAGATGGCGCAACATACCGATCATAACCGCTGACTCCTGATTCCCCTGACCGGGCGCCCCGATCTAGCGTGATGACGTTTATGGATGGTCCGTCAACCTTTACGGAACCTTGCTCAAATGCGTCGATTCCAAGACCATCGCCTCAACGATCTCTTATGGTTAACCGTTCCCTACCGGCTCACGAACGCAGCGGCGACCATGCCGGGTCCGAGGCGTAGCTCGGCGTCGGCACCCGCTGCTCGTTATAGCCGGTGATGTCCACGGTATAGAGCTGGGGCCCCGATTCGCCGCCCGGGTCGCGGAAGAACATGATCACGCGTCCGTTCGGGGCGAAGGTCGGCCCCTCATTGTGGTAGCCCTCGGTCAGGATGCGCTCGCCCGAACCGTCCGGGTTCATCAGGCCGATGGCAAAGCGCCCCTGCGCCTGCCGGGTGAAGGCGATGACGTCGCCGCGCGGCGACCAGACCGGGGTCGAATAGCGCCCTTCCCCGAACGAGATGCGGTGCGGGTTCGAGCCGTCGGGATTCATGACGTAGATCTGCGAGGAGCCGCCGCGGTCGCTCTCGAAGCAGATCTGCGAGCCGTCCGGCGAATAGCACGGCGCGGTGTCGATCGCCGCCGTGTCGGTCAGCCGCGTCGTCGCCTTGGAGCGCAGGTCCATGACGAAGATGTTGGAATCCCCGCCCTGCTGGAGCGAGAGGATCACCCGCTGCCCGTCGGGCGCGAAGCGCGGCGAGAAGCTCATGTTCGGGAAGTTGCCGACCACCTCGCGCTGGCCATTCTCGATGTTGAGCAGGTAGACGCGCGGCTCGCCCTGCCCGTAGCTCATATAGGTGATTTCCTGGCTGGTCGGCGAGAAGCGCGGCGTCAGCACGAGGTCGTCGCCGCGCGTGAGATAGGTCACGTTGGCGCCATCCTGGTCCATGATGGCGAGGCGCTTGACCCGCTTCTCCTTCGGCCCGCTCTCGTCGACGAAGACGATGCGCGTGTCGAAATAGCCCTTCTCGCCGGTGAGCCGCTCATAGATCGCATCGGCGATGATGTGGGCGACGCGGCGCCAGTTCTCCGGCTGGGTGAAATATTGCTGGCCGATGAGCTGCTGGCCGGCGAACACGTCCCACAGGCGGAACTCGGCCTTCACCCGCCCGTCGGGCTGGCGGGTCATGCGGCCGGTCACCAGCGCCTGCGCGTTGATCACGCGCCAGTCCTGGAAACGGGGCGAGGTGTCGGGGTTGGTGATCTTCTCGACGAAGGCGGCCGGGTCGATCGGCGCGAACAGGCCGGAACGGCGCAGGTCGGCGGTGATGATCTGCGTCACCCCCTTGCCCGCCTCCACGTCCTGCGGGCTGCCGCCGCCGACGAAATCGGTGATGGCGATGGGCAGCGGCTGCACCGTGCCGCCGGTCACGTCGAGCTTGAGCACCGCCTCGGCCGGGCGCGAGAGCAGGCTGACGCCGGTGAGGGCGCCGGCCCCTGCAATGAGACTGCGGCGACCGATGAGGAGGCCGGAACGGCCCGGACGGACAATGTGACTCATAATATCGATCTCGAATCTAATCCCTGATGGCGAATGCCCGCCCCAATTGTCTTTTGTCGAATCACATCACGCATAGGTTCCGCAAGGTCACACTCCGCCATCGGCGTCCCGCCCGTCCTGCCGACGCCGTGCATTGTCAGTTGATCCATGAGGGATCGAAGGTGAGCTGCATCTCCCGCCAGACGTCGTATTTCTCGGCCGACAGCATCGGGAACGGGTTGGGCTGCTGCGCCGCGGCGTAGATGGCGCGCAGCACGCTCTCCCTCATCTGCGGCGCGTAGGGGTTCGACGCGTTCTCCATGCCCACGACCTCCGGCCGGCCGATCAGGGTGCGGTTCGGGCTGAGCCGCAGCACCACCATCACCTTCACCCGGCCGACGTCGGCGGCGCCGGTCGGCATGTGCCAGAAGCGGGCGAGATAGGCCCGCAGCGCGTCGAGCTCGGTCAGCGAGAGCGTCGGGGCGTAGCCGGTCGAGGCGCCGAGCGAGCTGGTATTGTTGATGGTGTCGCCGATCGAGGCCATGCGCCGCGCGTCCTGCTTGTTCAGCAGCGCGGCGATGTCGTTCGGGTTGAACTCCTTCTGGTCCTTCGGCGGCGCCTGCACCACCTTGGGCGGGATGTTCTTCGGCTTGCTCGGCGGCACCGGCGCGGGGGCCGCCTGCGCGGTCTCCTCGGGCTTGGGCTGCTGCTCCTGCTTGGGCTCGGGCGGCTTGGCGGCGAGCGATTCCGCGTCCTTTGGCGGCGCCGGCTCGGGCTTGGCCTCGGCCTTCTCGGCCGGCGGCTTCTGCTCGGCGGGCTTTGCCTGTTCCTGCGGCGGGGGCGGCGGCGCGGCGGCCTCGCGGCTCGCCTTGATCTCCGGCTTGTCCTCGACCTTGGCCTCGAGATTCTCGGCCGGCTTCGGCTTGTCCTCGACCTTCTCGACCACCGGCTTGGGGTCTTCCTTGCGCGGCGCGTCCTTCTTGCCGGCCATCATCTGGCTCATCTCCGCGTCGGAGATGATGTCGATCGGCATGGCTTCGCTCGGCGGCACCTCGAAGGGCGAGGGCGAGGCGAACGAGATCACCATGAAGCCGATGATGCCGAGATGAAGGGCGGTCGAAGAGACGATGCCGACGCGCATGGCTCAGCTCCCCTGCTCGACTTCGGAAACCAGGGCGACGTGCTTGAAGCCGGCACCGGACAGGCGGCCCATGACGCGCATCACGGAGCCGTAGTCGAGGCTCTTGTCGGCGCGCACGAAGATCCGCTCCTCATAGCCCGCCTTGCCGATGGCCTGCAGCTTGGGAACCAGTTCGTCGACCGCGATCTCCGTGTCCTGGAGATAGACCTTGCCGTCCTTGGTGATGTTGACCACCAGCGGCTCGTTGTCCTGGGGCACCGCCTGCGCCTGCGTCTGCGGCAGGTCGAGCGGCACGCCCACGGTGAGCATGGGCGCCGCCACCATGAAGATGATGAGCAGCACCAGCATCACGTCGACCATCGGCGTGACGTTGATCTCGGACATGACGCCGCCGCCGCCGCGCCGGCGCGAGCGCCGCGACGTCCAGCCGCCTCCGCCTCCTGCGGACATCCCCATTCGTCAGCCCCGCTCGTCGATCTGCCGGGACAGGATGGCCGAGAACTCGTCCGCGAAACCTTCCAGCCTCAGCGCCTGTCGATTAACCTGGGAAACGAACTTGTTATAGAAAATCGTCGCCGGGATGGCGGCGAAAAGGCCGATCGCTGTCGCAAACAGGGCTTCTGCGATGCCCGGCGCCACCACCGCGAGGCTGGTGTTCTTTGACGCGGCGATCGACTGGAAGCTGGTCATGATGCCGACCACCGTGCCGAACAGGCCGATGAACGGACCCGCCGAGCCGACCGTCGCCAGCACCAGCAGCCCACGCTCCAGCCGCTCGACCTCGCGGGTGATGGTCACGTCCATCACCTTGTCGAGACGCTGGGTGAGCCCGGAGAAGGAGCGCGCCCCGCCCTCGTAGGAGCGTTTCCACTCCCGCATCGCGGCGACGAAGATCGCGGCCATGGCATGGTTCGGCCGCGAGGCGAGCGAACGGTAAAGCTCCTCGAGGCTCTGGCCGGACCAGAAGGTCGACTCGAAGCGATCCATCTGGCGCTTCATGCGGCCGAACAGGATCGTCTTGTCGATGATGATCGCCCACACCCAGACCGAGGCGAGGATCAGCCCGACCATGATGATCTTCACGACGATGCTGGCCTGGAGGAACAGCCCGATCAGCGTCAGATCCGCGGTTGGGGCTGCCATGGCGGTCTGCGCCACATCGGCAGGATTCATGTGTGTGTTAACCTCAGCACGATAGGCCGGCCACGCCCGGATGGACGGCCGGAAAGCACGACGCGGCAACGCCCTGCGGCAATTTCCAGCAGGGCGAACCGGCCCGGACGCGGTGTCCTGGGTCCATGCCGCCCTCTTTCCGTCCGCCCGTGTTCGACGGCGAATCCGACGAAACTAGGGCGTGCAAAGGGTTGCGCCGACCCGATTAAGCAATCGACAAGGTTAATGCACCGTTAGCGTGACCGCCTCGCAACAGCGGCGGGCCCGCGCCGGTGCTCCCTAGCCGCGCGGAGCCCCGTCCGGTGCGGCGCCGTCTCGTGGCGCCTCTTCCTGCGCCGCCTTCATGGCGAGGCGCAGCGCGTCGGGGATGCGCCGGGCCCGGCCCTGGGAGACGAAGGCGACCTTCACCTTGCCCTCGACCAGCAATTCCGTGCCGCGCATCACCTTCTGCTGCAGCGTGATCGAGGCGCCCGCCACCTCGAGCGGGGCGGTGTGGATCTCCAGCACGTCGTCGATGCGGGCCGGCCGCACAAACTGGAGTTCCATCGAGCGCACCACGAAGGCGAAGCCCGGCGCCTCGGCGAGCGCCTCGCCGAACAGATCCCCCTGCACCACGCCGATCAGCCGCAGATGGTCGGAGCGGGCGCGCTCCATGAACTTCAGGTAGTTGGCGTGGTAGACGATGCCGGAGAAGTCGGTGTCCTCGTAATAGACGCGGACCGGCAGCACATGCCCGCCCGGCACCAGCCGGCCGGCGAGGTGCAGGAACGGATCGGCCTTCAGGACGTCCGGCGACAGCGGTTCGGGGCGCTCGTTCATAGTCGCCCTCATAGCCGAGCGCGGCCGCGTTGTGAACAAAGCCCGCGCTGGTCCGGTCCTGCCGTGCTGCCAAAAAGAAAACGGCCCGGCGCAGGGCCGGGCCGTCTCGATCAGGCGTGGAGGTCGGCGCCGGATGATCAGCCCCCGTTCTGGGGCTGGTTCCAGGGCTGGGACGGGGGGACGTCCGAGGGGGGCGGCGTGGGACGGTCGCGGCGCTCGGTCATGAACTGGTCGAACTCGGCCTTGTCCTTGGCCTGGCGCAGACGGTCTAGGAAGTCCCGGAAGTCCTTCTGCTCGTCCTCAAGGCGGCGCAGCGTCTCCTCGCGATACTCGTCGAAGGCGCGATTGCCGCTCGAGGCGAAACCGCCGCGCCGGCCGCAGCGGCCGCCGAATGCGCTGCGCATCATCTCCGCGCCGTCTTCCTGCCAGCGGCCGAAGCCGCGCCTGCCGCCACAAAACATCCGTCCACTCCCTATGGTGAAAGCCAGGATCGCCAGACCCAGGGGCCACCAGGCCATGAAGCCGAGGACCGTGAGTGCGATCCAGGCGGGCTTGCCGTAGTAGTCGAGCTTCTGTGCGAGCTCCATGGCATCCGTTCCTGGGTTAATGTTAATCACATTTACATAGGTAGAGACGGCCCGGCTCGTTGTCAAGGATCGCCCCTTCCGATTTCGCGGACGGCTCAGTTCGCCGGGGCGCCGAGGCCCTTCAGATAGACCAGGAAAGCCGCTTCCAGCAGCTCTTCGGGCGACATGGGCAGCTTGCGCCGCGCCCCGTCCGCGCGACCGAACAGCGAGGCGACGCCATGGGCGAGCGCCCAGGTGTGCAGCGCCACCATCAGCGCCGGCGGGCGCCCCTGCCCCGGCATCGAGGCGACCAGCACGTCGGCCGCCGCGCGCAGCACCCCGAACGCATCCTGGCTTGCCTGCGCCAGCGCCGGATGCGCCTCGGCCGACAGGCCGGATTCGAACATGGCGACATAGTCGGCGGGGTGGGTGCGGGCGAAATCGAGATAGGCCCGTCCCATGCGCTCATAGGCTTCGGCAGGTGTCGGCCGGCCCTCGCCCCACGACGCCTGCAACGCCGCGGCGAAGCGCTCGAAGCCTTCCGTCGCCACCGCCGCCAGTAGCTCGTCGCGGTCGCGGAAATGGCGGTAGGGCGCGGCGGGGCTGACGCCGGCACGCCGCGCCGCCTCGGCGAAGGTGGCGCCCGCCGTGCCCTTCTCCGCGATCAGCTCGAGCGCCGCCTTCATCAGGGCTTCCCGGAGGTTGCCGTGATGATAGCCGCGGGATTCGCCGTTTCTCGACCAGCTCATGTGAATGGCACTTACATCACCGCGCGATCCGCGTCGATTGCGCCGATGCACGCCGCCCCGTGCGCGTCATTCGTCGCCTTCGTCGAAGAGCGGCATCTGGTTGGTGCTGGTCGGCACGGCGAGGCCGAGATGCTTGAACGCATGGGCCGTCAGCATGCGCCCGCGCGGGGTGCGCTGGATGAAACCCTGCTGCACCAGATAGGGCTCGATGATCTCCTCGATCGCGTCGCGCGGCTCGGACAGCGCCGCCGCGATGGTCTCGACCCCGACCGGCCCGCCGCCATAGTTCACCGCGACCACGGTGAGGTAGCGCCGGTCCATCTGGTCGAGCCCGGCGGCGTCGACCTCGAGATGCCCGAGCGCATGGTCGGCGGCGGCGCGGTCGATCACGTCGCGGCCGGCGACCAGCGCGAAGTCGCGCACCCGGCGCAGCAGCCGCCCGGCGATGCGCGGCGTGCCGCGCGCGCGGCGGGCGATCTCGCGCGCCCCGTCCTTCGAGATCGGGATGCCGAATACCCGCGCCCCGCGCGAGACCACCAGCTCCAGCTCGTCCACGGTGTAGAAATTGAGCCGGACCGGGATGCCGAAACGGTCGCGCAGCGGCGTGGTCAGCAGCCCCGAGCGCGTGGTGGCGCCGACCAGCGTGAATTTGGAGAGCTGGATCTTCACCGAGCGCGCCGCCGGCCCCTCGCCGATGATGAGGTCGAGTTCATAGTCCTCCATCGCCGGATAGAGGATCTCCTCCACCGCCGGGTTGAGGCGGTGGATCTCGTCGATGAAGAGGACGTCGCCCTCTTCGAGATTGGTCAGCAGCGCCGCGAGGTCG
The DNA here is from genome assembly GCF_024752335.1 of Ancylobacter mangrovi. Classification (NCBI taxonomy): domain Bacteria; kingdom Pseudomonadati; phylum Pseudomonadota; class Alphaproteobacteria; order Hyphomicrobiales; family Xanthobacteraceae; genus Ancylobacter; species Ancylobacter mangrovi. Next base: position 121,266 of record NZ_JANTHY010000006.1, on the reverse strand, counting down.
CCGGCCTTGGCGATCACCGGGCCGGAGGTGGAGCGGAAGCCGACGCCCAGCTCGCGCGCGACGATCTGCGCCAGCGTCGTCTTGCCGAGCCCGGGCGGGCCGACGAACAGCACGTGGTCGAGCGCCTCGCCGCGCGCCTTCGCCGCCTTGATGAACACGTCGAGATTGGCGCGCGCCTGTTCCTGCCCGACGAAATCGGCCAGCGTCTGCGGGCGCAGCGTCGCCTCGGCGAGGTCCTCCTCGCGCTTGTCGGGCGTGATGAGGCGCTTGGTGTTCATGCCGGCGGGCTCCCGCGACGCGAGGGAAACACGCCGCCGACGATCAGCACGCCGGTGACGATCACGATCGCCGCCGCGAAGATCGGCGCGAGGATGATGGCGCGGTGCTCGAACAGTGCCTCGTATTCCTTGAAGTCGATCGACAGGAAGACCACGGCGAGCGGCAGCAGCGACACCACCAGCACCGCGACGAGCACGAACAGCCGCGAGCGCGGCGTGAAGGACAGCGCGAAGGCGCAGATCCCCGCCGCCAGCCCGCCCGGCACCACCGCGATGGCGGCGTAGTTGGCCGACATCAGGCTGTGCATCAGCCGCTCGATCATCAGCACGGCGATGATCGCGCCGCCATAGGCGAAGATCATGGCCGGGATACGCGACGGCCACGGCCACACGGCCGGCTCGCGCCGGTCGGCACCGCGCAGGCGCGAGAGCAGGCGCAGCATCATCGCGCCAGCTCCTTCAGCCCGAGCCGGATCAGCCGTGCGGCGTCGGCCCCCTCGCCCGCCTCGCGCAGCGCGGCCGCCACCGCGGCACTGGCCTGCACCTGCGCGTAGCCGAGATTGACCAGCGCCGAGACCGCGTCGCTCACCGGCGCGGGGGCGCTGCGCTCCTCGATCTGCCCGGCGAGCTGGGCCAGCGCGGGGTCGACGTCGGCGAAGCCCGGCGCCTTGTCCTTGAGCTCGGCGACGATGCGCGCGGCGACCTTCGGCCCGACGCCGTTGGCGCGCGCCACCATCGCCCGGTCGCCCATCGCCACCGCATTGGCGAGCTCGGAGGGCGAGAGGGTGGAGAGCACGTTGAGCGCCACCTTGGAGCCGACCCCCTGCACGTTCTGCAGCAGGATGAACCAGGATTTCTCGGCCTTCGAGACGAAGCCGTAGAGCCGGATCATGTCCTCGCGCACGAAGGTCTCGATGAACAGCGTCGCCGCCTCCCCCGCCGGCGGCAGCGCCTGCAGCGTGCGCCCGGAGCAGTGCACGAGATAGCCCACCCCGTGCACGTCGAGGATGACGTGATCCTCGCCATAGGTATCGACCACGCCCTTCAGCTTGCCGATCATCGCGCCGCCATCCGGGCCTTCATCTGCGCCATGCCCCTATGCTGGGCGTGGGTGACCGCCACCGCAAGCGCGTCGGCGGCGTCGTCGGTCTCGAAATCGGCCTGCGGCAGCAGCACCTTCATCATCATGCGGATCTGCGCCTTCTCGGCCCGGCCGGCGCCGACCACGGTTTTCTTCACAAACAGCGCGGCATATTCCGACACCGGCACGCCGGCAAGGGCCGGGGTGAGCATCACCACGCCGCGCGCCTGGCCGAGCTTCAGCGTCGAGGCCGGATTGACGTTGACGAAGGTCTCCTCCACCGCCGCCTCGTCCGGGCGATAGGCGGAGAGCACGCGCGCCAGCTCGGTATGGAGCGCGGCGAGGCGGTCCGCGAGCCCGCCCTCCTCCGGCGGCAGCACCGTGCCGCAGGCGACGAAGGTCAGCCGCGTGCCGGCGGCCTCGATCACCCCCCATCCGGTGCGGCGGAGGCCGGGGTCGAGCCCGAGGATGCGAATCGCAGGTGGCGCCATATCATCGGCGTACCCGAACAAAGGACGAACGTGAAGGCCGTGGGCGCCGCCTGCCCGCCCGCCGGCCGGTTGTGGTTAACGCAAGGTTGATATCGCCGGCGCCCGTTGACGCCGGTCAAGACCGGGACGCCGCGCCGGGCGCATGCTGGCGCCTCCGGTCCCTCGGGGGTGACGGCAATGAACGCGAAGACCGACGGCGGGAAGATCGACCCGCTTCTGCGCGAGAAGATCGTGAAGGTGCTGGACACGCACCGCATCTGTACCGTCGCCACGCTGCGGCCGGATGGCTGGCCGCAGGCGACGACGGTCGGCTATGTGCATGACGGGCTGGCGATCTACTTCCTGTGCGCGCTCGACAGCCAGAAGGCTGCCAACATCGCCCGCGACGACCGCGTCTCGCTCACCATCGACCGCGACACGGCCGACATCATGGCCATCAGCGCGCTGTCGCTGGCCGGCCATGCGCGCGCCGTCGGGGACCGCACCGAGGCCGAGCGGGTGATCACGGCGATGATCGCCGCCTATGCCGACGCGCCCGCCCCGGTGCCGATCGTCCGCCCCAGCCCGGACGACATCCGCATCTTCCGCGTCACGCCGAGCGTGATCTCGCTGCTCGACTACTCGAAGGGCTTCGGTCACACCGACCTGGTGCGGCTGTAGTGCCTCAGCGCGCCTTGCGCTCGCTGTCGAGATCGGCCATCGCCATGGCCGGATAGCGCTCGCCGGCCGCGGCGCCCTTCGGCACCGCCGTCTCGATCGCGGCGAGATCGTCGGGCGAGAGGCGGATGTCCGCCGCGCCCAGCGCTTCGGCGAGGCGGTCGCGCCGGCGCGCGCCGACCAGCGGCACGATGTCCGCGCCCTGCGCGTCCACCCAGGCGATCGCCGCCTGCGCCACCGAGATGCCGCGCGCCTCGGCGACCTTTCTCAGCGCCTCGACCAGCGCGAGGTTGGCGGCGGCGTTCTCGCCCTGGAAGCGCGGGCTGGCGCCGCGGAAATCGCCAGCGCCCTGCGTGCCCTGCCAGTGGCCGCTGATGAGACCGCGCGAGAGCACGCCATAGGCGGTGACGCCGATGCCGAGCTCGCGCAGCGCGGGCAGGATCTCGTCCTCGATGCCGCGCGAGACCAGCGAATACTCGATCTGCAGGTCGCAGACCGGGTGCACGGCGGCGGCGCGGCGGATGGTCTCGACCCCGACCTCGGACAGGCCGATATGGCGCACATAGCCGGCCTTCACCAAGTCGGCGAGCGTGCCGACCACCTCCTCCACATCGGTGCCCGCCGGCAGGCGCGCGGGGCGATAGATGTCGATGTAGTCCACCCGCAGCTTGCTGAGCGACTGGGCGAGCGCGTTGCGGATCGCCGCCGGGCGCAGATCGTAGCCGCCCCAGCCGCCGGCCGGGTCGCGCAGCGCGCCGAACTTGACGCTGAGTTGGTAGGCCTCGCGCGGCACGCCCGTAAGCGCGTCGCCGATCAGCACCTCGTTGTGGCCCATGCCGTAGAAGTCGCCGGTGTCGATCAGCGTCATGCCGGCGTCGAGCGCGGCGTGCAGCGTGGCGAGGCTCTCCTCGCGGTCGGCGGGCCCGTACATGCCGGACATGCCCATGGCGCCGAGGCCGAAGGCGGAGACCTCCGGTCCGGTGGCGCCGAGCTTGGTGCGGGAAAGGGTCATGATGCGTCTCCATCGCGGCCGCCGGCAGTCCCGGCGGGATGGGCCAGATATGGCGCGGGGGAACCTGTTCGATAATCTATTCTTATCTGAATGAACCGTTCGGAAATCCGTACAATGCATTCTGCCGATCTCGCATTGCTCGATGCCTTCGCCGCCGTTGCACGCCACCGCAGCTTCCGCCGCGCCGCCAGGGAGCGGGGCGTCTCGGCCTCGACCTTGAGCGAATCCATGAAGCGGCTGGAGCACCAGCTCGGCGTGCGCCTGCTCAACCGCACCACCCGCAGCGTCACGCTGACCGAGCCGGGCCGGCGGCTCTATGAGCGGCTGAACCCGATGCTGGACGAGCTCGGCGAGGCGCTGGACGAGGTGAACAGCTTCCGCGACAGCCCGGGCGGCCTGTTGCGGCTCAACGTCCCCGGGCCGGTGGCGCGGCTGGTGCTGGCGCCGATGCTGGCGGAATTCCTCGCCGCCTATCCCGACCTCACGCTGGAAGTGCATCTGGAGGAGCGCCTCGTCGACGTGATCGAGGCCGGCTTCGACGCCGGCGCGCGCTATGGGGAAAGCCTGGCGCAGGATATGATCGCGGTGCCGCTCGGCCCGCCGCAGCGCTACGGCGTCTATGCCTCGCCCTCTTATCTGGAGCGCCACGGCGTGCCCTCGACGCCGCACGACCTGCTCGCGCACCGCTGCATCCTGCTGCGCTTCGCCGGCGGCGCGGTGCGGCCCTGGGAGTTCGAGAAGGACGGCCGAACGCTGATGATCGAGCCGCGCGGGCCGTTCATCAGCAACAATTCGGACATGATGATCCGCGCCACCATCGACGGCGTCGGCATCGGCATGAACTTCAGCGAGTTCGCCGCCCCCGCCGTCGCGCGCGGCGAACTGGTCTCGCTGCTGGAGGACTGGTGCCCGCCCTTCGAGGGGCCGTTCCTCTACTATCCGAGCCGGCGCCACATGCCGGTCGCGCTGCGGGTCTTCCTCGACTTCGTGCGCGCCCGCAACGCGCGGAGCGGGAATGCCGTTTCCGTCTAGCGGGCCCGGCTGAACGCGCCGCTCGCCAGCGCGACCCCGACCCCGGTGCCGATGACACCGATGATCGCCGCCGTGTCGGGATGCTCGCCCAGCACCGGCACGGCGATGAGCGCGGCGAGCGCGGGCACGAGGCCGGTGAAGGCGGCCGCGCGCGAGGAGCCAAGCCGTTCGATGGCGATGCCGAAGGCGACCAGCGCCACCACGCCCGAGAGCAGGCCCTGCATCAGCAACTGGAACAGAACCTCGGTGCCGTAGCCCTCGCGCACCGCCGTCACCACGCCGGGCAGGCCGGTGGGGGTGAGGATCAGCACCGACCACAGGCCGATCAGCCCCACCACCTCGGTCGCCTTCATGCCGGTGCGCCGGAAGGCGAGCGTATAGCCCGCCCACATCGTCGCCCCGCACAGCAGCAGCAAATGGCCGCGCCAGGCGCCGTCCTCGGGCTCGAACAGGCCGCGCCCGCTCAGCGTCACCACGCCGAGCGCGATGCAGATGAAGCCGACCGCCCGCGCCGTGCCGAGCCATTCGCGGAACACCAGCACCGAGATCACCGCCACCACGAGCGGCATGGTGCCCGGCAGCAGCGGACCGACATCGGCCGCCGGCACGAAGCGCATCGCATTGGCGACGACGAGGAAGAAGATGCCGCCGGCGCCGAAGAAGCAGAAAAGGAACGGCACCAGGCCGCGCTTGGGCCACGGGCCGACCCTCAGCCAGGCGGGGGCGAGCATGGTGGCCGGCACGATGAAGCGCAGCCAGCCGATCGTGGCGGGCGGCAGGTGGCCGTGCACGGCGTGGCGGGTCGAGACGATCCACGCGCCCCAGATGGTGACGGCAAGGAGCGCGCAGCCATAGCCGACGAGGCGCCCGTTGAGAGGCGCGGCGTCGGCGGCGCCGGTCGCGCGCGGAGCAAGAGGCTTCTGCATTGATCACAATCCGGCCGCCCGGGCGGCCAATTCGAAGGGTGGTGCCGCAGCGGCGGCGAAGTTGGGACGAATGTGGCGCGAGCGATCTTTGTTCGCAAACGAGTTTTGCCGATGAGCCCGTTCACGAAAGCCGATGGAAGCTCGCATTGACGCGCCGGACCGGCAGGACTACCACCTGAGGGCACCGCGCCCTGCGGGCATGCGCCTTCACATCGGTCTTCCCATGAGCTTCGATCCGGTTCTCGCCGGAGCCCTTCTTACCGCGCTGGTCGCGGGAACGACACGTGGCTTTGCCGGCTTCGGCGGCGCGCTGATCTTCGTGCCGCTGATCAGTGCCGCCTACGGGCCGCGGGTCTCGGCGCCGACGCTGCTCATCGTCGACACCGCGCTCACCCTGCCCTTCGTCATCAGGGCGTTCCGTGACTGCGTGTGGCGCCAGGTCGCCCCGCTCGCCATCGGCGCGGTCGTCGCCGTGCCCGCTGGCGTCGCCATCCTCAGGCATGCCGACCCGCTGGCACTGCGCTGGGCGCTGGCCGGGCTCGGCCTTGCCATGCTGGCGCCGGTGATGGCCGGATGGCGTCATTCGGGGCAGCAGCGGCTGCCCTCCAAGCTGGCGCTCGGCGCCTTCGCCGGCGTGCTCGGCGGCGCGGCGCAGATGTCCGGGCCTCCCCTCGTCGCCTACTGGCTCGGCAGCAACCAGCCGCCGGCGCTGGTGCGGGCGAACATGTTCGGCTTCTTCGCGCTGGTCACGGTCGCCAGCGCCACCGCCTATGCCGCCAACGGAATGCTGACGCGCGAGGTCGGCTGGCTGGTGCTGGTGCTCGGGCCGGCCTATGCCGCCGGCCTGTTCCTCGGTGCCCGCGCCTTTCGCGGTACGTCGGACCGGAACTTCCGCTTCATCGCCTACTGGATCATCACGCTCGCGCTGCTGCTCAGCCTGCCGGTGTTCGACACGCTGCTCGGACGCTGACGGCGACGCTCGGGGTCCTCGCGGAAGGAGGAGCGCTCACGCGCCCAGATGTCCTCGCTGAAGATGAGCGCTCAGGCGCTCAGAATGTCTTCGCTGAAGATGAGCGCTCAGGCGCTCATCTTGGCAATCATCTCGTCCGAGATCTCGAAATTGGCGTAGACGTTCTGCACGTCGTCATTGTCGTTGAGGTTGTCGACGAGCCGGATCAGCTTCTCCGCCACCTCGTCGTCCACCGCCACCGTGTTCTGCGGCCGCCAGACCAGCGCCGACTTGCGCGGCTCGCCGAACTTGGCTTCCAGCGCGCCGGCGACCTCGTGCAGATTCTCCATCGAGCACACCACCTCGTGGCCGTCCTCGCTCGAGGAGACATCGTCGGCGCCCGCCTCGATGGCCGCTTCCAGCATGTCGTCGGCGGAAGCCTTGTCGGCATCGAACTCCACCACGCCCACGCGGTCGAACATGAAGGCGACGGCGCCCGTCTCCGCCAGCGAGCCGCCGGACTTGGTGAAGTAGGAGCGCACCTCCGAGGCGGTGCGGTTGCGGTTGTCGGTCAGCGCCTCGACGATGACGGCGACGCCGCCCGGCCCGTAACCCTCGTAGCGGATCTCGTCATAGGTCTCCGCGTCGCCGCCGGCCGCCTTCTTGATGGCGCGGTCGATATTGTCCTTGGGCATGTTCTCGGCGCGGGCCGCCAGCACCGCCGCGCGCAGGCGCGGGTTCATGGCCGGGTCCGGCATGCCGAGCTTCGCCGCGACTGTGATCTCGCGCGCGAGCTTGGAGAACAGCTTGGAGCGCACCGCGTCCTGCTTACCCTTGCGGTGCATGATGTTCTTGAACTGCGAATGCCCGGCCATGGCCGCCTCCACGTCGCGCGGCCGGGCGCCCTGGCCTGCCGCGTCTGAATTCCGGAAAACTGAGTGCCGGCTTATAGGCGACAGGGCGTGCGCGCGTAAAGCCGGGCCGCGCGTCGCCCCTCAGGGCGCGCCCGCCCCGCGCGCCAGCCCCGCTTCGATCCGCGCGGCGATCTCGGCCTGGAGAGAGGCGCGCGGCCGGGCGCCTTCGCGGCAGATCGCCTCGTCCTCGCCCTCCTGCTTCAATATCGCCGCCGCCCGCCCGGTGCAGGCGCCGAAGGCGGTGAATGCGTCGGCGTCCGCGATCGTCCCGGTTCGGAAGCCGGGGATGAGTGCCCGCTGCGGCGACGCGCCATCCGCGCCGAGGCGCAGCAGCATCACCGGAACCGCGATCGCGGCAAGGCTCGCCGGGTCGAAGGCGTCCATCAGCTCGGGATCGACCGCGACTACGGCGCCGATGCGCGCGTCCGTCCTGTCCGCCCCGAAAGCCTCGTCCACCGCCCGGTGCAGGTCGACGTCCGAGGCCGCGAACCAGCGGCAGTCCGGCCCGCGCGCCGGCGGGTCGCAGGCGGCGCGAAGGCCGGCGACGTCGAAACGCGCGCCGGCGAGCGCCAGCACCGAGGTGCCGCCGAGAAAGAAGCCGACCGCGCCCACCTTGCCCGGCGCGCGATGGGCGGCGACTTCCGGCAGCGCCTCGGCCGCGGAAAGCGCCGCGCGCAGATCCGCCGACCGTAGCCGGAACTCGTCGACCGCCTCGCCCGCCTGCCGCGGGCTGAGTTTGGGAGGGTGCACGCTGACGACGATGCGCCCCGCACCGGCGAGACGCGCGGCGATCCAGCCGGCGAGAGAAGGGTTCGAGCGCAGCCCGCCATGCGCCAGCAGCACGAGTGGAAAGCGACCCGCCGCGGTCGGCGCATCGCGCGCCGCCTCCACCCCGACGAAGAGCGGCGACGCGCCATAGGCCTCGGCCGTGCCGCCCGGGGCGGCCGGATACCACAGCTCCGCGGTCACCGGCGCGCCGCGCTCGGGCACCGCGACGTCGAAACGTCTCACCCCGACGGGAACGTCGTCAGCGGCCCGCGCCGCCAGCGCGCCCGCAACCGTGAGGAGCGCGGCCAGAAGGATGGCGAGCGAAGATCGGCCGGTCGACATCATCACGGCACCCAGCATTCGCGACGCCTTTTTTCGCCGGTGGAAGAAGGGCTCACCAGAAATCCGGCAGCGCCGGCTGCAGCGACCCGCCGATGCGCACTGGCGCGATCTTGATCGCTTGGCCCGCCCCGTCCGTCTCCACCGCGAGGCCCGACAGCGTGCCCTCGCCCATCGCCGGCTCGAAGCGCGAGGAGCCGATCTTGCGGGTGAAGCGGCGCAGCGGCTCCTCCTTGTCCATGCCGATCACGCCGTCATAGCAGCCGCACATGCCGACATCGGTCATGAACGCGGTGCCGCCCGGCAGGATGCGGTGGTCGGAGGTCGGGACATGGGTGTGCGTGCCGATGACGAGGCTGGCGCGCCCGTCGCACCAATGGCCGAAGGCCTGCTTCTCGCTGGTGGTCTCGGCGTGGAAATCGACGATCACAGCGTCCGCGACGAGACCGAGCGGACCGGCCTCCAGCTCGCGGTCGATGGCGGCGAAGGGATCGTCCATCGGGTCCATGAAGGCGCGGCCCATCATGTTGACGACCAGCACCCGCTCGCCGCCGCGCGCCTCCACCAGCGCCGCCCCGCGCCCCGGCGTGCCGGCGGGATAGTTGGCGGGGCGGATCAGCCGCGGCGCGCGCTCGATGAAGACGAGCGCCTCGCGTTGGTCGAAGGAATGATTGCCGAGCGTGACGACGTCGGCGCCCGCCTCGACCAGGTCGTCATGGATCGCCTCGGTGATGCCGAAGCCGCCGGCCGCGTTCTCGCCGTTCACCACCACGAAATCGAGCGTCCATGCCTCGCGCAGGCGCGGCAGGTGGTCGAGCACGACCTGCCGTCCCGGCCGGCCGACGACATCGCCGAGAAAGAGCAGGCGCATGCACTAATCCTCCGCCGGGCAGATGATGCCGGCGTCGGTAGCGATGGCATCGAGGCGTTCGTCATGGGGTTCCGCCGGCACGGCGGGAAGCTGCTGCACCGAAAAGGCATAGCCGATCGCCTCGATGCGCTTGGCCCGCCGCAGCCCGGCGAGGGTGCGGTCGTAGAAGCCGGCGCCGTAGCCCAGCCGGTGCCCGTGCGCGTCGAAGGCCGCGAGCGGAACGACCAGCACGTCCGGCTCGACGATCCGCGCGCCGTCCGGCGGGGCGGGAATGACAATCAGCCCGGGCCCCGCGCTCGGCACCAGCTCGACGCCCTCCTCCCACAGCCGGAAGGAGAGCGGCTTGTTCTTGGCGATCACCACCGGCAGCGCTATGGCGGCGCCCGCGGCGCGCAGGCCGCGCACCAGCGGGTCGGTCGAGATTTCGGTGCCGATGGGGGTGAAGACGGAGACCGTCTCGCCGGAGACGTCGCCCAGCCATTTCAGGGCGAAGCGGGCGGCGGCCGCAGCCGCGGCCTCGCGCGCCGACGGGTCGAGCGCCGCCCGCCGTCCCAGGGCGACGGAGCGGAGGCTGGCCTTGTCGGTGAGCGCGTTACTTTCGGACATAATGAATGAACTGTGCGGAGCCGCGATGGCCGTTGGATGATCGATCCCGGGAACCTACAACGTAGGTGGGCGCCGTTTATCCGGACCCAGGGGTCCAGTCAGGGACAGCTCCCTTTGAGATCGATAAGGCCCCGGGGAATATGTTCTCCTGACGAGCCTCGCAGCCCCGCACGACAAATCTAGGACGTCGCGGGGCGTTTTGCCAGAGGGTCGTGCACGATGTGCACCGCATCTGCCCGCAACGGCAGGAGAGCCGCCCGCCGCCACGTCGTCGCGCCCGTCCATCCTCGGTCATGCCCGGCCACTTTTGGCCGACCTTGGCCGCGCTCAACCCACCTTCAGCATGATCTTGCCGATATGCGCGCTGGTCTCCATGCGCGCATGGGCCTTGCTGGCCTCCTCGAGGGGGAACACCTGGTCCATCACCGGCTTGACCGTGCCGGCTGCGATCAGCGGCCAGACCTTCTCCTTCAGCGAGACGGCGATGGCCGCCTTCTCCGCCTTGGGACGCGAGCGCAGCGTCGAGCCCATGTGCGAGAGGCGCTTCAGCATCAGGCGCATATAGTCGATCTGCACCTTCGAGCCTTCCATGAAGGCGATCTGCACGATGCGCCCGAGCGGGGCGGCGGCCTCGTAGTTGCGCGCGATGTAGGAGCCGCCGACCATGTCGAGGATGACGTTGACGCCCTTGCCCCCGGTCTTCTCCTTCACCACCGCGACGAAGTCCTCGGCCTTGTAGTCGATGGCGTAGTCGGCGCCGAGCGTGCGGCAGACGTCGCACTTCTCGGCGCTACCCGCGGTGGCGAACACGGTGGCGCCGAACGCCTTGGCGAGCTGGATCGCCGTGGTGCCGATGCCCGAGGTGCCGCCATGCACCAGGAAGGTCTCGCCCGCCTTCAACCCGGCGAGGTCGAACACGTTGGTCCACACGGTGAAGAAGGTCTCCGGCAGCGCCGCCGCCTCGACCATGGAGAGCCCGGCCGGCACCGGCAGAGCCGAGCCGGCATCGGCGAGACAATACTGCGCATAGCCGCCGCCGGAGACGAGGGCGCACACCTTGTCGCCCGTCTCCCAGCCGCTCACGCCCTCGCCGAGGGCGACGATCTCGCCGGCGATCTCCAGCCCGGGAATGTCGGAAGCGCCGGGCGGCGGCGGGTAGAGCCCCTTGCGCTGCATGACGTCGGGCCGGTTCACGCCCGCACCCGCGACCTTGACCAGGATCTCGCCGGCGCCGGGGGCGGGCACCGGGCGCTGCTCGGGGACCAGGGCTTCCGGGCCGCCGGGGGTCGGCAGGCCGATGGCGGTCATGGTGGCGGGCAGATCGGTCACGGCATCCATCCTCTTCGCGGCAAAGCGTTCGTGCCGGCTTCGTAGGCCAGCGGGCCGTGACTGGCAACCGCGGCCGGCCGGGAATAGGATCGCCCGGCAGTGCCGGCGGGACGGAGGATGACCATGGCGATCGATGCGGACGACCTCTTCGGAGCGCCCCCGGCGAAGAAGCCGGCGACCCACGAACTCGGCACCGACCTCTCCGCCCTGTCGGAAGCCGAGATCGAGGAGCGCATCGGCGCGCTCCAGTCCGAGATCGAGCGCCTGCGCCGCACGCTGGAATCGAAGCGCGCCTCGCGCACGGCGGCGGACACCTTCTTCAAGCGATAGGCTGCCCGCCGGGGCGACACGCACGGCGCGACGCGACGCAGCACCGTCGGCCATGCGCCCCGGGCCGTCACACCTGAAAGGAAGACCCATGAACATCCAGCGCGCGGGCGAGCAGGCCTCCCGCAAGGGCCCCTCCGAATGGTTCACCGGCGAGGTGCGGATCGACCCGCTGTTCGACGCGTCGGACCCGGCCCGGGTGGCCGGCGCCGCCGTCACCTTCGAGCCCGGCGCCCGCACCGCCTGGCACACCCATCCGCTCGGCCAGACGCTCGTCGTCACCGCGGGCGTCGGGCGCGTGCAGCGCGAGGGCGGCCCGGTCGAGGAGATCCGCCCCGGCGACGTGGTCTGGTTTCCGCCCGGCGAGAAGCACTGGCACGGGGCCGGGCCGACCACGGCGATGACGCATATCGCCATCCAGGAGAAGCTGGACGGCAAGGCGGTCGACTGGATGGAGCACGTCAGCGACGCGCAATACGGCGGCTGAGCCACCGGGCGCCTCCCGCCCGCCTCGCCCGGCGCGGGCCAAGTATTCGGCGAATATCCGGGCGCCTCTTGCGCCGGGCATCTGCAGGCTTGCCGGCATCGGCACGCGGCTGTTCGTCTTAACTGTGCATTAAGCTTTCCGATCTATTACTGGTAGCGGTCGATTTTGGCCGTGAGTGGCCCCTGTCCACTCTGTTTGACGCATCCCTGTCTAGACTTTCGAGCCGCCCCTCCGGGCGGCTCTTTTTTGTGCGGTCCGCCGCCGCGGGGCTTGGCATGGCTGGACAGCCGGGCTCATCTGCGCGACAGGCTTGGTGCTGGCGCCTCGTGGCGCGATCAGTCGTCGGGACGGCAGGATGGGACACGCGGACAGGAATGAGCGGCAGCCGGTGAACCTTGCCGCGCGCCGCCTCGATTCGGCGGCGTTCGAGACGCTGTTCACCGAAGGCATGGCGCTTGTCGACGAGGCCGCGGCCTATCTCGACGGCAGCGGGCGCGCCGAGAGCCGCGCGCTCGACCGCACCGCGCTCAACGCCTATGCCCAGCAGAGCCTCAAGCTCTCCACCCGGCTGATGCAGCTCGCCTCCTGGCTGCTGCTGCAGCGGGCGGTGGCCGAGGGCGACATGTCGGTGGAGACGGCGCGGCGCGAGGCGGCCAAGATCGACCTTCTGGGCTCGCCGCGCGACGAGGAGCAGGAGGCCGCGCTGCCCGAGAGCCTGCGCGCGCTGGTCGAGCGCAGCCACGTGCTGCAGGCGCGCATCGTCCGGCTCGATGCCGGCCTCGCGGCGCCGGAAGCCCCCTCGGACAACGCCGTGGCCGGCCATATCCGGCGGCTGCGCTCCAGCTTCGAGCGCGGCTGACTCGCGCGCCGGACCGGCCGGAAGCTCCGCCGGCGACCCCTTTCCGCAGTCCCGACGAACAAAAACCCTCGCTGAGGCGGCCGCCTCACCGAGGGTTGATCGTCCATCGCGGCGCGGCCGAATGGCGCGGGCGAGGCCCGCACCTGCCGCTTCGGAAGGCTCGTCAGGACTTTAGAAAGCCTGCAAACTTCTTCTGGAAGCGGGACACGCGGCCGCCGCGATCAAGAAGCTGGGTCGAACCGCCCGTCCAGGCCGGGTGGGACTTCGCATCGATGTCGAGCTGGAGGACGTCGCCCTCCTTGCCCCAGGTCGTGCGGGTCGTGTACTCGGTGCCGTCCGTCATCACCACCTTGACGAAGTGGTAGTCGGGATGGATGTCGCTCTTCATGGGTAGCATCCTCGCCGCCGCACGGCTGGCCCCTTCCGGGAACCATGCGGCGATCTCAAAAACGATCCTGCCGGAAATCCGAGCGGCTCTATAACCGAGACATGCCTGTGACACAAGCCGCCAGCACAGACGCCAACAAGACAGACGCGCTTCCGCTCCAGACCCCCGCTTTGAGCCCTCCCGCCAGCCCGCGCCTGAAGCCGCTCGCCACGCTGTGGCCGCACCTCAAGCGCTATCGCGGGCGCACCTGCGCGGCGCTGGTGGCCCTGGTCGCCGCGGCGCTGGCGACGCTGGTGGTGCCGATTGCGGTGCGGCGGATGATCGATCTCGGCTTCGACGCCGGCCATGCGGGCTATATCGACAATTATTTCGGCATGATGATCGTGGTGGTGGCGGTGCTCGCCGGCGCCTCGGCCGCGCGCTACTACCTCGTCATGACGCTGGGCGAGCGCATCGTCGCGGACCTGCGCTCGCAGGTCTTCGCCCATCTGCTCACCCTCGACGGCGGCTTCTACGACCAGGCGAAGTCGGGCGAGCTGATCTCGCGGCTCACCGCCGACACCACGCAGATCAAGTCGGCGGTCGGCGCCTCCGCCTCGGTGGCGCTGCGCAATATGGTCCTGTTCATCGGCGCCACGGCGATGATGGTCGTCACCAGCCCGTGGCTCTCCGCCACCCTGCTGATCGCGATCCCGGTCATCGTCGCGGTGCTGATCGGCGCCGGGCGCGGCGTGCGCAAGCGCTCGCGCAGCGCGCAGGACATGCTGGCGCAGGCCTCCGCCTATGCCGCCGAGGCCATCGGCGCGGTGCGCAGCCTGCAGGCCAACACCGCCGAGCGCGCGGCCGATGCGCGCTTCTCCGGCGAGGTCGAGCACGCCTTCTCCGCCGCGAGCGACGCGATTCGCGCCCGCTCCTGGCTCACCGGCGTCGGCATCTTCCTCGTCTTCGCCAGTGTGGTCGGCATCCTGTGGGCCGGCGCCACCGCCGTGCTCGCCGGCACCATGACCGCCGGCACGCTCGGCCAGTTCGTGCTCTACGCCGTGCTGGCGGCGAGCGGGCTCGGCCAGCTCGGCGAGGTGTGGGGCGAGATATCGCAGGCCGCCGGCGCCACCGAGCGGATCGCCGAGTTGCTGGCCGACCGCCCCAGGGTCGCCGCCCCGGCCAATCCCCTGCCCCTGCCCGAGCCGCCGCGCGGCGCGGTGCGCTTCGACAATGTCGGCTTCGCCTATCCCGGGCGGCCGGACCTGCCGGCGCTGAACGGGGTGAGCTTCGAGGTGAGCCCCGGCGAGCGGATCGCCATCGTCGGCCCCTCGGGCGCGGGCAAGAGCACGCTGTTCCAGCTCCTGCTGCGCTTCTACGACCCGCTCTCGGGCGCGGTGATGGTGGACGGCGTCGACATCGCCAAGGCCGACCCCACGGCGGTGCGCACACGCCTCTCGCTGGTGCCGCAGGAAGTGGCGATCTTCGCCGCCTCGATCCGCGAGAACATCCGCCTCGGCCACCCCGACGCCAGCGATGCGGAGGTCGAGGAGGCCGGCCGTCTCGCCCGTGCCGACGAGTTCGTCGCCCGCCTGCCGGAAGGCTGGGAGACGCCGGTGGGCGAGCGCGGCGTCACCCTTTCCGGCGGCCAGCGCCAGCGCATCGCCATCGCCCGCGCCATCCTGCGCCGGGCGCCGGTGTTACTGCTCGACGAGGCGACCTCGGCGCTCGACGCGGAAAGCGAGACGCTGGTGCAGCAGGCGCTCGACCGCTCCATGCAGGGCCGCACCACGCTGGTCATCGCCCACCGCCTCGCCACCGTGCTGTCGGCGGACCGGATCCTGGTGATGGACGGCGGACGCATCGTCGAGGAGGGCACCCATGCCAGCCTCGTCGCCCGCGGCGGCCTCTACGCCCGGCTCGCCGCTCTGCAGTTCGGCGAAGGAAATGGCGGCTGAGGGCAATGGCGGCTGACGCGCGAGGCCGGCCTCACCGGCCGGCCGCCCGTCACGCCCGGTGCGGCGACCGCTCCATCTTCAGCGTCGGCCGGCCCGAGGTCGCGTTGACCCCGTGGCCGACGACCTTAAAGCCGGCGCGCTCGTAGAAGCGCACCGCGCGCTCGTTCTCCTCATTGACGTCGAGCGACAGCCCCTTGCGCGTGCGCGCCTCGGCGGCCGCGACAAGCTGGCGGGCGACGCCCTCGCCCCAATGGTCGGGATGCACCACGAGCTGGTCGACATAGCCGGTGCGCGGATCGACCGAGACGAAGCCGAGCAGCCGCGCCGCCTCGTCGTCCGTCACCGCGAGATCGATCACCGCGCCCTCGTCGATCAGCGTGCCGAGGCGGTGGAGCAGCCAGCCGCGCCGGGATTCGAAGTCGATCTCCGGAATGGTCTCCTGCCACGCCTCGACCCAGAGGTCCGCCATGGCCGGCATGCGGCCCCACTCGAAGGGTGCGAGCCGGGCAGCGGGGCGTTCCGTCATCGCCGTCGGCTCATCTCTCGGTGAGCTTGAGCTCGATCCGGCGGTTGCGGGCGCGCGCGTCGTCGGTATCGGCGGTGTCGATCGGCTGGTACTCGCCGAAGCCGGCGGCGACGAGGTGCTTGGGCGAGACGCCATGGGCGGCGAGATACTGCACCACCGCGATCGCGCGGGCGGCCGAAAGCTCCCAGTTCGATGGGTATTGCGGGGTCTGGATCGGGCGGTCGTCGGTGTGGCCGTCGACGCGCAGCACCCACGGGAGGTCGTCGGGGATCTCCTTCTCGAGCGCCACCAGCGTGCGCGCGATATCGTCGAGCGCGGGCATCGCCCCGGACCGAAGGTCCGCCGAGGCGCGGTCGAAGAAGATCTCGGACTGCATCACGAAGCGGTCGCCCACCACGCGGATATCCGGGCGGTTGCCGAGGATCGCGCTCAGCCGGCCGAAGAACTCGGAGCGGTAGCGCGTCAGCTCCTGCACACGCTGCGCCAGCGCGACGTTGAGACGGCGGCCGAGATCGGCGAGGCGGGTCTGGCTCTCCTTGTCCTTCTTCTCGGAGATGTCGAGCGCTTCCTCCAGCGCCGCGATCTGCCGGCGCAGCGCGGCGATCTGCTGGTTGAGCAGGGCGATCTGCGCCGCGGCCTGGGCGGTCGCGTCCTTCTCCTGGCCGAGCTGGCGGGCGAGCTCGCTGTTGCGGTTCTCGGCCTCGGCGATCTGGTCCGGCGTCGCCAGCGCGGAGGCGGCGTCGCGCAGCGTGTCGCGCTCCTGCTGGAGCTGAGCGAGGCTGGCCTTCAGCGTGCCGATCTGGCTCTCGGAATCGGCGTCGCTGGCGCGCTCCAGCGCCAGCAGGTCGGTGAGCTCGCGGATCTGCTGCTGCAGCCGCGCCATGGCGTCGTCCTTGGAGCCGATCTCCTGCGTCAGCACGAACTGGGCGAGCACGAACACCGAGAGCAGGAAGACGAAAACCAGCAGCAGCGTCGACAGGGCGTCGACGAAGCCCGGCCAGTAGTCGATGTGGCGATCGCCGCGGCGGGAGCGTCCGAGTGCCATCAGGCCCTCTCGCGGTTCGCCAGCGTCTCGTTGAGGCGCTCCAGCAGCTTCTTCACGTCCTTCTGCTGCTCAGCCTGCGCCTCCACCCAGTCACGCACCATCTGCTGCTCGCCGCGCATGTGCTGTACCAGCCCCTGCAGGCTCTCGGCGAGATGGGCCATGGCGGTGGTGACGCGCTGCGAGCCGGCCTCGGTCATGGTCCGGTCGAGCCGGGCGATGGCCTCGGTGAGCTGGGCGAAATCGGGCGGCGGCAGGAGGCCGGCCGGGGCCACGAGCGCCGGCGGCGGGGACGGAGGCGGGGGGATGTAGGTCGGCGGCACCGGCACCGGGGCGGGCTTGCTGCGCGCCACGTCGGCGCCGAGGTCCTCCACCGTGGTGGAGAGCCAGTCCTCGAGATCGGTGTAGAAGCGGTTCTGCGCCTGCCCGGCCTGCAGGTCGAGGAAGCCGAGCACCAGAGAGCCGGCGAGGCCGAACAGCGAGGACGAGAAGGCGAGGCCCATGCCGCCCAGCGGCGCGGCGAGGCCCGACTTCAGCGTGTCGAGCACCGAGCCCGATTCCGGCCCAACGCTCAGCGAGCCGATGACGCGGCCGATCGAGCCCACCGTCTCCAAAAGGCCCCAGAAGGTGCCGAGCAGGCCGAGGAAGACCAGCAGGCCGGTGAGGTAGCGCAGCAGGTCGCGCGCCTCGTCGAGCCGGGTGCCGATCGATTCCAGGATGCCCCGCATGGTCATCTGCGAGATCGCCATGCGCCCGACCCGGTCGCCCAGCAGCGACGCCATCGGCGCCAGCAGGCGCGGCGCGCGGCGCACCTCCAGGCCCGGATCGGCGAGGCGGAAGCTGTTCACCCACTCGACCTCGGGCAGCAGCCGCATGACCTGGCGAAAGGCGAAGATCGTGCCGATGAACAGCACGCCGAAGATGACGCCGTTCAGGCCCGGATTGTTGAGGAAGGCCGACCAGATCTGCTGGTAGAGCACGGAGGCCAACGCCACGCACAGGAGCACAAAGACGAACATCCGCACCAGGAAGATCCTGGGCGATGAAAGCTTGTGAAAGGGATCCGTCGCATCCATGCCCCTGGCCATCTCCTTCAATCGCAGGCGCCTAGCCCGCGACGCCGCCCTTGCGCCGGACTATGCCACAGCGAGAGGGAAATGGAATGCGGGATTTCCCTTTTGTCGTCAGGCTTTGCGCAGCACCGCCAACAGGTCGCGGCGGATCGTCTCGTTGCCGGCGATGATGTCGCCCTTGGCCAGCATCTTGTCGCTGTCGTCGAGATCGCTGACATAGCCGCCCGCCTCGCGGATCAGCACGATACCGGCGGCCATGTCCCACGGGCTGAGGTTGCGCTCCCAGAAACCGTCGAACCGGCCGGCCGCCACCCAGGCGAGATCGGTCGCCGCCGAGCCGGTGCGTCGCAGCCCCGCCACGCTCGGCGCCAGCACGGCATATTCGCGCCCGAACTGGTCGGTGCCGCCCCGCCCCATATGCGGCATGCCGCAGCAGACGACGGCATCGGCGAGCCGGGTGCGGGCGGCGACGCGAATGCGCCGCTCGTTCAGGAAGGCGCCGGCGCCCTTCTCCGCGACATAGAGCTCGTCGGCAATCGGGTTGTAGATCACGCCCGCGATCGGCACGCCGTCCCGCGCCAGCCCAACCGAGATCGCGAACAGCGGAATGCCGTGCAGGAAGTTGGTGGTGCCGTCGAGCGGATCGATGATCCAGCGGTGGCTGTCGTCGGTGCCGTCGACCTCGCCGCTCTCCTCCATGATGAAGCCGAAGCCCGGCCGCGCCTTGGCGAGCTCCTCATGCAGGATGCGCTCGGCCTTGCGGTCGGCGTTGGAGACGAAGTTCGCCGGCCCCTTCAGCGAGACCTGGAGATTTTCGACCTCGCCGAAGTCGCGGACGAGCGAGCGGCCGGCCTTGCGGACGGCCTGCACCATGACGGTGATGAGCGGAGAGCGGATCATGGAAGGTTTCCGGCGGATGCGAGGGCGGCGGCACGGGCCGGCCGCGAGGAATGGGCATGGCCTTCCTCCTGCCCTCCGGCCGGCATGGCGTCAAGGCCGGCGCGCCCCGCGGGGCCGCGGCGGGCGGAGCGTCTAGCCCATGCCCACGCCGCCGGACGGGCTCGGCCCGAGCTCGCGGGCGAGCTGCTCCAGGCGCTCGGCGGCGGAGACCACCGTGCTCGCGAGCGAGGCCTCGACCCGGCCGAGCTGGCGCGCCGCCTCGTCGCGCGCCTCGCGCTCGGTGCTGGCGTTGCGCTCGGCCTCGCCGAGCCGGCGGCGGACCTCGGACAGTTCGTCGGCGAGGGTGATGGCAGCCATCACGCTGAGCCGCTGGTCGCCGATCTCGCCGAAGGCGGCGCGAAGCTGGTCGATGCGCGCGTCGACCTCGGTGCCGAGACGGGTGAGGTGGTCCTCCTGCCCGTCGTCGCAGGCCATGCGATAGGCGCGTCCGCCGATGGTGACCGTGACCTGTGCCATCCGCCCCTCAGCGTTCATGCGCGGCGAGCACCGCGCGGATGGTTTCCATGGCGCTGCCCAGCCGGCGCGAGACCTCGTCGGTCGCGCTCTCCATCCGCTCGGCGCGGGTCTGCGCGTCGTCGAGCTGGTCGGCGAGGCGCGAGCGGTCGATGCTGAGCACGTGCACCTGCTGCGACAGCGCCGCCTCCTGGCGCTCCACCTCCAGCCGACGCTCGATCGCCGACTCGAGGGTCCCGAGGGCGGCATCGAAACGCTTGAGCGCGGCGTCGAGGGCCGTGGATTCGCCCGCAGCCGGCTGATTCATGGGCAATAGCTCCGAAAGACGTTCCCCCGCCCCGCGCCTGCCCTTGCCCGGCGCGCCTCCGGGCGGAGGCGTCGCGGACGGAACGCGCAGGCGCAACGCAAACGGATGGTTTCGCACCCGATTCCGGCGACATTGAGCCTGCCCGTCCCGCCAGCGTCAACCGCGCGGCGGCCCGACCGCGCGCGCAGGCCGCCGATCCGCGCCCGATCTTCGCCCCCAGGCTTGTGACATCCCCGGCTTTGACACGGCGCGGCGGGGTGATATCACTCGCCCGCCCGTCGCTGCCGCACTGCGGGATGTGGGGTGAGGCGCCGGCGGGCCGCATGCCTCGAGCCAGGAGCCCCGGAGCCAGGAGCCCCGACGGGCCGCGGCGGCCCACCAACAAGCCTCGGCGAGTGAGGCTCGCCCGGAACGATCACCGTCCAGCAAGCCTCGACGCCGAACCATTCGCCAGACCATTCGCCCAAACGCCCCAGACACATCGCCCAAGAGCAACGCGATCCCTTCGGAGACATCGGTCCTCATGTCGAACCGCGAAAAGCATGATCGCATGGCCAACGCCATCCGGGCGCTGGCCATGGACGCCGTCGAAGCCGCCAATTCCGGCCATCCGGGCATGCCCATGGGCATGGCGGACGTCGCCACCGTGCTGTTCGGCAAGGTGCTGAAATTCGATCCCACCGACCCGCACTGGCCGGATCGCGACCGCTTCATCCTTTCGGCCGGCCACGGCTCGATGCTGCTCTACTCGCTGCTCTACCTCGTCGGCTACGAGGGGATGACGATCGACGACATCAAGCACTTCCGTCAGCTCGGCTCGAAGACCCCCGGCCATCCCGAATACGGGCACACCGTCGGCGTCGAGACCACCACCGGCCCGCTCGGCCAGGGCCTCGCCAACTCGGTCGGCTTCGCGCTCGCCGAGCGCATGCTGGCCGCCCAGTTCGGCTCCGACCTCGTCGACCACCACACCTATGTGATCTGCGGCGACGGCTGCCTGATGGAAGGCATCTCGGAGGAGGCGATCGAGATCGCCGGCCGCCAGAAGCTCTCCAAGCTGATCGTGCTGTGGGACGACAACCACATCACCATCGACGGCGCGACCAGCCTGTCGGTGGCGACCGACCAGCTCGCCCGCTTCGAGGCCTCCGGCTGGGAGGCGACCCGGATCGACGGGCACGACCCCCACGCCATCCTCGCCGCGCTCGAGCACGCCAAGACCACCGACAAGCCCTCGCTGATCGCCTGCCGTACCACCATCGGCTACGGCGCGCCGACCAAGTCCGGCACCAACGCCGTGCATGGCTCGCCGCTCGGCGCGGCCGAGATCGCCGGCGCCCGCGCGGCGCTGAACTGGGAATACGAGCCGTTCGTGATCCCGAGCGAGATCCTCGACGCGTGGCGCCTCGCCGGCCTGCGCTCGCGCCAGGCGCACAAGAGCTGGAGCCAGCGCCTGAAGGACGCCGAGCTCGACAAGCGCGCCGAGTTCGAGCGCCGGGTGCGTGGCGAGTTGCCCTCCAAGATGGGCGACGTGCTGGCCAACGTCATCACCAAGGCCCGCGCCGACGGCGGCGCCGTCGCCACCCGCAAGTCCTCGGAGATCGTGCTGGAGGCGCTGACCGCCGCGCTGCCGGAGATGGTGGGCGGCTCGGCCGACCTCACCCATTCCAACAACACCAAGACCAAGGCCACCTCGGTCGACGTGGTGCCTCCCGCCTATGACGGGCGCTACGTCAACTGGGGTATCCGCGAGCACGGCATGGCGGCGGCGATGAACGGCATCGCCCTGCATGGCGGCTTCATCCCCTATGGCGGCACCTTCCTGGTGTTCTCCGACTATTGCCGGCCCTCGATCCGCCTCGCGGCGCTGATGGGCGTGCGCGTGACCTATGTGTTCACGCACGATTCGATCGGTGTCGGCGAGGACGGCCCCACCCACCAGCCGGTGGAGCAGATCGCCGCGCTGCGGGCGATCCCGAACCTGCTCGTCTTCCGCCCCTGCGACACGGTGGAGACGGCGGAGGCCTGGAAGCTGGCACTGGAGCACAAGACCGGGCCGAGCGTGCTCGCCCTCACCCGCCAGAACCTGCCGCTGCTGCGCACAGATTCGAGCGAGCGCTGCCGCACCGCCAAGGGCGCCTACGAACTGGCCTCCGCCTCCGAGGAAGCGCAGGTCTCGCTCTTCGCCTCGGGCTCGGAAGTCTCGCTCGCCATGGCGGCGCGCGACGTGCTGGAGGAACAGGGTGTGCCGACCCGCGTGGTCAGCGTCCCCTGCTTCGAGCTGTTCATGAACCAGCCAGAGGAGAGCCGTCGCCAGGTCGTCGGTAAGGCGCCGGTGAAGGTCGCCATCGAGGCGGCGATCCGGCAGGGCTGGGACGCGATCGTCGGCTCCGACGCCGCCTTCGTGGGCATGACCGGCTTCGGCGCCTCGGGCCCGGCGCCCCAGGTTTTCGCCCATTTCGGCATTACCGTGGACGGCGTCGTGCAGACCGCGCTGAGCCGCCTGGGGCGCTGATTCGAGCCCTTTAAGCTATGCGTCTGGCGCATGGGAAATGCGCCAGACCCGCCCCCAGGGGGCATCAGTAGAATGTGCGACTGGTGTCCCAACGTCCGCCGCGCTATGAGGCGCACGCGCGGATCGTGATGAGAAAGCTCACCTGGGGAATTAAACGTATGACGCTCAAGGTTGCCATCAACGGCTTCGGTCGCATCGGCCGCAACGTTCTGCGGGCCATCATCGAGTCGGGGCGCACCGACATCGAGGTCGTTGCCATCAACGACCTCGGCCCGGTCGAGACCAACGCGCATCTCTTCCGGTTCGACAGTGTGCACGGCCGCTTTCCCGGTGAGGTGAAGGTCGACGGCGACACCATCGATGTGGGCCGCGGCCCGATCAAGGTGACGGCGGTGCGCAATCCCGCGGAGCTGCCGCACGCGGCGCTCGGCGTGGACGTCGCCCTGGAGTGCACCGGCATCTTCACCGCCCGCGACAAGGCCGCCGCGCACCTGACCGCCGGCGCCAAGCGGGTGCTGGTCTCCGCCCCCTCGGAGGGCGCCGACCTCACCGTCGTCTACGGCGTGAACCACGACAAGCTGACCAAGGACCACCTCGTCGTCTCCAACGCCTCCTGCACCACCAACTGCCTCGGGCCGGTGGCCAAGGTGCTGAACGATGCCATCGGCATCGATCACGGCTTCATGACGACGATCCACTCCTACACCGGCGACCAGCCGACGCTCGACACCTTCCACAAGGATCTCTACCGCGCCCGCGCCGCAGCGCTGTCGATGATCCCGACCACCACCGGCGCCGCCAAGGCGGTCGGCCTCGTGCTGCCGGAGCTCGCCGGCAAGCTCGACGGCACCTCGATCCGCGTGCCGACCCCCAACGTCTCGGTGGTCGACTTCAAGTTCGTGGCCAAGAAGCCGGTGACGAAGGACGAGGTCAACGCGGCGATCAAGGCCGCCGCCGCCGAGGGCCCGCTCAAGGGCATCCTCGGCACCACCGACCAGCCGAACGTCTCTTCCGACTTCAACCACGACCCGCGCTCGTCGATCTTCCATCTCGACCAGACCAAGGTGCTGGAAGGCACCTTCGTGCGCGTGCTGTCCTGGTACGACAATGAGTGGGGCTTCTCGAACCGCATGTCCGACACGGCGGTCGCCCTCGGCAAGCTGATCTGAGTGCATTCCGGCCGGACCTTCCCCTGGGAGATCCGGCCGTTTCGTATCAAGATCAACTTATCCGAGGGAGAGTGCCCCATGAGCGAGGCTTCCGCCTTCCGCACCCTCGACGACGCCGACGTCGCGAACCGGCGCGTCCTCGTGCGCGTCGACCTGAACGTCCCGGTCGAGAACGGAAAAGTCACCGACGACACCCGCATCCAGGCCGTGCTGCCCACCATCCGCGAGATTTCGGACAAGGGCGGCAAGGTGATCCTGCTGGCCCATTTCGGCCGGCCCAAGGGCGTGGACCCGGCGCTGTCGCTGGCGCCCATCGCCGACGAGGTCGCCTCCCGGCTCGGCCGCAAGGTCGGCTTCTGCCCGGCCACCATCGGCCCGGTCGCCGAGGTCGCCGTCGCCGCGCTCCAGCCGGGCGACGTGCTGCTGCTGGAGAACACCCGCTTCGACAAGCGGGAAGAGAAGAACGATCCCGACTTCGTCGCCGCCCTGGCGACGCTCGGCGATCTCTACGTCAACGACGCCTTCGCCACCGCCCACCGTGCCCACGCCTCGACCGAGGGCCTCGCGCATCGCCTGCCGGCCTATGCCGGCCGCTGCATGCAGGAGGAGATCGAGGCGCTTGCCAAGGCGCTGGAAGCACCGGAGCGGCCGGTGCTGGCGGTGGTCGGCGGCGCCAAGGTGTCGTCGAAGCTCGAGCTGCTCGGCAACCTCGTCGCCAAGGTCGACATCCTCGTCATCGGCGGCGGCATGGCGAACACCTTCCTGGCGGCGCAGGGCAAGGACGTCGGCAAGTCGCTGTGCGAGCACGACCTCGCGCCGACGGCGCTGGAGATCCTCGACAAGGCCAAGGCGGCCGGCTGCGAGGTGGTGCTGCCGGTCGACGCGCTGGCGGCAACCGAGTTCAAGGCCAACGCGCCCCATCGCGTGGCCTCGGTCGACGACATCAAGGCCGACGAGATGATGCTCGACGCCGGCCCGGCCTCGGTCGGGAAGGTCATCGAACGGCTCAACACGGCGAAGACCGTGGTCTGGAACGGCCCGTTCGGCGCGTTCGAGCTGCCGCCCTTCGACACCGCGACCGTCGCGGTGGCCAAGGCGGCGGCCGGGCTCACCGATGCGGGCAAGCTGCTGTCGGTCGCCGGCGGCGGCGATACGGTGGCGGCGCTGAACCATGCGGGCGTCGCCGGGCACTTTACCTACGTGTCCACCGCTGGCGGCGCCTTCCTCGAATGGCTCGAGGGCAAGGCACTGCCGGGGGTCGAGGCGCTCAGGCGCTGAGGCCCATCGGGGGCGGGACGGCTCGAGGATCGAGACATCCCGGCCCCGGATGCTACACTCCAACCGGTCCGGCCCCGTCGGAAACCAGGCTGCGGGGCCGGGTCCATCTGTTTCGCGCGGGAGAGAGAGATGACGGCTAGCCTCGAAGAGGTTGCGTATAAATTGGCGGCGGGCGGCAAGGGAATCCTCGCCGCCGACGAGAGTTCAAGCACGATCAAGAAGCGCTTCGACGCGATCGGCGTCGAATCGACCTTCGAGAACCGGCGCGACTATCGCGAGATGCTGTTCCGGTCGGACGAGGCGATGTCGAAATACATCTCCGGCGTCATCCTGTTCGACGAGACCATCCGCCAGAAGGCGGTGGACGGCACGACCCTGGTCCAGTTGATCGAGAAGGCCGGCTCCATTCCCGGCATCAAGGTCGACCTCGGCGCCAAGCCGCAGCCGGGCTGCCCCGGCGAGACCATCACCGAGGGCCTCGACGGCCTCGGCGAGCGCTTCAAGGAATATTACGACCTCGGCGCCCGCTTCGCGAAGTGGCGCGCGGTGATCGACATCGGCTCGCACATTCCGAGCTACACCTCGATCCTCGCCAACGCGCAGGCGCTGGCGCGCTACGCCGCGCTCGCCCAGGCTGCCGGCATCGTTCCGATCGTCGAGCCGGAAGTGCTGATGGACGGCGACCACGACATCGACCGCTGCTACGAGGTCACGGAGTGGGTGCTGAAGGAAGTGTTCCAGCAGCTCTTCTACGGCCGCGTGAAGCTCGAGGGCACGGTGCTCAAGCCCAACATGGTGATCGCCGGCAAGAAGTCCGCCAAGCAGGCGTCGGTCGCCGAGGTCGCGGAGAAGACCATCCGCTGCCTGAAGAACTGCGTGCCGTCGGCGATCCCGAGCGTGGCGTTCCTCTCCGGCGGCCAGTCGGACGAGGAGGCGACCGCCCATCTCGACGCCATGATCCGCGCCGGCGGGCTGCCGTGGAACCTCACCTTCTCCTATGGCCGCGCCCTCCAGTCCGCGCCGCAGAAGGCGTGGTCGGGCAAGCCGGAAAACGTCGCCGCCGGCCAGGCCGCCTTCACCCACCGCGCGAAGATGAACTATCTCGCCGCGCTCGGGCAGTGGAGCGAAGAGGTCGAGCAGAAGAAGGCCGCCTGATCCGCGCGGCCATCACGAAAACATCGAAGGCGCCGCCCGCGGGTGGCGCCTTTATTCTTTGCCGGCTCAGGTACTTCCTGCAAAAAACCGCGCCCGCCGCTTGATCTTACGCAAGACGGCGCCCAAGCTCCTCCCCTAGCCTTTTCTTCAGCCAGAGGGGAGAACGGGCCGTGCGACACGCGCTGAGGGGTGGCCCACCGCATATCGGTTTCGAGGTCGAGAACCTCGCCGGCGGCTCGGCCGGCACGCCCCGGCCCTCGACCGTCAAGCTGGAGGTGCGCCATGTCAGCTTCCGCTATGGCGACACACTGGCGCTGAACGACGTCTCGCTGCCGATCCATGCCAATCGCGTTACCGCGCTGATCGGCCCGTCCGGCTGCGGCAAGTCCACGCTGCTGCGCGTCTTCAACCGCATGCCCGACCTCTACAAGGACCAGCGCGCCGAGGGCGAGGTGCTGCTCGACGGCGAGAACATCCTCGCCGAGCATGTCGACGTGCTGACGCTGCGCCGGCGCGTGGGCATGGTGACGCAGAAGCCCTCCCCTTTCCCGATGTCGATCTACGACAATGTCGCCATCGGCATGCGGCTCAACGAGGAACTCGCGCCCTCCGAGCTCGACGCCCGGGTGGAGGACGCCCTGCGCCGGGCCGCGCTGTGGGACGAGGTGCGCGACATTCTCGGCCACAGCGCGCTGAGCCTTTCCGGCGGCCAGCAGCAGCGGCTGTGCCTCGCCCGCACCATGGCGGTGCGCCCGGAGGTGATCCTGCTCGACGAGCCGTGCTCGGCGCTCGACCCGATCTCGACGGCGAAGATCGAGGAGACGATCGAGGGGCTGAAGGCGGTCAGCACCATCGTCATCGTCACCCACAACCTTCAGCAGGCCGCGCGCATCGCCGACTACACGGCGTTCCTCTATCTCGGCGAGCTGATCGAGTTCGGACCGACCCAGACCCTGTTCGCCACCCCCGCCGACGAGCGCACCGCGCGCTACGTCACCGGCAAGATGGGCTAGGCGGCCGGCTCATCACGGCTACAGACGAAAATCCCCGGCGCGGGCGCCGGGGATCAAAGCGTCGCGCCGTCACGGGCGCAGGTGGGAGGACCCGGTGCCCGCCCGATGAACATCGCGTCACCGGGCAGGCGTCGGATCGTCGTCTTCCGGCGTCCACCCGGTGCGAGCCGGGACCCGCCTCAGCGGCGGAAGCCGCCGCCATGGAAGCCGCCGAACCCGCCGCCGCCGAAGCCGCCTCCGTGGAAGCCGCCTCCGTGGAAGCCGCCGAAGCCGCCACCGCCGCGGAAGTCGTCGAAGCCGCCGGACCGGGCGAAGTTGTCGACCCGCTGGTCGCCGAGCTGCTGGAAGCTGCGCTGCTGGTTCAGCCGGTCGATCTGGCCCTGGTCGGTGTCGGCGCGCCAGTTGTTGCCGTCGCGCTGCTCCCAGCCATTGGCCCCGTCATACTGGTGAATGCTGCCGTCGTGGTCGGTGTAGATGTTGCCGTTGTTCCACGCCACGCCGTTGCCGGTGTGGGCGTTGCCGGCGACGCCGCGGCTGTCCACGTTGAGCTGCCCGTTGTCGCGGGTGACGCCGGTCTCGGAGGCATGGCCGAAGCCGGTGGTCGGGTTGAAGTTGGCGGACTGGCGGCCGGCGGCGAAATTGCCGTTGTCGACATTGCCGACCACGCCCGAGCGCGCCGCGCCGCGCGCGCCGGTGGCGGGGTTGTAGTAGCTTCCCTCGCGCCCGGCGCCGTAATTGCCGTTCCACGGGTTGAAGGCGGCGCCCGAGCGGCCCTGGAATGCGGTGCCGCGCCCGGTGACGCCGGAAATTGCGTTGCCCGCGCCTTCCGCCCCGGTCCAGGGATTGTAGCCCCAGGCGTGGGTCACCGTCGCGCTGCCGCCCCAGCGACCGTAGATGTTGGTCTGGTTGACGTTGACGCCGGCCCACGGGCCGCCCCACGGGCCGCGGCCCCAATAGGGACCCCAGTAGGGACCCCACGCGCCCCAGTCATAGGCGGCGGCGAAGCCGAAGGCGAAGCCCCCGACCCAACCGAAGGCGGCGTTGTAGCCATAGGTCGCCGGGCAGCCATACCAGTAGGTGCCGACATAGCCGAGGCACTCATAGCCGGTGCCGTAGACCACCGTGCCGTCCGGCGCGATGGCGACGCCCATATAGCCGGGCGTGTAGCCGACCGTGACCACTTCGGGCGTCGACGCGTAGACCCGCACATAGGTCACGTAGTGCAGCGGCGAGGTGACCGGGATGGTGTAGATCGCCGCCGGCACCACGGCGGAGATGAACCACGGCCCTTCCGGCGCGCCGGCGACGAACCACGCGCCCTGGAACAGCGCGTAGTAGCGCGTCGGATCGAGCATGATCACCGGCGTGCGGGTGTTCTCGGCATAGCTGAGCGTGGTGCCCTTGATCGGCACGAATTTCGGCGAGCCGCCGTCATACTGGACGGTGAGCTGGGTGTCGCGCGAGATGGTTGCGGTCTGCGGCACGGTCGCCGCGATCGCCGCCTCCTTGGCCTGCGGGGTGCCGGGCACGGCGACCAGCGCATTGGCGACCGGGTCCTTCGGCGAGATCTTGGCGAAGTCGGCAGGCAGGCTGGTGCCGGGGACGTAGGTCCACGGCCCGGTCAGCCCCGCGCCGCGGAACCAGCGCCCCGAGACCAGCACGTAGTACTGGTTGTTCGAGGGATCCATCAGCACCGCGTGGTCGGCATTGGCCATGCGCAGCAGCGAGGTGCCGTCCACCGGCACCATCTGCGCCGCGCCGGCGGTGACGACGAGCTCGGCCGGGCTGGTGGAGGAGACGACGGCCGGCGGCACGGCGGGCTTCTGGCCGTTGGCCGGCATCATGGTCTCGGCCGATTCCTCATAGGTCGCCATACTGCCGGCCGCCTCCAGCGAGGGGCTCGGCGCGGGGGTGACGACCCACGGCCCGTCGATCGACTTCGCCTCGTACCAGGTGCCGGCCGCCTGCATGTGGAAGGCGCCGGCGGTGTCGACCAGGACCAGCGGGTGGGTGTTGACCACCCGCTGGAAGCCGGCCACGCCGTCGATCGCGTGCAGCACCGGCTTGCCGGCGACCAGCACCAGCAGCGTCGGCTTGTCGGCGAAGATGATCTTGGGCGGCGTGTTGTCGACCGGCTCGGTCATCTCCTTGCTGAGATTCTTGGCGGCGGCGTAGCTGGTGAGCAGGTGGTCGAGCGCGACCGTCATCCCCTCCGGGGGAATGTGCGCCTCCAGCGCGCTGCGCACCGCGACGTCCTGCGTCGCGTCGGTGGGCACGTCCACCTTGGTGATGGCGATGTTGCTGAGCTGGGCGATCTTCGCCGGCTTGTCGACCGCGACCCGGGCGGTGAAATGGGCGATGCCGTAGGTCGGCGTGCCGTCCTTCTTGCCGATGGCGACGGCGGCGCGGCCGGTGAGCTGGTCGCCGTCCCACGCCTCGATCAGCGGCTGGTAGAGCTCGAGCTGCTCGTCCCCATAGGCGAAGGTCTTCGGCCAGGCCAGCGCGGCCGGAACCGCCGAGCCGGCGGCATCGGCGGGCGCGGCGGCCTGTGCGGGCGGGGCGGCGGCGGGCTGCTGGGCGAGGGCCGGAGCGAGAGTAAGCGCGGCGGCGGTCGTCAGGACCGCCGCGCAAGTGGCGAAGCGAACGCTGTGGCTGGGCATGTTTCCCCCGAAAGGCGTCGCCGGCCGACGACAGGCCGGCCGAGGGGCGCGCCAGGAATCTTGGCGGTCGATGTCTACCACCTCTCCACGGCCGCGGTGAAGCGCCCGGCCGGGCCGGCTCGCGCGGGATTGAGCGGCCCGCGCGGGGGCTGCGCCGCGCGCGGCACGTTCGGGGCGCTGGACCCTCGCGCCATCGGCGGCTAGATGAAGACCGTGCGACAGCGCCGCGCTTTCGCCGCCATCCTGCGACATGGCTCGAACATGGCCCGATCCCGAACGGAACCCCAACCGACCGCCCCCCGCCTCTATCTGCTCGTGCCCGTGACCGGCGCGGCGGAGGAGATCGCGCGGCTTGCAGATACCCTCACCCGTGCCGGTGGCGCGGTGGACATCGCCGCCGTGCTCCTGCGCACCGGCGCGTCGGACGGCGAGGCATCGTCCGAACGGCTGCGCCCGCTGGTCGAGGCCGCCCATGCGATCGGGGCTGCTTGCCTCGTCGAGGGCAACACCGCGCTGGCCGGCGCGCTCGGCGCGGACGGCGCCCATCTCGACGGTCCCGACGCGCTGCGGGCGGCGCTGCCGGCCCTGCGCCCGGACGGCATCGCCGGCGTCGGCGGCCTGCGCAGCCGGCACGACGCCATGACCGCGGGCGAGACCGCCGACTATGTGATGTTCGGCGAACCCGACGCGAGCGGGCGCCGGCCCGCCTTCGACGCCACGCTCGAGCGCGCCCAGTGGTGGGCCCATCTCTTCGAGCCGCCCTGCGTCGCCTATGCCGCCACGCTGGAGGAGGTCGGCGCGCTCGTGGCCGCCGGCGTCGACTTCGTCGCCGTGGACGGCCTCGTGCTCGACGATCCGGTCGAGGGGGCGCGCGCCCTCGCCGCCGGCCTCGGCGGGGCGATGGCGACCGGCGCCGGGGCGGGATGATGGCGGCACCGCGCCACCAGACGGCCCGGAACCCGGCCCGCCGCATCGCCGCCGGGCTCACCTTGCTCGCGCTCGCCGGCCTCGCGGCCCCCGACGCGTGGGCGCAGGCGCCGGGCGTCGACTCGTTCGGCCCCATCACCGGCGCGACCCCGACCAAGGCCCCTGCCTCGATCTCGCTCGACAAGCCCGGCAGGGCAGAGGCCGGCAAGGATTCGGCGAAGAAAGGTGCGGCCGGCGAAGAGAAGGCGAACCGGGAGAAGGCTGGCCCGGAGAAGACCGATACCGCCTATGGCGCCTACCAGCGCGGGCATTTCAAGACCGCGCTCGATCTCGCCGTGAAGCGCGCCAACGCCTCGGACGACCCGGTGGCGATGGTGCTCGCCGGGCAGTTGCTCTCGATCGGCTATGGCGTGCGCCAGGATTCGACCGCCGCGCGCGCCTGGTTCGAGGCCGCCGCCGCCAAGGGCAATCCCGACGCCCTTTTCGCGCTCGGCTCGATCAAGATGCAGTCCTCCTCGACCCAGCAGAAGGACGAGGCGGTGGAGCTGTTCCGCAAGGCGGCGGAGAAAGGCAATGCGGAGGCGGCCTACAATCTCGGCCTCGTCTACCTGCAGGGCCTTGTGGCGCCCAAGGAGCCGGCCATGGCCGCGGACTGGTTCCGCCGCGCCGCCGACGAGGACCAGCCGGACGCGCTCTACGCGCTCGCCATCCTCTACCGCGACGGCAAGGGCGTGCCGAAGGACCCGCTGGAGAGCGCCCGCCTGCTGCTGCGCGCTTCCGACCTCGGCAATGTGGTGGCGACCACCGAGCTCGCCATCATGGTGTTCAACGGCACCGGCGTGCCCAAGGACGAGGAGCGCGCGGCCGGCCTGTTCCGCAAGGCGGCACTCGCTGGCAACGCCATCGCCGAGAACCGCTATGCCCGCATCCTCTCGGCCGGGCGCGGCGTGCCGGAGGACAAGGTCGCCGCCGCCGCCTGGCACATGATGGCCAAGGCGCAGAAGCTCGACGACCCGATGCTCGACAAGATGGTCGCCGCGCTTTCGCCCGAGCAGCGCACCGAAGCGGAAAACCGTGCAAAGGCATGGTCCGCCGTCGCCGCCATGTAAGGTCCGCCGCAAATGCTTCACGATTGGGCCTGATTGTGCCCGCCTCGACATTCCGGGCACCCGATCCTCGGGAGGAATCGTCCGCCCGCCTTGCCCAGGCCGCCGCGCACCGCTACTCATCTCCCCGCATCGCCGAGGGGAGCCGGCGAGCGCGGCCCACGCACACGACCAGAGGACCCGGTTTGGCCATCGTCCGTCGCCTCCTGTCCCTTATGCCGGACCTGCCGGAGAGCCGCCGCGCGGGTAGCGGCGCACCGGGCCCCGCCCCGCGCCGGGACATGAGCGCCGTGCGCGGCGTGCTAGGCGCGATGGTGCTGCTCCTTGCCCTGCTGATGCCCGCCACGCCGAGCTTCGCGCTGGAGGCGGTGGCGATCCGGCTCGACGCCGCCGTGGTCGACCTCGCCCCCGCCATCGAGCGCCGCACCAGCGACAATGACCGCATCCAGGTCTCGACCGTTCCCGGCGCCGACGGCATCGTGCGCCGGATCGAGGTGCGCGCGGTCGCGCCGGGGCCCAATGGCAGCAAATGGGCGGTGTTCGCCCTCGCCAACAACACCGACGAGCAGGTCGACCGGCTGATCGTCGCGCCGCACTACCGCATGGTCGGCTCCGGCGTGCTCTGGCCCGACCTCGGCGACCGGCGCATCATCAACATCACAGCGAGCCAGGGATTCCGGCCGGAGCGCCAGAACGACCCGGACGCGGACGTGTTCCTCATCACGCTCGACCCCGGCACGACGGTGACGCTGGTCGCCGAGCTCGGCGACGCGGACCTGCCCCAGCTCTATCTGTGGGAGCCGGAGGCCTACAAGGACAAGGTCAACTCCTTCACCCTCTACAACGGCATCGTCATCGGCATCGCCGGCCTGCTGGCGCTGTTCCTCACCATCCTGTTCGTGGTGAAGGGCAGCGCCATGTTCCCGGCCGCGGCGGCGCTGGCCTGGGCGGTGCTGGGCTATATCGGCCTCGATTTCGGCTTCTGGTCGAAGGTGTTCGGCATATCGCCGGTGGCGCAGCAGTTCTGGCGGGCGGCGGGCGAGGCCATCCTCGCCGCCACGCTGGTCGTGTTCCTGTTCGCCTATCTCAATCTCAACCGATGGCATGTGCGCTACGCCCATGTCACCGCCGGCTGGCTGGTGTTCCTCGCCGCGCTGGTCGGCCTCGCCCTGCTCGACCCCTCGGCTGCGGCGGGCATCGCCCGGCCCTCGCTGATGGTGGTCTCCTTCATGGGCTTCGGCGTGGTGATGTGGCTCGCCTTCCACCGCTACGACCGCGCCGTGCTCATCATCCCCACCCTGTTCCTGCTGGTGGTGTGGGTCATCGCCGCCGGCATGGCGGTGTCGGGCTATATCGGCAACGACCTCGTCGCCCCGGCCCTGCTGGGCGGGCTGGTGCTGATCGTCATGCTGATCGGCTTCACCGTCATGCAGCACGCCTTCGCCGGCATCGGCTCGGTCGCCGGCAGCGCGCAGGAGCTGGAGCGCCGCGCGCTTGCCGTCGCCGGCTCGGGCGACGTGGTGTGGGACTGGGACGTCGACACCGACCGCATCCATGTCAGCCCGGAGGCCGAGCAGCTACTCGGCCTCAAGCAGGGCACGCTGGAGACCGAGGCCGCCGGCTGGCTCGACATCATCCATCCCGGCGACCGCGACCGCTTCCGTGCCACGCTCGACGGGCTGCTGGACCAGCGCCGCGGGCGCATCGACCAGGATTTCCGGCTGCGCTCGCATGACGGGCACTATCTCTGGTTCAACCTGCGCGCCCGGCCGGTGGTCGGCACCGATGGCGAGGTGGTGCGTTGCATCGGCACGCTGTCCGACGTCACCGAGACCCGGACCGCCGAGGAGCGCATGCTCTATGACGCGGTCCACGACAATCTGACCGGCCTGCCCAATCGCGAACTGTTCCTCGACCGCCTGGCCTCGGCCAACGGCCTCTCCCGCGCGGATGAGAGCCTGAAGCCGACGATCATGATGATCGACCTCGACCGCTTCAAGCAGGTCAATGCCAGCCTCGGCATGCCCGCGGGCGACTCGATCCTGCTCACCGTCGCCCGCCGGCTGATGCGCCTGACCAAGCAGCAGGACACGCTGGCCCGGCTCGGCAGCGACCATTTCGCGCTGATCCTGCTGTCCGAGCGCGATCCCGAGCGCATCACCGCCTTCGCCGACACGCTCCGGCGCACGCTGCGCGCGCCCATCACCTTCGGCGACCGAGAGATCTTCATCACCGCCTCGATCGGCCTCGTGCTGGCGGACGGCCAGAAGCGCTCGCCCGGCGAGATGCTGAAGGACGCGGAACTGGCGATGTTCTTCGCCAAGCGCGTGGGCGGCGACCGCATCGAGGTGTTCCGCCCGAGCATGCGCACCCACAAGCTCGACCGCCTGAGCATGGAGGAGGATCTGCGCCAGGCGCTGGAGCGCGGCGAGATCAACGTCGTCTACCAGCCGGTGGTCGACCTTTCGAGCCGCGCCGTCGCCGGCTTCGAAGCCATGGCCCGCTGGCAGCACCCGAGCCTGGGCACGCTCGGCCCCGACGACTTCCTGACCATCGCCGAGGATACCGGGCTGGTGGTCGATCTCGGCCTGTTCCTGCTCGACAGCGCGGCGCGCCAGCTCGGCGGCTGGCAGCGCGCCTCGCGCAGCGAGCCGATCTTCGTCTCGGTCAACATCTCCTCGCGCCAGATGCTGCGCCACGACCTGCTGCAGGACATCAAGGCGGTGCTCGCCCGCAACGTGGTGGCGCCCGGCACGCTGAAGCTGGAACTCGCCGAGTCGCTGGCGATGGAGAACCCGGAATATGCCGCGCAGATCCTGACCCGGATGCGCGAGCTGGGCGCGGGCCTGTCGCTGGACGATTTCGGCACCGGCTATTCCTCGCTCGCCTATCTGCAGCGCTTCCCCTTCGACACCATCAAGGTCGACCGCACCTTCATGAAGGCGCTGGGGCGCAACGGCAACAAGGCGCAGCGGCCGATCATCCTGCGCACCATCATCAACATGGCGCACGATCTCGGCATGGACATCGTCGCCGAGGGGATCGAGACCGAGCAGGCCGCGGTCGCGCTCGGCAAGCTCGGATGCCGCTTCGGCCAGGGCCGCCTGTTCGGCGAGCCGATGAACGCGGACGAAGCGCGCAAGCTCATCATCGCCGACGGTACGCCGCCCTCGCTGATGGAGCGCGGGCGCGCGCTGTCCGAGCGCGGGCGCCAGCTCTCGCGCGCCGCCGCCCGCGGCGTCAGCCGCACGAGCACCCGCAGCGCGGCGCCGGGCGAGCCGGCCGAGGCCGGCGCCAGTGCAGCCACGGCGGAAGCGGCGGCCAACGCGCGGCCTCAGCCCGATGCCCGGCCGGGCGCGGTCGAAGGCGCCCCGGCGGGCGGCGCGCCCAATGGGGCGACGAGTGCTCCGCCGAACGCCGCCACGGCGAAGACCGGCGCGGTCCGCGGCCAGCCTCCGGCGGCTGCGCCCGTTCGGGGCGACCAGCCCCCGCCGCGTCCCGCTCCCCCGCGCCCGGCGCCCGCCAGAACGGCGGACGCCAAGCCGGCGGACTCCAAGCCGCCGGGCGGCAATCCGGCGGGTACGGGTGGATCGGCCGGCGCCGGCCCGGGCGCCGCGCCCTCGACGAGCCCCGCCCTCGCCCAGTCCAAACCGACGTCCTGAGCCGGCCGACTTCCGGCCCTCGCCGCAACGCATGCGGGGCTCGCTGGCGAATCCCGGTTCGAAGGCATTTCGTGGGAGGCCGCCCGGCCACCGCGCATGGCGAGCGGCTCGCCATTGCCGGACGTGACCCGTCCGGGCGCGCGTCAGGCGTGGCCGGAATCGGAAGAGAGCATGCCCGGATCGATGCCGATCTTGCGCAGGGCGCGCTCGTATTTCGCTGCGGTGTCGGCACCGAACACCAGCGCCGTGTCGGCCGGGCAGTGCAGCCAGCCATTCTGCTGGATCTCGTTCTCGAGCTGCCCCGGCGCCCAGCCGGCATAGCCCAGCGCCAGCACCGCGCTCGCCGGCCCGCCGCCGGCCGCGATCGCCTTCAATATGTCGAGCGTCGCGGTGAGGCAGATGCCGTCGTCGATCGGCAGCGTCGAATCCTGGATGAAGAAGTCGGCGCTGTGCAGCACGAAGCCGCGCCCGGTCTCCACCGGGCCGCCGCGCAGCACCTTCACCCCGCCGGCGCTGTTCGGCAGG
Organism: Ancylobacter mangrovi; assembly: GCF_024752335.1. NCBI lineage: Bacteria > Pseudomonadati > Pseudomonadota > Alphaproteobacteria > Hyphomicrobiales > Xanthobacteraceae > Ancylobacter > Ancylobacter mangrovi. The sequence goes on along the minus strand of NZ_JANTHY010000006.1, from coordinate 85,644 downwards.
TGGATGCGCTCCTCCTGCGGGATCACGTCGAGCTGCACCAAGAGGTCGGTGAAATTGATGTGATTTGCCGGCTGGTTGACGATGATGCCCATCGCCCCCTCGGGCGAGTGCGCGCACAGATATATCACGGCACGGGCGAAGCGTTCGTCGCGCATGCCGGGCATGGCGACCAGCATCTGTCCGTCAAGGAAGGTCCCGCCGGACCCGCCGCCGGCACCCTCGTCGCTTCCTCGTCCCATCAACATGAAGGAAAGCGTAAACCCAAGTGGCGCATTTTCAACCCCGCGCCGCCGGCCCCGGCTTTGGGGTGCCGAGGGGCTCACACGAAAGTGCGGGCCGCATACTTTCGCGCCGCGGCGGGAGAGGCTATCGCCATGGTCATGTCTCGCAGCTTTCCGATCGTCCTCGCCCTGTTCGCCACCGCCGCGCTCGTGCCGTTCGGCACCCGTGCCGCGCGCGCCGAAGCCGCCTCCGACTGGTCCGCGCCGGACGGCACCGCGGTGCGCCTCATCGGCGGGCCGGCCGACCACGCCTCGCTGACCGGCGGCGTCGAGATCCGCCTCGCCCCGGGCTGGAAGACCTATTGGCGCTATCCGGGCGATGCCGGCGTGCCCCCGCATTTCGACTGGTCGGGCTCGCAGAATGTCGGCGGCGTGAAGATCCTCTGGCCGGCGCCGATCCGCTTCGACGAGGGCGGGAGCCTGTCCATCGGCTACAAGAAGGACGTCGTGATCCCGATCGAGGTCACGCCGACCGACGCGGCCAAGCCCGTGACGCTGAAGCTCAATCTCGACTTCGCCGTCTGCGAGAAGATCTGCCAGCCGGCCAACGCCACCCTCAGCCTCGACCTTCCGCCCGGCGGCGATGCCCCCTCCCCCGCGCTCGCCGCCGCGCTTGCCAGCGTGCCGAAGCCGGCCGCGCTCGGCGCCAGCGGCACGCCGGCCATCGAGACCGCGGTGCTGGAGCAGGCGGGCGACGACAAGTCGATCCGCATCGAGGCCAAGACCTCGAACGCCGACCATGCCGACCTGTTCGTCGAGGGCCCGGACGAGAGCTGGGCGCTGCCGCTCCCCACCCGCGAGGCCGGCCCGGACGGCAAGATCGTGTTCGTGCTCCCGGTCGACGGGGTGCCCGACGGCGCCGACATCGCCACCACGCCGCTGCGCTTCACCCTGACCGACGGCAGCCGGGCGGTCGAGGTCGAAGCCCCGCTTTCCACGCACTGAAGCTTCTTCCCGAGAAGCGGGAAATGACTATGCTACTGCGCCAGCGGGCCCGTGCGGCTCCGCCGCCGCGCGCGTATGATCGCGGCCGGGCGGAGCCTGCGGCCGCGGCCCGCCGACCCGCGTGAAATCATTGCGTCGAAAGGAAAAGCCCATGACGATCAAGGTTGGCGACATGCTTCCCAGCGCCACGTTCCGTGTCGCCACCGCCGACGGGCCGGTGCCGAAGTCCACGGACGAGGTCTTCAAGAACAAGAAGGTCGTGCTGTTCGCCGTGCCCGGCGCCTTCACGCCGACCTGCCACAAGAACCACCTGCCGAGCTTCATCGCCCGTGCCGACGAGATCCTCGCCAAGGGCGTCAGCACCATCGCGGTGACGGCGGTCAACGACCCCTTCGTGATGGCGGCCTGGGAGAAGGCCTCCAATGCGGGCGGCAAGATCCTCTTCCTCTCGGACGGCAATGGCGAGTTCGCCAAGGCGCTCGGCCTCGACTTCGACGGCGCGGCCGCCGGCCTCGGCGTGCGCTCCAAGCGCTACTCCATGCTGGTCGACGACGGCGAGGTGCTGGTCCTCAATGTCGAGGACGTGCCGAGCAAGGCCGACAAGACCAACGCCGACGTGCTGCTCACGCAGTTCTGACCATCAGGCTCCGGCGCGCATGAAGCCTCGCGCGCCGGGGCCGCCCGGCGGGGCACCCCCGCCGCTCAGGCGATGATGTCGGGGCAGATCTGGTCCTCGACGAAGCTGATCCGGTCCTTCAGCGCCAGCTTGCGCTTCTTGAAGCGGGCGAGCTGGAGCTGATCGTTGCCCGGCATCTCGTGGAGCGCCTCGATCGCTGCATCCAGATCGCGATGCTCCTGCTTCAGGCGCTCCAGAAGGGCCCGAAGCTCGCGTTCCTCATCCGCCGTCATCTGTGCCTAACGCTCGAACCGCGACCGACTCGCCCCGTTCCGGCCGGGGCGTTTCGCGCAGTATCGCCGTCCTTCCGCCGCCCCGCAATACGGCCGCCCGCACGCCGCCGTGTTGCGGTGCAGCGCATCGTTTCGTCGACAGCGCTAGCCGCAAGTGACAGACTGATGACGTTCACTTCCAGAGACAGGGAGATATTGTCCATGTCCATGCAGGCGCATGTTGCGGAGTTGGAACGTCGCCACCAGGCGCTCGAGAAGGAGTTACGGGAGGAAGTAGCCCGACCGGGCTCCGATGAAGTCCGGGTCATGGACCTGAAACGCCGCAAGCTTCATCTGAAGGACGAAATCACGCGGCTCAGAGGCTCGCCGCTCCACTGAGCGGAGTACCTGGCGAAACTAACTCCGCCGCCGGCCTCGCAGGCCGGCGGTTTGTATTTCGGACCCCTTCCGGAACCGGGCCCCACGACAGGCCGCCCGACAGGATTTCCGGCATCGACCAAGGTCGTAAGCATTTCCGCCTTCTTGAAATCACAGCCGCGGGCCGGAATTCTCGGGTCGAGAACAAGAAGAACAACCGGTCCCCTGGAGACGCCACCATGTCCGCCGAGCCACGCCCCGATCGCGCGAGCCGCTACCCCGCCATCCATGCCCGTTCGATCGACGATCCCGAAGGCTTCTGGGGCGACGCCGCCCGCGCCATCGAATGGATCGCCGAGCCGCGCGCGATCTTCGATCCCGCGCTCGGCGTCTATGGCCGCTGGTTCGTCGGCGGCCTCACCAATGTCTGCCACAACGCGCTCGACCGGCATGTTGACGCCGGGCGCGGCCAGCAGCCGGCGATCTACTACGACAGCCCGGTGACGGGCGCCAAGCGCACCGTCACCTATTCCGAGATGCTGCGCGAGGTGCGCATCCTCGCCGGGGTGCTGCGCGAGCTCGGCGTCGGCAAGGGCGACCGGGTGGTCATCTACATGCCGATGATCCCCGAGGCCGTGTTCGCGATGCTCGCCTGCGCGCGCATCGGCGCGGTGCATTCGGTGGTGTTCGGCGGCTTCGCGGCGGCGGAGCTGGCGAGCCGCATCGACGACGCCCGGCCCAAGGTCGTGCTCTCCGCCTCCTGCGGCATCGAGCCGAACCGCATCGTCGCCTACAAGCCGCTGCTCGACCTCGCGCTGACCATCGCCAAGCACGCGCCCTCGGCCTGCGTCATCTTCCAGCGCCCCGAGGCCGAGGCCGGCCTCAAGGAGGGCCGCGATCTCGACTGGGCGACGATGCGCGAGAAGGTGGCGACGAGCGCACGCGGCGTGGAATGCGCCACCGTCTCGGCGACCGACCCGCTCTACATCCTCTATACCTCCGGCACCACCGGCAAGCCGAAGGGCGTGGTGCGCGACACCGGCGGCTACATGGTGGCGCTGCGCTGGTCGATGGAGGGGCTCTACGACGTCAAGCCCGGCGAGGTGTTCTGGTCCGCGTCCGACATCGGCTGGGTGGTCGGCCATTCCTACATCGTCTATGCGCCGCTGCTCGCCGGCTGCACCACGGTGCTGTTCGAGGGCAAGCCGGTCGGCACGCCCGATGCCGGCGTGTTCTGGCGGGTGATCGAGGAATACAAGGTCTCCGCGCTGTTCACCGCGCCGACCGCGCTGCGCGCGATCAAGAAGGAGGACCCGGAGGGCCTCCTGATGAAGGACTACGACCTGTCCACCCTGCGCACCCTGTTCCTCGCCGGCGAGCGCGCCGACCCGGACACGGTGGTCTGGGCCGAGACCAGGCTCGGCATTCCGGTGGTCGATCACTGGTGGCAGACCGAGACCGGCTGGGCCATCGCCGGCAACCCGGTGGGCCTCGGCGCGCTCGACATCAAGGTCGGCTCGACCGGCGTGCCCATGCCCGGCTACCAGGTCGACATCCTCGACGAGGGCGGCCACCACGTCGGCCCGAACCGGATGGGCTCGATCGCGATCAAGCTGCCGCTGCCGCCCGGCTGCCTCCCCACGCTGTGGCAGCAGGACGAGCGGTTCCGGGAAAGCTACCTCGCCGAGTTCCCCGGCTACTACAAGACCGCCGACGCCGGCTTTTGCGATGCCGACGGGCAGCTCTTCATCATGGGGCGCACGGACGACATCATCAACGTCGCCGGCCACCGCCTCTCCACCGGCGGCATGGAGGAGGTCCTCGCCTCCCACCCGGACGTGGCCGAATGCGCGGTGATCGGCATCCATGACGAGCTCAAGGGCGAGGTGCCCTGCGGCTTCGTGGTGCTGAAGGCGGGCGTGGCGCGCGCGCCGAACGAGATCGAGAGCGAGATCGTCGCCCTGGTGCGCGAGCGCATCGGCCCGGTGGCGGCGTTCCGCATCGCCATCGCGGTGCACCGCCTGCCGAAGACGCGCTCGGGCAAGATCCTGCGCGGTACCATGAAGAAGATCGCCGATGCCGAGCCCTGGAACATGCCGGCGACGATCGACGATCCCTCTTCGCTGGACGAGATCGCCGCCGCGCTGAGCGCGCGGGGGCTGCCGAAGGCCTCGGCGGCCTAGGCGCCGGCGGGGCCCGCCGGAGCGGACGCTCGCGAGACGAACGGACAAAACAAAAGGGGCGCCGGTGCGCCCCTTTTTTATTCCGCCGGAAAGGCGTTTCCGCCGCGCGGGAGCCCTCGTCCCGCCGCAGCCGGAAGGCTCACTCGTCCTCGGCTTCGCTCTTGCGCGAGCCGCCCAGCTTGGCGAACACGGTCTCGAGGTCGATCGCCTCCTCGCGCGGCTTCTGCGCCGGCACGAAGGGCTCCTGGGCACCGGCGCCGGTGGTGACGTCGGCGGGCAGCAGCGTCGCCCCACCCTCGCCGGCGGCGGCCGCCGGGCGGTCCTTGGAGGAGCGCTGCACCTCGATGTCGAGGTCGATCTGCGAGCACAGGCCGAGCGTCACCGGGTCCATCGGCGTCAGGTTCGCCGCGTTCCAGTGGGTGCGCTCCTTGATCGATTCAATCGTGGTCTTGGTGGTGCCCACCAGACGCATGATCTGGCTGTCCTTGAGCTCGGGATGGTTGCGCAGCAGCCAGAGGATGGCGTTCGGCCGGTCCTGGCGCTTGGAGACCGGGGTGTAGCGCGGGCCGCGGCGGCGCTTGGCCTCGGGCAGCTTCACCTTCGGCTCCAGCAGCTTCAGCCGGTGATTCGGGTTCTGCTCGGCGCGCTCGATCTCCTCGCGCGAGAGCTGGCCGGTCGTCACCGGGTCGAGCCCCTTGATGCCCTGGGCGACTTCGCCGTCGGCGATGCCCTTCACCTCGAGCACGTGAAGCTTACAGAAGTCGGCGATCTGGTCGAACGTCAGCGCGGTGTTCTCGACCAGCCACACGGCGGTGGCCTTCGGCATCAGGGGGGCGTTCGCCATGGGACGCGTCTCCTCAAAGATTGGTTCGGCCAGACAAGCAGTCTCACGCGCTCCGCCGCCCGACTGGGGCGGAGCCACGGACCGTCTCACGATGACCGGGATGACTTAAATATAGGCGCGCCGCTTCCATCCTGCAAACGCAAAGACGCCGCCCGCCCCGACGACGGCCTCGCCTGTCGCTTTCGGCCGCGCCCGGAACATTTGCGCCGCTTAGGAAGGATTTAGCAACGCGGCGCCCGCTTCACGAAATAAATAGCACACGGATCGGCCTCGCGCCGACCGTGTTGATCCCATGGGCGGCGCGGGCGGCCACGCCCTGCGCCCGGCAGAAACGGAACGAATGTCGATGAAACCGCTACCCCTACTGGCGCTGGCGTTCGCGCTGGGGCTCGCCGTGCCGGCCGCGGCGCAGGAAATGCCCGGCAAGGCGGACGTCGCCCGCATCTCCGGCGGCACCTACGGCGTGGACACCAACCACACGCAGATCATCTGGACCGTCGACCATCTGGGCCTCTCCCCGCTCTCGGGCATGTTCGGCGCGGGCGAAGGCACGCTCAATCTCGACCCGAAGGCGCCGCAGGCGGCGACGCTCCAGCTCTCCATCCCGATTTCGACCCTCGCCGTCACCTCGAAGAGCTTCGGCCAGGATCTCGGCAGCCCCGGCTTCTTCGACGTGGCGAAGTTCCCGTCCGCCACCTTCAAGTCCACCAAGGTGACGCCGCACGGGGCGAAGGCGACCGTGGAGGGCGAGCTCACGCTGCACGGCGTGACGCGCCCGGTGACGCTCGAGGTGAGCCTGTTCGGCGCCGGCATCAACCCGCGCAGCAAGCGCGAGGAGATCGGCTTCACCGCCACCGCGACGCTCAGGCGCAGCGATTTCGGCCTCGGCGTCGCCGTTCCGCTGGTATCGGACGAGGTGAAGCTCGACCTGGTCGGCGTGTTCCGCAAGAATTCCTGAGCGCAGCGCCAGGGCAGCGGGGCGCCGCGCGCGCTTGACACGGAGGGCGCCGCCACCCATGACGGTGGCGAACCCCCGATGGACCGTATGATGAGCGCCGCCCCAAAGCCCGATCTGCGCATCCTGCTCTGCGCCCCGCGCGGCTTCTGCGCCGGCGTGGTGCGTGCGATCGACGCGGTCGAGCGCGCGCTGCAGATCTACGGCCCGCCGGTCTATGTGCGCCACGAGATCGTGCACAACAAATACGTGGTCGAGGGGCTGAAGGCGAAGGGCGCCATCTTCGTCGAGGAACTGCACGAGGTGCCCGCGGGCACCAGCGCGCCGGTCATCTTCTCCGCCCACGGCGTCGCCCGGTCGGTGCCGGAGGAGGCCGCGCAGCGCAATTTCTTCGCCATCGACGCCACCTGCCCGCTGGTGACCAAGGTCCATCGCGAGGCGGTCGTCCATTTCAAGAGGGGCCGCGAGGTGGTGCTGATCGGCCATGCCGGCCACCCCGAGGTGATCGGCACCATGGGCCAGCTCCCCGCCGGCGCGGTCACGCTGGTGGAGACCGCCGAACAGGCCCGCAGCTTCGCGCCGCGCGATCCCGGGAACCTCGCCTTCACCACCCAGACCACGCTCTCGCTCGACGACACGGCCGAGATCGTCGCCATCCTGCGCGCGCGCTTCCCCTCCATGGTCGCCCCGCACAAGGAAGACATCTGCTACGCCACCACCAACCGCCAGGAGGCGGTGAAGCGGGTGGCGCCGCAGGTCGAGGCGATGATCGTGGTCGGCGCGCCGAACTCGTCCAACTCGCAGCGCCTGCGCGAGGTGGCCGAGCGCGAGGGCTGCCGCGCCGCCCTGCTGGTGCAGCGTGCCGGCGACATCGACTGGGACGTGTTCGGCTCGATCGCCTCGCTCGGCATCACCGCCGGCGCCTCGGCGCCGGAAGTGCTGGTGGAGGAGATCATCGACGCCTTCGCCGAACGCTTCACAGTGCGGGTCGAGACCGTCTACACCGCCCATGAGGACGTCTTCTTCCCCCTCCCCCGCCAGCTCCGTCCGGACGCCGCCGAATAATCCCATGGCCGTCTACACCGACGTTTCCCCGGAAGAGCTCGAAGCCTTCCTCGCCACTTATGAGATCGGCCGCCTGCGTGCCTTCAAGGGCATCGCCGAGGGCGTCGAGAACTCGAACTACCTGCTGCAGACCGAGGCCGGCAGCTTCATCCTCACCCTCTACGAGAAGCGGGTGAACCCGGCCGACCTGCCCTTCTTCATAGGGCTGATGGAGCACCTCGCCAGCCGCGGCATCGACTGCCCGCAGCCGGTGAAGAACCGCGCCGGGGCCGCGCTCGGCACGCTCGCCGGCCGCCCGGCCGCGATCGCCACCTTCCTCATCGGCACCTCGGTGCGCCGGCCTTCCGCCGGCCATTGCGCCGCACTCGGCACCGCGCTCGCCGGGCTGCACAAGGCCGGCGCCGACTTCACCGCCTTCCACCGCGCCAACGCGCTCTCCGTGCCCGGCTGGCGACCGCTGTTCGAGCAGGCCGAGGCGCGCGCGGACACGGTGGCGCCGGGCCTTGCCGCCCTCATCGCCGACGAGCTCGCGACGCTGGAGCCTAACTGGCCCACCGGGCTTCCCGCCGGCGTCATCCATGCCGACCTGTTCCCCGACAACGTCTTCTTCACCGACGGAAGGCTCTCGGGGCTGATCGACTTCTACTTCGCCTGCAACGATTTGCTGGCCTATGACATCGCCATCTGCCTGAACGCCTGGTGCTTCGAGCCGGACGGCGCCTACAACCAGACCAAGGGCCGCGCCCTGCTCGCCGCCTACCAGGCCGAGCGCCCGCTGGAGCCGGCGGAGATCGACGCCCTCACGCTCCTGTGCCGCGGCGCGGCGCTGCGCTTCCTGCTCACCCGCCTCGTCGACTGGCTGAACGTGCCGCCCGGCGCGCTGGTGCGCCCGCACGACCCGAAGGACTATCTGCGCCGTCTGCGCTTCCACCGCGCGGTGCGCAGCGTGCGCGACTACGGCATCGCCCTCGCCGGGAGCGCGGCGTGAAGACGGCCCCGGGCACCGCGCGCGTCTTCGACGACGACGCCCCGCGCGAGGCCGCGAAGGGCATCGTCGCGATCTGGACCGACGGCGCCTGCTCGGGCAATCCCGGCCCCGGCGGCTGGGGCGCGATCCTGCGCTATGCCGGCGCGCAGAAGGAACTCTCCGGCGGCGAATCGCCCACCACCAACAACCGCATGGAGCTGACCGCGGCGATCGAGGCGCTCGACGCGCTGAAGCGCCCCTGCACGGTCGACCTCCACACCGACAGCGAATATCTGCGCAACGGCGTCACCAAGTGGGTCGCCGGCTGGAAGCGCAATGGCTGGCGCACCGCCGACAAGAAGCCGGTGAAGAACGTCGATCTGTGGGAGCGGCTGGAGACGGCCATCGCCCGCCACGAGATCCACTGGCATTGGGTGAAGGGCCATGCCGGCGACCCGATGAACGAGCGCGCGGACGAACTCGCCCGCGAGGGCATGGCGCCCTACAAGCGCCGCCACGGCGGGAGCTGAACCGCCATGGGCGCCGCGCCTGAGCCCGCGCCCGACCCCGCCTCCGGCACCGTCCGCGGCACCCCTGCCGTGCTGCTGCGGCTGGAGGGCCTCGCGGTGCTGGCGGGCGGCGTACTCGCCTATGCCACGCTCGGGCAGAGCTGGTGGCTGTTCGCGCTGCTGTTCCTCGCGCCCGACCTCGCCATGGCCGGCTATCTCGCCGGCCCGGCCACCGGCGCCCGGCTCTATAACGGCGTGCACACCCATATCGGCCCGGCCTTGCTCGCGGCGGCCGGCTATCTCCTCGCCGATCCGTGGCTCGGGGCGCTCGCCGCGATCTGGTTCGCCCATAACGGGCTCGACCGCGCGCTCGGCTACGGGCTCAAATATCCCGACGCTTTCGGCCACACCCATCTCGGAATGATCGGCAAGGCCGCCAATCCCCGCAAAGTCGGGGCCGATCGCCCGACGGCGGATTGACAAAAGCCCCTCCGCTCCGCTATCAGCCGGGCCTCGAATTCAAGCAAGCTGGCGGATCGGGGCGCGGCCATGGAGGCGCCGTCTCATGCGCAGGCGCTATCGATCCGAAGGTTAAGTGTCATGAAGATCCGTAATTCCCTCAAGTCGCTGCTCGGCCGTCACCGCGACAACCGTCTGGTGCGCCGCAAGGGCCGCGTCTACATCATCAACAAGACCCAGAAGCGCTTCAAGGCCCGCCAGGGCTGAGGCTTCGCGCCCAGCGGCTTCGGGGACGGTTCGCCGTCCACCGGGGCCGGGCGTTCCGGGCAGCCGCGTTCACGTTTTCGCGGCTGGGTCGGCCAAGAATTGACGAGGGCGCCATCGCTCCTACACTGGAGCCATGCGCGCCCTTTTTGCTGCCCTGATGATCGCCGCGGCACCGGTCGCCCTTCCGGCCCCGTCCGCACTGGCCCTTTCCGCCCAATCGCCGGCCGACCAGCCGCCGGCAACGGTGCATGGCGACACGCGCCGGGCCGCCGGCCTCGAGCGCCTCCTTCAGGTCCAGACCCCCGGCGTGACGCCGGAGGAAGAGCCTGCGGACCCCGGCCTCGTCGATCCCGAGATCACCGGTCCGGAGGACACCAATCCCGACGTCGCCACCCCCGACGGGCCGGACGAGAACGCGACCACCGGCGCCGCGAAGCAGGACAACGGGCTGGAAGCGCAGGCCAAGGCCGAACCCGACCCCAAGAAGCGGCTCGACGCCCTGTTCGCGGCGCTGAAGGCAGCGCCGGACAAGGATTCGGCCAAGGCCATCGCCGACCGGATCGACATCGCGCTGGCCCCGAGCGGCAGCGCGACCGCCGACCTGCTGATGGGCCGCGCGGCGCTCGCGACCGAGGTGAAGGACTACGACCTCGCGATCGAGCTGCTCGACGCGGTGATCCGCATCGAGCCCGATCATCTGGAAGCGTGGAACAAGCGCGCGACGGTGTTCTTCCTGCAGGAAGACTTCTCCGATTCGCTGGCGGACCTGCAGCAGGTCGTCACCCGCGAGCCGCGCCATTACGGCGCGTGGGCCGGCATCGCCATCATCTGCAAGCAGATCGGCGACGACAAGCATGCGCTCGAGGCCGCGCGCCGGGCGCTCGCCATCTATCCCCACCTCGAATCGGTCGAGGACATGGAGAAGACCCTCTCGCTCAAGATCGAGGGTCGGCCGATCTGAGCGGGGTCCCGCTCAGACCCGCTCGTAATCCACATAGCTGACGGCGAAGTCGTCCTTCTCGCCCTGCGGCGGCTCCTCGCGGGCGACCTCGCGCCACTGCGCCCGGTCGAAATCGGGGAAGTGGATGTCGCCCTCCGGCGTGCCGTGCACCTCGGTCAGCCGCAGCCGGTTCGCCAGCGGCAGGGCCTGGGCATAGATCTGCGCCCCGCCGACCACGACGATCTCGTCGGCGCCGATCCGCTCCGCCTCGCGCTCCGCCTTCTCCAGCGCCGCGCCGAGCGTCGGCGCCACCATCACGCCGTCGGGCGTGACGAAGCCGGTGTCGCGGGTGATGACGATCGTGGTGCGGCCCGGCAGCGGGCGGCCGATGGCGTCGAAGGTGCGCCGCCCCATCAGGATCGGCTTGCCCCAGGTGATGGCCCGGAACCGCTTCAAATCGCCCGAAATGTGCCAGGGCAGCTGGTCGCCGCGCCCGATCACCCCGTTCGCGGCGATCGCCGCGACGATGGCGAGGGTCGGCGGCGTGCCGTTCTCGGTCCCGCTCATGCCGCTTTCCCGGTGAGCTGGGCCAGCGCCGCCTCGGCGGCGGCAAGCCCGGTCTGGTGGGCGCCGTGGGCGGTCGAATAGGCGTGCGGCGAGACCGCCTCGCCGGCGAACATCACCCGCTCGCCGAGCGTCTGGCCGAGCCGGGCGCGCAGCGGCGCGAGGCCCGGCAGCGCGCAGCTATAGGCGCCGCCGATGAGCGGGTTGGAAACCCAGTTGGTGGTCGCCACGCCGGTGACGCGACGACGTATATCCGCACCGAAGGCGTCGGTGAGCGCGGCCATGGCGAAATCCTCCATTGCCTGAGGGCCCGCCGCGACGAGCCCGGCGGCATTGTCGCCACCGAGCTGACCGATCGCCATCGGCGCGCCGAACGGGTTGAGCACGAAATTGATCGGCCGGCGCGCAGCATCGCGCAGGTCGATCGTGTCGACATAGCTGGTCGGGCCGACGCCGAAGACGTCGCCGTCGAACCGGATCCCGACCTTCTCCGCCGCGCCGAGCGGCAGCGCCTCGAACGCCTCGGCGAGGTCCGGCGGCAGCAGCGGGGCGAAACGCAGCCCGCCGCGCGCGATCACCGTGGTCGGCACAGCGACGATGGCGAGCCGGGCGAGGAGCCGCCCGCGCGGCGTCTCCACGCCGACCCCGCTGCCGGACCAGTCCACGAGGCTCACCGGGCAGCCGGTCACGACCGGCAGGTCGGGCGCCATCCGCGCCGCCGCCGCCTGCACCAGCGCGCCGTAGCCGCGCTCGACCGGGTAGTTCTCGCCGGTGTCGCCATAGGCGGCGTAGTCGAGCGTCGAGAGCCGCTCCGGCTCGGCGGCAGACATCAGCGTCATCCAGTGCCGCGCCAGCCGGTACCATGGGTCGGCCGGGTCCATCACCTCGCTGGCGGCGATGTCACGCCCCTCCTCGCCGGCCCGGTGGACGGCGGTGAAGGCGGCGTCGATCGAGCGCCACGCAGCCTCGCGCTCGGCCTCGTCCGCCCAGCGATCCCCGAGATGGGTCGCCCGGGCCTGCCGCGTGCCGCGCTTGAGATAGGAGAGGCCGAGTTCGTCGGCGGCAGCGCGCAGCGGATTGACGGACGCCGAGTGCAGCCAGTGGCAGCCCTGGTCCCACGGCACGCCGAGGCTGGTCGTGTCGGTGAAGGCGCGCCCGCCGGTGCGTTCGGCCGCCTCCAGCACGATGACGTCGGCCCCGCGCTGGTGCAGCCGGGCGCCCGCGGCGAGACCTGCGGCGCCGGCGCCGACAACGATCACATCACGCATGTCGCTCACGCCACTAATCGTTCAAGCACTATTTCTTGCGGAACGCGTCGAGCCGCACGACCTGGGCTCCGGACGGGCTCCCCGCCGGCTCGGCTTCCGGCTTTGCGCCATCCGCGCGTTCCTGGTCGGCAGCCGCGCCCTTGCCTTTGGCACTATCGCCCTTGGCACTCTCGCCTTTCACGGCGGCCTTGGAAGTCTCGGCCTTCGCCACGTCGACCCCGGCCTCGTCGCCGTCGCCGATGCGCGAGCGCCGCGTCTCCGCCGCGACGGGACGCGGCTCCGGGCGGGCGGAAGCGGCCGGTGCGCTCTCGCTCCGGGCGCCGGACTTGGCGGGCTTCGCCTCCGCCTGCGACGACCGGGCGGCAGGAACGGGGCCGCGCGTGGTCGGCACGGAGGTGGGGCGCATGGCGGCGGGCGCGGGCTGCGGCGCCTCGACCTCGGCCTCCTCCTCGTCCGGCGCCGGCTCGAACTGCAGGCCGAATTTCACCGACGGGTCGAAGAAGCCCTTCAGGCTGGAGAACGGCACGTGCAGCCGCTCGGGAATGCCGTTGAAGGACAGGCCGACCTCGAAGAACGTCTCGCTGACGATCAGGTCCCAGAACTGGTGCTGGAGCACGATCGTCATCTCTTCCGGGTACTTCTCCTTCAGACGCGGAGAAAGCCGCACGCCGGGCGCGCAGGTGTCGAAGGAGATGTAGAGGTGATGATCGCCGGGCAGGCCGTCCTGGGCGACGTCGTTCAGCACGCGGCGCACGACGGCGCGCAAGGCGTCCTGCACGAGAAGGTCATAACGGATCAGATCGACGCTCATGCCGGCAATGAACCCGATTCCAGCCCCGACCGCCAGCCGGACCTAAGATTAAAAGAAAGTGGAGGCTTCTGTTGCCAGGTGCCTCCGAACCCCGCCTTACAGTGCTACCCGCAAGGACTTATTTCCCAGAGATCAAACCGCTCACGCGGCCTGAGCAACCGGAGCATAGTTGTCGTTGGCAACTATATGTTTGGTCCGATGACGGCGGTACCATGCCGAGCGAAAGCCTACCCTTTACGCCCTCGTCGATCCTGTTTCGCCCCCGCCGGAACCCACCGGGCCGAAAGGCGGGCGGGATGGGCTCGGGTGGAGGCGCCGGGTACTGCCCCCGGGTCCGAAAGGTTTATTGCGGTAACCGTTTATCGCCGTAGCCGGCTTGCGCCGGCACCCGGAATATAGGCGCTCCCCCTCCCGCTTGGAAGGGGGCGGGCGCCTCGCGCACAGTTACCTATGCGCCGGCGGCCTCAGGCCTCGGTCTGGTCGCCATATTGCAGGCGCTCGATCGGCAGCTTGCCGCCCTCGGTACCGGCGAGCTTCTCGTCGAGCTCGGTGAGCCGCGCGCGGAGCGTCTCCATCAGCATCTGCCGCATCAGTTCGTAGTCGAGCTTCACGTCGGAATGGGCGCTGCGCAGCGACTGGCCGGCGCGCAGCACCAGCGCGGGCGAGGTGTTGGAGGCGTCGACCTTGAAGTCGAGCGGATGGGTCGCATCCTTCTCCAGAAGATTCAGATGCATGGCGAGGCGGTGATACTCGCTCGCCAGAGCCTTGGTGCTGTCGGTGGCCTTCACGGTGTCGGTCATCGGGCTCCCTCCTCAACGTCGGGCGGGCGCGCACGGCGCCGGCCTCGATGACAAGTACCACGCCGCCGCGAAGTTCCGATGATGCCGCCGTATCTTACCGCCCGACGGCATGTCCCCTGCTGCGCCGCGAAAACGCCGCAGAATGATCACGTCCCGCAGCGGAACGTCCGCCGCCGCCGGCCGTTCTGGTCCCGTCTGGGGGAGCAGACACGGAGACGAACGATGAAGATCGCCAATCTGACGATGAGCGGCGTGGCCGCCACCCTCGGCCTGTGCGCCCTCTCGGCAACGCCCGGCCTCGCCCAGGATGTCTATGTGCGCACCACCGAGCCCGCCGGGCCGGTGCTCGCCGTGCCGGCAGAGCCGGGTCCCACCGTCATCGTGCGCGAGGAGCCGTCCTACGACGCGCCGGACTATGTCGTGACCCCGCCCCCGCGCGTGGTAGTGCGCGAGGCCCCGGCCTATGAAGCGCCCGCCTATGAAGCCCCGGCCTATGGGCCGCCCGCCTACGAGCCCCGGCAGGTGATCGTCGCCGAGCCGGCAGAGGGCCCCTATGCCGGCAATGGCTGGTACCGCGAGGTGCCGCCCTATCCCGCGCCGCTGCCGCGCGCGGTGAACCGCCGCGCCCCGGCGTCGGACTGCCGCATGGTGGAGCGCGAGACCCGGTCCGGCCTCATCCGCGTGAGCACCCTGTGCGACTGACGTCCTTCTGACGCGGCGCACACGCCAAAAACTTGTGGTTCACACCAGGACCGACGGGCGGGTGGCCGTGCGCCGCCCGCCCTTGCGCGCTATATATAGTGGGTCGAAACGCCAACGGCCGACCCGAACCACGAGAGCGGCGCGGCACATGAGAGGCCCATGCGGCAATATCACGAGCTCCTGGAACGGATCCTGCGCGAAGGCACGCGCAAGGATGACCGCACCGGCACCGGCACCTATTCCGTGTTCGGCCACCAGATGCGCTTCGACCTGTCGGAGGGCTTCCCGCTCGTCACCACCAAGAAGCTGCATCTGAAGTCGATCGTCCACGAGCTGCTGTGGTTCCTCGCCGGCGACACCAACATCGCCTATCTCAAGGCCAACGGCGTGTCGATCTGGGACGAGTGGGCGGACGAGAACGGCGATCTCGGCCCGGTCTACGGCCAGCAGTGGCGGAGCTGGCCCGACGGGCGCGGCGGGGTGATCGACCAGATCGCCCAGCTCGTCACCGACATCCGCCGCAATCCCGATTCGCGCCGGCTGATCGTCTCGGCCTGGAACCCGGCCGACGTGCCGAAGATGGCGCTGCCGCCCTGC
Organism: Ancylobacter mangrovi; assembly: GCF_024752335.1. NCBI lineage: Bacteria > Pseudomonadati > Pseudomonadota > Alphaproteobacteria > Hyphomicrobiales > Xanthobacteraceae > Ancylobacter > Ancylobacter mangrovi. The sequence goes on along the minus strand of NZ_JANTHY010000006.1, from coordinate 70,221 downwards.
CACTGCCTGTTCCAGTTCTACGTGGCCGACGGCCGGCTCTCCTGCCAGCTCTACCAGCGCTCCGCCGACGTGTTCCTCGGCGTGCCGTTCAACATCGCGAGCTACGCCCTGCTCACCCACATGGTAGCGCAGGTGACGAAGCTGGAGCCGGGCGACTTCGTCCACTCCTTCGGCGACGTGCACCTCTATCTCAACCATGTCGACCAGGCGCGCGAGCAACTCGCCCGCACGCCGCGCCCCCTGCCGAGGCTGAAGCTCAACCCTGCGGTGGACGACCTGTTCGCCTTCCGCTTCGAGGACATCGCCATCGAGGCCTACGACCCCTACCCCGCCATCCGGGCGCCGGTGGCGGTTTGACGGATCACGGCATGTCGCTCGCCATCCGTCCTGCGCGTCCTGGCGATGCCGGCCTGATCCACGCCTTCGTGCGCGAGCTCGCCGAATACGAGAAGCTGCTGCACGAGGTGGAGGCCGGCGAGGCAGACATTGCGCGCGACCTGTTCGGGCCGAGCCCGCGCGTCTTCTGCGACATCGCGGAATGGGAGGGCGAGCCGGCCGGCTTCGCGCTGTGGTTCTATAACTACTCGACCTTCCGCGGCCGCCACGGGCTCTATCTCGAGGACCTGTTCGTGCGCCCCGCCTTTCGCGGGCGCGGCATCGCCACCGCGCTGATGCGCCATCTGGCGAAGCGCTGCGTCGCCGAGGGCCTCGGCCGCTTCGAATGGTGGGTGCTGAACTGGAACGAGCCGGCGATCACCTTCTACCGTTCCATCGGCGCCGTGCCGATGGACGAATGGACGGTGCAGCGCGTCAGCGGCGAGGCCCTCGTCCGCCTAGCCGACGAATAGGCACGCCGCCGGTCGAAACCGGCGGCGCTTTCCGTTGCAAATCGACCGTCGAGGAAGCTGGCAGGCGGTGGTCCGCAGGCAAGGGACCGCCGCCCGGCGGCGATCCCCGTCCGTGTGCCGCGATCAGAGGGTGTCGCCCTCGTCATCGGCCGGCCCGCCATCCGGGTTCATCATGCCCGGCCCCATGCCGTTGTGCATGCCGGGACCCATCCCAGGACCCATCCCAGGACCCATGCCAGGCCCCATTCCGGGTCCCCGGCCCATGCCCGGGCCGCACGGGCCGTGGCCGCGCCCGCCCATCATGGCGAAGCCCTTGCCGTGCCCGCCGGGACCCCAGCCATGGTGCGGACCGTGGCCGAAGCCGCCCTGCTGCGCCTCGCGGAACAGCAGGTTGAAGCGGAACTTCTGGCCCTGGTCGAGCGTGCCGTAGAGCGGCTCCGCGGCATCGGCGAGCTTCTTCAGGGCCGTACCCCGCTCGACCATGCTGTCGGCGCGCTTCTCCAGACGGGCGACGGCGTCGCCGTGCGGACCACCCGGACCGGCGGGGCCGGCACCCATCCGGGGACCGGGACCCGCATCGGGACCCGCGCCCGGCGCCTGGCCCATGTCGGGACCGGGCGCGCCGGGAGGCGGCGCACCGGGGCCCGGCGCCGGCTTGCCGTCCGGACCCGGCCGGCCCGGCCCGCGCATCGCCTGGTGCTGCTCGCGCCAGTCGCGGTGCTGCTCACGCCATTCCTGGCGCCAGCCGGACTGCTCCTTGGCGTAGTCGTGCAGCGCGGTCTCGAGCGCCGGCCACAGCTTCTCCTGCTCCGGCGTCAGCCGCAGGCCCGCCTTCAGCGCCGCGATGCGCGCATCGGCCATCGCGTCGGCATTCGCCGCCCGCTGTTCGGCCGTCGGCGGCTTGGGGGCCTCGGCGTTGTTCGATTGGGCGACCGCAAAGCTGGCACTCGCCAGAAGGGCAGTTGCGGCAGCAGCAATGATCGTGCGTTTCATTGGCCTCATCTCCTTTCGAAGTGAGGCCAATGCTGACGCACGACCGGCAACTTACCAAGTGAAACTTCCGTAATGTTCCAGTAGAAACTTACGGATACTTAGATGAACAGCCATTCATGTAACTGAACGCCTGTTAACCGGGCGAGATCATCTTCTCCGGCCGCACGATTGCGTCGAATTCCTCGTTCGTCACATAGCCGCCGCCGACCGCTTCCTCGCGCAGCGTGGTGCCGTTCTTGTGCGCGGTCTTGGCGATCTTGGCGGCATTGTCGTAGCCGATCTTCGGCGCCAGCGCCGTGACAAGCATCAAGGAGCGCTCCAGCGCCGCCTCGATATTGTCCTCGCGCGCCTCGATGCCGACGACGCAATTGTCGGTGAAGCTCACCGCGGCGTCCGCCATCAGCCGCACCGACTGAAGGAAGTTGTAGGCCATCACCGGGTTGTAGACGTTGAGCTCGAAATGGCCCTGGCTGCCGGCGAAGCTGAGCGCCGCATTGTTCCCGAACACCTGCACGCACACCTGCGTCAGGGCCTCGCACTGGGTGGGGTTCACCTTGCCGGGCATGATCGAGGAGCCCGGCTCGTTCTCCGGCAGGGCGAGCTCGCCGAGGCCCGAGCGCGGGCCGGAGCCGAGCAGGCGGATGTCGTTGGCGATCTTGAACAGCGACACCGCGACCGTGTTGATCGCGCCGTGCGAGAACACCATCGCGTCATGGGCGGCGAGAGCCTCGAACTTGTTCGGCGCCGAGGTGAAGGGAAGCCCGGTGATGGCGGCGATCCGCTCCGCCACCTTCTCGGCGAAGCCGACCGGCGCGTTGAGCCCGGTGCCGACCGCCGTGCCGCCCTGGGCGAGTTCCATCAGCGAGGGCAGCGTCTGCTCGATCCGGGCGATGCCGTTCTCAACCTGCTGGGTGTAGCCGGAAAATTCCTGGCCGAGGGTGAGCGGCGTCGCGTCCTGCGTGTGGGTGCGGCCGATCTTGATGATGTCCTTCCACTGCTGCGCCTTGTCGTTCAGCGCGTTGCGCAGCTTCTGAAGCGCCGGGACCAGCCGGTGGACGATCTCCTCCGCGCAAGCGACGTGCATTGCCGTCGGATAGGTGTCGTTGGAGGACTGGCTCATATTGACGTGGTCGTTGGGATGGACCGGCTTCTTGGAGCCCATCGTCCCGCCCAGCATCTCGATCGCGCGGTTCGAGATAACCTCGTTGGCATTCATGTTCGACTGCGTGCCCGAGCCGGTCTGCCAGACGGCGAGCGGGAAATGGGCGTCGAGCTTGCCCTCCATCACCTCCTGCGCGGCGGCGACGATGACGCGGGCGAGCTCCGGGTCGAGCCTGCCGAGCTCGAGATTGGTCTCGGCCGCGGCCCGCTTGATGACGCCGAGCGCGCGAACCACCGGCAGCGGCTGCTTCTCCCAGCCGATCTTGAAGTTTCCGAGCGAGCGCTGAGCCTGCGCACCCCAGTACTTGTCCGCCTCCACCTCGATGGGACCGAACGTGTCGGTTTCGATGCGGGTCTTGCTCATGATTTCTTAGCCTCTCGGATCAGCGCGTCCTTAAAACCGTCCCAATCGGGCACGAGGGCCTGGGGCGCGGCCGGGTTTAGCATGCGGGGCAGGCCCCGCAAATGCGCCCTGCGGAGAGTGGGCGGACCAGCCGAAAACGCAGATATCAACCCCGTTTCACGAGGCCGTGATGCGCCCGGGAGCGGCGCCGGCGTGCCGCGACGCCTTGCGCCGCCTTGCACGGCGCGAAAGTGACCCCTTCCCGTCCGCAACCTGACTAGACTGAACCGAGCAGTTCAAGCAACGCAAGGTAGAGATAAGCCTATTACCTACAGATTCGCGACTCACGATGGGGCTGCCCGCCCGGCGAATGGTTTCCGGCCACCAAATCACGGACAAAAAAAAGTCTGTATGCGGTCAAATTGCTGCACTAGAGGTATATCGGAAGAGCAATCTGGGCGGATGCGGTATTATTCTACTTATGGCGGATCTGATCAACCTTCATCGACATCGCAAGCGCCTTCGTCGCGAAGCCGCGGAACAAATTGCCGCGATCAGGCGTTTGGAGTTTGGCCGGTCGAAGGCGCAGAAAACGGCGGAGTCTGCCCAGGAGCAGCGCCGGGCGAACTTGCTGGACGGCCATAGGCGAATTCGAGAGGATGAAACATGAAGAGCCCTGTGGTGAAGCGGTCGATCGTTATTGCCGGGCACAAGACGAGCGTAAGCCTTGAAGATCAGTTCTGGGATGCGCTCAAGGAGATCGCCTCAAATCGGCGCAGTACGCTGTCGGAGATCGTCGCCTCCATCGATTCCGGTCGGAACCAGGGCAATCTTTCATCGGCGATACGGCTCTATGTGCTTGCCCACTATCGCAACTCTCCCAACATGCGCGACGGCGCCGATCACGGCGAACGCAGCATGCCCGTGCGGTCTACCGTTGCGTAACATTTCGTACATTCCCATATGACGCCACGCGACGGCGCGTTGTAACCCGGTGTCTCGTCACCTATAACCGCCTCGCCCGCGTTTCTCGCTAAGGAGAGCGCGGAATCGATCTGCACGGTGGCGTCTCACGGTTCTGCGTATGCGGGCCTGGGCGATCGGGCACGCAAACGGAGTAGCCGCGCAATGTCGTGGAAGAACCAGAGCGGTGGACCGTGGGGCAGCGGTCCGCGCGGTCCCTGGGGCACCGGCCCGCAATCGCCGGGACCAAATTCTCCCGATCTCGAAGACCTGATCCGCCGCGGCCAGGAAAAATTGCGCAGTGCGATGCCCGGCGGCTTCGGCAGCGGCAAGGGCATCATCCTCGTCGTCGCCCTCGCCATCGTCGCGTGGCTGCTGTCGGGCTTCTACCGCGTGGAGCCGGACGAGCAGGGCGTGGTCCTGCGCTTCGGCCGCTTCGTCGCGACCTCGAATCCCGGCCTGAACTACCACCTGCCCTACCCGATCGAGACCGTGCTGACCCCGCAGGTCACGCGCGTGAACCGCATCGACATCGGCATCCGCACCGGCGACGACCCCCGTCGCGGCGCGGCCATGCGCGACGTCGCCGAGGAGAGCCTGATGCTCACCGGCGACGAGAACATCGTCGACGTCGATTTCGCCGTGTTCTGGATGGTGAAGCCCGCCGCCGCCGGCTCGACCGAGGACATTGGCGCCGCCAACTTCCTGTTCAACGTCCAGAATCCCGAAGGCACCATCAAGGCGGTCGCCGAGAGCGCGATGCGCGAGGTGGTCGGGCGCACGAACATCCAGCCGATCCTGACCGGCGCGCGCCAGAACATCGAGACCGCCGTGCACGAGCTGATGCAGAAGACCCTCGACGATTACCAGTCCGGCGTCCTCATCACCCAGGTCCAGCTCCAGAAGGTCGACCCGCCGCAGCAGGTCATCGACTCGTTCCGCGACGTGCAGGCCGCGCGCGCCGACGCCGAGCGCCTGCAGAACGAGGCCCAGGCCTACGCCAACCGCGTCGTGCCCGAGGCCCGCGGCGAGGCCGCCCGCATCACCCAGGGCGCCGAAGGCTACAAGGAGCGCGCGGTCATCGAGGCGCGCGGCCAGGCCTCGCGCTTCCTCAGCGTGCTGGCCGAATACCAGAAGGCGCCGGAAGTGACCCGTCAGCGCCTCTATCTCGAAACCATGGAACGTGTCTTCGGCGGCATGGACAAGGTCATCATCGACCAGAAGGCGAGCGGCAACGGGGTCGTACCCTACCTGCCGCTCGGCGCGCTCAGCCCATCCTCCGCCAAGCCGGCCCCGGCCACGCAGGGAGCCGCGAAATGAAGCACAGCATCGGCCTCATCCTCGCCATTCTCGCCGCCGCCGTCCTGATCGTCCTCTATTCGGCGCTGTTCCAGGTCTACCAGACCCAGCAGGCACTGGTGCTGCGCTTCGGCGAGCCGGTGCGCGTGATCGAGCAGCCCGGCCTCAATGCCAAGATCCCGCTGGTCGACAGCGTGATCCTGGTCGACAAGCGCATCCTCGACCTCGAGAACCCCTCGCAGGAAGTGATCGCCGCCGACCAGAAGCGGCTCGTGGTCGACGCCTTCGCGCGCTACCGCATCGTCAATCCGCTGCGCTTCTACCAGTCGGTCGGCACAGTGGAGGGTGCCAATTCGCGCCTCGCCACCATCCTCAACTCGGCGCTGCGCCGCGTGCTGGGCGAAGCCACCTTCATCGAGGTGGTGCGCGACCAGCGCGAGGCGCTGATGGGCCGCATCCGCGACCAGGTGAACCGCGAGGCGCAGAATTTCGGCATCAACATCCTCGACGTGCGCATCCGCCGCGCCGACCTACCGGAGGCGAACAGCCAGGCGGTGTTCCAGCGCATGCAGACCGAGCGTCAGCGCGAGGCGGCCGAGATCCGCGCCCAGGGCGGCGAGGCGTCGCAGGCCATCCGTGCCCGCGCCGACCGCGATTCCACCGTCATCGTCGCCGAGGCCAACGCCACCGCCGACAAGCTGCGCGGCGAAGGCGAGGCCCAGCGCAACGAGATCTTCGCCCAAGCCTACAGCAAGGATAAGGACTTCTTCGACTTCTACCGCTCGATGCAGGCCTACGAAGCCTCGATGAAGTCCGGCGACACCCGGATGCTGCTGGCGCCCGATTCGGATTTCTTCCGTTTCTTCAACAACCCGGTCCCTGCGGGCACCGGGGCGCCGTCGGCGCCCAGCGCTTCCGCCGCACCGGCACCCGCTTCCTCCGGTCCGGCGGCAACGCCGGCCCCGGAGACGGGCTCGCAGCCCAGCCCCGCCCCCGCGAACTGACGCGCGGGCCATGGCCGATCTCGTCGTCGCGCTCGGCCTCGTGCTGGTGATCGAGGGACTGATGCTGGCGGCGGCACCCGGTGCCGTACGCCGCGCCATGGAGGCGATCGACCAGCTTCCCGACATGCCCTTGCGCATTACGGGGCTGGCCGGCGCCGTCATCGGCCTGCTCATCGTCTGGCTGATTCGCGGCTGACGGCGCCCGTCACGGCCTCGGTACGAAGGTGCGCGAGGGCGGACCGCGGCCGGCCCGTCGAGGCGGCCTGACGTCGCGTCTGCCTCGCGTGGTTTTGGCTTGCATCGGACCGCGTCCCGGTTAAGCGTCTCCCGCTGAGGTGGTGCACATCCCGGCCAACCGGGCGGCCCGCCGGGCACGGCGCCGCGGCGCGAAGGAGGCAGCATGACGAAGCGGGTTCACGGTCTCGGGCGGCGCAAGCGGGACGCCGAAGCTTCGCCCCTCGCACCGCTGCAGGCGTTCGCCCGGGCAGTGCCTCTTTCCCTGCCGCGCCGCGCCGGCGCCCTCCTCCTCGCCGCCACGCTGGCGGCGGGCGCCTTCGCCCTCATGCCGGCCGCCGGCCATGCCGCCTCGACCAAGGGGCCGGACACGGTCGCCGACACCGCCGAGCGGGTGATGGACGCGGTGGTCAACATCTCGACCTCGCAGACGGTCGCGCCCTCGCGGGGCGTGCCCACACCCGAGCTGCCGCCCGGCTCGCCCTTCGAGGAGTTCTTCGAGGAGTTCTTCAAGCGCCGGCAGCAGCAGGGCGAGGACCAGACGCCGCGCCGCGTCTCCTCGCTCGGCTCGGGCTTCGTCATCGACCCGTCCGGCCTCATCGTCACCAACAACCACGTCATCGCCGACGCCGACGAGATCTACGCCAATTTCGCCGATGGCTCGAAGCTGAAGGCGGAGCTGGTCGGGCGCGACACCAAGATCGACCTCGCCCTGCTCAAGGTGACGCCTGAGCCCGGCAAAACGCTCAAATCGGTGAAGTTCGGCGATTCGGATTCGCTGCGCGTCGGCGACTGGGTGATGGCGATCGGCAACCCGTTCGGGCTCGGCGGCACGCTCACCGTAGGCGTCATCTCCGCCCGCAACCGCGACATCAATTCCGGCCCCTACGACAACTTCCTGCAGACCGACGCCGCCATCAACCGGGGTAACTCGGGCGGCCCGCTGTTCAACATGGACGGCGACGTGATCGGCATCAACACCGCCATCATCTCGCCCTCGGGCGGCTCCATCGGCATCGGCTTCGCCGTGCCCTCCAACACCGCGACGCCCGTCATCGCCCAGCTCAAGGAGTACGGCGAGACGCGGCGCGGCTGGATCGGCGTGCGCATCCAGCAGGTGACGCCGGACATCGCCGAGAGCCTGTCGCTCGACAAGCCGCACGGCGCGCTGGTCGGCTCGGTCACCGATGACGGCCCGGCCGCCAAGGGCGGCATCAAGGCCGGCGACGTGATCGTCACCTTCGACGGCCACGAGGTGAAGGACATGCGCTCGCTGCCGATCATCGTGGCCGACACGCCGGTCGACAAGGAGGTCGACGTGGTCGTTGTCCGCCGCGGCAAGGAGGAGACGCTGAAGCTCGTCGTCGGCCGCCTTGACGAGGGCGACGACACCGAGGCCACCGACGAGACCCCGAAGGAGCAGCCCGACACCACCCCCGCCGAGACCACCAAGATGCTCGGCCTCGAAGTGAGCGAGCTGACCCCGGAGCTGCGCACCAAGTTCAAGATCAAGGACGAGCTGAAGGGCGTGGTCATCGTCTCGGTCGAGCCCAACACGCCGGCCGCCGATCGCGGCCTCGTGGCCGGCAACCTGATCGTCGAGGTCAATCAGGAAGCCACCGAGACGCCGCAGGATATCTCCAAGCGCATCGACGAGCTGAAAGCCGACGGTCGCCGCTCGGCCCTGCTGATGATCAGCGACGCCGAGGGCCAGGTGCGCTTCACCGCGCTGCCGATCGACTAGCGCGACGCCTTCGCCCGCGACGCCGCCTGGCGAGAAGCCCGGAGCGTCGCGGGATTTGCTCTACCGAATGGCAGGGCGGTGCGGCCGGATTTTCGTGGGTGGTTCGGCGGCTTGCTCATCCGGCGCACGAATGGCCGCTACGCCTCACAGCGGTCCACCAGCGCGGCGACGCGCAAAGGTCGCGCCGCGGCGGATGCATATGTCTGGCAGAAATCCCACCGCGAGCCCGCAACGACGGGCGCCGGACAGGCCGCGCCCGTCAGGGCTTGGGCGGCGGCAGCGGCGGGGCGTCGATATTGGCGCCGGCGGTCTGGTCGGGATGCTTGTTCTTCGGCTCGGTGAGTTGCACCGTCCAGCTCTTCTGCTCGTGCGTGTCGACTTCGAAGAAGCCGGTGCGGTCGAAGCCGCGGGCGAGGCAGTCCTGGATGCCGCGAATGGTGAATTCCTTCTCCCGCGTGCACATGAAGGCCTTCCCCGACCACTCCCCGCCGAGGTCGTAGTCGATCGCGTAGACATAGTAGAAGCGGGCGACGAGGTCCCCGCGCAGAAGCGTCTCGCAGCTCTTGGCGCCGATGTTCCACCAGCCCTCGGTGGCCCAGACGTCGCCGTCCTTGTAGCCGAGCGCGATGCCCACCCGGCTCGCCGACTGGTTGCACAGGCGGAAATCGGCGGCGGCGGGCGTCGTCGCGGCGAAGATCGACGCCGCCGCCAGCGCCGGGATCAGCGCGCGCCGAATCGCGCTCGCGCCCAACCGGCGCGACGCGGCCCGGCGCCCGCCCCGGCGGGCAGGTGCGATCTCAATCGTCGATGAATACAGCGCGGAAGTCATTGACGTTGGTACAGGTCGGCCCTGGCGTCAGCAGGTCTTCCAAGGGCTCGAAGAAGCTCGTGGAATCGTTATTGGCGAGAAAGGCGGCAGGATCGAGACCGGCCGCCTTCGCCCGCGCAAGCGTGTCGGGCATCACATAGGCGCCGGCGGGGTCGGAGGCGTCGCCGCCGCCGCCATCGGTGCCGTCCGTGTCGCCGGCCACCGCATAGATACCCGCCGCCCCTTCGAGCGCGACGGCGAGCGCCAGCGCGAATTCCTGGTTCGGGCCGCCGCGGCCCTGGCCGCGCATGGTCACGGTCAGTTCGCCGCCCGAGAGCAGCACCGCCTTCTTGCCCGCCGCCTTCAGCTCGCGGGCCTTGGCCGCCTGCGCCGCCGCCACCTCGCGGGCCTCGCCCTCGAGATTGTCGCCGAGCAGGATTGGCTCCAGCCCCTCCTCGCGCACGATCCGCTCGGCGGCGACGAAGGAATCGGCCGGGCGGGCGACGAGAAGGTACTCACTGTTGGCGAAGGCGGGATCGCCGGGCTTGGGCGATTCGTTCTCCGGGTCGCGCAGCGCCACCGCCACCGAGGGCGGCGGGTCGATGCGGTAGCGCGCCAGCACGTCGCGGGCCTCGGCCAGCGTCGTCGGGTCCGGCACGGTCGGCCCGGAGCCGATCACCGCCGGATCGTCGCCCGGCACGTCGGAGATGGAGAGCGTCACCACCTTCGCCGGCTGGGCCAGCGCGGCGAGGCGACCGCCCTTGATGCGCGAGAGATGCTTGCGGACCGTGTTGATCTCGGTGATGTTCGCGCCCGAGCGCAGCAGCGCGCGGGTCAGCGAGCGCTTGTCGTCGAGCTCGACGCCGACCGCCGGCGCGATCCAGTTGGCCGAGGCGCCACCCGAGAGCAGCACCAGCACCAGGTCGTCGGCGGTCGCCGAGGCGGCGAGATCGAGCGCCTTCTGCGCCGCGCCGAGGCCCGCCGCGTCCGGCATCGGATGGCCGGCCTCGACCATTTCGAGCTGCCGCGTCGGGCGGCCATAGCCGTGGCGGGCGACGCCGACGCCGGCGAGCCGCGCGGGATCGAGGCCCAGCGTGTCGAGATAATGCGTCTCGGCGACCTCCAGCATCGAGCCGGCCGCCTTGCCGGCCGCCAGCAGGATCAGCCGACCGCTCGCGGGCGGCGGCGGCAGGGCCGGCGGCAGGCAGGTCGAAGGATGGGCGGCAGCAACTGCCGCCGTGAACAGCCGATCGAGAAAGGCACGCGCCGAAACGTCACTCATTCATTCCACCCTGCTCGTTGCGAGCCGCTGTCCCGGCGGTTCGGCCGCCGCATCTTCTACCTTCGCCTTCTGCGCCGCAGCACGGAATCCGGCACCGAATCCGACCCGTGCACGACACGAAACGCGCGTATTCCTATGGCACCCGGCGGGCTGCGTCACTATCCTGCGTCATCTTATCGTTCGCGACTGGGCCAATATGCGTCGCCTTTCCCGGGAAGATCGTGCCGACGATCATGACGGAGGTCGTGACGAGGCGGCAACGATCGACGACCCGACCTCCTTTCCCGCCTTCGAGGTGATCCCCGGCGCCGCCGAGGCCGGCCTGCTGCTGATCTGCGACCACGCATCGAATGCGCTGCCCGCGGCCTATGACGGGCTCGGCCTGCCGCCCGGCGAGCTGGAGCGGCACATCGGCTACGACATCGGCGTCGCCGGCGTCACGCGGCGGCTGGCGGCGACGCTCGGCTGTTCCGCCGTGCTGTCGCATTTCTCGCGGCTGCTGATCGATCCCAACCGCGGCGAGGACGACCCGACCCTCGTCATGCGGCTCTCCGACGGCGCGGTCATTCCCGGCAACCGCCATGCCGACGCGGACGAGGTGGAGAGCCGGCTCGCCCTGTTCCACCGCCCCTATCACGCGGCCATCGAGGCCGAGATCGCGCGCGCCCTCGCCGCCGGCACGGTTCCGGCGATCCTGTCCGTCCACAGCTTCACCCCGGTCTGGCGCGGCGTGCCCCGGCCCTGGCATGTCGCGCTGCTGTGGGACGCCGACCCGCGCTTCACCGCCCCGCTGCTGGAGGCGCTGCGCGCGCCGGGTGATCTCATCGTCGGCGACAACGAACCCTATGACGGGGCGCTGCGCAATGACTGCCTCTATCGTCACGGCACCTCGCGCGGCCTCGCCCACACGCTGATCGAGATCCGGCAGGACCTGATCGGCGACGAGGCCGGCCAGCAGGCCTGGGCCGACCGCCTTGCCGGGCTGCTGCCGGCCATCCTCGCCGAGCCGCTGCTGCACGAGCGGCGCGCCTATGGCTCGCGCACCGGCCCGGTACCGCCTATCTATCCGTGAACGGCGCCCCTCGGCGCCCGATCCCCGGAGGCCGACATGACCGAGATCGACGAGAAGACCCGCACCGAGCTGGAGGCCGCCGCCTTCCGCCGCCTCGTGGCGCATCTGCGCGCGCGCAGCGACGTGCAGAACATCGACCTGATGAACCTCGCCGGCTTCTGCCGCAACTGCCTGTCCAACTGGTACCTCGACGCGGCGCAGGAGCGCGGGCTTCCGCTGACCAAGGACGAAAGCCGCGAGATCGTCTACGGCATGCCCTATGAGGAGTGGAAGGCTACCCATCAGGCCGAGGCGAGCCCGGCGCAGAAGGCCGCCTTCACCGGCCCCGGCGGGCACTGATCCGTCACCGCGCCGCAGGCGGGAGGCGCGCCCGAGCAATCCGGCCATGATATGGCGGCGGCGCGGATCGGCGCAAAGAACGGTGGATTGCGGGTGCAGCGCGCCGCGCAGCGTCGCCACGCCTTGACGCGGGGCTCCGCTTCGGGTCCTCATCGCCGCCCGAAATTCGAGCCTGCGCGGGCGCGGGCGCGCGCAGAACCGGGAGACATCATGTCCGACATTTCCTACGATCAGCCGGTCTCCGACGCCCCTGCGAGCTTCGCAAAGGACCAGCTCAAGGCCTTCATCGAGCGCATCGAGCGCCTCGAGGAGGAGAAGAAGGCCATCGCCGACGACATCAAGGACGTCTTCGCCGAGGCCAAGGGCAACGGCTTCGACACCAAGGCGCTGCGCGAGATTCTGAAGATCCGCAAGCAGGATGCCGACCAGCGCGCCGAGCACGAGGCCATCGTGGACCTCTACATGCAGGCGCTAGGGATGCTCGGCGGCAGCTGAGCCCGGCACTGCCGGCGGATATCGCCGGCAGACGTCGCCGTCAGAGCGGGTCGCGCAGAGGCGCCGGCCCGGAGACCATCGCCACCACCGGCACCGCCACCACGGCGGCGCCCTGGAAGCGCGAGGTCGACAGCCCGTTGGAGCCGTCGCCGCCGAAGCCGCCCGCCACCACCGAGCGCGGCGGGGCGACGAAATTGGCGAAGCGGCGAAGCTCGGGCTGGCGCAGGTGCACATTGCGGGCGACGGTCGGCCCGTTGAACAGGCGCCGGATCTCGGCCTGCATCTCGGACGAATGGCCCTGCCCGGTCCGGCCCGCGGCGCTCGGCGTCGCGGCCGACGCCGTGCCCTGTGCCGGAGCGGGGACGCGTCCCGGCTGGAGGCGCGGGCGGGGATAGAAGCCGGTCGCGGCGGAGGCATAGGCGAGCACCGGGCCGCCTTCGCCGCCGGCGCCGCGCGTAATCACCTCGGGAAGGGCAGCCCCGCCATCGGCCTCGACCGGACGGGCGAGCGGGAGCGGCACCGGCGCGGCGCTCGCCACCACCATCGGCGCGGCGCGCGTGGCTTCCGGCAGCGGCACCGCCGCCGCGAGAGCGGCCAGCGAGGGATCGACGCCCGGCGCAGGAGTGGGCGCGGGCTTGGGCATGGCCGAGGGTACGGCGGCGGCCAGAACCGGCGCGGCGGGCTTGTCCATCGGAACGGCGGGCGCGGCCATGGCGAGGCGCGGCAGCGGATTGGGCACGGGCATCGGGATCGGCGCGGCCGAGGCCAGCGCGACCGACGCGGGAGCCTCGGACGCCTCAGCCTGGGACGCCGGGGCCTCTGCCGCGGGCGTAGCCGCGGCGGGCGTGGCGCTCGCGGTCACCACCGGCGCCGGAGCGCCGCTGTCGGCGTCGTCGTCCTCGTCATCCTTGCCGAACAGCGAGGCGAGGAGGTTCTTGCGCGGCTTCGGGTTGTTGGTCGCCGCAAGGCCGGCGAAGCTCGCGCCAGCGCCGCCCGGCTCCTTGCCGCGCGCCTCCACCTCGGCGAGGGCGACCTGGTAGCCGGACATCGGCTTGCCGTCGGCCGGAATGTGCACGGTCTTGCCGTCCGGGAAGACGCGGGCGAGCTGGCTGCGCGTCATGCGCGGCCAGTGCCGGATGCCGCCGGTGTCGAGATGGACGAAGGGCGAGCCGGAGGTCGGATAGAAGCCGACGCCGCCGCGCTGAAGCCGCAGGCCCGCCTCGCGGATCTTCTCCAGCGGCACGCCGGGAATGAAGAAGTCCATCGCCTTGCCCTGCATGTGCAGGCTGGTCTTGGCGACGCCGCGCGAGCGCTGGCGCAGCATGGCGTTGGTCCTGGGCGAACGGTAGCCGCCGATCACCTCGATCGGGCGGCTCGCGTCGACGTCGCGATAGACCTCCCAGATGATGTCGAACAGCCGGGGGTCCATGTTGGTCGGCTCCTTGAGCCGCCAGTCCTGCATCAGCACGTTGAGCTGCTTCAGCGCGGAGGGAACGTAGCGCCCGTCCTTCTTGAAGGTGATGGTCGCGCTGACGCCGGAATGGACATGGTGGAAGCTGAGCGTGCGGGTATCGCCATTGGCGACCGCGTCCTCCAGCAGATCGGCGCTGCACAATGTGACCGCCGCCGCCAGCAGCGCGGCCTTCATCAGAGGACGAGTAGGTAGAGCCGGGATGATGCGCACGAACCTGGACCCGAGCAACAGTGTTTCCTCGAGACGACACGGTCCGCATGACCGTGACGTACATGGTGAATACAGTCTTGTCGGGTCTGGTTAAGAGGCCGTTTACGGCCCACCCCCCACGCTTATTGCCTCCCTCGCTAGAAACGGACTGTGGCGAAAGAGTGCCATCACGCCAAATTCATACTGAACTACCGTGATAATCGACACTTTCCGGTTTCGCGTGCTGAAAATGACACATTCGGCACGCGGCGCGACCACTGCCACCCCCGAATGAAATGCGTGCAGTGCCGCATACTTGCCGGCGCCGAATCACGTCGACGCGGCATTCCTTGCGGGTGAAGGATGCCGGAGCGGCAGGTTTGGCGAGGTGGAATTTGATCGCCGGCGCAGCGGCGGGCGCCCGTGCGCCCGCCATCCGGAACTCTCGGGAAGGTGGTCCGCCCTCAGCGCGCGGAGATCACGCCACGCCGGTCGGCGACCCGGCTGGTGCCGTCGAGGCCGAGAATGGTCTTGGTCGCCTGGTTGATGCCGTAGAGGTCGTCGCGCGCGACGAGCCGGCCGCTCGCATCCACGAAGTTGGTGAAATAGACGAGGTTCACCTGAATGTGCTGCTTCAGGTTGAGGTACTTCTCGTTGCCGCCGATCAGCCGCGAGATGCGCTGCTCGCCCCATCCGTCATTGGGCAGGCCGAGGCCGAAGATCACCTCGGCGAACTTCAGCGGCTCGTAGACGCGCACGCAGCCATGGCTGTAGGCGCGATAGTCGCGGCTGAAGAGCGAGCGGCTCGGCGTGTCGTGTAGATAGACCGCGTACTTGTTCGGAAACATGAACTTCATGCGCCCGAGCGCGTTGCGCTCGCCCGGCGGCTGGCGGAACGAATAGCCCTGCGTGCCGCGGCTCCAGTCCACCGTGCCCGGATCGATGATGCGCCCGTTGCGCACCACGTCGATTCCCTGGCGCTCCAGCGCATAGGGGTTGGCGCGCAGCGCCGGCAGCATCTCCTTGCGGATGATGCCGGGCGGCACGTGCCAGGACGGGTTGAACACCACATACTCCATGTCCTGGGTCAGGAGCGGAGTCTGGTTCTGCGGCTTGCCGACTACCACCCGGGTCTCGTGCACCGTCTGCTCGTTGACGACGACGCGGACCATGAACTCGGGAATGTTCACCATCACATAGGCGGGCGCCACCTCGTGCGGCAGCCAGCGCCAGCGCTCCATGTTGGCGATCACGTCGGCGACCTGGGGCGCGGAATTCTCGTTGAGGGCGCTCAGCGTGTCGCGCCCGACGATGCCGTCCACCTTCTGGCCGGCCATGCTCTGGAAGTCGCGCACCGCCTCGACCAGCAGGTCGTCATAGGTGGTGTCCTCCGGCGCCCCGCCGATGCCGAGCCGCTCGCGCAGCACCGGCACGCGCGGATCGCTGTCGCCCGGGCGCAGCAGCGGGCCGGACGGCACGGTCGGCGGCGGCAGCGCCGGCCCGGACTTCTCCAGCCGCGCGAGCTGCCTCTTCAGGAGCCGGTATTCGTCATATTGCGGCGCGAAGGACGCGAAGGTCGCGCGCGGGTCGGGCGAGCCGGCGAGCTGCGCCAGCACCGCGGCCGGATCCGGCACGGTCGGGCTCGGGCCGATATTGTCGGAGATGCGCTTGGGGTCGAAGCGCCCGCTCTGCACGTGGCGCGCATAGAGCAGCGCCGCGCCGGCGAGACGCAGCTCGGCTTCCGCCACCGCCGCATCGGGCGCATCCGGCGTCAGCGCGGGCGCCACATAGTCGGCCGGGTTCAGCCCGTCCGCGAACGAGCCGGCGAAGGCCGCCACCGCTGCCTTGCCGAGCGGCGACAAGCCGCTGCCGGCGGTGAAGGCCGGGCGGTAGTCGCGCGCCGTGTAGAAGTCGACCAGCGCCTGGCGCTCGTTCTCGCGCGCCACATAGTGGCCGGCCTGGCTCGACAGCAGATCGGAGAGATAGGTCGGCACCATCTGCCCGGGCGCCTGCGGCTGCTCGGCGGTGGCCGGGGTCGTGGCGCCCGGGGTCGCCCCGGGAGTGACAGCGCCGGGCGTCGGGGCCGCCGGCGTGGCGACGTCCGGGGTGGTGGAGCCGGGCGTCGCGGCACCGGTGCCGGGCGCGCCGTTGCCCACCGAGGGCGTCGCCGGCGTCATGCCCTCGCTCGCGGGCGCAGCGGGCGTGTTGGAGACTGCGGCGGCCGGTTCGGCCGGCGGCACCGTCTCGGGCGGCGCCGAAAGCGCGGCGGTGCGCTGGCGCACGGCCGGCCGGCGGTGCTCATTCATGTCGAACGGCGCCGGCTCGTCGCCGGGCGAGGCCAGCAGCGAGGCGCCCTGCCCGGTATCCTGCATGCCGGAGGCGGCGGGATCGAAAGCGGCGACCGCGTCGCCGGTGCCGTTGCCGGCCGGATCGACGGCGATCGGCGCGCCGGAGAACTCCTGCGCCCAGGCGGGCAGCGGATGGGCCAGCGCCACGGCGAGGCCGGCCGCGACCGAAACCGCCAGCGCGCACGCGCTCCCTGTCAGATAACGCCCGTTGCGCCGCATCCCAGCCTCTTTCCCGATACGCCCGACCATAAACCCTCTCCGCACCCTCGTACCATCCTGCAAGGCGGATAGCGGGCCCGCCACTTTCAATCGCGGGTCCATACCGGTTCAACTCACGAAAACGATAATGTTCCCGCTTGTCTGCCAGCCGTCGCTCTCATGCCACACCGGGACGAGGGCCAACCGTGCCGACAACGCACTGTGACCGAACGAAGTAAAGGTCATGTTAAGCATGATCGCAGCTTCGCCCCGCCGGCCGGCAAATCCGGCCCGCGCGCCTGCCGCCGGCGCCGAGGCACACAAGTGCCGCCCTGCCGCAGTTCCGCCTTGCCGCGGCAGGCGCGATTCCTATAATCCGCGCCTTCTTTTCGGGGGAATGAACCAGACATGAGCGAGCCCACGGCCGAGACGGCCACCGAACCGCGGCCGATCGCCATCATCATGGGCAGCCAGTCGGACTGGGAGACGATGCGCCACGCGTCGGAAACGCTGGACATCCTCGAAGTGCCCCATGACTGCCTGATCGTCTCGGCCCACCGCACGCCCGAGCGGATGTACACCTTCGCCAGGGGCGCGCGCGAGGCCGGCTACAAGACCATCATTGCCGGCGCCGGCGGGGCGGCGCACCTGCCGGGCATGGTGGCCGCGCTCACCCCGCTGCCGGTGTTCGGCGTGCCTGTGGAATCGAAGACCATGTCCGGGCTCGACAGCCTCTATTCCATCGTGCAGATGCCCGCCGGCATTCCGGTCGGCACGCTCGCCATCGGCCGCGCGGGGGCGACCAACGCCGCCCTGCTCGCCGCCGCCGTGCTGGCGCTCTCCGACGAGGCCCTGGCCTCCCGTCTCGACGCCTGGCGCGCGGCCCGCACCGAGGCCGTGGCCGAGCGGCCGGCGTGAGCGCGCCCATGCTGAAGCCCGGCAACACGATCGGCATTCTCGGCGGCGGCCAGCTCGCGCGGATGATCGCGCTCGCCGCCGCCCCGCTCGGCCTGAAGACGCACATCTTCGCCCCGGCCGGCGACAACCCCGCCTTCCAGGTCGCCGACGCGCATAGCAGCGCCGCCTATGACGACCTTGCCGCGCTGGAGGCCTTCGCCCGCACGGTCGACGTCGTAACCTACGAGTTCGAGAACGTGCCGGTGGCGACCGCCGGCCATCTCGAATCCTTCGTGCCAGTGCATCCGGGCCCGCGCGCGCTCGGCATCACCCAGGACCGGCTGGAAGAGAAGAGCTTCGTCGCCGGCCTCGGCATCCGCACCGCGCCCTTCGCCGCCGTCGACGACGAAGCCGGGCTCGAGGCCGCGCTCGCCGAGATCGGCCGGCCGGCGGTGCTGAAGACCCGCCGCTTCGGCTATGACGGCAAGGGGCAGGTGATGATCCGCGAGGGCGACGACGCATCCGCCGCCTTCGCCGCGATCGGCCGGCACCCGGCAATCCTCGAGGGCTTCGTCCCGTTCGAGCGCGAGGTCTCGGTGGTCGCCGCGCGCACCGCCGACGGGCGCTTCGCTGCCTATGAGGTGACCGAGAACGAGCATCGTCACCACATCCTGCACCGCTCCACCGTGCCGGCGGACGTCACCCCCGCGGTGGAGGCGTCGGCCAGCGCGATCGCCCGACACATCGGCGAGGCGCTCGGCTATGTCGGCGTGTTCGCGGTGGAGCTGTTCCTGGTCGTCGAGGGCGGCGAGCAGGCGGTCATCGTCAACGAGATCGCCCCGCGCGTGCACAATTCCGGGCACTGGACGCTGGACGGCGCCGTCACCTCGCAATTCGAGCAGCATGTGCGGGCCATCGCCGGCTGGCCGCTCGGCGCGGTCGAACGGCTGGGCCGGGTCGAGATGACCAACCTGATCGGCGACGAGGCCGACACATGGCACGAGGTGCTGGCGGAGCCGGGGGCGCATCTTCATCTCTACGGCAAGGCCGAGGCCCGGCCGGGCCGCAAGATGGGCCACGTCACCCGCATCCGCCCCGAGGCGTGAGCCACCGGCCGGCGCAGGCGGACGCCCTCGTCCGTCTGTTTCGCACGACCGCTTCACGGGAACGTGCGGTGCGCGCTTGAAATAATGCGCGGGCAGGCTGCGTATGGTCGATGACACTTCTTCATCCGACCTCACCACATCGCTTGCCCCACCATGCCCTTCCTTCGCGAACGAAACGGCCGCCTCAGCCCCGAGAAGATCGTTGCCCTTCTCATCGTGCTGTACCCGCTCGCCCTGCTGATCGCCCGCGCGCTCAGCGGCGGCTTCACCACGCTGGAGCCGTTCGGCATCGGCGCACCGGGCGCCGGCGGACCGGGGCTCGGCGCTCCCGGGCTGGGTGCGCCGGGGCTGGGTGGCCCCGGACTTGGTGCCCCCGGCCTCGACGGACCCGGGCCGGCGCTGAGCGCGCGCCCGCTGGTGGAGGTGATCCGCGTCATCGGCGACTGGACCATCCGGCTGCTGCTGATCACCCTGGCGGTGACGCCGGCGCGCCGGCTGTTCAACTGGCCGAAGCTGCTGGCCGCCCGCCGCACATTGGGCGTCGGCGCGGCCTTCTACATCGCCGTGCACTTCTCCTTCTATCTGATCGACACCGGCAGCCTCACGACCGCCGCGCGCGAGATCGTGCTGCGCATCTACCTCACCATCGGCTTCGTCGCCCTTGTCGGCCTCATGGTGCTCGCCGCGACCTCGTGGGACGGGGCGATCCGCCGGCTCGGCGCCGAGCGCTGGGCGCGCCTGCACATGCTGGTCTACCCGATCGTCGCGCTCGGCCTTCTGCACTTCTTCATGCAGCAGAAGCTCGACGTCACCGAGCCGACGCTGATGGCCGGCTTCTTCTTGTGGCTGATGGGCTGGCGTCTGATGCAGCGCGCCGGGCACGGTACGGGCTTCGTCAATCTCGTGGCGCTCGCCCTCCTCGCCGGCCTCGCCACCGCCCTGCTGGAGGCCGGCTGGTATCTCGCCGCGACCGGGGTCGACCCGGTGCGGGTGCTCGCCGCCAATCTCGACTTCAGCTATTCGCTCCGCCCCGCATGGTGGGTAGTGGGCACCGGCCTCGCCATCGCCGTAGCGAGCAGTGCGGTGCTACGCTGGCGTCCCCTGCCCGCGCCCCGCGCCCGCACCGCGCGGGCCTGACGACCCTCGACGTCTCGCGCCAGTCGCTCGGCGGCGGCTCTATACGAGCTGCTGCTCCAGCCATGGCCCCGCCAGTTCGGCCGGCAGGGTGGTCCAGCCCTGAAGCTGGTGGCGGAACCAGGTGTCCTGCCGCTTGGCGTAGCGCCGCGTGTC
Source organism: Ancylobacter mangrovi (assembly GCF_024752335.1). Taxonomy (NCBI): domain Bacteria; kingdom Pseudomonadati; phylum Pseudomonadota; class Alphaproteobacteria; order Hyphomicrobiales; family Xanthobacteraceae; genus Ancylobacter; species Ancylobacter mangrovi. Next base: position 50,134 of record NZ_JANTHY010000006.1, on the reverse strand, counting down.
GAGGATGCCGCCCGCGATCGCCTCCTCAAGCCCGATCTCGCCGGCGAGGTGGCGCCTCAGCCACGGCACGCCGTGGGCCTTCAGGATGGTGCGGTCCTCGGGCAGGCGGCGCGCGTCGAGCGCCGCCACCTCCTCCAGCGCACCGGCCGCCATCATGGCGTGGAAGCGCCCGGCGATGCGCTCGCGAAGCGCCGTGCGATCGGTGGCGAGGAACAGCCGCGCCGTCTCTTCCTCCCGGAGCGGCGGCGCCGCGCCGCGCTCCTTCTGCCATTCGACCAGCGGCCGCCCCGTCGCCTCGAACACTTCGAGCGCGCGCATCAGCCGCTGCGTGTCGGAAGGGCGCAGCCGCTCGGCACTCGCCGGATCGAGCGCGGCGAGCCGGGCGTGGAGGCGGCCCGCATCCTCCCCCAGCCCGCGCACCCGCGCGCGGATCTCGGGCGGCACCGGCGGCATGGGCGAGAGCCCCTGGGTGAGCGCCTTGAAATAGAGCCCCGTTCCGCCGATCAGAATCGGTAGGCGGCCCGCCTCCCAAGCCGCCGCGATCTCGCGCCGCGCATCCTCCAGCCAGTGGGCGACGGAATAGTCCTGCGCCCCGTCGACATGGCCGTAGAGGCGGTGCGGCGCGCGCGCCTCCTCCTCCCGCGTCGGGCGGGCGCTGATGATGCGCAGATCGCGGTAAACCTGCATCGAATCGGCGTTGATCACCACGCCGCCGCTGCGCTCGGCCAGCGCCAGGGCGAGCGCCGACTTGCCGCTCGCGGTCGGCCCTGCGATAAGCACCGCGCGCGGGCGGATGGCGGCCGCGCTCATCGGCCGGCCCGCCGGCAAATGGCGTCCGGCCACGCCGTCATCCGCGCATCACGGCGCTTCATCGCGCACCTTCCGCCTCTCCCCGCCGCCGCACCGGCAGCCTGCAGCCCGATCCGTCATGACCGATATTTCTTCCCACGTCGCCGTGCTGATCTCCAACCCGGCCGCCCCGGCGGTCGACGAGGCGCTGATCGCGCGCGCCCGCGCAAGCCTTCCGGGCGCCGGCGCGGTGCGCGTCCTCGCCGCCGGCGTCGCGGCCGAAATCGCCCTGCCGGGCAATGCCGACGGCGAGGCGCTGCGCGCGGCGCTCGCCCCGGCGCCGGTCGACGTCGCGATACTTCCCGTCGCCGGGCGGCGCAAGAAGCTGTTCCTCGCCGACATGGATTCCACCATGATCGGCCAGGAGTGCATCGACGAGCTGGCCGACTATGCCGGCATGAAGGCCCATGTCTCGGCCATCACCGAGCGCGCCATGCGCGGCGAGATCGCCTTCGAGCCGGCGCTGCGCGAGCGCGTCGCCCTGCTCAAGGGGCTGCCGCTGGCGGTGGTGGACTCGGTCATCGCCGAGCGCATCCGCCTCACCCCCGGCGGGACGGAGCTGGTGCGCACCATGCGCGCGCACGGGGCGCACACGCTGCTGGTCTCGGGCGGCTTCACCCTCTTCACCGAGCGGGTAGCGGCGCTGATCGGCTTCGACGCCCACCGCGCCAACGTGCTCATCGCCGACGGCGAGACCTTCGCCGGGCTGGTGGAGGAGCCGATCCTCGGCCGCGAGGCGAAGCTCGCCGCCCTCACCGACATGCGCGGCTCGCTCGGCCTTCCGCATGAAGCGACGCTGGCGGTGGGCGACGGCGCCAACGACCTCGCCATGATCGCCGAGGCGGGGCTCGGCGTCGCCTATCACGCCAAGCCGAAGGTGGCCGAGAGCGCGCCGGTGCGGATCGACCATGGCGACCTCACGGCGCTGCTCTACCTGCAGGGCTATGGCGCGGACGAGTTCGTGCACGGCTAGCGCGGCGCTCAGGGCGCGAGCGGGGGCATGATGATGCGGTTGCGCAGCGGGTCGGGCGGAATCTCGACCGGCGGCGCCAGCGGCGGGGCGGCGCTGCCCGGCGCGGGATAGAGCGGGTCCGGCGGCGGCGCGCGCGGCGTCGGCGGGGCCTGCGGCCGCACGGGCACCGGCGTCTGCACCTGCCGGGACGGCGCGGGCTGGGCGGGCGCGGATTGCGCGGGCGCCTGCTGGGGAGCGGGCATCTGCTGGGGGGTCGGCGCGGCGGGCGTCGCCGGTGCAGCGTCGGTTGAATGTCCGGCATCGGTCAACGGGGTGCGGCCGTAATCGGCCTCGAGCCGCTTCCGCTCGCGCTCCAGCACCCGCAGATTGATCGCGGCGCTGAGGCCGGTGATGTCGAAGCGCCGCTGCGGCGCCGCCAGCGGCCCGCGCCACTGCACGCCCGCCGCAGGCGAGGCCGGGCCGTCGCCGGAGGAGACGTCGTCGATCTCCAGCGTGCTTTCGAACGACAGCGCGGCGACGTCGAGGCTGGAGGTCAGGGCGTAGCGCTGGTCGCCGACCGCGACACGCGCCGTGGCGCTGCGCGCGACGCCGTTGACGAGGCTGAGCGCGCTCTCGACCCGGTCGAGCCGCAGCGGCCCGCGCGACAGGCCCTCATTGAGCAGTTGCACGGTGCGCGCCTGGTCCGGCGGCAGGCCCTGCTCGGTGGCAAGCATCACATATTGCAGCGCGCGCGGGTCGGTGTAGGCGATCTCCAGCCCGTCCACGACGATATTGCCCTGCCCCTGCAGCGAGGCGGCGAGCGCACGCGGCGAGCCCCCGCTGGCGGTCGCGTCGAGCGAGAGCGACACCTTGCCCTGCACGTCGGGACGCGGCACGCCGGCCGCCTGCAGCAATTGCGCGCCACTGGCGTCGGTGAGCGAGAGCCGCCCGTCGAGCTGGGCGACGTCGCCGCGCCGGCGCAGCGTGAAATGGCTGGAGAACTTGCCGCCCGCCAGCCGGCCTGTCATCTCCTCCACCGCCGCCCCGCCATCGCCGAGCCGCGCCTTCAGCCGCGCCCCGGCAAGGCTGAGCCCGCCCGGAAGATCGAAGGTGCCCACATCGAGCGCCACCGTTGCGGGAACGTCCGCCAGCATGGCCGGCCCGAAGCGCCCGTCCGGCCAGGGCCCGTTCGAGCCGCCATTCGAGCCCGCCCTCACGGCGGGATGTCCGCTCACCAGCGCCAGCGCGGCCGGCAAGCTGAAGCGCTCCATAGAGAGCGCCGCGTCATAGGGCTGCGGCAGGCCAGGCGTGTAGGAGGCGCGCCCGCTCAGCCGCTGCCCGCCGACCGTGCCGGCGAGCTCGCCGACGCTCCAGCTGTCGCCGTCACGCGACAGCCGGCCGTGCAGCGTCGCGGGAAGCGCGCCGGGCGCCCCGGCATCGACGGCGGGAAACAGCCGCGCGAGGTCGGCGCCGTCGAGGTCGAGCGTCAGGGCGGGCGAGAGCCGGCCGTCATCGTCCCAGCCGAGCTTTCCCTTCGCGGCGAGCTGGGCACCGGCGAAGCTCAGGCGGCCATCGAAGCCGGAGCCGAGCGTCGCCTCCAGCCGGGCGGCGCCGAGGCCGGCGCGCAGCCCCGGCACGCCGAGCCCGCCGAGCACCGCGCTGCCGTCGGCGATGTCGAGCGTGGCGCGCCCGTCGAGCGGCCGGTCGCCGCCGAAACCGGCGCTGACGTCGCCGCTCACCTGTCCGAGCCGGCCCTTCGCTTCCAGCGTCATGCGCCCGGTCCGCGAGGCGAGGGTCAGCCCGACATCGAGCGGGGCCAGCGCGGGGCCAAGCGTGCGCGCGAGCGTGGCGGCGGGGGCGAGGCCGAGCGCCTGCGCCAGTGCCGGCAGGCCGTCGGCGCGCGGGCCGGACAGGCGCGCGGTGAAATGGGCGTCGGTCTCGCTGCCGTTGGCGCCGGGCGCGGCCAGGCGGCCCGAGCCGGTGAGGTTGAGCCCGGCGAGATCGGCGAGCGACAGCCGCTCGATGCTGATCCCGCTCGCATTGCTGTGCAGCGCGACGTCCATCCCCGCGACGGTGACGCCGGCAAGCTTCACCGCCCTGCCGCTGAAGCTGAGCGCGAGGTCGAAGCGCTCGCCGCCGAAGCCGAGCAGCCGGCGCAGCGGCGGCAGCAGCGGGTCGAGGTCGAGCTGCTCGGTGGAAAGCGCGGCATCGAGCTGCCCGCGGCTGTCGGCCTCGGGGAAGACATAGGCCCCGGTGCCGGACAGGCGCACCGGCCCCATGGTGGCGTTGATCCGGTCGAGCGCGACCCGGTCGCCGCCGAGCGCGATGTCCGCCTCCAGCCGCGCCGCGCCGTCCGGCAGGCCGGCGAGCAGCGTCGTCGCGTCGGGCGCCGCCCAGGCGGCGAAGGCCTGCAGGTCCTCGGCGGTGAGCACGATGGTGCCGGCGAACACGGCTGGGTCGCCGCCGGTGCCGGACGGAGCCTTGCCCGCGCCCGCTTGCGGCAGCCGGCCGGCAAGCTTAACGGCGGCCCGCCCGGGCAGCCGCGCTTCCACGGTGCGCGCGCGCCAGCCCGCGGCCGACCAGTCGAGGCCGGCGCGCACCTCGCGCATCGCCGAATTGCCCATCAGCACCGTGTCGCTGGCGAGGTCGAGCGAGCCGGTGTCGGCGAGCCCCGCCAGCGGCGTCACGGTGCGCGCGAAGGCGTCGATCGCGGCGAGCGGGGGCGCGTTGCCGGTTGCGGCGTTGAGATCGATCTGCCGCGCGCCGAGCGAGAGCTGCAGCCGCGAACCGGACCCGTTCACCCCCGTGCCGGCGACGAAGCGCGCATTGCCGGACAGTTCGACCGGGTGGTCGGACATGCCCAGCGACAGGCTGAGATCGCTGACGTCGGCCGACTGCATGGTCGCCCGCACGCGCCCGGCGAGGCTCCAGGCGCCGAGCAGGTGGTCGCCGCCGACCGCCCCGTCGCTGTCGCGCAGGGCCGGCGCCTGCGAACCGCCGCCGCGGGTGAGCGCGGCCCGCCCCTCGAACACCGGGGAGCCGGCGGCAAAGCTCAGCGTGCCATCGGCCTCGATCGCGACCGGGTCGCCGATATCCTGAACCGAGAGCCGCAGCCGCGCCGTGCCGTCCTGCGCCCGCTCGGCCAGCGAGAGGCGGAGCTTGCGCCGCACCCCGCCGATCTCGACCGCGCCGTCGAGCCGCAGCGGACCGGTCAGCCCGCCGACGTCGCCGCTCAGATCGACGGCATCGAGGTCGAGCTCGCGGCCGCTGGCGCGGTCGAGGATCTGGACGGTGCCGTCGGTGATGCCGAGCGCAGCGATGCTGAAGCCGGCCGGCCGATTGGCGCCGGTCGGGGCCGCCACGCGGCCCTCGGCGTCGAGCACGAGGCGCAGATGCGGACGAACGAGATCGACCTGCTCGGCCACCACCTGGCCGCGCATCAGCGCGCCCAGCGAGAACCGCCCGCTCAGCTCCTCGGCCTTGATGCCGGTGCCGGCCTCGTCGACGCCGACCGTCACCCCGTGCAGGGTGATCCGCGGCGCGGGCAGGATCCGCGCTTCGATCGGTCCGTCGATGACCACCGGGGCCCCGACGATCCGCGTCGCCTGGGCCTCGAAGGTCGAGCGCCATTGCGTCCAGTCGATGACGAGCGGTGCCGCGAAGGCGGCCGCCACCGCCAGGATGATGGCGCTCGCAATGGTGAGCAGCAGGTTCTGCACGCATCTCCTCCGGACCGGTCCGGCCTCGGCGCGCCCTTCACGGCAGCCAGCGCAGTCCGGCCCCGGTCATAGCGCTAGATTATTGATATTTTTCGCAATCTCCACGATGTCACGCAAAGCGTGAAATCAACCTGCCTGCAAGCCACGCACCAACCCGCATGCCGGGGCCCCCACGGCCGGCTCAGGGCAGGATCTTGCCGGGATTCATGATGTTCTGCGGGTCGAGCGCCGCCTTGACGGCGCGCATCGCGTCGAGCGTCGCCGTGCCGTGCTCGGCCTCCATATATTTGCGCTTGCCCTGCCCGACCCCGTGCTCGCCGGTCGCCGTGCCACCCATGGCGAGCGCGCGCTCGACCATGCGGCCGATGAACTCCTTGCACTTCGCCACGTCGTGCGGGTCTTCCATGTCGACCAGCGTCACGGTGTGGAAATTGCCGTCGCCGACATGGCCGACGATGGGCGCAACCATGCCCATCTCCTCGATGTCGTGCTTGGTCTCGTCGACACAGTCGGCAAGGCGCGAGAGCGGCACGCAGACGTCGGTCGCCAGCGCCTTGGCGCCCGGCTTCATCGGCAGGCAGGCCCAGTAAGCGTCGTGCCGCGCCTGCCACAGCTTCGAGCGATCCTCGGGGCGCGTCGCCCAGGTGAACTCGCCCCCGCCATATTCGGCGGCGATCTCGCCGAAGCGCTCGGCCTGCTCGTGCACGCTCGCCTCGGTGCCGTGGAACTCCACGAACAGGGTCGGCTGCTCGGCGAGGTCGAGCTTGGAGTAGGCGTTGCAGGCCTTCACCTGCACCTCGTCCAGCAGCTCGATGCGCGCCACCGGCAGGCCGGACTGGATGGTGAGGATCACCGCGTCGCACGCCTCGCGGATGGTCGGGAAGGCGCACACGCCCGCCGAGATCGCCTCCGGCAGGCCGGAAAGCCGCAGCGTCAGGCTGGTGATGATGCCGAGCGTGCCCTCGGCACCGACGAACAGCCGGGTGAGGTCGTAGCCGGCGGAGGACTTCTTGGCCCGCCGCGCGGTGGTGATGACCTCGCCATTGGCGAGCACCGCGGTGAGCGCGATCACGTTGTCCTTCATCGTGCCGTAGCGTACCGCATTGGTGCCCGAGGCCCGGGTGGAGGCCATGCCGCCCAGCGAGGCATCGGCGCCGGGATCGATCGGGAAGAACAGGCCGACGTCGCGCAGATGCTCGTTGAGCTGCTTGCGGGTGACGCCGGGCTCGACCACGCAGTCGAGATCCTCGGGATGCACCGCGAGGACGCGGTTCATGCGCGACAGGTCGATCGAGATGCCGCCCTTGGGCGCATTGATCTGGCCTTCGAGCGAGGAGCCGGTGCCGAAGGCGATGACCGGCACGCCATGCTTCGCGCACGCGCGCACGACAATTTGAACCTCTTCGGTGCTCTCCACGAACACCACGGCGTCGGGCGCCTCGTTGGCGAGCCAGGTGATCGTGTTGGCGTGCTGCTCGCGGATTGCCCGGCCGGTCGAGAGCCGGTCGCCGAAGTGGCTGGAGAGACTGGCGATTACCGCCTGCGCCGCCGCGCCGTCCGCCGTGCCGCTCATGCGCTCCTCGACCAGATCCACCATGCCCGTCTCCTGCCAATCCCATCCGCCTGCACGCAATGCGAGGGAGGCATATACCTTATCGCGCGCGGCGGCGAGCCGTTCATGAGCGGGCCGAACGGTAAAAGTCGTCGCAAAACCCCGCTATCGCTGAATTTCAGTCAACCAATCGCCATCAAAACAGATGACGCTTGCATGGAAAGTCGGCACAATGCTCGCCAATAAGGCAGCGCGGGTTACGCGCTCAGCTGTCGGGATGATGTCATGTTGGACGGGATCGACTTCGAACCCGTGTTTTTCGCTCCGTTCGTTTCGTCCGTCATGACGGTCGAGACGAACTGGGTTGATTACAACGGGCGGCTGCAACCAGCCTATTACAGCCTGCTCTTCGACCGTGCGGTCGAGGAGGCGGCCTTCCTCGTCGGTCTGGGCCCCCACCCGATCGACCTCAGCGGTGCCTCCTTCTTCACCACCGAGTCCCATCTGCGCTTCCTGCGCGATCTTCGCGCAGGCCAGGAAGTCCGGGTGACGCTGCGCCTCATCAACTATGACGACAAGCGCATGCACCTGTTCCAGGAGCTGCACCACGCCCGCGAGGGCTGGACCGCGGCGACCTGCGAGCAGATCGCCCAGCATATGGAGCCGGAGAGCCGCCGCGTTTCCGCCTTCCCGGACGAGATGCTGGAGCGTCTCGCGCTGATGAAGGCGGCCCATCGGGCGCTGCCAATGCCGGAAGGTCTCGGCCGCCCGGTCAACATGCCGATCCACCTGTCCTGAGGCGTGGCCTCTCGGGAAGGTCGGTCTTCGGCAAGCTTCGGGCTGCCTGCTGTGCAGTGCACATTTTGCAGGCCAGCCATGATGTTGTGCGTCTTCTTGTGCAGCGCGAAATGTCTATCTTCCTGGAGCATAAACTTCCGCTCCAGAAAGGAGACAACTCATGGCGCACGCTTCTTTCGCCATCGCCGCCCCGTCCCGGACGACGCTGGCTTCCACTCCCGCCAAGCCCGGCTTCTTCGCGCGCTTTTTGCAGCGCGTCATCGAGGCCCAGACCAAGCATGTCGAGGCCGAGATGGCCCGGTATGAAGACCGCATGGCCGCCGCCCTGCGCGGCGTCGAGCGCAACGGCTGACCTCAGCCCTTTGACCTCAGCCTCTTGACCCCGGCCGGTCCGGGTCGCGCCTCGGGCGCCCCGCATCGGCCGCGAGCTCGAGCGTCGTCCACCCTTCGAGGGTGCGGCGGCGCACCAGCCTCAGCCCCTGCGCGCGATAGGCGGCCAGCGCCGCGTTCGCGTGCGAGGGCAGAAGCCCCGACAGCACCACCCTTCCCCCGGGCGCCAGCAGGCGCGCGAGCGGCTTTGCTATGCGCTTGAGCGGCGCCAGCAGGATGTTGGCGACGATCAGGTCATAGGGGCCAAGGCGCTCGAACGCCCCGGCGTCGAGCCCCGGTGCATGCAGGAAGCGGATATGCGGCGCCGCATGGTTGGCGCGGGCATTGGCGCGCGCGGTCGTCACCGCCACAAGATCGATGTCGCTGGCGACCACGGGAGCGTGGAACAGCCGCCCGGCGGCGATCGCCAGCACCCCCGTTCCGGTACCGACGTCGAGTGTCCTCAATGGACGGCGCCTCTTGCCATAGGCCGCGATGGCGGCAAGGCAGCCCTTGGTCGTGCCGTGATGGCCGGTGCCAAAGGCGAGCGCCGCCTCGATCTCGATGCCGATGCGGTTCGGGCCGACATTGCCGCGGTCATGGAAGCCATGCACGAGGAAGCGCCCCACCGCGACCGGCGCCAGCCCCTCCAGCGAGGCGCTCACCCAGTCCTTCCTGTCGAGCGTCGAGAACACCGCCGCCGCAGCGTGGTCGGGCGAGATCAAAGCCACCAGCTCGCGGACCGCCTCCTCGTCCGGCTCCTCGCCGAAATAGGCCTCGACCGCCCAGGGCGAGCCCTCGGCCGTCACCTCGACCTCGAAGGCGGAGGTGGCGACCTCGGCCGGGTCGAAGCTCTCCGAGATCAGGTCGGCGATGAGGCGCGCCTCGTGCTCGGGCGCCTCGACCCGCATCACATGGGTCGCCCCGTTGGGCGGCAGTCCTTCGAGCATGACGGTCCTCGCTGCGCGTGAAACGCGCGCTCCTTAGGCGAGGTGGCGGCGGAACGCCAGCGCTGCGTTGCCGGCAGGCCCCCGCGCGGCCCTCACCGCTCCGCGCCGCTCACGCGGCCTGGACGAAGCTGTCCACCACCTTCTTCTCGCCGGCCTTGTCGAACTGGACGGTGAGCTTGTTGCCCTCCACCGTCATCACCTCGCCATAGCCGAACTTCTGGTGGAACACCCGGTCGCCGCGCTTGAAGGCCGAGGGCGAGCCGGAGGAGCGCGCGATCAGCTCGCCCTCGATCACCCGCCCGCGCGCCGCCGAGGTCGCCGCATAGCGCGAGGGGCGGTTGTCCGAGAAACCGGAATCGCTGAACCGTCCGCCGCTCCCGCCGGAATGGGATTCGCCGCGCCCCGCATTCTGCGCGCGCTGCCAGCCGGGCGTGGAATAGGACGAGCCGCCGAAGGTCTGCGCCTCGTCGAAACGGCTCGGCCCGTAGCCGTAGCGCCCGCTCTGGCCGCCGCCCCAGCCCGAGCCGCCGCGCGATTCCGTCACCTCGACGTCCTTCTCGGACAATTCGTCGAGGAACCGGCTCGGCACGCTGGACTGCCACAGCCCGTGGATGCGCCGGTTGGAGGCGAAGAACACCTTGGCCCGGCGCCGCGCACGGGTGATGCCGACATAGGCGAGGCGGCGCTCCTCCTCCAGCCCCGCGCGGCCCTGTTCGTCGAGCGCGCGCTGGTTCGGGAACACGCCCTCCTCCCAGCCGGGCAGGAAGACGGTGTCGAATTCGAGCCCCTTGGCGGAATGCAGCGTCATGATGTTGACGGCGTCGCCCCCGCCCGCGCCTTCCGCGTCCATGACCAGCGAGATGTGCTCGAGGAAGCCGACGAGGTTCTCGAACGGCTCCATGGAGCGCACAAGCTCCTTCAGGTTCTCCAGCCGGCCGGCGGCATCGGCCGAGCGGTCCTTCTGCCACATCTCGGTGTAGCCGCTCTCGTCGAGCACGATCTCGGCGAGCTCGTGATGGGGCATGTTCGCCATCTGCTCGCGCCAGCGGTCGAAGGCGCCGACGAGGTCGCGCAGGGTCAGCCGCACCTTAGGCTTCAGCGCCTCGGAGCCGACGAGCTGGCGCGCGGCCTCGACCAGCGGCAGGCCCATGGCGCGCGCATGCTCGTGGATCTGCCGCAGCGCGGCGTCGCCGAGCCCGCGCCTGGGCACGTTGACGATGCGCTCGAAGGCGAGGTCGTCGGTCGGCGAGGCGATGACGCGCAGATAGGCGAGCGCGTCGCGGATCTCGGCGCGCTCGTAGAAGCGCGGGCCGCCGATCACGCGGTAGTTCAGGCCCAGCGTGACGAAGCGATCCTCAAATTCGCGCATCTGGAACGAGGCGCGCACCAGGATCGCGATCTGCGACAGGGCGTGGCTGTGGTGCTGGAGCTGCTCAATCTCCTCGCCGATCGCGCGCGCCTCCTCCTGGCTGTCCCAGGCGCCGGTCACCGTCACCTTCTCGCCGCTCTCGCCCTCGGAGAACAGCGTCTTGCCGAGCCGGCCCTCATTGTGGGTGATGAGGTGCGCGGCGGCGCCGAGAATATGGCCGGTGGAGCGGTAGTTGCGCTCCAGCCGGATCACCTTGGCGCCGGGAAAGTCGCTCTCGAAGCGCAGGATGTTGTCCACCTCCGCGCCGCGCCAGCCATAGATCGACTGGTCGTCGTCGCCCACGCAGCACACATTGTGCGAGCCCTGCGCCAGCAGGCGCAGCCACAGATATTGCGCGACATTGGTGTCCTGGTACTCGTCCACCAGGATGTAGCGGAAGCGGCGGTGATAGTCGGCGAGAACGTCCGGATTCTCGCGCAGCAGCCGGATGCTCTCCAGCAGCAGGTCGCCGAAATCCACCGCGTTCAGCGCCTTCAGCCGCGCCTGATAGTCCGTGTAGAGCTTCTGCCCCCGCCCGTTGGCGAAGGCCGCGCCCTCGCCGGCCGGCACCTGCTGGGGCGACAGGCCGCGATTCTTCCAGCCATCGATGGTGTTCGCCAGCAGCCGCGCGGGCCAGCGCTTCTCGTCGATGTTCTCGGCCTGCAGGAGCTGCTTCAGCAGGCGGATCTGGTCGTCCGTGTCGAGGATGGTGAAGCCGGACTTCAGCCCCACCAGCTCGGCGTGCCGACGCAGCATGCGCACGCCGATCGAGTGGAAGGTGCCGAGCCACGGCATGCCTTCCACCTGCTCGCCGACCATGGCGCCGATGCGCTCCTTCATCTCGCGCGCGGCCTTGTTGGTGAAGGTGACGGCGAGGATCTGCGAGGGCCAGGCCCGCCCGAGGGAGAGGATGTGGGCGATGCGCGTGGTCAGCACCCGCGTCTTGCCGGTGCCCGCGCCGGCGAGCACCAGCACCGGGCCCTCGGTGGCCTCCACCGCCGCGCGCTGTTCGGGGTTCAGCCCGTCGAGATAGGCCCCGCCGGGTGAGGAGGGGCCGCCGGGATTGGCCAGCGCCGCGGCGCGCGCGGCAATGCCGCCCGGGCGCGGCCGAGGGGCGGAGGTGTCGGCCGGCAGGTCGAAGGGAATGTCGAAGTCGTCGCCGCCCGCGCTGTCGGGCGGCTGTTTACGTGGATCGGCCAAGGGCCCGCTCGCTGTCATGCACGTGATTCCTGCGCGAACAAAATGGCACCGGCATGCCCGTTTGGCGAGGGCGGCGCCTTTTTGCGCCGGTCAGGGGCGCGGCAGCGCCTTAACCACCGGCGAGCCGGGCGGCGGCAGGCTGCCGAACCAGCGCTCGTGAATGCGCGCCATGGTGCCGTCCTTCTTGATCGCGGACAGCGCCTCGTCGAGCGGGGCGGTCAGCGGCGAATGGCGCGCCAGCAGCATACCGTAGCGGTCGTCGGTCGGCAGGCGTTGCACCACGGCGAGGTCCGGCGCCTTCAGCAGCCGGTAGAGCAGCGCCGGCAGGTCGCCGAAATAGGCGTCCACCTGCCGGCGGTGCAGCATGTCGACCGCCGCGTCGAGCCCTTGCACCGGCACGATGGGGCCGAAGCCGTAGTGCTGCGCGTTCCGCGTCAGCCACTGCTCGTTCGTCGTCCCCGGCTCGACGCTGACGATCTTGCCCTTCAGGTCGGTGAGCGCGCGTATGTGCGAGGTCTTGAGCACGACGATGCCCTGCGAGGTATCGTAATAGGGCTGCGTCGAATCGAACGTCTTCAGCCGCGCCGCGGTCAGCGTGATCGAGCACATGGCGACGTCGATCCGCCCCGCCTCCAGCGCTGGCATCAGCTCCTGGAATGGCATCGGCACGAACACCACCTGACGCCCCATCTCGCCGGCGATCGCCTCGATCGTGTCGACCTCGAACCCCACCAGCGCGCCGGAAGGATCGTGGAACTCCCACGGCTTGTTGTCGGGAAAGGTGCCGACGCGGATCGGCGCCGGCCCGGCGGGCGAATCGGCCGGCTGCGCGAAGGCCGCCGGTGCGCCGGCACCGGCAAGTATCCAAAGGCCCACGAGGAGCAGCAGACGCAAGGCCGCGATCATGGAGTCTCCCATGCGCCGAGGCGATTGACGCGGTCTCCGTTCGCTCCGATGCTGACCCATCCACTCCAGCCAGTCCAGCCGGTCCTTTCCATGTCCTATGGTCTTTATCTCATGACCGCCCTCGCGGGCGCGCTCTACGTGCTGTCCCCCGGGCCGGCCTTCCTCGCCCTGTTCTCGCTCGCCGCGACCCAGGGCCGCGCGGCCGGGGCACGCTTCGTCGGCGGGCATCTTGTGGGCGACCTGTTCTGGACCGCGCTCGCCTTCGCCGCCATCATCGGCGTCAACCAGCTCGGCCCGCTGCTGTTCGACCTGCTCGGCATCGCCTGCGGCCTCTATCTGTGCTGGCTCGGCTTCAAGGCGGTGATGTCGCGCGGCGGCGCTCCGGCGCCGATCGGCGCGAACCGGCCGGTGATGACCGGCGTGCTGTTCGGCCTCACCAACCCGAAGGCCTACCCGGTCTCGGTCGCCATGTTCACGGCGCTGACCGCGCATTACGCCGCCGGGCTGTCCTGGGACGCGGCGCCGCGCCTGCTCGTCGCCGCCTTCGCCGGCTTCGTGCTGGCCGACATCATCCTGGTCTGGGCGGCGGGTCTGGCGCCGGTGCGGCGCTTCTTCCTGCGCCACGGCACCGCCATCACCCGCCTCGTCGGGTTGATGTTCATCGCGTTCGGTGCCAAGTCGCTTCTCGATGCCGGCCGCGGCATCGCCCAACGCTCCTGACGCCGCAACGGACCGCCATTCATGTTCGAAGCCAGGTTCCAGACCTTCGCCGACGCCGCCGCCCCCTCGCTCGGTACCGAGCGCCTCGCGCTGCTGCGCGCGGAGCTGGAGCGGCGCGGGCTCGACGGCTTCATCGTGCCGCGCGCCGATGCGCACCAGAACGAATACGTCGCCCCCTGCGACGAGCGGCTGGCCTGGCTCACCGGCTTCACCGGCTCGGCCGGCGTCGCACTGGTGCTGCGCGAGGAGGCGGCGATCGTCGTCGACGGGCGCTACACGCTGCAGGCGGCGAACCAGGTCGACACTCAATCCTTCGAGGTCGTGCCGCTGGCCGAAACGTCGCCCGAGCGCTGGCTGGAGAAGCACCTGCCCGCCGGCGCGCGCTTCGGCTACGACCCGTGGCTGGTGACGGTCGCCGGGCTCGACAAGCTGGAGCGGGCGGCGACCGCCGCCGAGGCGGTGCTGGTGGCGGTCGACGGCAACCCCGTCGATGCCGTGTGGGAGGATCGCCCCCCCGCCCCGACCGCCCCGGTGGAATTGCGCGACCTCGCCCTAGCCGGCGAGAGCACGGAGGACAAGCTGGCCCGCATCCGCACCGCGCTCGCCGAGGAGAAGCTCGACGCACTGGTGCTTTCCGACCCGCACGCCGTCGCCTGGAGCTTCAACATCCGCGGCGGCGACGTCGCCTTCACCCCGCTGCCGCTCTCCTGGGCCATCATCCCGCGCGAGGGCCGCGCCAGCCTGTTCATCGACGGGCGCAAGCTTTCCAACACCGCGCGCCACGAGCTCGCCCATCACGCCGAGATCATCGAGCCGGTGTTCCTCGACCGGGCGATCGACAAGGCCGCGTCCGGCGGCGCGGTGATCCGGCTCGACCAGGCGACCGCCCCCGCCCTGTTCGCCGCGCGCATCGAGGCGGCCGGCGGCAGGGTCTCGACCGGGCCGAGCCCGGTGGCGCTGATGCAAGCGGCGAAGAACGCGGCCGAGCTCGCCGGCATGTGCGCCGCGCATCTGCGCGACGGTGCCGCGCTGGCTCGCTTCCTCGCCTGGTTCGACGCCGAGGCGCCCAAGGGCGGGCTCACCGAGATCGACGCCGTAGCCGCGCTCGAGACCTTCCGCCGCGAGACCGGCGCGCTCAAGGACGTGTCCTTCCCCACCATCGCCGGGGCCGGCGCCAACGGCGCCATCGTGCATTACCGCGTCACCGAGGCGACCAACCGGCCGATCCGCGCCGGCGAGCTGTTCCTGATCGATTCCGGCGCGCAGTACGAGGACGGCACCACCGACGTCACCCGCACCATCATCGTCGGCGAGCCGAGCGCGGAAATGCGCGACCGCTTCACCCGCGTCCTGAAGGGCCACATCGCCATCGCCCGCGCCGTGTTCCCGACCGGGACCTCCGGCGCCCAGCTCGATCCCTTCGCGCGCCAGTTCCTGTGGGCGGCGGGCGTCGACTTCGACCACGGCACCGGCCATGGCGTCGGCGCCTATCTGTCGGTCCATGAAGGCCCGGCGCGTATCTCCAAGCTCGGCACGGTGGCGCTGGCGCGCGGCATGGTGCTCTCCAACGAGCCCGGCTACTACAAGACCGGCGCCTTCGGCATCCGGCTGGAGAACCTCGAGATCGTGGTCGAGGCGCCCACGGTCGAGGGTGCGGAGAAGCCGCTGCTCGCCTTCGAGACGCTGACGCTCGCCCCGTTCGACCGGCGCGTCGTCGAGCGCGCCCTGCTCACGCTGGAAGAAGCCGCCTGGCTCGACGCCTATCACGCGCGGGTGCGCGCCAAGGTCGGCCCGCTGGTCGACGGCCCCACCCGGGCATGGCTGGAGGCCGCCACCGCGCCGCTGGCGGACTGACCGGCCCGCGCGGCGGCCTCAAGAGAACCGGCCGCGCGAGACCATCCGCACCAAGACACCGGGCTGTATAGGGAACGCCGGCGCAAGAGAAGCGCGCCGGAAGCTCTCGCCTGCGCCTATGGAACGATCATTCGGACGCCGCGTTACCACTCCGATCGTTACAACGGGGCAGACGGAGGCGTCGGATGACCACCATTCTTCTCGTCATTCTCATTCTGATTCTGATCGGCGCGCTGCCGAGCTGGGGTTACAGCCGCAGTTGGGGTTATGGCCCCAGCGGCATCGTTACCATCCTGCTCGTGGTGCTGGTCGTGATGATGCTGACCGGGCGGGTCTGACCGGGCGGTCCCGACCTGACCGGGTCGGAACTGGCCGGGCCAAACCTGACGGGTCAAGCCTGACCGGGTCCGACCCGGCCGATCCGACCTTTCGGGAAGGCGAAGGCCGTCGCGTGTCCTCCTCGCGGCGGCCTTTTTTGCGCCCGGAGGCGGGGTGCGGCGCAGAGAGCGGCGCGACGCTCAGCCCTGCACCAGCGCCAGCCACTCGTCCTCGGTGAGCACGGCGACGCCGAGATCGCGCGCCTTGGCGAGCTTCGAGCCGGCATCCGCGCCGGCGACCACATAATCCGTCTTCTTCGAGACCGAACCCGCCACCTTGGCGCCGAGCCGTTCCGCCATCGCCTTGGCCTCGTCGCGGGTCATGCGCTCCAGCGCGCCGGTAAACACCACCGTCTTGCCGGCGACGGCGCCGCCGGTGGCGGTCTGCTCCATCGGCTCGGTCGTCACCTCGGCCAGCAGCGCATCGAGCGCGGTCTCGTTGTTCGGCTCCTTGAAGAAGTCGACCACCGCCTCGGCGACCACCGCGCCGATACCCTCGGTGGCGACCAGTTCCTGCCAGGCCTCGTTGCCCTTGGGGTGCTCGCCGGGGCTGTCCTTCGGGTCCGGCATGATCGCCGCGAGCGCGGCCTCGCGCAGCGCCTCGATGGTCCCGTAATGGCGCATCAGCCGCTTGGCGTTGGTCTCCCCGACATGGCGGATGCCGAGCGCATAGAGGAAGCGGTTCACCGGCACCTGCCGGCGCGCGGCGATGGCGGCGAACAGGTTCCGCGCCGAGGTCTCGCCCCAGCCGTCGCGGTTCTTCAGCCGGGTCAGCGCGTCCGGCGCCGAATCGCGCGCCTCCAGCGTGAAGATGTCCGCCGGCTGGCGCACCAGCCCCCAGTCGTAGAAGGCCTGCACCTGCTTCTCGCCCAGCCCCTCTATGTCGAAGGCGTCGCGCGAGACGAAATGGCGGATGCGCTCCACCGCCTGCGCCGGGCAGATAAGCCCGCCGGTGCAACGGCGCACTGATTCGCCCTCCTCGCGCACGGCATGCGAGCCGCAGGCGGGGCACAGATGGGGGAAGGCGAAGGGCGCGGCATCCTTCGGCCGGCGCTCCAGCTCGACCGAGACCACCTGCGGGATCACGTCGCCGGCGCGCTGGATCACCACCCAGTCGCCGATGCGGATATCCACCGGCTCGCCGTCGACCGTGCCGCGGATCGGCTCGCCATTGCTGTCGATGCCGCGGATGTAGTCCTCATTGTGCAGCGAGGCGTTGGAGACGACGACGCCGCCCACCGTGATCGGGGTGAGCTTGGCGACCGGGGTGAGCGCGCCGGTGCGCCCGACCTGGATGTCGATCCCCTCGAGCTGCGTCACCGCCCGTTCGGCGGGGAACTTGTGCGCCAGCGCCCAGCGCGGCGAGCGCGAGACGAAGCCGAGCCGCTCCTGCAGCGCGAGGCTGTCGACCTTGTAGACCACGCCGTCGATGTCGTAGCCGAGCGCGGCGCGCTGTTCCTCGATCCGGTGGTAGTGCGAGAGAAGCTGCTCGGCGGAATGGCACAGCACCGTCAGCGGATTGGTCGGCAGGCCCCAGCGGGCGAAGGCCTTGATCACGCAGAACTGGGTATCGCCCGGCAGCCCGCCCGCGCTCACCTCGCCCCAGGCATAGGCGAAGAACTTCAGCGGGCGGCTGGCGGTGATCTTCGCGTCGAGCTGGCGCAGGCTGCCCGCCGCCGCGTTGCGCGGGTTCATGAAGGTCGGCTTGCCGGCCGCCTGCTGGCGCTCGTTCAGCGCCGCGAAATCGGCGTGGCTCATATAGACCTCGCCGCGCACCTCGAAGGTGGCGGGCACGTCGTCGCCCTTCAGCCGGTCGGGAATCTCGCCGATGGTGCGGACGTTGTTGGTGACGTCCTCGCCCTCGAAGCCGTCGCCGCGCGTCGCCGCCTGCACCAGCCGCCCGCCCTCATAGCGCAGCGAGCAGGACAGGCCGTCGATCTTCGGCTCGGCGGTGAAGGCGAGGTCGGCCCCGGCGGCGAGGCCGAGGAAGCGCCGCACGCGGGCGACGAACTCCTCCACCTCCTCGTCCGAGAAGCCGTTGCCGAGCGAGAGCATCGGCACCCGGTGGCGCACCTTGGCGAATTTGGCCGAGGGCGCGGCGCCGACCTTCTCCGACAGGCTGTCGATGCCCCGAAGCTCGGGATATTCGGCCTCGATCGCGTCGTAGCGCCGGCGCAGCGCGTCATAGGCGGCGTCGGAGACGGTGGGCGCGTCTTCCTGGTAGTAGCGCTTGTCGTGCGCGGCGATCTCCGCGCCGAGCCGGGCATGTTCGCTCGCCGCCTCGTCGGCGGTCAGCTTGGCGACGTCGATCTCGGGCGCGCGCGCGTTCATATGAGGCTATGTAGCGGATTCGGCGCTCTTGAGAAGCCGCTCCGCCGCCGCCCGCGCCTCGGTGGTGATCTCGGCGCCGGAGAGCATGCGCGCGATCTCCTCGCGGCGGTGGTCGGGAGCGAGCGGAGCGACGCTGGTCGCCACCCGGTCCTGCTCCGCCACCATCTCCTTGGCGATGCGGAAATGGTGGCCCGCCCGCGCCGCCACCTGCGGAGCGTGGGTCACGGCCACCACCTGCGAGCGCTCGGCGAGGCGGGCGAGGCGGGCGCCGATCGCGTCCGCCACCGCGCCGCCGACCCCGGTGTCGATCTCGTCGAACACCAGCGTCGGCGCCGAGCCCTTGTCGGCCAGCACCACCTTCAGCGCCAGCAGGAAGCGGGCGAGCTCGCCGCCGGAGGCGACCTTCATCATCGGGCCGGGACGCGTGCCGGGATTGGTCTGCACCCAGAACTCGACCCGGTCGAAGCCGTCGGCCTGCTCGTCGGCCTCGTCGCTCTGGCACTGAGTGATGAAGCGCGCGCGCTCGAGCTTCAGCGGCCCGAGTTCGGCATTCACCGCCGCGTCGAGCGCCGCCGCCGCGAGATGGCGGCGCCCGGACAGGTCGCGCGCCGCCGCGCGATAGACCGCCTCGGTCTCCTGCGCCTTCGCCTCCAGCGCCCGCAGCGCCTCCGCGCCGTGGTCGAGCGCGTCGAGGTCGTCGGCGAAGCGCGCCGCGACCGCCGGCAGGTCCTCGACCGTGCAGGAGAACTTGCGCGCCCCCGCGCGCAGCGCGAACAGCCGCTCCTCGATCCGCTCCAGCTCCAGCGGGTCGAAATCGGCCTCGCGCAGTGCCTCGTCGAGATGGGTGCGGGCGAGGTCCAGCGCGTTGAGCGCGGCGTCGATCGCCTCCACCGCCGGGCGCACCAGCTTGTCCGCCTCGCCCGCGCGGCGCTCCAGCCGGCGCACGGCGGCGGCGAGGCCCGGGATCGGCGAGGCGGCACCGCCCACCGCCTCCTGCGCCTCGTTGAGGTCGCTGGCGATCTTCTCGAAACGCATCATCTCCGCCCGCCGGTCGGCGAGACGGTCCTCCTCGCCGGGTTCGGGCGCCAGCGCGTTCAGCTCCTCGACCGAATGGCGGATATAGTCCGCCTCCTTCGCGGCCTCGTCGAGCCGCGCCTTCTCCTGCGCCGCCGCCTTGCGTGCCTCGCGCCAGCCCCGCCACAGGCCCCCCACCTCCTCGGCACGGCCGGTGAGGCCGCCATAGGCGTCGAGCAGCGCGCGGTGCGAGGTGGCGTCGACCAGCGCCCGGTCGTCATGCTGGCCGTGGATCTCGACCAGCCGCCGGCCGATGCTGCGCAGCATCTGCGCGCTCACCGACTGGTCGTTGACGAAGGCACGGGTGCGCCCGTCCGCGTGCTGCATCCGCCGCAGCACCAGCGCGCCGTCATCGTCGATGCCGGCTTCAGCCAGCAGCGCCCGCACGGGGTGGTCGGCGGCGATGTCGAACTCGGCCGTCACCTGCCCCTGCCCTGCCCCGTGGCGCACCAGCGCCCCGTCGCCCCGCCCGCCGAGGGCCAGGGTGAAGGCGTCGAGCAGGATCGACTTGCCGGCGCCGGTCTCGCCGGTCAGCACGGTCAGGCCGGGCAGGAAGGAAAGGTCGAGCCGCTCGATGAGGACGATGTCCCTGATCGACAGGGCGGCCAGCATGCGTGACGCTCCACAACGAATCCGCAGGGTACGGCGAGCCCGCCCCTTTTAGCAGGTCGCAGGCGCGGACGCACCGGTGTTCTTATTCTGTTCGAGAATGCCACGACTGGCCGGATAGAAGGCCCGCAATGCGGGGCCGGCCGGCGCGGCGCGGGCCGATCGGGCGGCCCGTCAGCCGAGGCCGACGCCCTTGAACGCCTTGGCGATCCAGGATTCCTCGTTGAGCTTGGGGTCGACGCCGCGCGACTGCACCAACTTGAAGGCGTCCTTGTACCAGGAGCTCTCCGGGAAATTGTAGCCCAGCACGGCGGCGGAGGTCTGCGCCTCGCTGATGACGCCGAGCGCCATATAGGCTTCCGTCAGGCGGTACAGCGCCTCCTCGACATGGCGCGTGGTCTGGTAGCGCGTGACGACCACCTTGAAGCGGTTGATCGCGCCGGCATAGTTGCGCTGCTCGAGATAGTAGCGCCCGACCAGCATCTCCTTGCCGGCGATCTGGTCGCGGGCGACCTCCAGCTTCTTCTTGGCGCTGACGGCGTACTCGGAATCGGGATATTTGCGCACGACGTCGTCGAGCGCGTCGATGGCGCGCTGGGTGCGGGCCTGGTCGCGCGAGACGTCGGGGATCTGATCGTAATAGGACGAGGCCATCAGGTACTGGGCATAGGCGGCATCCTCGGAGCCCGGATGCAGCGCCAGATAGCGGCGCGCGGCCGCGATGCACTCGTCGTAATTGCCCTGGTTGTAGTTGATGTAGGCGATCATCAGGATCGACTTGCGCGCCAGCTCCGAATAGGGGTGCTGGCGGTCGACATCCTCGAAGCGGCGGATCGCCTCGCCGTAATCTTCCTTCTCCATGAGGGTCAGGCCCTCATTGTAGCGCTGCTCGGCCGGCACGTCCGGGTAGATCTTCTCTTCCTTGTCGGTGTCGAACATGCTGGCGCAGCCGCCGAGGCTGGCCCCGACGAGGACGAGGCCCGCGAGCCGCACCGCCAGCAGGCCGGCGGCACGCTTTCGCCGCGCCTGGTCCCGGGAGGAGGAGAGGTCGGGACGGGCGAAGGAGAGAAGACGCATCACAGATATCGATCCCGATCTTGTCGATGTCGCCCGGCCGGCGCGCATCTACGCGCTAAAGCCGCTTTCCGACCGCATTATGGCGGCGATAACGTGGCTGCTGCACGAGGGCAAGCCGAAAAGACCGGGCGGGCATCATGGCTGCCGCCCGATGGCCGGCCCGGGCGGGCGATCCGGCACGAGGCGCGGCACAGGAAGGACGGCGCAAAGGACGCCGGCGGGACGCTCAGAGCTCGGGGGCGTAGGCGGGCACCGCGACGGCGGCAACATCGGCCGTGCCGCGCACCGAACGGCGGGCCGGCAGGCGGGCCTCGACGATCTCATAGGCCGAGCGGTCCGACAGCAGGGCGTCGACCACGGCGAAGTTGAGCTTGTGGCCGCCGCGATAGGAACGGTAGCGCGCCATCATCGGCAGGCCGCCGAGCGCGAGGTCGCCCACCGCGTCGAGCGCCTTGTGGCGCACGAACTCGTCGGCGTAGCGCAGGCCGGTGGTGTTCATCACCCCGTCGTCGCCGAGGCAGATCGTGTTGTCGAGCGAGGCACCGAGCGCGAAGCCCGCCTGCCACAGCCGCTCGACATCGCAGAAGAAGCCGAAGGTGCGCGCCCGCGCCAGATCCTTGCGGAACACGTCCGGCGACAGGGTGGCGGCGTAGCGCTGGCGGCCGATCGCGGCGTGGTCGAAATCGATCTCGACCTCCAGCCGGAAGCCGACGTCGTAGGGCGAGAGCTCGCCGAAGGCGGTCTCGGTCTCGACCCGCACCGGCTTCAGCACGCGCAGATAGCGGCGCGGGGTGCCGGTCTCGATCACGCCGACCTCGTCGAGGGCGGCGACGAACTCGTCGGCGCTGCCGTCGAGGATCGGCACTTCCGGCCCGTCGATCTCGACCCGGGCATTGTCGATGCCGAGGCCGGAGAAGCAGGCGAGCAGGTGCTCGACAGTGGAGACCGCAGGGCCGCTCGAATCGCGCAGCACGGTGGCGAGGTCGCTGCCGCGCACGGCGCTGCGGCAGGCCCGCACGGACTGGTTGGAGTCGGAACGGTGGAAGACGATGCCGCTGTCGGCGTCGGCGGGAGCGATGCTCAACCGCGCCATCTTGCCCGAATGCACGCCGACGCCCGAAAGGGCGACGCTATCGGCAAGAGTGGTTTGCACTACAGCATTCATTCCGGACCCCAGAACGGACTTCGTTACGCGTCCGCTCCCCTCTCCAAAAAACAACACAGTTAACCGCCATTAACGTTCCGGGAACCGAATCCCGCGACGGCTTTTCGTTGTCCGGACCATATCGACGCCCCCGGGTGGCGCCAACTCACTCTTGATTACGCTCTGTTACTGTGGCCTCGCTGCCGCAGTAGAGTCTAAAATCCTTTACAATCAATGAATTACACCCGGGCCTCGCGACCCGGGTGCTGCATTGCGCCATCGCTTTGTTACAGGCTGGGATGCCAGCCCGCCAGCACCTCAGCCCTGGCGGCGGAGGAAGGCCGGGATATCGAGGTGATCGTCGTCCGCCGGCCGCGGCGCGACCGGGCGGCCATGGGCGTCCATCGGGCGCGGCGCGGCCGGGCGCTTGGCGAATTCCGAACTCTCGGGACGGCGCTCGGCGAGGGCGCGCGGCTCGGCCTGCGGGGCGCGGCGCACCACCGGACGCATGTCCGCCGGCGGGTCGACCTCCTCCTCTTCCTCGGCATGGCGGCCGAGGCCGACATTGGCGAGGCGCTGAAGGAGCGTCATGCGCTTCTTCTCGTTCTGGTGGTGCTCGGGCGCCTCGCCGCGGGCGGCGCGGATCTGGTTCTGCGCCGGCACCGGCAGCTCGTCGACGCGCGGCATGCGCGGCGACGGGCGCTCGGCCTGCGGCGGGATGAACGGCTCGAGCGTCTCGTCCTCATAGGCCGCCTCGCTCACCGCCGGGGCTTCCGGCTCGGCGTAGAGCGCGGGCTTGGGCGCCAGCTGGCGGATGGTCACCTCGTCGATCGCGGCCGGCGCGCGGTCCGGCTCGCCATAGACGTGGTCGTCGGCGGCGTGGGCGGCGTAGGTCGGCTCGTAGCTCTCCTCCGAGGCGGCATAGGCTTCCTCCTCCTCGGTCAGCGCGGCGGCGACCGAGTGCAGGGCGGCGTCGCGGCGGGCCTCGACGGCGGCGCGGCCGGCATTCGACATGCGGCGCCCGCCGATGTCGGCGAGGTTGGAGAAGCTGTGCGGGATCTGCTCGGGGATCACCGCCGGGTCGATGCCGGTCGCGACCACCGACACGCGGATCAGGCCTTCCAGCGTCTCGTCGAAGGTGGCGCCGAGGATGATGTTGGCGTCCGGGTCGACCTCCTCGCGGATGCGGGTCGCCGCCTCGTCCACCTCGAACAGGGTGAGGTCCTTGCCGCCGGTGATGGAGATGAGCAGTCCGCGGGCGCCGCGCATCGACACCTCGTCGAGCAGCGGGTTGGCGATCGCCGCCTCCGCCGCGTGCAGGGCACGCTTCTCGCCGGAGGCCTCGCCGGTGCCCATCATCGCCTTGCCCATCTCGCGCATGACGGCGCGGACGTCGGCGAAGTCGAGGTTGATCAGGCCTTCCTTGACCATCAGGTCGGTGATGCAGGCGACGCCCGAATAGAGCACCTGGTCGGCCATCGCGAAGGCGTCGGCGAAGGTGGTGCGCTCGTTGGCCACCCGGAACAGGTTCTGGTTCGGGATGACGATGAGGGTGTCGACGCCCTTCTGCAGCTCGGAGATGCCCATCTCGCCGATGCGCATGCGGCGCTGGCCCTCGAAGTGGAAGGGCTTGGTCACCACGCCGACGGTGAGGATGCCGAGTTCGCGGGCCGCCCGGGCGATGACCGGCGCGGCGCCGGTGCCGGTGCCGCCGCCCATGCCGGCGGTGATGAACACCATGTGCGCGCCGGCGAGGTGGTCGCGGATCTCGTCCAGCGCCTCCTCGGCGGCCGCGCGCCCGACTTCCGGCTGCGAGCCGGCGCCCAGGCCCTCGGTCACGGCGACGCCCATCTGCACGATGCGCTCGGCCTTGGAAAGCGTCAGCGCCTGCGCGTCCGTATTGGCGACCACGAAGTCGACGCCGCACAGACCCGCCGTGATCATGTTGTTGACCGCATTGCCGCCGGCGCCGCCGACGCCGAACACGGTGATCCGGGGGCGCAGTTCGCGGATGTCAGGTGCCTGGAGGTTGATCGTCATTGCTGTTGTCCCCTAACGCCGGCGGGCCCTCGTCCCGTCTCGATCACTATGGTGCCGGTTCCGCCGGCGCGGATTGGATGGAACACGTCAGAAGGCCTCCCGCAGCCAATGGCCAACGCGCGAGAAGTACCCGCTCTCCTCCCCGTGGGAGAGGCGACGGCGGCGGGCCTCGAAATGCTCGAGCCCCGCAACCTGCGGATAGACAAGAAGCCCCGTGGCGACGGCGAAGGTGGCGCCGCGCGCCGCCTCGGGAAGCTTGGAGATGCCGAGCGGGCGGCCGATGCGCACCTGCCCGCCGAGAACCTTGCCGACCAGCTCGGCATGGCCGGTGAGCTGGGCCGAGCCGCCGGTGAGCACGATGCGCCGGCCGGCCCCGGCCGAATGGCCGGAGGCGACCAGCCGGTCGCGCACCAGCTCGATGACCTCTTCCACCCGCGGGCGGATGATGCGCAGCAGCTGCGACTTCGGGATTACCCGCGGCAGGTCGTGATGGTCGTCGGCGATCGGCGGCACGGTCAGCATCTCGCGCTCGTCGGCGCTTATGGCGAGCACGCCGCCATGCAGGCTCTTCAACCGCTCGGCGTCGGCGAGACGGGTGGAAAGGCCGCGCGCGACGTCGTTGGTGACGTGCTGGCCGCCGACCGCGATGCCGTCGACATGCACGCAGTGGCCGTTTTCGACCACAGAGACGGTGGTGGTGCCGGCGCCGAAGTCGATCAGCGTCACGCCGAGCTCGGCCTCGTCGTCGGCGAGGGTCGACAGCGCGGCCGCATAGGGCGCGGCGACCATCGCCTCGACGCCGAGATGGCAGCGTTCGATGCACAGCAGCAGGTTGCGCACCGCCGCGCCGTCGGCGGTGATGACGTGGAGGTCGACGCCGAGCCGGCGCCCGAGCATGCCGCGCGGCTCGCCGATGCCCGACACGCCGTCGAGCGCGTAGCCGACCGGCAGCGCGTGGAGAATGGTGCGCCCCTCGCCCACCGCGAAGGTGGAGGCTGCGTCGAGCACGCGGCGGATGTCGCCTTCCGCGACCGCCGGCTCGGGCAGGTCGACCTCGGCGGCGAAGTGCTCGGAGGACAGGCGCCCGCCGGCCATCGACACCACCACGGAGGCGATCTGCACGCCGGCCATGCGCTCGGCGGCGTCGACCGCGCGGCGGATGGCGTATTCGGCCCGCTCCATGTCGATCACCGCGCCGCCCTTGATGCCGTGGGCGCTGGTGTGGCCGATGCCGAGCACGTCGATCGAGTGGGTCCGGCGGCGCAGGCTAGAGCTCTCGCGCGGCTTCAGCCGGGCGATCATGCACACGATCTTGGAGGTGCCGACGTCGAGCACGCCCACCACGCCGCTGCGGCGCGGCGCGAGCGGGCGCATCTTCGGCGCGATCTCGAAATACGACCGCATCATGTGCTGCTCCCCTTCCTCGCCTTGGCCTGGGCCTTGAGGTCGGCCTGACGTGCCTCATAGGCGGCGTCGGAGAGGCGGACGGTCACGCGGTCGGGCAAGCGCAGATCGATGATGGTGACGTCGCGGCTGAGAAGCTGCTTGTCGCGGTCGAGCACGGCGAGCTGCTGCAGCGCGTCGTCGAGACCGCGCTCGGGCAGGCGCACGTCGATGCCGTTGCCCATCTTCAGCGTCCAGCGGCGGTCGGCGACGCGGATGGCGGCGCGCACCTGGTCGCGCACGCCCGGCACCAGGCTCAGCGCGTCGACGATCTCGACCGCGTGGGACTGGGCGCCCTCGCCGACCACGATCGGCAGGCGAATGTAGCGGGGGTCGTCCGAATAGGGGGCGATGATGGTGCCGTCGCGGGCGATCACGTTGATCTTGCCGTCCTTCTGCCAGAGCGCGAAGCCCTCGCGCTCGACCACCTGGATGTCGAGCCGGTCGGGGTAGAGCTTCTGCACCGTGGCGCGCTTGATCCAGGCAAGCTGCTCGAGCCGCTGGCGCGCGCCCTCGGCGTCGAAGAACGGGAGCGAGGAGGTCGGCTTGACGCCCGCCGTGGCGAGGATCTCGCCCGGGGAGACGTGGCTCTGGCCGTTCAGGTTGACGTTGGCGATCCGGAAACCGACGAGGTTGGCGCCGGTATCGGCCACGTCGCGGGCGGTCTCGATGGCGGCGGGCATGTGGCCACCGCGCTCGAGGCCGTAAATGCCGGTGGCGGCGAACAGCAGGGCGACCAGCCAGATGCCGGCGCCGCGGTTCACGACGCGCGAGGCGGAGAGGCCGACGAAGAACCGGCGACCGCCGATGATGGCGCGGTCGACGAATCGCGTGCGGCCCGGTCCCGCCGAACGGGCCCTGGCCGCAGGCCGAGACACGGCAGCCGGCGCCGCCTGGGAACCACGTCCCCGCGCAACCGTCCGCCCCGAATCCTCAGATGCCGCACCGACGCGCCCGCCCGCAGGCTTCTGCCTGGGGTTCAGCGGTCGAGCGAGGCGTCCTCCACCATCCATCGTATCAGCTCACCGAACGAATAGCCTGCATGGGCCGCGAGTTCGGGCACAAGCGACGTCTCGGTCATTCCGGGCTGGGTGTTCACCTCCAGACAGACCAAACCGGATTCGTCCCCGGTCCGGTCGTCATAACGGAAGTCCGACCTACTGATGCCCCGACAGCCGAGCGCGCGATGCGCCTTAACCGCTAGCATCCGTACCTTTTGGTAAACATTCGGTAAAATTTGTGCCGGGAGAATGTGGCGGGAACCGCCCGGAGCGTATTTTGCTTCGTAATCGTAGAACCTTAGGTCGGATTGAATTTCGATGACATCGAGCGCCTCATCGCCCATCACGGCGCAGGTGAGCTCCAATCCGGGGATGTAGCGCTCGGCGAGAAGGGTATCGCCATACGCCCAGTCGTCGCGATTCAGCTCCTGCGGCGGGTGCTCCTGGTCTTCCGGGACGATGAACACGCCGACCGAGGAGCCCTCGCGCACCGGCTTCAGCACATAGGGCCGCTCCAGCACATGCCCGCGCGCCGCCTCGAGCCGGGAGACCACGCGCCCCTCGGGCACCGGAATGCCGTTCTCGGCGAGGATGATCTTGGCCTGCGCCTTGTCCATCGCCAGCGCCGAGGCGAGCACGCCCGAATGGCTGTAGGGGATCTGCAGGATCTCGAGGATGCCCTGGATGGTGCCGTCCTCGCCCGGGCGGCCGTGCAGAATGTTGAGCGCCACGTCCGGCTTCAGCTCGGCCAGCACGCTGGCGATGTCGCGGCCGACATCGACGCGCGAGACCCGGTAGCCCACGCTCTCGGCCGCCTGCGCACAGGCCTCCCCCGAGTTCAGCGACACCTCGCGTTCCGCCGACCAGCCGCCCATCAGGACGGCGACATGCTTCGCCATGCTCTTCTCCTCGTGCGCCGGCCGCAGGGGCCGCGGCGCCTAGTCCGCCGGAATGCCGATGCGCTTGATCTCCCACTCCAGCCCGACGCCGGAATGGGCCTTCACGCGTGCGCGGACGTCTTCGCCCAGCGCCTCGATGTCGGCGGCGGTGGCGCCGCCGGTGTTGATCATGAAATTGCAGTGCATCGGCGACATCTGCGCCGCACCGCGCATCAGCCCGCGGCAGCCCGCCGCGTCGATGAGCTGCCAGGCCTTGTGGCCGGGCGGGTTCTTGAAGGTCGAACCGCCGGTCTTCTCGCGAATCGGCTGCGAGGCCTCCCGCGCGGCGGTGATTCGCTCCATCTCGGCGAGGATCGCCGCAGGTTCGCCCGGCCGGCCCTGGAACAGCGCCTGCGTGAAGACGAGGTCCGCCGGCGCGTCGGAATGGCGGTAGCTGTAGCCGAAATCGGCGTTGCCGAGCACGCGGACATTGCCCGCGCGGTCGACCGCCCGCGCCTCGACCAGCACGTCCTTCGTCTCCCCGCCATGGGCGCCGGCATTCATGCGCAGCGCGCCGCCTATGCCGCCGGGAATGCCGCGATAGAAGGCGAGCCCGTCGATCCCCGCATCCGCCGCCGCCCGCGCCGCCTTCACGTCCGGCACCGCGGTGCCGACCCGCAGGCGATACCCCTCCTCCACTGCGATCGCATTGAAGCCGCGCCCGAGCCGGATGACGACGCCGGGCACGCCGCCGTCGCGCACGATGAGGTTGGAGCCGAGGCCGATCACCGTCACCGGAACCTCGCCCGGCAGCCGCGCCAGGAAATAGGCGAGGTCGTCCTCGTCGGCGGGCGCGAACAGCACCTGCGCCGGCCCGCCGACGCGGAACCAGGTGAGGTCCGCCAGCGGCTGGTGCGCGAGCATGCGCCCGCGCAGCCCGGGCATGCCGGCGGCAAGCTCGGGCGTGATGTCGGGAAGGCTCACGCCGCGCTCTCCCGCAGGGCGGTGAGCTGTTCGGGCAGGGCATAGGCCCACTGGCTGATGCTGCCCGCGCCGAGGCAGACGACGTAGTCGCCCGGCTTCATCAGGGAACCGACGATCCCCGCCAGCGCCTCCGGCCCCGGCAGCGCCGTCACCGAGCGGTGGCCGCGCGCACGCAGCGCCTCGACCAGGTGGTCGCGGTCGACCCCGGCGATGGGCGTCTCGCCGGCCGCATAGACATCGGCGACGATGACGTGGTCGGCATCGTTGAAGCAGGTCGCGAACTGGTCGAACAGCGACTGCAGCCGGGTGTAGCGATGGGGCTGCACCACCGCGATCACCTGCCCGTCGGTCGAGGCCCGCGCGGCGCGCAGCACCGCCGCGATCTCCACCGGGTGGTGGCCGTAATCGTCGAAGATCGTCACGCCGTTCACCTCGCCGGTGCGGGTGAAGCGCCGCTTCACGCCGCCGAAGCCGGCCAGCGCCGAGCGGATCTGCTCGTCCGTGGCGCCGAGCTCATGGGCGACGGTGATGGCGGCGGTGGCGTTGAGCGCGTTGTGCTTGCCCGGCATCGGCAGCACCAGCTCGCGCAGCTCGTGCACCACCCGGCCCTCGCGATCACGGAACAGCACGCCGAAGCGCGAGCGCCCGCCCTTCAGGTCGATGTCGACGAGGCGCACATCGGCCTGCGGGTTCTCGCCATAGGTGATGACGCGCCGGTCCTCGACATGGCCGACGAGGTCCTGCACCACCGGATGGTCGGTGCACATCACCGCGAAGCCGTAGAAGGGCAGGTTGTCGATGAAGCTGCGGAACGCCGCCTGCACCGCCTCGAAGGTCTTGAAGTGGTCGAGATGCTCGGGGTCGATATTGGTGACCACCGCCACCTCGACCGGCAGCTTGAGGAAGGTGCCGTCGCTCTCGTCGGCCTCCACCACCATCCATTCGCCATCGCCGAGCCGCGCATTGGTGCCGTAGGCGTTGATGATGCCGCCATTGATGACGGTCGGATCGAAGCCGCCCGAATCGAGCAGCGTCGCCACCAGCGAGGTGGTGGTGGTCTTGCCGTGGGTACCGGCGATGGCGACGCAGCTCTTCAGCCGCATCAGCTCGGCCAGCATCTCGGCCCGGCGCACCACCGGCAGGCGCCGCGCGCGGGCCGCCACCAGCTCGGGGTTGTCGCGCTTGATGGCGGAGGAGACGACCAGCACCTCCGCGCCGTCGATGTTCTCGGCGCGGTGGCCGACATGCACCGCGATGCCCTTCTCGACGAGGCGCTTCACATTGGCGCTCTCGGCGACGTCCGAGCCCTGGACCGTATAGCCGAGATTGTGCAGCACCTCGGCGATGCCGCTCATGCCGATGCCGCCGATGCCGACGAAATGGATGGGCCCGAGCGAGAGCGGGAGCTTCATGCGATCTTCCTTCGGCCTGTGCGCGAGGTTCGCGCGGGCACAATTTCCGGGCGCGCAGCAATAGACGAGGCCGTCCGGTACGTCATCCCGCCTATGGTAGTGTCGCTAGCCATCGAGGCCCGCCGTGCGGATGACGAGCTCGGCCAGCCGCTCGGCCGCGTCCGCCCGTCCCAGCCGGTGCGCCGCCGCGGCCATGGCCGCGAGCTCCGCCGGCTCCGCCATCAGCGCGGCGATCCGGGTCGCGAGGCTCTCCGGGGTGAATTCGGCCTGCGGCACCAGCGCCGCCCCGCCCGCGCCGGCGAGCGCGGAGGCGTTGGCGAGCTGGTCCTGGTCGATCGCCCCCGGCAGCGGCACGAGGAAGGACGGGCGCCCGATCACGCACAGCTCCGCCACCGTCGAGGCGCCCGAGCGGGCGATGACGAGATGGGCGCGCGCCATGCGGGCGGGCAGGTCGTCGAAGAAGGGCGCCACCTCGGCCGCGACGCCGAGGCGGGCATAGGTGGCGTGGACCTGATCGAGATCTTCCGGCCGCGCCTGCTGGACGATGGAGAGCCGGCCGCGCAGCGCCGGGTCGAGCCGCTCGATACCGGCGGGGACCACCTCGCTCATCACCCGCGCGCCCTGGCTGCCGCCGAACACCAGCAGCTCGAACCGCCCGCCCGGCTCCGGCGCCGCGAACGGCGCGACCGCCGCGATCACCGCCGGGCGGACCGGGTTGCCGGTGTGGTGCGCCTTGGCGGCGAGCGAGGGGCTGCCCTTCAGTATGTCGGGATAGCCGGTGGCGATGGCGCTGACCCGCGAGGCCAGCATCGCATTGGCCCGGCCCATCACCGCGTTCGCCTCGTGGATCAGCGTCGGCCGGCCGGCGAAGGCGGCGGCGAGCAGCGGCGGCACGGTGGGATAGCCGCCGAAGCCGACCACCGCCGCCGGCTTCAGCGAGCGCATCAGTGCGAAGCCCTTGAGGACGCCGGTGCCGAGCGCGAGCGCCGTCCGCGCCAGCGCCACGGGCGAGCGCCCGCGCACCGTGTCGGCCGGCAGCACGTGCAGCCGGCGCGCGGGGAAGTGCCCGGCATAGCGGGCCGCGCGCGCGTCGGTCGCGAGGTCGACCGCGATGCCGCGCCGCCCGAGCGCGGTCGCGAGAGCTTCGGCGGGAAACAGATGGCCGCCGGTTCCCCCGGCGGCGATCAGCACGAGCGGCGTGTCCGGCGCGGCCATGGCGCGCCTCAGCCCGGATGCGCCAGCGGCGCGCCGGTTGCCGGGGCCTTGCGCGTGCCGAGACGGGTGCCCAGCCGCTCCAGCTCGGCCAGCGTCGAGACCCGCGGGCGCCGGCGCGTCAGCGCGAGCAGCATCCCCATGCCGTAGGCCAGCGAGAGCAGCGACGAGCCGCCATAGGAGACGAAGGGCAGCGTCATGCCCTTGGCCGGCATCATGTGCAGGTTGACCATCATGTTGATGCAGGACTGGAGCCCGAACAGGATCGACAGCCCCGCCACCGCGAAGCGCACGAACGGGTCCTCGTCGTTCATCGCCCGCGACAGCGCCCGCAGCACGATGAAGGCGAACAGGCCTGCGATCATCATGCACAGGATGGCGCCGAACTCCTCGCCGGCGACGGCGAAGATGAAGTCGGTATGCCCGTCCGGCAGCACCTTCTTGAAGGTGCCCTCGCCCGGCCCCTGCCCGAACCAGCCGCCATTCATGAAGCTGTCGATGGCGAGGTCGATCTGGTAGGTGTCGCCCGAATCCGGGTCGAGGAAGCGGTCGATGCGCTGGGTGACGTGCGGCACCGTCGCATAGGCGATGAACAGCCCCGTCGCGCCGATGCCGCCGAGCCCGATCACCCAGATCATCCTGAGCCCGGCGAGGAAGAACAGGCTGCCCCAGACCAGCGAGACCAGCATGGTCTGGCCGAAGTCGGGCTGCAGCACCAGCGGCGTCACCACCATGCCCAGCAGCGCGATGGCGAGGAGCTGGCCCGGCATCTCCGGCCGCCGCACGCTTTCCGAGAACAGCCAGGCGGCGATGATGACGAAGCTCGGCTTGAGGAATTCGGAGGGCTGCACAGTGACGCCGAGAATGGTCAGCCAGCGCCGCGCGCCCTTCACCTCCGGGCCGATGACCAGCGTGGCGAAGACGAGGCCGAGGAAGACCAGGAACAGCACCAGCGACAGGCGGCGTATGTTGCGCGGCGACAGGAACGAGGTCGCGATCAGCACGATCAGCGCCGGCACCAGGTACATCACCTGCCGGTGCACGAAATAGAAGGGATCGGGAATGCCGAGGCGGGCCGCGATCGGCGGGCTGGCGGCCAGCGCCAGCACGATGCCGATGATCATAAGTGCGGCCAGCGCGCCAAGCAGCAGCCGGTCGATCGTCCACCACCACTCGCCGACAATGGTGCGTTCGGCACGCGAAATCATCTACGCCACTCCGGAAGAACGTTCTCCCGACTATCGAGTGGTTAAGGTTGACGTCAGCTTAATGCGCCGGCCGGCAACGCCTCAGGCGGAGCCGATCGCCCCGCGGTCGAGCGCAACCCGGTCACGGCCGGCGCGCTTGGCCGCATAGAGCGCCTGGTCCGCGCGCATCAGCAGCGCGTCGATGTCGAACGGGGCGGCGGCGGTGGCGACGCCGATACTGGCGGTGAGCACGACCGGCTCGGCCTGTGCCGAGATCGCCAGCGTCTCGATCGAGCGGCGCAGTTCCTCCGCGCGCTCGGCCGCCTTGTCCTGGCTGAGGCCGGTCAGCAGCGCCACGAACTCCTCGCCGCCCAGGCGCGCCAGAACGCCATCGCCGACCACGGAGCGGCAGCGCTCGGCGAAGGCGCGCAGCACCGCGTCGCCCACCGCATGGCCGTGCAGGTCGTTCACCACCTTGAAGTGGTCGATGTCGATCATCATCACCGAGACCGGGTCCCCGCACGCCGCCGCCGTGTCCAGCACCAGCTTGGCGTCGGCGAAGAAGCGGCGGCGGTTGCGCAGGCCGGTGAGTTCGTCGGTCTCCGCCCGGTGGCGCAGCTCGGCCTGCACCTGCTGCTCCTGCGAGACGTCCCAATAGACCAGCACCGGATGGTCGCCGATGCAGCGCAGGCGGAAATGGACGAATTTCTGCGTGCCGTCCTTGCAGGTGACCTTCCAGTCGTTCATCGGCACGGCGACGCCGTCCGCCTGGGAGGCGGCCAACGCCTCGTCCCACGCCTTCATGGCCGCGTCGCGGTAGACGGGGTCGGGATAGGCATGCTCCCACCAGTCGTCGAGGTCGATCAGCTCGTCCTTCTCCCAGCCGAACAGGCGCTGCGCATGCGTGTTGGTGAAGACGCAGTCGCCGTCCTTGTCGTAGATCTCGATGCCGACCGGCATCCATTCGAGCACCGCCTGAAGGTCCTCGTAGATGGAGGAGATGGCCTTCCCCTCCTCCTTCCCGGCGACCTCTCCGCACAGAGTGACGAGCCAGTGGCCCGGCGGCTCGTCGACGGGCGAGAGTTCGAGCCGGAACGCACGCGGATGGCCGGGAAGACGCGCGGTGACGGCCGGGGCACCGGCCGCAGGAGCGCCGGCATCGGCGCTGGTGTCGGGAGCGCCGTGCTGCGCCGCCGCCCGCGTCACCTGCGCGGCCGCCTCCGCCCCGATCAGCCGCTCCAGCGCCATCGGCTGGGAATCGGGGATGTCACCCGCGAGCAGCCGCCGCATCGCCCCGTTCAACGCCAGCACCCTGTCCGCTTCCGGCGCCAGAAGGAGAAGGGGCGCGTTGACCCATTCCATCCATGCCGGGGGTGCGGTGTCTGCCATGCGTGTTTCCCACTCCTTCCACACTATATGGTCGAGTGCCGGCTATTTTGGCGGTAACTGAAGACCTTCAACGAGCGTACGGAACGCATCGCCGCGCAATTCGAAGTTGCGGAACTGGTCGAAGCTCGCGCAGGCGGGCGAGAGCAGCACCACGGGGTGGGTCAGGCCGGAGGCCGCCGCGTCGCGGGCCGCCCTCTCCACCGCGACGTCGAGCGTGCCGCAGATCTCGTGCGGCACCGCCTCGCCCAGCGTTGCGGCGAAGTCCGGCGCGGCGACGCCGATCAGATAGGCCTTGCGCACGCGCGGGAACAGCGGCTTCAGCGGCACGATGCCGCCCTCCTTCGGCTTGCCGCCGGCGATCCAGAAGATGTCCTCGAACGAGACCAGCGCCCGCTCGGCCGCATCCGCATTGGTCGCCTTGGAATCGTTGACGAACAGCACGCTGCCGAGGGTGCGCACCTGCTCCATGCGGTGGGCGAGGCCGGGAAAGCTGCGCATGCCGGCGGCGATGGTCTCGGGCGCGAGGCCGAGCGCATGGGCGGCGGCAAAGGCGGCGGCGGCGTTCTGCGCGTTATGGGCGCCGCGCAACGAGCCGATGCCGGAGAGCGGCAGGGTGAAGGTGCGGCGCCCGCGCTCCATCACCGCGAGATCGGTCCCGTCGAGATGGATGCCGTCGTCGAGCGGGCCGAGCACGGAGATGCGCACCACACGCGTGCCCGCCGCCTCGACGCGCTCGGCGATTGCCCGGCACCAGGCGTCGTCGACGCCGATCACCGCCGTCCCGCCGGCCCCGACCCCGGCGACCAGGCGCTCCTTGATCTCGGCGTAGTGCTCCATGGTGCCGTGCCGGTCGAGATGGTCCGGCGACAGGTTGAGCAGGATGCCCACCGTCGGGTCGAGGCTCGGCGCCAGGTCGATCTGGTAGGAGGAGCATTCGACGACATAGACCCGCCCGGGCGCGGGCGGCTCCAGCCCCAGTATGGCAGGGCCGAAATTGCCGCCGATCTGCGCGTCGCGGCCGCCTTCGCGCATCAGATGGGCGAGCAGCGCGGTGGTGGTCGACTTGCCGTTGGTGCCGGTGATCGCCGCC
The DNA here is from genome assembly GCF_024752335.1 of Ancylobacter mangrovi. Lineage (NCBI taxonomy): Bacteria > Pseudomonadati > Pseudomonadota > Alphaproteobacteria > Hyphomicrobiales > Xanthobacteraceae > Ancylobacter > Ancylobacter mangrovi. The sequence continues at coordinate 15,609 of NZ_JANTHY010000006.1, read as the reverse complement.
ATCGGCGCCGGCTGGCCGATGCGGCGGCGCTCGCGCACGAACAATTCGATGTCGCCGATCACCTCGACCCCCGTCGCCTGCGCGCGCCGCACCGTCCAGTGCGGCTCGGGATTAGTCAGCGGCACGCCGGGCGCCAGCACCAGCGCCGCGAAGGAGCTCCAGTCGGCCGTATTGAGATCGCCGGTCGGGATGCCCTCGGCCGCCGCCTTCCCGACCGAGGCGGGGGAATCGTCCCAGGCCGTCACCCGCGCGCCGCCGGCCATCAGGGCGCGCGCCGTCGCGAGGCCGGAGCCGCCGAGGCCGAAAAGGGCGACGGCGCGATCGTTCAGGGTGTTCACGGGAATCATGTCGGTGACGGGGATCTCGAGCGGACCGGGACGCGGTCGGAAGGACCGTTCAATTGGCTAGCGCATTTCCACGCCCAATGAAATGATCGGTGGAACGCTGACGAGATTGCGCATGCCACACGTCACCCTGCTCCCCCTCGGCTCGACGATGCGCGTCCTGCGCCCGCATCCAAACCTCTACGCCTTCTATGACGGCCGCATCGAGGGCGCACGCGCCTGGTCGGCGGCGCCGAACTGGCTCGACGACGGTGCTTATGCGCTCGGCGTGTGCGTCTACGCGGTGGTCGATGGCACCGACGCGATCGTCTACGACACACACATCTCGCTCGCCCATGCCCGCGCCATGCGCCGAACGCTGGAGGAGGCGGGCGTGCGCACCATACGGGTCGTGCTCAGCCACTGGCACGACGACCATGTGGCCGGCAACGAGGTGTTCGCCGATTGCGAGATCATTGCGCTTGCCGCCACCGAGCGCGCCCTCGCCGCCCATCGCGCGGCGCTGGAGAGCGGCGATCCGCCGATCCGCCCGCTGGTCATGCCCAACCACGTGATCACCGGCCCGACCCGCCTGAAGGTCGGCGCGCTGAAGGTCGAGCTGGAGCCGGCCGAGATCCACAGCCATGACGGCCTGATCCTGCTGCTGCCGGAGCTGGGCATCATGCTCGCCGGCGACACGCTGGAGGAGCCGATCACCTATGTGGCCGAGCCCGAGCGGCTCGGCGCCCATCTCGAGGAGCTGCAGCGCGTCAAGGGGTGGGGCTACCAGCACATACTGCCCAATCACGGCGCGCCGGACGCGATCGCCGCCGGCGGCTACGGGCCGGAGCTGATCGACGCCACGATCCGCTATGTAAGGAAGCTGATCCGCACCCGCACCGACATGTCGCTGGCCGACCAGGACCTGTCGACCTTCATCGCCGGCGACCTCGCCACGGGCACCCTCACCTATTTCGGGCCCTATGAGGAGGTCCACGCCAACAACGTGAAGAAGGTGATGGCGCTGCCCTGAACGTTTTCGCCCGGACGCCGCGCCGCCTTAGCGCAGCTTCAGGGTCGAGAGGCCGATCAGCGCCAGCACCACGGCGATGATCCAGAACCGGATCACGATCTGCGGCTCGGTCCAGCCGAGCTGCTCGAAATGGTGGTGGATCGGCGCCATCTTGAAGACGCGCTTGCCGGTGAGCTTGAAGGAGATCACCTGCACGATCACCGACACCGCCTCCAGCACGAACAGTCCGCCGATCACCGCCAGCACGATCTCGTGCTTGGTCGCCACCGCGATGGTGCCGAGCAGGCCGCCCAGCGCCAGCGAGCCAGTGTCGCCCATGAAGATCTGCGCCGGCGGCGCGTTGAACCACAGGAAGCCGATGCCCGCGCCGATGATCGCGCCGCAGATGACCGCGAGCTCGCCGACGCCGGCCACGTAGTGGATCTGCAGATAGTCCGCGAACAGCACGTTGCCGGACAGGTACGAGATCAGCCCGAAGCTGCCCGCCGCCACCATCACCGGCACGATGGCGAGACCGTCGAGCCCGTCGGTCAGGTTCACCGCATTGCCGGCGGCGACGATGACGAAGGCGGCGAAGATGACGAAGAACCAGCCGAGGTCGAGCAGCAGGTCCTTGAAGAAGGGAAACGCCACCGAGGAGGAGAGCGGCTCGCGCCCCACATGCATGATGATGACCGCCGCCGAGCCGGCGATCACCGCCTCGATGGCGAGCCGCGTGCGCCCGGACAGCCCGGCATGGGTCTGCTTGGTCACCTTGAGATAGTCGTCATAGAAGCCGATCAGCCCGAAGCCGATGGTCACGAACAGCACCACCCAGACATAGGGGTTGGACAGGTTCGCCCACAGCAGCGTCGCCACCATCAGCCCTGAGAAGATCATCAGCCCGCCCATTGTGGGCGTGCCCTTCTTGCTGAGCAGGTGCGACTGCGGCCCGTCGGTGCGGATCGGCTGGCCCTTGCCCTGCTTCAGCCGCAGCAGAGCGATGATCGCCGGCCCGAACATGAACACGAAGAGCAGCGCGGTGATGATCGCACCGCCGGTCCGGAAGGTGATGTAGCGGAACACGTTGAGGGCCGGGAGGCTCTCCTGGAACTGGGCCAGCCATTGCAGCATCGGATCAACCTTCCGGGGAGGACATGCGCGGGCGCACGGCGCGGCGGCGGGCGGAGCGCGGCGCGACCGGCGGAGAAAGGGTGAAGGGGCGCATCCGCATCATTCGGAGGCGTCCGCCTGCGCCGCCTCGGGCGCGGGGAACCGCTCGATCAGGGCACGCGCGAGCGGGCCCATGCGGCTGCCGTTCGAGCCCTTCACCATCAGCACGTCGCCGCCCCGCAGGCGGTCGGCGACGAGGGGGAGCAGAGCCTGCGCGTCCGGCGCCCAGGCCTCGCGCCGGTTCTCCGGCAGCGCCTCCCAGAGCGCGCGCATCTGCGAGCCGGCGCAGAAGACGAGATCGGCGCCCGCCGCCGACGGGGCGAGCTCGCGGTGCATCGCCTCGCCCGAGGGGCCGAGTTCCAGCATGTCGCCGAGCACGGCGATGCGCCGCCCGCGCCCGGCCACCGGGCAGCCGGCCAGCACGGCGAGGGCGGCGCGCATCGAGGCCGGATTGGCGTTGTAGCTCTCGTCGATCAGCGTCGCGGTGCCCCCGCGCACGCCGAGCATGGTGCGCACGCCCCGTCCCGGCGGCGGGCCGAGCGAGGCCAGCGCCATGGCGGCGAGGCACAGATCCGCGCCGGCGAGCTTGGCGGCGGCGAGCACCGCCAGCATGTTCTGCACGATATGCCGGCCGGGAAGCCCGACCTTGAAGCTCACCGTCTCGCCCATCACGTCGGCGATGGCGGTCGAGCTCTGCGGCTGCAGCGCCACGCTCAGCAGGCGCACCTGCGCGCTCAGCGCCTCGCCGAAGCCGACCACGGTGTCTATCCCCGCCGCCCGCGCCGCCTCGGCCAGCCGGTCGAACTGCGGGTTGTCGCGGTTGAGCACCGCCGCCCCGCCCGGCTCGACGCCGCTGAAGATCTCCGCCTTGGCGTCGGCGATGGCCTCGATATTGGGGAACTGCGCGATGTGGACCGGCTCGATGGTGGTGATGACCGCGATGTGCGGGCGCACCATCGCCACCAGCGGCGTGATCTCGCCGGAATGGTTCATGCCAAGCTCGAACACGCCATAGGCGCTGCGCTCGGGCATGCGCGCCAGCGACAGCGGCACGCCCCAGTGATTGTTGTAGGAAGCGGCTGAGGCATGGGTCGGCCCGTCCGCCCCGAGCGCCAGCAGCAGCGCCTCCTTGGTGGTCGTCTTGCCGACCGAGCCGGTGACGCCGACGATCCGGGCCCGCGTGCGCTCGCGGGCCGCGCGACCGATCGCCTGCAGCGCGGCGAGCACGTCGTCGACCGCGAGCAGCGGCGCCTCGGGGGGCATGTCGGGAACCCGCGCGCGCTCGACGATGCTGAGCGCCGCCCCGCGCCCGGCCGCCGCGCCGACATAGGCGTGGCCGTCGCTGTTGTCGCCGCGCAGGGCGACGAACACGTCGCCGGGCTGGAGCGTGCGGGTATCGATCGACATGCCGCCGATCGCCGCGCCGGGCGTGCCGATGAGCGTGCCGCCGGTCGCGTGCACGAGCGCGTCGGGCGTCCAGAGCGGCTCGGCGTCGGCCATCGCGTTCAGTCTCCCAGGCAGTGCGCCGCGACGTCGCGGTCGGAGAAGGGGAGTGTCCGGTCGCCGATGATTTGGCCGGTTTCGTGGCCCTTGCCGGCGATTAGCACGACATCCCCGGAATGCGCCATCGCCACGGCGGCACGGATCGCCTCCGCCCGGTCGCCGATCTCGCGCGCGCCGGGCGCGGCGGCGAGGATCTCGGCGCGGATCAGCGCGGGGTCCTCGCTGCGCGGATTGTCGTCGGTCACGATCGCGACGTCCGCCTTGTCGGCTGCGATCGCGCCCATCAGCGGACGCTTGCCCCGGTCGCGGTCGCCGCCGCAGCCGAACACCACGATCAGCCGGTCGGAGACATAGGGCCTGAGCGCGTCGAGCGCGTTGGCGAGCGCGTCGGGCTTGTGGGCGTAGTCGACGAAAACGCTGGCGCCCTCCTTCGCCCCGACCAGCTCAAGCCGCCCCGGCACGCCCTGAAGCGTCTCCAGCGCGCCGAGCGCCTCCCCGGCCGAGGCGCCGGTGAGCATGACGAGGCCGGCCGCGATCAGCGCGTTCGCGGCCTGGAAGGCGCCGACGAGCGGCAGCCGGAGCGAGAAGCGCTCGCCGTCGGCCTCGACCTCGAGCCGCTGGCCGAGCCCCTCATCATGACGGCCGAGCAGCGCGATGCCCGCCCCGGCGACGCCGATGCCGAGCACGTTCAGCTCATGGTCGGCCGCGATCTGGGCGACATGGCTGCCCTCGGTCGTGTCCACCCACACCGCCGCCCCGCCGCCGCGCGGCAGCAGGTCGCGGAACAGCCGCAGCTTGGCGTCGAGATAGGCCTCCATGCTCGGATGATAGTCGAGATGGTCGCGCGACAGGTTGGTGAAGGCCCCGGCCGACAGGCGCACCCCGTCGAGGCGGTACTGGTCGAGCCCGTGCGAGGAGGCTTCGAGGCACAGATGCGTCACCCCCTGCCCGGCGAGATCGTGCAGGGTCCGGTGGAGGGCGATCGGGTCCGGCGTCGTCAGCGAGCCGTAGACCGCGCCCGAGGGCGCGACCACGCCGAGCGTGCCGAGGCTGGCGCTGGCATGGCCGAGCTTCTGCCAGATCTGGCGCGCGAAGGCCGCGACCGAGGTCTTGCCCGAGGTACCGGTGACGGCGGCGATGGTCTCGGGCTGATGGGGAAAGGCGCGTGCGGCGGCGAGCGCCACCGCCCGGCGCGCATTGCCGACGCGGACATAGGAGATGCCGGGCTCGATGCCGTCGAGCTCGGCCTCGCCGACGACCGCCACCGCCCCGCGCGCGAGCGCGTCGCGGGCGAAGGCCATGCCGTCCGCCTTCGAGCCGGCCAGGGCGAAGAACACGTCGCCGGCGCGCGCCTTGCGGCTGTCGAGCACCGGATCGGCAACCTCGATCGCCGGATCCGCCGCCTGGTAGTCGGCATCCGCTCCCACCATTTCCCCAAGCGTCAGGGTCCGGTGGCGTTTGGTCGTCGACAGGGTCGGATCAGACATCCTCGTGGTCCTGCTCGCACGGAGCACGGCGGGCCCGAAGGTCCGTCCGGCTATGGCAATAGCCGATTCCGGGCCCGTGACGCACCGGAAATCGGCAGCCCGGCCTATTGCGCCTGCGCCACCTTGGCGGAGCTGGTCAGGATGCTCTCCGGCGAGGGCAGGTCCGGGCGCGGCATGATGCCGAGCATCGGCGCGATGCGCTGGACGATGTTGCCCGTGGTCGGCGCCGCGTTCCAGCCGGCGGTGGCGTAGCCATAGGTGCCTTCGGCCGCCTTCGGCTCGTCCAGCATCACCAGCACCAGGTACTGGGGATCGTCCATCGGGAAGGCGGAGATGAACGAGGTGAGCAGCTTGGTCTTCGAGTAGCGGCCGTTGACCACCTTTTCCGCCGTGCCGGTCTTGCCGCCGACGAAATAGCCCGGCGTGTTGGCCTTCTTGCCCGAGCCCTTCACCGCGTTGAGGCGCATCAGATAGCGCATCTTGACGCTGGTTTCCGGCTTGATGACCCGCACCGCGACCTTGGCCGCCTCCTCGGGCGTGCGCTTGAGGAACGTCGGGGGAATGAGCCAACCGCCGTTCACCAGCGCGTTCTCGGCCATCAGTACCTGGATCGGGGCAACCGCGAGGCCGTGGCCGAAGGCGATGGTGGCGGTGTTGAGCTCGCCCCAGTGCTTGGGAACGATCGGCGCCGCGCTCTCGGGCAGCTCGGTGCGCAGCCGGTCGAGCTGGCCCATCTTCTTCAGGAACGCCTTGTGCGCGTCGACGCCGAGCGCCAGCGCCATCCGCGCGGTGCCGATGTTCGACGAATATATGAACACTTCCGGCAGCGTCAGCACGCGGTTCTCGGCGTGGTAGTCGTGGATCCTGAAGCGGCCGAACTGCAGCGCCCCGCGCGCGTCCAGCGTCGAGTTGAGCGTGAACTTGCCGCTGTCCAGCGCCATGGCGAAGGTCAGTGCCTTGAAGGTCGAGCCCATCTCGAACACGCCGGTCGTCAGGCGGTTGAGGTTCTTCGGGTCGAGCGAGCGGGCCGGGTCGTTGGCGTCGAAGTCGGGCAGCGAAGCCATGGCGATGATCTCGCCGGTGCGCACATCCACCACCGTTCCCGCCGCCGCGATGGCCTTGAACTTCTCCTTGGCATTGAACAGCTCGTCGCGCAGCACGTGCTGCACGCGCAGGTCCAGAGCGAGCTCGACCGGCTCCTGCTGCCGGTCGGAGGCAAAGCCGGCGAGGTGGAGATCGGCGAGGCCGCGCGTGTCGATCCACTTCTCGATGCCGGCGATGCCCTGGTTGTCGATGTTGGTCGAGCCGAGCACATGGGCGCCGAGCGTGCCGCCGGGATAGACGCGGCGGTTCTCGGTCATGAAGCCGATGCCCGGCAGGCCGAGGGCGTGGATCTCGCGCTGCTGCTGCGGGGTGATATCGCGCTTCAGCCAGACGAAGCCACGCTTGCTGGAGAGCCGGTCGCGCAGCTCGTCCACGTTCAGGTCCGGCAGGATGGCGGTCAGCGCCTCGACCGCCTCGTCGACGTCGATCAGCCGGCGCGGCTCGCCATAGAGCGAGGCGGACTTGACGTCGGTGGCGAGCACCAGCCCGTTGCGGTCGAGAATGTCCGGCCGGGCGGAGGCTACCGCGTCGGCGGCGAGGCCGCGCCGCGCGATCGTGCCCTCGGGCACCGAGGCCAGCATGGCGAGGCGCCCGGCGATCGCGACATAGGCGCAGGCGAAGAACAGCATGCATAGCACGATGCGCGCCCGCGCGACCGCGTGCGGCTCCGGCCGGCCGCGGCCGATGGCGGCGCGCACGAGGCCGACCAGCAGGCGCACGACGTATAGCGGCAGGCGGAGCAGCACGCCCGGCAACGCGACCAGCCCCGCCTTCAGATGCGCAGCGATGGAGGAAGACGACATGGCCATGAGAAGCGACCTCCGTGAGCTACTGTCCGACCGTGCCCGGAGGCAAGAGCGGCCGGGATGCGGCGGGATTGAGCGGTGCACCGAGCGCGCCCTGCGGGCCGACGAAATGCGAGCGCGGCGGCGCCATGTTGCCGGCCGCCGGCATGGCCGACAGCGGCAGCGGCGCGCCGGGCGGGTCGTCGTCGCCCGAGGCGTCGGCCAGCGGCCCGTCGCCGGGCAGCGGCGCCGGCCGCGGCCCGGACGTTGCGGGCGCGGGCTTGGGCACCGGCTTGGCGGAGGCCGGCGCGGCGCGGGCGGGCGTGGGTCCGTCCACCAGCGCCTCGATCATGCCGCCGAGCGAGTCGGAATTGTTCTCGGGCTTGGCCGGCAGGCTCGCCAGCTGATCCATGTGGTCGACGTCGAGCGGCTGCATGTCGAGATGGTTCTCGGCCAGCGCCTGGATACGGTCCGGCGCGGTGCGGCGCGCCCATTCGGCGTTGAGCACGGCGATGCGGTCGCGCTCCTTGTGGATCTCGTCGCGCAGCTTGGCGATCTTCTGCGCCTCGAACGCGGCCGAATACTTCACCTGGTAGACGGCGCCGGCCGCGGCGAGAAGGGCGATGACCGAGACGGCATTGAGTATGCGGAACATGTCTCGACCTCAGCGGCTGCGGGCGTCGGCGGCGGGAAGCGGGGGCAGGAAGCGGTCGAGGTCGCCCGGCGGATGGGCCGGCGCCTCGGTCCTCTCGGCCGCGCGCAGCTTGGCCGAGCGGGCGCGCGGATTTCGCGCCGTCTCCTCGTCTCCCGCCTCGACGGCGCCGCGCGCCACCAGCCGGAAGCTCGGGGCGGGTCCGTCCAGCGCGGGCATGTGGCGCGAGCCGGCCGACGCCTTGGCGCGATGGGCGAGGAAGTTCTTCACGATGCGGTCTTCCAGCGAATGGAAGGTGACGACCACCAGCCGGCCGCCGGGCTTCAGCGCCCGCTCGGCCGCCGACAGCGCGCGGGCGAGCTCGCCCAATTCGTCGTTCACCGCGATGCGCAGCGCCTGGAAGCTGCGCGTCGCCGGATGCGGCTCGTGCGGCTTCGAGCGCACCACGCGGGCGATGATCTCGGCGAGCTGGAGCGTGCGCTCGATGGGGGCCTGGGCCCGCGCGGCCACGATGGCGCGAGCGATGGCGCGCGACTGGCGCTCCTCGCCGAAGCGGTAGATCAGATTGGCGAGGTCGGTCTCAGCGAGCCGCGCCACCAGATCGGCGGCGGACGGCCCTTCGCTCGACATGCGCATGTCGAGCGGCCCGTCGCGGCGGAAGGAGAAGCCGCGCTCGCCCTCGTCGAGCTGCATGGAGGAGACCCCGATGTCCAGCACCACCCCGTCGACGAGACCCGTGCCCTCGGCTTCCACCACCTCGTCGAGCCGGCTGAAGCGCTCATGCGCCAGGGTCAGCCGCCCGGCGCTCGCGCCCACCAGCGCCTGTCCGTCGCGGATGGCGTTGGGATCGCGATCGATGGCGATGACGCGGGTGTCGGCCGCCTCGAGAATGGCGCGGGTATAACCGCCCGCGCCGAAGGTGCCGTCGACATAGACGCCGCCGTCGCGCGGCGCGAGGTAGTAGAGCACCTCCGCGAGCAGGACGGGCAGATGGCGGGCCGGTCCGCCGGCAGCGTCCGTCTCCGAACCGCCGCGACCCGCCATCACGCCTCCTCGCCGCGGGTTTCCCCCGCGTTCCGGGAACCGAGCTGCCGCTTCAAGGTCCGCACCTTCGCCGTGGCCTCCGCGAGGTGGGCCCGAAAGCGCTCCGGCTCCCAGATCCGAAATCGGTCGCCGAGGCCGACCAGCATGGCCTCGTCCTTGACATGCGCATGCGCCTTCAACGTCTCGCTCAGCACCACACGCCCCTCGGGATCGAGCTTCAGGGTCTCGATCGCCCCATAGAGCGCGCCCGCCAGTTCCTCGCGCGCTTCCGAATAGGGCGGGAAGCGCTCGACCAGGCTGTCGATCCCCGCCATCAGCCGGGCCCCTCCCGCTTCCAGCGCCGGCAGGTCCAGCGCCGGATGGCAGTAGAGATGCTCCAGCCCATCGCGCGCGATCAGCGCCCGGAAGGCGGCGGGTACCGACATCCGGCCCTTCGAATCCAGCCGCATCGCATAGGTCGATACGAAACGATCCATCGGCCCGGTACGCCCCGTCACAGCTACGCCATCCGCCGCCAGCACGCCGCGCGGCACCGGACGCCGCGTGGGCGCCGCTGACCTTGTCGACTTGGTACTGCAACGGAATAATTTGGGTTACCATGGGATACGATGGGCGTCAATGGAACGGCTGCCAATGGACCCCGGGCGCCGCACCGCGCGACGCACCGAACCATCCGGCCGGTGATGGCCGATTAACGCTGCATGAACCTTAAGAATCGGTTGAATCCCGATCGGCGCCCGCTTAGCTGGCGCCATGAAAGAGATGCCCGCCGCCTCCGCGCCCGACTTCCCGGCCGACTCGCCGCTCGCCGCCGAGGTGCTGGCCTCGCCCAATCACGGCGAGCGCATCGGCATCGGCGCGCCCGACATGCTGGTGCTGCACTACACCGGCATGGAATCGACGCGCGAGGCGCTCGAATGGCTGCGCTCGCCCGAGCGGCAGGTCTCCGCGCACTATCTCGTGTTCGAGGACGGGCGCATCGCCCAGCTCGTGCCGGAGGCGCGGCGGGCCTGGCATGCCGGGGCGGCGCGATGGGCGGGCGCGAGCGACATAAATTCATGCTCGATCGGCATCGAGATCGCCAATCCCGGCCACGCGCACGGCTACCCGCCCTTCCCCGCGATCCAGATCGAAGCCGTCACCGCGCTCGCCAAGGACATCCTCTCGCGCCGGCCGATCCCGCCCGACCGGGTGCTCGCCCATTCCGACGTCGCGCCGCTGCGCAAGGACGACCCGGGCGAGAAGTTTCCGTGGGAGGTGCTGCACCGCGCCGGCGTCGGCCACCTGGTCGAGGAGGTGCCGCCGAGCGACGGGCGCTTCTTCATGCGCGGCGAGCACGGCCAGCCGGTCGAGGCGCTGCAGGCCATGCTCGCGCTCTATGGCTATGACGTGCCGGTCTCCGGCAGCTACTGCGCGCAGACCGAGGCGGTGATGCGCGCCTTCCAGCGCCATTTCCGCCGCGCCCGCGTCGATGGCATCGCCGATGTCTCGACGCTGCAGACGCTCTATCGGCTCTCGATGTCGCGGCCCGAACGGCCGGCCGACGAGGGCACGCCGTCCGCCTGATTCATTTGCATGCCTATATTGATGGCACCTCCGACGCATTGCTGCGCGGGGCCATCTACACGCGCAAGTTTCGCTCGCAAACGTTGCGGTTGCGCCACAGTGTGACTCGATGGTAACGCGACAATCGCGCACGCCCAGGCTATTGCCATGCCCGCGCAGGATTCGAGCCTCATTGGGGACAGATTTTCGGGGATTTTCCCCGCCGATCTTCCTCAGCCCACAAAGGCAAAATCCTGGTAATGAGCTTTCTTCGCGTCTCCTGTGCTTCCCTCGCCGTCGCGTTCATCACCCTCTCGGGCGCGAACATCGCGAGTGCCAAGTCGAACATCAAGAATCCCGCCTCCTCCACCACGTCTAAACAGACCTCGCGCGAGAAGCTGGCCGACCTCGTCGACAGCGAGGCGCGCGCCAATGGCGTGCCGGTCGCCCTCGCCCGCGCCGTGGTGCGCATCGAAAGCAACTGGAACAGCCACCTGACCGGCCGCGCCGGCGAGGTCGGGCTCATGCAGATCAAGCACCAGACCGCGCGCGGCGTCGGCTATCGCGGCTCGCGCGCCGCGCTCTACGAGCCCGCCACCAACATCAAGTTCGGCATGCGCTATCTCGCCGGCGCCTACCGCCTCGCCGACGGCGACACCTGCGGCACCGTGATGCGCTACCAGGGCGGCCACGGCGCCCGGCGCATGTCCTCGGCCGCGCGCGTCTACTGCTCCAAGGCCCGCACCCTCATGGCCGCCAACTGAGCCGCCACGGCGCCGCCCGCGCCGACACGTTTCGCGCATGGCGGCCGGGCCGGCTCAGGTCTCGCGTGCCCCCGGCCCCCATGCGCGGCCTCACCAGCCTCTCCCGACGATCCGAACGAAGGCCCCTGCGCAATGTCGGCGGCGGGGGGCGCGACTTGACGCGGGGCCCGCTCTCCCCCATTGCTCCCCCGCCAGCCGGCCGGACGGCCGCGTCGCCCTTCGGGGCGCCGAGGAAAGTCCGGGCTCCACGGAGACACGGTGCCGGATAACGTCCGGCGGGGGCGACCCCAGGGAAAGTGCCACAGAGAACAGACCGCCTCGGATTCGTCCGCGGCAAGGGTGAAACGGTGCGGTAAGAGCGCACCGCGCGGCCGGCAACGGAAGCGGCACGGCAAACCCCACCGGGAGCAAAGTCGTATAGGGGTGGCACGGGGCCGGGCAGCGATGTCCTGCCTCAGGTCCTGTCTCCGGACAGCCGCCCGGGTTGACTGCTCGAGGCGCCGGGTAACCGGCGTCCCAGAGGAATGGCCGTCACGCGGGAGCGATCCCGCCATACAGAACCCGGCTTACAGGCCGGCTGGCATCTTGAACTCTCCGTCCAGGCAGGTTTCCTGTCCGGCCTGTGCCATAGATGATGGCGCCCAGGCCCGGACGGAAGGAAGCTGCCTCATGTGCACCCGCACGCTCTACGTCGGTACGGAAGATCTCGTCATTACCGGACGCAACATGGATTGGAAGGAGGACATGTACTCCAATCTGTGGGTGTTTCCCGCCGGCATGAAGCGCGACGGCGCGGCCGGGCCGCAGTCCATCGCCTGGACCTCGCGCTATGGCAGCGTCACGATCAGCGGCTACGAGGCCGGCACCACGGACGGCATGAATGAGAAGGGCCTCGTCGCCAACATCCTCTACCTCGCCGAATCCAGCTACGGCCCCCAGGCCGGCGCCGGCCCGTTCCTCAGCATCGCGCTGTGGGGCCAGTACGTGCTCGACAATTTCGCCACCGTCGCCGAGGCGGTGGAGGCGCTCGCCGCCCACCCTTTCACCCTGCTCGCGCCCATGCTGCCCAACGGCTCGGAGGCGACGCTCCATCTGTCGGTCTCCGACGCGAGCGGCGATTCGGCGATCTTCGAGTATCTGGCGGGCGAACTCGTCATCCATCACGGCCGCGACTATGTCGTGATGACCAACTCGCCGCCCTATGAGCAGCAGGTGGCGCTCAACGCCTACTGGCAGCGCATCGGCGGCCTCACCTTCCTGCCCGGCACCAACAACGCCGCCGACCGCTTCGCCCGCGCCTCGTTCCTCCTCGGCGCCATCCCGCGCAGCCTCGACAAGGCCTATATCGCCGGCGTGCCCGATCACACCTACGCCCATCAGGCCGTCGCCTGCGTCATGAGCGTCCAGCGGGCCGTGAGCGTGCCGCTGGGCATCACCACGCCCGAGCAGCCGAACATCTCCTCGACCATCTGGCGGAGCGTCGCGAACCAGCGGGACCTGATCTACTATTTCGACTCGGCGACGCGCCCGAGCGCCTTCTGGATCAACCTCGCCAAGCTCGACCTCGCGCCCGGCGCACCGGTGCGCAAGCTCACCATCGCCAATGGCGAGGTTTATGCCGGCGAGGTCAGCGCGGCGTTCACGCCCGCCGAGCCCTTCCCCCCCCTCCCCGCCCGGCCCGAAGCCGCCTGATCCATCCGCCCGGAGCCATGCCCATGCCCCTTCGCATCATCCTCGCCGGCGCCACCGGCTGGGTCGGCCGCGCCCTCGTGCCCGCCATCGCCGCCGCGCCGGATCTCGAGCTCGTCGCCGCCGTCTCCCGCGCCACCGCCGGCACCGAGATCGACGGCGCGCCCGTCTTCGCGACGGTGGAGGAGGCGCTCGCCGTCCCGGCGGACGTGCTGATCGATTACACCAAGCCGGACGTGGTGAAGGCGAACGCAACCGCCGCGCTCGAGGCCGGGCTCGCCGTGGTGGTCGGCACGTCGGGCCTCGACGCCGACGACTATGCCGGGCTCGACGCGATCGCCCGCGCGAAGGGCGTCGGCCTGCATGCCGCCGGCAACTTCTCCATCACCGCCACGCTGATGAAGCGCTTCACGCTGGAGGCGGCGAGATATGTCGCCGATGTGGAGATCATCGAATACGCCTCGGCCGGCAAGCCGGACGCGCCCTCGGGCACCGGGCGCGAGCTCGCCGAGGCGTTGGCGCAGGTGCGCCGGCCCGCCACCAGCCGCCCGGTCGACACGGTGGTCGGCCTGCCGCAGACGCGCGGCGGGGCGATCGGCACCGGCGCCCACGAGGTGCGCGTGCACGCGGTGCGCATGCCCTCCTTCTCGCTCGCCATCGAGAGCATCCTCGGCGCGCCGGACGAGCGGCTGACCATCCGCCACGACGCCGGCTCCTCCGCCGCACCCTATGTCGCCGGCACGCTGCTGGCGGCGCGCAAGGTGGGCGGCTGGACCGGGGTGCGGCGCGGCCTCGACATGCTGCTCGACTGAGGCGCGGTCAGTCCGCGCCGGCCTCGGCCTCGGGCGCGGGGATCGGGCTGGCGAAGGCCCTTTCCGCAGTGAAGGAGCGCACATTGCCGGTCGCATGACCCGCCCCGCCACCGCCGATCGAGCCGGTCGCGGTGGTGTCGATGCCGAGCCACTGCGCCAGCGGGACCGATGCGGGCGGCAGCGGGATGCCCGGCGGGCGCGAACTCGGCGGGCGCGAGCCTGCCGGCGGCGCGGCGCGTGCCGGCGCCGGATAGGCGGAAGGCGGCGGATAGGCAGAGGGCGGCGGGTAGGATGGCGCCGGATAGGCGCTCGCCGGCTGCGAGGGATAGGCCGAGGGCGCGCTCTGTGCCGGATAGGCCGACCGCGGAGGGGCACCCGCCGGCGGCGTGAGCGGGGTCGGCGCGCCGTAGTCGGGCGTCGGCGAGCGATAATCGGGGTCGACGCCGTGGCCATAGGCCGGCGCGGGCGCGTTCGGCGCCAGCACCATCGGCGCCCCGGGCGCGGAGAGCGGCACCGGCGCGCCCGCCGTCTCGGGCCCGGGCGGCGGCGGACGACGCCCGGCGGCCGGCGCGGGAGCGACCGGCGTTCGGGAGATCGGCGCCGAGGAGAAGATGGTGGCGTTGGCAGGCGCGTAGCCGTCATCCTCAGCCGGCTCGGTATCGACGACCGGCGTCGCCGGCGGCGGCGCGGAGACCATGGGACGCGCGTTCCACGGCGCCTGCCCGGGCGGTGCCTTGTAGATCGGGTTCACCATGGGCGGCGCCTTGTAGATCGGCGGGCTGAACGGCGCCGGCGGCGTCGGCAGCGCGACCTTGGGGTTGCACGCCAGGTGCCCAGAGGTGCGCCGCATCAGGTCCACATGGATGTGGTCGTAGTGATAGATGTTGTAGCCGGGCCCGAGCACGGTCGAGAAGCGCTGGCAGCCGGTATATTGCACCGTGCGCAGGAAGCCGCGCTCGTCGGTGCTGCCCTTCCAGCCGGTCTTCACCGAAATCTCGCGCCCGTCCGCCAGCACGAAGCCGCCGATGTCGAGCGCGTTGCCGAAGGCGTGCTCGGAAATCTTGCCCGAGGGCCCGCCATTCATGTTGCGGCAGGAATAGGAGGAGAGCTGCTTGACCTTGGCCACCGGCTGGCCGAACCAGGCCATGGCGGCGGGCTGGATGTCCTCGAGCATCCAGCGGTCGACCGAAGCGGTGATCGGGCAGGCCAGCGTCGCCTTGGGCGACAGCTCGATGGCCCCGTCATTGAAGGCGAGCACCTTGAAGGGATGGTCCATCCCGCAGGTGCCGGCGCCGTCGACCTCGCGAACGGGAATGGTGTAGGCGGAGGGCTTGACGAGGCCCTCCGCCAGGCACCGTTCCTCTGCTTCCGAGCGCCAGGGTTCGCGCTGCTCGAGCCCGAACTTGCAACCGGAAAGCCCCAGGAGGACGAGCGGGGCTACGAAAAACCAGGAAACGCCGCGCGTCATGAGGGCAAGCTAGGCGACGTTGGTTGACAGCCGGTTAAGCAAGCCGCGTCATTTGCGCAGACAAATGAAAACGGCCGGAGGTCGCCCCCCGGCCGTTATTTCGAAACTCGAACCTTATTACAGGTTCTTGACGATATCCTCGACCATTTTCTTTGCGTCGGCGAAGAGCATCATGGTGTTGTCGCGGAAGAACAGCTCGTTCTCGACGCCGGCATAGCCGGCCGCCATGCCGCGCTTGATGAACAGCA
>NZ_JANTHY010000005.1:0-437474 GCF_024752335.1 Ancylobacter mangrovi | reverse complement strand
TAAACTCGTAGAACAGCGCCTCCTGCGCCCCCATTCGCTCGCCCATCATCGGCCTGTCCTCCATCCCTGAGGACAACTGAATCAGGACTTCGAGCCCGCAGCAACATCGACTTTTTCAACGGAATCGACCCAATTCCGGACACTCAGAGGTAGCGATCGGCTTCCCGAAAGCTGCCACCGCACTTTCGTCGGGACTGGTTGGAATGGACCTGCCATAAGCGGCCCACCCGTTGCCTGCCGATCGCCGCTTGGTGCAGGGGCGTCGATGCCAAGGTCAAGTGGGCAACGGCAAGGTCTTACACGAGACCGCCGAGCAGACTCATAAAGGTGGCTTTGTGCGCGGGCCAAGACGATGTGGCAAAAACTCCAGACAGTTTCTCTCTGATCACATCGTCGGTTCCTTGGGTGCGCGTCTTCAGATACTCCGTCATCTCCTCGACAATGGCTTTCGCTGCCCTCCTCTGGAGGGAGGCTGTCAAAGTTGTGTCGTATTTCAAGATAATGTTTCTTACCTGCAGCAGATTGTCTCGAAATCTTTCGCGCAGCTTCTGTTCGAAGGCCATAGGATTGCTGGCCGCATACTCCATCAATCCAACCTCGGGAGTGAACGGCAGAAACGCGATCTGCTTCTTCAGCTCATCGTATTTGGCCAGCTTGGAATGATTGTTCGCTTTTCTCCAAGCCGAAATCACCTCACTTGAAACGTCATTGTCGAGCACGGCCATTTGCTTGACCGAAACCGGAAGCACGGAACGATTGCGGTCCAAGAATCCGATCACTTCGTTGAACCCTCCCACGGGCACGATCTTTGCCGATGGACGAAGAGTGGGATCGGTGTATTTCTCGTTTACGAAAAGCTCGTAGAACGAGTTCAAGAAATCTCTGGCGAGGAGATCTTCCACGTATAGCATGATATCGGGAAGGGCCTCCTCGTCCGATGCGATGTTGCCAATGGCGTATGTCGGGAAGCAACCCACGATCGGTCTGATCTCGCCGTCGTCCTGCTTCTCCAGATAAATGATGCGAGAGCGGTCGATCGTCTTGAGCAGGGTAACCGAGTGGGTCGAGAAGATCACCGTCAGCGATTTGGCTTTGGCTTGCTGCTCAAGATAGCGCAGCAGTTCCACCTGCGCGCGCGGGTGGAGGGCCATCTCCAGCTCGTCCACGATAATCATGCTGTTGTTAGCAACGTTCTTCAACAAACGCAGCAGTTTTAGAACGCACAGCTCCCCAAGGCTGAAGTGCTTTTCCGAGTGATAGGTTTGGGGTGACGTGCCCAAGGACAACACAAAGGCATCATTGCCGATGCCCCGGGAGAGATTGATCGAGCGCAGATTCGAGAATTTGTCGGTCTGGAAGATCTGGTTGGCCGCGGCGATAATTTGCTTGTCGACGGTTTTGATGTGTCGCGTGTCGAAGTCCTCGGGCCTCGGCGTTATGCGATCCGCCGTTGCACCAATGTAGGTGACCGAAGAATACCCGAAGCTATTGAACATATGCGACGCGCTGCGGGGCCGTGGGGTCCAACGCTCGCCCCGATAGGCGTACTCGACCGTGGATCCATTGACTTCGTAAGTCACAGTTCCCGTTGCGTGGTTGTCGAGGCGATTTGAACGCAGGGACGATGGGAAATGTACGGGAAAAGCATTGCGATTTCCCAATCGCCGAATGCAGGCTAGCAGCGAGGTCTTTCCCGCTCCATTGGCTCCGGTTAGCAGCCACACGCCTCGATCGGGAATGGAGAATTTCAAGCGCTGAATATTGCGCAGATTGCAGATTTCGATCGAGCCAGGCATCCGTCCCCCAAACGACGTTCGAAGTCGATAAAAGCATTCATAGCTGCAAGTCTGACAAGAGTGCTAGAGTGATTTGCGCCCTCCGCATAGGGCGACGACCCTCCGACCCGGAGGTTACAATCGTAACAGTTATTCGGTTCGTTCGTGCTTTAGCTGTTCTCCTTGAACTAAGGCTAGCGTCTTTGGTGGGCAGCTGGATCAAGGGTTTGCCGTCAATGCGCAGCGAATTTATTCGGTTTTGGAGCAGCGAGCCCTAGCGGCTCACTATGGCCGCTATCTCAGCACGGAAACTAAATACCGGACAGTCCGCTTCCCACCCCACTGTAGTCATTCGATCTTTCCCCCAATTTTGAAGGGCTATGGCGTACTTATAGTTCTCCGTTTTTTCGTCTTCGTCCCGCCATTCGCCGCTCATTGCCCTCTCCACTACGACAGAGCCGCCGATTCCCGCCCACGCACCCGTGGACGGGATGAACCGCGTGACGGCGCCGGCCATGCGCCCCTCCGCAAAACCCTCAGCCGTCCGTCGAAACGGTGAGTGCCTCCCACGCCGCGATTTCCTGCTTCAGCCGTTCGATCCGGTCCGACACCAGCTTTAGCGCGTCGCTGCCGAGCAGGAGCTGGGGCGGCGGGTTGTCGGAGTCGACCAGATCCAGCACCGCTGCGGCGAGCTTGTCGGGGTCGCCGAGCTGCTTGCCGCTCTTGGCCTGGCGCGCCTGCCGGATCGGGTCGAACAGCGGGTCGTAATCGGCGATGGACCGCTCGGTTCGGACCATCGAGCGCCCGGCCCAGTCGGTGCGGAAGGAGCCGGGGCACAGCGCCGTCACATGGACGCCGAACGGCGCCATCTCCGCGCGCATGACTTCTGAGATGCCCTGAAGGGCGAACTTGCTGCCGCAGTAATAGGCGATGCCGGGCATGGTGATCATGCCGCCCATCGAGGTCACGTTGACGATGAATCCGCGGCGCCGCTCGCGGAACCGCGGCAGGAACGCCTTGGCGACGGCGACGGCGCCGAAGACGTTCACGTCGAACTGCTTTCGCATCTCCTCAAGGGGCGATTCCTCGAGGATGCCCTCGTGGCCGTAGCCGGCATTGTTGATCAGCACGTCGACCGGGCCGTGATCTTCCTCGGCCTGCCGGACGATGTCCGCGATCCGGTCGAATTCCGTCACGTCGCACAGGACCGGCCGCGCTTCCGGTAGGCGTTCGGCGAGATCGGCCCGCGATTTCGGCGAGCGGACGGCGGCGATGACAGTGTGGCCGCTGCGGCTGGCCGCGGCCGCGATTGCGAATCCGAAGCCGGAATTCGCGCCGGTGATGAAGAAGGTCTTGGGTGCCATGCTGGCGTCTCCTGTTGATCGCTGCCTGGCATTGATCAATAATATCCGATGGAGCGCATATCGACCGCTGAAACTATGAGTGTCTTGTCGAATCCTATGAAGATGGAGCAGGCCTCGGCGCCGCGCCGCGAGCTGGTGGAGCTGGCCGGGCGCCTGGCTTCCCGCGAGGGATACAATGCGACGTCGCTTCAGGGCGTGCGCATTCTCAGGACCGAGGCGGTGCTTCACGACGTTCCCGTGCTCTACAAGCCGGGGGCGGTCTTCGTGCTGCAGGGCAGCAAGCGGGGGATGCTCGAAGGCGAGGTCTATCGCTATGACGAGGAGCACTATCTGGCCGTCTCGGTGCCGGTCCCGTTCCGGATGGAATCGCTCGCCAGCCCCGAACGGCCGCTGCTCGCGGTCTATGTCGACTTCGACATGCGGCTCGCCGCCGAGATCGCCGCCCGGACCAGCGGGCGGGCAGTGGCTGGCCGGGCGAAGAGCCTGACATCGAGCCGGATGGAGCCGGGAATCGAGGATGTGGTGCTGCGCCTGCTGCGGGCTCTGCGCGATCCGGTCGAGATCGAGGTGCTCGGCGCGGGCCTCTTGAGGGAGCTGCATTACCGGGTGCTGGTCGGCCCGCAGGGCGGGGCGATGATCGCGGCGCTGCAGCAGCGCGGGCCTTCCGGGCGCATCGTGCAAAGCATCGCGCGCCTGCGCGAACACCACGCGGCGGGGATTTCGGTCGCGGAGCTGGCGAGCGAGGCGGGCATGAGCGTCCCCTCCTACCACGTCCACTTCAAGGCCCTGACGGGCAGTACGCCGATTCAGTACGTCAAGGCGATGCGGCTCCACGAGGCGCGGCTGATCATCGCCCGCCGGGACAGGACGATCGCCGACGTCGCCGCATCGGTCGGCTATGCCAGCCCGGCCCAGTTCAGCCGCGACTTCAAGCGGCACTTCCGGCGCACCGCCTCGGAAGAGGCCGAATGGGTGCGCCGGCATCTCGGCGAGCTTCCCTGAAATCGTGAGAGATGCGCGTCCCGGCATGGCGGCCAGTCCATGGTCCACCCGCCTTGCCGCCGACACTTAGCCGATCGGCAAAGTTTTCCTTGCGCCGGCGATGCGGCGGATGATAGTTAGCGACATGGCTAAGCATCATCCGGAACTTTCGCTGCTCTTCCATGCCCTGGCCGACACCACCCGCCGCTCCATCCTGGCGCGGCTGGCGGAGGGACCGGCGCGGGTCACCGACCTGTCGGAGCCCACCGGCCTGAGGCTGCCCACGGTGATGCGGCATCTCTCGGTGCTGGAGGAGGCGGGTCTGATCGCCACCTCCAAGGACGGGCGGGTGCGCACCTGCGCCATCGTGCCGGCGGCGCTGGAGCCGGCGCGGACATGGCTCGACGAGCAGCGGGCCGTGTGGGAATCCCGCCTCGACCGGCTGGAGGCTTTTGCGATCAAGGCAGCGAAGGAGCGCGCGAAATGACGTCGAACTTCAATCCGGACGCAATGCCGGCGGCGCGCGGCGCCGAGGGCCGCTTCGCGACGCTGACCTTCGAGCGGGAGGTGGCCGCGCCATTGCCGACGCTGTGGCAGGCGTGGACGGCCCCGGCCGCGCGGGCGGTCTGGTCCGCGCCCACCCCCTCCGTCACCGTGGAGTTCCTGGAGGCCGACACCCGGGTCGGCGGGCGCGAGGTCTCGCTGTGCAAGGTCGAGGGTCAGCCGGACATATGCTGCGAGTGCGGCTGGCTCGCATTGCAGCCGGGGCAGCGCAGCGTGAACTACGAAGTGCTCGCGTCGGAGGGCGCGACCCTGTCGGCCGCGCTGGTGACGGCCGATTTTTCCGGCGCCGGCGAGCGCAGCCGTCTGGTCGTGACGGTGCAGCTTTCCGCGCTGGCCGCCGACATGGAGGCCGGCTACCGGCAGGGGTTCGGCGCGGGGCTGGACAATCTCGCCGGCGTGGCGGCGCGGACCATGGTGCTGGAGCGGGTGATCCGCGCGCCGCGGAGCATCGTCTGGAACACGTGGATGAACCCCGAGACGCTGCCGCGATGGTGGGGGCCGGACGGGTTCTCCTGCCGCACCAAGAGGATCGACCTGCGGGCAGACGGCGAATGGGTGTTCGACATGATCGGGCCGGACGGTACGGTGTTCACGAACCACCATCGCTACCACGAGGTCCGGCCCGAGGAGAGGATCGGCTACGCGCTGCTCTGGGGCGAGAACGGGCCGAAGCACGCCGACGCCTGGGCCTCGTTCGAGGATGAGGGCGGGGCGACCAGGGTGACGCTGGGCATGGTGTTCAGCACCGAGGCCGAGTTTCAGACGGCGAAGGGATTCGGCGCGGTGGAACTGGGCCAGCAGACGCTGGGCAAGCTGGAGCGGTTCATCGAGACCCGATGAACGCCGGAGGGCCGGTCGCCGGCTTCGAACGGGGAGGGCTGCGGCGCGTCCCTGCCTCTCTGCTCCATCGCCCCCCACGCGCGGCAGGTACCGGCCTTCGGGATCGTCCTGCATGTGCGCGGCACGGCCGGCCCCGCACTCGCGAGCGTTACCGGTCTCGCGTCCCCGACCCTGCGCCGCCACACCCTATGCCCGCAAATTGTGCGGCGGCGCACTCTGCCCATGTGCCGGGCGCGGGAGGGATGCCTCTGTCGTCAATCTGACGTCTTAAGTCGGATACGTGGCTCCCGCGTGCCGTATGGCGTGTATCAGTGGGCAACGCCGCCACCGATACCCGACAGGACGCCATGCCCGCCGAAGAGACCCTCTGGATCGTCCTCAAAGATGGCTGCCGCCTGGCCGCGCGCCTCTGGCTGCCGGAGGGTGAGGGCCCGGTTCCGGCGGTGCTCGAGTATCTTCCCTACCGGCGGCGCGACCGTCATCGCGGCGACGACGCCATCCTGCATCCGGGCCTCGCCGCCGCCGGTTACGCGGCGATCCGCGTCGACATGCGCGGCTCGGGCGATTCCGACGGCACGATGGACGACGAATACACCCCGCAGGAACGGGCGGACGCGAACGAGGTGATCGCCTGGATCGCGGCCCAGCCCTGGTGCTCGGGCGCGGTCGGTCTGATCGGCCTTTCCTGGAGCGCATTCAACGCGCTACAGATCGCCGCCACCCGGCCGCCGGCGCTGAAGGCCATCGTCACCACCTGCGGCTCCGACGACCGCTTCGCCGACGACATGCACTATATGGGCGGCGCGCTGCTGAACGATAATCTGCAGTACGGCTCGACCCTGTTCACCTGGCTCGCGCCCCCGCCCGATCCGGAGATCGTCGGCGAACGCTGGCGCGCGATGTGGCTCGATCGCATGAATGCGATCAGCGAGCCGCCGGCCGCGCGCTGGATGCGCCACGCCGACCGCGACGCCTACTGGCAGAGCGGCTCGGTATGCGAGGACTATGCCCGCATCGAGGTGCCGGTGCTCGCCGTCGGCGGCTGGGCGGACGGCTACACCAACGCGGTGCACCGGCTGCTGAGCCATCTCTCCGGCCCGCGCAAGGGCGTGATCGGCCCCGGCGGCCACGCCTATTCGCATGTCGCCACTCCCGGTCCCGGCTTCGATTTCATCGGCCTCGCGGTGCGCTGGTTCGACCGCTGGATGAAGGGCGTCGACAACGGCGTCGAGGCCGAGCCGATGCTGACCGCGTGGATGCAGGACTATGAGCCGCCCCGCCCGCAATATGAGCGGCGGGCCGGCCGCTGGATCGCGGAGGCGCATTGGCCGAGCGCCAATGTCGAGACCCGCACGTTCAATCTCGCCGCCGGCGCCCTGCGGGCCGAGGCCGGCGCGCCTTTCGCTGCGAGTGTGAAGTCGCCGGCGACGGTCGGCCTCGCCTCGGGCGAGTGGTGCCCCTATGGCTGGGGGCCTGACATGCCCGGCGACCAGCGCGAGGACGATGCCGGCTCGGCCTGCTTCGACACCGCGCCGCTTGATGAGCCGGTCGAGGTCCTCGGCCGGCCCGAGGTGAAGCTGGTGCTGACGGTCGACCGGCCCGAGGCGGTGCTCGCCCTTCGCCTCAATGCGGTTGCGCCGGACGGCACCAGCGCCCGCGTCACCTACGGGCTGATCAATCTCGCGCATCGCGACGGCTTCGCGCACGGCAAGCCGCTGGTGCCCGGGAGCCACATCGAGGTGAGAGTGCCGCTCAAGGTGACCGGCTATCGCGTGCCTGCCGGCCACAGGCTGCGGCTCGCCGTCTCGACGCAGTACTGGCCGCTGACCATGCCGCTGCCGGTCGCGGCGACTGCGACCATTGAGCAATGCTCGCTCGCGCTGCCGGTGCGGCGCGGGGAGGGGGCCGAGGCGCCCGATCTCGGCGCGCCATGGTCGCCGCCGCCGCTGGAGACGGACGTGATCGAGGCGCCCGCGCGCGGCCGGCTCGCCATCACCCATGAGGTTGCGACCGGGCGCGCCACGGTCGAGGTGGTGCGCAATCTCGGCGCCATCCGCATCAGGGAGACCGGGCTCGAACTGCGCGCGCTCGGTAGCGAGACCTATTCGACCGTGCGCGACGATCCGGGCGAAGCCTCGTCCTTTGCCTTCCGCAAGGCCGAGTTCATCCGCGGCGACTGGCAGGCCCGCATCGAGACCCGCAGCACGCTGACCGCCACCGCGACCGGCTGGCGGCTCCATGCCGAATACGACGCCTACGACCATGGCGAGCGCATCTTCGCGCGGGAATGGACGATCGAGACGCCGCGCGCCGGCATGTCGGGGGACGGGGTCTGATGGGCCTCTATGATTTCCTGACCAGCCGCTGGGAGGACATCCTCGCCGTGTCCTGGTGGCACCTGCGGCTGTCGCTGATGGCGGTCGGGCTGGCGCTCGGCATCGGCCTGCCGCTCGGCATCCTCAGCCACATGAACCGGCTGGTGGCGACGCTGGTGCTGAACACGGTGAGCATCATCTACACCGTGCCGACGCTGGCGCTGTTCGGCCTGATGATCCCGCCGCTCGGCATCGGCGTGGTCCCGGCGATCGTCGCGGTGGTGCTCTATTCGCTGCTGCCGGTGGTGCAGAACACCTATACCGGCCTCGCCAATATCGACCCGAACCTCAACGAGGTCGCCGTCGGCATGGGCATGGGACGGCTGACCCGGCTGGTGCGGGTCGAACTGCCGCTCGCCCTGCCGGTGATCTTCGCGGGACTGCGGGTGGCGGTGGTCAACGCGATCGGCATGGTCACGCTCGCCTCGCTGATCGCGGCCGGCGGGCTCGGCGACTTCATCTTCCGCGGCATCTCCATCATGTCGTGGAACCTGGTGATCGCCGGCAGCGTCCCGGTGCTGGCCATGGCGCTCGGCGCCGACTGGCTGCTGAAGCTCGCCGAGCAGCGCCTCTCCCGCTCGCGGGAGGTGACCGCGCCATGAGCTTCGCGGACTATATCGACATCTTCGGCGACAACATCCTGTACCTCCTGGAACAGCACGTGATGCTGTTCGCCATCGCGCTGACGGCGGCGATCGCGCTCGGCGTGACGCTTGGCACGCTGATCCACCGCATACGCTGGCTCGGCGCGCTGATCGTGCCGGTGGTGAACGTCCTGCAGGCGTGCCCGGAGATCGTGCTGCTGGCGCTGTCGATCCCGTTCCTCGGCATCGGCATTTCCGGCGCGCTGATCCCGCTGTTCGTGAAGGGCGTGCTGCCGATCCTGCGCAACACGGCGAGCGGCCTCGCCTCCATCGATCCGCGCATGATCGAGGCGGCGCGCGGCATGGGCATGTCCTCGTCGCAGATCCTGCTGCGGGTAGAGGCGCCGGCGGTGCTGCCGGTGGTCATCGCCGGCGTGCGGGTCTCGGCGGTGATGCTGGTCTCGGTGCTGACGCTCACCGCCTATATCGGCGTCGACAGCCTCGGCACGTTGATCCTGCAGGGCATTTCCCGCATGGACACGACGCCGCTCCTCATCGGCTCCGGGCTCACCGCGCTGCTCGCCGTCACCGTCAACTACCTGCTGTTCGGGCTGGAGCGTTTCGCCAGCCGGCGCGTATCATAGGAGGCGCGCAGATGGCGCTTCAGGTCGAATTCCGCGAGGTCACGAAGGAGTTCCCCGGCAACCCGCCGGCGGTGGACCGCCTGTCGCTGACCATCGAGGCGGGCAGCATCCTCGCGCTCGTCGGGCCGTCCGGCTGCGGCAAGACGACGACGATGAAGATGATCAACCGTCTCATCGAGCCGTCGAGCGGCGAGATATTCCTCGGCGACCGGCCGATCTCTCACATGCCGCTCAAGGAGCTGCGGCGGATGATCGGCTACGTCATCCAGTATGTCGGGCTGTTCCCGCATATGAGCGTGGCCGAGAACATCGCCATCGTGCCGAGGCTGCTCGGCTGGAACAAGGCCCGCATCGACGCGCGCATCGACGAGTTGCTGGCGCTGGTCGGCCTGCCGGCGGAGCACCGCGCGCGGTTTCCGCGCAGCCTTTCCGGCGGCCAGCAGCAGCGGGTCGGCGTCGCCCGCGCGCTCGCCGCCGATCCGCCGGTGCTGCTGATGGACGAGCCGTTCGGTGCGCTCGATCCGATCACCCGGGTGCGCATCCAGGACGAGCTGCTGGCGATCCAGAGCAAGGTGCGCAAGACCATCGTCATCGTCACCCACGACATGGACGAGGCGGTCCGTCTCGGCGACAAGGTGGCGGTGCTGCGCGCGGGCCGGCTGGTCCAGCACGAGACGCCGGTCGACATCCTGCGCCACCCGAAGGACGGCTTCGTCGCCGAGCTCATCGGCCATGACCGGCTGGTGAAGCTGCTGAGCACGCTGCCGGTCTCCTCCGCCATGACCGACGCGCCCGCCAGCGCGGGAGCACCGGCCATCGAGGGCGGCGCGACGCTGGAGGCCGCCTTCCTGCGCATGCTCGACACCGGCCACGACGCGCTCGCGGTCGAGGGCGGCGGCAGCCTGCACATACGCGACCTGCTTCGCGCGAGCACCGGCTGAGGACCGCGAGGATGCAACAGGCCGCGGCTCCCCACGATGTCGACTGCCGACGCCATGTCTGGATCCCGATGCCGGACGGCGTGCGCCTCGCCGCGCGGCTCTGGTTGCCGGCCGGGCACGAGGGGCCGGTGCCGGCGATCGTCGAGTACATCCCCTACCGCAAGTCCGACGCCATGTCGGGGCGCGACCAGCGCGTGCATCCCTTCTTCGCCGGGCACGGCTATGCGGCGCTGCGCATCGACATAAGGGGCTCGGGCGATTCCGAGGGGCTGCTGACGGACGAATACACCGCGCAGGAGCAGGCGGACGCGCTGGCGGCGCTGGAATGGATCGCCGCCCAGCCCTGGTGCGACGGGCGCATCGGCATGATGGGCATCTCGTGGGGCGGCTTCAACGCGCTGCAGGTCGCCGCGCTGCGCCCGCCGGCGCTGAAGGCCATCATCACCGTCGGCTCGACCGACGACCGCTACGCCGACGACGTGCACTACATGGGCGGCTGTCCGCTGAGCGCCAACCTCACCTGGTCGCAGACCTTCTTCGCCGATCTCTCGCGGCCGCCCGATCCCGAGGTGGTCGGCGAGCGCTGGC
Source organism: Ancylobacter mangrovi (assembly GCF_024752335.1). NCBI lineage: Bacteria > Pseudomonadati > Pseudomonadota > Alphaproteobacteria > Hyphomicrobiales > Xanthobacteraceae > Ancylobacter > Ancylobacter mangrovi. Next base: position 426,818 of record NZ_JANTHY010000005.1, on the reverse strand, counting down.
GGCAGATGTGGCTGGAGCGGGTCGACAACGCGCAGCTTTTCATCGCCGAATGGACCCGCCACCCGCTGCGCGACGCCTATTGGCGCCACGGCTCCGTGTGCGAGGATTTCGCGCGCATCGACGTGCCGGTGCTCGCGGTCGGCGGCTGGTCGGATTCCTACACCAACGCCGTCCTCCGGCTGGTTTCCGGCCTTCCCGGCCGCTGCAAGGGGCTGATCGGCCCGTGGGGGCACGACTATCCCCATCTCGCCGTTCCCGGCCCGCAGGTCGACTTCCTCGGCGAGGCGCTGCGCTGGTGGGACCGCTGGCTGAAGGGCGTCGATACCGGGGTGGAAGGCGAGCCGGCGCTGCGCGTCTGGCTGCAGGACGAACTGCCGGCCGACCCCGCCCATCTGTCGCGGCGCGGCCGCTGGGTCGGCTTCGACGCCTGGCCCTCGCCGGACACGACCGAGCGGCGCCTGTTCCTCGGCAGGGTCGGCCTCGCGGACATGCCGCCGCCGGCCACTGAGCTCCGCCATCTGAGCCCGCTCGACAACGGCTTCGGCGCGGGGGAGTGGTGCGCCTATGGCGTCGCCGCCGACCAGCCGACCGACCAGCGCGAGGATGACGGGCGCTCGCTGTGCTTCGACACCGTACCGCTCGACGCGGAGCTGGCGGTCATCGGCCGGCCGGTGCTCGCCCTCGACCTCTCGGTCGACCGCCCGTGCGCCATGGTTGCCGTGCGGCTGAACGATGTCGCGCCCGACGGCGTCTCGTCGCGGGTCAGTTACGGGCTTCTCAACCTCAACCACATCGAGGGGCACGAGCGCTTCGTCGCGCTGGAGCCGGGGTGGCGCTACCGGGTCGAGATCGGGCTGAACGACATCGCCCATCGCTTCAAGGTCGGCCACCGCATCCGCCTCGCCGTGTCGACCTCCTACTGGCCGACCGCCTGGCCCGCGCCCGAGCCGGCGACGCTGAGCCTCTTCACCGGCGCCAGCGCGCTGCGCCTGCCGGTCTGGCAGCCCGGCGCCGGCTCGCGGTTCCTGCCCGACATGGACCCGCCGCAGGCGCCGCCGCCCGAGCCGCGCACCACGACGCGCGCGGGAAGCTTCCGCCGCGAGCTGTCCTCCGAGCTCGTCTCCGGCACCCGCCGCATGCATGTGCGGCTCGACTATGGGGACGAGCGGATCGAGCCCAGCGGCATGGTGATCGGCCGCATCAACGACGAGACCTACGACGTCGAGGCCGGCGATCCGCTTTCCGCGCGCATCGAGACCGGCTGGACCATGACGATGGCGCGCGGCGACTGGTCGGTCCGCACCGAGAGCCTCGCGCGCATGAGCGGCGATGCCGACAGCTTCCACCTCACCGCGAGGCTCGACCTGTTCGAGGGAGAAAGCCTCGCCAAGACAAGAACATGGGAGGTCACGATTCCACGCGAAGGCAGGCTCAATCACGACGCGGGCAACAGCGTCTCACATCCAGAGGAAAAGAACGCATGACACGGCTCTTAACCCGCCGCGCCGTCTGCGCCGCTGCCGCGGCGACGCTGGCGCTCACCACCATCTCCGCCTCCAAGGCGAAGGCGGAGGAACCCATCAAGATCGGCTGGCCGAACATCACCGAGCAGGCCATGCTCGGCATCATGGCGGCGCTGGTGATCGAGAAGAAGCTCGGCCTGCCGGTCGAACGCTTCCCCAATCTCGGCGGCACCGGCATCGCGCAGCAGGCGATCATCTCCGGCGCCATCGACGTGCTGCCGGACTACACCGGCGACGCGCTCGCCAACGTCCTCAAGAAGGACCCGATCACCGATCCGAAGAAGGCGTACGAGACCGTCCGCGACGCCTACAAGGACACGTACAAGATCACCTGGCTGTCCCCGACCAGCTTCAACAACACCTATGCGCTGGCGCTGAAGGAGGACAAGGCCAAGGAGCTCAAGATCAAGACCATCTCCGATCTTGCGCCCTACGCGCCCAAGTGGACGCTCGGCTCGTCGGTCGAGTTCGCCGCGCGCCCGCTCGACGGCTATCCGGGCATGAGCAAGCATTACGGCTTCAAGTTCGGCTCCATCAAGCCGATGGAGATCGGGCTGATGTACACGGCGATCGACAGCGGCTCAGTCGACGTCATCGTCGCCTTCGCCACCGATGCGCGCATCGGCAAGGTCGGCCTCGCCGTGCTCGACGACGACAAGCTGTTCTTCCCGGCCTACAACGCCGCCATCACGGTGCGCGACGACGTGCTCGCCAAGCACCCGGAAATCGGTCCGGCGATCGAGGCGGTCACCAACTCGCTCGACACCGCCACCCAGATCAAGCTCAACGGCCGCGCCGATATAGACGGTGTGGACGTCGAGAAGGTGGCCGAGGACTATCTGAAGGAAAAGGGCTTCATTCCGAAGTGAGGCAAGGCGCCCGCCGCATCGGGTGATGCCATCCATCGGGCCGGGGCCTCACGGGCCCCGGCCCCTTGCGTTGAGGGACGGAACATGACGGACGAGCTGCGCGTCGCGGTGGCGCAGATGGGCACGCCGCCGGAAAGCCATGACGAGGCCATCGCCATGCTGGAGCGCGCCGTCGCCGGTGCGCCCGAGGCCGGGCTGATCGTGCTGCCCGAGCTCGCCCTCTGCGGCTATGGCGACGCCGAGCGGGTGCGCCGGCTCGCCGTCGCGCAGGATTCTCCCTTCATCGGACAAGTCCGCGACCTCGCCCGCCGGGCGGGGAAGGGTTTCATCGCCGGCTATGCCGAGCAGGCCGGGGAGGCGCGCTATAATTCGGCGCTCGCTATCGGGCCCGATGGGGCGATCCGCGGCAATTATCGCAAGGTCAATCTCTGGGGGCCGCATGAGCGCGGCCTGTTCGCGCCCGGCCGGCCGTCACCCGTGATGGAATGGGGCGCGCTGAAGCTCGGCCTGCTGATCTGCTACGACCTCGAATTCGCCGAAGCCGCGCGCGACCTCGCGCTGCGCGGCGCCGACACGCTGGTCGTCATCAGCGCGACCAGCCATCCCTACACCGTAGTGCCCGAGGCGCTGGTGCCCGCACGCGGCTACGAGAACGGCTGCCATGTCGTCTACGCCAATGCCGCCGGTCCCGACGCGACGTTCGATTTCATCGGCATGAGCCGGATCACCGCGCCGGACGGCTCGGTGCTCGCCGCCGCGTCCGGCGCGGAGCCGGCCATCGTCGAGGCCGCCGTGAAGCGCGCCACCGTCGATGCCTGGCGGTCCGGCCACGACTATCTCGCCGACCGCCGTTCGGACCTTTACCGGCTGGGGTGACGATCCCGCCATCCTGGCCCAGGCGCAGCGAAGACGCACAGCCCGCCGGCCGGATGTTCTCGGCGCATGCAGTTGCGGCCGTCACGCTGGCCGCTCACAATGATCCACATTGCGCGCGATAGGCAGGCGATGCGGACATCACTCTACGACCTCAGCGTGCCGACCTTCCTGCAGACCGTAAGAGCCGTCGGAGGCTTTCTCGGCCGCGCGGCAACGCACTTTGCGGATGCCGGAGTCGATCCCGACGATGTCGTGAACACCCGCCTCTTCGACGACATGGCACCGTTCCATTTCCAGATCGAAGCGGCGTGGCATCATTCGGTGTGGGGCGTCGAGGCCCTCAGGACCGGCGCCTTCGCCCCTCCTGCCCTGGTCGGACCCGTTCCCTTCGCTGACCTTCAGGCGATGATCGGCAAGGCGGAAACGGCGCTGGAGGCGTTCGTGCCCGAAGAGATCGACGGTTGCGCGGGCAGGTATCTGGACCTCCAGATCGGTCCACGGCGGCTCGCCTTCACGCCGGAGACCTTCATCCTTTCCTTCTCCCTGCCGAACGTCCATTTCCACGCCGTCACCGCCTACAACATCCTGCGCATGCGAGGCGTGCCGCTCGGCAAGCGTGACTACGAGGGTCGGCTGCGCACCATTTCGTTCTGAGCCGATGTTCGGTCCGGCATGGCCTGCCTCACGAAAGGGTAGGGGCGATTCAGCACAGCGCGTAGCCACGGAGCGGGAGCGGATGTCGCGTTCCTGATTGCGCTCGTCGCAAAATCGAGGGTGGCGCAGCGCGCGTCCGTTGCAAGGATGAGGATGTGCCGGGCCAGGGCGGATGCGCCGATGGCCGGTCGTCCAAAGGCGACATCATGAACGTCCAGAACTTCATCCATGAGCTGAGCTATTCCGACCTGCCGGCTCCCGTCGCGGCGCTCGCGCGGCGCTGCCTGCTCGACCTCGTCGGCGTCGCCGCGAGCGGACGCCGCACCGAGCTGGCGCGCATCGTCACCAACAACGCGGCGCGCCATTTCGGTGCCGGCGAGGGGCGCGGCGCGCGCATGATCTTCGACGGCCGGCGGGTCTCGCCGGTGGGGGCCGCCTATGCCGGCGCCTCGCTCATCGATTCCTTCGACGCCCATGACGGCCACGCCCTGACCAAGGGCCATGCCGGCGTCGCCATCCTGCCCGCCCTGCTCGCCTTCTGGGAGGGCGAGAACCTCGCCCTTGACGACCGCGAGGTGCTGACCTCGATCGTCATCGGCTACGAGATTGCGACGCGCGCCGGCATCGCGCTCCATGCCAGCGCCTGCGACTATCACACCTCCGGCGCCTGGAACTCGCTCGCCTGCGCCGCGCTCGGCGCCCGGCTGATGAAGCTCTCATCGGCGCAGACGCGCGAGGCGCTCGGCACCGCCGAGTATCACGGGCCCCGCAGCCAGATGATGCGCTGCATCGACTACCCCACCATGCTGAAGGACGGCTCGGGCTGGGGTGCGCTGGTCGGCGTCTCCGCCGCCTATCTCGCCGCCGACGGTTTCACCGGCGCGCCGGCGCTGACCATGGAGGCGCCCGGGCAACAGTCGCTATGGGGCGACCTCGGCTCGCGCTGGATGATCCTCGAGCAGTACTTCAAGCCCTATCCGGTGTGCCGCTGGGCGCAGCCGGCGGTGGAGGCCGCCCGGCGCCTGATGGCCGAGCACGGCCTCACCGGCGCCGACATCGCCGATGTCGAGGTGAGGACCTTCGCCGAGGCGGTGCGCCTCGCTTCCGCCCGCCCGGCGACGACGGAGGAGGCGCAGTACAGCCTGCCGTTCCCGCTCGCCGCCATGATCCTGCGTGGGCGCATCGGCGCCGACGAGATTACCGGCGCCGGGCTGCGGGACGAGGAGGTGCTGAACCTCTCCGCCTCCATCCGGCTGGTCGAGGAGCCGGAGATCTGCGCCCGCTTCCCGGCCGAGCGCTTCGCCGTCGTCTCGCTCGGGACGCGCGACGGGCGCCGCTTCACCTCGGAATGGACCGAGGCGCATGGCGGGCCGGCCGATCCGCTCTCGGATGCGGAAATCGCCACCAAGTACCGGGCGCTCGCTGGCCGGCTCGGCGACAACCGGCGGCAGGCGATCGAGACGCTGGTCGCCGGCATGGGCACCGGCGCGCCGGCCGCGGACCTCGCCGAGCTGGTGCTGGAGCCGATCGGAGAGGCGGCATGACGCTCGACCCTCGCTCCGTCGCCGGCAAGACGCTCACCGTCGAGGGCCACGCCCAGCTTCTGGTCGTGGGGGCCGGTCCGGCTGGCCTCGCCGCGGCGATCGAGGGGGCGCGGCGCGGCCTGTCGGTGATGCTGGTCGACGAGAACCCGGTGCCGTTCGAGACCATGGGCGAGAGCGTGCCGCTGCATTTCGGCGGCCGGGTCGGCGGCGTCGCGCGCAACCGCAACGCCATGATGGAGGCGATGCTGGAGAGCGCGCCCGCCATCGCCGATGCCTTCGAGCTCGACATCGACGTGCGGCTCGGCACTGCCTGCTGGGGGCTCTATGTCAACGGTGCCAATCTCGGCTGGATGCCGGCGCCGCTCGCCGGCCTCGCCGACGAGGAGAACGGCACGCATCTCGTCAGCTTCGAGCGCGCCATCGTCGCCACCGGGCGGCGCGACATGGGTCTCGCCTTTCCCGGATGGGAGCAGCCCGGCGTCATGGGCGCGACCGCGGCGGTCCAGCTCGCGACGCGCTACGGCGCCCTCGAGGGTCGCCGCGCCGTCGTGCTCGGCACCACCGCCGAGGCGCTGCTGGCGGCGCTGTGCCTGCACGAGCGGGGCGTGGAGATCGCCGCCGTGATCGAGCAGGCGTCCGCGCCGGTCGGCCCGGCCGATCTGGTCGCGAAGCTGCGCGAGGCGGGGATCGAGCTGCGCTGCGGCGAGGTGGTGCGCGCGGTCGAGACCGGGCTCGATGGCGTGCGCGGCGCGCGCACCCGCGCGGGTACGCTCGCCTGCGATCTCATCGTGCTCGGCATCGGCGCGGTGCCGATGGTCGACCTGCTCGACGCCGCCGGCTGCCGTCTGGCCTTCCAGCCCGAACGCGGCGGCTTCACGCCGGTGCTCGACGCGGAGGCGCGCACCAGCGTCGACATCATCCAGGCGGTGGGCGACGTCGCGGGCATCTGGCCCGCCAAGAGCCGCGACGCCGCCATCGCCGAGGCCGAGGCGCGCCACGCGGTGGCCGCGGCGGCGGCCTCCCTCGGTCGGCCGGGCGAGGAGGCCACGCTCGCGCCGGAGCCCGGCGCGCCAGCCTACGACATCGGCGCCTACCGCAAGGACTGGGTGCGCGCGAGCATCATTGAGGCCGAGGGCGAGCCCTATGTCTGCCAGTGCGAGGAGGTCACCGCGCGGGAGATCCTCGAGGTCCGCCCGCCGCGCTATCTCGACTGGCAGGCGGCCGACAACCGAGAGCGTACGCTCGCCGCGATCCTCGGCGAGAGTCCGCCCAATCCCGACCAGGTCAAGCGCCTGACCCGCGCCGGCATGGGCCCGTGCCAGGGACGGCGCTGCCGCGAGCAGGTGCAGGCCCTGCTCGCCCTGCAGGCCGCCGTGCCGCTCGGCGCGGTGCCATTGGCCGGCTACCGCGCGCCGGTCCGCCCGCTGCCTCTCGCCGCCGCATCGCCGCATGCGGAAGACCCGGCCTTCGGCGAGCAGTGGGATTCCTGGTTCGGCATGCCCCGGCAGTGGGTGCCGTTCTGGGACGTCGACGAGGAATACACCGTGGCCAGCCTAGCTGTGGAAAAGCCCCATGCCAGCGAATGAGATCAGCGAGGCCGAGGGCGGCACTGGCGCGTCCGTGATCGTGGTCGGCGGCGGGGTGACAGGCCTCAGCGCCGCCTGGTGGCTGGCGCGCAGCGGCGTGGATGTGCTGGTGATCGAGAAGGGCATCGTCGGCTGGGAGGCCTCGGGCCGTAATGGCGGCGGCTGCTCGCACCACCATTCCCCGCTCTTCGCCGAAGAACAGCGGCTGTGGCCGTTGATGGACGAGCTGCTCGGCTACCCGACCGAGTTCCAGCCGAACCGCGTGCGCATCGCGCTCAACGAGAAGCAGCTCACGCTCTACAGCCGCGCGGTGGCGAACGCCCGCCATCAGGGCTTCCGCATCGACGAGATCGACGCGAAGCAGGTGCGCGAACTGGTGCCGCTGGCCGGCGACAACGTGTTCGCCGGGCACTACTACCATTTCGGCGGCCACGCCAACCCGCACCGCACCGTGCAGGCCTTCGCCTGGGCGCTGCAGGACCTCGGCGGCAAGGTGATGCAGCACACCGCCGTCACCGGCTTTGTCACCGAAGGCGGACGGGTGACCGCGGTCGAGACCGACCGGGGCCGCTTCGGCTGCGACCACCTCGTGATCGCCGCCGGCCCGCAGACCGGCCGGCTTGCCGCCATGCTGGGCGTCGACATCCCGATGAAGGTCGCGCGCGCGGAGATGATCGTCACCGATGCGCTGCCGCTGATGCCGATCGGCGGCGTCGACGGCAACGGCCTCTATGGCCGGCAGACGCTGCGCGGCAACCTCGCCTATGGCGGCGGCCCGCACGAATGGGTCGAGGCCGAGGAACTGCCCGGGCGCCGGCGCCCCACCACCCCGCTGATGCAGAACATCGGCAAGCGCGTCGCCGAGCTGCTGCCGCTCGCCGGCCATGTGAAGATCATCCGCAGCTGGGCCGGGCTGATCGAGAACACGCCCGACGGCAGGCCCGTGATCGACCGGCCCGAGGGCTGGAACAACCTGACGGTGGCCACGCTCTCGGGCGTCGGCTTCGGCCTGTCGCCGGCCAGCGGCCACGCGATCCAGCAGTTCGTGACCGACGGCGCCTGCTCCTTCGCCGACCTGTCGACGCTCCGCCTCGGCCGCTTCGCCAATCTGGAGCCCGACTGGGCGGCGCTTCAGGGCTGGCAGTCGATGTCGATGGCCTCCTGAAGATCAGATACCCGTCGCGATCATGTCGGTTTCGTTGCTTTGGTGACGTTTTCGAGCCATTCTAAACGCACCGCCTCCATCTCCGGTGCCGGCATGTTCTACGACGCGGTCGCCGAGCCGCTGACCTTCAGCTTCCTGCTGATCGAAAACCTCTCGATGATGAGCCTGTCCTCGGCCATCGAGCCATTGCGCTCGGCCAACCGGCTGATCGGGCGCGAGGCGTTTCGCTGGCGCCTGTGCAGCATCGACGGCGAGCCGGTGGTGGCCTCCAACGGCATCCGGCTCGACGCCGTGCCGGTAGACCAGGCTCTGGAGGGCTCGCATGCCATCTTCGTGTGCGGCGGCATGCGGATCGCGCCGAAGGATGTGAAGCGCTACCTCGCCGTGCTGCGCGGCGCGGCACGGCGCGGCATCGCGGTCGGCTCGCTCTCGACCGGCAGCTACCTTCTCGCCTGGGCCGGGCTGCTCGACGGCTATCGCTGCACCATCCACTGGGAGAACGGCGCCGCCTTCGAGGAGGATTTCCCGAAGGTGATCGCGACCGGCAAGATCTACGAGATCGACCGCGACCGGATGACCTGCTCGGGCGGCACGGCGGCGATGGACATGATGCTGCACGTCATCGCCGATCGCTACGATCCCGACCTCGCCCAACGCGTGGCCAACCAGTTCCACCATGAGCGCATCCGCGACGCCAATGACGAGCAGCGTGGCGGCCGGCTGCGGCGCGTGGGCAGCCTGCCGGCGCCGCTCCAGCGCACGGTGCAGACCATGCAGCGCAACCTCGAGATGCCGGTCAGCGTCGGCGAGCTGGCGCAGGCGGCCGGCCTCAGCCCGCGCCAACTCGAGCGGCTGTTCAACCAGCATCTCGGTATGACGCCGGCGCGCTACTACCTCTCGCTGCGGGTCGACCGGGCCCGCGAACTGCTGATCTACACCAGCCAGCCGATCCTCGAGATCGCGGTCGCGGTCGGCTTCGCCTCGACCTCGCATCTCGGCCAGTGGTTCAAGCGCATCTACGGCATGCGCCCGAGCGAACTGCGCGAACGCGCGGGCCGGCGGCAGGCGGGGCAGGGCGACGTCGCCTCCCTTTCGCCCGCTGTCGCATTCGGGACGGACCCCGGCCGCGGATAGTCGGATAATAGCCGGCGTCGAATGCCGGGAGCCGACGATGAGCGCGATTGAGAAAGTGTCCGAGCTTATGGCGCAGTACCGGGCGGGCCTCAGCCTGCCGGGGCCGCTCTACTACGATGCCGACGTCTACGAGATGGAGATGAAGGCGGTCTTCGGCACCCAGTGGCTGTTCGCCTGCAACGAATGCGAGGTGAAGGAGCCGGGCGACTACCTCACGCTCGAGATCGGCCGCAACTCGATCATCATCGTGCGCGACGATAATGGCGAGGTGCAGGCCTGGCACAACACCTGCCGGCATCGCGGATCGCGCATCTGCCAGGAGCATAAGGGCACGGTGGGGCGGCTGGTCTGCCCCTATCACCAGTGGACCTACGACCTGGACGGCAAGCTTCTGGCCGCCACGCAGATGCCCGACGACTTCGACCCGAAGCGCTATTCGCTGAAGCCGGTCCATGTCGCGAACGTCGCCGGGCTCGTCTACATCTGCCTCGCCGAGGTGCCGCCGGACCTCGACCATTTCAAGCGCACCGTCACGCCCTACATCGCGCCGCACCAGCCCTCGCGCACCAAGGTCGCGTTCGAGTCGGTGCTGATCGAGAAGGCCAACTGGAAGCTGGTCATCGAGAACAACCGCGAGTGCTACCACTGCGCCGGCAATCATCCCGAGCTGCTAGTCTCGCTGGTCGAGGCGGCGCTGCCGAACGACACCCGCACCCACTGGTTCGGCGATCTGATGAAGCGCAAGGGCGAGGAATGGGACGCGCTCGGCCTGCCGCACCAGCCGGTGAATGGCGGCATCGAGTTCCGCTGCATCCGCCTGCCGTTCAACGAGGGCGTGACCTCGATGACCATGGACGGCAGGCCCGCCTGCAAGAAGCTGGTGGGCGACCTGACCGAGCGCGACCTCGGCTCGGTGCGCATGTTCCACGTGCCCAACAACTGGAACCATTTCCTCTCCGACCACATCATCCATTTCCGCGTGCTGCCGCGCGGCCCGATGGAGACCGAGGTGCGCACGACCTGGCTGGTGCATGAGGACGCGATCGAGGGCTGGGACTACGACGTGAACCGCCTCGCCGAGGTGTGGCAGGTCACCAACCAGCAGGACCAGGTGCTGGCCGAGCAGAACTTCCTCGGCGTGCAGTCGGACGCCTATGAGCCCGGCCCCTATTCGCCGACTGGCGAGTTCATGATCCTCGACTTCAATCGCTGGTACACGACGACGATGGCCGCGCATCTGCCGCCGGGCGCGTCCGGCCTGCGGGTGGCGGCCGAGTAATGTCGCCCCAGGATCTGCGCCTCGCCTGCGTCGGGCGCCGCCGGGAGACCGCCGACGTCGTGACCTTCGCCTTTCGCGAGGTCGAAGGCCGCCCCGTCAGGCACCTGCCGGGCCAGGCGCTGACGCTCGCGCTGCCCCTGCCAGAGGGCGCGGCGTGGCGCACCTTCACCATCGCCTCCGCGCCAACCCGGCCGGGCGAGGTGGAGCTGACCATCAAGGCGGCGCCGGACGGCCACGCGACGCGCTGGATGCACGAGGCGCTGCAGCCCGGCCTCGAGATCGAGGCGCGCGGGCCGGTCGGGCAGTTTTCGATCGCCCATCACTACGCCCCGGCCTTCGCGCTGATTTCCGGCGGTAGCGGCATCACGCCGATGATGTCCATGTTGCGCTGGCTCGCCGACCGCGGCGAGTGCGTCGACGTGGTGTTCCTGCACGCGGCGCGCACGCCCGAGGACGTGCTGTTCGCCGACGAACTGGCGGCGCTCGACCGGCAGATGGCCAATCTGCGGATCGTGACCGTGGTCGCCGACGTGCCGTCCGGCCAGAGCTGGGCCGGCTATCGCGGCATGATCGACCGGCGCATGATGGCGCTGATGGTACCGGACCTCGCCCGCCGCGAGGTGTTCTGCTGCGGGCCGGCCGGCTTCATGGCTGCGATCGGCCGCATCTTCGACGCCGAGGGCGGCGAGACGGCGCATTTCCACACCGAGAGCTTCGGCGCCGGCAGGGCGACGGAAAGTGTGACCGTTGCTGCGGTCATGACTGCGGAGGCGCCATCCGGCGCTGCCGGCCCGACCCTGACCATCGACGGCCGCGCCGTCGCGGCGAGCGCCGGCATGACGGTCCTCGCCGCCGCGCGGTCGGGCGGAATCGTGATCCCGACCGGCTGCCAGGAGGGCATGTGCGGCACCTGCCGGGTGAGGAAGCTCGGGGGCGAGGTGGAGATGACCCACAAGGGCGGCATCACCGCCCGCGAGGAGCGCCAGGGCTACATCCTCGCCTGCTGCTCACAGCTGAAGGGCGACGTCGAGGTGACGACGAAGCGCTGACCGGCGCTCGCCCACCGGCGCGTCGCCGGCGTCAGTAGATCTTCCCGCGCGCCGAGACCGGCCAGAGCGTCTCGACCTTGCCGTTGCGGACCCCGACATACCAGTCGTGGAGATTGCAGGTCGGGTCGCAATGGCCCGGCACGAGGCGGAGCTTCTCGTTGATGGCGAGCACGTCGCCGGGGTCGGCGATGATGCCGTGCTCGTCATTGCAGGCGGTGAAGGTCACGTCGTCGCGCTCGAACACGGCCGGCAGGCCGGAATCGAGCGATTGCGCCTTCAGCCCGGCGTCACACACCGCCCGGCCGGATCGCGCATGCGACATGATCGAGGTCAGCACGAACAGGGCGTTCTCCCATTCGCCCTTGTCGAGGCGGCTTCCGTCGGCGGCGCGCACGCGGCCATAGGAGGCGTCCATGAAGGCGTAGGAGCCGCATTGCAGCTCGTTGAAGACGCTCGATGAGGATTCGATGGTGTAGCTGCCGGTCCCTCCGCCGGAGACGATCGCGGGCGCAAGGCCGGCCGCCGTCAGCGCGTCGACCGTCGCCCGGGCGATGGCGACTGCGCCGTCCATCCGGGCCTGCCGCTCGGCGAAGTCCTCAACATGCTGGCCGGGGCCGTGATAGGCCTGCAGGCCGGCGAAGCTCAGCCCCGGCGCGGCGTCGATCGCGCGGGCGATGGCGACGGCGGCCTCGGGCGAACCGACACCGCAGCGTCCGGCTCCGCAATCGACCTCGACCAGGCAGTCGAGCTGCGTGCCATGCCGCTGCGCCGCCGCCGACAGCTCGGCGACATTGGCGATGTCGTCGACGCAGACGCTGATGCGCGCGCCGAGCAGGGGCAGGCGCGCCAGCCGGTCGATCTTCAGCGGATCACGGATCTGGTTCGAGATCAGGATGTCGGCGATGCCGCCGCGCGCGAACACCTCGGCCTCGCTCACCTTCTGGCAGCAGGCGCCGGCCGCGCCGCCCAGCTCCTGCTGGAGCTTCAGTATGTCGACCGACTTGTGCATCTTGGCATGGGCGCGGTGGCGCATGCCGTGGGCCTTCGCATAGGCGCCCAGCTTGCGGATGTTCCGCTCCAGCGCATCGAGGTCGAGCACCAGGCAGGGTGTCTGGATCTCGGCCTCGTCCATGCCCGGAAGGGCCGGCACGTCGAAGCCGAGCTCGAGGCGGCCGGTTCGCGGATCAGCATTCATGCGCGGCGGTTCCCTGCGATGTCCAAGTTCCGCAGGGGTTTTCGTTCGCCCGGCACGCCGTGTCCAGAGCTAAGCCGCGCGTGGACTGCGGCCACGGGCCGGCAAGGCCGCCGGCTCAGTGCGCGAACAGCCGCACCAGCAGCCAGATGGTGAACAGGACGAGCGCTACGCGCAGGACGACGCTGAAGATCGGATGCATGGGAGATCGGGCCTCGGGAAAGCGGAAAAGGATTTCGCAAACGCGGCGACGCGGACGAACGAACTGCAAGGGATCAGGTCGATTCCTCGACAGGTCGCGTCCCACGACGGCCGGACGGCGAAAACACTTCGGGACCTCCCGGCCGCACCCTTGCGGATGCCTGCGGGACCGATGCCGGCAGCGATCCAGCCGAATGGCGAGGCTGCCTCTAGGTGAGGTACCGGAGCACGCATCCGGCCGCCGAGTCAAGCGGATGCATCAATCCAAAGGGTGTTGCCGAGGCGGCCTCCGATTCCCGCGAGACGACCCGCAGACGCGGGCGTGCGTTTGCGCAGATCGCGTCGCAATTGACACGACCATGTCCGTCCGATGCCGCATCGTGGTAAAAGGCTCGGAATAAACGCATCCGCGCCAGCGTCCACGGGCAGAGGGCAGTCGATGCAGAGCGAACCCGATCCTTCCAAAGACACCTACCGGCTCTGGCCGCCCGGCCCGCGCCTGCTGGCGGCGCTGGGCGCGTCCGCCGTTGTCGCGCTCGCCCTCGCCGGCGGGCTCGCCTATGCGGGCGGGCTGTTTACGCCGGGCCGGCTGACGCAGCGCGCGATCGTCGACACATTCCAGCAGATCAACGGCGTGCACCCCGGCTTCCGGCGCAACCACACCAAGGGCGCCTGCATCGCCGGCCATTTCGAGAGCAACGGCGCCGGCCAGCACCTGTCGAAGGCCGTCGTCTTCGCGCCCGGCACGCTGCCGGTGACGGGCCGCTTCGCGGTCGCGGTCGGCAAGCCCTTCGTGCCCGACAACAAGACACAGGTGCGCAGCCTCGCGCTGCGCTTCGAGCTTCCCGGCGGCGAGGAATGGCGCACCGGCATGAACGACATCCCGGTGTTCCCGGTGCCCACGGCGCAGGATTTCACAGGGCTGATGACGGCTACCGCACCCGACCCGGCGACCGGTAAGCCGGACCCGGCACGGGTCTCCGCCTTCTTCGGCGCGCATCCCGAGGTGGCGGCGGCGCTCAAGCGGATCAGCGCGCGGCCCTTCGCCAGCGGCTTCGCCAATGCGAGCTACAACAGCCTTGACGCGTTCCATTTCGTCGCCGCCGACGGCACGGTGACGCCGGTGCGCTGGGCCATGGTGGCGGTCGATCCCTATGTCGCCGAACCGGCCGACCAGCCCGGCACGCCCGACCCCGATTACCTGTTCGACGATCTCGCGGCGCGGCTCGCGCGCGGGCCGGTCGAGTGGCATCTGGTCGCCACCATCGGCCAGCCGGGCGACCCGACCGCCGATGCGACGCTGCCCTGGCCGGACGACCGGCAGAAGGTGGACCTCGGCACCCTCACCATCGACCACATCGAGGCCGAGGCCGCCGGCAATTGCCGCGATGTGAATTTCGATCCGCTGGTGCTGCCGGCGGGCATCGAGCCCTCGGACGATCCGCTGCTCAGCGCCCGCTCCGCCGCCTATTCGGTTTCCTTCACCCGCCGGGCCGGCGAGCCCAAATCGCCGAGCGAGGTGCAGTTCCCCGCCCAAGGAGGCGCGCCGCAATGAGCCCCGCCCCAATGAGCCCCGCCTTTCCCGCACTCTCGCGCCTGCTGCACTGGCTGATGGCGCTGATGATCATCGCCATGCTGTTCATCGGCATCGGCATGCAGGCCTCGCTGGCCGACTATCACTGGCTGCTGTCGGTCCACCGTCCGCTCGGCATCGCCATCCTCGTGCTGGCGGCGGTGCGGCTGCTCAACCGGCGGGTCAGCCCGCCGCCGGCCCTGCCGGCCGGCATGCCCGGCGTGCTGGCCTTCGCCGCCCATGCCTCGCATGTCGCGCTCTACGCGCTGATGTTCGCCGTGCCGCTTGTCGGCTGGGCGATGCTGTCGGCGGCGCGCTACCCGGTCGTCCTCTATGGCAGCCTCGTTCTGCCGCCGATCCTGCCGCAGAACGACATGGTGTTCGCCCTCCTCAGGACCACGCATACCGTGCTGGCGCTGGCGCTGTTCGCGCTGATCCTCGCCCATATCGGCGCGGCGCTGATGCACGCCATCGCCTTCCGCGACGGCGTGTTCCAGTCCATGGCGAACTGGAGGCTGCGCCCGGTCAGAGCCGGTTCAGGCGCCAGCGGACGATAGCGAGCCCGACCAGCGTCGCACCGACGCAGGCGAGCGCGGCGCGGCCGAAGGCGAGCGAGAAGGCGGCCTCGGCCGCCTCCATCAGCCGCGCCGCGGCTTCCGGCGGCAGGGCGGCGGCCGCGCTCACCGCCCCGTCGAGCGAGCGGCGCCCATGCTCCGCCGCCGCGGGCGGCAGGCCGGAGAGGTCCGCCCCATTCATCGCCACCCGGTAGGTCGCGGTGACGAGGCTGCCGAGCACGGCGATGCCGAGCGCGCCGCCGAACTCGAAGCTCGCCTCCGAGATGCCGGAGGCGGCCCCGGCGCGCTCAAGCGGCGCGACCCGCATCACGAGATCCGTCGAGAGCATGCCGACCGGCGCGAGACCGAGGCTGATCAGGACGATGGCGGACGTCATCACCGCCATCGAGGATTGCGGCGTGACCCACATCAGCAGCAGGAAGCCGAGCGCCGCCGGCAGCAGGGTCAGGCTCAGCACGTCGACGATGCGGTAGCGGCGGACCAGCCAGGGCGTGGCGAGCGAGCCGAGGGCGAAGCACACGCCGGACGGCGCCGTCCAGAGCCCGGCCTCCTTCGCGCTCATGCCGAGCACGAGCTGGAGATATTGCGAGATGAAGATGAAGATCCCCATCGCCCCCAGCATCGCCGTGACGTTGAGCATGAGCGCGGCGCCGATGCCCGGATGGCGGAACAGGCCGAGGTCGATCATCGGATCCTCGAGCCGCTTCTGGCGGGCGATGAACAGCGCGCCGACCGCGAGCCCCAGCACGATCGCCAGCGCGGCGACGAGATCAGGCCCGCTCTCGGCCGTCCGCTTCATGCCGTAGATCACCGCCAGCGAGGCGAGGATGGACTGGACGGCGCTGAGAATGTCGAGCCGCCCCGCGTTCGGGTTGCGGAATTCCGGCAGCAGCAGCGGCGCGACCAGCAGCAGCGCGATCATCACCGGCACGGCGGCGAGGAACACCGCGCCCCACCAAAAATAGGTGAGGATCACCCCGCCCACGAGCGGGCCGAGGGCGGCGCCGGAGGAGAAGCAGGCGATCCACACGCCGATGGCGAAGCTGCGCTCGCGCTCGTCGAGGAAGATGTTGCGCACCATGGAGAGGGTCGAAGGCGCCAGCGTCGCCCCGGCGATGCCGAGCAGCGCCCGCGCCGCGATCAGCTCCTCGGCGCTGCGGGCGAAGGCGGCGAGCAGCGAGGCGGCGCCGAACGCCGCTGCGCCCGCCATCAGCAGCCGGCGCCGGCCGATGCGGTCGCCGAGCGTGCCCATGAGCATCAGCGTGCCCGCGACCATGAAGCCGTAGATGTCGACGATCCACAGCAACTGCGCCGGCGAGGGCGCGAGGTCGAGCGCGAGGTGCGGCACGGCGAGGTTCAGCACCGTGAGGTCCATCGCGTAGACGAGGCACGGCACGGCGATGACGGCGAGCGCCGTCCAGTCGCGCAGGCTCGCGCGCGGGCCTTCCGCCGCCCCAGTTCCGCCTGTCACTTCCATGACGGGCGCCGCCTTTGGCGGGGAGGAATGGGGACGCGCACGCGGCTAGTTGCCCGTCATGCTCTCGAGCGAGGCGATGATGTACTGGTGGAACTGGTCCATGGAGTCGATGCTGGTGTGGTCGATGCCCGGAACGCCCGACAGGTCGTAATTCTCGAGCTGCCCGGGATAGCCCGGCACCGCGACCACCGGCCGGCCGAAGCCGTCCTTGGCCCAGAAGTTGACGAAGACCTCGACATTGTCCGGCACCGGCGCCGGCTCGGTGGCGTCGAAGGTCACGCCGAGCGCGACCGGGATCGCCTGCGCGTCCACCGCCGTCGCCACCTGGATCACCGCATTGGCGCCGAGCGAATGGCCGATCACCACCACCGGCCCGGTATGGCCGGCATCGTGGCGGGCGTCGATCTGGGCGATCACCTTCTCCGCCTCGTCCCAGCCATAGACCTCGCAGACATAGCCGCGCGAGACCAGTTCCTTGGCGAGGCTGTCCATGCCGGTCGAAAACACGCCGAACAGGCCGCGCAGCAGATAGACATGGGTCTGCGCCCGCGTGGGCAGGGTCTGACCCTTCGAGGCGGTCACCGGCGGCGAGGCCCAGGGCGGGCGCGGGGAGGTCTGCGCGGCGGCGCCGGATGCGCCGGCCAGAAGGGTCACGGCAAGGACGCAGGCCGCGAGCATCGCCACGGCGAGGTTGAGACGACGGAATTTCATGAAACACCCCCACGCGCCATCGGCGCACCGCCTATATAAGGCCGGCACGGGACAGGCTTGTCCATTCGTTTGACCCTGGGTGAGGAGAGTTTGATGGTATCCACCCACGCACACGTGCCGACCGCCCATGGCAGCCGCTACCTCCAGCAGCTCTGCAAGCACTGGGCGCACAAGCTGGAGGTCGAGTTCACGCCGGAAGAGGGGCGGGTGAAGCTGCCCGACGGCGCACTCGCCGAGATGAAGGCCAGCGCCGAGGCGCTGGACGTGCGCATCGACGCGTCCGACGCGGAGCTTCTCGAACGCATGAAGGGCGTCGTCGCGCGCCATCTCGACCGCTTCGCCTTCCGCGAGGCGCCGCTTCCCTTCGACTGGCAGGACGCCGCCGCCTGATCGCCTAGCCGGACACCGGCTCCGCCCGCTTGCGGATGCGGAACACCAGCGGCAGTGCCGCCGTCTGCGCGTCTTCGAGTTCGTTGCCGGTCTGGTTCACGAGGTGGGGGATGTCGATCGCCGCCATCGGGTCGGTGCATTCGACGATGATCCGGGCGCCCGGCACCGCCCGCTCCAGCGCGCGGCGCGTGTGCAGGGCGGGCAGGGGGCATTTCAGCCCCTTCAGATCGAGCCGCACCGGCCCGCCATTCGCGTCGTCGTCCATCATGCCTCTCCGCGCGCGGCACTAGACCGCGCCCGTTCCGCCGGCAAGCGAATTCGCGCGCCGGCGGGGCCGGCAGGCGATTGGAACGGGCGATGACGCCATGGCCGGCGCCGCCTTGACTTGGCGCTGCGCGAGGCCGATCTGGCGGAACGTCACGAGGGAGGCGAGGATGGCTGAGGCGACGCGGGAGGCGGCGATGCGTGTCATCGGCTTTGCGGGCTGGAGCGGCGCGGGCAAGACCACGCTGCTGGCGCGGCTGATCCCGGTGCTGGTCGCGCGCGGGCACAGCGTCTCGACGCTCAAGCACGCCCACCACAATTTCGACGTCGACAAGCCGGGCAAGGATTCCCACACCCACCGCATGGCCGGCGCCACCGAGGTGCTGGTTGCTTCGGCCAATCGCTGGGCGCTGATGCATGAGCTGCGCGGCGCGCCCGAGCCGGAGCTGCTGGAACTGCTCGCCCATCTGGCGCCGGTCGACCTCGTTCTGGTCGAGGGCTACAAGCGCGACCACCATCCCAAGATCGAGATCCACCGCGCCGAGGTCGGCAAGCCGTTCCTCCACCCCGAGGACCCCCACATCGTCGCCATCGCCTCGGACAGCGCGCTGCCGGACGTGGCCCTGCCGGTGATCGGGCTCGACGATGTCGAGGCGATCGCCGACGCGGTCGAGCGCCATGCGGTGCCGGTCGAGCGCGTGCCCTGGCGCCTGCCGGACCCTCAGGCGGCCGGATAGGCGGCGAGGATGCGCTCCGCCTCGGCGAGGTCGTCGGGCGTGTTGACGTTGAAGAACGGGTCGTAGGGCGCCACCGGCCACTCGACCGTAGCCGCATTGGCGCGCGCGACCCAGCCGTCGACGCGGCGCACCTCCTCCTCGACGACGAGCCGGCGCAGCGCCTCGCGAGACGCCGGGCTCCACACGCCGACCACGCCATGAACTCGCCCGCCCGAGGCCGCACAGGCGGCGCCGGTCTCAGCGGCGGCGGCGACAAGCCGTGCGGCGAGGTCGCGCGGCAGGAACGGGCAGTCGGCCGGCACGGTCAGCAGCCAGCGCGCCTGCGGCAGGTGCCGGGCGGCGTGGTCGAGCCCGGCGAGGATTCCCGCCAGCGGCCCCGGCCGGCCGGGCAGATCGTCGGGCACGAGCGGCAGGTCGAGGCCGAGCTGCGCCGCCGGCCCGTTGGCGTTCAGCAGCAGCGGGGCAACCTGCGGGCCGATCCGGTCGACGACGCGCGCCAGCAGGTTCCGGCCGGCGATCTCGCGCAGCCCCTTGTCGCCGCCGCCCATGCGGCGCGACAGCCCGCCGGCAAGGATGAGGCCCGCCGGTGCCGTCATGCGGTCGGCCGGGTGAGGAGATAGGCCGAGACGGCGACGAAGATCGCGCCCAGCAGGCCGAGCATCGGCAGCGAGAAGCCGAGCAGCACCAGCACGCCGAAGCTCGCCGCCATGCTGCCGGTGGCGACGAACTGCGCCCAGCGCGGCACCGCGCCCTTCTCGCGCCACGCCACCACCGAAGGGCCGAGACGCGGATGGCCGAGCAGCCACGCCTCGAAGCGCGGCGAGGAGCGCGAGAACAGCCAGGCGGCGAGGATCAGGAACACCGTTCCCGGCAGGCCCGGCAGGATGATGCCGGCGATGCCGATCCCCACGCACAGCCAGCCGGCGGCGAACATCACCCAGCGCAGGGGTGAGGCCGTCGAATAGGGCTGCGCCTGCCTGTCGTCCGCCGGTTGCATCGCCACCGCGCCAGATTGGTCCCGCAGGGTCATGTAGTCATCAGCCCGCGCCCAGCAACTTCACGGCGACGTCGCGCTCGAAAATATGCAGCAGCAGCCGCAGCGCCGCCCCGCGCGGGCCGGCGAGGTCGGGGTCGGTGCGCACCATCTCCAGCGCCTCGGCACGGGCGGCGACGAGCAGGTCGCCATGGATGTCCAACTGGGCGAGCCGGAAGCCGGGAAACCCGCTCTGGCGGGTGCCGAGCACGTCGCCTTCCCCGCGCAGGCGCAGGTCCTCCTCGGCGAGGAAGAAGCCGTCCTCGGAGGCCCGCAGCGCCTCGATGCGCTGGCGGGCTATCTCGCCGAGCGGGCGGCGATAGAGCAGCAGGCAGGTGGAGGCGACATCGCCGCGCCCAACGCGTCCGCGAAGCTGGTGGAGCTGGGCGAGGCCGAAGCGCTCGGCGTGCTCGATGACGATGATGCTCGCCTCCGGAACGTCGACGCCGACCTCGACCACCGTCGTCGCCACCAGAAGCTGGGTCTCGCCGGCGGCGAAGGCGGCCATGGCGGCGTCCTTCTGCGCGCCCTTCATGCGGCCGTGCACAAGCCCGACGCGATCGCCGAAATACTGGCGCAGATCCTCGTAGCGGGCCTCGGCTGCGGCGAGGTCGGAGTTCTCGGATTCCTCCACCGTCGGGCAGATCCAGTAGGCGCGCCGGCCCTCGGCCATCGCCCGGCCGAGGCTCGCCACCACCTCGTCGATGCGCTCGGTCGGCAGGGCGCGGGTGTCGATCGGCTTGCGCCCGGCCGGCTTCTCGCGCAGCTCGCTCGAATCCATGTCGCCGAAATAGGTGAGCACCAGCGTGCGCGGGATCGGCGTCGCCGTCATCACCAGCACGTCGACCGCCGCGCCCTTGGCGGCGAGGGCGAGGCGCTGGTGCACGCCGAAGCGGTGTTGCTCGTCGACGATCGCGAGGGCGAGGTCTCGGAAGGCGACGCCCTCCTGAAACAGGGCATGGGTGCCGACCACGAGGTCGATCTCGCCCGCTTCCAGCGCCGCGAGCAGGTCGGCCCGCGCGCGCCCCTTCTCCCGCCCCGTCAGCAGGGCGACGCGCAGCCCGGCGGCCTGCGCGAGCGGGGCGATGGTCTTGAGGTGCTGGCGGGCGAGGATCTCGGTCGGCGCCATCAGTGCCACCTGCCGTCCCGCCTCGACAACCGTCGCGGCGGCGAGCAGCGCCACCACCGTCTTGCCCGAGCCGACATCGCCCTGCAGCAGGCGCAGCATCCGGTCGTGCGAGGCGAGGTCGGCTCGGATCGCCTCCAGCGCCGTGACCTGCGAGCGGGTGAGCGTAAAGGGCAGGGCGGCCTCGATGCGGCGGGCGACGTGCCCGTCGCCCGTGCTGGGGCGCCCCGCATCCTTCACCGTGCGCCCGCGCACCAGGGCGAGCGCGAGCTGGCCGGCGAACAGCTCGTCATAGGCGAGGCGCTTCCAGGCCGGGCCGAGCGGGCTCGCATCCGCCGTCTCGCGCGGCTGGTGCACCTGGACCAGCGCCGCATGGAAGCCCGTTGCCGGCGCGGCCTCCTGCCATTCCGGCAGCTCGCCGGTGCGCGCGAGCGCGGCCTCGATGGCGCGGCGCAGATGGCCCTGGCCGAGCCCTTCGACCAGCGGGTAGACCGGCTCGATCGGCGGCAGCTTCGCCAGCCCGGCCTCGTCCACCACCCGGTCCGGATGTGACATTTGCGGGATGCCGTCATAGAGCGTGACGGTGCCCGAGATCCACCGCGTCTCGCCCACCGGCAGCAGCCGCTCCAGCCAGTTCCGGTCGCCCTTGAAATAGGTGATGACGATGTCGCCGGTCTCGTCATGGGCGTAAATGCGGTAGGGCGCGCGCGAGCCGCGCGGGGTCGGCGCGTGGCGGTCGACCCGCACTTCGAGCGTCACCACCGTGTCCGGCACCACCTGCGACAGGGTCGGGCGCGAGCGGCGGTCGATGGTGGAGGCTGGCAGGTGCAGCAGCAGGTCGAGCACCCGCGCGCCGCCCTCGCGGCCGAGCAGCCGCTCGAACGGGCGGGCGAGCTTCGGCCCGATGCCGGGCAGGTCGGTGATCGCCGCGAAATAGGGATTGAGGATATCCGGCCGCATGAGGCGGGAAGGTGGACGAAGCGCGCGCCCTGCGCAACGCGCCGGGCAGAGATACGCACCGCGCTCCATATGTAGTCCTGACAGGTCGCGCGCGGCGCGCTAAACACAGCGCCTTTCGCGCTGCACCTGCGCAGACAGGGATTCAGAAATGTCCGGAACCACGCGTTCCAGTGCCGGGCTCGACGCCCGCCGCCGCCGCATCCTCTTCCGTGCCTGGCATCGCGGCACGCGCGAGATGGACCTGCTGATGGGCCGCTTCACCGACGCGCTGATCGGCGAGATGTCGGACACGGACGTGCTCGACTTCGAGCGCCTCATCGAGGTCGAGGACCCGGACCTGTTCGGCTGGCTGGCGAGCGGCGCGCCGCCGGAAGGCTTCGACACGCCGGTGTTCCACCGCTTCCGCCACTTCCACCTGTCGGGCGAGGGCGTTCCCGAGCTATGAAGACTGCGCTGCCGAACATCGCGTCCCGTCTCGCGCCGGGGCGCACGCTGACGCTTTCCAACGTGCCGTCCGGGATGGAAGGGCTGGTGGTGGCCGACCTTGCGCGCGCGCTCGCCGCCAAGGTCGACGGCCCCTGGCCGACCCTGATCGTCATCTGCCGCGACGCCGAGCGCATGGCGGAGATGGAGCGCGCGCTCGTCTTCTTCGCCCCCGGCGTCGAGGTGCTGACCTTCCCGGCCTGGGACTGCCTGCCCTATGACCGCTCCTCGCCCAACGGCGCGGTGGTCGCGCGGCGCATGACCACGCTCGCCCGCCTGTCGCGGGTGAAGGGGCGCGAGGGCGGCAGCATTGTCCTCACCACGGTGAACGCCGCGCTGCAGCGCGTGCCGAAACGCGCGCTGGTCGCCACGCAGTCCTTCTCCGCCGCGCCGGGCAACGCTCTGTCGATCGACGAGGTCATCGCCTGGGCCGAGATGAACGGCTTCCAGCGCACCTCGACCGTGCGCGACACCGGCGAATATGCCGTGCGCGGCGGCCTGATCGACCTGTTCCCGCCGGGCCTGCCGCAGCCGGTTCGGCTCGACTTCTTCGGCGACACGCTGGAATCGATCCGCTCCTTCGATCCCGAGACCCAGCGCACGGCGATGCAGATGCGCGCGCTGGACCTGGTGCCGATGAGCGAGTTCCAGCTCACTACCGAGACCATGCGCCGCTTCCGCATGGCCTATGTCGCCCAGTTCGGCGCCGCCCAGCGCGGCGACCTGCTGTACGAGGCGATCAGCGAGGGGCGCCGCTATCCGGGCATGGAGCACTGGCTGCCGCTGCTGCATGACGGGCTCGACACGCTGTTCGACTACGCGCCCGATGCGCCGATCGTGATGGAGGCTCAGGACGACGACGCGGCGGCCTCCCGGCTCGAGCAGATCGCCGACTATTACGACGCCCGCCGCGAGGGCATGGAGCATGGCGGCGCCGGCGCGCCCTACAAGCCGCTGCCGCCCGACGCGCTCTACCTGACCGCCGAGGAGTGGAAGCGCGGGCGCGAGGCGGCGCCGAGCATCGCCCTGTCCGCCTTCGCGCTTCCCGAATCGAAGGACATCGTCGACCTCGCCGGCCGCCCCGCGCGCTCCTTCGCGCCCGAGCGTGCGGACCCGGAGGGCAACGTCTTCCAGAGCGCGGCGGACTATCTGCGCGACCTTGCCAAGCAGAAGCGCACCATCCTCGCCGCCTGGTCGGACGGCTCGCGCGACCGGCTCTCCACCGTGCTCGCCGATCACGGCCTCAAGGGCACGCAGACGGTGGGCACGCGCGACGCGGCCGAGGCGCTGCCGAAGGGCATCATCGCGCTCGCGGTGCTCGGCATCGAGGCCGGCTTCGAGACCGACGGGCTTGTCGTCATCGGCGAGCAGGACATCCTCGGCGACCGGCTGGTGCGGCCCAAGCGCAAGGCGCGCCGTCCGCAGGACGTGATCGCCGAGCTGACCTCGCTTACCGCCGGCGACCTCGTGGTGCATGTCGACCACGGCATCGGCCGCTTCGTCGGGCTGACGACCATCGAGGCGATGGGTGCGCCGCACGACTGCCTCGAGATCCACTATGCGGAAGGCTCCAAGCTGTTCCTGCCGGTGGAGAACATCGAACTCCTCTCGCGCTACGGCTCGGAAGACACCGAGGCCCAGCTCGACCGGCTCGGCGGGGGCGGATGGCAGGCCCGCAAGGCGCGGATGCGCTCGCGAATCCGCGAGATGGCGGCTGAGCTCATCAAGATCGCCGCGCAGCGCCAGCTCAACGACGCGCCGCGCCTGGTGCCGGCGAGCGGGCTCTATGACGAGTTCCGCGCCCGCTTCCCCTATGAGGAGACCGAGGATCAGGAAGCCGCGATCGAATCGGTGTTCGACGATCTCGGCTCCGGCCATCCGATGGACCGGCTGGTGTGCGGCGATGTTGGCTTCGGCAAGACCGAGGTCGCGCTGCGCGCCGCCTTCGCGGTGGCGCTGAACGGCAAGCAGGTGGCAGTGGTGGTGCCCACCACGCTGCTCGCGCGCCAGCATTTCAAGACCTTCTCCGAGCGCTTCAAGGGGCTGCCGGTGGTGGTGCGCCAGGCCTCGCGGCTGGTCTCCTCCAAGGAGCTCGCCGAGACCAAGAAGGGGCTCGCCGACGGCACGGTGGACATCGTCGTCGGCACCCATGCGCTGCTCGGCAAGACCATTAATTTCAAGGATCTCGGCCTCGTCATCGTCGACGAGGAGCAGCATTTCGGCGTCGGCCACAAGGAGCGGCTGAAGCAGATGCGCGCCGAGGTGCACGTGCTGACCCTGACCGCGACGCCGATCCCGCGCACGTTGCAGCTCGCCATGACCGGCGTGCGCGAGCTTTCCATCATCGCCTCGCCGCCGGTCGACCGCCTCGCCGTGCGCAGCTTCGTCACGCCGTTCGATCCGCTGATCGTGCGCGAGGCGCTGCTGCGCGAGCGCTATCGCGGCGGGCAGAGCTTCTATGTGTGCCCGCGCATCGAGGACCTCGCCGAGGTGAAGGACTTCCTCGACAAGGAGGTGCCGGAGGTGAAGGTCGCCGTCGCCCACGGGCAGATGGCGGCGACGCAGCTCGAGGAGATCATGTCCGCCTTCTATGACGGGCAGTTCGACGTGCTGCTGTCGACCACGATCGTCGAATCCGGCCTCGATATCCCGACCGCGAACACGCTGATCATCCACCGCGCCGACATGTTCGGCCTCGCCCAGCTCTACCAGCTGCGCGGGCGGGTGGGCCGCTCCAAGACCCGCGCCTATGCGATCTTCACGCTGCCGGTCAACAAGGTGCTCACCGCGCAGGCGGAGCGCCGGCTGAAGGTGCTGCAGTCGCTCGACACGCTCGGCGCCGGCTTCCAGCTCGCCAGCCACGACCTCGACATACGCGGCGCCGGCAATCTGCTCGGCGACGAGCAGTCCGGCCACATCAAGGAGGTCGGCTACGAGCTCTACCAGGAGATGCTGGAGGAGGCGATCGCCCACCTGAAGGCCGGCATCACCGCGCCGGTGGCGGACAAGTGGTCGCCGCAGATCTCCATCGGCATGCCGGTGCTGATCCCCGA
The DNA here is from genome assembly GCF_024752335.1 of Ancylobacter mangrovi. Taxonomy (NCBI): domain Bacteria; kingdom Pseudomonadati; phylum Pseudomonadota; class Alphaproteobacteria; order Hyphomicrobiales; family Xanthobacteraceae; genus Ancylobacter; species Ancylobacter mangrovi. The sequence goes on along the minus strand of NZ_JANTHY010000005.1, from coordinate 401,364 downwards.
GGAGTACGTCGCGGACCTGCACGTGCGGCTCGGCCTCTATCGCCGGCTGGCGGACCTCGAGACCGATCAGGAGATCGAGGCCATCGGCGCCGAGCTGGTCGACCGCTTCGGCCCGCTGCCGGAGGAGGTGGAGCTGCTGCTCAAGCTGGTGGCCATCAAGGCGCTGTGCCGGCGCGCCAATGTGGAGAAGGTCGACGCCGGCCCGCGCGGCATGGTGCTCACCTTCCGCGAAGGCAAGTTCCCGAACCCGGCGGGCTTCATCCAGTATGTCGGCAAGCCGCATGTGGTGGCGAAGATGCGCCCCGACGGCAAGGTGGTGTTCTCCGAGGACTGGCCGAACCCGACCGCGCGGCTGCGCGGCACCGGCGTCATCCTCAAGGAGCTGGCGAAGATCGCCGAGCAGGGCGCCAAAGCAGCCTAGGGCGTCGTGCAGGGGGCGCTTTGGCCGACGAAGCGGCCGGGCCGGGGCCGGCGGCGGCGGCGCCGGTCGGGGCGCGAAATAGGCGTGGCGTCAGCCGCGCTCACTCGATCGGGGCGTCGTAGGCCCCGTCATTGTCGGGCAGGATGTCGGAATCATTGTCCGAGCCGGGGCCGGAGAAGATCGGGTCGTTGCCGCCGGCCTGGTTCATGTAGTCCATCGACTTGTCGGAGCCGCGCGGGTCCGGCAGCGGGCCGTAGTCGAGATAGTTCGGGTTGTTGACGGTCGGGATGTTGATCTCGACGCCGCCGCCCGGCTGCGGCTGGCCGGTGGGGCCGGGATGCACCGTGATCGACGATTGCGCGAGTGCCGCGACGGGCGCCGTCATCAGCAGGGCAAGCACGGGAAACGCGGCGTAGCGCATGAATCGAACTCCGAAACGGTCGGTGTGGCTCAGCGTTCACCGCTGCAGGCGCCACGGGCGGCCGCCCTTAAGGAACGCTTTCCGGCCGGCCTGTCCAGCGCTTCGTGCCATCAAGGTCAATGATTCCTCGGAGTGTGGCGGCAAGGTCCCCAGCAAACTCGCCGGCACATCCTACCGTCAGGGCGCCGGGCACGGCGCCCCGCCTGCCGTATGGGCAGGTTACAGCTCGCTCTGCCACCAGCTTTCCGCCAGCGTCCCGGCCAGCGCCACCTCCTTCGGCCGCTGGATCTGGCGCCAGCGCGCGATCCACTGCGTCGGCGTGTAGAACAGCGGCAGCGAGAACCGCGCCGAGATCAGCACGCGGTCGAGCGCGCGCACCGCGAAGACGAAATCCTGCCGCTCGCGGGCGGCGAGCAGCGCTTCGATCATCGCGTCCGCCGCCGGGCTCTTCAGCCCCATGAAGTTGCGCGTGCCGGGCATGTCGGCGGCGGCCGAGCCGAAATAGAACGCCTGCTCGTTGCCGGGCGAGAGCGACTGGTCCCAGATGTAGGGAACCATGTCGTACTCGTAGTTCTGCTTGCGGGCCTCGAACTGGACGCTGTCGACGAGGCGGATGGAGAGCGTCACGCCGGCGCGCTTGAGCATCGCCTGATAGGCGAGGGCGAGGCGCTCCTGGTCCTTGGTGCCGACGATCAGCTCGGGCGCGAACGGCTTGCCGGTCTTGCTCGCGGCGAGGGTGCCGCCCTGCAATTCCCAACCCGCCTCACGGAACAGGTCGAGCGCGCGACGCAGTCGTTGGCGGTCGCGGCCCGAGCCGTCGGAGGTCGGCGGCTCCCAGGTGCCGTCCATCACCTCGGGCAGCACCGCGTCGGGGAAGGGCGCCAGCAGCTCGCGCTCTTGCGCCTCGGCCGGGCGGCCGCGGGCGGAGAGCTCGGAGCCGTCATAGAAACTGCCGTTGCGCCGGTAGAGGCCGTAATAGAGATTCTCGTTGGCCCAGGGAAAGTCGAACAGCTCCGTCATCGCCTGGCGCACCCGCACGTCGGCGAACACCTCGCGGCGCATGTTGAAGACCAGCGCCGAATAGGGCTTCGGCTTGCCGTCCTCGACCTCCTCGCGGATGATGCGGCCCTGCCGCACGGCGGGAATGTCGTAGCCGGTCTTCCAGCGCCCGGGGTCGGTCTCGAAGCGGATGTCGTAGAGCTCGCGCTTGAACGCCTCGAACTGGCTGTTCACGTCGCGGTAGAAGTCGTAGCGCAGCACGTCGAAATTGTAGTTGCCGCGGTTCACCGGCAGGTCGCGGCCCCAATAGTCCGGCCGCCGCTTCATCACCACCGTGTCGCCCGGCTTCACGTCGGCGACCTCGTAGGGGCCGCTGCCGAGCGGGGCGGTGAAGCTCGTCTCCTCGAAGCGCGCCTCGTCGACCGCGTGCCGCGCCAGCACCGGCATGAGGGCGAGGATCAGCGGCAGCTCGCGGTCGACGACGCCGAACTCGAAGCGGATCGCCAGCGGCCCCGTGACCACGGCATTGGCCACCTTGCCGTAATAGGTGCGGTGGTTCGGTCGCCCCCTTGCGCGCAGCAGCTCGAAGGAAAACAGCACGTCGTCGGCCGTCACCTGCGAGCCGTCCGAGAAGCGGGCGGCGGGGTCGATCTCGAAGGCGACGAAGGAGCGCGCGGCGTCGGTGCGCACGCCGTGGGCCAGCAGCCCGTAGCAGGTGAACGCCTCGTCGGGGCTGCGCGCCATCAGGCTTTCGACGATGTTCCAGCGCACGAAGGGCGGCGCCGTGCCGCGCACGACGAAGGGGTTCAGGCTGTCGAACGCGCCCACCGCGCCCTGCACGAGCTGCCCGCCCTTGGGGGCGTCCGGGTTGACGCTGCGGTAATGGGAGAAGCCGGGCGGATAGAGCGGGCGCCCGTGCATCGCGATGCCGTGGGCGGGTGCCGCGCCGGGGGTGGGTTCATCCGCCGCATGAGCCGGGAAAGGCAGGAAACGTGCGCAAACCGTGCCGCTTCCGGCCAGAAGAGCGTTGCGCATCAAGGCTCGGCGGGTGATACCGATCACGCTTTGTCTCCCGGTCACCATTTCGAGTCGCGATCCCCGCACTCATGTCTAACATGAACTGCCACCGGAATTGCCGAGGGTCACTCTGTCGCCTCATTTGGACGGGAGACAGCCCCCTCCGAGTAGGCGCCAAGGGCGTCCGCTGTCCTCTGTTTCCATCGCGGTTCGCACGACAGGAACCTGATATGACCAAACGCTCCCTTCTCGCGCGCAACCTCGCCGGCGCCGTATTGGCTCTGTCGCTGGTCGGCGGTGCCGCGACCGCCAACGCCCAGCAGGCCAAGCCGGCGCCCAAGCCGCCGGCGAACGGCCAGCAGCAGCAGCCGACCAACCAGCCGATCCCTGCGCTCCCCATTCCGTGGGTGAAGCACTGCCAGCAGGAGCCGACGATCAACAAGGAGGTCTGCAACCTCGAGCAGACCATCATCACCGATACCGGGCAGTTCCTGGTGCGCTTCGGCATCTTCGAGGTGAAGGACGATCCGAAGAAGGCGTTCATCGTCTCCTTCCCGACCGGCCTGCTGCTGCGTAACGGCTTCCGCGTCGCGCTCGCCAACGAGCAGCCGATCCTCGGCACCTTCATCATGTGCGACAACCAGGTCTGCCGCGGCGACGTGCAGATCGACCAGGGCTTCATCGACCGCATGAAGAAGGCGCCGGGCCTGACGCTGCAGGTCGCCAACGCGGTCGGCCGCGTCATTTCCTATCCGATCGGCCTCGGCGACTTCGCCAAGGTCTATGACGGCCCGCCGACCGACCCGAAGGTGTTCGACGCCGAGCTGAAGAAGATCCAGGACAAGGTGAAGGCCCGCCAGGAGGAGCTTCAGAGCGAAGCCGCCAAGCGCGACGAGCAGACCAAGCAGGGTCTGGAGAAGCTCGGCGCCGAGAAGCTGAAGGGCACCCAGCCCGCGCAGTGATCCGCGCGATCAGACGCACCGTGAATCGAACGCCCGGCCTCGTGCCGGGCGTTGTCGTTTAAGGGCTTGCGGGAAAGACGCGGAAGGCGGGACGGCTATTGCAGCCGCTCCGAACGCACCCGCCAGCCGCCGTCGCCATCGGCCGCCAGCATCTCCTCGACCTGGGGGTGGCGCACCGGCTCGCCGGAATTGTCCGGCTCGAGATTCTGCTCGGAGACATAGGCGACGTATTCCGTCTCCGAATTCTCCGCCAGCAGATGGTAGAAGGGCTGGTCCTTGGTCGGGCGGATATGCTCGGGAATGGCTTCCCACCACTCGTCGGTATTGGCGAATTCCGGGTCGACGTCGAACACCACGCCCCGGAAGGAATAGTGGCGGTGACGCACGACCTGCCCGATGCGGTATTTGGCGTTCCTCGCCTTCGTCATCATTGCCACGACCTCGATCTGCGGTCCCGTCGGGGGCCGCAACGGCCCCTCTCTATCGGGTTCATCCCGAAGCGGCAATGCAACCGGCATGCCCGCCGGGGCCGCTCTCCATGCGCGGCCCGCATGATAGGCGCGTGAGCAAAGCGCGGGTGGCCCGCCGTTGCGCCGTCCGTCGGCGTAGGGCGGGCGATGAGCGCCTACGCCGGAGAGCGGACGCGGCGGGGCCCGGCATCATCACTGCCTACGTCACGCCGCTTGTGCCGGCCCTCCCGCTGGCGGCTTGCATGATGCCGATGGCGGATGAGCCGCTCGCACCCGACACGTCGTCGAACGGGCGCCAGACGAGGCGATCAAGAATTCGCAAAATCAGACTATTATAGGAAAAATATAAAGCGTTTTATCAAACCGGCTCGCCGGCGATGAGGCGCGGCACGTCGCGGCTCGGGCCCACGCCCTCGCGCATCACGGTGCGGCGGACCATCGGCGAGCGGCCGAGCAGCCACAGCCCCATGCCGCGCAGCCCGGCGACGGGAAGCAGGTCGCTCAGCAGCGAGCGGTTCAGCAGGTCGACCGCGACGCGGCGGCCATCGACGTCGACCCGCCGCCGGCGCTCATAGGCTTCCATCACCTCCGGCCCGCCGATATCGGCGCCGGCACGGGCGGCATTGGCGACGAGCTCTGCGAGGGTGGCGCCGTCGCGGATGCCCAGATTGAGCCCCTGCGCGCCGATGGGCGGGATGATGTGCGCCGCCTCGCCGATCAGCGCGACGCGGCCACGCGCGAAGCTGTCGGCGGTGCGCACGCTCAGCGGGAAGCTGCCGCGCGGGGAGTCGAGCCGCATCGCTCCGAGCACCGAATGGGCGCGCCGCTCGATCGCGCGGGCGAAGGCGTCGGGCGTCATGGCAACCAGCGCCTCGGCCTCGCGGGCGCTGACCACGCAGACCACGCTCGAGCGCTGGCCGGGCAGCGGCACCAGCGTGAACGGGCCGGTCTCGGTGTGGAACTCGGTCGAGACGTCGCCATGCGGGCGGTCATGGGCGAGGGTCGCGGTCACCGCCACCTGCGGGTAGTCGTGGACCCGCATGCCGATGCCCATCGCGGTGCGGCAGGGCGAGTGCCGCCCGTCCGCCGCGGCGACGAGCGCGGCGTCGACCTGCCCGCCATCCTCGAGCCGAATGCGGATGCCGCCGGGCTCCTTCTCAAGCCGGCTGACCCGGCCCGCCACCCGCTCGATTCCCGCATTCTCCGTCACCGCCGTCTCCAGCGCGGCGAGCAGCGGCTCGTTCTCGATGTTCCAGGCGAAGGCCTCGAGCCCCAGCTCGTCGGCGCGGAAATCGACCTGCGGCGCGCGCAGCAGGCGCTTCGTGCCGTCGATCACCCGCATGATGCGCAGCGGCGAGGCGGAGGGGGCGAGGGCGTCCCACAGGCCGAGCGCGCGCAGCGCCCGGACCGAGCCGTCCATCAGCGCGGTGGCGCGCGGGTCCGGCGCGCGGTCGGGCGCGACGAGCCGGACGGGAAACCCGGCCGAGGCGAAGGCGAGGGCCGCGATGAGGCCGCTGGCGCCACCGCCGACGACGGCGATTTTCTGCCCTATATCCCCATGCGATGTCATACCGATCTCCCTGCGGGCCGGCGGGGCTGTAAGCATGCGCCGGAGTGTGGGATAAGCGGAGCGGCGCGCTCTGGCAATGCGGACCAGAACGGACACATGCTATATGCGTGACGTCGAAGAAGACGGCGGCCGCGACGTTCCTGCGGCTGCGGGAGGAAAATCGGTGGCGGTTACGACCAAGTCGCTCGGCGAGCGTCCGACCCGTCGGCATGCGCTGGCGTTCGCGGTCCATCTGTTCACCGCCTCGGGCGCCGTCTGCGGCCTGATGGCGCTGATGGCGGCGGTCGAGGGGCATTGGGCGCTGATGTTCGCTTGGCTCGGCGCGGCGCTGTTCGTCGACGGCGTCGACGGCACCATGGCGCGGCGCGCGCGGGTCGGCGAGGTGCTGCCGCGCTGGTCCGGCGAGACGCTCGACCTCGTGGTCGACTACCTGACCTATGTGCTGGTGCCGGCCTTCGCGGTGGCGACAGGCGGGCTGATGCCGTTCTGGATGGCGGTACCGGCGAGCGCGGCGATCCTGCTCACCAGCGCGCTCTATTTCGCCGACACCGCGATGAAGACCGACGACCTGTATTTCCAGGGGTTCCCGGCGGTCTGGAACCTCGTCGTGTTCTATTTCTTCCTGCTGCCGCTCAACAGCTGGGTGGTGGGCGGAACCGTCGCGCTGCTGTCGGTCGCCACCTTCCTGCCGATCAAGTTCGTGCACCCGTTCCGGGTGGTGCGCCTGCGCCTGCTCACCATCGCGCTGCTGGCGCTGTGGGCCGTGCTGGCCGCCGCCGCCGTGATCGACGGGCTGCGCCCGCCGGGCTGGATCGTCGCCGGCCTGTGCGTGTGCGCGGTCTATTTCCTCCTCTTCGGCCTCATCCCGTGGCGCCGCCTGCGGATGGGTCACGACGACTGATTTCCCAAAGCCGACCGAAAGAGTGCGCATCATGCCAGCAGCAATACGCATCCATGAACTGGGCGGCCCGGACGTCCTGACCTACGAGGACATCACCGTCGGCGAGCCCGGCCCGGGCGAGGTGAAGCTGCGGCACACGGCGATCGGCCTGAACTTCATCGACACCTATTTCCGCAGCGGGCTGTACCCCGCGCCCAACGGCCTGCCGCTCATTCCCGGCAACGAGGCGGCGGGCGTGGTCGAGGCGGTGGGCGAGGGCGTCACGGGCCTGAGGCGCGGCGACCGCGTCGCCTATGGCTCCTCGCTCGGCGCCTACTGCACCGAGCGCGTGATGCCGGCCGCCCTGCTGGTGAAGCTGCCCGACGCGATTTCCGACGAGACGGCGGCGGCGATGATGCTGAAGGGCATGACCGCGCGCTACCTGCTGCGCCAGACCTATCCGGTGAAGGCGGGCGACACGATCTTGGTGCACGCGGCGGCGGGCGGCGTCGGGCTGCTGCTGTGCCAGTGGGGCCACCATCTCGGCGCCACCGTGATCGGCACCGCCGGCTCGCCGGAGAAGTGCGAGATGGCCCGGGAGGCGGGCGCCGCCTATGTGATCAACTACCGCGAGGAGGACTTCGCCGCCCGGGTGAAGGAGATCACCGAGGGCGCGCTGTGCGACGTGGTCTATGACGGGGTGGGGCAGGCGACCTATCCCGCCTCGCTCGACTGCATCCGCCCGCGCGGGCTGTTCGCCAGCTTCGGCAACGCGTCGGGGCCGATCCAGAACTTCTCGCTGCTCTCCCTGTCGCAGAAGGGCTCGCTCTATGCGACGCGCCCGACGCTCTTCACCCATGTCGCCACGCGCGAGGCGCTGGAGGCCAATGCGGCGGACCTGATGGCCGTCGTCGCCTCGGGTGCCGTCAAGATTCCGGTCAATCAGCGCTACAAGCTGAAGGACGCCGCCGAGGCCCATCGCGACCTCGAATCGCGCCAGACCACGGGTTCCACGGTGCTTTTGCCCTGACCGCGGACTGGCGCGAAACGCGTCAGTTTTCGGACCGGACGGACCAGACTTTAGGCTTGCCCACGGGGGGGAGCATGCCATGCTGCGGAGAGGATCGCCGGTATTCAAAGAGCGAATGAAACGCGAGACCCAGCCCGAGCCCCGCTTACGCCAGCATGCGCCGTCCGCCGCATGCCGGCCCGCTGACGTGCCGGGCCGCGCCGTCGCGAAGGGCGGCGCATGACGGAAAATCCGCCGAATGCGCTGCCCGCCTCGCTCCTCGAAGCCGTTGCCCTGACCAAGCGCTTCGGCGCGCTCGTCGCCAACGACCATGTCAGCCTCGCCATCCGGGCCGGCGAGACGCACGCACTGCTCGGCGAGAACGGCGCCGGCAAGTCGACCCTGGTGAAGATGATGTGCGGGCTGCTGCAGCCCGACTCGGGCGAGTTGCTCTATGACGGCGAGCCGATCGTCTTCCCCGACCCGGCTTCCTCCCGCGCCAGGGGCGTGGGCGTGGTGTTCCAGCATTTCGCGCTGTTCGATGCGCTCACGGTGGTGGAGAACGTCGCGCTCGGCCTGCCGGGGCACGAGCCGCTCGCCGCGCTCGCCGCGCGCATCGACGACTGCGTGCACCGCTATGGGCTCGCGGTCGAGCCCTGGCGACGTGTGGGCGAGCTCTCGGTGGGCGAGCGCCAGCGCGTGGAGATCGTGCGCTGCCTGCTCGGCGACCCGCGCGTGCTCATCCTCGACGAGCCGACCTCGGTGCTGACGCCGGACGAATCGGAAAACCTGTTCCGCACCGTCGACCTGCTGACCGACGAGGGCCGGGCGGTGCTGTTCATCTCGCACAAGCTCGACGAGGTGCGGCGCCTGTGCCACCGCGCCACCGTGCTGCGCGGCGGCCGCTTCATCGCCGAGGTGGACCCGAAGGCGGAGACGGCGGGCAGCCTCGCCCGCCTCATGGTCGGCGCCGAGGTGCCCCGCCTGCCACGCGTGCTGGAGCACGAGCTCGGCGAGCCGCGCCTGCTGATCCGCAACCTCAACATTCCCGGCGACGGCTCGCGCGGCTCGGCGCTGCGCGACGTCAATCTGGAGATCCGCGCCGGCGAGATCGTCGGCATCGCCGGCGTGGCGGGCAACGGCCAGACCACGCTGTTCGAGGCGCTGTCCGGCGAGAAGCTGGCGGACGACCAGGAATCCATCGTCATCGACCGCGTGCCGGCCGGCGGGCTCGGCCCGACCGAGCGGCGGGCGCTGCGCGCCGGCTTCGTGCCGGAGGAGCGGCTCGGCCACGCCGCCGCGCCCGACATGCGGCTCTCCGATAACGTGCTGCTGACCACCCATAGCGACGGCGCCATCGTCAAGCTCGGCGTGGTGCGCCATTCGGTGCTGAACGCGCGTTTCCAGGAGATCGTGAAGCGCTTCGACGTGCGCTTCGGCGGACGCGACCCCAAGGCGCGGCGCCTGTCGGGCGGCAATCTGCAGAAATTCGTCATCGGCCGCGAGGTGCTGCGCGATCCCGTGCTCATCATCGTCGACCAGCCGACCTGGGGCGTCGACGCCGCGGCCGCGGCCTTCATCCGCAACACGCTGCGCGAGAAGGCGGCCGAGGGCTGTGCTGTGCTGGTGATCAGCCAGGATCTCGACGAGCTGCTGGAATTCACCGACCGCATCGCGGTGATGTGCGAGGGGCGGCTCACCGTGCCGGTTCCGGTCGCGGAGACCTCGCGCGAGGCGATCGGCCTTGCCATGGGCGGTGCCGAGGATGGCGGGGAGGGCGTCCATGCCGCTTAGGCTGGAACGGCAGGAGAACGTGCCCGCGATCGGGCTGGTCGCGGCGCCGCTAGTGGCGCTGGTGTTCACCCTGGTCGTCGGCGCGGTGATGTTCGCCGCGCTCGGGCAGGACCCGCTGCGCGCCTTCAGCGTCTATTTCATCGAGCCGCTGCTCGATCCCTACACGCAGCAGGAGCTGGTGGTGAAGGCGTGCCCGCTGATGCTGATCGGCGTCGGCCTCGCCTTCTGCTACCGCGCCAACCGCTGGAACATCGGCGCCGAGGGACAGTACGTGGCTGGCGCCGTGCTCGGCTCCTGGCTCGCCCTCGCCACCCACGGCACCGACGCCGGCCCTTGGGTACTTCCCGCCATGCTGGCGCTGGGCATGGTCGGCGGCGCGCTGTGGGGTCTGATCCCGGCCTTCCTGCGCGTGCGCTTCGGCTCCAGCGAGATCCTGACCTCGCTGATGCTGGTCTATGTCGCCCAGCTCGGGCTCGACTACCTCGTCCGCGGCCCGTGGAAGGACCCGCAGGGGTTCAACTTCCCGCAGAGCGTGACCTTCGACGACAACGCCATCATGCCGCTGCTGTCCGACGAGGGGCGCCTGCATGCGGGCATCATCATCGCCGTGGTGGTGGTGATCGCGGCGACCTTCGTGCTCGGGCGCACGCTGATCGGCTTCTCGATCGAGCTCGGCGGCTCGGCCCCGCGCGCGGCCGCCTTCGCCGGCTTCGACGAGCGGCGCGTCACCTATGGCGTGTTCGCGGTCTCGGGCGGGCTCGCCGGGCTCGCCGGCATCATCGAGGTGGCGGGGCCGATCGGCAATCTCCAGCCCTCGATCTCGCCGGGCTACGGCTTCACCGCCATCATCGCGGCGATGCTCGGCCGGCTGCACCCGGTGGGCATCCTCGTCGCCAGCCTGGTGCTGGCGCTGACCTATATCGGCGGCGAGGCGGCGCAGATCACCATGCGCATGCCGTTCGACGTCACCCGCGTGTTCCAGGGAACGCTGCTGATCGCGATCCTCGCGGCGGACGTGCTGGTGCGCTACCGCATCCGGCGCGTGGAGGGGACGAGCCATGCTTGATGCCGCCATCATCGGCGCCGTGCTCGCGAGCATCGTCGCCGCCGCCACCACGCTGCTGCTGGCCTCGATAGGCGAGCTGGTAGCCGAGCGGGCGGGCACGCTCAATCTCGGCGTCGAGGGCATGATGATCGTCGGCGCCGCGGTGGGCTACGCCGCCGCCTACGGCTCCGGCAGCCTGATCCTCGGCACCATCGCGGCCATGCTGGCGGGCACGCTGCTCTCCCTCGTCTTCGCCGGCCTCGCGATATGGCTGGCGGCGAACCAGGTCGCCTCGGGCCTCGCCACCACCATTCTCGGCCTCGGCCTTGCCGGCCTCATCGGCTCGCCCTTCGTCGGCACCACGCTCACCGCCGCGCCCGCCCTGCACATTCCGGTGCTCAGCGACCTGCCGATCGTCGGGCCGGTGCTGTTCGGGCAGGACGCCTTCGCCTATGCCTCGATCGCGCTCCTCGCCATCGTCGCCTACGGGCTCGCCCGCACACGGGCCGGGCTGGTGCTGCGCGCGGTCGGCGAAAGCCATGTGGCGGCCCATGCGCTGGGCCATCCGGTGCGCAAGATTCGTACGCTTGCGGTGATGTTCGGCGGTGCCTGCGCGGGGCTGGCGGGGGCTCAGCTCTCGCTCGCCTACACGCCGTTCTGGGCCAGCGACATGACCGCCGGGCGCGGCTGGATCGCGCTGGCGCTGGTGGTGTTCTCGGCCTGGCGCCCGCTGTGGCTGCTCGGCGGTGCCTATCTGTTCGGCGCGGTCTCGATCCTGCAGCTCCACGTGCAGGGCTTCGGGCTCGGCATTCCCTCGCAGCTTCTTTCCTCGCTGCCCTATCTGGCGACGATCGCCGCACTTGTGGTGATATCGGCGCTGAAGCGCGGGCAGGGCGCGCCCGCCTCGCTCGGCGTGCCGTTCGTTCCGGACCGCTGAGGCGGCGCCGGAGCCGTTCAATCCGGCCGCACGGCGCGGCCCAGCCTCCGCGGTCACGGCCGCGCGGAGGCGGTTCTCCAGCGGTCGTGAAGGATGGGAACGGAGACGTCCATGCGGAAGATCCTGTCGACGGCGCTGGCACTGGCCGCGGGGCTCGCCCTCGCCGGCATGGGTGGCGTGCAGGCGCACGCGGCCGACAAGAAGGTCAAGGCGGCCTGGATCTATATCGGTCCGGTCGGCGATTTCGGCTGGTCGTACCAGCACGACCAGGGCCGCAAGGCGGTGGAGAAGGAGTTCGGCGACAAGGTCGAGACCACCTATGTCGAGAACGTGCCGGAAGGCCCCGACGCGGAACGCGTGATCGAGCAGCTCGCCCGCGCCGGCAACGACATCATCTTCACGACCTCGTTCGGCTACATGGAGCCGACGCTGAAGGTCGCCAAGCGCCATCCCAAGACCTTCTTCGAGCACGCCACCGGCTACAAGCAGGCCAAGAACATGGCGACCTACAACGCCAAGTTCCACGAGGGCCGCTACATCATCGGCCAGATCGCGGCCAAGATGTCGAAGTCCGGCACCATCGGCTACATCGCCTCGTTCCCGATCCCGGAAGTGATCTCGGGCATCGATTCGATGATGCTCGGCGCGCAGTCGATCAACCCGGACATCAAGATCAAGATCGTCTGGGTGAACTCCTGGTTCGACCCGGCCAAGGAGGCCGACGCGGCCAAGGCGCTGATCGATCAGGGTGCGGACATCATCGCCCAGCACACCGACAGCCCGGCCGCCATGCAGGTTGCGGAGGCGCGCGGTGTGAAGGCATTCGGCCAGTCCTCCGACATGATCAGCTTCGGCCCGCACGCCCAGCTCACCTCGATCGTCGACAACTGGGCGCCCTACTACATCGAGCGTGTCAAGGAGGTGATGGACGGCACCTGGAAGTCGACCGACACCTGGGCCGGCCTGAAGGACGGCGAGGTGCAGATGGCGCCCTACACCAACATGCCCGACGACGTGAAGAAGATGGCCGAGGATACCGAGGCCAAGATCAAGTCGGGCGAGCTGAACCCCTTCCAGGGCCCGATCTACAACCAGGCCGGCGAGCTGGTGGTGAAGGAGGGCGAGGTGCTGCCCGACAAGGACATCCTCTCGCTGAACTGGTACGTGAAGGGCATCGACGACACGGTGCCGGGCAAGTAGCCCGACGGCCGACAGCCGACGGCGCGAGCCCGGCGGCAGGCGATCCGGGCCCGCCGGCACAGGCTCCGGGCCTGGCCGGCGTTCGCTCCGTGCCCGGCTCTGCGGCACTTCCGGCGGCGCGCCGCACGCCGCCGCCGGATCGGGCGGTCCGCCGGGCGCGTTGCCAAAGGGCCGTTCCTGTGCGATTGCGCAGCCGGGCGGCGCTGCGCGGATCGCGGGCAGGCCCCGCCCGGAGGCGCCGCACCGACACCATGAGCATCCCGCTGGACATCGCCGCGCTGGGTGAGCGCGCGGCGAGCATGATCGAAGAACTCGGCGCGATCTCGCAGTCGCCCGACAATCTCACCCGTTTCTTCCTCACCCCCGAGCATCGCCGCGCGGCCGATCTGGTCGGCCGCTGGATGCGCGAGGCCGGGCTCGAGGTCAGCGAGGACGCGCTCGGCACGGTGCGCGGCCACTGGCACCCCGCCGGCCCCGACGCGCCGCGCCTGCTGATCGGCTCGCACATCGACACCGTCGCCGACGCCGGCAAGTATGACGGCAGCATGGGCGTGGTCCTCGCCATCCTCGCCATGCAGGCGATCACGCGGCTTGGCCTGCCGCGGCCCTACGGCGTCGACGTGCTGGCCTTCGGCGACGAGGAGGGCACGCGCTTTCCCACTACGCTTTCGGCCTCCGGCGCGGTGGCGGGCATCTTCTCGCCGGCCAACCTCGCCATGGTGGACGCCGACGGCGTCAGCTACCGCGAGGCGCTCGTCGCCTATGGCAAGGACCCGGAGGACATTCCCGCCGCGGCCTACGACCCCGACAAGGTGATCGCCTATGTCGAGGCGCATATCGAGCAGGGGCCGGTGCTGGAGGCGGAAGGCGAGCCGCTGGGCGTCGTCACCGCCATCGCCGGCGCGTCCCGGCTGTCGGTGACGGTGACGGGCGAGGCGGGCCATGCGGGCACCGTGCCCATGCGCATGCGCCACGACGCGCTGCTCGGCGCCGCCGAGATGGCGCTGGCGGTCGAGCGCATCGCGCGGGCGGACAAACACGGCATGGTCGCCACGGTCGGCCGGATGCACATCGATCCCGGCTCGATCAACGTCATCCCCTCGCGGGTGGTGTTCACCGTCGACCTGCGCTCGGGTTCGGACACCTCCCGGCGCGACGCGCTGACCCGCTTCGAGCGCGAGGCGCACCGTATCGCCGGTCAGCGCCAGCTCGGCGTCGTCATCTCGGCCTTCCACGAGGTGGCGACCGTGCCCTGCTATCAGGACCTGCAGCTTCGCCTGCGCCGTGCCATTACCGATGTCGACCATCGCGCCGTCGCCATGCCCTCGGGTGCGGGGCATGACGGGCAGGCGATGTCCAAGCTCTGCCCGATCGGCATGCTGTTCGTGCGCTGCCGGGGCGGGATAAGCCACAATCCGGCGGAATTCGCCTCGCCGCAGGACATGGGACTTGCGGTGGCGGCTCTGGTGCGGTTCATCGAGCGCTTCCAACTTCCGCATCTGGAAAACGACACCAGCGGAGCAGAGACGTGACCCTTTCCGACGACGACAGCGCGCAGCTCCTGGCCCGCGAGGTCGAGTTCCTCAAGGCCCTCGTGCGCGTGCCGAGCGACAACCCGCCGGGCGACTGCGCGCCGCATGCCGAGATCGCCGGCCGGCTGCTCGAGGAGCTGGGGTTCGCCGTCGAGCACCATGCGGTGCCCGAGCCCTTCGTGAAGACCTACGGCATGAAGTCGGTGGTCAACCTGCTCATCCGCGAGCGCTTCGGCAGCGGCGAGGGGCCGACCATCGCCCTCAACGCCCATGGCGACGTGGTGCCGCCGGGCGAGGGCTGGACCTTCGACCCCTACGGCGCCGAGGAGAAGGGCGGGGCGATCTACGGGCGCGGCGCGGCGGTCTCCAAGTCGGACTTCGCCACCTATGCCTTCGCCCTGCTGGCGCTCAAGCAGCGCCCGGAAGGGCTCGACGGCACGGTCGAGCTGCATCTCACCTATGACGAGGAGGCCGGCGGCTTCCTCGGGCCGAAATGGCTGCTTGAGCACGAGCTGACCAAGCCCGACTATGCCATCTCGGCCGGCTTCTCCTATGCGGTGGTGATCGCCCATAATGGCTGCCTGCATCTCGAGGTCATCGTGCACGGGCGCCAGGCCCATGCCGCCATGCCCGAGACCGGGGCCGACGCGCTGGAGGCGGCGACCGGCATCCTCGACGCCATCTATGCCGAGCGCCGCCGGCTCTACGGCATCACCAGCACCACGCCGGGCATCGGCTCGCCGAAGATCACGGTCGGGCTGATCTCGGGCGGCATCAACACCAATGTGGTGCCGGACCGCATCGCCATGCGGATCGACCGCCGCCTGACGCCGGAGGAAGACGGCGAGACGGTGGAGGCGGAGCTCGCCGCGCTGATCGAGGCCGCAGCCGAGGGGCGGGCGGGCATCGAGGTCGAGTGCCGCCGCATCATCCTCGCCGAGCCGCTGCGCACCGTGCCGGGGACCGAGAAGCTGGTCGAGACGATCCAGAAGCACGCCGCCGAGGTGCTCGGCGAGGTGCCGCCCGCCACGGCGGTGCCGCTCTACACCGACGCGCGCCACTACACGGCGGCCGGCATCCCGACCGTGCTCTACGGCGCCGGGCCGCGCTCCATCCTCGAGGCCAACGCCCATGCCGCCGACGAGCATGTGCGCATTTCCGACCTCGCGGCGGCGACGAAGGTGATCGAGGGCACGCTGCGCGACCTGCTCACGCCGGCGGAGTAGCGATGCCAGCGAACGGCGGCCCGCCGGCCGGGCCTTCGGCCGGTCGCTCCGGGAATTAGACGCGCGACGCGTAAGGCGCGTCGCGCGAGGGCGCTCTAGAAACCGACGGCCGTGCCGTGCAGGTCGTAGGCGTCCGCCCGCTCGATCTTCACGGTGGCGATCTCGCCGACCCTGAGCGGTCGGCGCGAGGCGACATGGACGACGCCGTCGATCTCCGGCGCGTCGGCCTTGGAGCGGCCGACCGCGACCGTCGGGCCGACCGAATCGATGATCACCTGCTGGCGCGTGCCGACCTTGCGGCGGAGCCGGCGCGCGCTGATCTTCTGCTGCGCGCTCATGAAGCGGTCCCAGCGCTCCTGCTTCACCTCTTCCGGCACGGCCGCGCCGAGTTCGTTGGCTGGAGCGCCGGCGACCGGCTCGTATTTGAAGCAGCCCACACGGTCGAGCTCAGCCTCGTCGAGGAAGTCGATCAGCTCCTGGAACTCGGCCTCGGTCTCGCCGGGGAAGCCGACGATGAAGGTCGAGCGCAGGGTGAGGTCGGGGCAGGCGGCGCGCCAGGCCTGTATGCGCGCCAGCGTCTTCTCCTGCGCGGCGGGGCGCTTCATGCGCTTCAGCACGCTGGGCGAGGCGTGCTGGAACGGGATGTCGAGATAGGGCAGCACCACCCCGTCCGCCATCAGGCCGATCACCTCGTCGACATGGGGATAGGGGTAGACATAGTGCAGGCGCACCCAGGCCCCGAGCGTGCCGAGCTCGCGGGCGAGGTCGAGGAAGCGCGTGCGCACCTCGCGCGCGTCGCCGTTCCCGTCCTTCCACAGGCTCGGCGCGTAGCGGGTGTCGATGCCGTAGGCGGAGGTGTCCTGCGAGATGACGAGGAGCTCCTTCACCCCGGCCGCCACCAGCTTCTCCGCCTCGCGCAGCACGTCGCCGGCCGGCCGGCTGACGAGGTCGCCGCGCAGCTTGGGGATGATGCAGAAGGTGCACCGATTGCTGCAACCTTCTGAAATCTTGAGATAAGCGTAGTGCCGCGGCGTGAGCTTGATGCCCTGCGGCGGCACTAGGTCGAGGAACGGATCGTGCCGCGGCGGCACCGCCTGATGGACGGCGGCGAGCACGCTTTCATATTGCTGCGGCCCGGTGACGGCGAGCACGCCGGGATGGGCGGCGCGGATCTGCTCCGGCTCGGCGCCCATGCAGCCGGTGACGATGACCTTGCCGTTCTCCTTCAGCGCCTCGCCGATGGCGGCGAGGCTTTCCGCCTTGGCGCTGTCGAGGAAGCCGCAGGTGTTGACGATGACGAGGTCGGCGCCCTCGTGCCGGCGCGAGAGCTCATAGCCCTCCGAGCGCAGGCTGGTGACGATGCGCTCGGAATCGACGAGCGCCTTGGGACATCCGAGCGAGACGAAGGAAATGCGCGGTGCGTCGCCGCCGCGTGCGTCGTTGAGGGCGTCGGAGGACGCGATATTCGCCATGTTCGGTTCGGCCCGGCTTTATAAGGATCGCGAGCGGTTAATGGAGCCGGGCGCGCTCGTCAACTCACGAGGGCGCGCCCGGCGGGCCCGCGTCGACGATCGCGCCCGCCGTCATCCATGCCAGCCGGGGATCCGCACCGGTCCCGCAATGCCGGGTCGGTAAGGGGCCTCAGGCCGCCTTGTCGCTCATCGAGAGCTCGATGACACTCTCGAACAGCTCGACCTCGGGGTGGCCGAGATAGAGCGGCTTGTTGCCGCCGGCGTTGCGGTGCGCGGCGCGGAACGCCTCGGAACGGGTCCAGGCCTCGAAATCGGCCTTGGAGCGCCAGATCGTGTGGGACGCGTAGAGCGTGTGGTCCTCGCGGTCGGGGCCGCGCAGCAGGCTGAAAGTGACGAAGCCGGGCACGCTGGTGAGCTGGCTGTCACGCTCGCGCCAGACGGTTTCGAAATCCGCTTCGGCGCCCTTCTTTACCTTGAAGCGGTTCATGGCGAGAAACATCGCGCGATCTCCTTGGCTTGGCCCGGCCCGCCAGACTTACCCGAAGCGCCGGCCCCGGTCGATGCTTCGTTCGGGCAAAAAAAGGGGCGGCCGAAGCCGCCCCGCGGACATCCGGGAGAGACAACCGAACGCCGGATTACTTCAGCTTGTCGACGTCGATGCCGATCGTGATGGCACCGACAGCCTGGTCCTTGTCGGAGATGGTCATGCTGACCTGGGCGATGTGCTTGCCGCCGTCTTCCTCGACCGCGTCGACGAAGATCGCGTCCGGACCCGCGCCGTAGGACTTCTGCCACTTGGCCTCGTCCGCCTGCCACATGTCCGAGGTGCCGTCGGTCTGCGCGACGTTGAGGCCGCGGTTGTCCATGACGAAGGCCTCGGTGATGACGCCGCCCGAGGCGTTCTTCTTCTCGACCAGGAAGGCCGCGGCGTCGTTCTTCATGGTGCTGTCCATGAGCGCCTGGTCCTTGGCCTTCCACTTGTTGTCGAGGTCGGTGATGTCGGTCTGCATGAGCCGGGCATGCTTCTTGTTGGACTCGACGATCGCCGCGATGATCACCGGGTCGCTCAGCCAGGGCTGGACGTTCTTCTGCACATAGGCGGTCACCGGCTTGACGTGGGCTGCCTCGTCCTGCGCGAAGCTGGGGGCGACGCCCACAAGGGTCATCGCCGCTGCGACCGCGGCAATCTGGATACGGATGTTCATGACGTTTCCTCCTCAGGGCGGTCTTTCTGCCGCCCGGTCGCAACGTAACATGAAGTATCAACTATAAGGCAATAGGTATTAGACGCTGCATAGCAGCATGAAAAGTCGATGACGCTTCGCAATGGCGAAATAATCGAAAATCATGATGTAGTATATATGTCTATTTTTCCCACCGCGCGCGATCGATCTGATAATGTTCAGCATCCGCGGCCAAGGTCGCGAGGGTGTCCTGATTTGGTGGCCATGAAATCATTCCGCCGTTGCGTAAAGTGGTGGTATGCCACCAGTAATATTATGGGCGGGTCGCGGGGTCCGCGCCAAGTCGCTGGAATGCCACATTCCATGTACGATGCGCCATATTCTTCATGGCAAAAAGTCTCGGTGGATTTCACCAAAAGGTGTGGCCGAATTGTCATGGCCGTCGTGTAAAGTGCTAAAGTCAGCTATCGATTTTGTTGACAGTGTCATTTCGGTCCGCAAAGCGGCACACCGGACGGACGGAACACCGGCAGCGCCAAATGCCACAAGGAGATTCCGCGCCATGACCATCAGCTACACGCCCACCCAAAGCGCAGGCCCGCACGCCCCCGTGGCGCCGGCCACGCCCCGCATTCGTGCCCTGACCGTGCATGTCGGCAGCGAGGTTCTCGAGATCAGCTCGCTGGACGGCGCGATCGCCCTGATCCGCTCGCTGCGCCACGACCGGCTCGGCCATTTCGCCGAGATGCTGCTGGCGCAGATGGAATCGGCGCGCACGCCCGAGCAGAAGACGGAGGCCTGGGTCGCCTTCGAGACCTGGTCGGTGGCCTGCGGGCTCCTGCCGGACCATCCGAGCTGGCGCAGCGCGGCCTGAATCCGCCAACGCGAGCGCGTGCGCCCGGCTCGGGCGCGCGCGGGAAAGCTGCCTTGAGATTGCCTTGGCCGTGCGGTTGGCTTCGGAAGAAGTCTTCCGTCGGGTAGAGGTCGAGGCATTGGCGGCACGGTGAGGGTAATCGAGCGTTTTTTCTTCCTGCTGGCCTCGTTTCTGGCGGTGCTGCCGGCTCTCACCGTGTGGTCTCCCGCCCCGGCCGAAGCGCAGGATCAGCCCGTTGCCGCGGCGCAGCCGCCGCTGGTGCTGTTGCTCGACGGGCTGGGCGTCTATGTCGAGACCGACTATGTCGGCGTCTCGGCCCTGGCGCGGCCGCTGCGCCAGCAGGGCTTTCGCACCCGGACCGATACCCACCTCATGAACAAGACCAGGGGGATCGTGCCGGACATCATCATCGGCCATTCGATGGGCGGCGACACGGCCCTGCGCTATGCGCGCAAGCTCGTCGCCTCCGGCCAGCCGGCGCCCCTGGTCATTACCATAGATGCCGCCCCGGCGCCGCCCTCCTGCCCGGTGGCGCGCTGCATCAACATTCACGGCCCCGGCTTTCCCAATGTGCGCGGCGCGCTCAACATCGATGCCTGGGCATCGGGGGCGAAGTTCGTGGCCCATGCGCAGCTGCCGACCCATCCGGCGGTCGAGGCGATCATCCTCAACAGGACGTCCGACTTCATGAGGCAGCGCGAAGCGCGGGCCGTACCGACACCGCCGACCGCTCCGGCGGAGGCGGAGCAGGGCGCGCCCGCCGCCTCGTCATCCTCCTCCGCGCCAGCGGCCTCTACGGCGCCGGCCAAGCCGCAATGGACGGCTCCGGGCTGGTCGGCCCCGAACTGGAGCTTTCCCGGCATGAACCTCAACGGCGGGTAGGTCTGCCGCCGTGGGGCGGCGGTTCGGGCGTCTAGGGCGTCTTCTCGCCCCAGCGGCAGACCGTGCCGCTGTCGAGCCCGAACAGGTCGAGTGCCCGGCCGACGCTGTGGCGGACCATCTCGTCGATCGACTGCGGGCGTGCGTAGAAGGCGGGCACGGGCGGCATGACGATGGCGCCCATCTCGGTCGCTTGCGCCATGCTGCGCAGATGGCCGAGATGCAGCGGCGTCTCGCGCACCATCAGCACCAGCCGGCGGCGCTCCTTCAGCACCACGTCGGCGGCGCGGGTGAGCAGGCCGCTGGTCACGCCGGTGGCGATCTCCGACAGGCTGCGGATCGAGCACGGCGCCACCAGCATGCCCATGGTGCGGAACGAGCCGCTGGAGATGGCGGCGCCGATGTCGTCGGCCTTGTAGGTGACGCTGGCGAGCGCCTGCACCTCGGCCACCTTCAGCCGGGTCTCGTGCGCCAGCGTGATCTGCGCCGAGCGGGTCATCACGAGATGGGTCTCGATGCCAAGTCCGCGCAGCATCTCCAGCGCGCTCACGCCATAGATCGCGCCCGACGCGCCGCTGATGCCGACGATCAGCCGCCGCGGGCCGGGCGCGCCCGCCGACGCCGGGATGTCGCTCAAATGCGGAACTCGTCGCCGCGCTTGCGGCCCTGCGACAGGTCGACGAACAGCTCGTCGAGCGGCATCGGGCGGCGGGTGAGCCCCTGCTCGTGCGAATAGCCGGCGAGCGTCTCCAGCGTGTGGCGGTTCTTCCCGGTGAGGCCGTATTCCCACGGGTCCTTGCCGAGAACCTCCTCCTGCTCCTCCCACGCCTCGCGATACCAGGCGAGGGGCACGAGGCGCGGGTTCTCCATCCGCTTCATGGCGATCGCCTTGGCCTCGTTGAACGCGTGGAACATGTTGATCGCCACCCACGGATGCTGCGCCAGCACCTCGTTCTTGATGCCGAGCACATGCATGATCGGGAAGATTCCCGTCTTCTTATAATACGCCTGCTCCTCGGCCTTGTAGTCCGGGAACAGGCGGCCGACGCGCGGGTCCTTGTTGACGATCGGCTTGATCAGGCTGGAATGGATGAGCGCGTCGATCTCGCCTTCCGCCAGCATCGTCTCCACCGACTTGTCGTGCGGCAGCCGGTTCAGCCGAAGCCCGGGCGGGGGCACGAAGTCGACGTCCTCGTCGAGCTCGGCATACCAGTCGATCGACTTGTGCGGCACGCCGTATTCATGCTCGAGGATGCCGCGCATCCAGTGGCCGGCAGTGACCAGGAACGACTTGATGCCGACCTTCCTGCCGATCAGGTCGCTCGGCTTGGTGATGCCCTTCGAGGTGTTGATGTAGACGAAGCCGTGGCGGAAGCGCCGGTGCAGGAACACCGGCAGGGCGTTGAGCTCGTAGCCGTAGTCGCGCGCCACCACATAGGACGAGGCGGAGGTCTCGGCCATGTCGAAGTCGCCATTGCGCAGGAAGCGCCAGTGCCGCGTCGTCGAATCCATCGAGGTCAGCACGGTGAGGTCGATGCCGTCCGGCTTGACGACGCCCTCCTTCAGGGGGCGCACGATCTCGTAGTCGCCACAGGCCAGGGTCAGCGGAATCTTGACGGACATGGGGGTTCCTTGCGCTGGGAGAGCCGCGGGTGCGGTGCGTGAGCGAGGCGTCACATGGAGGGGAAGAACGGGCGGAGCGCCGGGAACATCTGGCCCAGCACCGTCTCCGGCCACGGGATGTGGATGATCTGGTCGAACAGCACGTAGATGAAGAGCGTCAGGATGATCGCCTGCGGCAGCACCAGCTTCCACGGCTCGCGCCCTTCCAGCCGCATGAAGGCGACGACGAAGATCGGCACGGTCGGGATCAGGCCGATCAGGGCCATCGAGACCATGAAGCCGAGCAGCCAGCCGAAGAACACCGACGCGCGCAGCAGCACGGTGCGGCGCGGCAGGTGGCCGGTGTCGGATTCGAGATCCATGTGGATCCGGTCTCCGACCTCGTGGCGCGCCGAGCCTTCCGCGTCGAGCCCGGCCGGCACCGGCGGCAGGAACATCCGGTTGAGCAGGCTGATGGTCGCGAGGACGAGCGCGATGCCGCCCACCGTCGCCGGCACGATCATCGCGTTCTGACGCCAGCCCGAGGCCTGCCAGAGCATCACCGCGAACAGCGCGATCAGCGCCACCGTGAACAGGTCGCTGGCATGGAAGTGCGGGCGCGGGGAAAACCGCGAGGTGACGCCCCGTATGCCGCCCAGCGCGCGGATGTCCTGCACCAGCGGGCGCATCAGCCCGTAGAAGGCGAGGGCGAACAGAAGGATCACCAGTGGCCGGGTGAACCAGTCCACGCCGTAGCGCTCGACCGATATGAACAGGTAGCGCTCGATCGTGTCGCCAAGCACGAAGCCGAGGATGAGCGGCGCGCGCGGCCAGTTGAGCTGCTTCATGACCCAGCCGAAAATGCCGAGCAGCAGCAGCGCGTACAGGTCGCCCCAGCTTCGCGAGCCCTCGAACGCGCCGATATAGATGATGCCGAGCACGGACGGCAGGATCAGCGTGTAGCGCAGGGTGGCGAGCCGGGCGAAATGGCCGCTGAACAGGTAGCAGATGCCTGCGCCCAGCACGTTGGCGATCGCGATCGACCACACCATCGAATAGGAGAGCTGGAGGTGCTTGGTCAGCATGTCCGGCCCGGGCACCAGCCCGTGGAACAGGAACGCGCCGAGCAGCACCGCCATGCCCGCGCTTCCCGGCACGCCGAAGGCGATGGTCGGGATGAGGGCGCCGCCTTCCTTGGCGTTGTTCGAGCTTTCCGAAGCGATGACGCCGCGCACGTCGCCCTTGCCGAAGGTCTTGGCGGCATCCTTCTCGGTGCGCAGGGCGTGACCATAGGCGAGCCAGTCGATCACCGAGCCGCCGATGCCGGGAATGATGCCGAAGCCGGCGCCGATCCAGCTGCAGCGCAGCACCAGCCACCAGTTGCGGAAGCAGTCGCGCGCGCCCTGCAGCATGCCGGTGGCGATGCTGTAGCGCGCCGTCGGCGAGATCGAGGTGCGCGCGATCAGCAGGTCGCACAGCTCGGGCAGCGCGAACAGGCCGAGGATCAGCGGCATCAGCGGCAGGCCGTCCCACAGGTAGAAGCTGCCGAGCGTCCAGCGCAGCGTGCCGGTCTGCGGGTCGGCGCCGATCATCGCCAGCATCACACCGAGGCAGGCGGCGACGAGGCCGCGCAGCGGCGCCTTGCCGGACAGTACGGCGACGGCCGAAATGCCGAACACGGCGAAGGCCAGCAGTTCGGGCGAGCCGACATAGAGCACGATCGGTTGCAGCAGGGGTAGGGTGAAGCCCATCAGCACGGCGCCGAACAGGCCGCCCAGCATGGACGACATATAGGCCGCGCTCAGCGCTCGCCCGGCCTCGCCGCGCTTGGCCATCGGCAGGCCGTCGAGCACGGTGGCGGCCGAGCCCGCGCCGCCCGGCACGCCGAACATGATCGCCGGAATGGGATCGCCGGTCGCCGTGGTAGCGCCGAGCCCGAGCAGGAAGGCGAAGGCGGTGTAGGTGTCCATGCCGACCGTGAAGGGCAGCAGCAGCGCGGTGCCCGCCAGCCCGCCGATGCCCGGCAGAATGCCCACGACGATGCCGAGCAGCACGCCCAGGCCCAGGAACATGAGCCGATGGACGTCCATCAGGATCAGCAGGGCCTGGCCTGCCGCGTCGATCATCGATCCGTCCACAATTCCCCCTCGTGGCGCTTGTAGCCGCCTCCCGGGCGGCGACCCGATTTTGGAAGGTCCGCGGCTTGCATCTCCGCGTGTCATGGAGGCGGTCGTTTCAATCCGCCATTCGGTCGATCTTCCGGCACAAAATCGCAGCTTTCAACCGAAAAAATGACAATGTGCAAATTTTGCTACTTCGGGCCAAAAATGTTTCGCTACGTTAGTAGACCATTGGTTTCCCACGCTTAGCGCCCCCGCCCTGGCGTCGCCGATGCCGCCGTAACTGGGAACTTGGCAGGGAAATCGTACGATCGCGCCGACTGTTAAAAAAACGGCACTTGGGTTGATTTTGGAACACGACCTGCGTTAGCTTCCGCCGCGAAGGTGCTGACATCGCCGTCCCGCCGCTGCGGCAGGGATGGCCCGGCGGCGCATCCCGAGCCGCTATGCAGGTTTCCATATGACAAACACGATGCTGACGACCCTGAGCAAACCACAGCTCGCCGCGCACTATGCGTCGGGCCTGTGGTGCGACGAGACGGTGTATGCGCTGGCGCTCGGCCACGCGCAGCGCACGCCCGATGCTCCGGCCGGACGCAATTCCTCGGGCGTGGTCAGCTATGGAGAACTGGTGGAGGCGGCCGACCGGCTGGCGGCGGATCTGGCGGCGGCGGGCGTCGCCCCGGGCCAGCGCGTCGCGGTGTGGATGCCGAGCCGGATCGAGACCATGGTCGCCCTGCTGGCCTGCTCGCGCAACGGCTATGTCTGCTGCCCGTCCCTGCACCGCAACCACACGGTCGCCGAGATCATCGAGCTGGTCGAGCGGATGCACGCGGCGGCGGTGATCACCGAGCGCGGCTACGGCGCGGATGGCGACCGGCACGACTTCCTCAAGACCCTGGAAGGATGCACCGGCGTGCGCCGCGTCCACGCGCTGCCGCCGCGCCGCGCCGGGGAGGCCGGCGAGCGCCTGTTCCCGGCGATCGAGACCGGTGGGGGCGACGACCTGCCGGTGGCACAGGACGCGAATGCGGTGCTCTATCTCGCCTTCACCTCCGGCACGACGGGCAGGCCGAAGGGGGTGATGCATTCGGCGAACACGCTGCTCGCCAATGCGCGCGCCATCGTCGCCGACTGGTCGATCGACCGGCACTCCGTCATCTATACGCTGAGCCCGCTCAGCCACAATCTCGGCTTCGGCGCCATGATCGCCGCGCTTCTGGTCGGGGCGGAGCTGGTGGTGCACGACCTGCCGGCGCGCGCCAGCATCGCCGAGCGGATCGTCGAGACCGGCACGACCTTCATGTTCGGCGTGCCGACCCACGCCATCGACCTGCTGCGCGAGCTCGAGGCGCGGGGCTGGTCGGAGGTCGGCAAGCTGAAGGGCTTCCGCATTTCCGGCGCGGCGGCCCCGCGCGACGTCGTCGCGCGCCTGCTGCAGCACGGCGTGGTGCCGCAGAGCGGCTACGGCATGACCGAGGCCGGCTCGCACCACTACACGCTGCCGGACGACGATCCCGAGCTCATCGTCAGCAGCTCCGGCCGCGCCTGCCGCGGTTTCGAGGTGCGCATCTGGTCGACCGAGAATCCCGAAATCGAGGTGCCGGCCGGCACGGTCGGGCAGATCGGCAGCCGCGGCGCCAGCCTGATGCTGGGCTATTTCGACGACCAGAGCGCCACCGAAGGCTCCTTCAACGCCCAGGGCTGGTTCATGACCGGCGACCTCGGCTGGATGGACGAGGCCGGCTATCTGCGCATCAGCGGCCGCAAGAAGGACGTCATCATCCGCGGCGGCCACAACATCTATCCGGCCCGCATCGAGGCGCTCGCCATGCGCCACCGCGACGTCGAGCGCGTCGCCGCCGTGCCGGTGGCCGACGAGCGGCTGGGCGAGAGGGTCTGCCTCGCGGTGATGCCGATCGCGGGCCGCACGGTGACCGGGGCGCAGATGCTGGAGCACCTCGACGCCGAGGGCCTCTCCAAGTTCGACATGCCCGAATACTTCCTGCTGCTCGACGACATTCCGCTGACGGCGAGCGGCAAGATCCTCAAGCGCGACATCATCGACCGCGTGCGCGCGGGCACGCTCGGGCCGGTCTCGGTGCGCTGGCAGAGCAAGCCGGCGACGGGCTCGACGGGAGAGGGCGGCACGCCCGCCATGGCGGCCTCGCCGGCGCAGGGCGATTGAGGGCATGACGAGCGGTCCCGGTCCCGAGAACGGGATGGAGCGGCTGCGCCACGAAATGGCCGCGCCGCCCTACCACCACGCCTTCCTGCGCCCCTATGCCCGCTCCTACGACGCTGAGACCGGCACGGTACGGATTGGCGTCGCCTACCGGCCGGAATTCAGCTTCTCGGTGCAGACGGACTATTATCACGGCGGGGTGGTCGCCGGCCTGATCGACCTCGCCGGCCATGCCGCCGTCGCTGTGCAGATCGGGCGCATCGCGCCGACGATCGACCTGCGCGTCGACTATCTGCGCCCGGTGCCCGGCGTCGAGCTGACCGCCACGGCACGGGTGCTGAAGCTCGGGCGCACCATCGCCCGTGCCGATATCGAGGTCGCCGACGAGACCGGCATGATCTACGCCGTCGGCCGCGGCACCTTCAGCACCACCTGAGCCGGCGCCGGCGCGCCGCCACCCGCAGCGAGGAAGCTTTGCACATGAAGGCCGTCAGGGTACGCGAGTTCGGCGATGTCGATACGCCGGCGATCGAAGAGGTGGCGGCGCCGACGGCCGGGCCGGGCGAGGTGCTGGTCCGCATCCGCGCGACCGCCGTCAACTTCGTCGACATACTGGTGATCGGCGGCAAGTACCAGTTCCTGCCGCCGCGCCCGTTCACGCCCGGGAAGGGGCCGGCAGGCGAGGTGATCGCGCTCGGCGAGGGCGTGAGCGACCTGCGGGTCGGCGACCGCGTGCTCGCCATGGCCGAGCAGGACGGCTATGGCGAGATGGTCGCGGTGCGGCAGGAGCAGTGCTACCGGCTGCCGGAGGCGATGACCTTCCTCGAGGCGGCCTCGATGTCGCTGGTCTACGACACCGCCTGGTTCGCGCTGCGCGAGCGCGGGCGGATCAAGCCGGGCGACGTGGTGTTCGTCATGGGCGCGGCCGGCGGGGTCGGCTTCGCGGCGGTGCAGCTTGCCAAGGCGATGGGCGCGCGCGTGATCGCCGGCATTTCCGGCCCCGGGCGCGAGGGCGCGCTGGCGCAGATCGGCGTCGACGGCATCGTGGACCTTTCCATGCCGGATCTGCGCAATTCGCTGCGCGCGCGGATCCACGAGCTGACCGAGGGCCGGGGCGCCGACATCATCCTCGACCCGCTGGGCGGCGACTGTTTCGACGCCGCCGTGCGCGCGCTCGCCTGGTGCGGCCGCCTGGTGGTGATCGGTTTCGCGGCCGGCCGAATCCCGGAGATCCGGGTCAACTACATCCTTTTGAAGAACATCGAGATCACCGGCCTGCAGATCAGCGACTACCGCAAGCGCCGGCCTGAGCTGGTCGCCGAGTGCTTCGCGGAGGTCTTCCACTTCTACGAGACCGGGCAGGTGCGCCCGCAGCCGGCGACCACCTTCACCCTCGACCGCTTCGCCGAGGCGCTGGCCAGCATCCGCGACCGCACCGCCAAGGGACGGCTGGTCCTGCTGCAGGACTGAGCGCGCCCGCGCCTGGTCCGGCCGGGCCGGATGGGCGCCTAGCGCCCGCCGGCGGGCGCGGTGTTGGCGAGCAGGTCGCGCAGATAGCGCGCCGCGGCCGCGCCCTTCAGCGCCGTGCGCCACATCTCCCGCACCGTGCGCTCGTGCAGCGCCAGCGCTTCCGGGGCGGAGGTGATCATCGCCACGCCGACGCGCACATTGGGCTGCTCGCCGAGGCGGAACGGGCTGATGGTCAGCGTCTTCTGATTGTCCTGGCGGAAGATCTGGAACCCGGTATGCGGCAGCGTCGCGGTGACGAGGCCGATCTGGATGCCCATCGATTCCTCCTCGATCACGCTGGCGAAGTGCTCGACCTCGGCGCGGGCGAGGGCGCGGCGCTGCGCCAGCACCTCCTCGGGCAGGAAGGTGCGGCCGGTGAAGCCGTTGCGCAGGAAGCGCTCGATGTCCATCGCCGAGATGAGGTTGACGATGTTCGGCATGCGCTCGAGATAGGTGCGTTTGCGCTCGCGCAGGATCTCCATGACCTTGCGCACGTCTTCCATCGCACGCTCGCGGTCGGGCACGTCGTCGCCGATGCTCTCGATCAGCACGCGCTCCAGCGAGTCCTGGAAGCGGTCGGTGGCGAGCAGGAACGAGATCGGCCCCGCCAGCACGATGATGTGCTCGGCCCGCTCCTCGATCTGGCGCAGGCGCTCGAAATAGCTGACCGCCGACGATATGTACTCGATGCCGACCCCGAGCAGGGTGGGCACCGAGACGCCGAGCAGCTCCGAGAGCTTCTCCAGCGTCTCCAGCTTCACCAGCTCGCCCTTTTCGAGGCGGTACAGCGCGGTGCGCGAGACGCCGATGCGCTTGGCGATCTCGTCGGCGCTCAGGCCGGAGCCGAGGCGAAAGGCTTTCAGCCGATTGCCGATCTCGTCATATCGGAACGTCAAACTTCCCCCCGCGG
The DNA here is from genome assembly GCF_024752335.1 of Ancylobacter mangrovi. NCBI lineage: Bacteria > Pseudomonadati > Pseudomonadota > Alphaproteobacteria > Hyphomicrobiales > Xanthobacteraceae > Ancylobacter > Ancylobacter mangrovi. Next base: position 373,146 of record NZ_JANTHY010000005.1, on the reverse strand, counting down.
GCGCTGTGTCCACCATTACGTCATCTTTCTCCATCGGGGCGGTCAATTGGTCAAGCAGCGCCAATTGAACCGATATCGAGCATAATGACCTATATCTGGCACGTTATCGCATTTTGTTCAAAAAACGGTATTCAAGGTTGATTTGTGAACGGGCTTGATGTGTAGTTGCCTTATGGATCGAGGTTCGTAGCGGCGCCGCCGCCGTGGCACGGACCCCCGCAAGGCCGAGGCGATGTCCGACACAATCACCATCCGCAAGCCCGACGACTGGCACCTGCACGTGCGCGACAACGAGATGATGCGCGCCAGCCTGCCTTACACCGCCGCCCATTTCGGCCGTGCGATCATGATGCCCAATCTGATCCCGCCGGTGCGCACCGTCGCCGACGCGCAGGCCTATCGCGGGCGCATCCTTTCGTCGCTGCCGGAAGGGGCGGGCTTCACCCCGCTGATGACGGCCTATCTCACCGACGACACCGATCCCGACGACATCGAGCGCGGCTTTCGCGACGGCGTCCTGACCGGCGTGAAGCTCTACCCGGCGAACGCCACCACCAATTCCGCCGCCGGCGTGACCGACTTCGCCCGCATCGTTCCGGTTCTGGAGCGCATGGAGAAGATCGGCATGATGCTGCTGATCCATGGCGAGGAGGTGCTGCCCGAGGTCGACGTGTTCGACCGCGAGGCGGTGTTCATCGAGCGGCGCCTGGCGCCGATGCTGACGAGCTTCCCCGGTCTGAAGATCGTGCTGGAGCATCTCTCCACCAGCATCGCGGTCGACTTCGTGCGCTCCGCCGCGCCGCAGCTCGGCGGCACCATCACGCCCTATCATCTGCAGCTCAATCGCACCGACTGGCTCGGCGCCGGCAACCGGCCCTACATGTACTGCATGCCGGTCATCAAGCGGGAGAGCGACCGGCTGGCCCTGCGCGAGGCCGCGACTTCGGGCGACGCCTGCTTCTTCCTCGGCACGGATTCGGCGCCGCATGCGATGGCGAAGAAGCTCGCCGTGGTCGGCGCGGCCGGCGTCTACAACGCGCCCGTCGCCATCGAGACCTACGCCCAGGTGTTCGACGAGGAGGGCAGCCTCGACAAGCTCGAGGCCTTCGCCTCGCTGAACGGCCCGCGTCATTACGGGCTGGCGCCGAACGAGGCGACCATCACGCTGAAGCGCGAGCCGTGGACGGCGCCCGAGGAGATCCTGGTCGAGGGGCCGGAGGAGCGCGCCCTGTGCTATCGCGGCGGCGAGACCATTCCCTGGCGCGTGGTCGGCTGAGCTTCCGCCATGGCTGCCTCGTCCCCCGCAAGCCGGTCCGTCGCTCCCGAGGCGCTCAACGCACTCTCCGCCATGGAGATGGCGCGCGGCATCTCCGGCGGCCGCTTCACGGCCGAGGCGGTGATGCGCGCCTGCCTCGAGCGCGTCGCCGCGCGCGAGCCGGAGGTGAAGGCGTGGGCCGCGCTCGACGCGGAAAAGGCGCTCGCCGCCGCCCGCCTTGCCGACCGGACGTCGGCGAGGGGCCTGCTCCATGGCGTGCCGTTCGGCGTGAAGGACGTGATCGATACCGGCGAACTTCCCACCGCGATGGGCTCGCCGCTCTACGAGGGCTATCGCCCGAGGGTCGACGCCGCCTGCGTCGCGCTCGCCCGCGCGGCCGGGGCGCTGGTGCTGGGCAAGACCATCACCGCCGAGTTTGCCGGCTCGGCGCCGACGCACACGCACAATCCGCTGGCGCTGGAGCGCACGCCCGGCGGCTCGTCGAGCGGCTCGGCGGCGGCGGTGGCCGACCTCATGGTGCCGGTCGCCTACGGCACCCAGACCGGCGGGTCGATCCTGCGCCCGGCCTCCTTCTGCGGGGTGATCGGATTCAAGCCGACCTTCGGCACCTTCAATCCGGTCGGCGTGAAGCCGGCGGCGGAGAGCTTCGACACGGTCGGGCTGATCGCCCGCACGCTCGACGACATCGAGCTGTTCGCCTCGGTGCTGTCGAATGACGAGGCGATGCACGTCGTGCCGGAGACGCCGCCGCGCGTCGGCATCTTCCGCACCCATCTGTGGGACACGGCGCAGCCCGAGACGGTGGAGGCGATCGAGGTCGCCGCCCACACGCTCGGCAGCGCCGGCGCCACGGTGATCGAGATCCCGGTTCCGGCCTATTTCGAGCGCATGACCGCCGAGCGCGCGGTCATCAACGCCTATGAGCGCGCCCAGAGTCTCGCCGCCGAATGGCAGTTCGGCCGCGACGCCTTCAGCCCGCAGATGATCGCGACCTGCGAGAAGGGGTTCGCCATCGGCCGGCACGAATATGTCGAGGCACAGATCCATGTCGCGCAGTACCGGCGGGCCGTCGCCGGGCTGTTCGAGCAGGTCGACGTGCTGCTGACGCCCTGCGTGCCGGGCGAGGCGCCGGAGGGGCTGGCCTATGCCGGCGATCCGCGCTTCCAGGAGATCTGGACCATGCTCCACCTGCCGAGCCTGACGCTGCCGACCCATCGCGGCCCGAACGGGCTGCCGGTCGGCATCCAGCTCGTGGCGGCGCACTATTGCGAAACCCTGCTGCTCGGCGCCGCGCGCTGGATCGGCCGGCGCTTCGGCGTCGGCTGACGGGGCCTGACGGAAAAGGCGCGGGGAACGGCTGGTCAAGGAACGATCATGGATCTGCAGAACATCTTCGAGGTGCCGCTTCCCCCCGACCGGGCATGGGCCGTCCTGATGGACATCGAGCGCATCGCTCCCTGCATGCCGGGCGCGGAACTGCTCGAGACCGTCGATCCGCAGACTTACAAGGGCAAGGTATCGGTGCGCCTCGGCCCGGTGGCGCTGAGCTTCACCGGCACGGCGCGTTTCGTCGAGATCGTCGAGGCCGAGCACCGCGCCCGGGTGGAGGCGCAGGGCACCGATTCCAAGGGGCGCGGCGGCGCCAATGCCAGCGTCGTGTTCTCGCTCGCGCCGTCCGAGATCGGCACGCGGGTGACGGTCGACACCAGCCTCAACCTCTCCGGCGCGGTCGCGCAGTACGGGCGCGGGGCGGGGATGATCCAGAGTGTGGCCGGCCAGCTCATCGGCCAGTTCGCCAAGAACCTCGCCAACGAGATCGCCGCGGCCCCGCCGCCGGCCGTGGAGCCGGCGCTGGCGGAAGCACCGTCAGCCGCTTCGGTCCCGCCGGAAGCACCCGCCGCGCCGCGTCCGCGCTCGGCGCCGGCCAAGCCGATTTCCGGCTTCTCGCTGATCTTTTCCGCATTCTGGAGTTGGCTGCGCGGCCTGTTCGGCCTGAAATCCACCTGACCGAGCCCATCCCGAACCCCCGCATCCGCCGATGAAACCGCCTCCCTTCCGCTACTACGATCCGCAGACGGCCGACGAGGCGGTCGGGCTGCTGGCGAGCCTCGAGAACGCGAAGCTGCTGGCCGGCGGCCAGTCGCTGATGCCGATGCTCAACATGCGCTTCGTCCAGCCCGATCACATGATCGACCTCAACCGCGTTCCCGAGCTCGCCTTCATCCGCGAGGAGGCGGGCCTCATCCGCATCGGCGCGATGACCCGCCAGCGCGACCTCGAATTCTCGCCGCTGGTCGCCGAAAGGCTGCCGCTGATCGGGGCGGGGCTCCGCCACGTCGGGCATCGCCAGACGCGCAATCGCGGCACCATCGGCGGCTCGCTCTGCCATCTCGATCCGGCGGCCGAGCTCGTCACCGTCGCCATGGCGCTCGACGCGGAGATCGTCGCGCGCGGGCCGCAGGGTGAGCGTCGGCTGGCGATGGCCGAGTTTCCGCTGGGCTTCATGACCCCCGCGCTGGAGTTCGACGAGATGCTGGTCGCGATCGACATTCCCGTCCCGCCGGCCGGCCACGGCGCCGGTTTCGTCGAGATGGCGCGCCGGCACGGCGATTTCGCCATCGTCTCGGCGGCGGCGACGATCGAGCTCGACGGTGCCGGGCGCATCGCCCGCGCGGTGCTGGTGCTCGGCGGCGTCGGCGTCGCCCCGCTTCGCATGGGCGAGGTGGAGGAGGCGCTGGCCGGGCAAGCGCCGTCCGCGGCCATCTTCGCCGACCATTGCCGCCTGTGCGGCGCGATCGAGGCGATGGACGACGCGCTGGTCAGCGGCACCTATCGCCGCCGGATCGCGCCGGTGATGGCGCGCCGGGCGCTGGAGCAGGCGGCGCGCCACGCTATGGCAAAGGTGGCGGCATGATCGGCGCGGAGCGAGCCATGGACGAAGCCGAACGGCGATTGATCAGCGTGACGGTGAACGAGGTCGTCCGCCGCGCGGAAGTGGATGTGCGGCTGACGCTGGCGGATTTCCTGCGCCATACGCTGCAGCTCACCGGCACCCATGTGGGCTGCGAGCACGGCGTGTGCGGCGCCTGCACGGTGCTGGTGGGCGGCCATACGGCGCGCTCCTGCCTGATGCTGGCGGTGCAGGCCCACGGCCAGGCGGTGGTCACGATCGAGGGACTGAGCACGGAAGGCCAGCCGCTGCCGCCGCTGCAGCAGGCGCTCGCCGACCATCACGGCCTGCAGTGCGGCTTCTGCACACCGGGTATCCTCACCACACTGACCGAGCTGCTGCGCGACAACCCCAGCCCCTCGGACGAGGACATTCGGGTCGCGCTGTCCGGCAATATCTGCCGCTGCACCGGCTATCAAGGAATCGTCGCGGCGGTGCGCAGCCTGCTGCCGTCCGCCGGGCGCGAGGTGCGCGGATGACCGCCGAGCCACGTCCCGCCGCCGCGTCGCGTCCCGCCGCCGATCCTGCGCCCCACACCTTCGGCCGCCCGGTGGCGCGGGTGGAGGACGATGCGCTGCTGCGCGGGCGCGCACGCTTCGTCGACGACATCCATCTGCCCGGCCTGCTGGAAGCCGCCTTCGTGCGCAGCCCGCATGCCCATGCACGCATCCGCTCCATCGACTGCGAACCCGCCCGCGCGGCGCCGGGCGTGGTCGCCGTGATGACGTTCGACGACCTGCGGGACGTGCTGACAAGCGACCGGCTGGTCGTCGCCATGCCGAGCCCCAGCTACCTGCTGGAGGTGCACCGCCCGATACTGGCGCGGCACGAGACCGTGCATGTCGGCGAGGCGATTGCCGTGGTGATCGCCGCCTCGCGCTACCTCGCCGAGGACGCGGCGGCGCTGGTCGAGGTGGACTACGACCCGCTCCCCGTCGTCGCCGACTGCCACGCGGCGCTGGCCGAGGGCGGCGCCCGCGTCCACGCCGACCTGCCGCACAATATCGTCGCCGAGCTCGACACGGCGTATGGCGATGTCGACGCCGCCTTCGCCGGCGCCGCCGAGGTGGTGGAGGACCGGTTCTGGCTGCATCGCGGCGGCTCGCATTCCATGGAATGCCGGGGCGTGGTCGCCAGCCTTGACCCGCTGGAGGACCGGCTCACGGTCTGGAGCTCGACCCAGACGCCGAACGTCGCCCAGCGCCTGCTGTGCGACCTGCTGGCGCGCGATTCCGACGCCATCCGCGTGGTGACGCCCGAGCTCGGCGGCGGCTTCGGGCCGAAGCTGGTCTTCTACCCCGAGGAGGCGGTCGTCGCGGCGAGCGCGGTGAAGCTCGGGCGCCCGGTGAAATGGATCGAGGACCGGCGTGAGCATTTCGTCGTCACGACCCAGGAGCGCGACCAGCACTGGGAGATGGCGATGGCGCTCGATGCCGAGGGGCGTGTCCTCGGCATGCGCGGCTCGCTGCTGCACGACCATGGTGCCTATACGGCGCGCGGGACCAATGTCGTCTTCGCCTCTGCCATCACCGTGCCGCTCGCCTACAACGTTCCCGCCTACCGGCTCGCCAGCAAGCTGCTGCTGACCAACAAGGTTCCGGTCACGCCGATCCGCGGCGCCGGCCAGCCGCAGGCGGCCTTCGTGATGGAGCGCCTGCTCGACCAGGCCGCCCGTCGGCTGGGTCTCGACCGCGTGGAGATCCGCCGCCGCAACCTCGTGCAGCCCGAGCAGATGCCGTGCCGCAAGCCGATGAAGCTGCGCGGCGGCACCTTCGTGGTGCTCGACAGCGGCGACTATCCCGCCGCCCAGCGGCTGGTGATGGAGAAGGCCGGCTGGGACGATTTCCCGCGCCGGCAGGCCGAGGCGCGCGCGCAGGGGCGCCATATCGGCCTCGGCCTCGTCAACTATGTCGAAGGGACAGGCCGCGGGCCATTCGAGCCGGTGCGGGTGCGCGTGGCCGCCAATGGACGCATTCATGTCGCCTCCAGCGCCACCGCCATGGGGCAGGGCACCAAGACCATGCTCGCCCAGGTCGTCGCCGAGCAGCTCGGCGGCGCGATAGAGAACGTGGTGGTGACCACCGGCGACACGGCGGCGATGACGCTCGGCTTCGGCGGCTTCAACAGCCGGCAGGCGGTGATGGCCGGCTCCTCCGCCCACGCCGCCGCCGTGAAGGTGCGCGCCAAGGCGCTCAAGGCGGCCGCGCACATGCTGGAGGCGCAACCGGACGAACTCACCATCGTCGGCACCCATATCCGCATGCGTGGCAACAACCGCGCCATCGGCCTGGGCGAAGTGGCGCGCGCGCTCGAAGGCATCGCCGGCTACGTGCTGCCGGGCAATCTCGAGCCGGGGCTGGAGGCGACCGAGCAGGTGATCGTGCACGACATGGCCTTCTCCAGCGGCAGCGCCGTCGCCGAGGTGGAGGTCGATGTCGAGACCGGCCATGTGCAGGTGCTGCGCTATCTGCTGGCGCATGATTGCGGGCAGATGATCAACCCGATGCTGGTCGATGGCCAGGTGATCGGCGGTATTGCCCACGGCATCGGCAACGCGCTGTTCGAGTGGATGGGCTTCGACGCCAATGCCCAGCCGCTGACCAACAATTACGGCGAGTATCTTCTGGTGACGGCGCCGGAGATGCCGAGCATCGAGCTGTTCCACCGCGAGTCCCCGTCGCCGCTCAACACGCTCGGCATCAAGGGCGTCGGCGAGTCGGGCGTCATCCCGACGCCGGCGGTGATCGCCTCGGCGGTCGAGGATGCGCTCCAGCCCTTCGGGGTACGGATCTCGCATGCGCCGCTGTCGCCAATGGATATTCTCGACCTCATCGCCCGCGCGGACGGCCCGTGAGCGGGTCGCGGGCAGCTCGAAAGGACAGGCGCAGATGACAACGGCTCCCGCGACGGCGGATCTCGGCGACCTGGTGCGCGATCTGGCGCTCGCCAACCGCATGCTGACGCAGGAGGGCGTGCTCGACGCCTTCGGCCATGCCAGCGTCCGCCATCCCGAGGACCCCGGCCGCTTCCTGATCTCGGTCTCCAAGGCGCCGATCAATGTGCGCGCGGAGGACATCATCGTCTGCGACCTCGACGCCCGGCCGGTCGAGCCGACCGACCGTCGGGTCTATTCCGAGGGCGTGATCCACAGCGAGATCTACCGCGCCCGCCCGGACGTGAACTCCGTCTGCCACCACCACGCCGCCGCCATCATGCCGTTCTGCCTGTCGCGGGAGCGGCTGGTGCCGGTCAACCAGCTCGGCGCGGTGATCGGCGAGGAAGCCCCGTTCTGGGACAGCCAGGACGAGTTCGGCGACACCAACCTGCTGCTGGTCCGCCCGGAGGAGGGCGCCTCGCTGGCGCGCGCGCTCGGCCCGCACTGGGTGGTGCTGATGCGCCGGCACGGGGCGACCGTGGTCGGACGCAGCCTGAAAGAGATGTTCTTCCGCGCCGTCCATTCCACCGCCAATGCCGGCGTGCAGCTCGCCGCGCGCGCGCTCGGCCCGGTCGAGTCGCTGACGCCCGGCGAGATCGCCCTCGCATCACGGCTGCGGCCCGATCCGATCGAGCGGCAATGGCTGTATTCGTTGACGCGACGTATCGAGGCGGTGGGTCCGGAACGTGCTTGACAGCCGTTTGAGAACTCGTCCAAATACCAAAATAGGAACATAAAAGCGAACTGTACCGTTTTTGGTACATTTGACCGACTGAAACCCGGGGTCCTGATGAAGCCCGCGCCGTTCGCCTATCACCGCCCCACAACGCTTGACGAGGCTGTCGCCATGCTGGCCGAGGTCGCGCCGCTCGAGGGGCGCGTCATCGCCGGCGGGCAGAGCCTGATCCCGATGATGGCGCTGCGCCTCGCCTATCCGACCCATCTGGTCGACATCAACGGCATTGGCGAGCTCGACCGCGTGGCGGTGGAGGGCGGCGAACTGGTGGTCGGCGCGCTGGCCCGGCATGTCCGTTTCGAGACGCCGGTCGAGCCGGGACCTACCGGCCGCCTGCTGGCGCGCGTGGCGCACAACATCGCCCATTTCCCGATCCGCTCGCGCGGCACGATGTGCGGCAGCCTCGCCAACGCCGACCCGGCCTCGGAATGGTGCCTCGCCGCCGTCACGCTGGACGCGCGCCTCGTCGCCCGCAGCCGCTCGGGCACGCGCGAGATCGCCGCGCGCGACTATTTCCTCGGTATCATGATGACCACGCTGGAGCCGGAGGAGATCCTCGTCGAGGTCTGCCTGCCGCTGCTGCCGGCGGACGCGCGCGCCGGGTTCTACGAGTTCAGCCGGCGCGCCGGCGACTTCGCGCTCGCCTCCTGCCTGTGCGCCTACAAGCTGGAAGGCGGCCTTGTCGCCCGCGCCTGGCTCGGCGTCGGCGGCGCCGAGGCGCATCCGCGCCGCATCGCCGATGCCGAGGCCGCGCTGGTCGGCCAGCCGCCGGGGGAGGCGGCCTTCAGGGCGGCGGCGGAGATTGCGGCGGCCGGGATCGACCCGCTCGAAGACGCGAACACCAATGCCGCCTACCGGCGCGACCTCGTGCGCACGGTGGTGCGGCGGGCGCTGGAGGCGGCCTCCCGCGATGCGGGCGCCTGACGGAGCGGATGAGGAGCGGATGACATGAGCGACAGGATCGACATCACCCTCACAATCAATGGCGAGCGTCACGACATCCGGGTCGAGCCGCGCAAGACGCTGGCCGACGCCATTCGCGACGATTGCGGCTGGACCGGCACCCATCTCGGCTGCGAGCATGGCGTCTGCGGCGCCTGCACCGTCATCGTCGACGGCGCCACGGTCCGCTCCTGCCTGATGTTCGCGGTGCAGGCCGACGGCGCGTCGATCCGCACGGTGGAGGGGCTGGCGCAGGGCGAGACGCTGCACCCGCTGCAGGAGGCGTTCATCGCCAATCACGCCCTGCAATGCGGCTTCTGCACGCCCGGCTTCCTGATGCTGGCGGCCGGCGCGATCGAGCGCAACCCGCGCATGAGCGACGCCGAGCTGATCGAGGTGCTGTCCTCGAACCTGTGCCGCTGCACGGGCTACGAGAACATCGTCAAGGCGGTGCGCGCCGCCATGAACCAGATGCAGGCCTGAGCATGGCGCGCAGCCCGGTCATCGGGGCGTCCGTTCCGCGCATCGAGGATCGGCCGCTGGTTCGCGGGCGCGGGCGCTTCGTCGGCGACATCAACTTCCCCCGCCAGCTCCACATGCGCATCGTGCGCTCGCCGATTGCCCATGGCCGCCTGCTCGGCGTCGACACCGCCGCGGCGCGGGCGATGCCGGGCGTGGTCGCGATATGGACCGGCGCCGATCTCGAAGGCGTCTCGCCGATCGATTTCCGCGAAGGGCCGAACGAGAAGCTGGCTCCGTTCCGCCAGCCGATCCTGGCCCGCGACACGGTGCGCTATGTCGGCGAGCCGGTGGCCGCCGTCTTCGCCGAGGACGCCTATCTCGCCGAGGACGCGGCCGAGACGGTGACGCTCGACATCGAGGAACTGCCGCCGATCCTCGCCGCCGACGAGGCGCCCGGCGGCTTCTCGCCCGGCCATTCGACCGAGGCGACCCTGTGCACGCAGGACTATGGCGACATCGCCGACGCCTTCGCCCGCGCCCATGCGGTGGTGGAGCTCGACCTCAAGGTCGGCCGGCACTCCGGCGTGCCGATGGAGACGCGCGGCGCGGTGGGACGCTACGACGCCGCCCGTGACGCGCTGGAGCTGCACGGCGCCGCCAAGGTGCCGCACAAGAACCGCGAGTTCATCGCCCGCATGCTCGGCCGCCCGCAGGTCGGCATCCACTGCTTCGAGCCGCATGTCGGCGGCGGCTTCGGCATACGCGGCGAGCTCTATCCCGAGGACATGCTGGTGCTCCTCGCCGCCCTCCGGCTCGACCGGCCGGTGAAGTGGATCGAGGACCGCCGCGAGCACCTGATGGCGGCCAATCACTCGCGCCAGCAGCGCCATCGCATCCGCGCCGCAGTCGATGCGGAAGGGCACCTGCTCGGCATCGAGAACGAATTCTTCCACGACCAGGGCGCCTATGTGCGCACCCATGGCACGCGCGTTGCCGATTCGACCTGCGGCCTGCTGCCGGGGCCCTACCGCCTGCCGGCCTACAGGGCACTCGGCCATTTCCGCCTCACCAACAAGACCCCGGCCGCGACCTATCGCTCGCCGGCGCGCTACGAGACAAATTTCGTGCGCGAGCGGCTGATGGACGCCATCGCCGTGCGGCTCGGCCTGCCGCCGCTGGAGGTGCGCCGGCGCAACCTGATCTCCTCCGACGAGATGCCCTTCGCCCGTCCGCTCGCCGCGCTCGGCGAGCATGTCGTCTATGATTCCGGCGACTATGCCGGGCTGCTGGACAAGTCGCTGACGGCCTTCGGCTGGGAGGAGCACTGCGCCGGCCTCGCCGCGCGCCGCGCCCGGGGCGAGAAGGTCGGCGCCGCGGTGGCGATGTTCGTCGAGAAGAGCGGTCTCGGGCCGACCGACGGCGTGCGCGTCGTCGTCGACGTCTCCGGCAGCGTCGAAGTGATCACCGGCGGCGCCTCGGTCGGGCAGGGCTTCGAGACCATCATCGCGCAGATCTGCGCCGAGGAGCTCGGCGTCGACTACGCGCAGATCCGGGTGACGCACGGGCGCACCGACCGCATCGAGTTCGGCGTCGGCGCCCATGCCTCGCGCGCCAGCGTGATGACCGGCAACGCCACCGCCATCGCCGCCGCCAAGGTGCGCGCCAAGGCGATCGACATGGCGGCCGAGCTGATGCAGGCCCCGCCCGACCGGCTCGACATCGTCGCCGGCCGCGTGGTGCGCACCGACCAGCCCGACGGCCCCTCGATCGACCTCGCCACCGTCGCGAAGGCGCTGGTGCCGGCGGCGAAGACGCGTGGCGGGCGCGAGCCGGGCCTTTCCGCCGACGGCTGGTTCGACACCGCGCACCAGACCTATCCGTACGGGCTGCAGATCGCCTCGGTGAAGGTGGACGAGGAGACCGGCGCCATCGCCATCGAGCGCCTGCTGATCGCCTACGACATCGGCCGCGCCATCAACCCGATGCTGGTGCGCGGCCAGATCGTGGGTGGCTTCGCGCAGGGGCTCGGCGGGGCGATCTACGAGGAGTTCAGCTATGACGAGCGCGGCGAGCCGCTCTCCGTCACCTTCGCCGACTACCTGATCCCGACCGCGGCGGAGACGCCGGCGATCGAGGTGCTGCTGACCGAGGATGCGCCGAGCCCGTGCAACCCGCTCGGCATCAAGGGCGCGGGCGAGGCGGGCATCTCGGCGGTCGGCGCGGTGATCGCCTCGGCGGTCGACCAGGCGCTGGGGATGGACGGGCTCGTGGTCCAGCTCCCCCTGACGCCGCAGCGGCTGAAGGCGGCGATCGAGCGCCACCGCGCGATCACCGTCTGATAAGGCGTTTTCTTAAATCATCCCTTTATGTGGCTGGGACGTCGAGGTCTTCCTAGACACATCCCTACCGCCCGAAGGGGCAGGCCGGCTGGCGCCGGCCGCAGAAGCCTCAGCCGTTGACCTTCTTGTAGAGGTCGATGATCTGCTTCAGGTCGGTCCAGCCGCTGTCGAGCGCCACCGCCACATACTGGTCGATGTTGTCGAAATCCGGCACCGATTCCAGGTGCTTGGGATCGGGCGCCACGTCCTTGCGCATCGACAGCGCGCCGCCGGGATTGGACTTCGCCCATTCGGTGACGAACACCTCCTGGCCTTCCTTGCTCAGCAGCCAGTTGACCCAGACCGTCGCCGCCTCCTTGTGCGGCGGGTTCTTCGGCACCGAGATGCCGCGCGAATGCATCACTGAGACCGGGAACTTCACCACATTGGTGCAACCCCCGCTCTGGTGGCAGTCGTAGAGCGTCTCCTCGGAGGTGCCGATGCCGACCGCGCTGTCGCCGCGCACCACCGACATGGTGTTCTGGCGGTCATTGTCGACGAACATCGGCTTCATGGTGGTGAGGATGGTCTCCACCGTGCCGATGCCCTTCTCCTTCGCCACCTGCGCCAGCATCATCGCCCCGCCATGCGGCCGGTTCGGCACGCGGATGGAGATGCGGCCGACCAGCGAGGGGTCGCTCAGGTTGTCGAGGGTGAGCACGCCGCCGGGCACCTGGCCCTTGTCGTAGGCGCCGTAATTGATGAGGAAATGCGTGTGCACGAACACGTAGTTGCCGCGCTTGGAGGTGTAGCGCAGGTTCGGCAGGCGCCAGTTCGAAGCCTCGATCACCTCCGGCAGCACGAAATACTGGTCGATCAGGTCGAGCCCGCCGGCCGGCAGGGCGACATTGTTCATGTTGGAGCAGGTGCCCCACCACGCGTCCCAGCTATAGACGCCGTTCTTCTGCTCGGTGAGCATCTTCGGCGCGGCGTCGCTCGGGTGGAGCGTACTGGCCTGGACGTCGATGCCGGGGAACTTCCGGGCGAAGACCGCGACCACGTCCTTGTGCGCCTGATAGGGGTCGATGATGAGGTTGAGCGACTGGCCCTTGGCCGCCGCCACGGTCGCGTCCCAGTCGGCCGCCGCACGCGCGGGGCGCGGAAGGCCGGTCGCGGCGGCACCCGCAAGGGCGGCGCCGGCGAGAAATTGCCTGCGATCCAACATGAAGTGGGTTCCCTGTCTGGTTCGTTCGCTCAGCCCTGGATGGTCTTGTAGAGCGAGATGATCTTCTGCACGTCGGCCCATCCGCTGTCGTAGGAGACGGCGCTGTAGGTCTCGATGTGGCTCATGTCGGGCATGGAGTCGCTCTGCCCCGGCCCGGGTTCGACGTCCTTGCGCATGGAGAAGCCGCCGCCGAAATTGGTCTTCGACCATTCGCGGACATAGGTCTCCTGGCCTTCCTTGCTGAGCAGCCAGTTGACGAAGACCTTCACCGCCGCCTGGTTCGGCGCGTTGTTCAGCACCGAGACGCCGCGCGCCTGCATGTCGGCGGTCGGGAACACCTTCACATTGGTGCAGCCCTTCTCCTGGTGGCAGGAATAGAGCGTCTCCTCCGAGGTGCCGATGCCGACCGCGGTGTCGCCGCGCACCACCGACATGGTGTTCTGCCGGTCGTTGTCGACATAGACCGGCTCCATGGTGCGCAGCAGCGTCTCGACGAAGTCGAAGCCCTTCTGCTTGGCGATCTGCGCCAGCATCAGCGAGCCGCCATGCGGGCGGCTCGGCACGCGGATGGAGATCATCTTCTTGAGCGAGGGGTCGAGCAGCTTGTCGAGGGTGAGCACGCCCCCGGGCACGAGGTCGGTGTTGTAGGCGCCCTGGTTGATGAGGCCCAGCGTGTGCACGAAGACAAACGGCTTCGGCGAGGTGTAGAGCATGTCCGGCAGGCGCCAGTTCGAGGCGTCCTTCACCGAGGGCAGCAGCAAATAGGGCGGCAGCTCGGCGAGGATGCCGGCGGGCGCGGCGATGCTGTTCATGTTGGTGCAGGTGCCCCACCAGGCATCGAAGGAGTAGACCTTGTTGCGCTGCTCGGTGATGACGCGGGGCGCCGCGTCGCTCGGGTGCATCACCGTGGTCTGCACGTTGATATCCGGATAGGCCTTGGCGAAGATGGCGGCGATGTCGCGATAGGCCTGCGGCGGGTCGACGATCAGGTTCAGGGACTGGCCCTTGGCGGCCTTCACCGCCGCGTCGAACGCCGCGTCTGGCTCGCCGGCGGCGCGCGAGAGCGCCGGGGCCAGCGTCGCCGCGGCGACGAGCCCGCCGGTGGTCGAAAGCAATGCACGACGCGTGATCATGGTTCTTCCCTCAGGTTCTGGTTCAGCGCGAGAGGACGAAGCGCGCACTGACGATGCGGGCGAGGACCGCGGCGGTGACGGCGATGGCGAGGATGAACAGCCCGATGATCGTCGCCGGCTCGAAATGGCCGGAATCGAGATAGGCGAGCTGCAGGATCGACAGCGGCTGCGAGGGCCCGGTGCCGAGCAGCACGACGAGGCTGACGACGGAGACGCCGGTGCCGAAGATGTTCAGTCCGGCGACGATGACCGAGGGCGCCACCAGCGGCAGAAGCACCTTGCGGAAGGTGCGCCAGCGCGAGGCGCCGCTGGTCCAGGACGCCTCCTCGAGCTCGGAGCTGAGCTGGAGCAGGGTGCCCCGGATGATCTGCGCGCCGACCGTCATGCCGCCGATCAGCACGGCGAGGATCAGCGCCCAGGTCGTGCCGTAGATCGGCCGCAGCACCGGCACCTGCAGGAACATCTGCAAGAGGCCCATGCTCATCACGATGCCGGGGATCACGGTCGGCATCCAGGTGAGGAAGTCGAGCAGCCCCCCGCCCATGTAGCGCTTGCGGGCGGTGATGTAGGCGATGGCGGAATAGACGATCATGCCGGTGAAGGCGGCGCCGAAGCCGAGCTTCAGCGTGTTGGTCAGCGAGCGGTAAAGCTCGCTCTGCGAGAACGCCTCGTGCCAGTGCTCGAGCGTCCAGGGCTGCGGCAGGTTGAAAGCGCCGAACAGCTTCATGAAGGTGCCGGTGATGATCATCGCCGTCGGCACAACGGTCATGAGCATCACCAGCAGCAGCACCAGAGCGAACAGCGGCCAGCGCCAGCGGCCGAGGTCCTGCGTGCGGCTGGAGAAGCGCCCGCCCAGCGTGCCGTAGGTGTGGCGCCCGCCATACCATTTCTGCAGAAACACGAAGGGCAGGATGGCGGTGACGAACAGGATCGAGAGCACGCTGGCGACGCCGTAGAGCGGCGGCTCCTGCTTCATCGCGCTGTAGATGATCGTGGAATAGACGTCGATCGACGCCGGCGTGCCGAGGATCAGCTCGATCTCGAAGGACTGCATGGCGCCGATCAGGCCGATCAGCGTCGTCACCACCAGAATCGGCACCATCAGCGGCACCACGATCCGGCGGATGGTCTCGATCAGGCCGCTGCCGCAGGCGCGCGCGCTCTCCTCGAGCGAGGCGTCGAGGTTGCGGAACGCCGGGATGAGCAGGAACACCTTGATCGGGATGGTCGAGGTGACGAGGTGCACCCAGATGATGCCGCCCCAGGAATAGATGTTGAACAGCGGGTAGGGCAGGAAGGAGGAGAGGTCGCGCAGCCAGATGTTGATCAGGCCGCTGCGCCCGCCCGCGAGCAGGATCCACGCCATGGTCACCGGCAGCGCCGGCATGAACATGGCGATCCAGAAGCCGACCTCCAGCCAGCCGCGCCCCGGCAGGTTGCTGCGCGCGATCAGCCAGGCGAGGCCGATCGACACCACGAGGGCGATGATCTGGCGCGCGGCGCTGAGGGTGAGCGTGTTCCACAGCGCCTCCAGCAGGCGCGGGCTGCGGAACGGCTCGATCCAGTTGTCGAAGCCGAACACGGTCTCGCGCCCGAACGTGCCGACCTCGAAGGCGGTGACGAACAGCACCACCACGGGAAACAGCGTGACGACCGCGACGGCGGCGATGAACAGCCAGTAGGCGGCGCCGAGGGTGAGGGGGCCGACCCGGGCCGGCGGCGAGACGGCGGCGAGATCGGCGGTGCTCATCGCTCAGTCCTCCGGCCAGGCGTGGAGCCGGAGCTTCGGCAGCACGAGCCGCACCGCCTGCCCTTCCTTCAGCTCGGTGTCGGAGCCGAGCATCGTCGTAACCACGGCGCCGGAGGCGAGCCGCACGCTGGCCTCGAAGGCCGAGCCGAGGAACAGCATGGCGAGGATGCGGCCGGCGACCACGTTCGGCTCGACCGTGTGCGGGCCGGCGGGGGCCGGCTCAACGCGCACATGCTCGGGCCGGATGGAGAGCAGGCAGGGCGAGCCGACCGGCGCGCCGCCCGTGTGGTCCTGCCCGTCCACCAGGCAGATATTGCCCTCGCTGAGCTCGACGGTGAGGCCCGCGTCCCGCCCCCGCGCGCGGACGCGGCCGGAAAGGCGCATGTTCTCGCCGAGGAAGTCGCGCACATTGGCCGAGGCCGGGTTGTTGTAGAGCTCGGTCGGCGGGCCGATCTGCTCGATCCGGCCGGCCCGCATCACCGCGATGCGGTCCGACAGGGCCAGCGCCTCGGACTGGTCGTGGGTGACGAACAGCACGGCGATGCCGAGCTTGCGCTGCAGCAGCTTCACCTCGGCGCGCATGTGGTTGCGCAGATGGGAATCGAGATTGCTGAACGGCTCGTCCATGAGCAGCACGCCCGAGCCGGCGGCGAGGCCGCGCGCGATCGCCACCCGCTGTTGCTGGCCGCCGGACAGGCGCGTGCCCGGCCGGTCGGCGAAGCTGGAGAGCCCGGTCATGTCGAGCAGGCGGTCGACCTCCGCCTTGATCTCCGCCGCCGGCCTGCGGCGGGCCTGCAAGGGATAGGCGACGTTCTCGAACACGCTCATATGCGGCCAGATCGCGTAGGACTGGAACACCATGCCCATGTTGCGCCGCTCCGGGGGCACGAAGATGCGCCGGGCAGGGGCGTCGACGAGCTGGCCGCCGAGCCAGACCTCGCCGTCGCTCGCCCGCTCGAGGCCGATGGCGATGCGCAGCGTCGAGGTCTTGCCGCAGCCCGAGGGGCCGAGCAGCGTCAGGATCTCGCCCGGCGCGAGGTCGAGGTCGACACCTTCCACCGCGACCGCCACGCCGCCATAGGATTTGCGCACGCCGCGCAGGCTCAGCAGCGCATCGGCCGCCGCCGGTCTCTCGCGCGGGCCCGTGCCGGCGGCGAGGTCGCGGGCGGGGGTGTCAGAGAGCGCGGTGGGCATGGCTGGCCTCCCCGGGTTCATGGCGCCGCTCAGAAGAAGGACGGCAGGGACGGGCCGAATTTCGCCCGGAGATGGTCGTCGAGCGCGGCGCTGTTGCGCACCACCTGCGGCCAGTCCTTGATGCGGTTCCACGGCTTGCACGCGACGATGACCATGCGCGAGTTCATGTTGCGGGTCTCGTCGGGATAGGCGCGCGGGTCGAGCGTGGTGCTCCAGCAGCCCTTGAGGATGTCCACGTCGTCGCGCGGGTCGCAGCGGGTGCACATGGCCCACACCACCTGGTCCATGTCCGCCGGGTCGATGTCCTCGTCGACCACCACGACCACGCGGTTGGCATAGGCGCCGGCATGGCACTGCGAGGCGATGAGGCCGGCCTGCTTGGCGTGGCCGGCATACATCTGCTTGATCGAGACGGTCAGCCACATGCGGCTGCCGCCGGCCTCGTGCGACCACACGCCCCGCACCTCCGGCACGCCGGCCGCCTCCATCTCGTGCCAGACGGCGCCGGCGCGGTAGGTGCCGCGATAGAAGGTGTCATCATTGGGCGGCACGGCGGGGATGCAGCCGGTGAGGATCGGATCGTTGCGATGCATCAGGCTGGCGACGCGGATCGCCGGCTCCTTCTTCAGGCCGCCGGCATAGTAGCCGGTCCACTCGCCGAGCGGGCCCTCGTCGACGCGGTCGCCCTCATGGATGAAGCCCTCATAGGCGATCTCCGCCTCGGCCGGGATCGGCAGGCCCGTCTTCGGGCCACGGATGACGCGGATCGGCTGGCCCATCAGACCGCCGGCGACGTCATACTCGTTCTTGCCATAGGGGATTTCGAGGCCGGCGACCGAGAACAGGCCGGGATGGACGCCCACCACCACCGCGATCGGGCAGGGCTCGCCGCGCTCGTGGTAGCGGCGCATGATGATGTCGCCATGCTTGCCCTTGGAGGCCATGACAGTGGCGAGCGCCTTGTCGTGCACCTGGCCGCGATAGGCGCCGTAATTGATCCAGCCGCTGTCGGGATCCTTCATGATCACCATGCAGCCGGTGCCGATGTAGTAGCCGCCGTCGCCCTCGTGCCAGCGCGGCGTCGGAATCTTCAGCAGGTCGATGTCGTCGCCGAACGCGACGTTCTCAAGGATCGGGCCGGTCTCGACCTCCTCGGGCGGGATCACCGGCGTATTCTTGAAGCGGTCGCGCCAGAAGCGGACCAGCTCGACCTCGCTGATGTCCTCCGGCAGGCCAAGGGTGAGGGCGATGCGCTTCACCGAGACGAACAGGTTGGCCAGCACGCGGAAGCCCGGCTGATAGCCCGGCACCTGGTCGAACAGCAGCGCCGGGCCGCCGATCTTGCGCTGGTAGATGTCGACGATGCCGCCGATCTCACGCTCGTGGTCGGCGCCCATGATGGAGAGGAGCTCACCGGCGGCCTCCATCTCCTCGATCCAGGAGCGCAGGTCCTGGTTGCGGGTGGTCGCCTGAAGCATGAACCGTACCTCCGGGCAGCCTTCTTGCGCGGCTGCCATCTGCGTGGATGTACGAAAAATGGAACACCCTCTGCGGCCCGCGTCAATGGGTGTCTTTGTTCAAAAAATAACCATCTCGTCATTGGCGGACAAACATCAGCGTTTACTTCGCATTTTGCCCGTTTCCGAGGCAGCGGCCCGGCGCCGGACGGGCATGACTGCGACCGGCCGAGTGCCGCGGAGTGCGGCGCAGGGGCGGGTCGCGACGTCGCCCGAGCTGGATTTTTGCTGTCGGCGAGATGGGTCTCCCGTCAACTTCGGGAAATGTGGCCAATTTCGGTGAGTTGTGCCAATATTTAAACAATTAATTGACCTGGAGCAAAAATTGCTTCCACTCTGGGGCCGGCTTCGGCGGGAGCCGAAGGACAGAAACGGACCAGACGGGGACCAGCCATGCACAGACATTTCACGGTGGCGGCGCTCGCCGCCTCCCTGCTCGCGCTCCATATGCCGGCGGCGCGCGCGGTCGAGCCGGCGCCGGCGAAGGAGATCGGTGTCATCATCGGCTACGGCGTCGGCGGGGGATATGACGCCTATGCGCGCCTGCTGTCGCGGCACATGGGTAAGCACCTGCCGGGCGAGCCGGTCTTCCTGCCGCAGAACATGCCGGGCGCGGGAAGCCTGAAGGCGGCCAACTACATCTTCAGCGTGGCGCCGAGGGACGGCTCGGTGATGGGCACCTTCGCGCAGCAGGCGGCGGTGGCGCCGCTGCTGGGCGACGCCGGCTACGACTCGCGCAAGTTCAGCTGGATCGGCTCGATCTCCGGTGAGACCACGGTCTGCCTGACCTCCACCAAGTCGCCGATTGCCACCTGGGACGACATGCTGACCAAGGACCACGTGTTCGGCGGTGAAGGCCGCGGCTCCGACGTCGACACGATGGCGATCGCGCTGCAGAAACTGTTCGGCACCAAGACCAAGCTGGTCACCGGCTATCCGGGCACGAGCGAGATGTTCCTCGCGGTCGAGCGCGGCGAGATCGACGGCCTGTGCGGCGTGTCGCTGAGCTCGGTGCGCAGCCGCTTCAGCCAGCTCCTCGACGAGGGCAAGATCCGCATCATCCTGCAGGCTGGGCTGGAGAAAGACCCCTCCATCGACGTGCCGAACGTGATGGACTTCGCCAAGACCGACGAGCAGAAGCGCCTGCTCGCCTTCATCCTCGGGCCGAACGTCATGGGCCGTCCCTATGCCGCCCCTCCGGGCGTGCCGCCCGAGACGCTGGCGCTGCTGCGCAAGGCGTTCGACGAGACCGTGAAGGACCCGGAGTTCCTGGCCGATGCCGCCAAGCAGAAGCTCGACGTGCGCCCCATCACCGGCCAGCGCATCGAGCAACTTCTCGACCAGCTCTACACCACGCCCAAGGCGCTGCTCGACGAAGTGGCGGAAATCTCCGGCGCCGCGAAATAGCCGCCGAGCCTCCTTCAGACGAAAGAAAGGGCCGCGACATTGCCGTCGCGGCCCTTTCCTTTGCTCGCCTCACCGATCACTCGACGATGACGCTGCGGGCCTTGGCGACCTCGTCCTTGGGCAGCGCGTAGAGGCCGCGGATCAGATCCTCCACTTCCGCGCCGCTCACCGGGTCGACCTCGAGGCCGGCCTTCTCGGCATCGGCGAGGAATGCGGGGTCCTTCATCGTCTCGTCGAACGCCTTGCGCAGCGCCTCGAGCCGGTCCTTGGGAATGCCGGGAGGGGCGGCATAGGGGCGGCCGATCACCTGCCGGGCGAGGACGAGGCGCAGCACCTCGCGCTGCTTCTCCGTGGTGGTGATCGCCATCACGTTCGGCACGTCCGGCAGGTCCTTGATCTCGCGCAGCGAGAGCTGAAGGATGACGTGCAGCTTGTTGTTCTTGAGCTCGTCCGCCTTGGTGGCCTTGAGCACCGCCCAGGACCAGCCGCACCGTCCGTCGACCTCGCTGCGCTCGATCGCCATGGTCATCTCGTTGGTGCCGGGATAGCCGGTGATGAGGCGCATCTTCACGTCGAACAGGTTCTTCAGCATGGTCGCGAAGATGTCGGGATCGGAGCCCGAGCCTTCGCCGGCGACGGTGAACTCGGTGGTCTTCGCCTGGTCCCAACTCGTGACCTTCGAATTGGCCCCGGTCACGCAGACGCTCGCTTCGTCGGAGATGCTGCCGAGCCAGGAGAAGGCGGAGGCGTCGAAATGGGTAGCGCTGCCGCCGATCAGCGGTTCCATCGGCAGGCCGCGCGCGAAGGTGCCGATCACGGTGCCGTCCTTGGGCGCGACGTTGAACAGGTAGTTCGCCGCCTTCAGGCTGCCGGCGCCGGGCATGTTCTCCGGCACCACGGTCGGGTTGCCGGGGATGTGCTTGCCGAGATGGGCCGCGAGCAGGCGCGTATAGGTGTCGTAGCCGCCACCGACGCTGTAGCCGATGATCGCCCGTATCTGCTTGCCCTTGTAGAACTCCTCGACCGTCTCGGCCTTGAGGTGGGTGGTCGCGAGCGCCAGACACGACGCGACACCCAGGAGAGCCGTCACATATTTCCGCATGCGCTTGAGTTCCCTTCTGGTTTGAACAGGGCAGGCAACCTGGCGCCGCTGCGACGCCGGCATGCCTCGTTGGACGAGCCTGCCGGCCTCAATCCGAACGCAGCGCCGGGATCAAGTCAACCAAAATTAGGACAAGTACGAATTTTGGAAATTATCGGCGGAGCTAGCGCGGAAACTGGATTGTGGCTTGAGTGCGGACGAGGCGGGCCCGGCTGGAGGCGAAGGAGCGGACGATAGGGGCGGAATCCACCTCACCTTTGCCGGCACAAGGGTTCGCGGGTGCGCTGCGGGAGCGGCTTAAGCGATGTTGGTCGGATGAGTAGTGCCATATTTGGTATTAGTGTTGATTTTTGCACGCAGACTCGGTTTCATGGCTGCTGGATCGTGCCGACAAGGCTGGCGCGGCCGCCAGGGACCGCCCCGCATCCGACAGGACCTTCATGAGCCACGATTATCCCGTTCCGCCGCGCGCCGAAGATCGTGACATCCTCGGCCATGCGGTCGACCGCCTCGAGGATCGTCCCCTGGTGATGGGCCGTGGCGCCTATGCGGGCGATATCTCCTTCCCGAACCAGCTCCACATGCGGATCGTGCGCTCGGCCTACGCGCACGGGCACCTGCGCGGCATCGACCTGTCCGCCGCGCGCGCGCTGCCCGGCGTGGTTGCGATCTGGACCCAGGCCGACATCGCCGACCTGCCACCGATCGACTTCCGCGACCCCTCCGCCGCCGTGCTGAAGCCCTATCGCCAATATGTGCTGGCGAAAGACAAGGTGCGCTATGTCGGCGACCCGGTCGCCGCCGTGTTCGCGACCGATCCCTATGTGGCCGAGGATGCCGCCGAGATGATCCTCGCCGACATCGAGCCGCTGCCGCCGGTGCTCGACCCGAGCGCGGCACCGAGCGAATTCTCGGCCGGCCACGACACCGAGCCGACCGTCATCCGCCATTCCTATGGCGACATCGACGCCGCCTTCGCCGCTGCCGACCACATCGTCGAGCTGGACCTGATGGTCGGCCGGCATTCCGGCGTGCCGATGGAGACGCGCGGCGCGATCGGGCGCTATGACGCCGCGCGCGACATTCTCGAGCTGCACGGCGCGGCCAAGGTGCCGCACCGCAACCGCGACACGCTGGTGCGCATGCTCGGCCGGCCGCCGGATTCGATCCACCTGTTCGAGGGCCATGTCGGCGGCGGCTTCGGCATTCGCGGCGAGCTCTACCCCGAGGACGTGCTGGTGCTGCTCGCCGCCCAGCGCCTGCGCCGTCCCGTCAAGTGGATCGAGGACCGGCGCGAGCACCTGATGGCCGCCAACCACTCGCGCAACCAGCACCACCTGGTGCGGGCCGCGGTGTCGAAGGACGGCCGGCTGCTGGGGCTCGACAACGAGTTCTTCCACGACCAGGGCGCCTATGTGCGCACCCATGGCGCCCGCGTGGTGGCGCGCACCATGAGCATGCTTACCGGGCCCTATCTCATCGGCGCCTATCGCTCGGTCGGCCATTTCCGCCTGACCAACAAGACGCCGGCGGCGACCTATCGCGCGCCGGGCCGCTATGAGGGCACCTTCGTGCGCGAGCGGATGATGGACGCCATCGCCGCGAAGCTCGGCATGGACCGGGTGGAGCTGCGCCGGCGCAACATCATCCCGGGCGAGATGATGCCGCACACCATCCATTTCGATCAGCCCGGCGTCGAGGAACTGGCGCTCGATTCGGGCGACTATCCCGCGCTGTTCGAGAAGGGGCTGGCCGCCTTCGACTGGGAGGGGCGCCGGCGCGAGGTCGAGAGGCGCCGTGCCGCCGGCGAATGCGTCGGCCTCGGCGTCGGCGTGTTCGTCGAGGAGAGCGGGCGCGGCCCGTCGGACGGCGCGCGCATCACCGTCGACACCGCGGGCCGGGTCGAGGTGTTGACCGGCGGCGCCTCGGTCGGGCAGGGCTTCGAGACCGTGATGGCGCAGATCTGCGCCGAGGCGATCGGCGTCGACTACAAGATGATCCGCGTCATCCACGGCCAGACCAACCGCATCGCCCACGGCATCGGCGCCCACGCCGCGCGGGCCAGCGTGCTCACCGGCAACGCGGTGCACGTCGCCTCGATGAACCTGCGCGAACGCGCGCTGATGTTCGCCTCCGAGCTGCTGCAGACGCCGGCCGACCAGCTATCCCTGAAGGGCGGCGCGGTGGTGCGGCTGAGCGCGCCGGACGAGCCGGTGATGACACTGGCCGAGCTCGCCGGCAAGCTGGCGCCCGGCGCGCCGCTGCTGGACGGCCGTTCGCCCGGGCTCACCGCCGAGGGCTGGTTCAACACCGACCACACCGTCTTTCCCTATGGCGCCCATTTCGCCCAGGTCCGCGTCGATCGCGAGACCTGCCAGGTGACGGTGGAGCAGTTCCTCATCGCCTATGACGTCGGCCGCTCGCTCAATCCGCGGCTGGTGCGCGGGCAACTCGTCGGCGCCTGCATGCAGGGGCTGGGCGGCGCGCTGCTGGAGGAGTTCACCTATAACGAGACCGGCGATCCGCTGGCGATCACCTTCGCCGACTATCTGATGCCGACCGCCAGCGAAACGCCGCCGATCGAATGCCTCATCACCGAGGAGGCGCCGAGCCCGCGCAACCCGCTCGGCATCAAAGGGGCGGGCGAGGGGGGCATCAATGCCGTCGGCGCCGTCATCGCCGGCGCCATCGACGATGCGCTCGGCATGCCCGGGACCGTGACCCAGCTTCCAGTGACGCCGCAGCGGCTGCATCTGGCGCTGTCGCGCCTCGCCGAACGCAAGCCCGACGCGGCGTGAGCGCGCGCCGCCTTTCGTCTCCACCGGAGCCGTGCCCGTGCTGAGCCGCACCTCGCTGATGTTCGTCGGATTTGCGGTCGTGGCGGCCTTCGCCAACTGGTGGAAGGGTGGCATGCCCCTCGCTTTGCAGAGCGCGGGCTTTGCCGCCGAGGAAGCGCTTCAGGTGGCGCCGGAGCTGGTGTTCGGCCTGCTGATCGCCGCCTTCAGCAGCATACTGGTATCGCGCGAGCGCGTGGCCCGATGGCTCGGCGCCGAAGCCGGGCTGCGCGGGCTCGTCATCGCCACCCTGGTCGGCGCCCTCATGCCGGGCGGGCCGTTCGCCTCCTTCCCGCTGGTCTTCGCCCTCTACCAGGCGGGAGCGGATGTCGGGGCGCTCACCGCCTTCCTCGTCGCCTGGGCCGCCATCGGCGTCAACCGGCTGCTGGTGTGGGAGATCCCGTTCATGGGCGTCGAGTTCGGGCTGCTGCGCCTCGTCAGCAGCCTTCCGCTGCCGATCCTCGCCGGGCTGGGCGCGCAGTTCCTCGCCTCGCGGCTGGAGTTCTTCCGCATGCGCCGCGAGGAGGAGGCGGAGTGAATATCGGCCTCATCATCATGGCGTGCCTCGCGACGGGCACCTTCATCGCCGTTCTGGTCCGCCAGCCAGGGCGGCTGAAGGGCGCGCTGGCGCAGGTCGGCCGGCAGGGCGGAAGCCTCGCCGTGCGCATCCCGATGGCGCTCTACGTCGCCTCCAGCATCGAGCACTTCGTTCCGACCGAGGCTATCGGCCCGGTGATCGGCGAGGGCAGCGGCTGGAAGGGCATCCTCCTCGCCTCCGCCTTCGGCGCCTTCGTGCCCGGCGGGCCGATGGTGACCTTCCCGCTCGCGCTGACGGTCTGGCAGATGGGGGCAGGGCGGCCGCAGATCATCGCGTTCCTGGCGTCGTGGTCGATCTTCGCGGTGCATCGCATCCTGTCCTACGAACTGCCGCTCATGGGCTCGCGCTTCGTACTCACGCGCCTGTCCGCCTCGTGGTACCTGCCCCCGCTCGCCGGCGCGCTGGCCTGGATGCTGATCGCCCTCTTTGGACTCTGGACCGGCTAGCTAGGTGGCCGCCCCGGCCGCCGCGATCACCGTGCCGACGGCATCGGCAAGCGCGCCCTCGGGCGTGGCGTTCGACAGCGCCAGCACCTCGGCTACCGCGTCCATCGCGGAAGAGGCCGGCCCGCCGGCCCCAGGCCGCGCCTGCGCCCACCGCTCAAGCAGGGCGAGCTGGATCTGCTCGGCCTTGAGCTCGGCCTGCTGAACGAGGCGGCGCAGTTCTTCCTTGGTCGCGTCCGGGCAGTCGGTGCGCCCCGGCTTGAGGCGGCGGCGGATCGCGCGCAGCGGCAGCACCGTGTCCTGCCGCCACACCCCGAGGTCGTCCCGCGCCGCTTCCAGCAGGGCGCGGTCGACTGGCAGGCCCAGCACGCGGCTGGCATAGAGCGCGAAGATCAGCTCGACTACGTCGACCCCGGCCTCGTCCTGCAGCCGCAGGCAGGCGGCGGAAGCGCCCGGCGCGGCGTAGAAGGCGAGCGCATAGCGCCAAAGGCGGCCATCGAGGACGAGGGGAGCAGCATCGGTCACGGGCATCTCCGGGGTGAGGCGATTCCAGGGTGAGGGCGATCCGGTCGGCGGCGACCATAGCGGGAGAGCCCCCGCGATGCCACGCGCAGGCCCGCTCTTACCCGTCATCACTTTCGGCGCTAGGTTTAGCCTCAAGACATAAAACAAAATTATCCCCGCCGGGGAGTCGAGGAGGAAACGCTGCCATGATGACGCTTCGTCATATGGAGGTCTTTCATGCCATAATGGTAACGGGTTCCGTCACGGGGGCGGCGCGGCTGCTCAACGTGACCCAGCCCGCCATCAGCGCCGTGCTCAAGCATGCGGAAAGCCGGCTCAACATGAAGCTGTTCCTGCGGTGCGGCGGGCGGCTGCAGCCGACCGAGGAGGCGCACGCCATCTTTCCCGACGTCGCCGCGATCTTCGGCCGGGTCCATGCGGTAGGCCGCCTGGCGCAGGACCTTGTGGGCGGCCGGCTCGGCACGCTGTCGGTGGCGGCGGCGTTTCCGATCGCTAATGGCTATCTCGCCAAGGCGATGGCCTCGTTCCTGGTGGAGCGCCCGCATGTGCGCTGCACGCTGCAGTCGCTCACCTCGCCGCAGGTGCTCGACCGGGTGATCAACCGCGAGGTCGAGATGGGGCTGGCCCATGAGCCGATCGTCAGCAGCGCCGTCGACACGCAGGAGCTGATGAGCTGGAGCCTCGCCTGCGTCATGCCCGACGACCACCCGCTGGTCGAGCGCGACGAGATCAACGTCGCCGAACTCGAGCCCTATCCGATCATCACCTACCAGCCGCAGATCGTGTTCCGCCCCTTCGTCGACCGCGCCTTCAGCCAGGCCGGGATCGCCCCGGTCATCGCCATCCAGGTCAGCATCGCGCTGACCGGCATCATGTTGGCGCGGTTCGGGGCGGGGGTCGCCATCGTCGATCCCCAGCTCGTCGATTCCATGGGTATCCCGGGAGTGGTCGTGCGTAAGCTGCGCCCGCGGATCGAGGCCAAGACGCTGATCATCCAGCCCAAGGACGCGCCGCGCTCGATCATCGTCAACGACTTCGTCGACCATTTGCGAAAAGTTATACGCGACGGCGAGATATAGAAGATCTGTTTATGGCGGGCGGCCCTTTTTTTATTCGACACCATCGGGGGCATCGCCTTTGATGCCCGTCCAGCGAGGTAGCCTCGACCCATCCTGCCACGGAGAAGCGTTCGAAAACGACGGGACGGCACCCGCAAAATCAAAAGAGATAAAGCCTGGAGGAAAAGCCCATGAGGTACCTGCGCAGCGCGATCGCGGCGGCGGCCGCCTTGTTATTTTCGGCGGCAGCGCATGCAGAGTTTCCAGACAAGCCCGTGACGCTGATCGTCCCCTTCGCGGCCGGCGGTTCGAATGACATCCTCGCGCGCCATCTGGGCGACGGGCTGAGCAAGATCTGGGGCCAGCCGGTCGTCGTCAACAACATGCCGGGAGCCGGCGCGGCCATCGGCTCGGCGCATGTGTCGAAGGCGGCGCCGGACGGCTACACGCTGCTGATCGCCTCCGTCACCTTCACCATGAACCCGGCCGTACAGCCGAACCTGCCCTTCGACCCGCGCAAGGACTTCCAGCCGGTCGCGATGCTCGGGCAGGTGCCGCTCGTGCTCGTGGTCGGCAAGGCGCTCGAGGCCAAGACGGTGCAGGAGCTGGTGGCGACGGCGAAGAAGCAGGAGCTCAACTATGCCGATTCCGGCCTTGGCACCGTCAACCAGTTCGGCGCCGAGCTGTTCGCCCAGAGCGCCGGCATCACCCTGACGCCGGTCCACTACAAGGGCGGCTCCGAGGCGATGACCGCGGTGATCGGCGGCCATTCCGACATGTTCATGAGCAGCATGACGCAGGCGTTGCCGCTGATCCGGGGCGGCCAGCTTCGCGGCCTCGTCGTCACGGGCAAGGAGCGCGCCACGGTGGTTCCCGACATCCCCACCACCGACGAGGCCGGCATTCCCGGCGTCGACGTGCAGCAATGGTGGGGCATCATGGCGCCCGCCGGCACGCCGATGGACGTCGTGGAGAAGCTCAACGCCGACATCAACAAGGTGATGTCGACCGAGGCGACCAAGGAGTTCCTCGCCCGCGACGCCGGCCGCCCGACGCCGATGTCGGTCCAGGAATTCTCCGACCTGATCTCCGCCCAGCTCAAGAAGTGGCCGGAAGTGGCCGACAAGGCGGGCATCAAGATCGAGTAGTCCTTAGCCGGCAGCGGGGCCGCGGCGCGCCGCTGCCGGATCGATCCTCGGTATCCCACGGGAATGAGCAATCGCATGAAGACCGTCAACCACAGGGATGTCGGGGCGGGCCTGCTTTACGTCGTGCTCGGACTGGCGTTCACGATCGGGGCCTCGGGCTATCGCATGGGGACGGCCGCGCGCATGGGCCCCGGCTATTTCCCGTTCTGGCTGGGGGTGATCCTCACGGTCATCGGCGCGGTCGTCATCTTCAACGCCGTCCGCTCCCGCGTCGCCGCCGAGCCGATGGAACGCTGGTCGATGCGCGGGCTCTTCACCGTGCTCGCCTGCGTGGTCGCCTTCGGCTTCCTGCTTCCCCATGCCGGACTGATCGTCTCCGTGCTGTTCCTCGTCATCGGGGTGAGCTTCGCGGGGCCCGACTTCTCCTGGCGCGTGGCGCTGGCGACGGCCGCCGTGCTGCTCGCGCTCACGCTGGCGCTGTTCGTGTGGCTGCTGGATCTGCAGTTCACGATCTGGCCGCCCTTCGCGACCTTCTAGGAACCCGCCATGGAACTGCTCGACCATCTGGCTCTGGGCTTCTCGACCGCTCTGAGCTTCAACAACCTGTTCTATGCGTTCCTGGGATCGGTGCTCGGCACCCTGATCGGCGTGCTTCCGGGCCTCGGCCCGCTGGCGACGATCTCGATGCTGCTGCCCTTCACCTTCGGCCTCGACCCGCTCGAGGCGCTGATCATGCTGGCCGGCATCTATTACGGGGCGGCCTATGGCGGCTCCACCACCGCCATTCTGGTGAACCTGCCGGGCGAAACCTCGTCTGTGGTGACGGTGATCGACGGCCACCAGATGGCGCGGCAGGGGCGGGCGGGGGTGGCGCTCGCCACCGCGGCGCTCGGCTCGTTCTTCGCCGGCTGCGTCGGCACCTTCATCCTCGCCGCCTTCGCCGCGCCGCTGACGCAGCTCGCCTTCAGCTTCGGCCCGGCCGAGTATTTCTCGCTGATGGCGATGGGCCTCGTCGGCGCCGTGTCGCTCGCATCGGGGCCGCTGATCAAGTCGATCGGCATGATCGTGCTCGGCCTGCTGCTGGGGCTGGTCGGCACCGACGTCGCCTCCGGCGCGATGCGCTACACCTTCGGGCTGCCGCAGCTCTGGGACGGCATCGACTTCGTCGTCATCGCGGTCGGCATCTTCGCCTTCGGCGAGGTTATCACCTCGCTGGAACGCAAGGAGATACGCGACGCGCTCAGCAGTCCGATCACCCGGCTCTGGCCGAGCTGGCAGGACTTCAAGGACATGGCCCCCGCCGTGCTGCGCGGCAGCGCCATCGGCTCGCTGGTCGGCGTCCTGCCCGGGGCGGGTCTCTCGCTCGCCTCCTTCTTCGCCTACAGCCTGGAGAAGAAGACCTCGCGCACGCCCGAGCGCTTCGGCAAGGGCGCGATCCAGGGCGTCGCCGGGCCGGAGGCGGCCAACAACGCGGCCGCACAGACCGCCTTCATTCCCACGCTCACGCTCGGCATTCCCGGCAGCGCGACCATGGCGCTGATGCTCGGCGCGATGATCGTGCACAACATCCAGCCCGGCCCGCAGGTGATGACGACCAATCCGACGCTGTTCTGGGGGCTGATCGCGTCGATGTGGATCGGCAACCTGATGCTGGTCATCCTCAACCTGCCGCTGGTCGGCATCTGGGTGAAGCTGCTCAGCGTGCCGTTCCGGGTGCTTTTCCCGGCGATCATCCTGTTCTGCTGCATCGGCGTCTATTCGGTGCAGAACTCGATCTTCGACATCTATCTCGCCGCCGGCTTCGGGCTGTTCGGCTATGTGCTGCACAAGCTCCACTGCGAGCCGGCGCCGCTCATGCTCGGCTTCGTCCTCGGCCCGATGATCGAGGAGAATTTCCGGCGCGCGCTGGTTCTCTCCAAGGGCGACTTCTCGGTCTTCGTGACCCGGCCGATCTCCGCCGTGCTGCTGGCGATCACCGCCATATTGCTGATCATGGTGGCGATCCCGGCCATCCGCAGCCGGCGACAGGAGGCGTTCGAGGAATGAGCGGGCGCGGGGCAGGGGCCGTCGTCGGGCCAATCCCCACCGTCGGAGCGGAGCGTCGGCGCGGCCATGGCTGAGAGCGTGCGCGTCTCCCGCCCGGGCACGGGCGTCGCCCGGGTCACGCTGGCGCGGCCGGAGCGGCACAACGCCTTCGACGCGGAGATGATCGAGCGCCTGACGCGCGTGCTCGCCGAGCTCGATGCCGACGACGGCGTGAGCGTCGTCGTTCTGGACGGGGAGGGCCGAAGCTTCTGCGCCGGCGCCGATCTCGGCTGGATGCGCGAGGCGGCGACGCGCGACCGCGCCGGCAACATTGCCGACGCGCAGGCGCTCGCCCGGCTGATGGCGACGCTGGACGGCCTGCGCAAGACCAGCCTCGCTCTCGTCCATGGCGCGGCCTATGGCGGCGGCTTCGGGCTGGTGGCCTGCTGCGACATCGCCATCGCCGCCGAGGAGGCGCGCTTCGGCCTCACAGAGGCGCGTCTGGGGCTGATACCGGCGGTCATAAGCCCCTATGTCATCGACGCGATCGGCAGCCGGCAGGCACGCCGCCTGTTCCAGACCGCCGAGACCTTCTCCGCCGCCGAAGCGGCGCGCATCGGCCTCGTCCACGAGGTCGTCGCCGGCGAGAGGCTCGCATCGCGCGGCGAGGAGATCGTCGCGCTTCTGACCGCGGCGGCACCCGGCGCCCGCGCGCAGGCGAAGCGGCTGGTCGCGGCGGTGAAGGACCATCCGCGCGACGAGGCCCTTCTCGCCCTGACGGCCGAATGGATCGCCACCATCCGCGAAGGGCCGGAGGCGGCCGAGGGTATTGCCGCCTTCTTCGAGCGGCGGCCGGCCAGTTGGCGCCGGGAGGGCTAAGCGTGGCGGACAGCGTGCGCATCGTCGAGGTCGGCCCGCGCGACGGGCTGCAGAACGAGGCCGCGCATCTGGCGGTGCAGGACCGGGTGGCGTTCATCGAAAAGCTGCTCGACGCCGGGCTCGCTACCGTCGAGGCGGGCAGCTTCGTGTCGCCCCGGTGGGTGCCGCAGATGCAGGGCACCGACGAGGTGCTGCGTCGGCTCGCGGGGGTCGGCGCGCGCCTGCCGGTGCTGGTGCCGAACCTGACGGGACTGGAGGCGGCCATCGCCGCCGGCGCGCGCGAGGTCGCGGTCTTCGTCGCGGCGTCGGAAGCGTTCTCGCTCCGCAACCTCAACTGTTCGATCAACGACTCGCTGGAGCGCTACGCCTCGGTGATCGAGCGGGCGCTCGAAGCGGGGCTCGCCGTGCGCGGCTATATCTCCTGCGTGCTCGGCTGCCCCTATGAAGGGCGCGTGCCGTCCGCCGCGGTGGTGCGCCTGGCCGCCCGCCTGCACCGGCAGGGCTGCTACGAAATCTCGCTTGGCGACACGATCGGCGTTGGCACGCCGATGCAGGCACGCACACTGGTGCGCGAGGTCGCCGGCGAGGTGCCCGTCGGGGCGCTGGCGGTCCATTTCCATGACACTTACGGCCAGGCGCTGGCGAACATCTACGGCGCGCTGCAGGAGGGCGTGTCGGTGGTTGACGCTTCCGCTGGCGGTCTCGGCGGCTGCCCCTATGCCCGCGGCGCCAGCGGCAATGTCGCGACCGAGGCCGTGGTCTATATGTTGGACGGCATGGGCGTGCGCACCGGCGTCGCGCTTCCCAAGCTGATCGAAGCGGTGCGCTTCGTCCATGCCCGGCTCGGCCGCGAGCCGGCCTCCGCCGTCTATCGGGCGATGACGGCCCGCGCGGATGCGACGCCGACGAGCGGCGGCTAGAGCGGCGCTACCCTTATTCTCCTTATCGAGTGCGTTCACACCGCCGCCTGCCAGCGAGGCGGCGGCGGGAACTGGCGCCTGGCGGCGCCTCCCCATAAGCGTGGTTGATGTTCCCCTGCGACATACTGATTGGACCGTTATCACCTTCAGTCTCATCTTTGCGCCCACCGAACGAAGTGACGGCGCAGCGTTTCATGGCAAATCTTGTCGTTGGGATCATTGATCCTTTCCATCCCAAGATCCTGGAGATGATTGCTTCCGGCATTCCTGACGACTGGTCGCTGAGTATTGCCGCCGATCAGAGCGCGGAAGAGAAGGCGAGGGCGCTCGGCAGGGCCGACATCGCCTTCGTCATGGCCGCGCCCATGCCCGCGTCGCTGCTGCGCGAAGCGCCGAAGCTGCGCTTCATCCAGAAGCTCGGCGCCGGCGTCGACCGTATCGATCTCGACTTCTGCGCCGCGCACGACATCACCGTGGCGCGGCTGCAGGCGGGCAATTCGATCCCCGTCGCCGAGCACACGCTGCTGCTCATGCTCGCCGCCTGCCGGCGCCTGCCCTATCTCGACCGCCAGACCCGCGCCGGCGGCTGGGACAAGGAGGCAGCGCGCGGCAACAGCCGGCAGATCCACGGCAGGACCGTGGGCATCGTCGGCTTCGGCGCCATCGGCAAGGCGGTCGCTCGGCTGCTCTCCGGCTTCGGGGCGGAACTGCTCTATTACGACCCGCTGCGCGCCGACCTCGGTGTCGAGCGCGAACTGGGCGTCGCCTATGCCTCGCTGGACGAAATCACGGCTCGCGCGGACATCCTCTCGCTGCACCTGCCGCTGACCAGGGACACGGCGAAGCTGTTCGACGCGGCCCGCATCGCCAGTCTGAAGCCGGGCGCGATCCTCATCAATTGCGCGCGGGGCGGGCTGGTCGACGAGAAGGCGCTCCACGAGGCGCTGGTCGAAGGGCGGGTCTACGCCGCCGGGCTCGACGCCTTCGAGGCCGAGCCGCCGGTCGGCAACCCGCTGCTCACGCTCGACCAGACGGTGGTGACGCCGCACGTCGCGGGAGGGACGGTCGACAATTTCGCGCCCGTCCTCGCCCGGGCGATCGGCAATGCCCGCCGGTTCCTGCACGGCCAGAACCTGCCGGAAGAGGACCTCGTTCCCCTGCCGCCCCGGACGGCCGCCTGAGCCCGCTGCGGGACGCCATCAACTCACGCGGCAGGAGGTAAGCATGACCATCCACCCCTTCATGATCGCCAATGGCTGGCGCACCGGCGCGGGCGAGGCCTTCTCCTCCATCGATCCGAGCACCGGCCGGGAGGTCGCGCGCATCGGCGGCGCGGGCGCGGCGGATGTCGACGACGCGGTCGCCGCCGCCCGGGTGGCGCTCGCCGATCCCGCCTGGAGTGGGCTGAAGTGCCACGAGCGCGCGGCCTATCTCTTCCGCATCGCCGAACTGATGGGCGGGCGCCTCGACGAGCTCGCCCGGGTGCAGATGGAGGACAACGGCAAGACCTTCGCCGAGTGCCGCAGCCAGGCCGCGAGCGCGGCGGCGACGTTCCGCTATTACGGCGCCGTCTGCGAGACCTTCGAGAGCGAGGTGAACACCCAGCGCGGCCCGAGCGTGACCATGACGGTCTACGAGCCGGTCGGCGTGGTGGCGGCGATCACGCCGTGGAACTCGCCGCTGACGCTGGAGGCGCAGAAGCTCGCGCCCATCCTCGCCGCCGGCAACACCGTGGTGCTGAAGCCTTCCGAAGTGACGCCGCGCGTCGCGCTCGAATATGCGCGGCTGGCGATCGAGGCCGGGCTGCCGGCCGGCGTGGTCAACGTCGTGACGGGTGCCGCCGATGTCGGCCGGGCGCTGGTCGACCACCCGGACATCGACATGGTGAGCTTCACCGGCGGCACCGCGTCCGGCCGGGCGATCGCAAAGGCCTGCGGCGCGCGGCTGCGGCCGGTGGTGCTGGAGCTCGGCGGCAAGTCGCCTCACGTCGTCTTCGCCGATGCCGATCTCGAGCGGGCGCGCACCACCGTCGCCTCCGGCATCTTCTCCGGCGGCGGGCAGTCCTGCGTCGCCGGCTCGCGCATCTTCGTCGAGGCGTCGATCCACGACGCCTTCCTCGAGGCCATCTGCGCCAGCACGCAGGCCTATCGCATGGGCCCGCCGGAGGATGCGGCCGCCACGCTCGGGCCGATGGTGAGCTTCCAGCACCGCGACCATGTCGCCCGCGCCGTCGAGGCCGCGCGCGCCGAGGGCGGCAAGGTCCTGACCGGCGGGGCGATCCCGACCGAAGGCGCTCTCGGCGCCGGCGCCTACTACCCCGCCACGGTGATCGCCGGCCTCGACAACGAGGCGCGCGTCGCCCAGCAGGAGATCTTCGGCCCGGTCGCGGTCGTCCTCCCGTTCCGGGACGAGGCGGATCTGGTGGCGCAGGCCAACGACACCGAGTTCGGCCTCGCCGCCGGCATCTGGACCCGGGACTTCGCCAAGGCGTGGCGGGTCGCTCGGGCGATCCGCGCCGGCACGGTGTGGATCAACACCTACAAGGAAACCTCCATCTCGACCCCCTTCGGCGGCTTCAAGCAGAGCGGCCTCGGCCGCGAGAAGGGGCGGACCGGGATGCGCACCTACATGGAGCCCAAGGGCCTCTACTGGCACGTGGGATGACCTCGAACGCCGCGTGACCGGCCCTCGCCCGGCCGGACGTCCGCAATCAGAACAGCCGCGTAAGCGCGGCATCGAATGGGAGAACTGACGCATGGCGACAACGGTGGAAGTGATGGCCGATGCCTTCAAGGAGGCAGGAACGCCGTTTCTCGTCGGCCATCCCGGAGGTGAATCGGTCGAGCTGATGGAGGCCGCGCGCCAGCGCGACATGCGCTTCATCCTGATGAAGCAGGAGACCGCCGGCGCCATGCTGGCCTCCACCTGGGGCGAGATCACCGGCTCGCCGGGCGTGTGCCTGTCCACCCGCGGCCCGGGCGCGGCCAACATGGTCAACGGCGTCGCCTATGCCGCGCTCGACCGCGCGCCGCTGATCGTGCTGACCGATCGCTATTCGCAGCCGGCGCAGGAGGTGGGGCTGCGCCAGCGCATCGACCAGCTCGCGCTCTACGCGCCGCTGGTGAAATGGGGCACGACGGTCGACGCCCGCACCATCCGCCAGCAGTTGCGCCGGGCCATCCGCACCGCGACGGCGCCCGCGCCGGGGCCGGTGCAGTTCGACATCCCGCAGAGCGAGACCATGAAGGACGCGACCGAACTGGTCGCCGAGCCGCCGCTCTCGCCCAACCTGCTCAGCCCGGAGCCCGACACCAAGGCGCTCCAGCCGTTGATGGACCGCATCGGCGCGGCAAGGAAGCCTGTGCTGCTCGCCGGCCTCGGCGTGTTCTGGGACAAGGCGTCGGCAGAGCTGGTGCGCCTCGCCGAGGCGCTGGGCGCGCCGGTGCTCGTCACCTCGAAGTGCAAGGGCGCGATACCCGAGGACCATCCGCTACGCGCGGGCTGCATCATCGGCGGCCTGATCGAGCGCCAGCTCGTCATGGAGTCGGACCTCATCATCGCGGTCGGGCTGGACGCGGTCGAGCTGCAGCCCAAGGCCTGGCCCTACACGATCCCGGTCGTGGCGCTGTCCTCGACGCCCTCGCTCGACGCGCTGGTGCCGGCGCAGATCGAGGTGCTCGGCAATCTGAAGACGCTGCTGGGCAAGGTCGCGGCGCTGTCGAGCGGCGGCAACTGGGGCGAGAAGGCTGCCTCCATCTTCCGTACTGACGTCGCCAACGCGCTGAACACGCCGAGCACCGGCCTGTCGCCGCAGCGCACGGTGGAGCTGGCGCGCGCCGTGCTGCCGCGCGAGACCGTCGCCACCTGCGACGCCGGCGCGAGCCGCCTCTTGGTGGTGCAGAAATGGCAGTCCTACGGGCCGCGCGAATTCCTCACCTCCAACGGCCTCGGCTCGATGGGATACGCCGTGCCCGGCGCGCTCGGCGCGCGGCTCGCCTACCCCGACCGTCCGGTGGTGGCGTTCACCGGCGACGGCGGCTTCCTGATGGCGGTCGCGGACCTCCAGACCTCGGTGCGCGAGAACCTTCCCATCATCGTCATCGTGTTCGACGACCGGGAGATCGGTCTGATCCGGGTCAAGCAGGAGATCAAGGGCATCCCCCGGCACGGCGTCGGCATCGGCGGCTGCGACTGGGAGAAAATCGCGCAGGGCTTCGGGGCCGACGGCACCACGGTCGACACCGAGAACGGCCTGCAGGACGCGATCGGCGCCGCGCTGCGCTCCGGCCGGACGACGGTGATCGGCGTGCGGATCGACGGCTCCGGCTATGTCGACCAGTTCAACGCCCTGCGCGAGCTCTGATCCCGCCGGCCGCGCGACGGAAGACGAGCCTTGCCCGATGCCGGCCGCGGATCGCCGTGGCCGGCATCGCCTTCAGGCCGGAGGGGCGGGAGGACAATCGACGATGGACTTCAATCTGACTGACGAGCAGCGGGCGATCGTGCAGACGATCCGCGAGGTGACGCAGGCCGAGTTCAAGCCGCGCGCGCAGCGCTACATGGACGGCACCTTTCCCTGGGAGAACATCCACCGGCTGGCCGAGCTCGGCGTGCTCGGCATGGCGGTGCCGGAGGAATATGGCGGCATGGGTCTGCCGGTGCTCGACACCGCGCTGGTGCTCGAGGAGATCGCCAAGGGTTGCTACGTCACGGCGATGGCGGTGCTGGGCGAGGTGGGCACCCAGACCCGCATCATCGCCACCTACGCGCCCGAGCATTTCAAGCAGCGCCTGCTGCCGGCCGTGTGCAGCGGCGACGCGATCCTCGCCATCTGCATGACCGAGCCGCATGCGGGCACGGACGTGGCGAACTACCGGACCAATGTCACCATCTCCGGCGACCGCGTGGTGCTGCGCGGCGTGAAGACGCTGATCAGCCGCGTCGACGAGGCGGCCGCCTTCGTCGTGTTCTCGCGCATAGACGGGCGGCCCGGGCGCGAGGGGATCGGCTGCGTGCTGATCGAGCGCGGCACGCCGGGGCTGGAGGTGACCGCGCGCTACCACACCATGGGCGGCGAGAACCTCGCCGAGGTGCAGTTCAACGATTGCGAGCTGCCACTGGAGAACGTCGTCATCCGCGAGGACGGGTTCCGCAGGCTGCTCTCGGCCTTCAACACCCAGCGCTGCCTCAATCCCAGCATCTCGCTCGGCCTCGCCGAAGGCGCGTTCGAGGAATCGGTGAAGTATCTGCGTTCACGCAGCGCCTTCGGCAAGCCGATCGGCGATTTCCAGGGCATGCGCTGGAAGCTGGCGGAGATGTACCGGGACATCGAGGTCGGGCGCGGCATGCTCTACCGGGCCTGCGCCTCCGCCGACCCGTTCCCCGATCCCTACATGGCCGCGCTCGCCAAGATGTACTGCAACGAGATGTCGAACCGGGTCACCAGCGAGGCGATCCAGATCCATGGCGGCTACGGCTTCACTGATGAATATCCGGTCTCGCGCCTCTATCGGGGCGCGCGCTACGGCACGCTCGGCGGGGGCACGACGGAGACGCTGAAGGACCTTGTCGGCAAGAAGATCATCGCCGATTTCGACGAGGTCCACGGCTTCGCGGCGCTGGGGACGTTCTGATGGCGGACGCGTCCTCGCCCGCGGAGGCCTCGGCACAGGCCGCTGCCCCGGCCTATCCGCTGGCCGGCGTCACGGTGCTCGACCTGTCGCACATCTATGCCGGCCCCTACGCCACCTTCCTGATGGCGATGGCGGGGGCGGAGGTCATCAAGATCGAGCCGCCGGGCACGGGCGAGCATTTGCGGGTGCGCGCCGGCATCGGCGGTGCCGCGCTGCCCTTCGCCATGCTCAACGGCAACAAGAAGTCGCTCAGCCTCGACCTGAAGTCCGACCGGGGGCGGGAGCTGCTGTTGCGCATGGCGCGCGGGGCCGATGTGCTGGTGGAGAACTTCGCGCCCGGCGTCACCGAGCGCCTCGGCCTCGGCCCGGCCGAGCTGCGGGCGGTCAATCCCCGCCTGATCTACGCGTCGAGCACCGGCTATGGCCGGTCCGGCCCGTATCGCGACTATCCGGCGATGGACATCACCGTGCAGGCGATGTCGGGGATCATGAGCATCACCGGCTTCCCGGACAGCCCGCCGGTGAAGTCCGGGCCGGCGCTGTGCGATTTCTTCGCCGGCATCCACCTCTATGCCGGCATCGCCACCGCGCTGTACGAGCGCGAGCGCACCGGCAAAGGGCGCCTGGTGGAGGTGTCGATGCAGGAGGCGGTCTACGCCTCGCTGAGCTCCAATCTCGCGCTATATCACGGCAATGGCGGCAAGGCGCCGACGCGGACCGGCAATCGCCATGGCGGTCTCGCGGAATCACCCTACAACGTCTATCCCGCCAAGGATGGATTTATCGCCATTATCTGCAACAACAACAGGCACTTCCATGCGCTTTTGAAAGCGATGGATTGCGAGGAGCTGCGCGACGACCCGCGCTTCGCCGACCTGAAGTCGCGCGTCGCCCATATGGAGGAGATCGACCGGCTGGTCGGCGACTGGACCCGTGAGCGGACGAAGGGCGAGCTGGTGACGCTGTTCCTCGCCCACCGCGTGCCGCACGCGCCGGTGCGCGGGCTCGACGAGGTGGTGAACGATCCGCACATGCACGCGCGCGGCAGCCTGCAACGGATCGACCATCCCCAGTTCGGGCGCATCGTGGTGCAGAACAGCCCGATCCGCTTCGAGGACGTGCCGCCCATGCCGCTGGTTCCCAGCAGCCGGCTCGGCGAGCAGAACGAGGCCGTCCTCGTCGACCGCTTCGGGCTCGATCCGGACGAGGTCGAGGCCCTGCGGCGCGACGGCGTCATCTGAGAGGCGCGCCGCCGCGCCG
Organism: Ancylobacter mangrovi; assembly: GCF_024752335.1. Taxonomy (NCBI): domain Bacteria; kingdom Pseudomonadati; phylum Pseudomonadota; class Alphaproteobacteria; order Hyphomicrobiales; family Xanthobacteraceae; genus Ancylobacter; species Ancylobacter mangrovi. Next base: position 334,876 of record NZ_JANTHY010000005.1, on the reverse strand, counting down.
GAACGCTCACTCCTCGAACGGCGTCTCTTGCACCTCGAGCGGCGCGAGCCCGACCGCGGCGGCCTCGGCCTGGATGCGCGCCAGATCGGTGGCGCTGTATGGCACGCCGTGTGCCAGGCGCTCGGCTTCGAGCCGGCCCTCGAGCTCTCCCGGCATCAGGATCTCGTCGAACCCTTCCGCGAGCGGCGCCCCGTGCACGGTGCGCACCAGCTCGTCCATGCGGGCGCGGAACGCCTCCTCGGTGACGAACAGCCCCGGCCGGATCGCGAGGAAGAAATGGCCGACATTCTGCGGCCGCTCGAAATCCTCGAACTGGTTGGCGACGGCGCCGGCGAAGGCGGCGCCCGAGAACACTCCGCCGAGAATGTCCATCAGCATCGAGATCGCCGAGCCCTTTGGCCCGCCGATCGGCAGCACGACGCCGCCGTCCAGCGCGGCGTTGGGATCTGTGGTCGGCCGGCCCTCCTTGTCGAGCGCATAGCCGAGCGGGATCTCCTGCCCGTGGCGGGCGGCCTTGCGGATCTTGCCGCGCGCGGCGACCGCCGGCGACATGTCGAGCACATAGGGGATTTCGCTGCCGCCCGGCGCGCCCGCCGCGAACGGGCTGGTGCCGAACAGCGCCGCACGCCCGCCCCAGGGCGGCATGGCGCGCGAGGCGTTGGTGGCGACGAGCGCGATGTAGCCGGCCTCCACCGCCTGCAGCACGTAGTTGGCGGCCATGCCGAAATGCGTGCTGTTGCGGGCCGCGACCAGCCCGATGCCGAACTCGCGCGCCATGCCGATGGCGCCGTCCATCGCGAAGGTCGAGGTGACGAAGCCGAAGGCGTTCTGCCCGTCCAGCGCGGCAGCGACCGGCGTCGCCTTCTCGAGCGCGAGCGCCGGCCGCGGGTTGATGAGGCCGGAGCGCACCCGCTTGAGATAGTGCGAGAGATATTGCAGCCCGTGCGTGTCGACCCCGCGCAGGTCCGCCCGCACCAGGCAGCGGGCGACGATGGCGGCGTCGGCCTCGGGAAGGCCGTTGGCCGCGACCACGCGGGTAGCGAAGGCCTCAGCGTCCCGCGCCCGGGCATACATCCTGGCCGAGGTCGAGCCGGCGTCCGGCGGCGAGTGCAACATGGGAGTCTCCGTTGGCGCGGGGCGCGATCAGGTGAAGCCGTACAGCCGCGCCGGGTTATCGACGAGGATGCGGCGCAGGGTCGTCGCCCCGTCCGCCCAGCCCGCCAGGCGGTCGAGGGCGAGGCCGTCATCCTCGGGATGGAAGATCTTGCCGGCATCGGCCCCGGCGCGCGGGTGCGGCCAATCGCTTCCCCAGAGCACCCGTTCGGCATTGGCGCCGATGAGCGCCCGGGCCCAACGGGCCAGCGCGGGGGAATCGGGATCGGCCAGCCGGCGCGGGGCGGAAAGCTTGACGTAGGCCGTACCGCGCTCCAGCAGCCGCAGGATGCGGCGGGCATCGTGGGCGAAGCCGGCGTCGTCCAGCCTCGGTCGGGCGAAATGGTCCAGCGCGGTCGTCACCGGAAGGGCGGCGATCTCGTCGGCGAGGCCGGCGAGGAGGTCCATCGCGGCATAGATCTGCAGGTGCCAGCCCATCGGCGCGATGCGCTCGGCGGTAGCAGTGAGGTCGCGGGCGATGTCCCCGCGGTCGACGGCCCCGCCGCCAGTGGCGATGTTCAGCCGGACGCCGCGCACACCCCGGTCGTGGAGCGCATGCAGCGTCTCCTCGTCCACGTCGCCCGGCAGGACAGCGACGCCGCGCGCCTGCGATCCCAACTGCGCGAGCGCGTCGAGCAGGCACGCATTGTCGGTCCCGTAAGGGCTCGCCTGCACGATGACGACGCGCTCCAGGCCGAGCGCGCGCTGATGGGCAACGAGATCGGCGGCGCTGGCAGGCGGCGGGGTGTAGTGCCGCCCGGCTGCGAACGGAAAGAGCGTGCCGGGCGCGAAGACGTGCACATGGGTGTCGCAGGCGTCGGCGGGCACGCCGAAGGAGGGCGCCGTGTGCCGCACGCCGAGTATGGCCGGCGAAAGTTCGGGCAGGACCGACAGCATCACGGCTGGCCGCTCGCGCGCGGGCCATCCGTCGCGCCCGATGGGCGCCGAGCAGCGCGGACGATATATGCGGATGCGTTCGCGGCCGTCCCGATCATCCGGGCCGGCCGGATGCCATGCGTGCTCCCGCTTTGCGCGGCAGCGAATGCCTCGGCGGGCATTTGTTCCTCCCGGTCTTTCCGTGAGGAGAGACCATTCCGGCCGGGAGAACCAATCACATTATTCCGCCGGCACATAACGGCGGGTTATGAGGCCGGCGGGACGGGCAGGGGCGATCTGATCGCCGGCTGTCCGGGAGGGCGGCGAGGGCCGGCGGGACGGTCCCTGTCCCGCCGTCAGGCGGCCGCGTCGTCGCCGTGGCGCGCCATTTCCCGCGCATAGCGCACCAGCGCTGCGAAGCGATAGAGGCCGTGCACGAACTTGCCGTAGGGCATTGTGAAGAACAGCGCGAACACGACGCCCAGATGGACCGCCAGCAGCAGACCCATGGCCGCACTCTCGCGGAAGGCGAGCAGGGCGAGCCCGGTGAGGCTCGTCAGGAACAGCATGACGAGGAAGGCGACGTCCATGCCGAGCCGCGCCTCGTCGACCAGGATGCGCTCGCGCCGCAGCTTGGCGGCGAGCAGCCCCGCCGGGCCGATCAAGAGCCCGACGCCGCCGGCAGTGCCGAGCAGAACCGGCAGGTCGTAGATCGGGTAGGGCGCCTCGCGGCCGAGCAGGTAGTGGTAGAGCGTCGCCACGCAGGTCGCCGCGAAGCACAGCATGAAGCCGTAGAACGTGCAGTGATGGTAGAAGCGGCGATTGTCGTCCGGCTTGTCGCTCTCGTTCATGCAGCCCACGCCGCCGCCGTCGAGATAGCGCAGCCGCCCCGCATCCTTGATCGCCTGCCAGAGCGGCTTCGGGGCGACCAGCGTCGCGGCCGGCTCGCCGATGTCGTTCCAGAACGCGCGCAGGCCCATGCCGACGGCGACCATCGCATAGAGGAACACGCCGCCGAACAGCAGCGCCATCGCGTTGTGCGGCATCAGCGCATAGAAGGCGCCGGCGTCGAGATGGGTGCCGAACAGCACGTCGCGGTCGTGCCAGGCGGCGAAGGCGAGGATGAAGCCGGCGACGCCAAGCGCCGCGATCAGGCTGACGGCGAGCCCGTTGCGGTCGAACAGCGGCGCGAAGGCGCGCGGCCAGGCATAGGCGCGGTAGGAATCCGCCCGCGCCACCGCCAGCGTGCGCGGCACGTTGACGTCGAACTCGTGCGGCGGCGAGAATTGGCAGTCATGGTAGCAGGCGCCGCAGCCATGGCAGAGATTGGCGAGGTAGTTGAGGTCGCCATCGGCGAAGGAGCGGCGCATCTCCATGGCCGGGAACACCGCGCACAGCCCCTCGCAATAGCGGCAGGAGTTGCAGACCGTCATCAGCCGGTCGGCTTCCGCCAGCGTGTCGGTGGCGTGGATGCGTTCATTGGCGAGCATTGCTGGCGGCCTCCCGTCCCGCGATCCGGCCGAACACGCTGCCGATCGTCATGCCGATGCCGGCGGCATAGCCCCTGCCGAGCACGTTGCCGGCCATGATCTCGCCGGCGGCGAACATGTTCCGCGCCGGGCGCCCGTCGGCCATGCGCATCCGCGCCTCGCGGTCGATCTTTGTGGCGAGATAGGTGAAGGTGATGCCCGGCCGCACCGGATAGGCATAGAATGGCGCGGTCTCGATCCGCCGCGCCCAATGCGTCTTGGGCGGCGAGAGGCCGTCGGTGCGGCAGTCGTCGAGCGTCTTGTCGTCGAACGTGCCGGGCTGGACGGCGGCGTTGAAGCCCTCGACCGTCGCGGTGAGCTTTTCCGCGTCGAGCCCCAGCTTGCCGGCCAGCTCGGCGATGCTGGCGCCGCTGATCGGGGGGAACAGCGAGGGCATGAACAGCTCGAGCGAGCGGGCGTCGAAGATGATGTAGGCGATCTGGTCCGGCTGCGCGGCGACGAGGCGGCCCCAGATGGCGTAGCGCTTGGGCCAGATGTCCTCGCCCTCGTCGTAGAAGCGCTCGCACCTGTTGTTGACGACGATGCCGAACACCACGCAGTCGAGCCGTGTGATGATGCCGCCGTCGAATTTCGGCGCGCGCGCGTCGATCGCCACGGCGTGGCACTGGGTCGGGTCGCCGATGGTCTCGACGCCGGCGGCCATCAGCATCTTCAGCACCGTGCCGCGATTGTAGGGCGTGCCGCGGATGAGGAAGTTCTCGGCGACCTCGCCCCAGCCTTCCTTCAGCCAGTCGATATTGGCCTCGAAGCCGCCGGCGGCCGCCACCAGCGCGCGCGCCTCGATCCGGACGAGCGCGTCGCCGCGCCGGACGGTGGCGGCTCGGAAGGTGCCGTCGTCGATATCGAGCCCCACCACTTCGGAATCGTAGGCAACCTCGACGCCCAGCCCTTCGGCCGTGCGGTAGAGCGCGTTCAGCATCGAGCGCCCGCCGCCGAGGAAGAACGAGTTGGTGCGCCCCAGGCTGAGCGTGCCGCCGAGCGAGGGCTGGAAGCGCACGCCCTGCTCGACGATCCAGTTCAGCATGTCCTTGGATTCGTGGATCATGTGCCGCGCCAGTTCCTCGTCGGTCTGGCCGCCGGTCACGCGCAGCAGGTCATCGAAGAACTCGTCCTCGGTATAGGGGCCGGTGAGGATCTCGGTCGCGGTGTCGTGGGCGCAGCGCATGTTGCGCGTGTGGCGCGTGTTGCCGCCGCGATAGAAGCGCGGCGCGGCCTCCAGCACCAGCACCCGGGCGCCGTCCCGGCTGGCGCTGATCGCGGCGCACAGGGCAGCGTTGCCGCCCCCGATCACCAGCACGTCATAGGGGCCGCGGGGCCCCGATTCCGCTCCGTTTTCCCTCGCCGCCATAGCTCCCGCCTGTTCGCCCGTCGTATTTGCATGTTATTGTATACGTACGTGCACGAAATCGTGCAATCGTCTTTTAACGAGTCCAATCGACAGGCCGGCGGCTTTCGCCTGGGCATGGCTGATGTATGAAAGGGAGCGGCGACGGCGCGCGGGAAAGTCGCGCCCGCGCCGGAACGGAACGCGAGATGTGATGGATCCACGCAAGCCCGCACCCGCCGCCTCGCCATCCGCGCCCCAGGTGCCGCTCGGGACGTTCGTCTACCGCTTCGTGCTCGACGCGCTGCGCAATGGCGAGCTCAAGCCGGGCGAGCGGGTGCGCGAGCAGGACATCGCCGAGCGGCTGGGCGTGAGCCGGACGCCGGTGCGCGAGGCGCTCAGCCGGCTGGTGGAGAAGCGGCTGCTGGAGCCGGTCGGCGGGCGCGGCCTCGTGGTGCGCTCGCTCTCCGCCACCGAGATCGTCGACCTCTATGTGATGCGCGAGATCATCGAGGGCGCGGCGGCGCGGCTCGCCGCCCAGCACGCCTCGGCGCCCGAGCTCGCGGCGATGGAGGACCTGCTGGCGCGCTTCGCCGCTCATCCCCAGGATGACGAGCGCGAGTTGGCGCGGCTGAACCGGCTGTTCCACGACGCGATCCACCGCGCCGCCCGCAACCCTTATCTCGACAGCGCCTCGAGCGAGCTGCACGACGCGATCGCGCTGCTGGGTTCCACGACCTTCGCCGTCCCCGGCCGCGCGCGCGAGGCGACGGCGGAACACGCCGCGATCCTGCAGGCGATCGCCGCGCGCGACGCCGACCGCGCCGAGCAGGCCGCGCGCGCCCACATAAGGGACGCCTTCCGCGCCCGGCTGGGGCTGATCGGCGGCGCCTAGCTCGCCGCTTGGGGCGGAAGGGCAGGGGCGAGCCGCGGGCGGTTGACGCGGCCGGCGAGGGAGCACTAAAGCAGGCACTCGGGCGCAACGCCCGGCGCATCGGTCGTCAGTGCTCCGTCAGGACCTGGCTACCGGCGACCCGCCAGGCAGCTTTCGGCGCGCGAAGGGCCGACGGGCATCCCGGCGGCACGGTATGGAAGTGTGGCCGAGTGGTTGAAGGCACTGGTCTTGAAAACCAGCAACCCGCAAGGGTTCGTGGGTTCGAATCCCACCGCTTCCGCCAACGTCATTACGTTAGCCGTTGATTTTATCTGATCTCTTCACGTGAGCGTATCAATTTACCGCCATTTCACCCCGCATTATTGCGGTGGTGAGTGCGCGGCCGTGGGCTGAAGAAGTGAAAACTCCAGCTGCCTAGCGAATTTTAGCCGTCCTGTTGACGGCAAGGTTGGTCCGCGGACGCGCGACGCTCTGATGCGCCTGCAGGCAAATTATGAATGAAAGCCGACGGGAACAACTACACCAGAAACATTGAACGCATTGAGGATCGTTGCTCAATGATATCGAGCGTACGGCAAAGCGATGAACCGGCAATAAAAATATCGTTCTGTTATGATGCGTGAAATCAAGGTGCGCCATAAGCAGACACTTTGTCTAAGCGTTGAACCCGATATTGTCGCCTGCGGCGTGCCGCGTCCGAACGATCCGGCTACGTTGTTAGCCTGCCGGTCGCTGCTGGCGTTGGCGGGTATCGAGTTCGACACGCCCCGCCTGGCTGTGCGCTCGCCAGCCTGCCATCAATTCAGTGGATTATCCCCGAAACCAGTCACACCACCGCGCCATCACTCCCGCGGCACGGCAACATCTCGTCCGCTCTCCTGCCGGATCACTTCCATCTCGATCCCGTAGATCGCCCGGAGCGTCGGCGGCGTGATGATGTCCTCCGGCGCGCCACGCGCGATCATCCTGCCGCTGTGCAGCGCGATGATGTTGTCGCAGTAGCGTGCGGCCATGTTCACGTCGTGGAGCACGACGAGGACGCCCGTACTATTCTCGCGGCAGAGCGAGCGGACCAGATCCAGCACCTCGAGCTGGTGGGCGATGTCGAGGGCCGAAATCGGCTCGTCGAGCAGCAGGCAGCGGGCATCCTGCGCCACGAGCATCGCGATCCACACACGCTGGCGCTCGCCGCCCGACAAGGTGTCCACCAGCCGGTGCGCGAAGGATCCGGTGCCGGTCAGCTCGATCGCCTGCTCGACCTTGCGGCGGTCCTCGGCCGAGAAGCGGCCCAGCGCCCCGTGCCAGGGATAGCGGCCCAGCGCGATCAGTTCGCGCCCGGTCATGCCGCCGGTCGCCGGCGCGGTCTGCGGCAGATAGGCGACGCGGCGGGCGAAGGCGCGGGCGCTCCAGTCGTCGAGCGGACGCCCTTCGAAACCGATATGCCCACCACTCGCCTCAAGCTGCCGGCCGAGCAGTTTTAGCAGGGTGGACTTGCCCGACCCGTTATGGCCGATCAGCCCGACGACCTTGCCCGCCGGCACCTTAAGGCTGAGAGGATGCAGCAACATGCGTCCCTCCACGCTGAAATGCGCGTCGGCCAGCTCGAACAGCGTCTCTGCGGAAGTGTCCGTCATGCCGGATCCCGGCCAAAGGCGAAGCGGATTCCGAGATTGATGGTCGCGGGCAGCACCGACATGTGCGTCTCGCCGGGCAGGAAGACGTATTCCGCGGTTAGCCCCGGCGCCATCGCCAGTCGTTCCGCCATCTCCCTCGTGTGGTCGACGATCCGGCTCTCCTCGAAGTTGGCGAGCCGCTTCTCCTCATCGCAGGCGCCGACCTGAAACGGCGCGAGCTTCTGCTCATACTCGCCGACCAGCAGCATCACCCGGCCCTCATGGGTATCTCTCTTCGCGACAAAAGCCTCCGCCGCGGCGACGATCCCGCCGCCCTCCCACCAGATGGCGGGACTGGAGGAGATCCAGCGGGAGAAGGTTGTCGGACGACGGAATAAGGCGTGCAGCACGAAAAGCCCGCCGAAGGAATGGCCGAGGATCGACTGACGGCTCGTGTCGATCGGCACGCGCCGGGCGATTTCGGGCTTCAACTCGTCTTCGATGAAGGCGAGGAACGCGTCGGCGCCACCGGTGCGGACATCCGGGCCATCGGTCGTGAAGGGCGGATAGGTCTTGCCGGGCGGCGGACCGAGATCCCAGGAACGGCGCACGCCGTCATAGGCGTCGTCGACGGGGTAGCCGATGCCGACCATCACGCCCCACTCGATCCCGGTGCCGAGCGGCCAGGCGGCCTGAACCCGCATCGTGTCCGCCGCGGTTCCGGCGACCGCATTGGCATCGGTGTAATAGAGCACCGGCCAACCCTGTGCCGGCGGCTCACCCGGCGGCTGATAGAGGAAGATGCGCCAGGTGGCACTCCCATCGCCCGGCGCGAAATCGAACACCGTCGTTTGGGGAATGAGGGCGGCGTTCATGGTGTCTGCCTGCGTGTGAGGAGCCAGAGGAACACAGGGGCTCCGATCGCCGAAGCGACCAGACCCGCGGGGAGTTGCCAGGGAAAGGCGATGGTGCGGCCGATGAAGTCGGCGCCGACCATGATCACGCTCCCGAGCAACGCGGCGCCGACAAGTTCGGGCAAGGGCCGCCTGAGCCCGGCGAGACGGGCGAGCGGCGGGGCAACCAGCCCGACAAAGGAGAGCGGCCCGACCAGCAGCGTCGCGAGAGCGGTGGCCAGCGCGGCCAGCGCGAGCAGCAGCGAACGGCTCAAGAGCGACGAGATACCGAGCGCCCGCGCCGAGGCATCGCCGAGCGGCAGGATTTCGAGCCAGCGCGCCACCATCGGCAGCGCGGCAAGCACCAGCGCGGCGGCAACGATGCTGCCGATGGCGGACGCGGTATCGACCCCGTAGGTGGAGCCGGTCATCCAGTTGAACAGGCGCATGGCGCGCGGGTCGCCACTCGCCATCAGGATGCTGACGAGGGAATCGAGCAACGCCCCGATGGCTATGCCTGCGAGGATCACCCGCTCGGGCGCCCCTTTCGATGCCCGCGCAAGGGCCAGGATCACGACCAGAGCCAGCGATGCGCCCGCCGTCGTGGCGAGCACCTGCCCGGAACGGGCGGATACATCGAACAGGAACAGCGCGACCATGAGCCCGCCTGCCGCCCCCGCGCTCACGCCCAGCACTTCCGGGCTCGCCATCGGGTTGCCGGTCATGCGCTGGAGGATGCCGCCGGCCACGGCCAGCAACGTTCCGCCCGCGATCGCCGCGAGAAGGCGCGGGAATCGAAGCGACCACAGCAGATCCCCCGGCAGCGCGGCGCCCCATCCTTCCACGCCCGGCCCGAAGGTTGCCGAAATCGCGGAAACGACCAGCAGCAGGACGGCCAGCCCGGCGAGAAGCGGCGCCGGGCGGATCATGTTCATCGCAGGCGAGATGAGCCCGGAGACGCCGTGCGGCGGCAGGTTGAGCCGGGGCACCATCCACAGCAGCAGCGGCGCGCCGAGCATCGCCGTGACGGCGCCGGTCGGCAGCATCATCTCATAGGAACTGGAGAGCAGCATCACTATCTGGTCGGTGAGGCAAAGCAGGGCAGCGCCAAGCAGCGCGGCCGCGACCAGCCGCGAGCCGAGCCGTCGTGCTCCGCTCAGGCGGGCGAGCACGGGAGCCGCCAGGCCGATGAACCCGAAGCTGCCGACGCTGGCGACGACGAAGGCGCTCAGTGCCACCGCCACAGTCAGCGCGGCAAAGCGGAGCAGCCTGAGCGACAGGCCGAGGCTGCGCGCCGCGGAATCCTCAAGCCCCAGCAGCGTCAGCGGCCGGAGCAGCAGCACCGCCGCGATGCCTGCCACGGCGATGCGCGGCGCCAGCTCCGCGGCAACCGACCAGTCCTGCTGGCTCAACGAACCCGCGCCCCACAGAAACAGCCCGGCGAGGTAGTGGCTTTTGAAGAGGGTGAGCAGCGCCGCCAGCGAAGCGCAGGCAAGGCCGGTCACCATGCCGGCGAGGATGACGACCAGCGGCGCAAAGCCGCTGCGCCGCGACAGCAGCAATACGAGCAGAATGGCGAGCAGCCCGCCCCCTAACGCCACCCATTCCCGCCCGAAGCCGATGAGCACCGGGGCGAAGATCAGCGTTGCGCCGAGAGCGAGATTGGCACCCGCCTCGATGCCGAGCGTGGTCGGCGAGGCGATCGGGTTGCGCAGCACCTGCTGCAACAGGGCACCCGACAGCCCAAGCGCAGCACCGGCCAGCAGGCTGACGGCGAGACGCGGTGCGAGGCTGTAGAACACCAGCAATTCGGCGATGTCGGCCGTGTCGGGCTCGACGAGGGCACGCCACCATTTTTGGGGCGGCAGCTGCATCGACAGGTTGGCGAGGCAGGCGAGGACCGCCGGGAGGCCCAGCAGCAGAACCAGCGCAAGCGGGCGCAGCTTCGGACGCATGCCGCCCGAGGTCGACACGGCGAGATCACCCATTGGACGGCGCTCCGCCGAGCACGAGCGATATCTGCCGCGCGAAACGCATGGCCGCTGGCAGCATGCCGAACATCAGCGCCGCCGGCAGTCGATAGATGCGCCCGGATTCGACCGCAGGCAGACGGTTCCAGAGCGGGCTGGCCGCGAGCCTGTCCAGCGTGTCGGGCGCAATCGGCTCGAGATAGGCGATGCCGCTCGCCGGGCTTACCGAGAGTTCCTCGATGCCGACCGTGCTGAAGCCCCAGTAATTGCTGGCTCGCGGCCAGCCATTGGTCAGGCCGCAACGTTCGAGAACGTCGCCGAACAGGCTGCCCCGGCCATAGACACGCACATGCCGGGTGTCGAGGAACTGAACGATCAGCAGCGATCTTCCGGCAAGACCCGCAGCGGCAAGGCGCTCGCGAACCTCGTCCATCACTGTTTGCGCCCCGGAAATGAGGTCTTCGCCGGCACTCTCCATGCCGACGGCGGCGGCAAGCTCCCGCGTGGCCGCGACGCTGCGCGCGTAGATCGGCCCCGGCGGCGGAGCATAGACCGAGAAGGTCCGCGTCGGGGCGAAGCGCTCCAGCAGCGGGGTGATGTCGTCGAGAAACGGCGTCGTGACGATGAGGTCCGGCTTGAGCGCGGCGAGCAGTTCGAGGTTCGGCTCGCGATCCGTGCCGAGATTGACGATATCCACCGGCAAGGGAGGCTCGACCACCCAGTCCGCCCATGTATTCGGGTCCGGCACCGCAATGGGCGGCAGGCCCATCTCGATAAGCGTCTCGGCGAGGCCGAAATCCATCGCGGCGATGCGGGGCCGGGTGCCGGCCGACGCATCGCCGGCCGTGGTCGCGGCCGCCGGAAAGGGGCGCGCGAGGACGCCGGCCGCGAGCCCGCCGAGCATGAGCGCCCGGCGGGATGGCAGGGAGCCGCGCATCACCAGCGGTACTTCAGGCCCGCCAGAACCGTGCGCGGGGCACCGAGATAGCAGTAGCCCGCGTCACAAGTGACGTATTCCTCGTCGAGCAGGTTCTGGGCGTTGACCTGCAGGCTCCAGCCCTTGAGCTTCGAATTGAGATACGAGAAGTCGTAGCTCAACTTGGCGTCGACGAGCGTGTAGGCGTCGTTCTCGAAGGTGTTGAGACTGTCGCCCCAGGTCGCGCCGGTGTAGCGCACGCCGGCACCGACACCGAGGCCCGCCAGCGTGGTGCCGGGCTGGAACTGGTAGTCGGCCCAGATCGCAAAAGCGTTCTGCGGCTGGCCCGAAGGCGTCAGGCCGATCGTCGTCGGATCGCCGGCCACATTGGTGAGGTCGAGATAGGTGTAGGCACCGCGAACGCGCCAGCCGGCCCCGAGATTGGCGACCGCCTCGAGCTCGAAGCCGCGGGCGCGCACCTCGCCGGTCTGCACCTGGTAGAGCGGATTGCTTTCGTCGGTGACGAGCCCGTTCTCCTGGTTGATCTGGAACACGGCGGCGGTGAAGTAGCCGTCAAAGCCGACCGGCTGGTACTTCACGCCCGCCTCGATCTGCTTCGCCGTGGTCGGATCGAAGGAATCGCCATTGCTATCGACGCCAAGATTGGGCGCGAAGGAGGTCGAGTAGCTGACGTAGGGCGCAATGCCGTTGTCGAACAGATAAGTCAGGCCGGCACGCCAGGTGAACTCGCTGTCGTCGATGTTCTCGGTCGTGCTGTTGAGCAGATCCTCGTCCTTGCTGTCGACCCAGTCCTGACGTCCCGACAGGGTCAGGATCCAGCGATCGAACTGCATCTGGTCCTGAATATAGAGGCCGGTCTGTGCCTGACGCTGGCGATAGCGCGACGAGTTGAAGGGCGGATCCTCGGTCGAGCCGAGCGGCTGGTTGGTGTTGTAGTCGTAATCCGCGGCGGTGCCGAAGCCGATGCCGCCATCGAGCGACAGATAGGTATAGTCGAGGCCTACCAGCAGCTTGTGCTCGATCGCGCCGGTGGCGAAATTGGCCTCCACCTGATTGTCGACGGCGAAGGCGTCCAGGAGGTCATGGACATAGCCGGTGTAGCGGCTGGCAATGTTGGTGTCCGGATCGAGATCGTTCAGGCCGGTGTAGCGCACAGTCGTGTCGGCATTGCCGTAGCGCAGCTTCTGACGGACGGTGAAGACCTCGTTGAACTCGTGCTCGGCTTCGTAACCGACACGCCACTGTTCCTGCGGCTGGCTGTTATAGTCGCCGGGCGACCGGCTGAAGGTCTCGCTGCCCGTGCCATCCCAGGCATAGTACGGCAGCGACGCCGGGGTCTCCGACTTCTGATATTCGCCGAGGAAGGTGATCTTGGTCTGGTCCGTGGGCTTCCACGTCAGCGCCGGCGCGATGAAGGTCATGTCATTGACGCCGCCGCCGAGCGTGTTCGGCGAACCGGCATCGCGCAGCAGTCCGGTCAGGCGGTAGAGGAACTGGCCGTCCTTGTCGATCGGGCCGCCAATATCGAACTGGCCCTGCAGCCAGTCATAATTGCCGCCCTGCAGCTCGATCTCGCCGAAGGCCTCTTCGGTGGGACGCTTGGACTGGACATCGACCAGGCCACCCGGCGAACCGAGGCCGTAAAGCGCCGAGCTTGGGCCGCGCAGCACCGACACGCTCTCGACGCCATAAGGCTCGATCTTGAACACCGACATGTTCGCGCCGGGCCAGCGCAGGCCGTCGCGGAAGATGCCGTTATAGGTGGTGTCGAAGCCGCGGATGGTGAACACGTCGAAGCGCGGGTCATAGCCACTCTGGCCGGTGCGCACGCCGGGCGTGTAGTCCACGGCCTGCGTCAGCGACTGCACATTGCGGTCATTGAGTTCCTGCCGTGTGACCACCGAAACAGATTGCGGCGTCTCGATCAGGGGCGTGTCAGTCTTGGTACCGACCGTGCCGCGATTGGCGACATAGCCGACCGTACCGCTGGCCTCGCCTTCGACGGCGATGGTGTCGAGCGCGATGCCGCTGTCGGGGCCACGCGTGCCCACGGAAGACGTCGGATCCTCGATGGTCACGCGGTTGGGCGCGGTGAAGCGGTAGGTCAGGCCAGTGCCGCGCAGCAGCGCGTCAAGCGCCTCGGGCGCACTCAAGGTGCCGGAGACCGCGGAAGAGCGGCGCCCACCGAATTTCGCGGTGTCATAGAACACCCTCACCCCAGCCTTCTGGGCGAAGGAGAGAATGGCCCGGTTGAGATCCTGCGCGGGGATGTTGAAAGCGATCCGCACCGGCGCAACGCTTGCCGTGCCTTGCGCCCGGGCGGCCGGCATCGAGAGGGCGAGACCTGCGACCGTCAGACCGAAGACCAGGGCATTGGCCGCCGCACCGGCGAAAAAGTGCCCGCGCAGTCGTCCTGTGCTGCGATGTACTTGGGTCGTCATGAGGCGTCGTTCCTTCCAGATCGCACGGAGCGCATGCCGGGCGGCAATGCGCGGCGGTTCGCAGGAAGGAAGACAACTGAGCCGGCAGAGTCCGTAACGAAAAGTCGAGAAAATTCAGACGCGATCAGTAAAGCACTGTGATCAATGGATAAATCGATCGGGCGCTGATGCCGAGTTCAGCGGTCATCGTCTCTATGGCATCCCCGAGGTCGTCGGTCGCGAACACACCGCTGACCCGGCGGCGGGCAAGCGTCTCGTCGAGGATGACGATGCGCCCGCGTCGATAGCGGTTAAGCGTCTCGACCACATGACGGAGCGGCGTGCCGTTGAACACCAGCATGCCGCGACGCCAGGCCGTTGCCGTCTCGACATCGCGCGAGCGCACGCGTCCCATGCCTCGCTCCGGTGTGTAGCGCACCTCTTCGCCGGGCGAGAGCACGACGCCTTGCCGCTCGCCGTTCCGCTGCAAGGCCACATTGACCTGATGTTCGATCGCCAACACGTCGGCGCCACTGCCGGCCTCCTCGATGACGAACTGCGTGCCCAGCGCCGTCGTGGTGCCGCCGGCCGCCTCGACCACGAAGGGGCGCGGTTCCCGGTCGGTGCGCGGCATGGCGGAGAAGAACACCTCGCCGGCAAGAAACTTCACCCGCCGCTCTTTGTCGTCGAAGTCGACGATGATGGCGCTCGCCGGGCCCAGTTCGACCGAACTGCCGTCGGCCAGCGTCACCGTCCGCAATTCGCCCGGCGATGTGCGGTAGTCGGCCGTCGCCAGCAGCCACAGATCGCCGAACTGATAGCGCGCAATGCCGGCGCCGAGCGCCAGAAGGCCAAGCAGCGCACCGATCCTCAACGCACGCTGGGCCACCGAGCTTTTCCGGCGTGTACGCGAAAGGCCCCGCAGGGGACCCGGGTCATGCCGCAGAAGGGAAAGCTCCCGCCATGTCGCGCCGGCCTCCTCAAAGGCGGCCCGGTGGTCGGGCGCCTCCTCGAGCCAGGAACGCAGCGCGCGCTGCTCCTCCTCGCTCAACGGCGAGCCATCGAGGCGCGCCACCCACTCGGCGGCACGCATGCCGATCTCATCGGCGCGATCGTCGATGCTGCTCACTTCCGGGCTTTCGCAGTTCGATACCGTCCCGCTATAGGACAACTGAGCTGGGGCGACACAGTAAATCGAAGGTGCATCTGCGGCGATGCGACCTCAACGGTTGCGCAGCCGGCGCGTCATATGCGCGATCGCCAGGGCGAGATGCTTCTGCACCGAACTCTCGGAAATGCGCAACTGCCGGGCGACCTCGGCATGGGTGAGGCCGTCAATGCGGTTCAGCGCGAAGATTTCCTGCGTGCGCCGGGGCAGTTCCTGCACGAGCAGGTGGATACGTTCGAGCTGGAGGCGCGAATCGACCACATCCTCGGGCGAGGGCTCATCGGCAGCTATTTCGGCAAAGGCCTCCGGTGCCACCGTGTCGGTGCGGCGCCTTGCTTCCTGCTTGCGATGATTGAGGAGCAGGTTTCTCGCGATGGTATAAAGATAGGCCCTGATGTTCTGGATGCGCGTTTCCGGGCGCTCCAGCACGTTTACGAACGTGTCCTGCACCAGATCGCACGCGGTATGTCCGTCGCCGAGCCGGCGCTGCAGATAGCTCCGCAGCTCCGCCTCGTGCGCTGAGAATACAAACGACAGATCGGACTGCATGAAACCGGCTCGTACTCCACATGGCCGCCGCGCACTCGAAGAGAGCTACCATGTGGTCTGTCCGAAGTTAAGTTCCTGGCAATACATTATAATTGTTGCAGAGTGTTATATTGGAATCGTTCCATGTTCTTTTAAGCACAAATAGAAAGACGTTTGGGCGTCATGAGTAGGATGAATTTCTACTCTTAAAACAAATCTCAAATATGTTATGGCGCCTAGGAGGTGCCTAGAAGATATATGTTGTGATACTATCGGTGTTGATCTTTTGCATGCATTGGGAATGTCCGTTCCCTGGTGTGTCAGTTTCGGTGCCCACCTTCGCGTCGCCCATCTCGGCCTCCTTGTCTCAAAATTTAGGGAAGAAGGCGTCCAGAAATCGAGGGGCGGGTCAGATCCTCAACCCGTGATAGCCGATGGCGGGAAATGCAAAGCTCTTCGCCGCGGATTGATCCCATTGTCGGCCTCGCAAAAGAAGAACGAGGAAACCGAGATTGGGAAACTGCATGCGCCGCGCCGCACGAGGAGAGCCGCGCGAACTGACGGTCGGGATAGGGTTCAACTCCGACAAGGCGACTTATGCGTTTGCCACCAGGCCTGAGCCGGACAAGCAGATCGGCCACGCGGTCCCGGTGGCGAAGCTGCGCGCCTGCCCGGGCGTATTGACGGCCGATGCCGCGCCGATCACCCGCGCGCCTTCAGGGTTTCGGGAGGCGGCGCAATGAACCCGACCGTCTCATTTTCGCTCTGGATATGTCTCCTCGGCCTTTGGCTGGCGGCGGCCTTCGGCTTCGGCGCCGGCTTTCTCTCGGCCGCGCTGTGCGGGATGAACAAGGAAAGCGACCATGGCTGACACGCCGATCCCGCTCGTCATTCCCGGCGGCGACGGCTCGCCGGACGAAAGCCGACAAGAGCGGCGGTGAACCGTCCCCTGCGGGCGAAATGAGGCCGCCTTGAAGAATGGGAAGCAGGCGCAGGGCGGGGGCTTCGCACCGCGCCGGCCAGTCGACCGAAACGAATTTTAAGATCTGGAGAAAAGCAATGAAGCCACGAACGGCGATGGCGGCAACGATGCTCGCGGCCTCCCTTCTGCTGGGAGCCGGAGCCGGCCACACTCAGAATCTCACCCAGGAAGAGGCGAACACGATCGCTGTGGAGGCGTATCTGTACGTCTATCCGCTCGTCACCATGGACCTGACGAGGCGGCAGATGACCAGCCTCGATCCGGCCAAGAACGCCTTCGGCGGGCCGGAGAACTCGTTCACGAATGTTCGCGCCTATCCGCCCGCGAACGAGAAGGCGGTGGTTCGGCCGAACTTCGACACGCTTTACTCCTCCACCTTCCTCGACCTGACCAAGGAGCCCGCGATCGTCTCGGTTCCCGATACCGGCGGGCGCTACTACCTGCTTCCCATGCTCGACATGTGGACGGATGTGTTCGCCTCACCGGGCTGGCGGACGACCGGCACCAAGGCGGCGAACTTCCTCGTGACGCCGCCCGGCTGGCGGCCGGATCTGGGCGAGGATTTCGCGAAGGCGCTCGGCCTTCCCGAGGGCACGCGCAGGATCGAAGCGCCGACGCCGCTGGTCTGGATCATCGGCCGCACCAAGACCGACGGCCCTTCGGATTACGCGGCCGTTCACAAGATCCAGGACGGATTCAAGATCACGCCCCTGTCGAAATGGGGGAAGGAGATCTCGCCGCCGAAATTCTCGCCGGACCCGACCGTCGACACCAAGACGCCGCCGAAGGTCCAGGTCGATACCATGGCCGGGAAGGACTATTTCACCTACGCGGCCGAGCTTCTGAAGGTCGCCCCTCCGCACCTCACGGACCAGCCGATCATCGCGCGCATGGAGCGGCTCGGCCTGCGGCGCGGCGGGAGCTTCGATTTCGACGGCGCCGATCCGATGGTGAAGGCGGCCATCGAGGCCGCGCCGAAGACGGCGCAGCAACTGATGGCCTGGAAGGCACCGAGGATCGCGGAAACCGTCAACGGATGGTCCATGGACGTCGACACGGTGGGCGTCTATGGCGACTATTATCTGAAGCGGGCGATCCTCACGCAGATCGGCCTCGGCGCCAACGTGCCGCAGGACGCGATCTACCCGATCGCGGTGACCGACGGCGACGGACAGCCGCTCGACGGCGCGAACCGCTATGTCCTGCATTTCGAGGCGTCGCAGATTCCGCCGGTCGACGCGTTCTGGTCGGTCACCATCTACGATAATGACGGCTTCCAGGTCGCGAACAGCCTGAACCGGTTCGCGCTTTCGAGCTGGATGCCTCTCGAGCGCAATTCCGACGGGTCCATCGACCTTTATTTCCAGAAGGACAGCCCCGGCAAGGACAAGGAGGCGAATTGGCTCCCGGCGCCCGACGGACCGTTCAACGTGACCATGCGGCTCTACGCGCCGCGTCCCGAGGCGCTGATCGGGAAATGGGCGCCGCCGGCGATCGCCAAGGTCAAAGCGCTTCCGATCCAGAGGGCCCAGTAGCGGCCCGCGGCGGACGGGATGACGATGCGCATGCGGCACCTTTCCGGCGCGGCCGGGGCGAGGGTCTCGCATGCGCAATGCTGCCTCTCGGGCAGCTCGCCGCAAAGCCGCGAGAAGGAGCTGCCTAGACAAGCCGCGCATGGGGGCGGCGCGATCCGCCGCTCGCCCGGGTTTATCCGGAGGGAGTAAGGCGTCACAAGGTTCAAAGCTGAGAGAGCCGTGAGTCTTCGGCGACGCCAAGCTGACCATCGCGCTGCTCGGCCGGCTCACCCGTCACTGCGGCATCATCGATCACCGGAACCGCGATCTCGCGATTCAGGAACCGAATCCGGCCTCGGCCGCCGATCCTTCCTCGGGTCCGTCCTGCACGCCGATCAAGGGTTCGCTTCCGGCGCCGTGTGACGCTCGAAATTCCGAGGGCGTGCAGCCCATCCAGCGCCGGAAGGCTCTGGAGAAGCTGGCGTGATCCTCGTAGCCGAGCAGCATCGCAACTTCGAGGATCGGTCTTTCGGATTTCCGCAAGAGGCTGACCGCCCGCGCCCTGCGCGCCGCGTCGATCACCTCGCGATAGGTGTAGCCTTCCTGGCCAAGCATGCGCTGCAGGTGGCGGACGCTTGCGCCCGCCATGCGCGCGGTCCCATCGATGTCGGTCTGCCCGTCGAGAAGCCGCAGCGCCACGATGGCCGAAACGGAGCGGGCCGGTTCGGAGGCGCGCGACAGAACCAGATCGGCGACGACTTCCCGCAGCGTCACGACGTCGGAGCCCTTCGCGGGATCGCGCATCCGCGGCGCGAGCAGATCTTCGGCAGCGAAGGCGAGCCCCGTGCCGCCGAGACCGTAGCGGATCGGCATTTGCAGCCTGTCTTCGAGCACATGGGCGTCAGCGTCGCGGGGATAGGAGACTTCGATCCATTTCGGCGCCCATCGGGAGCCGAGATACTCTCTGGCGATGAGTATCATCGGTCCGATCAGGTGATCGGCGTGTTGGATGGCCGGCAGGCTGAACGGCGGTCCCACGCAGCGCCAGACCTGGTGGACGCCGCGCTGGACAAGCTCCAGCCTCCCGCTGACGGCATGGGCGCGAAAGGTCCGGCAATAGCGCTCGATCGCCTGGCCGAGCGTGGGGGCGGCGGCGCCGTACATGCCCCACACGCCATAGCCCCACGCCTTCGCCATTTCGAAGCCGACATCGACCCCGAACGTCCGGTCGCCCAGAAGGCGAGCGCATCTTTCGAAGACGGCGATCATGGAGCCCAGCGGCACGGGCGTCTGCGGCGCGCCGAGCATCGCGACGGGCAGTCCTTCCTGTTCGAAGGTGCTCCAGAGGGCGCGCTCGCCGGCCCGCTGTTCCAACACCGCCGGAAGCGGACCGAGGCCGTTTGCGCGGACGAGGGGCACCGATCGGTCAATCGCCATCCGTCGCCTCCCGGCCGTCGTGAAATTGTAAAACGCCAGCGTCGGTCATGACGAAACTTCGCGTGGTGCGCAAGCAGAAGCTGCATAGGCCGGAAGGTGACACGTCGGCCCGCCCCGGTACGGCGGTGTTCCGGGAATGCGGCGCGAGGGACGTCATGCCGCCGTTTGATTTTCCGGCCGTCCGACACCTTGCTGTGCCGGAGGCGAGGGGGATGCCCGGATGCTCGTCGGGCACGCGATGATGCGGCGGCGATCGGTCATCACGCGTCCTGCCCACCACGTCACGTCTCGGGCGGCTATCGCGTCGCTGAAGGGCGAGCGCGGCGCTTTCAGCACCATCGCCATGCCCGCCGCCTCCGCGCCTTCCGCTTCAGAGGTGGGAAACGCGCCGGCGCGCGGCTTGCGAGCGTCGTCACAAGCTTACCGCACGCCCGGCATTGAGGGGTGGAACGTTGCCCGGCGCGGTTGAACGCGGGGCGGGAATCGATATGAGTCCTGTCATGACCCTTCGCCCCCACGCTGCCGGACCGGCGCCGCGATGACGGCAGCCGCCAAGGTGTCCGTCGATCTCGGCACCCGTCCCGACGGGAGCCCGGCGGCGCTCGACCTCGAGGAACTGCTCGCCACCCGCCTGCTGGTGCAGGGCAATTCCGGCTCCGGCAAGTCGCACCTGCTGCGCCGCCTCATGGAGCAGAGCGCGCCCTGGGTGCAGCAGGCGGTGATCGATCCCGAAGGCGACTTCGTCACCCTGGCGGAACGCTACGGGCATGTGGTGGTGGATACGCGGCGGGGCGAGGCGGACCTCCAGCGCATCGCCGCGCGGGTGCGCCAGCATCGGGTCTCGGTGGTGCTGAACCTCGAGGAGCTCGACGCCGAGCAGCAGATGCGCGCCGCCGCCGCCTTCCTCGGCGGTCTGTTCGATGCGGACCGGGACTTCTGGTACCCGATGCTCGTGGTCGTGGACGAGGCGCAGCTCTTCGCCCCGATGGCGGCCGGCGAGGTCTCCGACGAGGCGCGCAAGGTCTCGCTCGGCGCCATGACCAACCTCATGAGCCGCGGCCGCAAGCGCGGTCTTGCCGGCGTCATCGCCACCCAGCGCCTCGCCAAGCTCGCCAAGAACGTGGCGGCGGAAGCCTCCAACTTCCTCATGGGCCGCACCTTCCTCGACATCGACATGGCCCGCGCCGCCGACCTGCTCGGCATGGAGCGGCGGCAGGCGGAGATGTTCCGCGACCTGAAGAGCGGCCATTTCATCGCGCTCGGCCCGGCATTGTCGCGTCGCCCGCTGCCCGTCCATATCGGCCCGGTGCAGACCGCCGCGCGCTCCACCAGCCCGAAGCTGATGCCGATGCCGCAGCCCGCCTCGGTCGAGGATGCGCACGACCTCATCTTCATGCCCGGCGCCGACGAGGACCGCCTCTTCGCGCCGAAGCGGCCGCCGCCGGTGGCCTCCACGGCCGATGTGCTCGCCCAGCTCGCCCGCAGCGTGCCGCAGGTGCCCGCAGGCGCGGACGGCGCCCCCGAGGGTACGCCGGCGAATGCCCCGCAGTCCGCGCCGGCTCCGGCGCCCGCCGTGCCCGCTCTGTCGGCGGAGCAGCGCCAGGCGGCGATCGACGCGGCGCTGCGCGAGATATTGAGCGAGAGCGACGCCGCCTTCCGCACCATCGCCGTGCTCTATCAGGACTTTCTGGTGCGCTGCCGGATCCGCCGCGTCGGCGGCGAGCCGCTCAGCCTGCCGGCCTTCCGTCGCCGGCTCGCCGTGGCCCATGCCGGCATCGACCTCGCCGAGGCGGAGGCGGACGATTCCCCGTGGGGCGAAGTGCTCGCCATGGCCGGCGCGCTGCCCGAGGACATGCAGGGCACCTTCCTCACCGTGGCGCGCGCCGCCTTCGACCGCCGTCCCTGTCCGTCCGACGCCGAGGTGGCGCAGGCCTTCGGCAGTCGCTCGCCCGGCCGGGCGCGGCGGTTGCTCGCCTATATGGAGGAGCGGCAGGTGATCGTGTGCCGCCTCGACGGGCAGGGCCGGCGCATCATCGCCATTCCGGGCCTCGCCTGGGAGACCGAACCGGGCGACCCCAACGCGCCGGCGGGCGCCCGCGCGCCCGAGGCGACGCCCGCGGACTGAGGGCGGCGGATCGCCGGTTCAGGCGCTGATCCAGGTCCGGGCGGCGTCGGCTTCGGTGAGCCCGAACACCCTGGCCTCGGCGGGCATCATGAAGCGGAAGAACTCGGTTGCGTGCCGCAGCCAGGGGATGTCGGTGACCACGGCGACCTTGTCCCAGCCGGTGATGTGGCCCATGCCCAATCTGAGATCGGCCCACATCGCCCCCGGCTCGAAGCCGAGCGTGTCGCCTTCCACCTCGTAATAGACGCTGACCTTGCCATGCGTCGCGAACGCGGCCTCGACCTTGGGCGTCAGCACGGTCTCGTAGTCCTTGCTGCTGATCTGGCCCGACGCGCGGACCGCCACGACGTTCGGGGGAAAGCCTTCGAGCAGTTCGATCATGTCGTCCTCCTTCTGCCGCCGGCCCCGCGCGGAAGCGAGCCCAGCGCGGGGACGTCCG
Organism: Ancylobacter mangrovi; assembly: GCF_024752335.1. NCBI lineage: Bacteria > Pseudomonadati > Pseudomonadota > Alphaproteobacteria > Hyphomicrobiales > Xanthobacteraceae > Ancylobacter > Ancylobacter mangrovi. Next base: position 313,053 of record NZ_JANTHY010000005.1, on the reverse strand, counting down.
CCTCGTCTCACCGGAGGTGCGGCGGGGTCTTCGGCTGCCGACCCCTCCGCATCAGATATTGTGGAGAAAGGGCAGGGCAAGCCGCCCCCGCCCGGCCTCGGCCGGATGTGATGCCGGCCGGCTTGCCCACCGGGCGGGCCGCGACGCCTAGGGCGCGAGCGTCATGTCGCCCGGCCGCCACGTCTGGTCGAACCACGGCTCGCGCGGTCCGTAGAGGCGCAGGATGATGTTGTAGCCCGTGCCGGCGGTGGTCTGGACCCAGTTCGCCTCCTTGCCGGCCGGCGCGTTCGGCCCGAACCGGATCGTGACGCCGCCATCCGGGTTCGGCTTCACGTCCGGCAGTGTGCTGTCGATCCCGGCCAGCTTCTGGTCGGTTGGAAGCAGCGAGCGGGTCACGTTGTCGTAGACGGTGAAGGACCAGAAATCCTTGGCGGGTATCGGGCCGGGCAGCGTCACCCGGTAGGTGCGGCCGCCGTCCAGATAGTCGCCCGCCGCGTCGCGCACGGTGATGGCATAGGCCGAGCCGGTGCCCGGCCGAGCTTCGGTCATGGCCGGGGTGATGCCGGTCGCGTAGTAGAAGAACATCATGCGCGCGTCGAGGCGGCGCGCCGCGCCGTCGAGGAACCGGTAGCTGCCGCCCACGAACGCCGTGAACCATTGCCGGTCGGCATAGATCCGGGTCTCCGGGTCGCGGGAGGCGAACAGGTTGGTGCGGGCGATGGCGTTCCCCACCGCCACCGCATCCGTCAGGATCGCCTTCATCCGCGCATCCGGCGCGAAGGGCTGGCCCTTGCGGATGCCGATGGCCGTATAGAGGCCGACCTCGTCCGGCTCCACCCAGTCGGCCGGCTCGTTCTGCACCACGTCGTTCAGCTCCTCGTAGAAGCTGAAATCGTTGGCGCTGATCGTGTTGAACTTTCGGCCGGAGAGGTTGACGATCGGCGTCGCCGGCGGGTTCGCGGCTTCGGACAGCGCGAACACGGCCGCCTTCGCCCTGACGCCGGCCACCGCCGCCGCGATGTCGCCCTTCTCGACGAAGGCGCGGTAGAAGACGAGGAGCCGGTTGGTGCGCGGCTTCGCGACATGGAAACCGTCCGCCGGCAGGCTCCCCGTGTAGCCCGGCGGCACGAACAGATAGTCGCCGCCCTTGCCGCCGTCCGGGCCGGTCAGCCCGACATCGGTGACCCATCGGAAATCGGCGTCGTCGACCGGCCCGAGCACGCGTGGGGGAATGCGCACGACCATCGGCCCCGCCGCGAGGTCGAGGCAGAGCATGGCATAGACGGTGGTGGTGTTGGCGGTCAGGAACAGGGAGCGGGCGTCGAGGAGACTCTCGGCGATGCCGATGCCCTTGTTGGCCGGCGCCCCGGCCTCCGCCATGCCCCGGCACAGCGCGTGGACCGAGGTCGCCGACATGCCCTTCAGGAAGGCGTCGATCCCCCGGCCAAAATCGAGCTGGTCGAACGCCTTCTGCGCCGTCGCGGCGTCGGGAACGCCCTTGGGGAAGCGCAGCGTGCCGATGCGTGTCTCCACAGTCTCCGGCGTGGTGATCTTGGCCGGCACGTCCGGCGCGTAGCGAGGTGGGGATTGCGCGACGGCGAGGGCCGGTGCTAGCGCAACCATCGTCGCAACGACGGCCGTTAAGCTCAACGATTGGCGAATGTTTTTCATGGCGCGTTTGCCTCCCGCATAAGTTTCCACGCGGTCTCAAGGCACGACTTGTCTTATGGCGCGCATGTACGGGAACCCGGCCCGGGGCGCGCGTTCCAGAATACCCGCTCGCCGTGCCCTTTCCAACGGTAAGGCCGCGGGGGGGTGGGTCGACGCTTGCGCGCCGGCGGCCTCCGGCTCCACTTGAGCCGTGCGGCCGTTCGGGAGTAGCCGGTCGTCAGGCTCGCTCCATCCAGCAATCGGGAATCCGCCATGGCCTACGATGCCGATATCGCGATCATCGGCGCCGGTGCGGCCGGCGTAGGGGCGGCGCGGCGCCTTGCCGGCACCGGGCTGTCCGTGCTGGTGCTGGAAGCGCTCCCACGCGTCGGCGGCCGTGCCTGGACCCGCGAGGCGGCGGGAATCGCGGTCGATCTCGGCTGCGGCTGGCTGCATTCGGCCGACCGCAACCCGTGGTGCGGCATCGCGGAACAGGCGGGTTTCGCCATCGATCGCAGCGAACCCGGCTGGGGTGCGCAATTTGGCGATCTCGGCGCCCCGGCCGAGCAGTGGCGGGCGGCCCGGCAGGCCTTCGACGACTGGAGCGAGCGGCTGGCCGCTGAGCCTCCGGCAAGCGACCGGGCCTCCGACGCGCTGGAGCCGGGCGGGCGCTGGACCGCCTATCTGCAGGCGCTCAGCGGCTATATCAGCGGGGACGAGCTGGAGCGCATCTCCGCGCGCGACTATCTCGCCTATAGCGAGGCCTCCACCTATCGGAACTGGCGGGCGCGGGTGGGGTACGGAACGCTGATCGCGAGCAGCCTTCCGGCCGATACGCCGCTCCGGCTCGCGACGCCGGTCGAGGCGGTCGCGCTCAAGGCGGATGGCGTGGCGCTGGCGACGCCGGCCGGCACGGTGCGCTGTCGGGCCGCCATCGTCACCGCCTCGACCCATGTGCTGGCGGGCGATTCCATCGCGTGGCCGGCCGGCCTCGACCCCTGGCGCGAGGCGGCGACGCGCCTGCCGCTCGGCCGCAACGAGAAGCTGTTCCTCGAGATCGTCGGAACCGGCCCCTTCGAACCCGAGACCCATGTGCTCGGCGCCATCGACGATCCCGCCACCGGTGCCTACTACATCCGCCCGCTGGGCCGGCCGGTGATCGAGTGCTTCCTCGGCGGCACCGGTGCCCGTACCGCGGAGGCGGAAGGCCACGAGGCGGCCTATGCGCGCGCCATCGACGAGCTTGCCGGGCTGTTCGGCGCCTCGGTGCGCGGCTGCCTGCGGCCCTTCATGGCCTCCGAATGGGCCGCCACGCCCACCATCGGCGGCGGCTACAGCTATGCGCAGCCGGGCTGTGCGCCGGCCCGTCTCGTGCTCGCCCGGCCGTTCGAGGACCGCCTGTTCTTCGCCGGCGAGGCGACCCACCCGACCGATTTCTCGACCGCCCACGGCGCCTATGAGACCGGCCTGCGCGCGGCTAGCGAGGCGATGGCCGCGCTCACCCTCCGTCCCAGCCGCGCGGGAGCCGGCGCGAAGGGCTGACCGCGCGCGACTGAGGCCGGAAGCCGCCCCCCTCGGCGCCACGACACGCAGGCGCCGCTCGGCTTTACGCCGGCGTTACGCGCTTCCCACGTTTCCGCCTATCGCCTTTACGCCGCTCACGGGTAGCTCCGGGTCATCGGAACCGGAGCTCACCATCATGGACATGCTCATCTATCTCGGCGGCGGGCTGGTGCTCTTCGCCCTTGCCGGCGCGGCGGTCCTCGCAGCAGACCGTCTGTGAGGCGCGCCATGGCCTTTTCATCCATCCCCCTCGATCTCGTCCTCGGCCTCGGCGTGGCCGTCCTCCTCTTTGTCTATCTGCTCGCGGCGCTGCTGCGCCCCGAGCTGTTCTGAGGGCGCGCCATGACCAGCGATCTCCTTCAGTTCGTCCTCTATGCGGTCCTGCTGACGGCCATCGCCGTCCCGCTTGGCGCCTATATGGCGGCGGTCTTCGCCGGCGAGGTGCGCTTCCTCGCGCCGGTCGAGCGGGCGCTGCTCGGCGCGGCGGGTGCCGGCGCGCGGCAGAGCCAGTACTGGAGCGCCTACGCGCTCGCGCTGCTCGTCTTCAACGCGGCGGGCTTCGCGCTGCTGTTCCTCGTGCTGGTGGGGCAGGGCCATTTGCCGCTCAACCCGCAGGGCTTCGCCGGCCTGTCCCCCCGGCTCGCCTTCAACACCGCCATTTCCTTCGTCACCAACACCAACTGGCAGGCCTATGGCGGGGAGACCACGCTCTCCAATTTCAGCCAGATGGCGGGCCTCACGACGCAGAACTTCCTCTCCGGCGCCACCGGCATGGCGGTCGCGGCCGCCGTGGCGCGGGGCTTCGCCGGGCGGCAGGCGAGGGCGATCGGCAGTTTCTGGGTCGATCTCGTCCGCGCCACGCTCTACGTGCTGCTGCCGGGCGCCGTCCTCCTCGCGCTCGTCTTCGCCATTTGCGGCATGCCGCAGACGCTCGCCGCCGCCTTCGACGCGACGACGCTGGAGGGCGCGAAGCAGACTATCGCGCTCGGCCCGGTGGCGAGCCAGGTCGCCATCAAGCAGCTCGGCACCAATGGCGGCGGCTTCTTCAACGTCAACTCGGCCCACCCGCTGGAAAACCCGACCGCGCTGAGCAATTTCATCTCGACGCTGGCCATTCTCGCCCTGCCGGCCGGCTTCTGCTTCACCTATGGCCGCATGGTGGGCGACCGCCGGCAGGGGCGGGCGCTGTTCGCCGCCATGGCGCTGCTGTTCCTGGCGGGCTTCGCCGCCATCTACGCCGCCGAACGGGCCGGCAATCCGCTGCAGGCGGGGCTGGTGGAGACCGTGTCCGGCAACATGGAAGGCAAGGAGGTGCGGTTCGGCCTCCTCGGCTCGACGCTGTGGGCGGCTGCCACCACCGCCGCCTCCAACGGCTCGGTGAACGCCATGCATGACAGCTTCACGCCGCTGGGCGGGCTCGTCGCCATGCTCAACATCCAGCTCGGCGAAGTGGTGTTCGGCGGGGTCGGCGTCGGGCTCACCGGCATGCTGCTGTTCGTGGTCCTCACCGTCTTCCTCGCCGGGCTGATGGTCGGGCGCACGCCCGAATATCTCGGCAAGAAGATCGAGGCCCGCGAGGTGAAGCTCGCCGCGGTGACGCTGCTCGTCATGCCGCTCGGCGTGCTGGTCCTCGCCGCGCTCGCCATCGCGGCCGGCACGGCGCAGGGCTCGGCGCCCAATCCGGGGCCGCACGGCCTGTCGGAGCTGCTCTACGCCTATTCTTCGGCGACGGGGAACAACGGCTCCGCCTTCGCCGGCTTTTCCGCCGACACGCCCTGGCACGACACCTTTCTCGGCATCGCCATGATGCTCGGGCGCTACGGCTACATCATCCCCATCCTCGCCATCGCCGGCAGCCTCGCCGCCAAGAAGACCGCGGCGGAGACCGCCGGCACCTTTCCCACCCATGGCGCGCTGTTCGTGACGCTCCTCATCGCCACCATCCTCATCGTGGGCGCGCTCACCTTCCTGCCCGTCCTCGCCCTCGGCCCTATCGCGGAACAGGTTTCGCTGCTGGCCGGCCGGACCTTCTAGAGGCATCCCATGAGCAAGCATTCTCCCGTCGAGTTCGGCCTGCTGGCGCCGGACATCATCGTCCCGGCCATGGGCCAGGCGCTGCGCAAGTTCGATCCGAGGTCGCTGGCGCGCAACCCGGTGATCTTCTCCACCGCGCTGGTGAGCCTCCTCTCCACCGTGCTGGTGGTGCGCGAGGGCCTTCAGGGCGGGCCGGCCTTCACCATCGGCCTGCAGATCACCGTATGGCTGTGGTTCACGGTGCTGTTCGCCAATTTCGCCGAGGCGGTCGCCGAGGGGCGGGGCAGGGCCCGCGCCGACGCCTTCCGCGCCACCCGCTCGAGCGTGCAGGCGAAGGTGATCGCCGACCCGCAGCAGCGCACCGGGTTCCGCGTACGCGACGTCGATCGGCTCGAGATCGGCGAGCTGATCCTCGTCGAGGCGGGCGACATCGTCCCCACCGACGGCGAGGTGGTGGAGGGCGTGGCCTCGGTGGACGAGAGCGCCATCACCGGCGAAAGCGCACCGGTGATCCGCGAATCCGGCGGCGACCGCTCCTCGCTCACCGGCGGCACGCGCCTGGTCTCCGACTGGCTGGTGGTGCGCGTCACCGCCCGACCCGGCGAGACCTTCCTCGACCGCATGATCGCCCTGGTGGAAGGGGCGAAGCGCCAGAAGACGCCGAACGAGATCGCCCTCGACATCCTGCTCGCGGGCCTCACCCTCGTCTTCCTGCTGGTGGTGACGACGCTACCCTTCTTCGCCGCCTGGTCCGGCACGACCATTCCGGTGGTCTATCTCGCGGCGCTGTTCGTCACCCTGATCCCGACCACCATCGGCGGGCTGCTCTCGGCCATCGGCATCGCCGGCATGGACCGGCTGGTGAAGGCGAACGTCATCGCCAAGTCCGGCCGGGCGGTGGAGGCGGCGGGCGACATCGACGTGCTGCTGCTCGACAAGACCGGCACCATCACCTTCGGCAACCGCATGGCGGACGCCTTCGAGCCGGCGCCGGGCATCTCCGCGCGCCAGCTCGCCGAGGCCGCCTTCCTCGCCTCGCTCGCCGACGACACGCCGGAGGGACGCTCGATCGTCGATCTGGCGGCGCGCGACTTCGGCTTCGACGCCGCGCAGGCGGGCGCGGCGAATTTCGTGCCCTTCAGCGCCCATACCCGCATGTCGGGCGTCGACCTTCCCGGCGGCGCCACCATCCGCAAGGGCGCCTCGGACGCCATGGCGGCCCTCACCGGCGCGCCGCTGAGCCCGGCGGTCGACCAGATCGTCAAGCGCATCGGCTCCTCCGGCGGCACGCCGCTGGTGGTGGCGCGGGACGGACGCGTGTTCGGGGTGATCCATCTTAAGGACGTGGTGAAGCCCGCCATCCGCGAGCGCTTCGCCGAGCTGCGGCGCATGGGCATCCGCACGGTGATGATCACCGGCGACAACCCGCTCACCGCCGCCGCCATCGCCGCCGAGGCGGGCGTGGACGACTTCCTCGCCGAGGCGACGCCGGAGCGGAAGCTGGAGCTGATCCGTCGCGAGCAGGCGGAGGGCCGCCTCGTCGCCATGTGCGGCGACGGCTCCAACGACGCGCCGGCGCTAGCGCAGGCCGATGTCGGCGTGGCGATGAATTCGGGCACGCCCGCCGCCAAGGAGGCGGGCAACCTGATCGACCTCGACAGCGACCCGACCAAGCTCATCGAGATCGTCATGGTCGGCAAGCAGCTCCTCATCTCGCGCGGGGCGCTCACCACCTTCTCGGTGGCGAACGACGTGGCTAAGTACTTCGCCATCCTGCCGGCGCTGTTCGTGACCGCCTATCCGGGTCTCGCGGTGCTCGACGTGATGGGGCTCGGCACGCCGCAATCGGCCATCCTGTCCGCCATCATCTTCAACGCGCTGGTCATCGTCGCGCTGATCCCGATCGCGCTGAAGGGCGTGCGCTATTCGCCCGCGCCCGCCGCGACCCTGCTGGGCCGCAACCTGATGATCTACGGGCTGGGCGGGCTCGTCGTGCCCTTCATCGGCATCAAGGCGATCGACCTTCTGGTCGACCTCCTGCACCTCGCCTGAACGGAGAGAGCCATGATCCCCCATCTGCGTCCCGCGCTGGTGCTGTTGGCGCTGTTCACCCTGCTCACCGGCCTCGCCTATCCGCTGGCGATCACCGGCCTGGCGCAGGCCGCGTTTCCCTCCGCCGCCAATGGCTCGCCGGTGACGGTCGAGGGCCGGGTCGTCGGGTCGGCGCTCGTCGGCCAGGCCTTCGCCGCCGAACGCTATTTCCACGGCCGGCCCTCGGCGACCATGGGTCCCGATCCGAACCAACCCTCGGCGAGCGTCGCCAGCCCCTATAACGGCGCAAGTTCGGCCGGCTCCAATCTCGGCCCGAGCTCGGCCGCGCTGGCGGACGAGGTGCGCACGCGCGTCGCCGCGCTCGGCGGCGGCCCGGTGCCGGCGGACCTCGCAACGGCCTCCGCCTCCGGCCTCGACCCGGACATCTCGCCCGCGGCGGCGCTGTTCCAGGTCGCGCGGGTGGCGAAGGCGCGTGGGCTCGACGAAGCGCTGGTGCGCGGGCTCGTCGCCCGCCATATCATGGGGCGCACCTTCGGCCTTCTCGGCGAGCCGCGCGTCAACGTGCTGGCGCTCAACCTCGCCCTCGACGGCCTCGATCACTGACGCGCAAGGCACGTCCCGATGGCGAGCACCGCCGACGAGCGCCCCGCTCCGGAGGCTTTTCTGGAGGAGGCCCGCACCGAGGCGCGCCAGCGCGGCGGCCCCGGCCGGCTGAAGGTCTTCCTCGGCGCCGCACCCGGGGTCGGCAAGACCTTCGCCATGATCGGCGAAGCGCGCGCCCGCCAGCGCGCCGGCGTCGACGTGGTGGTGGCGCTGGTCGAGACCCATGGCCGCGCGGAGACCGCCGGCCTGCTCGGCACGCTCGAGCAACTTCCGCGCCGGATGGTCGAGTATCGCGGGCAGACGCTGAGCGAGCTCGACCTCGACGCGCTGCTCGCCCGCCGCCCGCAGCTCGCCCTCATCGACGAGTTCGCCCACACCAACGCCCCCGGATCGCGCCATCCCAAGCGTTGGCAGGACGTGCTAGAGGTGCTGGACGCCGGCATCGACGTCACCACCACGCTCAACATCCAGCACATTGAGAGCCTCAACGACATCGTCGCGCGCATCACCGGGGTGAAGGTCGCCGAGACGGTGCCGGACCAGGTGCTGCAGCGGGCCGACGATATCGAGCTGATCGACCTGCCGCCGGAGGAGCTGATCAAGCGCCTGAAGGAGGGCAAGGTCTACGTGCCCCATCAGGTCGGGCGGGCGCTCGACAATTTCTTCTCGCGCGGCAACCTGACGGCGCTGCGCGAGCTCGCCCTGCGCACGGCGGCGAGCCGGGTGGACGCGGAGATGCTGGCCTACATGCAGGCCAATGCGGTTCGCGGCCCCTGGCCGACCGAGGAGCGCCTCCTCGTCTGCGTCAACGAGGCGCCGGTCGCCAAGGCGCTGGTGCGGGCGGGCAAGCGCATGGCGGAGCGGGCGAGGATCCCCTGGATCGTCGCCACCGTTCTCACCCCGCGCCACGAGGCGATGCCGGCCGGCGCGCGCGCCGCGACCATGGACGCGCTGCGCCTCGCCGAGACGCTGGGGGCGGAGACGGCGACGCTGCACGCCGAATCCGACGTCGTCGCCGAGCTCCTGCACTATGCGCGGGCGCGCAACGTCTCGCGGGTGGTAGTCGGCCGGGCGCGCTCGCGCGCCTCCTGGCGCGACCGGCTGGTGTTCCTGTTCCGCGAGCACGTCGCCGACCGGCTGCTGGACGAGGCGACCGACTTCGAGGTGACGGTGGTGACCGCCCATGGCCGCCCAGCCCGGCGCGGTGCGGGGCGCGCGCACCTGCTGGAGCCGGACTGGCGCGGCTATGCGCTGGCGGTGGCGGCGATCGCGGTCGCCAGCCTTGCCGCCTGGCCGATCGCCATGTGGGACGCGATACCGGGCGGGGCGATCTCGGCGATCTACCTCACCGCGGTGCTGGTGGTGGGCGCCCGGCACGGGCTGGCGGCCTCGCTGGTGGCGACGGCGCTGGGCTCGATGGCGTACAATTTCTTCTACACCGAGCCCTACTACACCCTCGCGGTCAGCAATCCCGAGGACATCGTCTCGATCCTCGTTTTTCTCGTCGGCGCGGTGTTCACCGGCACGCTGGCCGGCCGGCTGAAGGCGCAGGTCGAGACCGTGCGGGCCGCCCAGAGGCGTACCGAGACGCTGTATGACTTCGCCCGCAAGATCGCTGCGGCCGGCAATTCCGACGACGTGCTCTGGGCCGGCGCCTACCACATCGCGGCGACGCTCGATTGCCAGTCGCTGATCCTGATGCCGGACGCGGCTGGTACGCTCGAGCAGGTGCAGGGCCATCCCACCATCGAGGAGCTGGACGCGGGGGCGGAGGGCGCGGCGCGGTGGGCATTCGAGAAGAACGAGCCGGCCGGCTCGGGCACCGCGACATTGCCGATGAGCGAATGGCTGTTCGTGCCCCTCGCCGCCGGCGAGCGGGCGCTGGGCGTCATCGGCGTGCGGTTCCGCGACCGCAGCCGGGGGCTCGATCCCGAGACGCGGCGGCTGCTACTCGCGGTCGAGGACCAGGTGGCGGTGGCGATCGAGCGGGCACGCCTCGCCGAGGAACTGGCCGATGCCCGCGTCTCGGCCGAGAGCGAGCGCCTGCGCGGCGCGCTGCTCAATTCGGTGAGCCACGATCTGCGCACCCCGCTCGCCACGGTGATCGGCACCGTCTCGACCCTCGCCGAGGACGAGGCCGGGACGCTCAATGCGGCGGACCGGCGCGAACTGGTCCTCACCGCGCTCGACGAGGCGAGACGGCTCGACCGCTACGTGCAGAACCTGCTCGACATGACGCGCCTCGGGCACGGGGCGCTCAGTCCCAAACGCGCGCCGGTCGAGCTCGGCGAGATCGTCGGGCGGGTGCGCAGCGACCTCGCGCGCATCCTCGCCGGGCACCGGGTGGAAGTGGCGATCCCGCGCGACCTGCCCATGCTCGATGTCGACCCGGTGCTGATCGGACAGGCCCTGACCAACGTGCTGGAGAACGCCGCCAAATACGCCCCGCCGGGCACCACCATCTCGCTTTCCGCGCGCGCCGAGGGCGGGGAGGCCGAAGTCACCGTTGCCGACGAGGGGCCGGGCATTCCCGAAGGCGAGCGCGAGCGCGTGTTCGACCTGTTCCACCGCGTCACGCAGGGCGATGCGCGACCCGCCGGCACCGGGCTCGGCCTTGCCATCGTGCGCGGGCTTGTGGAAGCTCATGGCGGGCGGGTGAAGGCTCAGGCCGGGGCCGGCGGGCGCGGTGCCGCCATCACGCTGCGGCTGCCGCTTGCCGCCACGCCTTTGGACGACGGCGCATGACCGAGACCCCTGCCGCGACCCCCTCCGCCCGCATCCTCGTCGTCGAGGACGATGCGCCGATACGGCGCTTCCTGAAGATCGCGCTGGCGAGCGGCGGCTATGACAGCCTCGAGGCGGACCGCGGGCGCGCGGGGATCGAGCTCGCGGCGACCTCGGCGCCCGACTGCGTGGTGCTCGACCTCGGCCTGCCGGATATGGACGGCAAGGCGGTGATCGCGGCCATTCGCGGATGGTCGCGGGTGCCGATCCTTGTCCTGTCGGTGCGCGACGCCGAGGGCGAGAAGATCGCGGCGCTCGATGCCGGGGCGGACGACTACGTGACCAAGCCCTTCGCCACCGGCGAGCTGCTCGCGCGCCTGCGCGCGCTGCTGCGCAATCGCCTCGACCGCGCGGCCGAGCCCGCCGAACAGGTGATCGGCCCGCTCAGCGTCAACTTCGCCAACCGGGCGGTGCGGATGGAGGGGCGCGAGGTGAAGCTGACCCGCAAGGAGTTCGACGTGCTGGCACTGCTCGCCCGCCATCCCGGCCGGCTGATCGCCCACCGCCAGTTCCTGACGACCGTGTGGGGCCCGGCCCATGCCGACGATACCCATTATCTGCGCATCGCCATCGGCCATATACGCGACAAGCTGGGCGACGATGCCGCCGACCCGCGCTTCATCATCACCGAGCCGGGCGTCGGTTACCGGCTGGCCGAGGCGTAGGCAATCCGCTCTGCCGCCGGACCGGCTTTCGCGCCGGTCCGCGGTTTGGCGCTTGATCGCGCCGCCCGAAAAACCGATTTTGCAGGAGCCTCGGGCGATGCGTGCCCGGCAGGCGGGTTTGCGGCCATGCGTCCCCCGCGCGTGGTCAGGATTGATGGGCTCATGGCGAAGCGCCGCAAGGATGAGATCGCCTCGGTTCTCCAGGGTGCCGCCCTGCCGGAGAACGCGGCCGACACGCTGACCAACACGCTGCGCCAGGCGATCAAGCGCGACGTGCTCACCGCAGCGCTGGAGCCGGGGGCGCGCCTGTCCGTGCGTGCGCTCGCCGAGCGCTACGGCGTGGGCGCGACGCCCGTGCGCGAGGCGCTGTGGTGCCTCGTGGGGGAGGGGCTGGTCGTCGCCGAGGCCCAGCACGGTTTCCAGGTCTCGGGCGCCGACAGCAGCCGGCTCGTCCATCTCCTGCTGCTGCGCCGCCGGGTGGAGCCGTGGCTGCTGGCCGCCGCGATGCGCAATGGCGGGCCGGAATGGCTGCGCCGGGTGGAGCGCGCCTTCACCGACTTCCAGCCCTTCGACGCGCAGGTGGGGGACCTCAGGCCGCAGAACGTCGAGTGGGAGCGCCTGCACCGGGAGTTCCACCTCTCGCTCGTCGAGGGCTCGGGCATGCCCGCCATGGTCGACCTCGCGCGCCGCTGGTACGACGAGATCGACCGCTACCGCCGCATCAATGCGCGCAGCCTCTCCGTGGACGCGACCGGCAAGCCCGACCACGAGGCGATGTTCGAGCTGGTGACGAAGGGCGACCAGGCGCGGGCCGTCGCCACGCTGACGCGGCACATCGACGACACGGCCGAGCGCCACATGGTGACGCTGGACGACGCCGATGTGAGGCTGACCGACCTCACATCGGACTGAGCGCCGGCGCCTTCCGCGCGCGCCGGGATCGCGCGCCGCTCACCACAGCCGTTCCATGCCCTCGGCGACGACGGCGGAATAGGGCACGTCGACGTCGAGGATGCCGAGGTCGCGAGCGAAGTCGTTCATGCCGGCGACGAATTCGGGCGTGAGATTGGCCTGGTAGAAGGGAATGTCGCGCCGGATCAGGGCCTCGATCCGCCCGACCTCCTCGGGGAACAGCTTCTCGCCCACCTCCCGCGCCCGGCCGGGATCGGCGATGAGGATCTTCTGCGCGTCGGTCACGGCGCGCACGGCGATCTCCGCCAGCTCGCGATTTTCCGCCAGCAGCCGGTCCGTGGTCGCGAGCGTCGCCATCGTGTAGTTGAACGCCTCCTTCGGCCCGTCGCCGCGGCGCGCGTCGAGCACCAGCGTGCCGACGCCGGTCTCGGTGGCGATCGCCGCGCCCATGCCGTTGGCCCAGAAGCCGTCGACGATGCCCGCCTCCAGCGCGCGGACGGCGGCGAGGCCGAAATTCACCCGCGGCTCCAGCGACCCCGGCGTCGGCGCGATGGTGACGCGGTCGCGCTCGAGATCGATGCCGGAGCGGATCAGCATCTGCTTCAGCCCCATCCCGACCCACGGCGCGGCGCCGATCCGCCGGCCCTTCACCGCGTTCATGTCGCCGCGCGTGGCGCCGAGGGCGGCGTTCATGATGAGGAACCAGTACATGCCCTGGGACTGGGCGCAGAGCAGCTTCACCCCTTCCCAGCGCGGGAAGGCGGAGAGCGCCGAATGGGCGGAGCCGGCGACGATGTCCACCGCCCCCTCGCGCATCGCCTCATAGGCGCGCTCCACCGGGGAGATGAGCTCGATCTCGGCGTCGACGCCATAGGCCGCGAAGCAGCCGAGCTCGACGGCCGCCTCGGCGGGGAAATAGGAGGGGGAGACGAGGTCGGGAATGGCAATCTTCATCATAGCGCACCCGCCTCAGCGGGCCCTCCTGAACAGGGAGCGGAACTTGTCGGCGATGAGGCCGGCGATCAGCGCCAGCGGCCGCAGGGATGCCTCGGGCATGGCCTCGTCGTCCAGTGTGCCGTGCTCCAGCGTCTGCTCGAGCCGCCGGGCGAACTGCTCGGCGAGGCGCGCCATCAGCTCCTTCACGATGCCGCTGCGGCCGAACTGCGCCAGCGGGCCGGCCAGCACCGTCTTCAGCGTGATGTCGATCCGGGTCGCGTCCGGTCCGGCTGCGGCGAGCGCATAGGCGACCTCGGCGCGCGCGGTGGAGCCGCTGAGGCCGTCGCGCCCCGCGCCGTACAGGGTGCCGCGCTGTTCCGCCTCCTGCCGCACGATGCGCGCGGTGCCGGCGAAATTGGTGGCGATGGGCCCGACCTTCACGCTCATGCGCCCTTCCACATGCCCGTCGGACGGGGGCGCGGACAGGCTTGCGCCGGGCATGCAGCGCGCCACGCGCGGAATGTCGCCGAGCACCGCCCAGACCTCGTGGACCGGGCGCCGGACGGTGAAGGACAGCGCCGTCTCCAGATTCGGCTGGCGTCCGCCGAGGCCGAGTTCCCCCGTGCCCGAAACGGCGGCCGGCGCGGTCCCCGCCGCGGGCGTTGCCTGCCGTTCGCTCGCCACCGAGGCGCCCGGGCGGGCACCCACCGGGCCGAGACGGCCGGCGGAGACGGGGGCGGCGCCGCGGCGCTCGTCGAGAACGCGGCAGATGGCGCGCACGATGCCGGCATAGCCGGTGCAGCGGCACAGATTGCCGGACAGTTCCGTGCGCACCTGCGCGGGGTTCGCCTCCGGCAGGCGCAGCACGATGTCCCGCGCCGTCACCAGCATGCCCGGCGTGCAGAAGCCGCACTGGAGCGCGTGCTCCTCGTGGAAGGCAGTGCGTAGCCGGCTCATCACCTGGTCGCCGCCGAAGCCCTCGATGGTGGTGACCTCGGCGCCCTGGCAGTTCACCGCGTAGTTGATGCAGGAGCGCGCCGGCGCGCCATCGATCAGCACGGTGCAGGCGCCGCACACGCCCTGCTCGCAGCGCAGATGCGTGCCGGTAAGGTCGAGCCTGTCGCGCAGGAAATCGGCGAGATGGGTCCGTGGTTCGCAGGCGCCCGCAATGGGGCGCCCGTTCACGGAAAGGCGAATGTCGGTCACGATGGAAGGGCCTTCGAAAACGCTTCTGCCGCTGCGCGGCGCAGGGCCGTCAGGTGGAGCTGCCGGGCGGCGGGCTCGGTAATGCCGGCCTCCGCCAGCAGGGCGGCGATCCGGGCGGTATCGGGCGTGTTGCCGTCGCTGCCGAGCAGGCTCGCCGCGTCCTCAATGACCAGCGGGCGCCCATGCGTGGCGCCGATCAAAGCGCGAAAGACGCCGCGCCCGGGGTCGGACACCACGACCGCGATGGCCATGGCGAACTTGCCCGTCTTGCGCGCGATCTTGACGTGGCCGAAGCGCGCGCCGGGGGACGGCTTCGGGATCACGACGGTCGCGAGGACCTCGTCGGGGGCGAGCACGGTCTCGAACGCCGCCGTCATGAAGTCGGCCGCGGCGACGGTGCGCCGCCCGCGCGGGCCGACGAGCTCGTAGCGCGCGCCGAGCGCCGGCATCAGGTTCACCCAGTCGGCGGCCGGGTCGGCATGGCACAGGCTGCCGCCGACGGTGCCCCGGTTGCGCACCGCACGGTAGGCGATGCCCGCGGCCACCCGCTGCAGCAGCGGGACGGCGCCGGTGTCGATCCGCTGGTCCTCGATATTGGCGGCGGTGATGCCGGCGCCGATGCGCAGCGCGTCCGCCGTCTCCTCGAAGGCGTGGAGCGCCTCGATGCCGGCCACGTCGACCAGCAGGCGCGGCTGCACCAGCCGCAGGTTGAGCATGGGCCCGAGCGACTGGCCGCCGGCGATGAGCTTCGCGCCTCCCTCGCCGGCGGCGAGCGCGGCCGCCGCCTCGCTCACGCTTGCCGGGCGCGTATAGTCGAACGGCGCCGGCTTCATTTCTCGCCCGCCGCCAGTATGGCGCCGAGAATGGCGTCGGGGGTGAGCGGCACGTCGCAGAAGGCGACGCCGAGCGGGCGCAGCGCGTCGTTGACGGCGGAGACGAGGGCCGCCGGTGGCGCCACCGCCCCGCCTTCGCCGATGCCCTTTACGCCGAAGGCGGTGTAGGGGGAGGGCGTCTCCATGTGCAGGATGCGGATGTCCGGCACGTCCGCCGCGCCGGGCAGCAGGTAGTCGAGCAGGGTGGAGGCGAGCGGCTGGCCCTCGGAATCGAAGGGCATCGCCTCGAAGAGCCCGGTGCCGATGCCCTGCGCCGTGCCGCCGGTAATCTGCCCGTCGACGATCATCGGATTGACCAGCACGCCGCCGTCCTCGACCACCACATAGTCGAGGATCTCGACCAGCCCGGTCTCCGTATCGACGGCGACCAGCGCCGCATGGGTGGCGTAGGAGAAGGTGCCGCTGTCGCGTTCGGCGCGGTAGCCGGCGGTGACCTCCAGCCCCGTCGTGTCGACGCCGGGCGGAAGCTGCTGCGGCTGGAGATACCAGGCGCGGGCCACCTCGCCGAAGGAGACGCTGGCCTCGCCGCCGCGCACCATGCCCGCGCCGACCTCGACCGTATCGGCCTCGGCCTGCAGCAGCCACGCGCCGATGGCGCCAATGCGCCGGGCCAGCGCGCGCGAGGCCTCCGCCACAGCCCCGCCGCCCATGACGATGGAGCGCGAGCCCCAGGTGCCGGTGGAGAACGGCACCAGCAGCGTGTCGCCCTGAAACACCTTGATACGCTCCAGCGGCAGGCCGAGGATCTCGTGCGCGATCTGGGCGTAAGTGGTCTCGTGCCCCTGGCCGTGCGAGTGGGTGCCGACGCGGATCTCGAGCTCGCCATCGGCGGTAAGCCTCGCCGTCGCCTGCTCGTAGCCGGGCACCACGGGCCGCCCCCACGAGGCCAGCACCGAGGTGCCGTGGGCGCCCTGCTCGCAGAAGATGGCGAGGCCGACGCCGATCCGCCGCCCGTCCGCTTCGGGCGCCTTCTGGCGCTCGCGGATGGCCGGCAGGTCGATGGCGTCCACCGCGCGGCGCAGGCACTGCGGATAGTCGCCGCTGTCGAAATGCTTCTTCAGCACGTTCTCGAACGGCATGCGCTCCGGCCCGACGAGATTGCGCAGGCGCAGCTCCCACGGCTCGATGCCGGCTTCGACGGCGATGGCGTCGAGCACCGTCTCCAGCGCCAGGCACACGCCGGTGCGCGCCACCCCGCGATAGGGCAGGATCGGGCATTTGTTGCTCGCCACCGCATGGGAGCGGCAGCGATAGACCGGCAGGTCGTAAGGGCCGGGCAGGAGGTTCGCCACCTGCGCCGCCTCCAGCGCCGAGGAGGTCGGGTAGACCGAATAGGCGCCGGCATCGACATGCGCCACGCAGTCGAGGCCGAGCAGCCGGCCCTCGCTATCCGCGTAGCCGGTGATGGCATAGGCATGCTCGCGGCAATTGGCGTTGGCGGTGAGGTGTTCGCGGCAGTCCTCCAGCCAGCGCACCGGCACGCCGAGGCGGCGGGTGAGCCAGGCGAGCGCCACCTCCTCGCGCAGCAGCAGGCCCTTGTAGCCGAAGCCGCCGCCGACGTCGGGCGAGATCACCCGCACCTTGCCGTCGGGCAGGCCGAGGCATTCGGCAAACCCATGCTGCACCACATGCGGCATCTGCGTCGCCGAGATGACGGTCAGGAAATCGAGCCGGGTATCCATATGGGCGAGGACGCCGCGCCCCTCCATCGGGAACATGCAGTGCCGCGCGGTGCGGATCTCGCGCGTCACGGTGATGGCGGCCTCGGCGGCGACCCGGTCGATGTCGCCGCCCGCATCCTCGCTGAAGGTGACGAAGACGTTGTCGCTCCACTCCTCGTGCACGAGCGGCGCGTCCGGCGCCATGGCGCGCGCGACGTCGGCCACGGCGGGAAGCTCCTCATAGTCGAGCCCGACGCGCGCCGCGATGTCCTCAGCCTCGGCCCGGCTCGGGGCCACGCACATGGCGATGATCTCGCCCACATAGCGGATCTTGCCGCTGGCGAGCACAGGCTCGGAGGAATGCTTGAAGCCGGGCAGGGCGGTCGCCGCGCGGATCGGCTTCACATCGGCCAGATCCTCTGCCGTGAACACCCGGCCTTCGAGGTCCGCCGGCACGTGCACCGCCTTGAGCCGGGCATGCGCCACCGGGCTGCGCACGAAGGCGACCTCGAGCGTGCCCGGCAGGCGGATGTCGGCGACATATTGGCCGCGCCCTTCCAGGAAGCGCGCGTCCTCCTTGCGCAGGACCGCCGCGCCCACGCCCGAGGCGTCGGCGCGCGCATGTCCGCTTCGTTCCATGGACATCGAACGTCAGGCCTTCCTGGGCATGTACTTCTCGGAGCGCGCCTCGATCGCCGACCACTGGGCGTCGTCCACCTTCACCGAGCCGACGAAGGCGTTGGTGAAGAGCTTGTCGGCAGGGGGCAGGTTCTCCACGCCCATGTAGTTCTTCACCGTGTCCATGGTGGCCTGGATCAGCGCCGGGTCCATGTAGCCGAGCCCGTTCGCCTTTACCGAGGGGACGAGACCAAGGGCGGTGCTGACCGCCTGGCCGTATTCGACCACCTTCTCGTTCATGGCGTTGCCGCCCTGGAACTCCTTCACGCTCTCCATGTGGAGCTGCACGGACTTCTCGGGGTTGAGGTAGACGTATTTCAGCCCGTCCATCATGCCGTCGACGAAGGCCTGGCAGAGCTCGGGCTTGTCCTTCACCGTGGCTTCGCTGGCGGCGAGCACGTTGGAGAAGGCCTTGATGCCGTAGTCCTCGTAGAAGATCGAGTTGATCTCGAGCCCGTTGGCCCACAGGCTCGGGGCGATGGAGCCGTAGAAATTGCCCTCGGCCTTCACCTGCTTCTCCACCAGCACCTTGATCAGGGCGCCGGGGTCCATGGTGACCTTGGTGACCTTCTTGTCGTCGATGCCCGTCGCCTTGACGAAGGCCGGCCAGAGCTGGAAGTCGCCCGAGCTGACGTTGAAGGCCACGCGCTCGCCTTCGAGGTCCGACGGCTTGGTGATGCCGTATTCCTTCAGCGAGAAGATGCCGATCGGGCATTTCGGCCAGATGCCGGCGATGGCGGTGAGCGACAGGCTGCGCGCGGCGCAGTTCATCATCACCGCGAGGTCGAGGATGCCGAACTCGTACTGGCCCTGGTCGACCGGCACGCACACCTTGCCGGAGCCGAAGCCGCGGTCGATGGTAACGTCGAGCCCGCGCTGCTCCCAGAAGCCCATCTTCTTGGCGACGAAGGCATAGGAGAAGGTGCCGAGTGGCAGCCAGGGCAGCGTCAGCTTCACCGGCTGCAGCGATGCCGCGCGAAGGATCGTCGGCATGGAAAGACCGAGCGCGGAGCCTGCGCCTGCGGTGCCTGCGAATTTGAGAAAGGAACGCCGGTCGACGGTCATGAAAGCTCTCCGGGTGCGGGCAGGAAATCTGGGGGGCGCGGCAGGGCGCGGGCGATCTCGAGCGGCAGCATGGCGTGCACGCCACGATTGCCGTTGACGAACTGGGTGATGCGAAGGTCCGCCGCGACGCTGCCGAGGCGGTAGGCGTCGTGGAAGGAAAGGCCGGCTTCCTCCATCAGGGCGATGAGCGCGCGCATGGCGAGCCGCGCCGCGTCGTCGAGGTCTTCGTGGAAGGCCATGGCGAGCAGGTGCGTGGGCGTGACCGCGACCGGCCATTCGACGCTGCGCCCCTTGAGGAGGGAGAGGCGGAAGCGACCTTCCATGCTGGTCTCGATGGCGGTCTGGTTGATCTCGCCGTCGCCCTGCGCGGCGTGGCCGTCGCCGGCGCTGAAGAGCGCGCCCTCGTTCCACACCGGGAGCAGTACGCGCGTGCCCTTCACCAGTTCCTTGTTGTCGAGATTGCCGCCGTGCCGGTTGGGCGGGCGGCTGTCGAGCCGGCCCCATTCGGGCGGCGGCGCCACCAGGAGCTGGCCGAAGAAGGGGCGCGTGGGAATGCGGATGCCGCTCGCCACCTCGACCAGGCCGGTGTCGAGGTCGGTCGGCATGAAGGTGGTGCGCTGGGTCGGCTGTTCCTGCGGGAACATGCCTTTCATCGGGCTGACGATGTTGTAGCCGTAGGGTTGGGTCAGGCGGATGTCGAGAATGTCCACCACCAGCGTATCGCCGGCCTTCGCCCCGCGCACATGGACCGGACCGGTGAGGATGTGCGGGCCGGTGCCGCGCGGGGCATGGGCGTAGATGTCCGCGATCCCCGCCGGCAGCCAGTGCGCGGGCACCGCGTCGTCGGGATCAGCCGAGACGCTGGAGATGACGATCTCCTCGCCCGGATCGACTTCCATGACCGGCGGCAGGCACGCGTCGTGGAAGCCGAAATGGACGGTGGAGGGCGTGGCGTCGAGATGCTTCATCGCCGCTACACCTGGCCGCCCGAGCCGAACTCGGATGTCGACTGCCAGTAGACGGTGAGGCGCTCGGCCTCGGCGATCAGCCAGTAGAGCACGAGGCCGGTGAGGCTCAGCGCGGTGATCGCCGCCATCATCAACGGCGTGTCGAGCAGGCCGCCGGCGAACTTGATCAGGTAGCCGATGCCGTCCTGCGAGGCGACGAACTCGGACACGATCACGCCGATGATGGCGAGCGTGATGGAGATCTTCATCCCCGAGAAGATGAAGGGCAGGGCGTGCGGCATCTGGATCTTCCAGAAGATCTGCCAGCGCGAGCCCATATAGGTGCGGGCCATGCGCAATATGTCCTCGTCCACCGACTGGAAGCCCATCGCGGCGTTGATGGTCATGGGGAAGAAGGCGACCAGCACCGCCAGCATCAGGCTCGACGTCATGCCGGTGCCGAACCACACCACGAACAGCGGCGCGATCGAGATCTTGGGCACCACCTGGGAGACGACGATGGTCGGGTAGAGGGTCTTGCGCAGCAGCGGCGAGGTGGTGATGAGCACCGCCACCAGCACCCCGCCCACCGCCGAGAGCGCGAAGCCGGTAAGCGTGAGGTAGAGCGAGGGCCACAGATGGGTGAGGATGAGATCGTAGCG
Source organism: Ancylobacter mangrovi (assembly GCF_024752335.1). NCBI lineage: Bacteria > Pseudomonadati > Pseudomonadota > Alphaproteobacteria > Hyphomicrobiales > Xanthobacteraceae > Ancylobacter > Ancylobacter mangrovi. Next base: position 292,742 of record NZ_JANTHY010000005.1, on the reverse strand, counting down.
GGTGACCATCACCTCGATGATTTCCGAGGGTGGCGGCAGGATGATGCTGCGGATGCCGAGCGCCCGGGTCGCCACCTCCCACAGGACGAGCAGGCCCACCGGCACCGCCAGCGGCCAGACGAAACGGTCAAGGAGCGTCCGCATGGCTCGCCTCGATGCTGCGGCGCAGGCGCCTGACATAGCCGTTGAAACTCTCTTCTTCCGTCATCGCGATGTGGCGCGGCCGCGGCAGGTCGATGGTGATGTCCTCGACCAGGGTGGCGGGCCGCCGCCCCATCACCAGCACGCGGTCGGACAGGAAAGCGGCCTCGCGGATCGAATGGGTGACGAACACCACGGTCTTGCGGTTGGCCTGCCAGATGCGCAGCAGCTCGACCGACATGTCGTCGCGGGTAATGGCGTCGAGGGCGCTGAAGGGCTCGTCCATCAGCAGGGTGGACGGGTTGTGGATCAGCGCCCGGCAGATCGCGGCGCGCTGGCGCATGCCGCCGGACAGCTCCCGCGGCAGGGCGCCGGCGAAGTCGGCGAGCTTGGCCATGGCGAGCAGCTCCATCGCCCGCTCGCGGTACTTCGCCTTCGACAGCTTCAGCAGCTCGACGGGGAAGAGCACGTTGTCGAGCACCGTGCGCCAGGGCAGCAGCACCGGGCTCTGGAACACCACGCCGACATCCGCGCGCGGCCCGGTGACGACTTCGCCGTTCACCCGGATCTCGCCGGAGGTGGGGCGCACCAGCCCGGCGATCATCATCAGCAGCGTGCTCTTGCCGCAGCCGGAGGGGCCGAGCAGGCTGACGAAGGCGCCGTCGCCGATGTCGAGCGAGATATTGCGGATCGCCTCGAGCTGGTTGAACACCTTGCGCACGCCGGAGAGGCGCACGAGCGGGGTGCCGGTCGCGGGACCGGGCGGGGCAGACAACGGGTCGGCGGGGGCCGGACTCGCCGCGGCGGTCCGGCCATTGGGCTGTGAAGGCATCATGTTCCACGAAAGCGGGAATGCGGGTTCGCCCCTGGGTTAGCAGCAATCGTGCCAGCAGCCGGAAAACGGCTCAGGATGTGGGCGTAAGATATTGGATATGAACGGTTATATGGCCGACGGCATTGGCGGTTCGGCGGCCGAAATGTGCTGGTATGCTGTGCACAAAGCTTGAGCGCGGCAAACGGTGGCTTGCGAACTAAAATATTTGCTATGACAATGACTTAGGTCAATCGGCCGCAATGGATGCGAGGGGCTGTCGATAATTATCGATAATTCGAGACGTGGGTCCGGCCGGGCCATGCGTCTCGCCCGGGACGTCAGCCCTCCGCGCTGAAAGCCGGCGCTGCGGGCGCGCGGCGTGATTGCTCAATAGCTAAGGGAGTGCCCGGCGCGAAACTCCGCCATCCGCGCCGCTCACCTCAGCCGCTTCGGCCGCGTCCTCTCCGGAATGCATGACGGTCAAGCGCGCGGCACTTCGCCGACATTCTCGATAATGAGCGCGTGATGGGCAGCCGGTGCCCGCCTTTTTGCCCCGAAACGTGCGTCGCCCATTGCCAATATCATAAAGTACGCATATACGAACTTTATGACTGATACGAACCTCTACATCCGGAGCCGGCAGCCGCTCTACATCCAGGCGGCGGGCCAGATGCGCCTCAAGATCGAGCGCGGCATCTGGGCGCCGGGCAGCCAGCTTCCGGTGATCGAGGACCTCCAGGCGGAGCTCGACCTCTCCCGCGCGACGGTGCGCGAGGCGCTCGAAATGCTGGAGGAGGAAGGGCTGATCGAGCGCTATCGCGGGCGCGGCACCTTCGTGCGGGCCGCGCTGCCGGAGCGGCGCTCGCATGACCTGCCCACCACCTGGGACGGGCTTCTCGCCAGCCTGCGCAACATCACGCCCAAGCTCGTCGCGCCGATGGACCGTCGGCCGGGGACGAGCCTGCAGGGCGTGCTGGCGGGATCGGCCGAGGGCGAGTTCGTCTGGTTCCAGCGCGTGCACACGCGCGCCGACGAGCCCTACTGCCTGATCGACATCAACCTGCGCGAGGACGTCTACGAGCTCGACGCCGAGCGCTTCGCCTCCGTGCCGGTGGTGCTGGTGCTGGCGGAGCGCCATGCCGAGCTCGTCGAGGAGGTCCGCCAGCGGATCCTGTTTTCCAACGCCGACGAAACGTCGGCGCGCGCGCTGGGCATCGCGCTCGGCGCCCCCGTCGTCGAGATCATGCGCACGCTCATCGATCGGAACGACCAGGTTATTGCCCACACTTACGCGCGCTACCCGGGTGAATATGTGCGGATCGATGTCCAGTTCGCACTCAACAACAAGAAGCCGGGGCGCTCCTCTGGGAGGAACGAATGCAACGACTGGCAGAGTTCGGATGGCGACTGCTCCCCTTCATAGCCGCCATCACGATCTGGTACCTGGTGCGCTGGAGCGGCCTTGTCGATCAGGGCCTGCTGCCGCCGCCCCACGCCGTCTTCGTGGAGATCTGGCGCCGCAGCCTTGACGGCGGCTTCCTGCTCGACGCGTGGATGTCGGTCCGCCGCGTGCTGCTCGGCCTGTTCTTCGGCATGCTGCTGGCGGTGCCGGTCGGCTTCCTGATCGGCTGGAACCGCGGCGTGCGGCGCTTCGTCGACCCGCTCGTCAACTTCTTCCGCGCCCTGCCGCCGATCGCGCTCATCCCGCTGGTGATCGTCTATCTCGGCATCGGCGAAGTGGCGAAGGTCGCGATCCTCTTCTACGCCGCCTTCTTCGCCGGCGTGATCGTGATGTACGAGGGCATGTCGCAGATCAACCCGCTGTTCGTCCGGGTGGCGCGCACGCTTGGGGCGACCGACTGGGAGATCTTCTACAAGGTCATCATCCCGCTCACCATTCCCCATGTGCTGACGGCGACCCGCGTCGCGCTCGGCGTGGCCTGGGCGACGCTCGTCGCCTCCGAGCTGGTGGCGGCGCAGAACGGCATCGGCGCCGTCATCCAGAACGCCAGCGCCTTCTTTCAGCTCACCACCATCTATGCCGGCATCGTCACCATCGGCTTCTTCGCGCTGCTGATGGACTCGGTGCTGCGGGCGATCACCCGCAATTTCCTCAACTGGCAGGACCGAGTTGCACAATGAACGCTTCCGCTAGCTTTCAGCTCTGCGAACCGGCCGCATCGGCGCACAGCCCGGACGTCAAGGTTCAGTTCCGGGACGTGTACAAGACCTATGGCCGTATCGAGGTGGTCCACGGCGTCTCCTTCGACATCAATGAAGGCGACTTCATCTCGCTGGTCGGCCCGTCCGGCTGCGGCAAGACCACGATGATGAACATGCTCGCCGGCTTCACCGAGCCCGACCGTGGCGAGGTGCTGCTGGAGGGCAACCGCGTGAACGGCCCCGGCCCCGACCGCGGGGTCATGTTCCAGGACTACGGCGTGTTCCCCTGGCTCACCGTCGAGCAGAACATCCGCTTCGGCCTCGATCTGCGCGTGAAGCGCGGCATGTCGAAGGAGGAGAAGCGCGAGACGGTCGAGAAGTACATCGCGCTGATGCGCCTCGGCGATTTCCGTGACGCCTGGCCCAAGAACCTGTCCGGCGGCATGCGCCAGCGCCTCGCGCTCGCCCGCGCCTATGCCGCCAATCCCCACTTTCTGCTGATGGACGAGCCGTTCGGCGCGCTGGATGCGCAGACGCGCAGCGCCATGCACGACCTGCTCCTCGGCATCATGCAGTCGGAACGCAAGACCGCTCTGCTCATCACCCACTCGGTGGAGGAGGCGATCTACCTGTCCAACCGGATCCTGGTGATCTCGGCGCGGCCCTCGCGCGTGGTCGAGGAGATCCGCGTTCCCTTCAGCGACCAGCGCGACCGCGAGCTTCTCGACACGCACGAATTCATCGAGATGCGCCGCCACCTGCGCGATCTGGTCATGCAGCAATACGCGCAGCAGCAAGAGCTGCGCTGAAAACAAGAAAGCCAGACGGCAAGACGAAACACGGGAGGACGACATGACGTTGAACAGAAGAGACGTGCTCAGGACCGCGGCCGCCGGCGGCCTCATGACCCTCGCCGCGCCGGCGATCGTGCGCGCGGCCGGCTCCACCGATCCGATCCGCGTCGGCTATCTCCACACGCTCGCGGTCGACGGCCAGATCTGGACCGCGCAGCATCAGGGGGAATGGGAGAAGCAGGGGCTGAAGCCGACCTTCACGCGCTTCTACACCGGCCTCGAGATCTTCCAGGCGATGGTCGGCGGCTCGATCGACGTGCTCGCCACCGGCGCCGTCATCTCCAATTTCCCCTCGCGCGGGCAGGGCAAGGCGTTCCTGATCAACAGCGTCGAGTTCGCGACCGCCCAGCTCTGGGTCAACCCGGCCATGGGCGTGTCGTCCTTCGCCGACCTCAAGGGCAAGCGCATCGCCACCTCGATCGGCACCACCGCCCACGTCTTCCTCGACACCGCGCTGCGGGCGAACGGCATCGATCCCAAGTCCGACGTGCAGATCATCAACCAGCGCATGCCGGACGCCACCACCGCCTTCATCTCCGGCGCGGTGCCGGCGGTGGCGCTGTGGGTGCCCTTCAACCTGCAGGTCCGCGAGCGGGTGAAGGACGCGAAGATGCTGGTCGACGCCTCCAAGTTCTACCCCGACGCGGCGATCCTCGGCGGCTGGGCGGCGCGCAACGACTTCTACGACGAGCGCAAGGACGTACTGGAGCGCATCATCAAGACCTGGCTGCCGGCCAACAAGGAACTCATCGAGAACACCGACGCGACGCTGAAGATGCTGCAGCAGACGCAGTATCCCGACGTGCCGCTCTCCGAGCTCACGGAGCAGTTCAAGGCGGAGAAGCTGTTCCCGGCCGAGAAGTGGGCCGAGATGTACAAGGACGGCACGGTCACGGCCTGGCTCAACCGCGTGACCGACTTCTACGCCAAGATCGGCGGCATTTCCGACGCCGTGCCGGCGTCGAAATACTTCGATCCGAGCCTGTTCCTCAAGGCGGTGGGCTGAACGGCCTTCGCGCGGCGGCGCCCCCGCGCGCCGCTGGCTGCCCGCCCGACGAACGACATCGATCCCCGCGACGGCGCTCCCCGCCGCCGCGCAGGAGCCGCCTTGCGCGCTCGCCGGGCGTCACTCGTGACGCCAGCACCAAGGCCGCTGATTTCTCGCCCACGTTCCGCGCTGCTGCGCGGGACAGACCAGGAGACACCGCATGCTTCATCAGGCGCACAGGCCCGCACGCACCATGAAGGTGGTCAACCCGGCGGCGCCGTCCACGGTGGTCGCCGAGGTCGCGATGACCGAGCCTTCGGACCTGCCGGCCATCGTCGACAGGGCCCGCGCCGGCTTCGAGGTCTGGCGCAAGGTGCCGATGGCCGAGCGGGTGCAGCGCCTCGAGACCTTCTTCGCAGCGATTGCCGAGGCCGCCGGGGAGATCGCCGCCGCGATCACCCGCGAGCAGGGCAAGCCGATCCGCGAGGCGCGGGCGGAGACGCTGAAGGCGGTCTCCGAGGCGCGGGCGATGGCGGCGCATGGCATGTCCGTCGGCACGCAGGGTGTCGCCTCGGCGCGGCCGGGCGTGCGCAACATGGTCGTCCGCCGCCCGCGTGGGGTGATCGGGGCGATCACCCCGTGGAACTTCCCGATCCTCACGCCCATGCGCAAGATCGCGCCGGCGCTGGTGTTCGGAAACGCCATCATCCTGAAGCCTTCGGAATTCACGCCGAGCGCGGCGCTGATCGTCGAGGCGCTGGCGGCCCGGCACCTGCCGGACGGTCTCGTGCAGGTCGTCGTCGGCGAAGGGCCGCTCGGGGCGGCGCTGTGCCGGTCGGGGCTGGAGGGCATCACCTTCACCGGCTCGATCGGCGTCGGCCGGAAGGTGGCGGAAGCCGCCGCCGATCAGCTCGCCGAGGTCTCGCTGGAACTTGGCGGCAAGAACGCTGCGGTCGTCAACGACGTGGCGGACATGGACAAGGCGGTCGGCGCCATCGTCGGCGCGGCGATGCAGTGTGCCGGCCAGCGCTGCACGGCGGTGAGCCGCGTGATCGTCGCCGAGGAGATCGCCGACGAACTCGTCGAGGCGCTCCGCCGGCGCTGCGCCGCCTTCAGGATCGGCGACGGCATGGCGGACGATACCGACATCGGCGCCATCACCACCGACGGCCAGCTCGCCAAGGTGGCCGAGATGGTGGAGGAGGGCAGGGCCGCCGGCGCGACGCTGGTGCTCGGCGGCGCGCGATGCGAGGTGGCGGACCGGCCGGACGGGCGCTTCTACGCCCCGACCATCTTCGACCACGTGACGCCGGAGATGCGGATCGCCCGCGAGGAGATCTTCGGCCCCGTCATCTCGGTGATGAGGTACGCCAGCTTCGACGACGCGCTGGCGATCGTGAACGGCACGCCCTACGGCCTGACCTCGGCGCTGTTCAGCAACCGCAATGACCTGATCAACCGCTTCATCGACGAGGTGAAGAGCGGAATGATCCACATCAACCACGGCACGGTGCCGGACAGCCACATGCCCTTCGGCGGCATCGGCGAATCCGGCCTCGGCTCCTACTCGGTGGGCGCCTCGGCCGCCGCCTTCTACACGACCGAGCACGCCATCTATAACCAGTACTCTTAGCAGAGAACGCCATGCGCGCGACGATTCTCGTTCACCGGGTCCCCGCCGAACCGCCGGTCCGAACGTCCTTCGGCATCATGCATGACCGGCCTTCCGTCCTCGTCCGCGTCGAGGACGATGACGGGGCGTTCGGCTATGGCGAGGTGTGGTGCAACTACCCGAGCGTCGGCGCCGAGCACCGGGCGCGGCTGCTGGAGACGGTGGTGCTGCCGCTGGTCGGTGGCAGCGGGCTCGTCGACCAGCCCGCCGCGCTGTGGACCTGGCTCACCGAAAGGCTGCGCGTGCTCGCCATCCAGTCCGGCGAGCCGGGCCCGTTGGCCCATTGCGTGGCCGGCCTCGAATGTGCGCTGCAGGACCTTGCCGCCCGCCGGGCGGGGGTATCGCTCGCGACCTTCCTCGCGCCGGACGCCGCCGGGGACGTCGCGGTCTATGCCAGCGGCATCAACCCCACCGGCGCACCGGAGACGGCGGCGGCGGCCATCGAGGCCGGCTATGGCGGCTGCAAGATCAAGATCGGCTTCGATCCCGCGCTCGACCGGGCGAATCTGCTCGGCGCGCGCCAGCTTATCGGCGACGACCGCCTGCTGATGGCCGACGCCAACCAGGCCTGGGATCTCGACGAGGCGCTCGCCTTCGCCCCCACGGCGGACGATGCGGGGCTGCGCTGGCTCGAGGAGCCGCTGTGCCATCCCGCCGCCGACGATGAGTGGCGCCAGCTCGGCGACGCCATGCGCACGCCGCTCGCGGCGGGCGAGAACTACACCAGCCAGCGCGACTTCGACGCGCTGGCCGAGACGCGGCATGTGCGGGTGGTGCAGCCGGACCTCGGGCGGTGGGGCGGCGTCGGCCGCATCTTCGCGGTCGGCCGCTCGCTGGCGCAGCGGGGCCTGACCTTCTGCCCGCATTGGCTGGGTGGCGGCGTGGGCCTGCTCACCTCCTGCCACGTCAAGGCGGCGGTCGGCGACGGATCGGGCCTGGTCGAGGTCGATTTCAACCCCAACCCGATCCGCAGCGAGGTTGCCGCCATCGTGTTCGACACGCTGCGCGATGGCCGCGTGAAGCTGAACACCTCGCCCGGCATCGGCGTCGAGGACGCCATGATCGACGATTTCTCCCGCTATCTGGTCTGGTCCCGGGACGTCCGGTTCTGACGCCGCCCTGGCTTCCCACGGATGGGGGCGGGGATGCCGGCGGGCACCGGAAAACGGGACATTCACGAGGAGGCACGCGTGCGACAGAAGGAATACGACTTCATCGTCGTCGGCTCCGGCTCGGCCGGTTCGGTGGTGGCGAACCGCCTCTCCGCCGACGAGGACAACCGGGTTCTCGTGGTCGAGGCCGGCGGCCGCGACCGGAACTACTGGCTGCGCCTGCCGGTCGGCTATTTCCGCACCATCTACGACCCGCGCTTCTCGCGCGTCTTCGACACCGAGCCCTCCGAAGGGAGTGGCGGGCGCAACGTGGTCTGGCCGCGCGGGCGGATCGTCGGCGGGTCGAGCTCGATCAACGGGCTGATCTTCATCCGCGGCCAGAAGGACGATTTCGACGACTGGCAGCAGCTCGGCGCCGTCGGCTGGTCCTATCAGGACGTGCTGCCGCATTTCCGGCACCTGGAAAGCTTCCCCAATGGGGAGGACCGCTTCCACGGCCGCGACGGCGAGCTCACCGTCTCCGAGCTGCGCAACGAGAACGAGGCCTGCGCGCTGTGGCTCAAGGCAGCGCAGCAGTACGGCCTGCCCTACAATCCGGACTTCAACGGCGCGACGACCTACGGCGTCGGCTCCTACCAGCTCTCCATCGGCAGCCGCTGGCGCGCCAGCGCCGCCACCACCTTCCTCCATCCGGCGCTGAAGCGGCCGAATATCGACCTGATGACCGGCGCCCACGTCACGCGCGTGCTGATCGAGAACGGCCGGGCGGTCGGCATCGAATATCTCGCCGGCGGCGAGCGGCGGACGATCCGGGCCGCCCGCGAGGTGATCCTCTCGGCCGGCGCGATCCAGTCGCCGCAGCTTCTCCAGCTCTCCGGCATCGGCCCGGCCGAGCACCTGCGTTCCCTCGGCATCGCGGTGACGGTCGACGCGCCGGAGGTCGGCGAGAATTTGCAGGACCACTACCAGATGCGGCTGATCGTGCGGATGAACCGCAAGCTGTCGCTCAACGACGACGTCCGCAACCCGTTCAAGCTGGCGCAGATGGGTGCCGAGTGGCTTTTTGCCGGCAAAGGACCCCTGACGGTGGGCGCCGGGCAGGTCGGCGGCGCGGCCTGCACCTCCTACGCCATGAACGGCCGGCCGGACGTGCAGTTCAACGTCATGCCGCTCTCCGTCGACAAGCCGGGCACGCCGCTGCACGCCTATTCCGGCTTCACGAGTTCCGTCTGGCAATGCCATCCCGAAAGCCGAGGCTTCGTGCGGATCACGGGCGACGACCCGCTCGCCGCGCCGCGCATCGCCCCGCGCTATTTCGAGCGCGAGATCGACCGCAAGACCATCGTCGAGGGCGTGAACATGCTGCGCGAGATCAACGAGCAGTCGGCCTTCCGCCCGCTCTGGGACGAGGAAGTGGTGCCGGGAAGCGCGGTCGCCGGCGACGAGGCGCTGTGGGACGCGATCCGGCATATGGGCGGCACGGTGTTCCATGCCGTCGGCACCTGCCGCATGGGCGCGGATAGCGGCTCGGTGGTCGACCCGCGGCTGAAGGTGCGCGGCGTCGAAGGGCTTCGGGTGATCGACGCCTCGGTGATGCCGAAGATCACCTCCGCCAACACCAATGCGGCGACGCTGATGATCGGCGAGAAGGGGGCCTCGATCGTGCTCGACGACCTGCGCGGCGAACAACGCCAGGTGCTGGAGGCGGAGGCGCTCTGATGTCCCGTGCAGCATCACTCCTCGCAGATCGATCCCGCGGGCAACGGCCGTGACGAGATCCGTGCATCCTCAGGAGCGCTCGCGCTGGTGGGAGCGGGGCATCCGGCCCGACTACCGCTTCTCGCTCGCCAATGAGCGGACCTTCCTCGCCTGGATTCGCACCGCGCTGGCGCTGATCGCCGGTGCGACGGCGGTCGACCAGTTCGCCTCGCATCTCGGCCCGGCCCATCTGCGGCTCGCGCTCTCGCTGATCTTGTTCTGCGCCGGCGGCTGGCTCGGCGCCATGGCCTATACGCGCTGGGAGCGGGCGGAGCAGGCGATGCGGCACGAGGCGGACCTGCCGCGCAGCCGCCTGCTTCCCATCCTCTCCGCCTTCACGGCCTTCCTCGCCGTGGGGCTCGCACTGCTGGTGATGGTGGGCTGATGCCGGGCGCGCCGCCGCGCGGGGAGCGACTGAAGGGCGATCCCGGGCTCCAGCCCGAGCGGACGGGGCTTTCCTGGTCGCGGACCGGGCTGCTGGCGATGCTGGTCGCGCTCCTGCTGGTACGGGTCGGCATGAACGCCGAGAGCCTGCTCCATCTGTGCGCCGCGTTGCTGCTCGGCACCATGGCCGGCGCCCTGCTGCACCGTGCCCATCTTCGCGCGCGCTTCGAGGCCGGGGACGACGTGGTCGCGGCGTCCGACCGGCGCCTCGTGAAGGCGACCAGCGCCGTCATCGTTGCCGCTGCGACGCTGCTCGTCCTCGCCACGGCCGGCGAGCTGCTCGGCTTCTGACCAAGCATCACGCCCCGGCGTCTCCTGTGCAGGAATGGTCGCCGCCCGCACCGGCCTTGCCGGCATCGGACGGTTGCCGCCGCGCGGCGCGATAGCGCGCCAGCCGGTCGCTTGGCCGGATGCGGCCAACCAATATGACAAATGGTTGACGTGCGACGGGCGGCCAATTCGGCCGCACCGCGACCGGGCCCGCGCCGCCCGGCGATGCGGTCCGCCGGCCGGCAGATCGGCCGCGCCGATGGAATTTCCGAAGCGTCATCACTACGATAGGTATGAGTGACAAAGGCATTGCCGGCCGACGGCTGCCGACGTCCACCAAGCCTTCCCATGGCACGGCGCGACGTCCGGCCGGGGCGGGGAGGCGCATGCGACTTCCGACGGAGAGTCTCCGTCGAGATTCTTGACTCGGCAGGCGACCAATATATAACCAAAACCCAATAGGTCTGGATATGGTCCGGACGAGTCATCGCCGCCGGGTGGGCGGCCAAACGGCGCGCAGATCGCCGCCTAGGGAGGTTCCTCATGAAACTCAGTCTCAATCGCCGCCATTTCATGCTGTCCGGCGCGGCGGCTCTGGGCGCGGCGGCGTCGCCCGGCCTGCTGTCCTCGGCTGCCCGTGCTGCCGACGATTTCCCCGACAAGCCGATGCAGGTGCTGGTGCCGACCGGCGAGGGCGGCGGCGTCGATCAGGCCGCGCGCGCCTTCGACCGCGTCTGGGCGAAATATCTCGGCGCCAATTTCGAGTATTCCTACTTCCCCGGCGCGTCCGGTCAGGTCGGCTACGAGGTGTTCATCTCTAAGCGCGAGCCCAACGCCTACAACATCCTCTTCGGCAATATCGGCCCGGAGATGATCATGTATGCGACCCAGAACGTGCACTACAAGTATCCCGAGGACTTCGTCTATATCGGCAGCATGGACGTCGACGATTCCGTCATCTGGGTGGCGGCCGACAGCAAGTTCAAGACCATTCAGGACCTGGTCGAGGAAGGCAAGAAGCGCGAGATCACGCTCTCGACCAGCCGCCTGCCGCACCCCTCGACGATCGGCGTGCTCGCCCTCGCCGAGGCGACCGGCATGAAGGTGCGCATGATCCCCTATGGCGGCGGCGGCCCGGCCCGTTCGGCGGCGATCACCGGCGAGGTGGACGGCTGCGCGACCTTCCTGTCGACCTCGCTCGGCCTTGGCGACCAGATCCGGTTCCTCACCGTGTTCAACAACAAGAACAACGCGCCCAAGCTCACCAATGACGCGCCGCCGGTGAACCAGGTGTTCGGCACCAAGATCCCGCCCATGTCCGGCCAGCGCGCGATCGCCATCCACGCCAAGGCGGTCAAGGAATATCCGGACCGGGTGAAGAAGCTGACCGACACCATGCAGAAGGTCTTCACCGATCCCGAATACAAGGAGATCGCCGAGAAGGCCGGCACGCCGTGGGAGTTCATCCAGTACGGCGACGCCGCCTCGTGCGATGAATCCGCCAAGGAATTCATCGCCCTGGCCGGTCGCTACCGTTCGCTCCTGACCGCTTCCAAGTGAGTTCGCTCCAGGTGAGTTCGCTCCAGGTGAGTTCGCTCCAGGTGAGCGTGCTCGCATGAGCGTCCGGGCGAGCGCCTCCTGATGGTCGCCGCCCGGTAAGCGCCCCCGGGCGCGCGGCCGGCGCCGGCTCGCGCGCCTCGTCCCGTTGGCCGACTGCGCAGGAATCCGCCATGAAGAACGACCGCGACGGCAAGGTCGCCACCGGTGCCGACTGGATCATCCCGATCCTCGGCGCCGCCTTCGCGACCTACTACCTGATTTCCATCAAGGATCTCGCCTGGGAGGCGAAGATCAGCGGCGTCTTCTGCGCCGTCGTCCTGTTCCTGCTCATCGCCATCTTCGCGCTGCGCACCGCCATCGGCCTGCTGCGCGGCACGCACTATCTCGAGCTGCGCAGCCTCTACGAGTCCCACAAGCTCGCCGTCGTGCGCGGATCGCTGTTCGCGCTCACCGTGGCGAACGTCGCGCTCATCCCCTGGGCGGGCTTCACCCTCAGCACCTTCGGCTTCCTGTTCGCGAGCTTCCTGTGGCTCGAACGGATGACGCCGCGCCGTGCCGCGCTCGTCGCCGCGGGGCTCGCCCTGTTCGGCTACGTGCTCTTCATCCTCATCCTGCGTACCGCCTTTCCGCCCGGACCCTTCGAGCGCCTCGTCGCGGCGCTGACCGGCCTCTGAGACGGCTGGGGACGGGAGACCCGACATGCACATCAGTATGAGCATCCTCGCCGATCAGTTCGCGCTGAACTTCAGCTATCTGTGGCTGATCGTCATCGGCACCACGATCGGCATCATCATCGGCGCCATGCCCGGCTTCGGCGCCGCCAACACCATCATCCTCCTGCTGCCCTTCACCCTGGCGGTGCATGTCGACGTGGCGCTGATCTTCATGATCTCGCTGTTTGTCGCCTCGCATATGGGCGGCGGCATCACCTCGATCCTGCTGAACATTCCCGGCAATGGCGGCGCGGCAGCGACATGCCTCGACGGCTATCCGATGGCCCGTAAGGGCCTTGGCCAGCAGGCGCTGGTGCTGTCCTTCGTCTCCTCCACCGTCGGCGGCATGGTGACGGCGGGCCTGTCGATCTTCCTGCTGCCCTACATCTCGCGCCTTGCCTACTACATGCACAGCGTCGAGATGGTGGTGGTGCTGCTGTTCGGCATCACGCTGATCGCCTCGGTCGCCTCCGACAACATGCTGAAGGGGCTGATCGCCGGTTTCCTCGGCCTGCTGATCGGGGCCATCGGCGCCGACCACATCTATTCGACCCCGCGCGCCACCTTCGGCTTCATCGAGCTCTATGACGGCGTGCCGCTGATCGCGGTGCTGATCGGCGTGTTCGCGATCTCCGAGGCGCTGACCATGATGGAGAGCTCCTCGGTCCTCAGCGACAAGGGCCGCGAGCTGATGAAGCAGGCGGGATGGAAGGAGACCTGGGAAGGGGTGCAGATGGCCTTCGCCCGCACCTGGCACATGATCTGGACCAGCCTTGTCGGGCTCGTCATCGGCATTATCCCCGGCGCCGGCGCCTCCATCGCCGCCTTCGTCGCCTACCAGCAGTCGCGCCTGTTCTCGAAGACGCCGGAGAAGTACGGCACCGGCATCCCCGAGGGCGTGATCGCGCCGGAATCGGCCAATAATGGCTGCTCCTCGGGCGACCTGATCCCGCTGCTCGTCATCGGCGTGCCCGGCGGCACCACCGCGGCGGTGATGCTGATCGTGCTGACCTATCACGGCGTCCAGCTCGGCCCGCGCCTGTTCATCCAGAACCCGGGCATGGGCTACGGCGTGTTCGTCACCATGATGGTCGCCTACGCGGTGATGCTGTTCACCACCCTGCCGCTGACGCGCTACGTCTCGCGCCTGGTGCTGATCCCGACGACCGTGCTGGCGCCGATCATCATCGCCTTCACCCTCGTCGGCGCCTTCGCCCCGCGCGGCTACATGTTCGACCTGTGGCTCACCCTCGTCTTCGGTGTGATCGGCTATCTGTGCCGGCGCACCGGCTACAACGTGGTGGCGGTGCTGATCGGCGTGATCCTCGGCCCGATGCTGGAAGCCAACGTGATGCGGGCGCTGCGCATCAGCGGCGACGATCCGCTGGTGTTCTTCTCCTCGCCGGTCGGCAACGTGCTCTGGGTTGCCCTGGCCTGCTCGCTGCTGATCCCCTCTTTCGCCAAGTGGCGCCGTAACCGCGCGTCGCTGGCCTCGGCCTGAGAGGAGCACCGGTCATGACGCTTTCGGGACCGCTCAGCACGCGGCACAGCCGCAACGTCACCCCGCTCGCCCGCCTCGATATTCCGGGCGGCGGGCAGGTGACGGTCGAGAACGGCTACGCCTATGTCGGCCACATGTCGCCGCCGCTCGGCACCAGCATCTACGACGTGCGCGATCCGCGCGAGCCGCGGCTCGTCGCCTCCATCGCCCCGCGGGACGGCTACTCGCACACCCACAAGGTGCGGGTGGCGGGCGATCTGATGATCACCAATGTCGAGCGCCACAAGCGGCATTTCTACCGCAAGGGCGAGCGCCTCGCCGAGGTGACGGCGGAGCTCGCCGCCGGCCTCGGGCGCCCGCCCGAGGATGGCGAGATCGCCGCCGCTGTGGGCGTGAAGGCGCACGAAGTGGCGGACCTGCGCGCGGGCATGGCGCGCGGCTACCAGGACGGCGGCTTCCGCGTGTGGAGCATCGCCGACCCCGCCAATCCGCGCGAACTCGCCTATGTGCGCACCGGCGGCATCGGCGTGCACCGCTTCGACATGGACGAGCGCTACGCCTACATCTCGACCGAGATGGAAGGCTATGTCGGCAACATCCTCGTCATCTACGATCTTGCCGACCCGACCCGCCCGCGCGAGGTGTCGCGCTGGCACATGCCGGGCCAGCACGTGGCGGCGGGCGAGGTGCCGTCCTGGCCGGGCCAGCGCCACCGGCTCCACCACGCGCTGCGCGTCGGCGACATCATGTGGGCGGGCTGCTGGTACGCGGGCGCCTACACGATCGACGTGTCGGACATCGCCAAGCCGCGCACGCTCGGCAGCTTCAACTACCATCCGCCGATCCCCGAGCCGACGCACACTTTCTTCCGGCTGGCGCAGCCGGTGGCGGGGCGCGAGCTCGCGCTCATCATCGACGAGGAGCACGACCACACGCCCGGCCAGCCGCATGCCTTCCTGTGGGTGATGGACGCGGCCGACCCGGCCAATGTGCAGCCGATCTCCACCTTCCATCTGAGCGAGATGGAATCGCCCTATGCGCGGGCCGGCGGGCGCTTCGGCGCCCACCAGTTCCAGGAGCGGCAGGTCGGCAGCCTCGTCTTCGCGAGCTGGTTCTCGGGCGGCATGCGGGTGATCGACCTCGCCGACCCCGTGGCCCCGCGCGAGGTCGGGCACTACATTCCCGACCCGACCGCCGGCCATGTCGCGCCGCAGAGCAACGATGTCGACGTCGACCCGCGCGGCATCGTCTATCTGCTCGACCGCGACAACGGCCTCGACATCCTCGCCTTCGAGAGCTGAGGGAGGGCACCATGTGCATCGACTGCTTCGACGACGAGGATCGCGCCGCCGGCGCGGCGGACACCTTCCCGCCGGAGCGCCTCGCTGCCGCCGCGCAGCGGATCGAGGGCGACATGGGCGGGGCGGCGGTGCCGCCCGAGGCGTGGGCGATCTATTTCGGCGCCATGAGCGGTGCCGTTGCCTGGCACGAGATGGAGCGCATGGCGCGCTGCGTCGAGGCGGCGCGGGTGCTCCTCGCGCTCGAAGGCCGCGCGGCCGCCTGAAGCCTTTCCGGCAGGCGTGAAACGCCCGCGAGAGGGCGGACGCGCTAAGCCGGGACGGCCCGCCACCGTGTGGTCTGCGAGACCAGCACCGGCACGATGAGGGCGAGGCCGAGCAGCGAGGAGTAGAGCTCCGGCGCCACCAGCAGCATCGCCGCCACCGCCAGCAGCACCCGTTCCCACACTCGCGCATAGGTCAGCAGCCACCCCGACAGGCTGGCGCCCAGGCACGCGATGCCGGTGACACAGCCGATAAAGGCGATGGCGAAATCGGTCCAGGTGAAGCCCTTCGTCACCAGCAGCAGCGAGGGCGAGAACACGAACACGAACGGCACCAGCACCTTGCCGAGCCCGAGCCGGAACGCGGTGTTGCCGGCGCGGAACGGGTCGGCATTGGCCATGCCCGCCGCCGCATAGGCGGCGAGCGCAACGGGCGGCGTGATGTCCGCCAGCACGCCGTAATAGAACACGAAGAAATGCGCCACGATCGGCTCGACCCCGAGCAGGCCGAGCGCCGGCGCGGCGATCGTCGCCATGATGATGTAGTTGGCCGTGGTCGGGATGCCGCAGCCCATCAGGATGCAGACGATGCCGGTCATGATCAGCGTGAACAGCAGCGTCAGCGTCTGCGGCGAGGCCATCATCGCCGGCAGCACCGAGCCCACCCAGTCCGCCATCGAGGCGGCGGTGGAGGTGACGATGAACGACACCTTGAAGCCGACGCCGGTGAGCGTCACCACGCCCACCACGATGCCGACCGTGGCCGCCGCGGCGCCGACCGCCAGCGCGTATTTCGCGCCGTCGCGCAGGCATTCGGCGATGTCGGACAGGCTCAGCCGGTTGCGCGGGTTGAGCAGCCCGACCGCGATGCAGAGCGTGATGCCCCAGAAGGCGGCGAGGTAGGGCGTGTAGCCCGACATCAGCACGCCGATCAGCACCGCGAGCGGGATGATGGTCGGCCAGTCGCGCTTCAGCGCCGCCTTCACGTCCGGCATCTCGTGCGGCTCGAGGCCGCGCAGGCCGTTGCGCTTGGCCTCGAAATGCACCTGCACCAGCACGCCGAAGAAATGCATGAAGGCCGGCACCACCGCCGCCAGGATGATGGTGGTGTAGGGCAGGTTGAGGAATTCGATCATCAGGAACGCCGCGGCGCCCATGATCGGCGGCGTGATCTGGCCCCCCGTCGACGCCGTAGCCTCGACCGCGGCCGCGAAATGGCGCTTGTAGCCGAGGCGCACCATCGCCGGGATGGTGAGCGAGCCGACCGTCACGGTGTTCGCGACCGAGGAGCCGGAGATCATGCCGAACAGCGCGGAGCCGAAGATCGACACCTTGGCCGGCCCGCCCGCATAGCGCCCCGCCACCCAGGCGGCGCAGTCGAGGAAGAGCTGACCGAGCCCGATGCGGGTGGCGAACACCCCGAACAGCACGAAGTGGAAGACGTAGGTCGCCACCACGCCGAGCGCGACGCCGTAGATGCCCTGCGTCGTCAGGTAGAGATGATTGATGAGCTGCGAGAAGCTGGCGCCGGGGTGCACCAGGATGCCCGGCATGTGCCGGCCCCAGATGGCATAGGCCATGAACAGCACGGCGATGATCGGCAGCGGCACGCCGAGCGAGCGCCGCGTCGCCTCCAGCAGCGCGAGGATCAGCAACCCGCCGAGCACGACGTCCACCGTGGTCGGGTTGCCGACCCGGAAGGCGAGGTCGTCGAGCGGGATCAGCGGGATGTGCATCACCGCGATCACCGCGACGATGGCAAGGATCCAGTCGGGAATGGCGATGCCGAGCGGGCGCCAGCGGCTCGCCGTCACCGGCGCCGTGTAGCCGCGTCGCGAGACCGGGAACACCAGGAAGATGAGCCCCAGCACGAAGGACAGGTGGATGCCGCGATGCATCCGCTCCTGCAGCAGGCCGAAGCCGGCGGTGTAGTAGTGAAACAGCGAGAGCGCGACCAGAAGGCCGCCCACCAGATAGCCCGCTCCCGGCGCCAGCGGCCGGAAGCGGATTTCGGGGTCGTAGGTCTCTTCGAGCTCCCGGACCTTCGCCTCGTCGAATTCGAGGCGCATGTCGTCGGACGCCGGGGCGGCGTGCTCGTCATTGCTGGCCATGGCGAGGTGCCCCGACGCTGGTTACTTCAGGACGCCGGCTTCCTTGTAGAAGCGCTCGGCGCCGGGATGCAGCGGGATGCCGAGACCGTTGGTGGCATTGTCCAGCGTGATCAGCTTGCCCTTGGCATGGCCGGCATCGAGCGCGGCGCGCGAGTCCTTGTTCCACAGCACCTTGACGATGTTGTAGATCAGGTCGTCGGGCTGCTTGGCGCTCGTCACCCACTGCGCGTTGACCGAGATGGTGTCGGTGGCGGCGACGCCCTTGTAGGTGTCGGCCGGCACCTTGTCCTTGGCGAAGAACTTGTACTGCGCGAGCATCTTGTCGACCTCCGGGCCGGTGATCGGCACCAGCTCGATGGCGGTCGAGGAGGCGAGCTCGGAGATGGCGCCGGTCGGGTAGCCGCCGACGAAGAAGAAGGCGTCGAGCGCGCCGTCACGCAGCCGGTCGCTGGCCGGGCCGGGCTTCAGATATTCGGGCTTGATGTCCTTCTCGGTCAGGCCGAAGGCGGAGAGCACGATGCGCGCATCCACCAGCGTGCCGGAGCCCGGCTCGTCGAGCGCGACGCGCTTGCCCTTGAGGTCCGCTACCGACTTGATGCCGGAGGCCTTGGAGGCCACGAGATGGATGGTCTCGGGATAGAGGTTGGCGATGATGCGCAGGTCCTCGACCTTGGCCTTGCCGTCATAGAGGCCGGTGCCGGTATAGGCCCAGAAGGCCACGTCCGACTGCGAGAAGCCCGATTCCATCGAGCCGGACTCGATCGCGTTCACATTGGCGACCGAGCCGTTCGAGGCCACCGCCGTCGCCACGAGACCGGGCACGCCCTTGTCGCCATGGCCGGAGATCGCGTTGGCGATGAGACCGCCGACCGGATAGTAGGTGCCTGCCGTGCCGCCTGTCCCGATGCGGAAGAAGGTCGGCTGCTGGGCGAGGGCGAGGCCGGTCATGGCGGCGAAAGCCGCGGCGGCAGCCACCCATTTCATCCTGTGGAAGCGCTTCATCGTGTTTCTCCCTTTCTGGCGGACGGTGCCGCAGGATGCGGCAAGGCAGGCCCGTTGTCGACGCGGGCTCCGCCCGTCATCCCGGGAAATCGGCCTCTCCGGTCAGAGAGGTAGCGCGGACGACGCGCCTTGGCAGGGGTGCGGCGCTGTCCGCCGGCTCACCACTCGAACGCCGGCGCCTGCGCGGCGATCGCAAGGTCCGGCCAGTCGGCGGCGAGGGCGGCGGCCAGCGGGGCGAGGCGGGGCTGCGGCAGGAACGCCGGCAGCATCGCCCGCGGCCGCACCGCCGCGATGATGGCGCGAAGGCCCTTCAGGGTCGGGTGGACGTTCCAGCGCCGCAGCGTGGCGGCGCCCGACTGCAGCAGTTGCTCGGCACCCGAGCCGCGCGCGACATGGCCGGTGAACACGATGTCGGCCTCGCCCGTGGCGGCGAAGCGCTCCGTCAGCGCGACGGACAGGCCGCGCTCGACCTGTGCCCCGGCGACGATGAGCGCGCCCCGCGCCGGGCTATCGGCGGCGAGCGTGGCGGTGCTCGCGAGCAGCTCGGCCGGCCAGCCGGCGAGGCCCGGGGCAACCGCCTCGGCGTGGTGCGTCAGCGTCTCGGCGACGGCGCGCGTGGTCGGGCAGAGCGCGACCTCGATGCCGGCGCGCCTGAAGGTGAGGGCCATCTCCAGCGCCCGCCCGGTCGGCGGGGCGGGCAGCAGCAGCGCGCGATCGCGCAGCCGCTCGACCAGTGTGGCCGCCTGGACCTCGAGCGGCTCGTCCGCGTCGCCATAGCTCGCATCGCAGATCAGCGCTTCGGCGGGAAGCGGCGGCGTGGAGGGATAGAGCGGGCTCTCGACCGAATAGTCGCCGGTGTAGAGCAGGCCGGCGGCGCCGCCGATCCGCGTCCACACCGCGCCCGGCGCATGGCCGGCCGACCCGGTCTCGATGTCGAGGCCGGCGATGGTCGTGCCGCCGCCGAAGGGCAGGTCCCTCGCTTCGCGCAGGCGCGCGTCGCTCGACAGCTCGCGCACCGGCGCCGTGGCATGGATCGGCGGGTTGCCGAGATGCTCGGCGAGATCGAGCGCGCCCACATGGTCGGGATGGCCGTGCGAGATGAGGATCGCGTCCACAGGCCCGACCCCGTCGAGGTCCGGCCGCCGGCCGGCATCGGGGCCTTCGCCGAGGTCGAGCAGCAGGCGCCGGCCGTCGATCTCGACGAGGAAGCAGGCGGGCCCCTTGACCCCCCAGCCGGATGGGGCGGTGACGCGTTTCATGTCAGTGCAGTCCCGTGAAGCGCTCACCGGCGAAACGGCGCAGCAGGGCGATCAGTGCCATTGGTATCAGCGTCGTGATGACGATGGCGATGAAGGACATGGTCATGCCGAGCCCGACCGAGCCCTGGTCGAACTGGCGCCAGATGAAGCCGGCGATGGTCATCATCCCCACCGGCGCCACCAGCAGCGAGGCGACGAGCTCGCGCGAGGCGACCGCGAAGACGAGCAGCATGGAGGTGACGAGGCTCGGCAGGATGAGCGGCAGCATGATCCGGCGGAACACGGTCAGCGGCCCCGCGCCGGCGACCCGCGCCGCCGCCTCGAGATTGTCGCCGATCTGCTGGAAGGCGGCGGTGGCGTAGCGCACCGGCTGCGGCAGCAGGATGCAGCAATAGGCGAGCAGCAGGATGAACGCGGTGTTGTAGGGCGTGAAGGGCAGCGCCGGCTGGTTCCAGGCGAGGATCATGCCGACCGCGACCACCACGCCCGGCAGCGCGCTCGGCAGCATCGCCAGCACGTCGAGCGCGACGCGCCCGCGCCCGCGGCCCTTCTCCACGGCGTAGGCGGTGAGGGCGCCCAGCGCCCCGGCGAGCAGGGCGGTGCCGACGCCGAGCGACAGCGAGTTCATCAGCGCCTGCAGCGCGCCGCCGGTGTTGTGGAACACCTCGACGAAGTTCTCGAACCCCATATTGCTCAGCTTGAGGCCGCCGGAGAGCGTGCGCGACAATGCCGTCGCCAGGATGGCGAGGATCGGCAGGCCGGTCGCCAGGAACGCCACGACGGCGAAGGCGGCGGTGACCGGGATCGCCCAGCGCCCGAGCGGGCGCTTGAGCTTGGCGTGAGGCTTGCCGCCGACAGTGTCGTAGTTGCGCGCGACGAGGATGCGCCGCTGGATCATGAAGGCGATCAGCGAGAGCCCGACCAGCAGCAGCGACAGGATCGCCGCGCCGGGCAGGTCGATCGGCCAGTCGGAGATGCGGTTCTCGATCCCCGTTACCAGCACCTCGAAGCCGAAGCGCCGACCGAGCGCCGCCGGCGTGCCGTATTCCTCGATGGCGAGGGCGAAGACGAGCAGCAGGCTGGCCGCCAGCCCCGGCGTCGCCAGCGGCAGGGTGATGCGGAAGAAGGCGCGCACCGGTCGGGCGCCGAACACCCGGCCGACATCGGAATAGCGCGTGCCGACCGCCTCGATGGTGCGCGAGACGGCGAAATAGACCACCGGGAACACGTTCAGCGTCATGATGACGATCATGCCCGGCACGGAGAACAGCAGCGGGCCGAGATTGATGCCCGTGAGCTGCTGGAGATAGCCACGCGGCTGCAACGACATGATCCAGCCCAGCGTCGCGATATAGGGCGGGATCATGAACGGGACGAGGAACAGTACGTCCCACACCAGCGCCAGCGGCACGCGGAACAGCGCCCGCGCGACGGCGAGCGGCACGCCGACGAGCGTGCAGCCGAGGATGACGCCGAGCCCGAGGACCAGCGTGTGCCCGGTCAGGCGCAAAAGCTCCGGGTCGCCCAGCGTCCGGCCGAGATGGCGCAGGGGCGCGGCGAGTGAGCCGCGCCCGAGTTCGGGGAAGATCGCCTGCAGGACGATGAAGACGAAGGGCACCGCCACGATCAGCCCGAGGCTGACGCCCGCCACCCAGCCGATCAGATCGTGCCCGCCGGCTATCGCACCGGCGGGCCGCCTTGCTGCGGTATTGGCCGTGTTCAACGCACGCGCATCCCGTCGAGCCGCGCGCGCGTCCGGCCGCCGGGACGGCCTGCCGTCACGGCTCCGTCTGCCGATGTCACTTGCCCATCACCTTGGCGAATTCGGCCAGCGTCTCGTCGCGCTTGCCGTAGACGGCGGCGCTGTCGACCTTGAGGATCTTGAGCTCGGAGATCAGCGGGCGCTTGGCCGAGACGTCGGTGCGCGCGGGCATGAGATAGGTCGCGGCGACCGCCTTCTGGCCTTCGTCCGAGAGCACGTAGTCGACGAACTTCTTGGCGTCTTCCGGCTGCTTGGAGGACTTCATGATCATGATCGGGCGCGGCGCGACCACGGTGCCGGAGGCCGGGAAGATCACGTCGATCGACTCGCCCTTGGCCTTGGCGGCGAGCGAGATGTAGTCGACGGCGCCGAACACGGCGGCCTTGGCGCCCTGCATCACCGGGTTGAGCGCCTGCGCGTTGGCGCCGGCGACGATGGCGCCGTTGGCGGCGAGGTTCTTGAACAGGTCCCAGCCATCCTCGGCCTGCAGCGCCGAGACCAGCTCGAAGGTGGCGCCGGACTGGGCCGGGTCGGGCATGGTCACGAGATCCTTGTAGGCCGGCTTGGCGAGGTCGGACCATTCGGCCGGCTTGGGCGTGCCGGAGGCCGGGTTCCAGGCGATGCCGAGCGCGGAGATGCCCTGCGCCACCGCGGTGTCGGTCTTCAGGAAGTCGGGCACCTTGGCGGCGTTCGGGCTGGTATAGGCCAGCAGCAGGTCGCGTTTCGCGAAGTCGGTCGCCGTATCCCACGAGGCGGAGATCACGACGTCCACCACCGGGTTGGAGGCTTCCGATTCGATGCGCGCCATCACCTTGCCGGTGGTGGCCTGGAACACGTTGACCTTCACGCCGGTCTTGTCGGTGAAGCCCTTGGCGAGGTTGTCGATCAGCTTGCCGGGGCCGGCGGAATAGACGGTGATGTCGGCCATCGCGGCCGTCGCGAAGAGGGACGCGCCCAGGGCGAGGGCAACGGGAAGTGCGCGCATGGTCTTCTCCTGTGGTTAGGCGGTGGCGCCGGCGAACCAGCGCAGGTCCTGCGGCGGGCAGAACAGCCCCACCACGTCTCCGACATTGGCCCGGTGCGGACTGGGAACCTGGATCTCGAAAGCGGTGCCGCAGATGCGCAGCGTCAGCAGATAGCCGTCGCCGCGGAACCGCGTGCGAAGCACGTCGGCATGGGGGCGGCCCTCCTCGACCGGGCCGAGCCTTATGCTGCGGCCGGGAAGCAGCGTCTGGGCAGTGCGCCCCTCGGGGCCGCCATCGCCGAGGCTCATCGTCGTCCCCGCGATCCGCCACTCGGCATCGGCCCGGTCGGCCGGCAGCACGCAGCCGAGATTGAGGAATTCGGCCACCTCCGCACTCGCCGGAGAGCCGATCAGCGTTTCGGGCGCGGCGAGCTGGGCGATCCGGCCGGAACGCATCACCGCGACTTTGTCGGCGAGAGCGAAGGCTTCGGCGCGGTCATGGGTGACATAGATCGCGGTGAGGCCGAGCTGGCCGACCAGCGTGCCGATCTCGCCGACCATCGCCTCGCGCAGCTCGGGGTCGAGGTTGGAGAGCGGCTCGTCGAACAGCACCAGCGGCGGTTCGGCGACGATGGCGCGGGCGAGGGCGACGCGCTGCTGCTGTCCGCCCGAGAGCTCCGACGGGCGCCGGCCCGCCATCGCTCCGAGCCCGACGCGCTCCAGCGCCATCGCCACCCGCATGCGCCGCTCCGCCGCCGGCACGCCGCGCATCTCGAGCGGAAAGGCGACGTTCGCCGCCACGCTCATATGCGGCCACAGCGCGTAGTCCTGGAACACCATGCCGAGCCCGCGCGCCTCCGGCGGCACGAAGGCGGCGCCGGACGCGTCGGCGACGGTGGCGCCCATGATCTGGATAGTGCCGGCGGTCGGCGCGAGCAGCCCCGCCACAAGCTGGAGCAGCGTGGTCTTGCCGCATCCGGAGGGGCCGAGCAGCGCCAGCACCTCGCCCGGCGCGACCTCGAACCCGACATCGTCGAGAATGCGCGCCGCGCCGTAGCGCAGGCCGAGGCCGCGGACCGAGACCGCTGCTGGAGTTGTTGAGGACATGGATCTTCCGGCTAGCAATGCTTCGGGCACTGCTAAGCGAGCCGGATGACACTTGCGTGACACATGCGGCCGGTATCGGGGGCCGGCGTGGTCGCGGGGCGTGATCGCCTTCCGCTGCGGGAAGAGAGGATCGGTGCCGATAGGCGAAAGGCGAGGGTCCTAGCGACCCTCTCGCCCGGAACAGCCAACCTGAGCGCTGGGGCGATCAGCTCGATCCGACAGCCGGCAAAGCTCGGCCGCTTCTCCTCGCGTTATTTCCTCAGCGGCGGAGGGGCGTAGCCGGTCCAGGCCTCGAAGAACGCGGCGTAGAGCTCCGCCATGCCTTGCGCGAGAAGGCCGCCGGTCGGCGCGAGGCAGCGCGCGAGGATGCCGCATTCGCCCGGCAGGTCGCTGACGCCGATCCGGCATCCCAGAGCATCGAGCCGCCGCATCAGGGCGGGAGCGTCCACGTCGCCTCGCCGGGCGCCGAGGCCGACCATGTTGCCCATGGCGCGATAGGGCCCGAGCGGCGAGGCCGGCCCGGCGAATTGCGCGCCGGTGATCGTGCCGCGGTCCCACACCATGACCTGCCCATCCGCGTTGCGCACGCACAGCTCGGTGCGGAGCCGGCCGAAGGGGCGGCCGCGCTGCTCGGGATCGTGCGTGGCGAAGCCATCCGCGAGTATCGCCCGCGCGCCGGCGGCCAGTGTCACCTCGGTGGCGACATGCAGATGCGCGTCGGGGAACAGGATGAAGGGGTCGTTGGTCAGCGCGAGGAAGGCGTCGTCGCGAAGGCGAATCGCGGTCGACAGGCGCGCTTCGTTTCCCGGCGTGCGATGGACGACCGTCGCCGCCTGGCTGGTGACATGGGCCTGCGCGCCCGCGCCGGCCTCGATCTCGAGTGCCAACCGGTCGCCCGTATACATTCCGCCGGAGCTCGACTGCAGATAGAGCGTGGCGCATTCGGGCAAATGCGGGTCGAGCCAGAATGGGCGGGTGATGTGAAACGGGTAGGGCATGTGCTGGCGCGCGAGGACGGCGCGCCCGCCGCCCCGCACGAAGCCGAGATGCGCCCGCACGTCGCGCGCGCCCGCCGTTCCCGCGGCGACCGGCCCGGCGTCCCGAAGTCCGGCCACCTGTGGGGCGATGTTCATCGGAACAGCACAGCCTTCAGCATGGTGTCGGCGACTTCCGCCACGCCGGCGCCGCGGCGGGCATCGGTCAGGATCACCGGCCGTTGGCCGCGGACGGCGCGGGCTTCCTCCACCATACGGGGCAGGGCGACGCCGACATGGGGGGCGAGATCCTGCTTGTTGATCACCAGCAGGTCGCAGCGCAGCGTCCCCGGCCCCTTCTTGCGGGGAATGTCGTCGCCGCCGGCCACGTCGATGACGAAGATCCACCAGTCCACCAGGTCGAGCGAGAAGGTGGAGGCGAGGTTGTCGCCGCCGGATTCGAACAGGATCAGCTCCACGCCGGGGAACCGGGCTTCGAGCTCGTCGCCCGCCGCGATGTTCAGCGTCGGGTCCTCGCGGATCACGGTGTGCGGGCAGGCGCCGGCCTCGACCGCCGAGACGCGCTGCGGATCGATGAGGCCCGAGCGTCGCAGCCGTTCGGCGTCCTCGCGGGTGACGAGGTCGTTCGTCACCACGGCGAGGTCGACGCCGCGCTCGTGCAGCACCGGGATCAGGGCCTCGATCAGCGCGGTCTTGCCGGAGCCGACCGGCCCGCCGATGCCGACGCGCGCCGCGGCGGCGCGCCCTTCCGCCCCTCCGGCGGCTCGATCGTCCAATGTGCTCATCGCAGCATGTACCTCTGGGCGAGAGGCAGCGTGTCATAGGGCTCGCAGGTGGCGAGGGTCCCGTCCACGAACACCTCGAAGGTCTGCGGGTCGATACGGATGTCGGGGCAGGCGGCGTTCAGGACCATGTCCCGTTTCGTCAACGTGCGGGTGCCGCTGGCCGGCAGTAGCGCCTTGGAGAGCCCGAGCGTGCCGGCGAGCCCGTCCTCGATGGCGAGCGGGTGGACGAAGCAGGCCGACAGGGCCGGCGCGGCGCGCCCGAACGCGCCCCATTGCGGGCGCATCAGCAGCGGCTCGCACGTCATGAGCGAGGCGGCCGAATCGCCCATCGCGCCCCAGGCGATGAAGCCGCCCTTCACCACCAGCTCCGGCTTGATACCGAAGAAGCCGGGACGCCAGATCACGATGTCCGCCATCTTGCCGTCCTCCAGCGAGCCGATATGGGCGGCGATGCCGAAGGTGCGGGCGGCGTTGATGGTGTATTTGGCGATGTAGCGCCGAATGCGGGCATTATCGCCCATGCCCGGCACGTCCTCGGGCAGCGGGCCGCGCTGGTCCTTCATCTTCGAGGCGAGCTGCCAGGTCCGGCAGATGACCTCGTGGATCCGTCCCATGCCCTGGCTGTCCGACCCCAGCATGGAGATGGCGCCGAGATCGTGCAGCACGTCCTCGGCGGCGATGGTCTGGGGGCGGATCCGGCTCTCGGCGAAGGCGACATCCTCGGGGATCGCCGGGTTGAGGTGATGGCACACCATCGTCATGTCGAGATGTTCGTCGAAGGTGTTGACCGTGTAGGGATTGGTCGGGTTGGTCGACGAGGGCAGGCAGTTGGCGATGCCCGCGACGCGGATGATGTCCGGCGCGTGGCCGCCGCCGGCCCCTTCCGTGTGGTACATGTGGATGGTGCGCCCGCCGATGGCGGCGAGCGTGTCTTCGAGGAAGCCACTCTCGTTCAGCGTGTCGGTGTGGATCTGCACCTGGAAATCGAGCTCGTCGGCGACGCGCAGGCAGGTGTCGACCGGCGCCGGCATCGAGCCCCAGTCCTCGTGCAGCTTCAGCCCCAGGCAGCCGGTCCGCATCTGCTCGACCAGCGAGGCCGGCCGATGGCTGTTGCCGCGCCCGAGGAAGCCGAAATTGATCGGCCAATGCTCGGCGGCCTGAAGCATCTTGCCGGTGTTGAACGGGCCGCCGGAATCGATGCCGACCGTGATCGGGCCGAGCGAGCCGCCGATCATCGTGGTGATGCCACTGGAGATGGCGTGCTCGCACAGTCCCGCGCTGTCGAAATGCACATGCACGTCGATGGCGCCGGCGGTTGCGATCAGTCCCTCGCAGTCGCGCACCGTGGTCGCCTGCGAGACGATGAGGCGCGGATCGACCCCGTCCATGATCGCCGGGTTGCCGGCCTTGCCGAGGCCGACGATCTTCCCGTCCTTGATGCCGAGGTCGCCCTTTACCACGCCGAGCACCGCGTCGATGACGACGACATTGCAGAGCAGCATGTCGAGCGCGCCTTCGGCCGAGGTGACGCCGGCCGCCATGCCGGCGCCGTCGCGCAGGGTCTTGCCGCCGCCGTGCAGGCATTCGTCGCCATAGACGGTGTGGTCCTTCTCGACCACGGCGATGAGCGAGGTGTCGGCGAGCCGGATCCCGTCGCCGACGGTCGGCCCGTACATGTGCGCGTAGTCGCGGCGTTGCATCGTGACCATGCTCAGGCTCCCTTGAATCCACGCTCGCGGGCCCGGCGCAGCGGGTCGGCGGCATCGGCCGCGCCGCGGGCTAGGTCGTTGAACCCGCTCACCTTCCGCTCGCCGCCGAAGGCGACCAGCACCAGCGTCTTGCTCTGCCCCGGCTCGAAGCGCACCGCCGTGCCGGCGGGGATGTCGAGGCGCATGCCGTAGGCCTTCGCCCGGTCGAATTCGAGCGCCCGGTTCACTTCGAAGAAGTGGAAATGCGAGCCGATCTGGATCGCGCGGTCGCCGGTATTGACCGCCGTGACCTCGGTGCGCTCGCGCCCGGCATTGAGCTCGATCTCCCCGTCGAGCGACAGCAGCTCGCCCGGGGCGAGCGGCTCGGCGGCCGCGCCTTCCAGCGGGCGGATCGGCTCGTGGATCGTCACCAGCTTGGTGCCGTCGCGGAACACGCATTCGACCTGCAGGATCGGGATCAGCGGGGCGACGCCGGGCAGCACGTCGTCGGTGCTGAGGATGCTGGAGCCGAAGCCCATCATCTCCGACACGCTGCGCCCGTCCCGCGCGCCTTCGAGGATCTCGTCGGTGATCAGCGCCACCGCCTCGGGATGGTTGAGCTTCAGTCCCCGCGACCGGCGTTTGCGGGCGAGCTCCGCCGCCGTGAAGATCGTCAGCCGTTCGAGTTCCGTGGGGGTGAGAAGCATCTGGGCCGTCCTGCGGTTTGGGGAGCCGATCAGTTCGAGAAGAGCCGGACGTCCGAGCTGGCGTGGCGCATGGTGGCGATGTCGAGCATCGGCGTGAGGCTTTCGAAATCGTCGCAGGTGAGGGCGTCCGCCGGTCCCGCCTCGTCCACGAGCCGCGCCAGCAGCGGCAGCGTCTGGCCGAGGCAGCGCTGCGCCTCCACCGCGCCGACGAGGCCGAGGCGGACCGCCGCGCTCACCATGCCGGCGGCGACCCCATAGGCGGAGGCGGCGAGCGCGGACTGCGCGTCGAGCCCGCAGGCGCGCCAAACCGCGCCCTGCATCACCGGCAGATGACCGGACATGTGGCGGCGCTCGACTTGTTTCTTCAGCTCGGCGGCAGACGGCGTACCGATGCGGGCATGGGCGGTGAGGAAAGCGAGCCCGTTGCGGCGCGAGCCGGTGCGCTGCGGGGCGGGCAGGGTCGCGGCGTCGAGGCGGCGGTCGATTTCCGTCAGGCGGTCCATCTCCGCGCCGGCGGCGAAGGCGAGCGCGACGGCGATCCGGTCCATCCCCATCCAGCGATGGGTCAGCGTCATCGCGAGAACACCGGCGAGACCCTCGCCGTCGAGCCGTTCGCCCAGCTCCGCCAGCCCCTCGACCCCGTTGGAAAAGGCGAAGCCGCCATTGGGGAAGGCCGAGTCCGCCTGCCAGAGCGTCGCGAAAAGGCTCAGCATGGCGCCTCGTCGGGCTGGAGGAGGCGCATCTCGACGCGGGTGTCGAGGCCGAGCGCGGCGAGGCGGGCGCGATAGGTCTCCTCCGGCCCTTCCAGCGCGACCTCGATGGCCGATGCCTCGAAGCGCACGCGCCAGTGCAGGTTGCCGACGTGGTAGCCGAGCTCCAGCGCGGTCGCGAGGTCGAGGGGGGTGAGGCGGAGCCAGCGTTCCGCATCGACCCGCACGACGATGGCGCGGTCCGGCTCGAGCAGCAGCACGGCGCCATCGGTCAGCGGCTCGTCCCGTGGCAGCGCGACCGCCACCTCGGCGCCCCGGCTGGTCAGCGCCCGGAAGCGCCGGCGCGCCAGTTCGGCGGCCGGCAGCACCAGCCACTCCACCGTGCCGTGGTGCTCCATGTGGTGCAGCCGGTCGGCGAGGCCGTCGTCCAGCCGGTTTCCGAGCACGCGATCGACAAGCAGCATGAGAACCATCCCGATCTGGAGAACGCGTCAGGCGAGGCCGGGCCGGCCCGGCCCTTCGGGCTCGCCGGTGCGCTTGAACAGGAACAGGCAGCGGCCCGTCCCCTCGTCGGCGGCGGGCACGTGGAGTTGCTCGGTGAGATAGCGGAACACGATCCGCGCGGCGGCCGGCGACAAGGTGGGCTTCCACAGCCAGATGTCGTAGTCCGCATCGACCGCGTGGCGCGCGAACAGGGCCTGCGTCGGGTCGTTCGCGCAGCCGACGCGCCACTCGGCGGGCTTGCCTCCGAATTCCTTGATGTAGCTCAGGAATTCGAACTTCACCTGTTGCGGGCTGAACACCATGGCGCTCACCCCGGCAGCGGGTTGAGGCGGGCGTGGCGGGACGCCTCGGCGGTCTGGTTGCGCCAGCGCCCGACCGACTGGTTGCCGGCCTGCTTCTCGTCGGCCGACATCTGCGCGACGACCGCTTCCAGCGCGGTCAGCGCGGCGCCCACGCCGTGCTGCGCGGCGAGCGACAGCCAGGTGAAGGCTTCGACGCGGTCCTTCTCCACGCCGAGCCCGTTCGCATACATGAAGCCGAGGCGCGCCTGAGCGGGATAGTGCCCGGTCTCGGCCGCCGCGCGATACCAGCGCGCCGCCGCCGCGTGGTCGGCCGGCGCGCCATCGCCTTTGGACAGCACGGTGGCGAGATTGTACTGGGCGAACATGTCGCCACGCTCCGCCGCCCGTTCGAGCCATCGGATTCCGGCGCCGACGTCGCGCGGCGTGCCCTGGCCCATGGCCAGCATGGCGCCGACATTGGTCTGGGCGAGGAGGATGCCGGCCTCGGCACCGTCGAGATAGAGCGCGAAGGCGCGGGTGAGGGAGGCTTCCACCCCTTCGCCGTTGGCGTACATGGCGGCGAGCCAGGTCTTGGCATCGGCGTCGCCCTCTCCGGCCAGCCGCGAGAAGCTGGCGAAGGCCTCCTCATAATCGCCGTGCATATAGGCGGCGATGGCGGCGCCGAGCGCCGTGGCATCCTCGGCCGGGATCTCCAGCGACAGCATGACGTCAGCCTCTCGGGTTCTGGTAGAGCGGTTGCGCGAAGTCCCCGCGCGGCATGCGCGCAACCCGCGCGGCGAGGGCGCCCTGCATCCATGCGCCCGGCGCGTCGGGCTGGTTCGGCAGGGCGGCGCCGATGGTGTGCGGGTGATGCTGGGTGCCCCAGAGCGCCCGCGCCTCGTTTTCGGCCTCGCCGCGCTCGGCCCGGAGCCGGATCTCCTCGCGCCAGAAAAGGCGGTCGCCGCGCGGATCGGAACCGTAGGTCGACAGCCGGCACAGCGTCTGGCCCATCGCCGTCGGCTGCAGGTTCACGATGGCGGTGCTGCGCTCGGTCGCGAGCAGCACCAGATTGGGGAACAGCCAGGCGGCCCGCGCGGGCGTGCCGTCCGACAGGGCGGTGTCGGCGAGCATCCAGACGTCGCTCCGGGCATGGGCCGGCGTGCCTGAAGCGAGAGCCTGGCCCATCAGCTTCCAGTTGGCCGCATATTCCAGCCACACCTCGTCCGACCAGGCGGGCTTGTGGTTGCCGAAGAATCCGCCGAGGCGGCCGAGGCTCGCCAGTTCCTCCGCCGGCCAGGCGGGGGCGACATCGAGATTGACGAAGATCAGCGGGCCCCAGCTCTGCACATGGGCGGTCAGCAGCCGCTCGGGGCGCAGGCCCAGATACTGGTGCATCTGCGGCGTGCCGTCGCCGAGTTCGCTGGCGGGAATGGCGCCGCGGTCGCGGCTATAGCCGCAGGAAGTGAAGGAGCACTTGGTCTTGGCGCCGGTCTGGCACTGCAGCGGCACGGCGCGGCATCCCCCGTGCTGGGCCTTGTTGAAGCGCGCGACGATGCCGCCCTCTGTGCGCTGCACATGGATGCCGTGGGTGCCGACGGTGAAGGGGAGAAGGTCGCCCCTGCCGGCGATCGCCTCATGGGTGCCGACGCAGATCCAGTCGCGCGTCCAGACCGCCTCGTCCTCGAGCTGGCTGAAGCGCAGCGAGCGGAAGGCGGCGGGCGGCAGCACCCGCGGCTCGGGCTCGAGCGCGTCCGCATAGAAGGCGGGGTCCGCGAGGTCGTGGCCCTCGTCCCGGTAACCGAGATCGCGTCTGTGTGTCATGTCCGGCATCCAGCGATGGGAGGGCCGGCGCGCGCATTGCCGCGCGCGCCGGGTGTCCGTTCGGCGGGCTCAGGACGTCGCGGCGAGCGCCGGCGACTCGTAGTCCGCGCGGCCGCGATGCTTGATCGCCTCCGCCGGGGGCGGCGGCAGCGGGCCGTCTTTCGAGAACCGGTCGAGGACGTTCTTCACCAGGGTGGAGACGTTGTTCTTGCCCTCGTTCCACGGCAGCGAGCCGCAGAAGGCGATCGACGAGAAGGCAAAGCACGCACCGCCGTTCGGGGTCTCGTGGAAGGCGATGTCGCCGCGCACGCGCGGGTGGACGGTGCCGTCGAGGCCCTGCTGGTTGAAGCCGAAATCCTCCATGACGAGGAGATAGGCCTCTGTGTGCCGGCCCGCTGAGGTCGCGACCGCCAGCGTGTGTGGCGGCGAGCCGAGCGTGACGTCGACGATATCGAGCTCGAGTCCGGCGCAGCCGCCGCCGACGAGGCCGAAATTGCCGATCGGCTCGTCATAGGAGATGCCTTCGAAGGCCCAGGCCACGCGCGGGTCGAGGCTGTCCGGCGTGCGGCTGTAATAGGTCGAGATGTCGAAGCCTTCGTTGGTCATGCCGACGCCGGCGACCGAGTAGAGCGAGCGGCCGCGATAGCGCCACATGCCGCCGAGCTCGCCCGTGCCCTGGTGGTAGTATTCGCCCGGATCGGCGCGCCAGGTACGGATGCCGGATTCGCAGCGCCGCATCTCGGTGATGACGCCACGCCCGACGCCGTCATAGGCGGGGTGGTAGGAGTGGACCCAGTACCAGGCGTCCGCGCCCATATACATCAGCCGCCCGCCGCGCTGGGTGTAGTTGTGCAGGGCGTCGAGCTGGGTGCCCGAATTGTGCTCGGGATGCGAGCCGGTGATGATGACGTTGTAGTTCTCGAGCCGGGCGAGGCCGTCATAGGTGACGTCCTCGTCGGTTATCACGTCATACTCGTAGCCCATCGTCTCCAGCCAGTAGATCAGGTGGAGGTCGGCGGGGTACTGCCAGGGGGCCTGGGCGAGGAAGTGGTCGTATTTCGGCCGGATCGACAGGATCGGGCGAAGTCGCGACGACAGGCAGATGCCCGAGCCGTCGGTGTGGGTGTCGTAGATCGAGCCGCCATATTCGCGGTGCTCGGCGAGGAACATGTTCTGGTGCTGCATGATCGGGACGCGGTAGACGAACAGCTCCGCGCCGCCGGCATTGCAGGCCACGTGCTCATTGGCATAGGCCATGTAGCTGATGGTCGGCACCATGACCGCGATCTTGGACTGCTCCTCGCCGATCCGCGGCACGATCCAGAACGGGATATAGTCCTCGTCGCCGTCCGTGGTGGTCAGCTTCAGTGCGTAGAAGCGGCTCTTGATCTCCTTCGGCACCGCCCATTCGACGTCGGCTTGCCAACGGGCGTCGTCGACGTCGTCGTCGTGGAAGTGGATCGCGCCATATTCCTTCCTGGCGTGCTTCCAGTCGAAGTTCTCGCCGGCCCAGTTGTAGCCGGTGAGCGCGCGGGTCGGGCAGTTCACCAGCCTCGCGTCGAAGCGGTACGGGCCGTTATCCTTGGCGACGATGGTGCTGATGCCGTCCCAGAAGTCCCAGGCGGCGACGATGAGCGCGGAGAGCTCGCCGGTCGGGCCGGAGTTGCGGCGCTCGGTGAGGCCGGGCTGCGCGCCGCCCTTCATCTGCTCGATCTCGAACCGGCTCAGCGCCTTCTTGACGATGCGCGGGCTGTCGATCTTGCCGTTGTACTTGCCGGTGAACCATACGCCGGCGGGAAGCGAGGAACTGCCGAGCGGGTCACCGCCGATCTTCTCGACATAGGCGGCCAGCGCCACCGGCGCGTCGGTGTGGACGATGCTGGTCTTGATGGTGGTCTTGACCGGCTCGATCACCGGGTCCAGCGCGTAGACGATCAGCGGCTCGTGGTAGAGCACGACCTCGCCGGTCGCCGCGTCGAAGCTGGCGGCGACGAAGTGCCAGGCGTGATCGCGGATCGGCACGCCGGTCGTGACCTTGTGCTCGTTGATGCGCAGCTCGAGGCAGCCTTCCTCATTGATGAAGAGGCCGTAGCCCTTGCCGTCCATCCACTTGGTGACGAGGCCCTGCGCGCCGTGCTTCCAGTAGCGCGGATGCGTCTTCGGCGTGGTCGGCCAGATGTGGCACTGGAGCGTGAAGCTCTCGACGTGAAACTGCGGCGCGTCCTCGACATAGCCGTAGGAGCCGCCATGGATGATCTGCTTGCGCCCCTTGTAGGTCCCGTCGCAGTCGGCCGCGACAGCCTTCTCGATGAAGCCCGGGCCGCGGGGATTGGTGTCGCCATGGATCATCTGGACGACTTCGGCCTTGAACTCGGCCGGACCGTCGCAATTGACGTAGAACTTGATCGTGTCGCCCGGATGGACGCCGAACTTGTCGGCGTATCCCGTCAGCCGCATGGCGCACATGTCTCGATTCTCCAAAAATAACGCTGGCGTCGGGCACGCCGGTCCCGTTCGCGGCCCGCGAGGGGCCGCGTTCGGGCGCAGTGCCGAGGCGAAGCTGGGAAACTCTGGGTGGCTGCGCGTGGCGCCGGGTCAGGTCACGGGCCAGTTGTCGTCCCGGTGCTTCCAGCCTTCCTGGAAGTTCTCGGGCATGCCGGCCGTCTCGGGCAGCTCGTCGAGGCGCATCAGGAAGATGTCGTGCTGGGCTTCCTGCTCGCAGGTGTAGACCTTGTCCGTCACGAACTCGGGCGGAACGCCGCGGATGCCGGACAGGCGGCCGATGCGCCATTCGGCATCGACCTTGGTGCAGATGATGATGAGCTTGCCCTTGGGCGACTCCCCGCGCATGCGCAGCAGCACGCGGCGGAGGTCCGGATTTTCGTGCACGCCGCCGGTGACGACGGTGGTGTCGCCAGGCGTGGCGCATTTGAGCACGGAGAATCCGGCGACCCCCTTCATGGAGTCGACGCACTCGCGGTGCTCCTTGATCATGGCCTCGCGCTCGGGCGTGCCCTTCTTCGGGATCGGTATCATCGCCAATGTTCTCCGTCGTGATCGAAGAATAGCCGCCGCACGCCATGTTAAATAATGACGAACGGTGCCGGGTGGATAGATGAGTGGGAGATCAGATCGAATGATCTCCAGTTTAGAACGTGACCGAATCTAGAGTTTTCGTCAAGGAAATACGTCGTTTCGTCTACGTATATCTAGAACGTCTAGATGGTCATGTGGCGTTCGATCAGTTCATCGGTCATCTCCGACATCGGGCCGCGCGCGACGACGCGGCCGTTGTCGACCATCAGGAACGCGTCGCCCAGCTTGCGGGCGACCTTGATGTGCTGCTCGGTCACGATCAGGCTGATGCCGAACTCGCGGTTGAGCATCATCAGGATCTCGCCGATCTCGTGGACGATGTTCGGCTGGATGCCCTCGGTCGGCTCGTCGAGCAGGAGAATCTGCGGGTCGACCGCGAGCGCGCGGGCGATGGCGAGCTGCTGCTTCTGCCCGCCCGACAGCAGGCCGGCGCGGCGGTCGAGGTTTTCCTTGAGGTAGGGGAAGATGCGCAGGCAGATCTCGGGTATGTCGCCGGACCTGTCGGCACGCGCGAAGGTGCCGAGCAGGATGTTCTCGCGCACCGTGAAGTTGGAGAGGATGCCGCGCCCTTGCGGCACATATCCCAGTCCCTGCCTCGCCCGCACATGGGTCGCCTGGCCGCTCAGCTCGACGCCGTTGATGCGGATGGCGCCGGACGAGCGGTCGGTGAGCCCCATGATGGTGCGCATCAGCGTCGTCTTGCCGACGCCGTTGCGGCCGAGCACGCACAGGCACTGGCCCTTCTCCATCTCGAAGGAGAAGTCCCTCAGGATGGGGGTCGCGCCGTAATAGGACGTGACGTTGTCGAAGCTGAGCAGCGTGCTCATGCGGCCTCCTGCTCGCCGAGATAGACGTCCCGGACCCGCCGGTCGGCCTCGATCTCCTGGATCGAGCCCTGGGCGAGCAGCGACCCCATATGCATCACGACGACGACGTCCGCGATGTTGCGCACGAAGCCCATGTCGTGCTCGACCACGAGCAGCGTGGCGGACTGGCGCAGATCCTTGAAGATCTGCGTGGTCTTCTCGATCTCGCTCTCGGTCATGCCGGCGATCGGCTCGTCCATCAGCAGCAGGCGCGGCTCCTGCATCAGCACCATGCCGATCTCCAGCCACTGGGTCTCGCCATGGGAGAGGATGCCCGCGCGTTCCTTCAGCCGGTCGGTGAGGCCGGCCAGCGTCGCCACCTCGTCGAGCTTTTCCTTCAGTCCTTCCTTGCGGAACTTGAACAGGTTGCGGAACGGGTTGGTCTGGCGGCTGTAGGCCACTTCGAGGTTCTGCCGCACGCTCATGTCGCGCAGCACCGCCGGCACCTGGAACTTGCGGCCGATGCCGGCGCGGGCGATCAGGTGCTCGTGCCTGGCGGTGATGTCGTCGGTGGCGAACAGGATCTGGCCGGAGGTCGGCTTGATGCGGCCGGTGATGAGATCCATCGTCGTGGTCTTGCCGGCGCCGTTCGGCCCGACCAGGCAGCAGATGGTGCCCTCCACGACTTCCATGCTGAAGTCGTTGATGACCTTGGTGGTGTCGAAGCTCTTCGACAGATTGCGGATTTCGAGAAGACCGGTCATGAGGCCCCTCACTCGGCTGGCATGGGCCTGCCGCCGTCCGGCGCAGGCGAGGAGGTCGGGCGCTGCCGGTCGAACAGGCCGAGCCCGGCCTCGACCAGGCTCGCGAGGCCGTTCGGCAGGAAGCGCACCACGACGATGAAGAAGCCGCCCAGGATCAGCAGCCAGGTGGCGAGGAACGCGTCGCCGAGATAGCTCTGCGCGCCCTGGATGATGAAGGCGCCGAGGATCGAGCCGAGCAGCGAGTGCCGCCCGCCGATCGCCGCCCAGATCACCATGGAGAGGCTGAAGCCGACATCGAGCTGCGCCGGCGACACATACTGCACCAGCATCACCCAGCAGCAGCCGGCCAGCGCCGCGATCAGGCCGGAGACGGTGTAGATCACCGTCTCGTAGCCGGCGACGCTGTAGCCGAGGAACCGCACGCGCTCGCTGTCGTCGCGGATCGCCTGGGTGACGAGGCCGAACGAACTCTGGGTGATGAGCTTGGCCACGAGGGTGGCCCCCGCCAGCAGGCAGAGCACAACCCAGTAGGCGGTCGGGCTGTAGGGGTCGACCTCCACGCCTGCGAACACGAACGAGGAGGGGGGCGTCAGACCGTTGACGCCGCCTGTATAGGCCTGCCGGTCAAGGATGATGGTGTAGAAGGCCGACAGCATGGCGAGCGTCATGATGGCGAAGAACGGGCCGGAGACGCGCGCGCGGAACATGATGCCGCCGAACGCGGCGCAGAACAGGGTGGGCACCGCGACCGCCAGCACCAGCCCGACCGCCGTGCTCTGGAACGGCTGCCAGAGCAGGGGCAGGTGGTCGAGGCTGTTGTTCAGCATGAACGGCGGAATCGGGTTGGATTCGCTCTGGCTCTGCATCTGCATGGTCATCGCCATGCCGTAGGCGCCGAGGCCGAAGGCGATGCCCTGGCCGAGGTTCAGGATGCCGCCGAAGCCCCAGCACAGGCTGATCGAGAGCGCCAGCATGCCGTAGACGCCGTAGGTGGCGAGCTGGTTGAGCAGGAAGCTGTCACTCACCGTCATCGGGATGATCGTCAACGCCGCGAAGAACACGACATAGACGATCCATTGCGCAATCTTGTTGTGATAGAGGTTGCCCATGGTCTCAGAACCGTCCTGGCGTGGCGTTGCTGATGACGGCGAAGGTCATCGCCGGGCTCCCGCCTGTGCGAACAGGCCCTGCGGGCGGAACCGCAGGAAGGCCACGATCAGCACGAAGATGATGAAGCGGGCGAAGGTGTCGTTGGTGAAGAAGGCGAAGACGGACTGGAGCTCGCCCGTCACGCCGCTCGCCACCACGCTGCCCGCCAGCGAGCCGCCGCCCACGACCACCATCAGGAACGCCTGCACGACGTAGCTCGCCCCCATGGTCGGCAGCACGATCGCCAGCACGCCGAACAGCGCGCCGGCGACGCCGGCCAGCCCGGCGCCGAGCGCGAAGGTCAGCATGTAGATGCGGCTGGAATTGATGCCGAAGGAGGCCGCCATCTCCTTGTCCTGCATGACCGCGCGCACCTGCACGCCGAACCGGGTCTTGTAGAACAGGAGCCACAGCGCCAGCACGAGCAGCGCCGTGACCAGCAGGACGACGATGCGGAACACGGAGAGCGACACCGAGCCGATCATCACATTGCTCTGGAAGATCTCCGGCACGGCAAGATATTTCGGGTCGCTGCCGAAGATCAGCCGCACGCCCTGCATCAGCACCAGCGAGACGCCATAGGTCGCCAGCAGCGTGTCGAGCGGGCGGTTGTAGAGATAGCGGATCAGGCCGCGCTCCAGCGCCAGCCCGACCAGGGCGACGATGACGAAGGACACCGGCAGGCACAGCAGATAGGGCAGGCCGAGATAGAATTGCAGCATGTAGGAGCTGTAAGCCCCGAGCATGATCAGCTCGCCATGCGCCATGTTGATGACGCCGGCGGTGCCGTAGATGATCGTCAATCCCAGCGCGGCGATCAGCCAGATGCTGGCGATGCTCACACCGAGAATGAGCGCGTTGATGAGCGAACCCAGATCCATAGAACCCTATCCCTCGATCCCGAGACCGCCGGGCGCGCGCCGCGGTGAGGGCGCGCCCGTGCGTCGACCGCGAACGGCCCCGGAAGCGCGGGGGCGCCCCGGGGCCATCTGGCGTCAGATGACGTTCTTGCGGATGCTGCCGTCCGGGGCCTTCAGCCCGTTGGCCGTGCACACGCCGAGGTCGGGATAGATCGAGTAGGGGTCGGGCGCGACCTGCTCGGCGGCGGCCTTGACCACCTTGAACGTCCCGTCCGCCTGGCACTGGCCGATCTTCGGCTTCAGCCAGGTGTTGAAGTTGTCCTTGTCGATCCAGACCTGGCCTTCCGGCGAGACCGCGTCCTCGATCACCAGCCCGCCCGAATGGTCGCGGATGGAGCGCGGGGTCACGTTCTCGAACCCGACCTCGGCGGCGGCCTTCTCGAAGCCGGCCTTGAACACATAGGCGGAGATGTAGGTCTCCTCCATGTTGTAGTGGGTCACGCCGTTCTTGCCGTACTTGCTCGCCAGGAAGCCCTCGACGAACTTGTGGTTGGTCGGGTTGTCCAGCGTCTGGAAGTAGGGCGCGGAGAGGAAGTGGCCGGCGCCGAACTCGGCGCCCATGGCGCGGGTCTCGATCTCGCCCGTGGTGAGCGAGGCGATCGGCATGTCGTCGACCTTGAAGCCTTCCTGCTTGAACTGCTTGTGGAAGGCGATGTCGGACGCGCCGACCACGGTCGAGAAGATGAAGTCCGGCTTGGCGTCGCGGATCTTGTTCAGCACCGGGCCGAACTCCGAGCTGCCGAGCGGGATGTATTCCTCGCCGAGAAGCTCGCCGCCGGCCTGCTCGAGCCAGATCTTCGCGTTCTTGTTCGATTCCTTCGGCCACACATAGTTGGAGCCGACGAAAAAGACCTTCTTGCCGAAGTTCCCGACCATGAAGGGGATCAGGTCCTTGGAATGCTGGTTGGCGAGCGGGCCGGTGCAGATGGTATTCTGCGTGCACTCCGCGCCTTCGTAGCAGGTCGGGTAGTAGAGCAGGTGGTTACGCTGCATCACGGTCGGCAGGATCGCCTTGCGGCTCGCCGAGGTGTAGCAGCCGAAGATCGCGATCACCTTGTCGCGCAGGATCAGCTCCTTCGCCTTCTCCGAATAGACGGCGAAGTCCGACTTGGCATCGACGATGACCGGCTCGACGGGCACGCCCGCGACGCCGCCGGCCTTGTTGATCTCGTCGATCGCGTACTGCATGACGAGGGTGGAGTCCTCCTCCGGGACCGCGAGCGATCCGGTGAGGGAGAACAGCAGGCCGACCTTGATCGGCTCGCCCTTCTTCAGCGTCGCGCCCCACGCCTCGCCGGAGCCCGGCAGCCAAAGATGAGGCAGGGCCACGGCAGTGGAAGCGGCAAGCGTCGTCTTGAGTATATTACGGCGTGTGATGTTCATATCTACGACCCCTCGGGCAACGAACGTTGATTCGCGGCCTCAGCTTTGCGCCTGGAAGTTTTGAATTGTGGCTAGATCGATTATCTAGATGCTATGTCGCTAGCTGTGGGGCCGTCAACGGTTTTCGTCGCAGTTATCAAATTTTCTTCCTACGATTAAAAACTGCCCGCATCGACGGCAGATGCGCGGTCAAGGACTGTGCAGGAGCCTCGATGTCGGGCTGTTTTTCGTGCTGCCGGCCGAATTATGTCAGCAGGGCGGGTTCGGGCCGCGTTGCGCCTCGGGCCGCGGCGCGGCGGCCGTGGCGGCCACTCGCGGCAAAAGGGGTGAGCTACATGCCGATATCTAGAAGCCTCGTCGAGGTGCACCGAATTGATGATGCCGCCTCGCGCCATTCCGCTAGAGTATTTTCTCGCGCCCTCTTTCAAAGATGGCGTAATCGTGACAGAACGAGCATATCTAAGATTGCAGGTACGCTGGAAAAGCTGACGCTCGATCGCGTCGGGGAGGCGTCGATCACCGTCGGAAGCAGCGATCGCGTGACCATATGAAGATCCTCATCGCCGATGACCATTGGGTCGTCCGTCAGTCGCTGAAGCAGGTCATGCGTCGCCTGCGACAGAAGCTCGAGACCTTCGAGGCGGAGACCTTCGACGAGGCGGCGGCGCTTCTGGTCGAGCATCCCGACATCGACCTGATGCTCATCGATCTGGTGATGCCCGGCTTCGACGCCTTCGACGGCCTTCACAAGCTGCGCACGAACTTCCCGGACGTGCCGGTGGTGGTGGTCTCCGTCCATGAGGACGTGGACCACGTCCTGCGCTCGCTGGAGCACGGCGTCATCGGCTATGTGCCGAAATCGGCCGGCGGCTCGGAGATCGAGCGTGCGCTGGAGCGGGTGCTGGCCGGCGAGGTGAGCTTCCCGCGTCGGATCATCGAGCGTTCGGCCGGCGGCACCCCGAAGTTGGCGGCCGAGCCTGCCGCCGCCCCGGCCACACCGGCGCCTCCACCCGCCCCGGCGAACCCACCGGCCGCGCCCGCTCAGGCCGCCGACGAGGTGCGCGACGAGCTCGACCTGCTGACGCCGCGCGAGCGCGACGTGCTCAGCCTGCTCGGCCGCGGCTATTCGGTGAAGCGGATCGCCGAGGAATTCGAGCTCAGCAGCCAGACGGTGCGCGTGCATCTCGGCAATGCGATGCGCAAGCTCAACATCCGTGACCGCTCCGCCGCCATGCACTACGCGATCGGCCGCTTCGGTACGAAGGAGAGCGCCTGAGGTGAACGACGTGCCCGTGCCGGAGCACCTGGGCGACATCTTCGCCGGACTGGACGCCGCGCCGCTCGGCATCCTGATCTGGTCAGCGGAGCAGCGGCTTCTCTATGTGAACGACCGCTTCCGGCGAAGCTGCGATTTCCCGGTGACGGTCGGCATGGGCTTCGACGCCTTCATCGACACCATCGCCCACTGGCCCGAATGCGTGCTGCCGACCGACCGGGACGCATGGCAGCGCGAGCAGACCGCGAGCTTCGGCTCGGAGAGCAGCCAGGACTACCTGTTCGCGACCGGCCTCGTGCTCAACGTCACGCAGACGCCGACCGCCAATGGCGGCATGACGATGTCGTTCGCGGACGTCACCGCGATCAAGAACAACGAGCGCGCGCTGCAACTCGCCAAGGAGACCGCCGAGGCGACGGACGAGGCCAAGTCCCGCTTCCTGCGCGCCGCGAACCATGACCTGCGCCAGCCGCTCGCCTCGCTCAAGATCCTGATCTACAACTGCATTCGCGAGGAGGACCCCGAGCA
Source organism: Ancylobacter mangrovi (assembly GCF_024752335.1). Taxonomy (NCBI): domain Bacteria; kingdom Pseudomonadati; phylum Pseudomonadota; class Alphaproteobacteria; order Hyphomicrobiales; family Xanthobacteraceae; genus Ancylobacter; species Ancylobacter mangrovi. The sequence goes on along the minus strand of NZ_JANTHY010000005.1, from coordinate 251,573 downwards.
TCGCTCGGACATGCTGCACGCCATGGGGATCGCCACCTCGATCATGGAGGACCTGCTCGGCGCGCTTCTCCAGATCGGGCAGCTCGACGCCGGCCGTGTCCAGCCGCGCATCACCTCGTTCCAGCTTTCGCAACTGTTCGAGCGGCTCGACGTCCAGTTCCGCCACCAGGCGCGCGAGAAGGGGCTGCGCCTCGCCTTCGTCTGGCCGCACGGCACGGTGGCGACCGACCGCGCGCTGCTGGAGCGCATCCTGAGCAATTTCGTCGCCAATGCGATCCGCTTCACCGAAGTCGGCGGCATCGTCGTCGGCTGCCGGCGGGAGGCCAACGGCCTGCGGATCGAGGTGGTGGACACCGGGCGCGGCATCCGGCCGGAAGACCGCGACCGCGTGTTCGACGAGTTCTTCCGCTCCGAGGAACAGCGGGCGCAGAAGAGCGGCCTCGGCCTCGGCCTCAACATCGTCAAGCGGCTGGCGGGCCTGCTGGAACTGCCGATCCGCCTGCGCTCGGAGGTCGGCCGCGGCTCGATCTTCTCGGTCACCGTGCCGATGGGCAACATCTGGCACAGCGAGGCCAACGAGATCGAGATCAGCGAGACCGTAGCCGGCGAGTTCGTCGGCACGCCGGTCATACTGGTGGAGGACGACGACATCCTGCGCCAGACCATGACCCAGCTCCTGCGCCGCTGGGGCATCGACGTGCACGCGGCAGCGGAGGAGGGGGAGGCGATCCGGCTGATCGAGAGCGGCGTCTCGCCCCGGCTGATCGTGGCCGACTACAATCTCAAGACCCAGATGGGCGTGGACGTCGTCGACAGGCTGCGCAAGGCGATCGGCGCCGAGGTGCCGGCGATGATCGTCACCGCCGACGCCGAGCCGCGCGTGATCGAGAGCATCCGCGCCGCCCGTCTGCCGGTGCTGATCAAGCCGGTCAGCCCGCCGCGGCTGCGCGTACTGATGCACAACCTGCTGTTCGAACCCTCGCTGGTGTCCGTCGCCGAACCGCCCGCCTCCCAGTCCAGGAGAGATGCCCCGTGACCAGCAGCATGGAACCCGTGCCCATCGGCAGCATGGTGCCGCTGACCGGTCCGTCGGCGGCGGACGGTGCGGAATTTCGCAAGGGAATGATTCTCGCCGTCGAGGAGCTCAATGCCCGCGGCGGGCTGCTCGGACGCCCGATCCAGCCGATCTTTGCCGATACGTGCCGGCAGACGGCGGAGGAGGTCGTCACCGCCGCGCGCTGGCTGATCGAGAAGCACAAGGTCCACGCCATCGTCAACGGCTACAATATCGGGCCGCAGAACTCCGAATACGAGCCGATCGCGGATGCGGGGATCATCTATGTCCACGCCAACACGCTGCTGCAGCACCACGACACGGTGATGAGCGATCCCGACCGCTATTTCGGCTGCTTCATGGCGGACCCGGCCGACTACTGGTACGGGCCCGGCTTCATAAAGTTCATTTCCTGGCTACGCGATTCCGGCCAATGGACGCCACACTCCAACCGCATCGCCATCATTTCCGGCTCCAAGCCCTACAGCATCGTCATCGCCAACGCGATGGCGAACGCGGCGGCCGATTTCGGCTGGGAGGTGGCGTTCGGGCCGAAGATCGTGCAAACGCCGACACATCACTGGCGCGACGTGCTGGAAGAGGCCCGCGCCACCAATCCGGCCGTGCTCGCCAACACGCATTTCTATGCGGTGGACCTCGCCCATTTCCAGCGGCAGTTCCGTGCCAACCCGATGGACTGCATAGTCTATCTGCAATACGGCGCGATGCACCGCACCTTCAACGACATCGCGCAGGAAGCGTGCGACGGGGTGATCGTCTCATCCGTCATCGGGCTCCTGCGCGACGAGATGGGCAAGCGATTCGAGGCCCGCTACATCGCCCGCTTCGGCGAGGGCTCGACGGCGACCATCGGCTGCCAGTCCTACAGCAACATGCACCATTACGCGGTGGCGGCGGCGATGGCGGGCGGCTCCGGCCCGCCGGGCGATTTCGAGCAGAACCGCAAGGTCGCCTTCGCCCTCAAGGGCATGATCTACCGCAGCGTGCACGGCACGATCCGCTATCACCCGGACTGGCAGGCGGTCGTGCCCTATCCGGTGGTCACTCATGATCCCTCGCTCGGGATGCCGCACATCTTCTACCAGATCCAGGACTTCCGTAAGCCGCTCTCCATGATCGCGCCGGAGCCCTACAACACCGAGCGATTCATATCGCCGCCCTGGATGAGCGGGCGCACCGCCGCGCGGCAGACCACGGCGAATCCACGCGGTCTGGTCGGCCTCTGAGGCGAACGGCCGGGCGGGGTCGCCCATCGTCCCGCGAAGGCGACTATTGCAAACGTCTAGATGACCGTTTCGGCTGGAGATCCATTCCGGGGGCAAGGAAGTGCGTCGATGGCAGCGGAAGGAACGCGCCGTGCCGCGTGCGGCTGCGACATTGCGGTCCAGCGTATTCGACAAGGGGCTATTCCTGCGGCGACGTCCCCGGCTCATCGTCGGAGGGAGCATCGGCGGCAGGCTTGCCGCTGAACCGGGTGAGCGCCTGCCGCAGGCGCGGCGCGGCAAAGCTGAGGAACCTTCTCATTTTCAGCGGCATCTGCCCGCGCGGCACATGGACGAGGTGGACGGGGGCCGGTTCGCGCTCGAACGCCTCCAGGACAATGTCCAGCTGCCCCCGGTCGACCGCGTCAGCCACCTGGTAGTGCAGGAGCCGCGTGACGCCCACATTGTCGATCGCCGCTTCCGCCGCAGCGTCCGCCGTCGTCACCGAAAGCCGGGGCTGGATGGCGACCTCAAGTCTCAGTCCCGGGCCCGGCGAGCGGTAGCTCCAGTGCGGCGACGGCACGCCCATGTCGAAGGCCACGCAAGGCATGCGCTGGAGATCGTTCGGCTCGGTGGGACGTCCGTGGCCGGCGGCGAGCCTGGGGCTTAGGCAGGTCACGGTTCGCATGCTTCCAACCCGCGTCGCCACCATCGAACTGTCCGGGAGCGCGCCAATGCGCACCGCCATGTCGACATGGTCATCGACGAGGTGAAGGTTGCGGTCGGACTGCAGCAGCCGGACGTTGATCTCGGGAAAGGTCGCCAGAAACTGGGAGACGATCGGGAGCAGGTGCCGCCGACCGAACGAGATGGGCGCTGTGATGACCAGTTCGCCCCTCGGCGCGATGAACTCGCCCGCGGCCTCGCGCTCGGCTTCCTCCACCTGCTCGAGAATCCGACGTGCCGCCGCCAGATAGGCGATGCCGGCCTCGGTGAGCGCGAGCTTTCGGGTCGTCCGGGTCAGAAGCTGTACGCCGAGAAGGGTCTCGAGGTCCGAAATCTTGCGGCTGAGCGTTGCCAGGGGCACGTGGAGCGCGCGGCTCGCCGCAGAGAAGCTTCCCTTCTCGGTGACCGCGGCGAACATCGACATGGCTTCGAAGCGATCCATCGATCTTCCCGATTTCCGGTGAAATCCTTCTCATGGATACCGGATTATCCTTCTGACCGAAATCCAACATCTTCCTCCTCACACGAGCCAGTCCCGGCTCGGCCCTGAGGAGATGCTCCATGTCCCGCCTCGCTGTCCCCAACCTCGATGACGCCCCGGAAGCCTCGAAGCCGGTGCTCGATGCCATCCACAAGTCGCTCGGCGTGGTGACGAATCTGTTTCGCCTGATCGCCAACAGTCCGGCTGCGATCAACGCCTATGCCGGCCTCAGCGGGCCGCTCACCAAGGCGCTGGACGTGAAGACCCGCGAGCGCATCGCCCTCGCCGTGGCCCAGGTGAACGGCTGCGACTATTGCCTTTCGGCGCATACCTATCTCGGCCTCAACCTCGCGAAGATCGGCCCCGACGAGATCACGCTGAACCGCAAGGGCCGCTCGAGCGATGCGACGGCCGATGCCGCGGTGAGCTTCGCGGCGAAGGTGGCGAGCGAGCGCGGTCACGTTTCCGACGCGGACATCGCGTCCGTGCGCGCCGCCGGCTTCGCCGACGCCCAGATCGTCGAGATCGTCGCGCTGGTCGTGGAGAACACGTTCACCAACTACCTCAACGAGGTCGCGAAGACCGACATCGACTTCCCCGTCGTTCACGCCGCCGAGGCGGCCTGAATTCGGCCGGGCTGGGCGCACCCCGGTTCGCCACGTGACGCAGCGGAGGCTGCCATGCCCTATGATTTCCTCGATATCGCCGTCACGCCGAGTGTCCGCGCCGCCCAGGCGGCGATGGGCGCCGACGGGTTGTGGTCCGACTTCAAGGGGAACCGGCCTTCCGACCGATTCAGCCCGGACGAGGCGGCCTTCATCGCCACGCGTGACAGCTTCTACATGTCGACGGTCTCGGAAAGCGGCTGGCCGTACGTGCAGCATCGGGGCGGCCCGCCCGGTTTCCTCAAGGTCGTGGACGATCGCACGCTGGCCTTCGCCGACTACCGGGGCAACCGCCAATACATCAGCGTCGGCAACCTGGCGGCGGACGATCGCGCTTGCCTGATCCTCATGGATTATCCGAGGCGTGCGCGTTTGAAGATCTACGCCCACGTCACGGTGCTCCCGCTGGGCGCGGAGCCCGAGCTCGATGAGCTCGTCGCGCCTTCCGGCTATCGGGCAAGGCCCGAACGGATATTTCGACTGAAGCTGCAGGCGTTCGATTGGAACTGCCAGCAGCACATAACCCCTCGCTTCACGGAGCTGGAGGTTGCGGAGGCGGTGAAGCCGCTGCGCGACCGCCTGCAGGCCCTTGAAGCGGAATGCGCAGCGCTTCGCGCTCAGCTCGCACCGCAAGGAACATCAAAATGACCGCTATCCAGCGCCTGCCGCTGCCCCCCTTCACACGTGAGAGCGCGATCGAAAAGGTTCGGCTCGCCGAGGACGGCTGGAACAGCCGGGATCCGGAGCGGGTCGCGCTCGCCTATACCCTCGACAGCTCGTGGCGGAACCGCAGCGAGTTCGTGGAAGGCCGGGAAGCCATCATTTCCTTTCTCGAGCGCAAATGGCGCCGTGAGCTCGACTATCGCCTCATCAAGGAACTGTGGAGCTTCGGTGAAAACCGCATCGCCGTGCGCTTCGCCTATGAGTGGCACGACGACAGCGGGAGCTGGTTTCGGTCCTATGGGAACGAGAACTGGGAATTTGACGAGAACGGGCTGATGCGCCGGCGCTACGCCAGCATCAACGACCTGCCGATCCGCGAAGCCGACCGCCGCTACTTCTGGCCGCTCGGACGTCGCCCGGACGATCACCCCGGCCTGAGCGAACTCGGCCTCTAGGCCGCTCGCCCCGTCCATCCAGCTCCCATCGGCTGCGCGAACACGGCAAGGAGAAAGTCATGTCCGACACGTCTTATCGCTCCGTCGACGTCGACGGCTTCGAGGTCTTTTATCGCGAGGCCGGCGACCGGGCCAACCCGACCGTGCTGCTGCTGCACGGCTTCCCCTCGTCGAGCCATATGTTCCGTGACCTGATCCCCTTGCTCGCGGATCGGTTCCACCTCGTCGCCCCGGATCTTCCCGGGTTCGGACGCTCCGCCCTGCCGCCGCGGGAGGCGTTCGCCTACACGTTCGACAAGCTCGCGAAGGTGGCCGGCCGATTCACCGAGGTGATCGGTCTCGATCGGTACGCGCTCTATGTGTTCGACTATGGCGCGCCGACGGGTTTTCGCCTGGCGCTCGCCCATCCCGAGCGGATCACGGCGATCGTCACGCAGAACGGCAATGCGTATCAGGAGGGCCTGAGCAATGGCTGGAACCCGATCGAGCGCTACTGGCGCGACACGAGCGACGCCAACCGGCAGGCGCTGCGCGGGCTTTTGACGCCGGAGTCGATCCGCTGGCAGTACGAGCATGGCGTCGCCGACACCACCCGGGTTTCCCCGGACGGATACAGCCTGGATGCCTGGTACACCGGGCGGCCCGGGGTGCATGAGATCCAGCTCGATCTGTTCCTCGACTATGCCAGCAACGTCGCGCTGTACCCGACCTTCCAAGCCTACTTCCGGGAATATCAACCGAAGCTGCTGGCGGTGTGGGGGCGGCACGATCCGTTCTTCCTTCCCGCGGGCGCCGAAGCCTATCGGCGCGACATTCCGGGTGCGGACATCCGCCTCCTCGACACCGGCCATTTCGCGCTGGAGACGCATGCGCGCGAAATCGCGGACGCGATCCGCGCTTCTCTTTAGGCGCGGGCCTCACGCCGACGGATGTGGCAACGGGGCGTGAGGCAGCGGAGCTGTCTCGCCGCCGCTGCTTCGCCGGTGGCGCCCGGATCGCGGGCCGCGTCGTCGAAATCTGACGACGCATCGCGCGCGGGGCGGGCGTCGGGACCCTGCGGCCCCGGCTTGTCCCGTCTGTCTCAACCGCACATCCCCGGTCGGGCGTCGCTTCTCAGAATCGCTCGACCCAGGGACGGATCTCCAGTTCCCACGACCACGTACTGCGGTGCTGGCGCAGCAGGTCGACATAGGTCCGGGCGATCGCATCCGGATCGAGCGTGCCGTCCGATGGGTCGGCCTCGCGGCGCACGCCGCCGTCGATGACGATGTGCGCGACATGGATACCCTTGGGCATCAGCTCGCGCGCCGCGCTTTGCGCCAATCCGCGCAGCGCGAACTTGCCCATCGCGAAGGGAGCCGAAAGCGCGAATCCCTTCACGCCGGCGGTGGCCCCCGTGAGCAGGATGGCGCCCTTGCCGGCCGGGACCATGCGCCGGGCTGCCTGATGGACGGCATAGAAGGCGCCCATCGCCGAGACCGCGACGGCCCGCTCGACCTCGGTGGGGTCGAGCTCGGCTATCGGACCGCGAAGCCGACCGCTCGCATTGTAGACGACGATTTCCGGGGCGCCGATCCGCGCCTCGGTCTCGGCGAACAGCCGCTCGACCTGCCGCGCCTCGGTCGCGTCGACCGGAATGGCCATCGCACCCGTTTCCTGCGCCAGTGTTTTCAGCTTTTCGACGTTGCGCGCGGCGATCACCACGGAAAGGCCGGCGGTGCGCAGGGTCCGCGCAAGCGAAGCGCTGATGCCTGGGCCGGTGCCGATGATCAGAGCGTTGCTGTAGGGAATGTCCGTCATGGAAACACCGTCTGCTGGTTTCGACCTTTCGGCAGCTCGCATCGCCGCGCGTTTCGACGGTCTCGAAGCTCGGCCCACGTCCGGATCGAACGATTACCGTGACATTTGAGCCTCGAACATGTCGAGCGCGTCGGCGAGCTTCGCATCGATGACGTGAAGATACTCCGTCCAGTCGCCGAGCCGGGCGAGTTCGTCGCGGCCGTCGCTGATCCCCCGTAACCCGATGATCTCCACGCCAAAGCGTCGTGCCGCCCGCAGCACCGCGAAGGTCTCCATGTCCACCATGTCGGCGGCGAGCGTGTCGTAGCTGTCTCCGGAGACGACCGAGGCGCCGGTGGCGAGCGAGGCGGCGGGAATGCCTTCGATCCGTAGGACGATGGGGATCACCGCCGGCTCGTCGAGGAACGGCGTCACACCCTTCTCGAAGCCGAGCGGCGAGGCGTCCATGTCGCGATAGCTGACGCTGGCGACCTGGTAGACGGCGGCGTGATCGAGCCGCCGCGAGCCGGCCGAGCCGAGCGTGACGACGAGATCGGGCAGCCGGCCGGCGGCCTCGAGCCGCGCGAGCGCGATGGCGGTCGCCGCCGCCGCCTCGACCGGGCCGACACCGCAGATCAACGGATCGATGCGGGCGCGCAGATGTGGGCCATATTCGTGCGGCGTCGCCATGATGGGCAGGACGGTGATGCCGCCCAGCACGGCGAGATGCCGGTGGGGGTCCTGCATGGGCACGGCTCCTTGGGTCTCAGGGACGAACGGTCGGTGAAGAGGCCGGCGCGGTGGCGCGATAGAGCCGCCAGGCGTCCGGCTCCGTCTCGACCAGCCGGTAGTCGGGGCTCGCCGCGAAGGGGTCCCGTGTCCACGCTCCGTCGCGCGCGGTGACGAGGACCGCCCGGCAGCCGTAGCGCTCCGCCAGGGCATGGACGTCGTCCGGGCTCGCCCGGCCGTCGAACACGGCGAGGAACTGACGCGAGATCGTCTCCCGCGCCGCCGGCGCCAGCGGCGCGAAGGCGATGGCCAATTCTTTGCCGGCAAAGCATGAGCGGCGGTCGGCCAGCAGCGCCCAGGAGATGTTGACCGGCCAGGGCGTCATGTCGGCGAACAGCGCTGGATTGCTGGCGATGCGGTCCTGCGCCGGCACGGCGCGCCGCACCGCCGCCCACATCGCCGGCGCCCGTGCAAAGGCGGCGGCCGAGGGCGAGGCGTCGCCGCCGGCATTGCCGGCCAGTATGATCACAGCGGCCGGCAGGCTCGCCGCGAAGAGGGCGAGTGCCGCGACCAGCGCGAGGCGCGCGCGCCGGGCGACCAGTCCGGCAAGGCCGGCCGCGGCCGCCGCCGTCAGCACCATCAGCCCCGGCAGCACGGCGCGCCAGCCGAGATCGTTGTTGTCGCCGACCGTGCTCACCAGCAGCCAGCTCGTGGCGAAGCTCACCGCCGCGACCAGGGCGAGCGCCCGCACCTCGAGGCGCCGCGGCGCCGCGTCGGGCGCGCAGATCCGGCACAGCAGGGTGAGCGCGCCGGCGATGACCACGAGCGGGAACTCGACCGGCAGCAGCACCAGCCAGTAGGCCGGCAGATCGAGCGCACGGCCGAAATGGGCGGTCATCATCGGCCCGAGCACCTCATAGGCCCGCAGCGCGACCGGACTGCCGCTGCCGCGCCCGAGCGCGGCATGGTACTGCGCGAGCAGCAGCGGCGCCGCGAAGGCGAGGGCGAGGAGCCCGGCGACGGCGGCCGCGAGGACGAAGCGGACGCGACCTCGCGCGGGCGCGGCGCACACGAGCAGCGGGGCGAGGGCGAGCGCCACCAGTGCGAGCACGACGCCGCCGACCCAGAACGAGCTCTGGAAGGCCGCGGCCATCACGAGGGCGAGCACGAGGCAGGTCGGCGCATCCGGCCGGCGCGCGAGGCGCACGCCGAGCAGGGCCGCGATGACGAGGCTGCCGGCGGCGGCGACGTGATGCGGGCTCCAGCTCGTCTGGAACAGCCAGCCGGCAAGGCCCGTGGCGGGTGCGAGCCATTGATCGAGCCCGGCGCCGGCGAGCCACTCGAGCAGCGGCCGCAGCGAGCCGGTGGCGCACAGGGCGAGAGCGAGGGCGGGCGCCAGCCGGTTGCCGCCGAGGCGCAAGGCGAGCCCCGCCATCAGCAGCGCGGTCGAGAAGGCGGTGAACCAGCTCGCCGCCGCATCCGCCTCCCAGCCGGTCGCGCCGGCGAGGCGGGCGATCTGCGCCGCGCCGAAATGCCAGAGATAGTAATAGGATATCTCCGCCGGCTGCCCGGCCGGGCCGTAGAACGGATTGACCGGCGGCACGCCCGCCCGCAGCATCTCGTCGATCAGCGCGATCTTGGAGTGGTCGAAGACGGCGGCGGCGAGGATCACGCCGTCGGCGGTGTGCTTCGGCACCACGGCGAGCGCCGGAACGAGGGCGAGAAGGCCGGCGGCCGGGGCGATCCACCAGGGCGGGAGTTCGTCGTCCTCGGCGCCGTCCGTCGCTGCCGTGGGCAGCGTCGATACGAGGATCAGCGCGAGGCTGGCGAGGATGGCGAGGGCCGAGAAGCCGATCACCTCGGCGAGGGCGAGCGCCAGAACGTTCTGCGCCGCCCAGCCGAGAGCGGGCGCCACCGGCAGGGCGAAGGCGTGGCCGAAGCCGAGCCGGCGCGCCAGCCTGTAGCCCGCGAGGCTCCACAGCACGAGGCCGAGGGCAGCCGCCAGCGCGGCGGTGGCGAGGGAGAACATGGCTCAGCGGCTCCCTGTGGCGCGCCGCCGGCATGGCGGGCGGCTCACAGGCCGCTGAACCAGTTGAAGCCCTGCTTCTCCCAGAACCCCTCCTGGTAGACGTTGGTCACCTCGATGGCGCGGATCCATTTCGGGTTCTTGAAGCCGAGCTTGACCGCGGTGCGCAGGCGCAGCGGATAGCCGAACGGGTCGGTGATCGGCTCGCCGGCATATTTGGTGGCGAGGATGGTCTGGGGATGCAGCGCCGAGGGCATGTCGATGACTTCGAGATAGTCGTCATTGCCGTGGAAGGCGACGTATTTCGCGCTCAGATCGGCGCCGACGCGGGTGAGGAACTGCCTGAGGTTCGGCCCCGACCACTGGCCGATATAGTCCCAGCCCTCGACGCAGATGTGCTTGATGATCTCCTCCTGCTCGGGCAGGGCGTAGATCTGATCGAGCGTCCAGGGCCGCTTGTCCGCGACGAGGCCGGCGAGCTCCAGCTTCCAGCCGCTGACGTCCACCGGACGGACATTCTCGATCTCGTAATAGGCGTTGAAGCGCGGCGGCTTGACCACCTGATCGACCGAATAGGTCGGCGCCAGCTTATTGGGATCGAAGATCGCCTCCTGCACCCGGTCGTTGAAGGAGGAGACGGCGCGCAGCACGCTCTGCACCTGGGGCTGCTCGGCGATGTTGCAGCCGGTGAGCATGGACAGCGCGCCGAGGCTGACCGCGCCGCGCAGCAGCTTGCGCCGGTCGATCTCCTCGATCAGGGCGCGGTGCTCGGCGAGGATCGACGGGTCGGGGCCGCGGCGCGGCCGGAACAGCGACATCGGGCGTTTCAGCGACATGGTGCGTCCGTCACGAATGGGAGGCGTGGGTGGGAGCGGCGGCGGCCTCGTCGAGCCGGGGACCTCCGGTGAACATGGCGAGGAGCGTACGCGGCACGAGAAGCGCGAGCGCGACATGCACCACGAGGAACAGGCAGATCGCGGTCATCCCGAAGAAATGGACGAGCCGCGCACCCTGGAAGCCGCCGAACAGAGCCGTCAGGCCGGCGAACTGCACCGGCTTCCAGATGGCGAGGCCGGTGATCACCTGCAGCACGATCACCGTCATCACGCCGACATAGAGCGTCTTCTGCACGGCGTTGTATTGGGTGAGGTCGGCATGCGGCAGCCGAAAGCGCAGGGCTGCGAGCGCCTCGCCGATCACCTCGCGCGGGCGGATCGGCCAGAGCAGCCGGCGGAAGCGGCCGGACAGAAAGCCATAGGCGAGATAGGCGAGGCCGTTCAGCGCCAGGATCCACATGCCGAAGAAATGCCATTGCAGCCCGTGCTGCGCCCACGGACCCAGGGTGACGGCATCGGGAAAATGGAGAAATCCGAAGATCACCTCGTCATTGTAGATCTTCCATCCGCTCATGATCATGATGATCATGGCGATAGCGTTTGTCCAATGCATCATTCGTATCGCGAGAGGATGCATTTTTCTGGACGTATTCATCGTATTGCCCCTCACGACGAATAGAATTACCTACATTCATGGTTTGACGAAGGTGAATATTGATATTATTTACTCATTATTGCCTTCATCGATGAGTGTTGAGCCATGAAGACCATCATCCGCGCCGTTCTGCTCGGGGGGCTGGCGTTCGGCGCCGCGGCGGGTGCCGCGCGGGCCGACGAGACCAGTCCCGACCCCAAGCCGATGCGCGCCGAAGGCGGGGCGCATACCCAGCCCGGCGCGCGCGCCGACGGCCTGACGCCGCAGGAGCGCATGAACCGGCGCTTCCCCCAGAAGGTTCGGGTCGGCGACCTGATCGGCCTGCCGATGCAGGATTACGACGACCGCGTTCTCGGCTATGTCGAGAAGGTGGTCCGCACGCCGGACGGCCGGATCGTGCTGGTCATGCCGTATGGCGGCTTTCTCGGCTATGGCGCCCGGCCGGTCGGCGTCCCGATCGAGACCGTGGCCATCCTCGCCCGGCACCTGAACGTGCTCGACATCCCGCGCGAGGATTTTCCGGGCCTGCCGACCTGGGCGGACGGGGCGGGCACGTCGATCCCGGCCGACGACACCATCCGCATCGCGATCTCGCGCCGCTGAACGGCGCGAGTCCTCCCGGCGAACGAGCGGGCGGGCGGTCATCGCTCGCCCCCGGCGAGTCCCACCGCGAATGCGTTCACGGCCGCGACATCGGCGAAGCGCTCCGGCGTCACGGCGAGCGCCCGGCCGAGGCGAAGCGCCCGCCGCTCGCAAGCGGCCCGCGCGGCCTCATCGCCGATCGCCTCGAACTCGGCGATATGGGCGAGGCCGAGGACGCGCCGATGCATTTCCAGCCCGGCGAAGCCCAGCGTGTCGTGCCAGATCGCGGCAAGCCGCGCGGCGAGCGCCTGTTCGGCGCCCCCGCGGTCGCCCTGCGCCTCGAAGAGATCGTGTCCGCCGAGGATGCCGGTGCGCTCGCTGCGCCACAGGCGGGCGAACTCGTCGGTGAAGACCCGCCAGATCTGCGCGGCGAGATCGTGGATCCACCGGCGATAGGCGCGGGTGTCGGCGTCGCCCGGACTCAGGCCTTCCTGGGCGAAGGCCGCCATCCACAGATTGGCCAGCAGCGATCCGATATCGAAGCCCATCGGGCCATAGGTGGCGAATTCGGCGTCGATGACGCGGCTGTCCTGCTCGCTCACCATCACCGAGCCGGTGTGGAAGTCGCCGTGCACCAGCGTTTCGGCGCCCGTGCAGAACCGCGCCTTCAGTCGCAGCGCCGCGAGCTTGAGGGCGCGGTCGGCGCGGACCGTCGCCACCTCGGCGTCGAGCGCCGGATTGTGGCGGTTGCGCGGGCAGTCGAAGAACGGGTCGGTAAAGAACAGATCCTCGGTGATGCCGCACAATTCGACATTGCCGGCGAACAGCGCGAGGTCCGCCTTGCGGTGCGCGGTCTCCATCGCCCAGTCGGAGCCCCTGAACAGCGTGCGGGCGAGGAAGTGGCCGAGATGTTCGCCAAGCGCAGGGTAGCGGGTGCCGGCGATCAGCCCCTTGCGCAGGATGATGTGCGGCGTCAGGTGCTCCATGACCTGCAGCGCCTGCTCGCGGTCGAAGAGGTGGAGCGTGGGCATGCGTCCGGGGTCGCGGGCGCCGAGGCGCATGGAGGCTTCGTATTCGAAGAAGGCGCGGTCGAGCGACATGGGCCAGCTCTCGCCGACCACCCGCGCATAGGGCAGCGCCTGCTTGACCACCAGCGAGCCGTCGCGACCCTCGACGATGAAGACGAGGTTGAGATTGCCGTCGCCGACCTCGCGCACCCGCCATTGCGCGGGAGGACCGAGAAGACGCGTCAGTTCGGGCCGATGCCCGAGCCGGTCGGGAAGCGTGTCGGCGCCGAGCGGCGCATAGGGCGGTCGGGTGAGCATCCGGCATCTCCGCGTCTGGCGGGGAGCCGGCCCGCCGTCAGCCATCCGGGTCCTCGCAGGGACGGGTACGGGGAGGAGCGAGAGCTCGTTACACGCTTCACGGCTTCGTGATCACGGCGGACACGAGCGCGTGAGCCGGTAACGTCGGCGCCGGCGCGCGCGAAGGGAAGGTCGGTGGTTCCGCGTGGACCGCCGGCCAACCCAGACGGAGTGATCCCATGAAAGGCGTCGCCATCGCCGCCATGCTTGCCGCCCTCGGGGGCCTCGTGGCTCCCGCCTCACGCCTCGCGGCGGAGGAGGCCGTTCCGCCCGCCCGCCAGCCGGTGGTGGAACTGTTCACCAGCCAGGGCTGCTCCTCCTGTCCGCCGGCCAATGCGACGCTGATCGCGCTGGCGGATCGGCCCGGCGTGCTGGCGCTGAGCTTCAGCGTCACCTACTGGGATTATCTCGGCTGGAAGGACGCGTTCGGCCGGCCCGAATATACCGAGCGCCAGGTGACCTACGAGCCGAAGCTCGGCCAGAGCGGGCCCTTTACGCCGCAGATGGTGGTCGACGGGCAGGCGAGCGCGATCGGCTATGACCGGCGGCAGATGGAGGCGCTGATCGCCGCCAGTCCCCGCAAGAGCGGACCGGCGCTGACGCTGCGGCCGGGCCGGGTCGAGATCGGGGCCGCGCGGCCGGGCCGGGGCGCCGCCGATGTGTGGCTGGTCCGGTACGACCCGCGTCTGGTCGAGGTGCCGGTGCGCCGCGGCGAGAATTCCGGGCGGACCTTGCCGCACAGCCATGTGGTGCATGGTCTTGCTCGGCTCGGCGGTTGGAACGGCGCGGCGAGAGCGTTCAAGGTGTCGCCGGCTCCGGACGGCCTGCGGACGGCGGTTCTGGTGCAGGAGAGCGCCGGCGGGCCGATACTCGCGGCGGCGACCGACTGATCAACCGCCGCCGGGGTCGCGCGCCCGCTTCACCATCGCCCGCCCGGCGCCCGCCTCGTAGAGGCTCGCGAGCGACTTCAGTGCCCGGTGCAGGGCAACCCGCACCCCCGTTTCGCTCATGCCGAGACGGGTGGCGGCCTCGCGGGCGGAGCAGCCCTCGAGCGAGACCATCCGCACCACGCTCCGCTGCTGGTCCTTCAGCTTGCCAATCAGCCGCTCGATATCGCCGGCTTCCGGCGCGGAGCCCGCTTCTCCGGCGGGGAGCACCTCGACCAGGTTGTCGATCGGCACCGCCGGCTGGCCGGCCCGGCGGAGCATGTCTATCAGCTTGTTGCGCACGATCGCCGACAGCCAAGGGGTGATCGGCCGGGCGGGGTCCCAGGTGCCGCGCTTCAGGTGGATCGCGAGCAGAGCTTCCTGCACCGCGTCCTCGGCGTCGCTGGCCGAGGCGCCGAAACGCGCGCAGCTCTGCTGGGCGAGGCGCCGCAGATACGGTGTGATCGATTGGAGGAAGCGGCGGTAGGTGCCTGCATCACCGGCGAGAGCGGCCCGCATCAGCGCTGCCCATTCCTCCTCGCGAGCTGACTCTTCCACCCATGTTCCCCAGTGGGCCTCCTTGGATCCATTTTATATCTGGCGATCCAAAACCCCAAGCTGGGGAGCTGCCGCTGGAGCCGTGCCGCGCCGCCCCGCCTGCCGTGCGACCGCAAAAATAACCGGATGGCATGGCGGGGCTGTAACGAAGTCCATTCCGGCCGCGTAGAAGCCGATGACACGTTCACTGGGCCCTGCCGGGAATGGGTCGCTCCGTTTCCGGACACAGGTTGATCGCGATTCCATGGACGACCGCCCCGCCAGCCTTCCCACACCGCGTACCATTGCCGCCCGGGCTCTCGGCGGCGGGCGGCCGTCCCCGACCGCGCTGACGCCCGTGATCGACATGAGCGCGACCTACACCCGCGATGCGGATAATGGCTACAGCTCGGGCCCCGTCTATGGCCGCAAGGACAATGCCTCGGTGCAGCAGGCCGAACGCCAGCTCGCCGAGCTGGAGCACGCCCGGGAGGCGCTGCTGTTCGGCTCCGGCATGGCGGCGGCGACCGCCGTATTCGCCGCGCTGCCCCCGACTCATATCGTCGCGCCGAAGGCGATGTACTGGGGCCTGAGGGTCTGGCTCGAACGCTTCGGCAGCGTCTTTCACGAGATCAGCTTCGTCGACATGTCGCGGCTCGACGCGATACGCGCGGCGATCCGGCCCGGACGCACCGGCCTCGTCTGGATCGAGACCCCGAGCAATCCGCTGTGGACGCTGACCGACATCATGGCGGTATCCGACATCGCGCACCGGGCCGGCGCGCTGGTCTGCGCCGATTCCACGGTCGCGACGCCGGTGCTGACCAAGCCGCTCGATCTGGGCGCCGACATCGTGATGCACTCCGCGACCAAGTACCTGAACGGCCATTCCGACGTGGTCGCGGGAGCGCTCGCCACCGCCGACCCGTCCGGCCTGTGGCTGCGCATCAAGGAGATGCGCGACCAGAACGGGGCCGTTCCCGGCGCCTTCGACGCCTGGCTCCTGATGCGCGGCCTGCGCACCCTCGACCTCAGGGTGCGCGAGCAGAGCCGTAGCGCCGCGCTGATCGCCGAGCGCCTCGCCGGACACCCGGCGATCGCTGGCGTGCTCTATCCGGGGCTGCCCACCCATCCTGACCATGCGGTGGCGGCGCGGCAGATGCCGGACGGCTTCGGCGGAATGCTGTCGGTGCGGGTGCGCGGCGGGGGCGCGGCGGCCGTCGCGGTGGCGGCGCGCGTGCAGCTCTGGCGCCGCGCGACCTCGTTCGGCGGCATCGAGAGCCTCATCGAACATCGCGCCTCGATCG
This sequence comes from Ancylobacter mangrovi, assembly GCF_024752335.1. Taxonomy (NCBI): domain Bacteria; kingdom Pseudomonadati; phylum Pseudomonadota; class Alphaproteobacteria; order Hyphomicrobiales; family Xanthobacteraceae; genus Ancylobacter; species Ancylobacter mangrovi. The sequence continues at coordinate 235,565 of NZ_JANTHY010000005.1, read as the reverse complement.
AGGGCGAAGGCTCGCCCTGTCCCGAAGATCTGCTGCGGCTCTCGGTCGGGCTCGAGGATCCAGGCGACCTCTACCGCGACCTCGCCCAGTCCCTCGATCTGCTGGCGTGACGACGAAGTGAGGATCCTCCCATGAGCACGATCGCCGTCGCGGTCATCTGCAAGACGCCTGCACCGGGCAAGTCGAAGACCCGGCTCTCGCCGCCGCTGCACCCGGACGAGTGTGCGGCGATCTCCGCCTGCTTCATCGCCGATCTTACCGCGACCATCGCCGAGGTCGCGGAGGTCGCCGAAGCGCAGGGCTATGCCGTCTACACCCCCGCCGGCACCGAGCCGGCGCTGCGGCGGCTGCTGCCGCCCGGCTTCGGCCTGGTACTGCAGGGGGAGGGCGATCTCGGCGCCCGGCTGCACAAGGGGATCTCCGATCTCCTGGCCGCCGGCCATGCTGGCGCCATGCTGATCAATTCCGACAGTCCCACCTTGCCGGCGGCGATCCTGCAGGCGGCGGTCGAGGCGCTGCATGCGGGCGCCCCGGTGGTGCTGAGCCCGGCGGCCGACGGTGGCTATACGCTGATCGGCCTGACGCGCCCGCACGCGCATCTGTTCGCCGACATCCCCTGGAGCACCGCCGACGTCTATCGCCTCACGCTGGAGCGGGCGCGGGAGATCGGGTTGCCCGTGGTCGAGCTGCCCGGCTGGTACGATGTCGACGACGCCTTGTCCTATGCCTGGCTCGAGCAGGAGATGGACGGCGTGCCGCCGGCCGTCGCGCGGCCAGGCATGGCCGGCGCACCGGCGCCGCGCACCCGCGCTTTCGTGCGGGAGCGTCGCCGCACCGGGAGGGCCGCATGAGCGCCCCGCGCGACCTGTCCGTGGTGACGGTGATCATTCCCTGCCTCGACGAGGAGGAGGCGATCGGCGCGGTCGTGCGTGACGTGCTCGCCGTCGGCGTCGGCGAGGTGATCGTCGTCGACAACGGCTCGCGCGACCGGACCGCGGAGCGGGCGGCCGAAGCCGGCGCGAGGGTGGTGAGCGAGCCGCAGCGCGGCTACGGGCGCGCCTGCGCCGCCGGGCTGGCGGGCGTGGGGCCGGGTTGCGGGATCGTCTGCTTCCTCGACGGCGACGGAAGCGACGTGCCGGCCTTCATTCCGGCGATCGTGGCGCCGGTCGCGGCGGGCGAGGCCGATTTCGTGATGGGTTCGCGCATCCTGGGGCGGCGTGAGCCGGGCTCGATGACCCCCCAGCAGATCGTGGCCGGACGCATCGCCGGGGTATTGCTGCGCCTCGCCTATGGCGTGCGCTTCACCGACATGTCGCCGCTGCGGGCCATGCAGCGCGAGCGGCTCGCGGCGCTCGGCATGAGCGAGACCACCTATGGCTGGAATCTCGAAATGCAGATGCGCGCGGCGGGCGCCGGCCTTCGGTGCCGGGAGATCGCCGTCGATCATCGCTGCCGGCGTGGCGGCGTGTCGAAGGTCTCGGGCAATCTGAGGGCGGGCCTTGCCGCAGCCTTCAAGATCACCTCGACCTTTCTGCGCCTCGCCCGCGCCCGGCGCGCGGTCGGCGCGGCCCCCGCCGGCCCGGCGTCGACCTTGAGAAACAGCTAGCGGAGAGGCGCATGCACATCCTCGTCACCGGCGCCGCCGGTTTCATCGGCACCCATGTGCTCGCCGAGCTGCTCGCGCGCGGCCATGAGGTGCGCGCGCTCGATTCGCTGCGGCCGGACGTCCATCGCGATGGCGGTGCCTGGCAGGTGGCGCGGGGCGTCGAGGCGCTGATCGGCGACGTGCGCGATCGCGAGCTGGTCGCGCGGGCGGTGAAGGGCGTCGACGCGGTGATCCACCTCGCCGCCAAGGTCGGGCTCGGTGTCGATATCGCCGACATGCCCGACTATGCCTCCTCGAACGATGTCGGCATCGCCGAGCTGCTGGTGGGCATGGCGGAGGAGGGCGTGTCGCGCCTGACGCTGGCGAGCTCGATGGTGGTCTATGGCGAGGGTTTCGCCACCTGTCCGGAGCATGGCGCGGTGCGTCCGGCGCCGCGCCGCGCGCGGGATCTGGCGGCAGGACGCTTCGAGCCGCCCTGTCCTCATTGCGGGCGGCCGCTTGCCAGCGGGCTCGTCGGCGAGGACACGCCCGCCGATCCTCGCAACGCCTATGCCACCAGCAAGCTCGCGCAGGAGTTCTACGCCGCCAACTGGGCCCGCGCGACCGGCGGCTGCGTGGCGATGATGCGCTATCATAACGTCTATGGCCCCGGCATGCCGCGCGACACGCCCTATGCCGGCGTCGCCTCGATCTTCACCTCCGCGCTCCGTCGCGGAGAAGCGCCGAAGGTGTTCGAGGACGGCAACCAGCGGCGCGACTTCATCCATGTCGGCGATATCGCGGCCGCCACCGTGCTGGCTTGTGAACTGCATGGGGAGGGCGTTGGCGCCTATAATGTCGGCTCGGGGACGCCGCGCACGGTGGGCGAGATGGCCCTCGCGCTGTCCCACGCGCTCGGCGGTCCGCCGCCGGTCGTGACGGGCCAGTACCGCCTTGGCGATGTGCGCCACATCACCGCCGATTCCTCGCGGCTGCGGCGCGAGCTCGGCTGGCATCCGCGCGTCAGCTTCGAGGAGGGGATGGCCGAGTTCGCCGGCCTTCATCCCCGGGCGGACACCGCACCCCAGGCGGCCGGTGCCGGGATGAAACGGGCGATGACGGGCGGGGCATGAGCCGGTTCGCCCTTGTCGGCCTCATCCTCGCCAGCGTGGCGCTCAACGCGCTCGCCCAGATCCTGCTGCGTCTTGGGGCGAGGGCAGGGGCGGCCGCCGAGCCGGGTCCCGCCGGGCTGCTGGCACTCGCGTTCCAGCCCTCGGTGCTCGGTGGGCTGGCTTGCTACGCCATGAGTCTGCTGCTGTGGCTCTATGTGCTCGGGCGGGTGGAGGTTTCCTTCGCCTATCCGTTTCTCGCGCTTGGCTTCGTGCTGGTGGCGCTCGCGGGGTGGCAGTGGCTCGGCGAGACGATGCCGCCGGCACGCATGGCCGGCATCGGAATCATTCTCGCCGGCGTGCTCGTCCTGGCCCGCAGCTAGCGCGACGGCGGCAAAGCCATGTTATGTCTGCCGAGACGGAGACGAATTCAGACGTCGGAAGGGGCGGTCCGCTAGCCGGGCCGGTTCCTGCCGGCGGGAGCTTGTACTGTGAAGACCGACGACTTGATCGAGCTGCTGGCGGAGGACGCCACGCCGCAATGGCCGTTCCGCCGGCTGTTCGACTTTGCGCTGCTTGCGGCGGTCGCCGCCTGCGCGGTGGTATTCTTCGCGACCATCGGGCCGCGGCCGGATTTCGCGCATGCGGCGGAGACGGTGCGCTTCCTGTTCAAGTTCGTGATCACGCTGACATTGGCGACCGGCGCCGTCGGCCTGAGCCTCGCCATGGCGCGGCCGGGCGTGCGCACGGGGCCCTGGCTCTGGCTTCTTGCGGCCGCTCCGCTGCTGCTGCTCGCCGGGGTCGCGGCCGAGCTCGCGGTGGTGCCGCGCGAGGCCTGGATGACGCGGCTGGTCGGCCAGAACTCCGCCTTCTGCCTCCGGGTGATCCCGCTGCTCGCCGTCGCGCCGCTGGCGTGCGTCCTGCTGGTGCTGCGGCGCGGCGCCCCCGCCCACGCCGGACGCGCCGGGGCGCTGGCGGGCCTCGCGGCCGGGGGCATTGCCGCCACCTTCTATGCGGCGCACTGCCCGGACGACAGCCCGCTCTTCGTGGCGGTCTGGTACAGCGTGGCGATCGCCATAGTGACCGCGGCCGGTTATCTCGGCGGTCGGCGACTGCTGGCCTGGTAGCGCCCTGTAACGGAGTGGTGTCCCCGCACGTATCCATGGCAGAGGGATACGCTTGCGGAGGCCGACGTGAAGACCGAGGAGCTTATCGACCTTCTAGCGCAGGACACCGCGCCGGCCTTCGCGTTCCGTACCCTGTTCCTCGCCGCCACGCTGGCCGGCGTCGCGATCGCCGGCCTGGTCTTCTCCACCGCGATCGGGGTGCGGCCGGATTTCGAAAGGGCGCTGCGCACCGGGCGATTCCTGTTCAAGTTCGTGATCACCGTGCCGCTGGCGCTCGGCACCGTCGGCCTCCTGCTGAGCCTCGCCCGTCCGGGTGCCGACATCGGCCTGTGGCGCTGGCGGGTTCTTGCCTCGCCCGCGCTGCTGCTGGGCGCGGTGGCCAGCGAATTGTGGCTGCTGCCGTCCGCGACCTGGCGCGGACAGATGATCGGCCATAACGGCCGGCTGTGCCTCACCCTCATTCCGCTGCTGTCGCTCGGGCCCCTTGCCTGCCTGCTTGCGGTGCTGCGCCGGGGCGCGCCGGCGCATCCGGGGCGCGCCGGCGTGGCAGCAGGCCTCACGGCGGCCGCGATCGCCGCGACCTTCTATGCCGCCAATTGCGACGACGACAGCCCGCTATTCGTCGCCTTCTGGTATCCGATGGCGTTCGCCGTCATGGCCGCCGCCGGTTACGGCCTCGGCCAGCGGCTGCTGCGCTGGTGAGCGATGCCGGCGAGCGGACATCCCCGGCGATCACCCGATCATCGACGCATGGCTACGTGATTTCGGTCGAAAAGCGCGAACTGCGATCGCGATACTTGCGACGACGGCCGATCGTCTGGCTTCGAGCCGATCCCGCTCATGGGAGGGATGCTGAGGGCCGTCGGCCTCACTATCGGCAAGCTCGCGGAGTCGTTCCGATGCTCGTTTGGCGCACATAAGTTATGGTCGCCTCGCTCGATGGGTGCGAGCGGGGCGGACGCGCGATGGATTCTGCTACCTAGACTGGCGCCAACCGGTGTCGGAATAGGTCGGCGCCAGCTTTCCCTTGGGCTGGGCGAGGTCGATCCAGCTGATGTGCAGCCCGGCGAAGCGCCCATCCGGGCCAAGGATCGCCGCCAGCATGGCCGGCCCGCTATGCAGGCGCCGCCAACCCGGGCGGCTTTGCGCATCGGGCGCCGCGACCACATAGGGCAGGGCGGGGTGCGCCCGCAGCAGGGCGCCCGGCGGGGCGACGAGGCGGCGCAGGCGCAGATAGTCGTCCACCGGCGTGCCGGGCCAGGGCTTCGCCTCGCTCCAGCGCGACCACAGATCCGCCCGCTCGCGCTCGCGGAAGGCGTTGTCGTCCCGCGCCGCGCGGGCCTTTGCCTCGGCCTGTTCGCGGGCACGGCGTGCTTCCTCGGCCGGGTCCACCTCCTGCGCCCCGCCGAGCCACTGGACCGCGGCGCGGAAGTCGAGCCGCTCATAGAGCTCGACGAGGCGGATCACGTCGCCGCCGTCCTGGCAGGTGGCGCACACCCAGCCGTCCGCCCAGCATTCGAAGGAGGTACTGTCCTTCGCGTGCGGGTCCTTGGAATGTAGCGGACACGGGCCGATGAAGCGCCCGGCGCGCGAGCCCCGGCGCAGGCTCACCCATCTGCCGGCGATATCCGGCACCGGGTTGCGCGCGCGTAGGTCGTCAAGGGCGGAGGCGGTGATCATGCTACCTCTCCTCCGCTGTTGCCGTGCTGCACAATGGGTGTCCAAGGGGCAGGGGGCATGTGGGACATGGCGCTGATGCGCGTGAGGGGCGAGCCGACGTTCGACGACGACATGACGATCCGCTTTCCGATGCGGGACACGAGGACGGGACAGGACGTGACGTGCTCGATCTCGGCCGAGGCGCTGAGAAAGAAGTTCGGCGCGCGGGGCAATCTGCTTCGCGCCTTCACGACGAACCGCGTGCCCATCGAGCTCGCCGCATCGGTGCGCTACCGGCGCGACGGCAACGGCGTGCACCTTTCCGCTACCGATCTTTAGCCGCCGAACGGCACCCTCCCGCCCGCCGCCTGCGGACGTATCGTCGCGCGATACTTTTTCCTTGCCGAACGTATCGTGATGAGATACGTTGTCTTCATCGAAGGCGGTTCGGCGACGATGATCCTGAATTTCAAGAACAAGCTGGCGGAAGCGGTGTGGAACGGCACCGTCGGCAAGGGCTTCCCGGCCGATCTCGTCCGCCCCGCGCAGCGCAAGCTCGCCATGGTCAACGCCGCCGTCTCGCTCGAGGCGCTGCGCGTACCGCCGGCGAACCGGCTCGAGGCTCTGAAGGGCGATCGTGCCGGCCAGCATTCCATCCGCGTGAACGACCAGTTCCGCATCTGCTTCATCTGGCGCGACGGCCACGCCGCCGACGTCGAGATCGTCGACTATCACTGAGGAGAGACCGCTATGCTCGGCCCACACCCTCCCATCCACCCTGGGGAGATCCTGCGGGAGGAGTTCCTCACCCCGATGCACCTCACCCCCTATGCCGTCGCCAAGGCGCTGCACGTGCCACGCACGCGGGTGGAGCGCCTGGCGCGCGAGGAGGCGCCGGTGACGGCCGACACCGCCCTGCGGCTCGGCCGCTTCCTCGGCACCGGACCTGAGTTCTGGATGAACCTGCAGGCGAGCTATGATCTCTCGCTCGCCGCGCAGGAGCGGCCGGACATTGACGACATCGCTCCGCACGAAGCGGCGTGAAACGAGGGGCGGCGCCGGAATAGAAGTACAGCGCCTGCCGGCCGCGCCGGCGATGCGACGACGGGGTGATGGCATGAACGACCCGGAAACGAAGACGAAGTGGGCAGCCGCGCGCGAGCGGGCGCTCCGCAGCCTGGAGGCGATCACCCCGGAGGAAGACGCGGCCATCACGGCCGCCGCCGAGGCGGACCCGGACAATCCCCCGGTGCCAGATGAGATGATCGCCCGCATGCGCCCGAGCGCCGAGGTCGCGCCGGACTTCGTCGCGGCGGTCAAGCGAGCGCGCGGCCGGCAGAAGGCGCCGACAAAGGAAGCGGTCAAGCTGCGGCTGTCGCCCGACGTGCTGGCGCATTTCCGCGCCACCGGCCCGGGCTGGCAGACCCGCATCGACGAGACGCTGAAGCGGGCGATCGGGAAGAACTGAGGCGACGATATCATTCCGCCGCCTCCCGAAATTCCACCGGAGCGCGATCGGCCGGCGCGGCATCGGCCATCAGCGCGCCGACGCAGGCGCGCATCTTCGCGACCGAGACCGCGTTGCCGATCTGCTTGATCTGCTCGGTCTTGGTGCCGGCGAATTTGTAGGCCGCCTCCTCCGAGTCGAACCCCATTGCGGCCGCCCGCTCGGACGGCCCAGCGTGCGGAACAGGATGTCGTGGCGCTGGCCCTCGGCAGAGCCTTGCACCAGGTCGAAGCGTTGGCGCGTGGCGGCGTCGCCATAGTCGGCCGCGTTCAGTTTGTGCCATTCCGGTTCGAAGCCGAGCGCCTGGATGGTGCGGATCCACGCGTGGAAATACTCGCCCTTGCGGGACGCGATCGGCTTGCCGGTGCGCACGTCCACCGGATGCCAGCCGACGAACTCGCATACGGCGTTGCGCGCCACTATTTCCGCCGACCGGGCGGAAAGCGGGTGATGCTCCTGGGCATTCCCGGTTCGCCCGTGTTCATGGAGGCGTATCAGGCGGCCTTCGCGGCCGAGGAGGAAGCGCCGAAGAAGGTGCGAGGCGGCGAGGGCACGCTCGAGCGGCTGGTCGGCGACTATCTCGCCAGCCCGGATTTTCTTCGTCTCGCGCCATCGACCCGGCGTGCCTACCGTCGGGTGATGGAGCGATGGCTCGATATGGCGAAGCGCGCCGCCACGCCCGGCGCGGCCAACGATCTGCTGAAGAAGATTCGGGTGCTCATGCACTTCGCGATCGACGGCAAGTGGCGCCGGGACGATCCGACGTTGCGCATCAAGCGCTTCGGCAGCGGCGAGTTTCACACCTGGGACGAGCCGCAAATCGCGACCTTCGAGAAGAAATGGAAGGTCGGCACCAGGGAGAGGCTGGCCTTCGCCCTGCTGCTCTACACGGGGCAGCGGCGCTCGGACGTGGTCGCCATGTCGTGGCGTGACATCGATGATGGTCTGATTCGGGTGGTGCAGACCAAGACGCGAGCCCGGCTCTGGATACCCCTGCATCCGTCCCTGCGCCGGGTTCTTTCGGCAGCGCCGCGCGAGCATGTCTCCATTCTCGTCACGGAGTACGGCAAGCCGTTCACGCCGGCGGGGTTCGGCAACTGGATGGCCGAGAAGATCGGCAAGGCCGGCCTGCCGGATGAGTGCGTCACCCATGGCCTGCGAAAGGCGGCGGCGCGGCGCCTCGCCGAAGCCGGATGCTCGGCCAACGAGATCGCTTCGGTGACCGGCCACAAGACGCTCGCCGAAGTTGAACGGTACACCCGCGAGGCCGACCAGAAGCGCCTCGCCCGCGCGGCTATCGAGCGCCTTTCGGAACAGGAAAAGAACAAACGCTCCCAAACTGACCGGGGAAGTTTGGGAAAAAAGCCGAATTCATCAGCAAAATCAAAGCCAAAAAAGGCAGATGGCGCGCCCTAGGGGAGTCGAACCCCTCTCTCCACCGTGAAAGGGTGGCGTCCTAACCGATAGACGAAGGGCGCGCAGGCGGGGCCCTTATAGGGGCGAGCGGCAGCTTGCACAAGCGCTCCGCCACAGCGATGCACAGGCACCGCCGCAGGCCGTTTCTCCCTTGGCGACCCGCCGGTCATCGCATGGCTGTGCTCGCCCGGTGCCGACCCTCGGCCCCGCCGCGGCGGCGGTCAGCGCGCGATCACCACGCGATCACCGAGCGATCACCACTTGCCGGTGTTCGGCATCGACGCCCAGGGTTCCTGCGGGGGCAGGGCGCTGCCCTTCTGGAGAAGCTCGATCGAGACGTTGTCCGGCGAGCGCACGAATGCCATGTAGCCGTCGCGCGGCGGGCGGTTGATGGTCACGCCCCCGTCCTGCAGCTTCTTGCAGGCCGCGTAGATGTCGTCGACCTCAAAGGCGAGATGGCCGAAATTGCGGCCCTCGCCATAGGGTTCCGGGTCCCAGTTGTGGGTCAGCTCGACCTCGGCGACGCCCGCCTGTCCCGGCGCGGCGAGGAAGATCAGCGTGTAGCGGCCCTGCGGCACGTCCTTGCGGCGGACCTCCACCAGCCCCAGCTTGTTGCAGTAGAAGTCGAGCGAGGCGTCGACGTCGCTCACGCGTACCATGGTATGAAGAAATTTCATGCTGACCTCGTGGAAGGTTTCGGCCCGGCGGCCGGACAGGACGGGTGGCCGAACATATGACGCCGGTCGGTGACATCAAGCCTGAAGGTGAGGCGCTGGCGCGGCTGCTGGCCGGCATGAGGCGCGGGGTCGCCTTCACCGGCGCCGGCATCTCCACCGAATGCGGCATTCCCGATTTCCGCTCGCCGGGCGGGCTGTGGACGCGCAACCGGCCGATCGACTTCGACGCCTTCCTCGCCAGCCGCGCCATGCGCGACGAGGCATGGCGGCGGCGCTTCGCCATGGAGGAGGCGTTCGCCAAGGCCCGCCCGGGGCGCGGGCATCGCGCGCTCGCCCGGCTACTCGCCGAGGGGCGCCTCGCCGGCATCGTGACGCAGAACATCGACGGGCTGCACCAGGCCTCCGGCGCGCCTCCGGAAGATGTGATCGAGCTCCACGGCAACACGACCTACGCCACCTGCCTCGATTGCGGGCGGCGCTACGAGCTGGAATGGGTGCGCGCGCGCTTCGAGGCGGAGAGCGGGGCGGCCCCCGATTGCGAGGAGTGTGCCGGCCCGATCAAGTCCGCCACCATCTCCTTCGGCCAGCCCATGCCGGCGCCGGCAATGCTGCGGGCGCGGGAGCTGACGCAGGGCTGCGACGTCTTTCTCGCCATAGGCTCGTCGCTGGTGGTCTGGCCCGCCGCGGGTTTCCCGTTGGAGGCCAAGCGCAACGGTGCGATACTCGTTATCATCAACCGCGAACCGACCGAGCTCGACGACATCGCCGACCTCGTCATCCGTGACGAGATCGGAGAGGTATTCGCGCCGTTCGCCTGATCGGGTTGCCGCTCGGGTTAAAGCTGTTCCAAACCCGCGCTGCGACGTGATTTGGGTGTTTTCGTGGCGGAATCGGGTGTTATGCTCTAACGACGAGAATCATCCATGGCTCGCCAGATGTGATATGGCGGGGTGAGGCGTTCCCGGAGGTGGGTGGCCGATGGTAGCCGACAGTTCTGTGCCACGATTAGGCCTGGTCAATCACGAGCCCGTGGACAATGAGGTCGGCGACGCACGTCAGGCCGATGCCGGTATCGTCCAGATCGCCGGCACCATCAAATGGTTCGACGTCTCGAAGGGCTATGGCTTCGTGGTGCCGGATGGCGGCGGCAGCGACGTGCTGCTGCATGTCACCTGCCTGCGCCGCGGCGGCTTCGTGACCGCGCAGGAAGGTGCGCGCATCGTCTGCGAGGCGGTGGCGCGCGAGCGCGGCTTCCAGGCCCTGCGCGTGCTATCGATGGATTCCTCCACCGCCGTGCACCACTCCCAGCTTCCGCAGGCGCGCACCCATGTGACGGTGCAGCCCGTGGGCGGGTTCGAGCGGGCCTGGGTGAAGTGGTTCAACCGGCTGCGCGGCTTCGGCTTCCTCTCGCGCGGGGAGGGGACGGAGGACATCTTCGTCCACATGGAGACTCTGCGCCGCCACGGCTTGACCGAACTGCGCCCCGGGCAGATGGTTCTGGTGCGCTTCGGGCCAGGTCCAAAAGGGCTGATGGCCGCCGAGGTGCGTCCGGACGGGGCCTCGACGCCTTCGTCGCATTAGGGAAGGCGCCTCGGCGCGCCAAGTCGGTATGACGTCTGGTTTTCGGGCGATGGCCGCGGGGATGCGCGGCTTTGCGTGTGTCCTCGTGCTTCTGCTTGCCGCCGGCGCGGTGAACGCCGCGACCATCGAGACCCTCACCATCGACACGAAATCGGGCGAGGCGACCTTCAAGGTCGAGTTGGCCGAGAACGCGGCCGAGCGGGCCAAGGGCCTGATGTACCGCACCGAGCTGGCGCCCGATGCCGGCATGCTGTTCGACTTCGGCGTGCAGAAACCGGTCTATATGTGGATGAAGAACACCTATATCCCGCTCGACATGGTGTTCATCCGCGCGGACGGACGCGTCGCCAGCATCGCCGCGAACACGGTGCCGCTCTCCACCCAAACCATTTCCTCGCAGGTGCCGGTCAGCGCCGTGCTGGAGCTGCCGGCCGGCACGGCGAAGGCACGCGGGATCGAGGTCGGCGACCGCGTCCACCACCGCCTGTTCAGCGGAGAGTGAGGCCGCCCGGCGCGCTACGCGCGACCACCGCTTCCGGGGCGTCGTCCGGCTCGTGAGCGTTCGGCAGCACCGTGGCGAGCGAGGGCGCGCGTAAGGAGGCGGGCTCGGCTGCGCGGTCTTCCGTTCCAAGCATCCGGTCGAGGCGCTGCAGGATGGCCGCGTTCTGCTGCTTCACCGCGCCGAGTTCCTCCGACAGGTGGTTGATCCTGCGGTCCGTGTCCCGGCGCGAGCGTTCGATCGCCGCCACCAGGCCGAAGTTCAGGCTGAAGGCAAAGCGCCGGATCGCCCGGTAGACGCGGCTGCTCCAGCGCCGCTTGGCCGGAAAGCCCTGCCGCCAGGTCGCCTTGTAGAGATCGCCGGCTTCGGGCTCCCCGCGGATCAGCGCAGAATAGGCGTCGATGTCGTGCAGGCTGACGAGCCGTCCCGGGTTCTCGGCCGGCAGCGTGCGCAGGCGCGCCTCCAACGCCTCCGGCAGCGGCGGGACGGGCACCGCCTCGAGCGCCTGCGCCACGAGTGCCGCCAGTTCCTCCGGCGCATCGGCGCCGACTCGTTCGGGCGGCTGCGCGCCGGTCATGGCGGCATCGATCTGCCGCGTCACCAGAGCGCGGGAATGGCCCGCGCCGAGCTCCTGGCGCTGCCAGATCACCACCGCCTGACGCACGGCCGGCTGGCAGGAAGCGACCGCCCGGCGGGCGAGTTCCACATGGTCGAAGCGGTCGAGGCAGAGCGGGTGGCCGGCGAGGATTTCCGCCGTCGCCGCCGCGCGCACGCCGACAACCGGCAGGCCGAACCGCGCCGCCTCGAGCACCGGCAGGCCGAAGCCCTCGTGCTCGGAGAGCATGAGGAACACGTCGCAGCGGCAATAGAGATGCTCGATCGCGGCGCCCGAAATCTCTCCATGGTCGGTGATAGAGACGCCGAGTTCGCGCGCCAGGCGCAGCACCTCGTCGGCATAGCCGCCCATTGCCGGGTCGGCGCGGCCGACCAGGTTGAGCTCGACCGGCCGCCCGGTGATCTGCTGCACCATGGCGGCGGTCGCCACCAGATGGCGATGGCCCTTGTGCGGAACGAAGCGGCCGACGAACAGCAGGCGCAGTGGCCCCCGGTTGTTGCTACCGATGAAGTGGAGCAGGCCGGGCGCGGCGAGGCTCTGGTCGCCCGCCGCGACGTCGGCGAGCAGCGGCGAGAGCGGCTGCACCACGCGGATTGCCGCCGGATCGGCGCCCAGCCCCACGAGCTGCCGGGCCGAATAGGCCGAATTGGCCCAGAACTCGATGCCCGCCATGGCAGCGAATTCGCGGATGGCCTTCAGGCCCCGCAGCGTGTTGGCCGCGCAACTCGCCGCATAGGGCGCGAAGAACCAGGGCGGCGTGTTGTTGTGCCAGCGTATGATGCGCCGCGTGCCGAGGCGCGCGAACCGCGCGTCGAAGTCGGGATTGCCGTCGCGCCAGTGATAGATGACCACCGACTCGCCATCCCCCTCCAGCCACGCCGGCAGCTCGGCGAGGTCATGGAACGCGATATCCGGGTGGGACGAGGAGCGGGGGCGCTCGCAGAATATCCGGACGTCCCTGTTCTGTCCGTCGCCCGACAGTACAGCGTACTGGGCGAGACAGTCCCGGGCCACGGAATCCGGGCTGTTCGTCACTGCGTCGATGACGAGAGCAGTTTTTAATTTTACTGACATGATTGTTTTCGAAGGGCGCTAAGTGGCTACATTGTTACTATTAAAAACAGCTTATGCCCCTCGCTGTTCATACAATATAATCCTTAACTTTGTGTCAAACATATGATTCGGGTCTTCACAACTAAGTTCCCTCGAACACGCTGCCGTCGGCGCGGAACCGCCCGTCGAGAGGCGGCTCTTGCCTTGGTGCGCCGGTCTGTGCCATTGCATGTCGCGAGCGGCGCGGTGCGGCGTTCGAAGATCGTTTGGTTGCAACGGTTTGTAGCCGTCGGGGCATAGCGCAGCCCGGTAGCGCGGAAGTTTTGGGAACTTCAGGTCGCAGGTTCGAATCCTGCTGCCCCGACCATCCGGACGTGCGATCTTGGCTTGCGAGAGGCGAAGGGCAGGGGAGCGAGTAGAATGGTGGCGCGCATTTACAAGCCGACCCGGAATGCCATGCAGTCCGGCACGGCCAAGACCAAGCTCTGGGTGCTCGACTACGAGCCCGAGCAGGCCCGGCAGGTGGAGCCGCTGATGGGCTATACCAGCTCCGGCGACATGAAGAGCCAGCTTCGTCTGCGCTTCGATTCCAAGGAAGAGGCGGTCGCCTATGCCGAGCGGCACGGCATCGCCTACCAGATCCAGGAGCCGAAGGAAGCCTCGCGCCGGCGCATCGCCTATGCCGACAATTTCAGCTTCCGCCGCCTCGGCCAGTGGACCCACTGACCGCGCGGGCATGCATGCCGGAAAGGCCGCGTAGCTCAGCTGGATAGAGCAGCCGCCTTCTAAGCGGCAGGTCGCTGGTTCGAGCCCAGCCGCGGTCGCCACTTAACGCATCGGATATGCGTTTGGATACGGCTCCTGTTGGCGCGCGGCAGTCGTAACGAAACAGGTACGACGGCCGTCCTTCGGTATGTTTCGTGGCCGGGAGCGTCGGAACGACAAGTCCCGAGAACATCCTGAATCGTTCACGGCGTGTTTCGGGTGCCTGACGTAACGTCAGGGGCAGCCTCTGTGGCGGCCATCGCAGACGCGCATTTTCCGAATTTCCAGGCACTGACGATCTCATCCCGGCGAGATGGTTCGCGCCGACGGGGCAGGCGGCGAGGCTTGTCCGGACGGCCTATGCCATGCGGGCACCTTCGGTTGATCGAAGCGGTGCGGCATTGCGCTCGGCGCCGGGCGGGCGCAAGCATGGCCGCGTGCCGTCATGGGGCCTGCATCGGGCGCTGGGAGTATCCCCCCTCGGCTTCGCCCGTTCCCATGCGAAACGCGCCTGCCCGCGCCCATCAGGCGGCGGGAAGCCTCTGCCGATCTTACCGAAAGGAACTGCGCCATGTCGAACGAACCGGACGAGCGCCTCGGCCGCCGCGACTTCATGATCGCGTCGGTCGCGACGATCGGCTCATCGGCCGGCCTCCTGGCCAGCGCCGGTTCCGCCGCCGCGCAGGGCGCATCGACTTCCGCACCGGACGCCGGGTCCGGCACCTCCGCGGCGACGGTCTATACCGGCGACGTCATCCAGGGAAAAAAGGTCGTCAGCGCGCTCGACGTCGAGGACCTTGAGCCGGGACGCAAGCATTTCCTCTATTTTCAGGGCGTCGAAATGCCCACCGGCCAGCACTGGTACGTGTCGGTGACCGTCGCCAGGGGAGCGAAGCCGGGCAAGCGCGTCGTTCTGGTGAGCGGCGTGCATGGCGACGAGATGAGCTCCGTGCACACGGTCCAGACGGTGATGAACCAGCTCGACCCGGCGCAGATGTCGGGCACGGTGATGGCCGTCACCGATGTTGCGCGCGCGGCCATGGAAGGCATGCAGCGCAGATGGCCCAATGCCGGCAGGGGCGCCGATCTGATCGACCTGAATCGCGAGTGGCCCGGAAACGAGAACGGCCTGACCGCCCCGAGCCGGCATGCCGGGCTGCTGTTCAACCGTCTGCTGCGGCGCAACGCCGACGCCGCCATCGACTTCCACACCGGGACCACGGGATTCGAAGTCACCGCATTCAATATTGGCGGCATGGACGTGCCGGAGGTCAGGGAGATGGTGGAGCTTTTCCCCGTCGGCCAGGTCTTCGACAATCATGTGTATCCCGGCGTCCTGCACAACGCCTTCATGGATGTGGGCATTCCGGCGTTCACGCCGGAGATCGGCGCCGCGCGCGTGCTCGACCTCGACATGATCGGACTGTTCGTCGAGGGCACGATGAACGTGCTCAAGCATTACGGAATCGTCGCCGGGCCCATGGGGCGCACGGGGAAGGATGTGGACGTCTTCGTCGGCAACAGCGCGGTTCCGATCCTCGCGACCGAGGGCGGCCTCGTCGAGCATCTGGTCAAGCTCAACGAGAAGGTCGAGCCCGGACAGAAGGTCGCCATCCAGCGCAACAGCTTCGGCGAGGTGGTCGCCGAATATACGAGCGGCGTGGCCGGAGAGATAACGGGCCAGCGCAGCGACGCGATGGCCGAGCCCGGCAATCCTCTGGCCTTCATCCTTTTCCACAAGGACGGGGCGCAGGGAAGCGAGACCTATCCCGAGTGATGATCCGGCACATGGCGCCGGCGGCATCATGACGGGCCCGCCGACAAGCGTGGCCCGATCCGCGCTACCCCTATGGCGGTTCCGCCGGCGCGGCTTTGCATCAGCCGGCGCGCGCGGCCGTCATAGATCCTTCGCCGCCTCACGCGCCCCCGCGGGGCGATGAAACGCCCGAACGTTCCTGAACCGGACGGACGCCCGCGCCGCCCGCCGGCCTCCGAAATGGCAACGGGTTTCCGCCAGACGAGAGATCGCCCGTGGAAATTTCCGTGGGCTTTTTTTGGCCTGTGGAACCGGTCGATCGCCCCGCCGGGGTCGGTAGGGGGAACGTCCAGGGGCTTCACCGGCTTATTCAGGAAGTCGCCATCGGCTGGCGGGATGCGCGCGACATATGGAGCAGCGATCATGCCGACGAACAGTCATCTGCGCGAGGAGATCGACAGCGGCCGTTTCGGGGACAAGGTCCCGTTCCCCGATCCGGCGACGGCTCCGCTCGGTACCGACGACGAGGCCGCCGGAAGGCCGGCCACCCGCGAAGAGATCGCCGAGGCCCGGCGGGACGCCTTCGAGCCGGACCCGGCGGCGGGCTCCGGTACGGATGAGCGCGGGCGCCCGTTCGACGATAGGGGAGCGACGGTGCTGGGCGTGTCGTTTCCGACGGCGGTCATCGCCCTGCTGGGCGTTGTCGTCGTCCTCGCCGCCCTTATCGCCGCGCTTATTACGCGGGCTTGATCGCAGCGGGACATTCCCGCTTCCGACTATTTCCGCGCGCTACAGCTGCGCCTCGCGCTCGCGAAACGCGGGGATCGCCCGCAGGGCGAAGCGGAGCACATCGTCCCGCTCGCGCAGCCCGAGCTTCGCGCCCTCCAGCACGGCCGAGGCGAGCATGGTGCGAATTCCCTCGTCCATCACGACGCGAGAAGCCGCGTGCGCGCACGCATCGGCGAAGACCTGGTCGAGCAGGTCCACGGTCTTCGAATCGTAGCTTTCCTCGAACGTCGTCACTGTGCATCCTCCGGACCGCCACCGCTCATGTAGACGGCAATGTCAGGTCTGGCTCCCCCCAAAGCAGCGTCCGGGTGACGGTCGCCTTAGGAACGCCCGGAGCGGATCGTCACGGCGCCGCGATCCAGCCGGGATTGATGGAAACTGAGGTTGGAGTGCTGGCGAAGGCGCCGAGCGGGGGGCGCCGGCCGCAGACCGGCGAGAGACGGCGCGGCCGCCCCTGCGCGAGGTCGGGCCCTCAGCCGATCTGTTCGATGACGATGGCTCGGATCTGCTCGCGGGTCAGGCCGCAGGGCTCGGGCTTCCAGTCCGCGGCGGCGCGCGTCGCGGTGGGCATGGCGGCGGGGTGGGGCTTGATGCCCCTTTTGGTCTTCTTGCTGGTCATGATGTTCCTGTGCGCGCGCCGCTTTTCAAACCGGCGACGCGCGACGACATTTCGCAATTTCCAAAAAGGGGCCCGCTCCACCGAAAGAGGGCGGGACACGTCGATATGACGACTTTCAACGTATAACACTGAAATGCGGGTCAAAGAAGGCCGCAAACCGTCGGGCCCGGGCGGACTATCGGAAGAAATAAAATCGGCGCCGGCTTGTAAAATATTCGGTTCAACTCTATTGTAATTCTGTCGAACTTGTACGTTGAACGCGTTTCGCGCCGAGTTGCGCCGGACAAACGTCCTCTCAAATCGATGCCATCGTGACGCACGCGCGGTTGCGGGTGGTCGAATTTCTATGTCGATTTGAACGGCCATCGTCATGGCGACCGGTAGGTTGAAGCCGTTCAACGGGTAGAAAAGGCTTCGGCTTCGTTTAACCTGATCAGGGCGAGCCGGAGATATTCGTCCATATTTGGGTCATGGAGCGTTCGCGCTTGATGAGCCGGAGCAAAGACCGGAAGATTTTCTTTGAAATCGAAGCCGCTCGCCTCAGCGGCGGCAGATCGGCGGCCAACCTCAAAGCCGCCCGAGGCCGTGTCTCCGGTTCCTGACCACGGATGTACTGGCACGAACCGTCGAGGCATCGGGAGAGGCTAGGGCAACCCGGCCTTTTTTCATTCGGATAGGAGACTGAACGTCATGGCTGACTTAACCCGAAACAATCTATTCAAGCCCAATCTGAGCAAGACAGAATCCAGGGCGGAGGCGGTATCGCGCACGGCGATGGGCATGATCCAGCAGGAGGCCACCAAGCGCGACGCCAAGCTTATGCGGCTGCGCGAGGCGAGGCTGGCGCGCGAGGCGGTCGATGCCCCGGATGCTGCCGCCTCCAAGGCCGGCACCGCGAGCTCCCGACGCCGATAGCCATCGGGAAGGGCGACGCCAGCGACGGGTGACGCCAGAACTGGGTGACAACTTGCGTTGAACGCCTCGGTGGGCGCAATCGACCCGGCAGCGATACCCGGCCGGCACGTCGGTGGCGCAACCCGCCAGAGCGACGACTTTGCTTGCCATACCCTTCCGTTACAGCTGCGCCACATCGATGATCGCCTGTGCGAAGGGCTGCGGCGCCTCCTGCGGAAGGTTGTGGCCGATGCCGCCGGTAATCAGCCGGAACTGGTATTTGCCCGTGAACTTCTTGGCATAGGCGGCAGGCTCGGGATGCGGCGCGCCGTTCGCGTCGCCCTCCATAGTGATGGTGGGCACGTGTATGGAAGGGAAGGTCGCGAGCCTGGCTTCGATGTCGTTGTACCGGGCCTCTCCGAGGGCGAGGCCGAGCCGCCAGCGATAGTTGTCGATGGCGATGGCGACATGGTCCGGGTTGTCGAGTGCCGCCGCCGAGCGATCGAAGGTGGCGTCGTCGAAGGCCCATTTCGGCGAGGCCTGTGTCCAGATCTGCCGCGCGAAGTCGCGCGTGTACTGGCGATAGCCGACCTCCCCGCGAGCGGTGGCGAAATAATACTGGTACCACCACTGCAGCTCCGCCTTGGGCGGCAGCGGCTTGCGGTTCTGCTCCTGGCTGCCGATGAGGTAGCCGCTGACCGACACCATGCCCTTGAAACGCTGCGGCCAGAGCGCGGCCATGATGTTGACCGTGCGCGCGCCCCAGTCGAAGCCGCCGAGGATCGCCGTTTCCACCTTCAGGGCGTCGAGGAAATCCATCGCATCCACGGCGAACGCGGCCTGCTGGCCGTTTCGTGCCGTCTTCCCGGAGATGAAGCGAGTGGTGCCGTAGCCCCTGAGATAGGGAACGAGTACGCGATAGCCGGCCGCGGCAAGCCGGGGCGCCACGTCCACATAGGCGTGGATGTCATAGGGCCAGCCGTGCAGCAGAAGGACCACGGGCCCGTCGGCCGGGCCGGCCTCGGCATAGCCCACATCGAGCGATCCGGCGCGCACCGTCTTCAACGGAGCGAAGGCGGTGTGGGCGCCGCGCCCGGCCGAGGCCTCGGCATGAGCCGTCGACGATGAAGCGGCCGGCTGCGCGGTGGCGGAGGACATGGCGAGCGGGCCTGTTGCAAGACCGAGGGCGACCATGCCGAGAAGGTTGCGGCGCTGGGGATCCATGTCGAACTCCATGAGGCGTCCCGACGGCTGAAAGGAGCGAGAGTAGGCCAGCGATCCGCGCGAATAGAGTGCGACATGGCCGACGCCCGGTCTTGCCGGCCCGCACGGCAACCCTTCCCGATCCGGCAGGGCTGCAGCCCATTTCGGTGAGGTGCCGCCGCATCGGACGTCCACCCGCGCCATCCCGCCGAACGTCAGGGCACCGCAGACGCCATCTCCACCCCCACGCGGCGTCCCCAGCGGGGTGACGAACGGTCATCTCACTGACATTCAGCCGGACTAACCGAGGGTCAGCCCATATTCCTCGGAGAAACCGGATGCGCAGCCTGCTCGCGGCCCTCGTGGCCACAACCTGTCTTGTCTCGGTCGCGGAGGCGGCGACCGTGTTTCCGCTGGACCGCGCGACCATTCTCGCGGGCTCGCCCTTCGACATGAAGGTGGAATTCGACGCCGTCGTCGCCCCCGGCGATGTCACCGTCACCATCAATGGCGAGCCGGCCGAGAAGGTGCTCGGCAAGAGCGTCGCGTTCGTCGAGAAGGAGAAGGGCGTCGACGCGTCGGCCGTGATCGTGCGCGCGGCGAGCATCGCCAAGCCCGGTACCTACACAGTCGAGGCCAAGGCCGGCGGCGAGACCAAGACCGTGGTGTGGGAGGTCTTCGCCACCCCCTCGACCCCGACGGCGAAGAACGTGATCTTCTTCCTCGGCGACGGCCTGTCGGTCGCGCACCGCACCGGCGCCCGCCTGATGTCCAAGGGCATGCATGAGGGCAAGGCCGACGGCCGCCTGAACATGGACGACATCCCGCCGGTGGCTTTCATCGGCACCTCGGCGACCAACGCCGTCGCCACCGACAGCGCAAACACCATGTCGGCCTACATGACCGGTCACAAGACGGCGGTGAACGCGATCGGCGTCTATGCCGACCGCACCAAGGATCCGTTCGACGATCCGCGGGTGGAGAACATCGCCGAGGCGCTGCGCCGCACCACCAAGAAGTCGATCGGCGTCGTCGCCACCTCCGAGATCGAGGACGCCACCCCGTCGGCCGTGGTCGGCCACACGCGCCTGCGCGCCGAGAAGGCGGCGCTGGTCGACGACTTCTTCGCGGTGAAGCCCGAGGTCATCCTCGGCGGCGGCTCGGCCTACTTCCTCGGCAAGGCGACCCCCGGCTCGAAGCGCAAGGACGACAAGGACTACGTCCAGATGTTCCGCGACGCCGGCTACACGCTCGCCACCAGCAAGGATGAGCTCGCCACCGCCGCCGGCACCAATTCCGGCAAGATCCTCGGCCTGTTCCACACCGGCAACATGGACGTGACGCTCGACCGCGAGTTCCTCAAGAAGGGCACGGTGTCGAAGTTCCCGAACCAGCCGGGCCTGGTGCAGATGACGCAGGTGGCGATCGACGAACTCGCCAAGAACCCGGACGGCTTCTTCCTGATGGTCGAGGGCTCCTCGATCGACAAGATGTCCCACCCGATGGACTGGGACCGCGCGCTGGTCGAGACCATCGAGTTCGACAAGGCCATCGGCGTCGCCGTCGAGTTCGCCAAGACCCATCCCGATACGCTGATCGTTGTCACGGGCGACCACACGCACGGCGTCTCCATCGTCGGCACGGTCGATGACGACAAGCCGGGCGCGGACATGCGCGAGAAGGTCGGCACCTATGCCGAGGCGGGCTTTCCGAACTACGAGGACAAGGACGGCGACGGCTATCCCGACCGCGTCGACGTCTCCCGCCGCCTGATGCTCTTCGCCAACAACTTCCCGGACTATTACGAGACCTTCCGTCCGAAGCTGGACGGCCCGTTCGAGCCGGCGGTGAAGAACGAGAAGGGCGAGTACGTCGCCAACGAGCAGTACAAGGACGTTCCCGGCGCGGTGCTGCGCACCGGCAACATCCCGCGCAACGGTGACACGGCGGTCCACGCGGTCGACGACGTGGTCCTGCAGGCGACCGGCCCGGGCGCCGAGGGCTTCCGCGGTTACATGGAGCAGAGCGACGTTTACCGCGCGCTGGTCGACGCGCTGGCCATCGCGCCGGTCCAGAACTGATCGCGCGCCGATACGACCTTCCGGCCCGGGCGGCAACGCCCGGGCCGCGCCTGTGAAGGAGCCTTCAGGCCATGCCGCGCATCAGGATATCGCCCGTTCGGCAGATGGACCCTCCGTTGTCCCGCCGTCGCCTCCTGCAGGCCGGCGCCGGCCTCCTTGGCATGTCCGTGCTGGGCGTCGGGCAGGCCGTCGCCGCGACCGCGCTCGATTTCGACGAGCTCTACGGCAAGATCAGCGTGCTGGGCCTGAGCTTCTCCGACAAGGTGAAATCGCTCGACGGTAAGAAGGTCGCCATGCGCGGCTTCATGGCGCCCCCGCTCAAGGCCGAGGCCGATTTCTTCGTTCTCACCGAAATCCCGATGGCGCTCTGCCCCTTCTGCTCCTCGGACGCCGACTGGCCGGACAACATCGTCGTCGTCCGGCTCGACCGGGCCCAGACCTTCGAGCAGGCCAACGCGCTGATCGAGGTCGAGGGCACGCTGGAGGTCGGCTCCTGGACCGACCCGGTGACCGGCTTCGTCAGCCTGCTGCGCATCGTCGGCGCGCATTTCCACGCCGTCTGACCATGGCCGATCTCACGCTGCGCGACCTTGAAGTGCGCTTCCCCGGGCTAGAGCGGCCGGCGCTGGAAATTCCCGGGCTCGAGCTGCGCTCGGGCGAGCAGGTGGCGCTGACCGGCCCTTCCGGCTGCGGCAAGACCACGCTGATCAACGTGCTGACCGGCCTCGAGCGGGTCCGCCACGGCCATGTCGACTGGGAGGGCACCGATCTCGCGACGCTGGGCGAGGGCGCGCGCGACCGCTGGCGCGCCGCCAATGTCGGCCTCGTCATGCAGGACTTCCACCTGTTCCCCGGCCTCTCCGCGATCGAGAACGTGCTGCTGCCGCAGCGGCTCGCGCGCTTCCGCCTGGCGAAGGGCGCGAAGGAGGAGGCGCGGCGCCTGCTCAAGCGGGTCGGCATCGCCCGGCTCGACCAGCCGGTCGAGACCATGTCGCGCGGCCAGATGCAGCGGGTCGCCGTGGCGCGCGCGCTGCTTGCCCATCCCGGCATCATCGTCGCCGACGAGCCGACCGCGAGCCTCGATGGTGACGCCGGCGCGGCCGTCGCCGATCTGCTGACCGGCCTCGCCCGCGAGGTCGGCGCCACGCTGATCGTCGCCACCCACGATCCGCGCCTCGTCGGCCATCTCGGGCGCGTGCTGCGCCTCGATGGCGGCCGGCTGGAGGGCTGAGCCATGTTCCGCTTCATCCTCGCCGATCTGAGGCGTCACTGGGCGGGCGTCGTCGCGATCACGCTCATCGTTGCGCTGGCCACCGCGCTCGGCGTGGTGGTGACGCTGCAGGAGCGCGCGCTCCGGCTCGGCAGTGCCCGCGCCGCCGACGCGTTCGACCTCGTCATCGGGGCGCCGGGCAGCGAGACCCAGCTTGTTCTGTCCTCGGTGTTCCTGCAGGCCGCGCCGCTGCCGCTGATGCCCGGCAGTGTCCTCGCCGGGCTCGTCGCCGACCCGCGTGTCGCCTGGGCGGCACCGGTCGGCTTCGGCGATTTCGTCGAGGGTAGCCCGATCGTCGGCACCACGGCGGCGCTCGTCGAAGGGGTGGGCGGCGTATCCGAGGGGCGCAGCTTCGAGCACATCGGCGACGCGGTGATCGGCGCCAGCGTCGGCATGCGGCCGGGCGACCGCTTCCATCCCCAGCACGGGCAGGTCGGTGGTCCGGGCGGTGTCCATACCGAGGCGAGCTACCACGTGGTGGGCCGGCTGAAGCCGACCGGAACGCCATGGGACCGCGCCGTGCTGGTGCCGATCCAGGCGGTGTGGAACCTGCATCGCCACGAGGAACATGAGGAGCATGGCGGGCAGGGCGAGGGGCAGGGGGCCAGCGAGGGGCAGCCGGGCCAAGCCGGGCCGCATTCCTTCTTCACGCCCGCCGGCGGCGGCGAGGAAGACGGGCACGATGCGCTCGGCTTCGGCGCGGCGGTCGATCCGGCCGCCGTCGCCGATGCCGGCGCGCCCGGCCTGCCGGCGATCGTGGTGAAGCCGGCCTCGATCTCGGACGCCTACAAGCTGCGCCAGCAATATCGCAGCGAGCGCACGGTCGCGGTCTTCCCGGGCGAGGTCCTCACCCGCCTCTACGGCACGCTGGGCGACGTGCGCTTCATCCTCTCCATGGTGGCGACCGGGGCGCAGGCGCTGGTCGGCGCGGCGATCCTGCTGGTGGTCACGGTGCACATCCTCCAGCGCCGGCGCCAGATCGGGGCGCTGCGGGCGCTCGGGGCGCCGCGCCATGCGATCTTCGCCATCGTATGGTCGGAGGCGTTCGCGATCATCGGCGTCGGACTGTGCCTCGGCTTCGCGGTCGGCTACGGCGCGGCGCGCGCGCTGTCGACCGCCTTCACCGCGGCGAGCGGCATCACGCTGCCGGTGACCTTCGAGCCGGCGGACCTGTTCCGGCTCGGATTGCTGCTTCTCGTGACGGGAATCATCGCCAGCCTGCCGGCTCTGCTGGCCTACCGCCAGCCGCCAGCGATCGCGCTCAGGGGCTGAAAATGCGCGATTCCGAGGCTTCCGGCGCACACAAGCCCCGGAAGGTGCCGGGTTTTTCGGTTCCCTACCGGTAGGTTACGGCTTCTTTACCATAATGTAATGTGCGCCGCATTTTCGCCCCACTCGGGCAGCCTTTTGTGCGACATGGAGTGGGGTCGCAGGTAAGGGGCCTGCGATCTGAGTTGAGGCGCGCTTCGCCCGGCTTTCGGCATCTCTCGGGTGCCGTGAAGGGTGAGGGGCACGCGAAGTGGTCGGGGTGCATGGGGACGAAACCAGCTCTCGCTTGGGTTGCCGGTGGCATGCCGGCAAGTAAAGTCCTTTCCGGCCTTGGCCGTGCGGTGTTGCTGTGCGGTGTCGGCCTCCTTGCCGCCAATTGCAGCGGCTCGAAGCTTTCCAGCAAGATCGATCCCAAATATGGCGTCGCGGCCAGCCCGCGTGTGGTCGAGCCGGGCCAGCCGGTTCCCAAGGGCGGCGGCGTATACAGCGTCGGCAAGCCCTATGTCGTCGCCGGCAAGACCTATACCCCGCGCGTTCCGCCCAAGGGCTACAAGGCCCAGGGTCTGGCCTCCTGGTATGGCGACGACTTCCACGGCCGCCTGACCGCCAATGGCGAAGTGTTCGACATGGACGCGATCGCCGCGGCCAACCCGACACTGCCGCTGCCGTCCTATGTCCGCGTGACCAATCTCGGCAACGGCCGCTCCATGGTCGTGCGCGTGAACGACCGTGGTCCCTTCCACGGCAACCGCATGATCGACGTGTCGCGCCGCGCCGCCGACATGCTCGGCTTCAAGAGCAAGGGCACCGCCCGGGTTCAGATGGAATATCTCGGCCCTGCGCCGCTGGAAGGCTCCAGCGACGTCCAGCTCGCCGCGACCTTCCGCCAGAACGGCGAGGCCCCGGCGCCGAGCGTGATGGTGGCTTCGGCCGGCCCGCTGCCGGGCCATGTCGCGTCCGCGCCGGCCAATGTGCCGCTGCCGCCCAGCCGGCCGTTCGATCTCGGCGAGTCGGGCCCGGCGGTCGCCGATGCACGTCCGGCCTATGTTCCGAGCAAGCCGCGCGCGGTGGCGGTCGCGGTTCCCGAGCCGGTCGCCAAGCCGCGCCCGGTGCGGGTGGCGAGCGTTCCCGCTCCGCAGATCGAGATGGACCCCTCGGCGCCGCCGGCAGGCTGGGTCGTGGGTGCGCAGCCCGCCATGGGTTATGCCTCCGAAGCGGTCGTCACGCCGGTCGGCAGCGGTCGCGGCCTCTACTGATCCCTGGCGGTATTTACTTACGCGTCCCTGACGGGACCTGCATTGCGGGAGCCGCCGTCGGCTGATAACTCTGCGATGGGGCAGGGAGGGCCGACGAGCATGATGTGCACAGCTAACCCTGGTGTCATCGCCCGCTCGGCGCGCGTGCTCTCTTTCACGCTTGTGCTGCTCGCCGCCCGGCTGCTTCTGCCCGGCGCTGCCGCGTTCGCCCAGACCGAAGCCCCCAACATCTCCGCACCTCAGGCGATCCTGCTCGACTATGAGAGCGGCAGCGTCCTGTTCGAGCGTGGCGCCGACATCCAGAGCGCGCCGGCGAGCCTCGCCAAGCTCATGACGATGGCGGTCGTGTTCCGCGAGATCAAGGAAGGGCGCATCACCCCCGACACCGAATACACCGTGAGCGAATATGCGTGGCGGCGCGGCGGAGCGCCCTCGGGCGGCTCGACCATGTTCGCGGCGCTGAAGAGCTCGATCAAGGTCAGCGACTTGATGCGCGGGGTGATCATCCAGTCGGGCAACGATGCCGCCATCGTGCTGGCGGAAGGGCTCGCCGGCAACGAGCTCGCTTTCTCGACCAGGATGAACGAGGAAGCCAAGCGCATCGGCATGACCAACTCGGTCTTCCGCAATTCGAACGGCCTGCCCGCTCCCGACCAGGTGACCACGGCGCGGGACATGGCGAAGCTCGCTGCCTACATCATCCGCAACTACCCGCAGTTCTACGCGATCTATGGCGAGACCAGCTTCACCTGGAACAAGATCCGCCAGAACAACCGCAATCCGCTGCTCGGCATGAGCCTCGGGGCGGACGGGCTGAAGACCGGCTATCTGGAAGATGCCGGCTACAACCTCGTCGGCTCGGCGGTGCAGAACGACCAGCGGCTGATCGTCGTGATCATGGGCGACAAGACCGCAAAGGACCGCGCCGAGGACGCACGCAAGCTGCTCGAATGGGGCTTCCGTTCGTTCGAGACGCGGCTCCTGTTCAAGCCCGGTCAGATCGTCGGCGAGGCGACGCTCTATGGCGGCGCGCGCGGCGGTGCACCGCTGACCGGCACCGGCCCGATCCGCATCGTCGTGCCGCGCGATGGGAACGAGCGGGTGACTGCGCGCATCCGCTTCCAGGGGCCGATCCCGGCGCCGGTGACCGAGGGCGATGAGGTCGCCCGGCTCGACGTCTATCGCGGCGACCAACTTGCCCTGCAGGTGCCGCTGGTCGCCGCCGAGTCGGTGCCGCGCGGCCCGCTCTGGCGGCGGGCCATGGACGGGGCGTATGAACTGATGGTCAACCTGATCCGCCAAGGCTACGCGAAACTGACAAGCTGATTATGCCCACCGGTAAAGCCAGTTCCGCAGGAGTCCGACCTGCCGTCCGACCTGCCGCGCGTTCCGCGGCCCGGCCTGCCGCACGCCGGTCCGGCCGGCGCGGCTGCTTCATCACCTTCGAAGGCGGCGAGGGGGCCGGCAAGTCGACGCAGGTGCGTCGGCTCGGCGAGAGGCTGCAGGCGCTCGGCATCGAGGTGGTGACGACGCGCGAGCCCGGCGGCTCGCCGGGCGCGGAGATCGTGCGCCATCTGCTGCTGTCGGGCGCCGCCAAGCCGCTCGGTCCGCTCGCCGAGGCGGCGCTGTTCGCCGCCGCCCGCGCCGACCATCTTGACGTCACCATCCGCCCGGCGCTGGAGCGCGGCGCCTGGGTGATCTCGGATCGCTTCGCCGATTCCACGCGCGTCTATCAAGGCGCGGTCGGTGACGTGGATGCCCGGCTGATCGCCAAGCTGGAGGCCGTGACCGTGGGCCCGACCCGGCCGGACCTGACGATCATTCTCGACGTTCCGGCGGAGGAGGGGCTGACGCGGGCGGCTGCCCGTTCCGGCGGGCCGGCCGACCGCTTCGAGAGCGAGGGGCTGAGCTTCCACCGCCGGCTGCGCGAGGCGTTCCGCGAGCTCGCCGAGCGCGAGCCCGAGCGCTGCGTGCTGGTCGACGGGCGCCAGGATGCCGAGGCGGTCGCCGAGGCGGTCTGGCAGGCGGTAAGCGCGCGGCTGCCGCTCGGCACGGCGGCTGGCGGAGCCTCCCCATGAGCGACACGCCCGAAGCGGACCGCCTGCCCGGCGCACCCGCCCCGCGCGAGCGCCACGGGTTGATTGGCCATCACGAGGCCCGCGCCATGGTGCGCGAGGCGTGGGATGCCGGGCGGCTGCCGCACGCGCTGCTGATCGGCGGGCCGGAAGGCATCGGCAAGGCGACCTTCGCCTATCAGGTCGCGCGCTTCGTGCTCGCCGGCGGCACGGCGCCCGCGCACGAGCTGGACGTCGACCCGTCCCATCCGGCGGCGCGGCAGGTCGCGGCGCTGTCGCATCCGGACCTGCTGGTGCTGCGCCGGACGGCGAACGACAGCGGCCGGCTGCCCTCGATGATCCCCGCCGAGACGGTGCGCCGCGTGCGCAGCTTCTTCGGCTCGACGGCGGCGCTGGGCGGCTGGCGCGTGTGTATCGTCGACACGCTCGACGAGATGAACGCGCAGGGCGCGAACGCGCTGCTGAAGACGCTGGAGGAGCCGCCGGAGCGCGCGCTGTTCCTGCTGGTCAGCCACGCCCCCGGCCGGCTCCTGCCGACCATCCGCTCGCGCTGCCGCATGGTGGCGCTGCGCGGGCTGGCGCCGGACGAGGTGGCGGCGGCGCTGGAGGATCTCGCCCCGGATATGCCCGACCTCGACCGCAGCCGCTTCGAGGAGGCGGCCGAGGCCAGTGAGGGCAGCGTGCGCGCCGCGCTGACGCTGCTCTCGGGCGAGGGGCTGGTGGTGAGGCGCCGCACGTCGGAGCTGCTCGACACGCTGCCGGCGGTCGACCCCAAGGCGCTGCATGCGCTCGGCGACAGCCTGCAGGGCGACCGGGGAGGGGCGCTGGAAAGCTTCGTCTCCACGGTGGAGGGATGGATCTCCGACCACGCCACCGGCCGCCGCCAGAGCCCGTCCCTGCTCCTTGCACGGCTGCCGGAGGTGTGGGACAAGGTTCGCCGCGCCGCGGTCGACGCCGACGTCTACAATCTCGACCGCAAGACCCTCGTCTTCAGGATCTTCGCGACGCTCAACGAGGCCGTCCGCCCGTGACAGCTCCGGGGGCCGGCCGTGCCGCAGGAACACCCGCGTGAAACCCGCCTACTACATCACCACCGCGATCGACTACCCGAACGGCGCTCCTCATATCGGCCATGCCTATGAGAAGATCGCGACCGACGCGCTCGCCCGCTTCAAGAAGCTCGACGGCTACGACGTGTTCTTCCTGACCGGCACCGACGAGCACGGGCTGAAGATGGCGCAAACCGCCGAGAAGCAGGGCCTCGCGCCGCTCGAATGGGCGACGAAGAACGCGAACCGCTTCAAGGAGATGGACGCGCTTCTTGGCGTGGATTACGACCGCTTCATCCGCACCACGGATGAGGACCACATCGTCTCCAGCCAGGCCATCTGGCGCCGGATGGTAGAGGCGGGCGACATCTATCTCGGCGCCTATTCCGGCTGGTACTCGGTGCGCGACGAGGCCTATTACGCCGAGGACGAGACCATCGTCGACCAGGACGGCACGCGCCTCGGCCCGCAGGGCACGCCGGTCGAATGGACCGAGGAGAAGAGCTACTTCTTCCGCCTCTCCGCCTATGAGCAGAAGCTGCTCGACTACTACGCCGCGCACCCGGACTTCATCCGCCCCGACGTGCGGCGCAACGAGGTGCTGAGCTTCGTGAAGGGCGGTCTGCAGGACCTCTCCATCAGCCGCACCACCTTCACCTGGGGCATCCCGGTGCCGGACGACCCGGCGCATGTGATGTATGTGTGGGTCGACGCGCTCACCAACTACATCACCGGCGTCGGCTATCCGCAGACGGACAGCGCCAGCTTCGAGCGCTTCTGGCCGGCGGACCTGCACGTCATCGGCAAGGACATCATCCGCTTCCACGCGGTCTACTGGCCCGCCTTCCTGATGTCGGCCGGTGTCGCGCCGCCGAAGACCGTGTTCGCGCACGGCTTCATCCACAATCGCGGGGAGAAGATGTCGAAGTCGGTCGGCAACGTGATCGATCCGTTCGACCTCGCGAAGGCCTATGGCGTCGACGCGCTGCGCTACTTCCTGCTGCGCGAGATCCCGTTCGGCCAGGACGGTTCCTACAGCCACGAGGCGATCGTCGCGCGCACCAATGCCGATCTCGCCAACGACCTCGGCAATCTCGCGCAGCGCTCGCTGTCCATGATCGCCAAGAATCTCGGCGGCACGCTGCCGGCGCCCGGACCTCTGTCGCCGGACGACGCGGCAATGCTCGCCGCGGCCGATGCGCTGGCCGGAAAGGTGAGGGCGGCGATGGAGCAGCAGCAGCTTCACCACGCGCTGGCGGAGATCTGGGCCGTGGTCGCGGAGGCCAACCGCTACTTCGCCACCGCCGCGCCCTGGGAACTGCGCAAGAGCGATCCCGAGCGCTTCGGCACCGTGCTGTGGACGACGGCCGAGGTGATCCGGCAGGTCGGCGTGCTGGCGCAACCCTTCGTGCCGGCCGGCGCCACCAAGCTGCTGGACCTGCTCGCTATTCCGGCGGATGCGCGCGACTTCGCAAGCCTGGGGGAGGGCGGTCGGCTGGCGGGCGGCACGGTGTTCCCTGCCCCCGCGGCGGTCTTCCCGCGCTACGTCGAACCCGAGACTTCGAGCTCGGCATGATCGTCGACAGCCACTGCCATCTCGACTTCCCCGATTTCGCGGACGAACTCGACGCCGTGGTCGAGCGCGCCCGCGCCGCCGGGGTCGGGCGCATGGTGACGATCGGCACCCGCGTGCGCCGCTCGGCGCAGGTGCGGGCGATCGCCGAGCGCTTCGACGACGTGTTCTGCTCGGTCGGCACCCATCCGCACAATGCGGGCGAGGAAGCCGACGTGACGCTGGACGAGCTGCTCGCCGAGGCGGACCATCCGAGGGTTGTGGCCATCGGTGAGGCGGGGCTCGACTACCACTACGACTCTGCCCCGCGCGAGGCGCAGGCGGCCGGCTTTCGGCTCCACATCGAGGCGGCGCGGCGCACCGGCCTGCCGCTGGTCATCCATGCCCGCGAGGCGGACGACGACGTGGCGGCGATCCTCGAGGACGAGACCGGCCGCGGGGCGTTCTCCTTCGTCCTGCACTGCTTCACCGCCGGGCCGGAGCTCGCCCGGCGCGCCGTGGCGCTTGGCGGCTACGTGTCCTTCTCCGGCATACTGACCTTCAAGTCCGGCGCGCCGCTGCGCGAGATCGCGGCGGGCCTGCCGGCGGAGCGGCTGCTGGTGGAGACCGACGCGCCCTATCTCGCGCCCAATCCCTGGCGCGGCAAGCGCAACGAGCCTTCCTATGTGGTCGAGACGGCCCGTATATTGGCCGAGGCGCGCGGCGTCTCCCGCGAGGAGATCGCGGCGCTGACCACTGGGAATTTTTTCCGCCTGTTCGCGCGGGCGCACTAGCCAAGGACGAATCCGGCGCATGGCTTATGTCTTCACCATTCTCGGCTGCGGTTCCTCGGGCGGGGTGCCGCGAGTCGGGCAGGGGTGGGGGGCCTGCGATCCGGACGAGCCGCGCAACCGCCGCCGGCGCTGCTCGCTCCTCGTCGAGCGATTTGCCGATGGGGAAGTACAACCCACGCGAGTCCTCATCGACACTTCGCCGGACCTGCGCGAGCAGCTTCTCGGCGTCGGCGTCGACCGGCTCGACGGCGTGCTCTTCACCCATGAGCATGCCGACCACACCCACGGCATCGACGATCTGCGCCCGCTCACCATCATGCACCGCCGGCGCATCAACGTGCATGTCGACGCCGAGACCTCGGCGGTGCTGCACCAGCGCTTCGGCTACTGCTTCGAGACGCCGCCCGGCAGCGACTATCCGCCGATCCTCGCCGAGCACCGTTTCCGAAACGGCGACACCATCCGCGTCGACGGGCCCGGCGGGCCGATCGAGGCGACGGCGTTCCAGCAGTATCACGGCAACATCATCTCCTACGGCTTCCGCATCGCCGGGCTGGCCTATTCGAGCGACCTGCACGACCTGCCGGACGAAAGCCTGCATCATCTCGAAGGCCTGGACATGTGGATCGTCGACGCGCTGCGCATCACGCCGCATCCGACGCATTTCTCGCTGAGCGAGGCGCTGGGCTGGATCGCGCGCATGAAGCCGCGCCGCGCCGTGCTGACCAACATGCACACCGACCTCGACTATGCGACCGTGTCGCGTGGCCTGCCGGAGGGCATCGTCGCCGCCTATGACGGCCTGAAAATCACGATTTGACAGGCTGTTGGCGGCTGTCTCTCATGTACGGAACTATGCCCGGCGCCCATATCGGGTTCAACAGTAATTTCCATAATATGTCTTCTGCGAATCGTGGATGCCGGAAACCGGAGAACCGCACATGACGCCTTCCCGGGACATTTCCCGCCTCATCGAGATCATGGCCGCGCTGCGCACGCCCGGAACCGGCTGCCCGTGGGACCTCGAGCAGGACTTCGCCTCCATCGCGCCCTACACGATCGAGGAAGCCTACGAGGTGGCCGACGCGATCGCGCGCGGCGACCTGGAGGATCTGTGCGACGAACTGGGCGACCTGCTGCTGCAGGTCGTGTTCCACGCCCGCATGGCACAGGAGCGCGGCGCGTTCGATTTTGGTAACGTCGTCACCGCCGTCACCACCAAGATGATCCGCCGCCACCCGCACGTGTTCGGCGACAAGCATGGGCGCGACGTCGAGGCGGTCAACGCGGCGTGGGCGGAGATCAAGGCCGAGGAGAAGGCGGAGCGCGCCGCGCGCCGGGCACGGGCCGGCCTGCCGCCGGAGCCGGCGCAGGGCCGCACGCTGGACGGGGTGCCGGCCGGCACCCCCGCCCTCGCCCGCGCCGCAAGGCTCCAGGCCAAGGCGGCGACGGTCGGCTTCGACTGGGCGGATGCGCGCCTCGTGCTGGCGAAGATCCGCGAGGAGGTCGACGAGGTCGAGGCCGAGATCGACCGCGGCGACCAGGCGGCTGCGGCGGCCGAGGTCGGCGACCTGTTCTTCGCCATGGCCAATCTCGCCCGCCATCTCGACGTCGACGCGGAGGCGGCGCTGCGCGGCACCAACGCGAAATTCGCGCGCCGCTTTGCCTATATCGAGGACCAGCTCGCGCGCGAGGGCCGCACGCCGCGCGAGGCGACGCTCGACGAGATGGAAGCGCACTGGCAGGCCGCGAAAACGGCCGCCACGGGCACCGCCAAAGGCACGGAATAGCTCAGGCCGCGCCCTGCACGGTGACGCGGCGCGCGCCGAAGCGATGCCGGATGTGATCGGCGCGATCGTGCGGCACGCGCACAGCGAGGTGCAGCCGTCCCTCGGCATCCTCGCGCCGTTCCAGCACCTCGGCGTGGCGGTAGAGCCAGCTCAGCCCGCTGCCATCGGTGGCCTCGAGCTCGACGCCGAGCACCGTGCGGTCGCGCCCGAGCCGGGTGGCGATGGCCGAGAGCAGGGCGTCCATGCCCTCCCCCGTCAGCGCCGAGACCGGGATCGGCCGCGCCTCGCCCTCGCGACGCGACGCGGTGTTGAACAGGCCCGCCCGGCCGTCCTCGTCGAGCCGGTCGATCTTGTTCCACACCTCGATCAGCCGGTGATGGTCGTCCGGGTCGATGTCGAGATCCGCCAGCACCTGCGCCACGTCGTGGGCCTGCGCCTCAGTGTCCTCGTGCGACACGTCGCGCACGTGAAGGATCAGATCGGCCTCGATCACCTCTTCCAGCGTGGCGCGGAAGGCGGCGACGAGCTGGGTCGGCAGGTCGGAGATGAAGCCCACCGTGTCGGAGAGGATGACGCGCTCGCCGCCGGGAAGCTGCACCGCGCGCAGGGTCGGGTCGAGCGTGGCGAAGAGCAGGTCCTGCGCCCTCACCTCTGCGCGCGTCAGCCGGTTGAACAGGGTCGACTTGCCGGCATTGGTGTAGCCGACCAGCGCGACCACCGGATACGGCACCTTCTTGCGGCTGGCGCGGTGCAGGGCGCGGGTGCGCTTCACCTGCTCCAGCTCGCGCTCGATCTTGATGATGCGCTCGCCGATGAGCCGGCGGTCGGCCTCGATCTGTGTCTCGCCGGGACCGCCGAGAAAGCCGAAGCCGCCGCGCTGGCGCTCCAGATGGGTCCAGGAACGCACCAGCCGGCTGCGCTGGTAGTTGAGGTGGGCGAGTTCAACCTGCAGCACGCCCTCCTTGGTGCGGGCGCGCTGGCCGAAGATCTCAAGGATCAACGCCGTGCGGTCGATGACCTTCGCCGACCACGCCTTTTCGAGGTTGCGCTGCTGCACCGGGCTCAGCGGCGCGTCGACGAAGACGAGCCCCGCCTCCTCGGCACGCACCAGCCCGGCGATCTCCTCGACCTTGCCGGTACCAAGATACGTCGCCGGGCGGATCTGGCTCAGCCCGACGACAAGGCTGGCGACAACGTCGAGATCGATGGCGAGGGCCAGCCCGACCGCCTCGTCGAGGCGTGCCTCTGGCGCACGCCGGGGAGTCTCCTCCTCGGCGCTCCGCCGCGTCAGGTTCGGAACGATCACCACCACGCGGGTCGCGTCGCCCCTCGTCGTGTCGTCGGCGGGAAGCCCGGCGGTGCGGCCGGCTGGCGAGCGCCGGCTGCCCTTCAGTTCCAACTCAGCCCTTCTCCGCGGTCTCGTCCGGCTCGAACAGCTGCACCGGATGGCCGGGCATGATGGTGGAGATGGCGTGCTTGTAGACGAGCTGCGAATGCCCGTCCCGGCGCAGCAGCACGCAGAAATTGTCGAACCAGGTGACGACCCCCTGGAGCTTGACGCCATTGACGAGGAAGATCGTGAGTGGCGTCTTGTTCTTGCGGACGTGATTGAGGAAGGTGTCCTGGAGATTCTGGGACCGTTCCGCGGCCATATTTTTTTGATCCGTTTGTTTGTTGTTGCTCGTAAGTCGGCGCGGTTATCCTCGTCTCCGTTGCGTCCCGTCCGGGGACGAACATCGACGAAGACGTGCGATTATAGCATCGCACACCATGATCGTCGCGCAAGATGCTTTCGTGACATTGATATGGCAGTGCGCCATAGCCCGCCGCACCGCGTCATCCGGTGATTTCCGCGGTCTCGTGGAAATGCTCGCGCAGCGCCCGCGCCACCGGGCCCGGCCTGCCCTCCCCGACCGGCTTGCCGTCGATTCGTACCACCGGCATGGCGAAATTGGTGGCCGAGGTCACGAACGCCTCCTTCGCCGCCAGCGCCTCCGGCACGGTGAAGGCGCGCTCCTCGACGCGGAGCTGGAGCTTCTCGGCCACCTCCATCATCACCGTGCGGGTGATGCCGCGCAGGATCGCGTTGTCTGCCTGCCGGGTGACGAGCTTGCCGTCCTGCGTGACGATCCAGGCATTGGTTGAGCCGCCTTCGGTGACCCTGCCCTCGGCGTCGACGAACCACGCCTCGCGCGCGCCGGCCTCCTTCGCCGCCTGCTTGGCGAGCACGTTCGGCAGCAGGCCGACGGTCTTGATGTCGACGCGGCCCCAGCGATTGTCGGGCGTGGTGATCACCGCGATTCCCTGCAGCGCTTGCGCGTCCGCCTTGCGCGGATCGGCGGCGCGGGCGGTGACCACGATCGAGGGCGGCGTGGAGGGATCGGGGAAATAGTGGTCGCGGCGGGCGACGCCGCGCGTGACCTGAAGATAGACGAAGCCGTCATGCACCCGGTTGCGCCGGATCGTCTCGCGCAGCACCACGCCGAGCGCGGCGAGCGGCATCGGCATGGCGATGCGGATCTCGCCGAGCGAGCGCACGAGCCGCGCCATGTGGCGCCGCTCGTCCACCAGCCGCCCGCCGGTCACCTCGCAGACCTCATAGACGCCGTCGGCGAACTGGTAGCCGCGGTCCTCGATATGCACGGCCGCCTGATCGTGCGGTACGTACTGTCCGTTTACATAGGCGATGCGCGACATGGTCGTCCCCAACTTACCGCCGCCAGAGCGTGAAATTCGCGAGGCCGAGCACGACGAGTATCTCCAGCCGGCCGAGAATCATGGCGAGCGCCAATATTATCTGCGCATAGGCCGGCAATGTGCTCCATTCGGGCCAATTTCCCGCATCCGGCCAGCCGGTGGCGTAGACCGGCCCGATATTGCACATCGCCGACATCACGGCGACGAAGGCGGCCGCGAAGCTCGGCATGGCGGGCGAGACCGCCGCCGTCAGCGCCGCCGTCACCGTGCAGGCGACGCCGAACATGATCCAGATCCCCTTCATCATCTGCAGCGAGACGTTCTGCTGGCCGAGCTTGCGCATGCGCACCGCATGGGGCTGGACCAGCCGCTCGAGCTCCAGGAAGCTCTGCAGCATCATGATGCCGGCGCGGTACATCTTGATTCCGCCGGTGGTGGAGAAGGTGGCGCCGCCGATGAAGATGAGCGCCAGCACCAGCGCCAGAGGCAGCGTGGCGAAGGCGTCGCCATAGGGCTGCGCGCCGGTGGTGGTGACCAGCGAAACGGCGGTGAACAGCCCGTCCGTGATGGCGACCGGCAGCGAGAGGTGGCCGAACGGCCCGCCATAATGCAGCGACGCCGCGAGGATGCCGACCACGAGGCACACCGCCAGCAGCGCAATGTTCTCCTGCTGGCCCATGGCGAGCCGGAAGCGCCGCGTCAGCAGCAGCCGGTGCCACAGCACGCTGGTGCCGCCCACCAGCATGAAGGCCATCATGACGAGCTTGACCGAGAAATGCCCATAGGCGGGGATGCCGTCCGCGTCCGGCATCAGCCCGCCGGTGGACAGCGCGGCGCCGGCGAGGCCGATCGCGTCGAAGCCGCGCACGCCGACCGCGAACAGCGCCAGCGCGCAGGCGATCGTCGCGCCGAGATAGAGCGGCAGCACCTGCCGCAGCGCGTCGTCGATCTCCTGCGCTTCGGTGCCACCGAAGCGGTCGAGCCGCATGCTCCGGTCCGGCAGCCCGCCGATTCCCGCCGGGCCGAGCACGGCCACGAAGCCGAGGAGGGTGAGCAGTCCCCCGCCCCATTGCAGGGTGAGCAGCCAGGCCAGCGTCGCGCGCGGCACGTCCTCGAGTTCGTGGATCCGCACCGCCCCGGTGGTGGTGAAGGCGGAGACGGTCTCGAACCAGGCCTGCATCGGCGACAGCGAGGTGGTGGCGGCGACCGGGAAGGCCGCGATCACCGGCACCCCCACCCACATCAGCACCAGGAAACTGTAGGCGGCGCGCCGGTCGAGCCGGCCGCCGCGATTGCGCACGGCGAGATGCACCGCGCCGGCGCCGAACACGGTCAGCAGCGCCGTCATGATGTAGACGTCCGCCCCCGCCTCGTTGCGCAACAGCGCCCCGAGGGAGACGATGAGGAGGAAGACGGCCATCACCCCGGCAGCGACGGCACTGTGGCGGGCGACTGCGATCATCGGCATGCGCTCAAAAGAATTCGAGGCTGACGCGGAAGAGCTGCTCCACCCGCTTCACCTTGCCGGCGAGGGCGAAGATCACCACCCGGTCGCGGGCCTGGATGACCATGTCGCCGCGGGGCAGCAGCACGCGCCCGCCGCGGATCACCGCGCCGATCCTCATTCCGTCGAACAGGTCGAGCTCGCGTAGCGGCTTGCCGACCAGCGGCGAGGTCTCCAGCGCTTCCGCCTCGATCACTTCGCCCTGCCCGTTCACCAGCGAGTGCACGCCGCGGATGCGCCCCTTGCGCACGTGCTGGAGGATCTTCGAGACCGTGATCTGGCGCGGATTGACATAGGCGTCGATGCCGAGCCCGCGTGCGAAGGCCGGATAGGCCGGGTCGTTGAGCAGCGAGAGCATGCGCTTGGCGCCGAGCTCGCGCGACAGCAGGCAGGAGAGGATGTTGACCCGGTCGTCATTGGTGACGGCGATCACCGTGTCGGCGGCATCGACGGTGGCCTCCTCCAGGATCGTCCGGTCGAGCGCGCTGCCGCGCAGCACCACGGTGCGGGAGAGCTCCTGCGCGATCTCCTCGGAACGGTCGAGGTCGGCCTCGATCATCTTCAGCCGCGCGCGCGGATTGCGCTCCTCGAGCTGGCGGGCGACGTAGAGGCCGATATTGCCGCCGCCGCAGATGACGATGCGCTGCGCCGGCGGCTCGTCATGGCCGAAGATGGAGAGCGTGCGCGTCACCTGATCGCCCTGGGCGACGAAATAGGCGACATCGCCGGCCGTGAGCTGGTCGGCGCTGTGGGGCACGAACACCCGCCCCTTCCGGTTCACCGCGACCACCACGGCCTGAAGGTCGGGAAACAGGTCGGTGAGCTGGCGCAGCGGCGTGTCCAGCACCGGGCAGTCTTCCTCGCACAGCACGCCGGCGACCACCACCTCGCCGTCGGCGAAGCTAACCGTGTCGATGGCGCCCGGCAGCGAGAGGCGGCGCAGCACCGTCTCGCCCACCTCGACCTCGGGCGAGATCACCACGTCGATCGGCAGGTGATCGCGCGAGAACAGGTCGCGCCAGTGGCCCTGCAGGTAACTCTGCGCCCGCACGCGCGCGATCTTGGTCGGCACGTCGAACAGGGCGTGCCCGACCTGGCACGCCACCATGTTCACCTCGTCATGCAGCGTCACCGCGATCAGCATGTCCGCCGCCTCGATGCCCGCGCGCGCCAGCACGTCGGGATGCGAGCCGTGGCCGACGAAGCCGCGGACATCCAGCGAATCGGTAATGGCCTGGATGAGACGTGGCGAGGTGTCGATGATCGAAACGTCGTTCTGCTCGGCGGCCAGCCGCTCGGCGATGCCGAACCCGACCTGCCCCGCGCCGCAAATGACGACCTTCATGAAAACGCCTCGTTCGAACGGATGCCGGGTGGCGCCCGATACCGCCGGATTGCCATCGGCCTGCCTTGTTCGATTCACTCTATAGCAGCTTCGCGAGCGGCCGCAGACGCTTCTCGTCGATATTGATCATCTCGCGCATGTTGACCTTGGGGGCTTCCACCATGCGGATCGACCGACGCCAGCTCGTCACCGGCGGCCTTGCCGCGCTCGCCCTTCCCTCCCTTGCGCGCCCGGCTGGCGCGGCCGTCACCGGCCCGTCGGATCTGATCGCGGCGCTGCAGGCGATCGAGCGCAAGGCGGGCGGGGCGAAGCTCGGGGTCTGCATCATCGACTGCGCCTGGGGCACCCGCGTCGGCTACCGCGCCGACGAGCGATTCCCGCTGCTGAGCTCGTTCAAGCTGCTGGCCGGCGCGGCGGTGCTGGAGCGGGTCGACGCGCATAAGAACCGGCTGGATGGCGTCGTCGCCTACGGCAAGGACGACCTCGTCGCCTATTCGCCGGCGACGGAGAAGCACGCCGGCGAGGGCATGAGCCTCGGAGCGATCTGCGAGGCGGCGATAACGCTGAGCGACAACACCGCCGGCAACCTCATGCTGAAGACGATCGGCGGGCCGGAGGGGCTGACCGCCTTCGCCCGCCGCATCGGCGACGAGACCAGCCGGCTCGACCGCTGGGAGACCGCGCTCAACGACGTGAAGCCCGGCGACCGGCGCGACACCACCTCCCCCGCGGCCATGGCCGAGGACGTGCGCCGCCTCGTCACCGGCGATGTGCTCCAGCCCGGCTCGCGCCAGCAGCTCGCCGACTGGCTGATCGCCAGCCAGACCGGCGGCAAGCGCCTGCGCGCCGGCCTGCCGAAGGACTGGAAGGCGGGCGACAAGACCGGCACGACGACCGGCGCGGCCAACGACGTCGCCATCGCCTGGCCGCCCGACCGCGCCCCGGTGGTGATCGCCGCCTATATGAAGGAGGTCACCCTCAAGCAGGCGGAGACCGACGCGGTGTTCGCCTCGGTGGCGCAGGTGGCGGCGGATTTCCTCACCGACTGAGGCGGGCGCCCCTCACCCCGCTCGTCAGCCGATGCCGAGCGCCTTGAGCTTGCGGTGGAGCGCCGAGCGCTCCATGCCGACGAACTCGGCGGTGCGCGAGATGTTGCCGCCGAAGCGGCTGATCTGGGCCACCAGATATTCGCGCTCGAACACCTCGCGGGCGTCGCGCAGCGGCAGGCCCATCAGGTGCTCGCCGCCATTGCCGTTCGGCAGGCTCGGCACCAGCGAGCCGACGTCGGGCGGCAGCATGTCGGCCGTCACCGGCGCCTCGGCCTCGCCCGAGGCGAGGATCAGCAGCCGCTCGATATTGTTGCGGAGCTGGCGGACATTGCCCGGCCAGTCGTGCGACTGCAGCACGGCGAGCGCGTCGTCGGCGATGCGCCGGCGCGGCAGGCCGGTGCCTTGCGAAATCTGGTCGAGAAAGAACTGCACCAGCTCGGGCACGTCGTCGCGGCGCTCGGCCAGCGGCGGCACACGGATCGGCACCACGCCGAGCCGGTGGTAGAGGTCCTCGCGGAACCGGCCCTCGGCGATCTCCTTCTCGAGGTTGCGCGCGGTCGAGGAAATGATGCGCACGTCCACGGAGACGCGGGTCGCCCCGCCGACGCGCAGGAAGTTCTGGTCGACGAGGACGCGCAGGATGCGGTTCTGAGTCTCGCGCGGCATGTCGGCGATCTCGTCGATGAACAGCGTGCCGCCATGGGCCTCCTCGAGCGCGCCGGTCTGGCGCCCCTGCCCGCTCGCCTCGTCGATGCCGAACAGCTCGACCTCCATCCGCTCTGGCGTGATGGCGGCGGCGTTGATCACCACGAACGGCCCGTTGGCCCGCCCCGAGGCGGCATGGATCATGCGCGCCGCCAGCTCCTTGCCGGCGCCGGAGGGGCCCACGATCATGATGCGGCTGTTGGTCGGGGCGACCCGCTCGATCGCCTGCCGGAGCTGGTTCATCACTGATGACTTGCCGACGAGCTGCTGCGCGACCGGGGCGCGCTGCTTGAGGTCCTTCACCTCGCGCTTGAGCCGCAGCGTCTCCAGCGCGCGCTCGGCGACGAGGATCAGGCGGTCGGAATTGAACGGCTTTTCGATAAAGTCGTAGGCGCCCTGCTTGATCGCCGCCACCGCGGTCTCGATCGTGCCGTGGCCCGAGATCATCACCACCGGCACGTCCGGGTGGTGCTTTTTGATCAGCTCGAGAAGCTGCAGGCCGTCGAGCTTGGAGCGCTCCAGCCAGATGTCGAGGAACACCAGATGCGGGCGGCGCGCCTCGATGGCGGCGAGCGCCTCGTCGCTGTCCTTCGCCGTGCGGCAGCCATAGCCCTCGTCCTCGAGGATGCCGGCCACCAGTCCGCGAATGTCGGCCTCGTCGTCGACGATCAGAATGTCGGTCGCCATGAGTCCGTTCTCCTTTAGCCAGCCAGTCTGCCGTTGCCGGCAGCGAGGGCCGCGGTCGCCGGGCCGCCGTCGCGCGCGAAGGTCAGGCGGATCCATGCCCCCTGCCCGTCCGGCGCGTCCAACAGCTCGATGCCGCCGCCGTGCTCTTCCATGATCTTGCCGACGATGGCGAGGCCGAGCCCGGTGCCCTTCTCGCGCGTCGTCACATAGGGCTCGAGAAGCCGTTGCCGGTTCTCGGTCGGCAGCCCCTTGCCGTTGTCGATGACGTCGATCGCCACCATGCGCTCGTCGCCCGTGAGGTCGACCTTGATGCGCCCGGGCTCGGTGCGCTCCTCGGGAGGAACGGCGGCGAGCGCCTCGGTGGCGTTCTTGATGATGTTGGTCAGTGCCTGCGAGATCAGCCGGCGGTCGAAGCGGGCGATCACCGGCGTGTCCGGCACGGCGAAGTCGATGCTGATATCGGGATTGCCCACCCGCATCAGGAACACCACCTGCCGCGTCGTCTCCGCCACGTCCTGGTCCTCGACCACGGGCTTCGGCATGCGGGCGAAGGAGGAGAACTCGTCCACCATGCGGCCGATGTCGCCGACCTGGCGGATGATGGTGTCCGTGCACTGGTCAAAGACCTCGCGGTCCTCGCCGATCACCTTGCCGTAGCGCCGTCGCAGCCGCTCGGCCGAGAGCTGGATCGGGGTGAGCGGGTTCTTGATCTCGTGGGCGATGCGCCGGGCGACGTCCGCCCAGGCCGAGGAGCGCTGCGCCAGCACCAGCTCGGTGATGTCGTCGAGCGTCACCACCCAGCCATGGTCGGCCTCGCGCGACTGCTCGGTGGTGACGCGCACCGCGATCACCCGGTCGCGCCCGTTGCGGGTCAGCGTGGTGTTGCCCTGCGCGCTGCGCTGGTCGGGCTGCATCGCCTCGGCCAGCAGCGAGGCGATTTCGGGGATCACCGCGCCGAGTTCGGTGCCCAGCACCTCGGCCTCGGTGACGCCGAGGAGCTTCTCGGCCGGGCGGTTGATGATCGAGATGCGCCCGGTCGAATCGAGGCCGATGACCCCTGCCCCGACCCCCGACAGCACCGCCTCGGTGAAGCGGCGGCGGGTGTCGATCTGGTCGCGCGCCTGCACCAGGTCGTTGCGCTGGGTGCGCAGTTCCTGGGTCATCTTGTTGAAGGTCTCGGCGAGGCTCGACAGGTCGCCCTCGGAGCGGCGCACCGGTACCTCGACATAGAGATTGCCCGCCGCCACCAGGTCGGCGGCGCCGATCAGCCGGCGGATCGGCGCGACCAGCCGGTTGGCGAAGTGGATGCCGAGCCAGACCGCGCAGAGCAGCACGGTGAGCGAGATCACCGCATAGAGCAGCGCGAAGGCCACCTGGACGCCGAATCGCTGCTGCTCGAGATTGCGATAATCCGCGACCGCCGCCTGCGTCTCCTTGAGATATTCGATGACGCGCGGGTCGATCGGGCGCGCCACATAGAGGAACAGGTCGCCGAAATCCTTCAGCGGGATCACCGCGCCGACGAAGTCCGCGTCGTTTGGCAGGTAGATGAGCGGCTGCTCGTCGGTCGCGTCCTTGAGCTGGAGGTTCTGCGGCACCACGAATTCGCGCCCGACCCGGATCGTCGCCCGGTCGACGATGGTGAGGTCGCGCTGGATGATCATCGCCGCCGGCAGGCCGCGCACCACCGCCTGCGCGGTCAGCGCCTGCCGGAACCGGCTGCGGTCCTGGTCCCATAGCGGGCGGATGCGCTGCAGGTCGCGCGCCATGCCGAGAATGTCGCCGCGGATCGAATAGGCGTGCTCGCGCACATAGGTCTGCGCCACCGATACCGCATTGTCGACGATGGCCCGGGTGCGCACCGAGAACCAGCGGTCGAGGCCGCGATCCAGCGTGATGCTGGCGAGCAGCGCCACCAGCAGCGCCGGCACCACGGCGACGATGCCGAACAGCCCGACCACCCGCACATGCAGCCGCGCCGCCGCCCGCCCGCGCCGCCGCGCCTTGACGATGCGCCAGACCTCGCGGCCGATGATGCTGACCAGCACCAGCGACATTACGCCGTTGATCGCCAGCACCGTGATGACGACGGTCTGCGCCGGCACCAGCGGGGTCAGGCCGATCAGGATCAGGAAGCTCGCCAGCGCGATGATCAGCGCCAGCAGAACCGCGAGCGGCGCCAGCCCCCAGAGCGAGAACCGGAAGCCGAGCGCGCCGATGTCGGGCGCGTCGTTCCGGTCCAGGTCGCGGTTGGAGGAATCAGTCATTCATCACCCGAAGAGCCGCAGAGTCGGCCCGCACGGGTGATGCAGTGAAACGACACTGGTGCAAAAATGTGACATTGAACGCCACCGCCCGGATTTATTCACCGGAAGGCGGCGTCGCCTTCATCGGCTGGTTCGGATGATCTGGATGTCCAGATCGCGAATCTTCTTGCGCAGCGTGTTGCGGTTGAGGCCCAGAAGCTCTGCCGCCTTGATCTGGTTTCCGCGCGTCGCCGCCAGCGCGGCCGAGAGCAGCGGGTACTCCACGTCCTTCAGGATGCGGTGATAGAGGCCGGGCGGCGGCAGGTTCTCGCCGAAGCCGCCGAAATAGGCGTTCAGGTGCCGCTCCACCGACGAGGAGAGCGTCTCGTCCTGGCTCGATTCCTCGGTCGCCGAGGTCGAGATCGGGGTCGAGAGCTCCGCCTCGATGATGGAGGCGGTGATGATCTCCTGCGGGTAGAGCGCGGCGAGCCGGCGGATCAGGTTCTCCAGCTCGCGCACATTGCCCGGCCAGCGGTAGCGCTTCAGCCGGTCGAGCGCGGCGGCGTCGATCTGCTTGCTCGGCAGTCCCTCACGCTCGGCCTGCAGGAAGAAGTGGCGCGCCAGGTCCGGCACGTCCTCGGTACGCTCGCGTAGAGGAGGAAGACGCAGTGGTACGACGTTGAGGCGGAAGAACAAATCCTCGCGGAACAGGCCCTGCTGGATGAGGATGCGCAGGTCCTTGTTGGTGGCGGCGACGATCCGCACGTCGGTCTTGATCGGGGTACGCCCGCCGACCGTCGTGTACTCGCCCTGCTGCAGCACGCGCAGCAGGCGGGTCTGCGCCTCCATCGGCATGTCGCCGATCTCGTCCAGGAACAGCGTGCCGCTCTCGGCCTGCTCGAAGCGACCGGCCGAGCGGGCATTGGCGCCGGTGAACGCGCCTTTCTCGTGGCCGAACAGCTCGGATTCGATCAGGTCGCGCGGGATCGCCGCCATGTTGATGGCGACGAACGGGCCGTTGCGGCGCTTGCCGTAGTCGTGCAGCGCGCGCGCCACCAGTTCCTTGCCGGTGCCACTCTCGCCCGCGATCATGACGGTGAGGTCGGTCTGCATCAGCCGGGCGAGCACCCGGTAGATGTCCTGCATCGCCGGCGAGCGGCCGACCAGCGGGATGTTGTCGACGTCGTCGCCGCCCGGCTTCAGCGCCGCGTCGGGCTTCTTCGGCTCCGACAGCGCGCGCCCGACGATGGCGATCAGCTCCTTCAGGTCGAAGGGCTTGGGCAGGTACTCGTAGGCGCCCTTCTCCGAGGCGCGGATCGCCGTCATGAAGGT
Organism: Ancylobacter mangrovi; assembly: GCF_024752335.1. NCBI lineage: Bacteria > Pseudomonadati > Pseudomonadota > Alphaproteobacteria > Hyphomicrobiales > Xanthobacteraceae > Ancylobacter > Ancylobacter mangrovi. The sequence goes on along the minus strand of NZ_JANTHY010000005.1, from coordinate 192,009 downwards.
GTTCTGCGCGCTCATGACGATGACCGGCAGGTCCGGGCGCACCTTCTTGATGCGCGGCAGCAGGTCGAAGGCGTTCTCGTCGGGCATCACCACGTCGGTGATGACGAGGTCGCCGTCGCCCTGGCTCACCCAGCGCCACAGGGTAGCGGCATTGCCGCAGGAGCGCACCTCATAGCCTGCCCGCGACAGAGCCTGATTGAGCACGGTGCGGATGGCGGCATCGTCATCGGCAACCAGGATACTTCCCGTCGGCATGGCGCTCTCAACTCTTCTCGTTACCGCGGCCACCGCGATACATGGGCATGAGAACCCGGAACGTGGTGCGGCGCGGCTGGCTGTCGCATTCGATGATCCCGCCGTGGTCGCCGACGATCTTTGCCACCAGGGCGAGGCCCAGGCCGGTTCCGGTCGGCTTGGTGGTCACGAAGGGATCGAACAGGTGGGGCATCAGGTCCTCGGGCACGCCCGGGCCGTTGTCCTTGACGCAGAATTCGAGCGGCAGGCTCACCCGGGCCGGGGCGCCGGGCACCATCAGCCGCACGCCCGGCCGGAACGCGGTGGTGAGCTGGATCTCGGCATCCGGCACGTCGCTCACCGCCTCGGCGGCGTTCTTCACGAGGTTGAGGAACACCTGGATCAGCTGGTCGCGATTGGCCAGCACCGGCGGCAGCGAGGGGTCGTATTCCTCGACGAAGCGGATGTTCCGGGCGAAGCCGGACGAGGCGAGCGTGCGCACATGCTCCAGCACCGCGTGGATGTTCACCGGCTCGCGCTCGATCGGGCGCTCGTCCGAGAACACCTCCATGCGGTCGACCAGCTTGACGATGCGGTCCGCCTCCTCGGTGATGAGGCGGGTCAGCGAGCGGTCGTCGTCGCTGGCGGAGAGCTCCAGAAGCTGCGCCGCGCCGCGAATGCCGGACAGCGGGTTCTTGATCTCGTGCGCCAGCATCGCCGCCAGTGCGGTGACCGAGCGCGCCGCGCCGCGATGGGTGAGCTGGCGGTCCATCTTGTCGGCGATGGTCCGCTCCTGGAGCATGATGACGACGTGCCCCGGCACCTCGGGCAGCGGCGCGACATGGATGTCGACGATGCGCTCGCCGCCATTGCGCGGCGTGCCGAGGTCGACGCGATACTCGTTCACCGCCGCGCCGCGCGTGCGCACCTGCTCGACCAGCGCCAGGATCGGGCTGCCGAACGGCACGAATTCCTGCAGGCGGTGGCGCTGCAGCACCGCGAGTGAGGCTTCGAAGAAGGCCTCGGCCGCGACATTGGCGTCGACCATGCGGTCGTCTTCCGCGACCGTTATGACTGGATGCGGAAGCGCGTTGACCACGGCCTCGGCGGTCGGGATCACGGGCGCGGGGCGTTCCGACGACGCCGACGTCATGCTGCGGCACTCCAATCAAGGTCGTCCCGGGCGGGTCCGTCCCCGGCGAGATCATCGAACGCGTCGACGATGCCGGCAACGACCCCTTCGGGCGTATCGAGCGTAAGCAGGCGCCGGCGCCACGCACCGGCCGCCTCGGCCGGCCGGCCGGCGCTCTGCGCGGCGGCGGCGAGCGCCCAGCCGATGTGCTTGCGGGCGCAGCGCAGGCCGAGATCTCGGCCGTAATGGCCGAGCCAGCCGTCATAAAGCTCCAGCAGCACGTCGCGCTGCTCGGCAAGCGCCGGATCGGCGGGAGCGGTCCCGTCCTTCAGCCGCGCGGCCACCTGGCCGGGGAACCACGGGCGCCCCTGCGCCCCGCGCCCGATCATCACGCCGTCGGCGCCGGAAGCGGCAAGCATCGCCGGCGTGTCGTCGGCATGGACGAGGTCGCCATTGGCCAGCACCGGGATCGACACCGCCTCGCTGACCTGCCGGATCGCGGCCCAGTCGGCCTTGCCGGTGTAGAACTGGCAGCGCGTGCGCCCGTGAATGGTGATCATCTCGACGCCGATCGCCTCGGCCCGGCGGGCCAGCTCCGGCGCCACCGTCTGCGTCTCGTCCCAGCCGAGCCGGGTCTTCAGCGTCACCGGCACCTTCACCGCGCCGACCACGGCCTCGATGATGCGTTGGGCGAGATCGAGGTCGCGCAGCAGCGCCGAGCCGGCGAGCCCGGTCGTCACCCGCTTGGCCGGGCAGCCCATGTTGATGTCGATGATCGCCGCGCCCGCGCCCTCGGCGATTCGCGCCGCCCGCGCCATGGAGGCGGGTTCGTTTCCGGCGAGCTGGACGGCGTGGATGGCGACCCCCTCGCCCTCGGCGCGCAGCACAGTCTCCTCGTGCCTGTCCTCGAGCGCCTGGGAGGCGACCATCTCCGACACGACGAGGCCCGCGCCGTAGCGCAGCGCCATGCGCCGGAACGGTGCGTCGGTAATGCCGGCCATGGGCGCGAGCACGACCATGCTGGGCACCGGAACGGGGCCGATGCTGGGATTGACGATCGCAGAAGCAGTAGGGATCAAGCCGTGATCACTCGATGCACACGAAATGAGCCTCAAGGGCTCTGCCTACATAATAGCCACGGCGCGCCCATCATCAACCCTCGTGACGACGATACGTCAAAACTTTTATAAATGTGCCCCGCTTTTGCGCTAAACGATCCGGCAGGACAAGCCGTGATTGATGAAGCGGCAATCATTGGACGAGGCGGTACCCGGGGTGATGCGGACGGACGTGATCGTGGTCGCGGCAGGCAGCGGCCAAAGAGCGGGCGATGGCATACCCAAGCAGTTCCGCCCGCTCGGCGGACGCACCGTGCTGCGCCGGTCGCTGGAGGCCTTTCTCGGTCAGCCGGGAATTCGCCACGTGCTGCCGGTCATTCACCCCGACCACGCGTCCTGGTGCGCCGAAGCCATGGCGGGGCTCGAGGGCGTGCTCGCGCCGGTCGCCGGCGGCGCTACGCGGCAGGCTTCGGTGCGTGCGGGACTCGAGGCGCTGGCGGACGACCCGCCGGACCTGGTGCTGATCCACGACGCCGCCCGCCCCTTCGTCTCGGCGCGCCTCGTCGCCGATGCCATCGCGGCGGCGGAGCGTCATGGCGCGGCGGTGCCCGCGCTGGTGCTGGTCGACACGATCAAGGCGGTGGGCGAGCCCGGATTCGTCGGCGCCGGCCCCGACCGCGGCGGCCTGCGCAGCGTGCAGACGCCGCAGAGCTTCCGCTACGAGCTGATTCGCGCCGCCCACCGTGCCCGCGCGGGGACGGACGACCTTACCGACGACGCGGCGGTCGCCGAGGCGGCGGGCCACCGGGTCGCCACCTTCCCCGGCGATCCCGCCAACACCAAGCTGACGACCCCCGAGGATTTCGTGACCGCCGAACGCCATGTCGCCCTCGCACTCGCCGATGTCCGCAGCGCAACCGGCTTCGACGTCCACGCCTTCGGGCCCGGCGACCATGTGGTGCTCGGCGGCGTGCGCATTCCCCACCAGCAGGGGCTCAGCGGGCATTCCGACGCCGACGTGGTGCTGCACGCACTCACCGACGCGCTGCTCGGCACGATCGGCAGCGGCGATATCGGCCACCACTTCCCGCCCTCCGATCCGCAATGGAAGGGCGCCTCCTCCGACCTCTTCCTCGCCCATGCGGTGGCGCTGGTGAAGGCGGCCGGCGGGCTGGTGGCCCATCTCGACGCCACCGTCATCTGCGAGGCGCCGAAGATCGGCCCGCATCGCGAGGCGATGCGCGAGCGGATCGCGCAGATCGCCGGCATCTCGCTGGCCCGGGTCAGCGTCAAGGCGACCACCAGCGAAAAGCTGGGCTTCACCGGGCGGCGCGAGGGCATCGCGGCGATGGCGAGTGCCACGGTCCGCCTGCCCTGGATAGACTGAGCGCCGAACGGTTAGACTGCCGCCGGGCCAGCCAGCGAGGGATGACGGGATGAACGAGCGGACCGATGCGATCGATCTCGAGGCGATCCGCGTGCTCGACCTGTGCCGGGCGCGGCGCCTGACCGTCGCGACGGCGGAATCCTGCACCGGCGGCCTGGTTGCGGGCGCGCTGACCGACATCGCCGGCTCCTCGGACGTGCTCGACCGCGGCTTCGTCACCTATTCGAACGCCGCCAAGCGCGAGGTGCTCGGCGTCGCCGCCGCGACGCTCGACGCCCATGGCGCGGTGAGCGCCGAGACGGCGCGCGAGATGGTCTCCGGCCTGCTGCGCATCGCCCGCACCTCGCTCGGCGTGGCGATCACCGGCATTGCCGGGCCGGGCGGCGGCTCGGCCTCGAAGCCGGTTGGGCTCGTGCATTTCGTGGCGGTGACGGCGGCGGGGAAGATGATCGAGCGGCGGGAGGTCTTCGCCGGCGAGGATCGCACAGGCGTGCGGCAGCTTTCCGTACTCACGGCGCTCGCCATGCTGGCCGAGCTCGCGGCTCAGGAGCCGGTCACGCCCTGACGGCCATAGACCTCGTCCGCCCGCTTCTCGAACGCCTCGGCGAAGCGGCGGAAGGCGGCGTCGAACATCGCCCCCATGAGTAGGCCGAGCGTGCGCGAGCGGAACTCGTAGGAAATGAAGAATTCGACCTCGCAGGCGTGCTCGCCGTCGGGCCGGAAGGTCCAGCGATTCTCCAGCCGGCTGAACGGCCCGTCGAGATATTCGACGGTGATGGCGAAGCGCGGGCGGTCGAGCGTCACGCGGCTGGTGAAGTTCTCGCGCAGCATCTTGTAGGCGACGCTCATGTCGGCGACGAGGATCTCCACCCCCTCGCCGCTCGCCACCTTCCGGCGCACATGCAGGCTCGCGCACAGCGGCACGAATTCGGGGTAGCGCTCGACATCGGCCACGAGGTCGAACATGTCGTTCGCGGAATGGCGGACGTGCCGCTTGTTGCGGAAGGACGGCATCGCTCAGGCGGTCGCCGGGGCGGCTGCCGCGACCTGAGCGGCGGTGGGCGCCGCGCCCTTACCCATCGCTCCCTTGCCCATGACGCCGAGCTTGGCCTCGCGGGCGGCGCGCAGCCGGGCGAAGTCCTCGCCCGCATGGTGCGACGAGCGCGTCAGCGGGCTCGACGAAACCATCAGGAAGCCCTTGGTGTAGGCGATCGTCTCGTAGGACTTAAACTCCTCCGGCGTGACGAAGGCCATCACCGCGTGGTGCTTGCGGGTCGGCTGGAGATACTGGCCGATGGTAATGAAGTCGATATCGGCCGAGCGCAGGTCGTCCATGAGCTGCAGCACCTCGTTCCGCTCCTCGCCGAGCCCGACCATGATGCCGGACTTGGTGAAGATCGACGGGTCGAGCTCCTTCACCCGCTGCAGCAGGCGCAGCGAGTGGAAATAGCGGGCGCCGGGGCGCACCGTCAGATAGAGCGAGGGCACGCATTCGAGGTTGTGGTTGAACACGTCCGGCCGCGCCTCGACCACCACCTCGAGCGCGCCGTCCTTGCGCAGGAAGTCCGGGGTCAGGATCTCGATCGTGGTCTTCGGGCTGGTGGCGCGGATCGCCCGGATGGTGCGGGCGAAATGCTCGGCGCCGCCGTCGGCGAGGTCATCGCGGTCGACCGAGGTGATGACCACGTGCTCGAGGCCGAGCCTGGCGACCGCGTCGGCCACCTTCTGCGGCTCGTCCTGGTCGAGCGGGGCGGGCATGCCGGTGCGCACGTTGCAGAAGGCGCAGGCGCGCGTGCACGTATCCCCCATGATCATGAAGGTTGCGTGCTTCTTCTGCCAGCACTCGCCGATGTTCGGGCAGCTCGCCTCCTCGCACACGGTGACGAGGCCGTTGGCGCGCACGATCGAGGCCGTCTCGGCCCAGCCGGGCGTGCCGGGCGCGCGCACGCGGATCCAGTCCGGCTTCTTCAGCGCCGGCGTCTCGGCGCGCTTCGCCTTCTCGGGATGACGCGGCTTTTCGAGAGCGCGGTTCAGTGTGTTGAGAACGACGACCATTCGCTTTCCGTTGCCTCATCGGGGAGCGGATGCCCCACAGTTAAGCCCGCTCCGGCCGATGCGAAAGGGCTTCGCGCACGCAGCCGCCCCCTGCGCAACGCATGGCGGAGCCTAGCGCCCGCGAATCTTGCGCCAGACGAACAGGACGATGATGGCGCCGACCGTCGCGGCGATCAGCGTGCGGAAGAAGCCGAAGATCGGGATCGCCGCCATCTCGGCGACATATTTGCCGAGGAAGGCGCCGACCAGGCCGAACAGCAGGTTGGTGAGCAGGCCGTGGTCGCTCTCCGTCACCTTCTCCGCGATCCATCCGGCCAGCAGGCCGATGACGATCATCGCGAACCAGCCGACGCCCGGCTGGTTCAAGGCCGAATAGGTTTCCGTCTCCATGAAACGCCCCTGCCCCCGCGCCGGTCCGCCCGCATCAGATGTGGATGGCGCGCCCATAGGCGTTGAGCACGCTCTCGTGCATCGTCTCAGAAACCGTCGGATGCGGGAAGACGGCGTTGATCAGCTCTTCCTCGGTGGTCTCGAGATTCATTGCCACCACGAAGCCCTGGATCAGCTCGGTCACCTCCGCGCCGACGAGATGCGCGCCGAGAAGCTGGCCGGTCTTGGCGTCGAAGATGGTCTTGGCGAGGCCATCCGCCTCACCCAGCGCCACCGCCTTGCCGTTGCCGATGAAGGGGAAGCGGCCGACCTTGACCTCGTAGCCCGCTTCCTTGGCCTTCTTCTCGGTGAGGCCGACCGAGGCGACCTGCGGCATGCAGTAGGTGCAGCCGGGGATCATGAGCTTGTCCATCGGATGGGCATGCTTGCCGGCGATCGCCTCGACGCAGATGACGCCCTCATGCTCGGCCTTGTGGGCGAGCATGGGCGGGCCGGCGACGTCGCCGATGGCCCAGATGCCCGGCACGTTGGTGCGGCACAGCCCGTCGATGACGACGCAGCCGCGGTCGGTCTTCACGCCGACCGCCTCGAGGCCGAGATTCTCGACATTGCCGACCACGCCGACCGCGGCGATCAGCCGGTCGGCAGTGATCGCCTGGCTCTTGCCGTCGGCGGTCTCGACGGTCGCGGTCACGTTGTCCGCGCCCTTCACCACCTTCGACACCTTGGCGCCGGTGAGGATCTTGATGCCCTGCTTCTCGAACCGCTTCCTCGCGTGCTCGGCGATCTCCTCGTCCTCGACGGGGAGGATCTGCGGCAGCAGCTCCACGATCGTCACGTCCGAGCCCATCGCCTTGTAGAACGAGGCGAATTCGACGCCGATGGCGCCCGAGCCCATGATCAGCAGCGACTTCGGAACGCTCGCCGGGGCCAGCGCCTCGAAATAGGTCCAGATCAGCTTCTTGTCCGGCTCGATGCCCGGCAGCACGCGCGGGCGGGCGCCGGTGGCGATGACGATGTTCTTCGCCGTGTACTCGCCGGCGCCGAGCGCGCCCTTCGGGGCGCCGTCAGTGGCGGCGACCGAGACCTTGCCGGGCGCGGTGATTGTCGCCTGGCCCCAGATCACGTCGACCTTGTTCTTCTTGAGCAGGAAGCCGACGCCGTTGCTCATCTGCGCCGCGATGCCGCGCGAGCGCTTCACCACGCCGGCGATGTCGACGCCGAATTTCTCAGCGACGAGGCCGTAGTCCTTGGCGTGCTCGATATAGTGGAAGATCTCGGCCGAGCGCAGCAGCGCCTTGGCCGGGATGCAGCCCCAGTTTGGGCAGATGCCGCCCATGTACTGGCGCTCGACGACAGCGACCTTGAGCCCGAGCTGGGCGGCGCGGATGGCGCCGACATAGCCGCCGGGACCGGAACCGATGATGAGGACGTCGTAATTCGTGGCCATCTCGTTCCTCACACCAGCATCGACATCGGGTTTTCGATGATCTGCTTGAAGGCGCCGATCAGCTGGGCGCCCATGGCGCCGTCCATCACCCGGTGGTCGCAGGAAATCGTCACCGTCATCTGGGTGGCGATGGTGAGCTCGCCCTTGCGCACGACGGCGCGCTGCTCGCTCGTGCCGACGGCGAGAATCGTTGCATGCGGCGGATTAATGATCGCCGTGAAGTCCTTGATTCCAAACATGCCTAGGTTCGAAATCGCCGACGATCCACCCTGGTACTCGTTCGGCGCCAGCTTCTTGTTGCGGGCGCGGATGGCGAGGTCGCGGGTCTCGTTGGAGATCGCCGACAGGGTCTTGATCTCGGCCTTGCGGATGATCGGGGTCAAAAGGCCCTTGCCGCCGTCGATCGCCACCGCGACGCCGATGTCGGAGTGCTTCAGCTTGAGGTAGCGATCGCCGCCCCACACCATGTTGGCGTCCGGCACCTGCTGGAAGGCGAGTGCGTAGGCCTTGATGACGAAGTCGTTGACCGAGAGCTTGTAGGCGGCCTTGCCGTCCTTCTCCGGCGCCTGCTTGTTCAGCATCTCGCGAAGCTTGAGCAACTCGTCCACGTCGCAGTCGACGGTGAGGTAGAAGGTCGGGACGGTCTGCCGGGCCTCGGTCATGCGCTGGGCGATGACGCGGCGCATGGCGTCGAGCGGCACCTCCTCATAGGTGCCGGGCTCGTAGAACGCCTTGGCCTGCTCAAGCACCGCGCTGGCGGAGACCGGCGCGGCAGCGGCGGCAGGTGCCGCGGGAGCAGCCGCCGGAGCGGGCGCGACCGCCGGCGCCGCAGCGGCCGGCTTGGCGACTCCGGGCGTCGCGCCGGCGATATCGGCGGCGACGATGCGGCCATGCGGGCCGGAGCCGGCCACGGCCGAGAGGTCGATCCCCTTCTCCTTGGCGAGGCGGCGGGCCAGCGGCGAGGCGAAGACGCGGCTGCCGGAGGCGGCGGCCGCCGGGACCGGCGCGACGCCGGGCGCCGGAGCGGTCGGCGCGGCGACGGCGGGAGCTGCGGCAGGCGCCGGCTCTGGACCCTTCGGGGCCTCGGCGGCGGGCGCCTCTGCCTTGGGCGCTTCGGCCTTCGGCGCCTCGGGGGCCGGCGAAGAACCGGCGCTGGCGGCGACCGCGCTCACATCCTCGCCATCGGCGGCGAGCACGGCGATGAGCTGGTTCACCGGCACGTCGGCCGAGCCTTCCGGCACCATGATCTTGGCGAGCGTGCCTTCGTCGACCGCCTCGACCTCCATGGTCGCCTTGTCGGTCTCGATCTCGGCGATCACGTCACCCGGCGCGACCTTGTCGCCTTCCTTCTTCAGCCATTTGGCGAGGTTGCCCTTCTCCATGGTCGGAGACAGGGCAGGCATCAGAATGTCGATGGACATAGCGAACTCCCGCCTCAGCGATAGGTGACGGCCCGCGCGGCCTCGACGACCTCCTGCACCGACGGCAGGGCGAGCTTTTCGAGATTGGCGGCGTAGGGCATGGGCACGTCCTTGCCGGTGACGCGCAGCACGGGGGCGTCGAGATAGTCGAACGCCTTCTCCATGAGCTGGGCGACGATCTCGGCGCCGACGCCGGACTGGTGCCAGCCCTCCTCGACCGTGACGCAGCGCCCGGTCTTCTGCACCGAGGCGACGATCGAATCGACGTCCATCGGGCGGATGGTGCGCAGGTCGATCACCTCGGCGTCGATGCCGAGCTTGGCGAGCTCCTCGGCCGCCTTGAGCGCGTAGTTCATGCCGATCGACCAGGCGACCAGCGTGACGTCCTTGCCCGGCCGCGCGATGCGCGCCTTGCCGATCGGGATCACGAAGTCGTCGAGCTTCGGCACCGGCGAGGAATGGCCGTAGAGGATCTCGTTCTCGAGGAACACGACCGGGTTGGGATCGCGGATCGCCGCCTTCAGCAGGCCCTTGGCGTCCGCCGCCGTGTAGGGCGCGACGACCTTGAGGCCGGGAATGTGGCTGTACCAGGCGGTGAAGTCCTGGCTGTGCTGGGCCGCCACGCGCGCCGCCGCGCCGTTCGGGCCGCGGAACACGATGGAGCAGCCGATCTGCCCGCCCGACATGTAGTGCGTCTTCGCCGCCGAGTTGATGATCTGGTCCATCGCCTGCATGGCGAAGTTGAAGGTCATGAACTCGACGATCGGCTTCAGCCCCGCCATCGCGGCGCCGACGCCGACGCCCGCGAAGCCGTGCTCGGTGATCGGGGTGTCGATGACGCGCTTGGCGCCGAATTCCTGCAGCAGGCCCTGGGTGATCTTGTAGGCGCCCTGATATTCGGCGACCTCCTCGCCCATGACGAAGACGTCGCCGTCGCGGCGCATCTCCTCGGCCATGGCGTCGCGCAGCGCCTCGCGCATGGTGAGGTTCACCATCTCCGTGCCTTCCGGCACGTCGGGCTCGGGCACCGTCTCGGGCTGCGGCGGGGCCGCTACGGCCGAGGTGACGCTCGCGGGGGTCGCCGGCGCGGCGCTCGCCACCGGCGAGGGAGCGAGCGGGGCGGCCTCCACCGGCGGGGCCGATTCGGCGGCCTTGGGCGCGGAGCCGATGGCGCTGGCGTCCTCGCCATCGGCGAGGATCACCGCGATCGGCGTGTTGACCGCGACGTCCTGCGAGCCCTCGGGGACCAGGATCTTGCCCAGCGTGCCCTCGTCGATCGCCTCGACCTCCATGGTCGCCTTGTCGGTCTCGATCTCGGCGATGACGTCGCCGGACTTGACGGTGTCACCCTCCTTCTTGAGCCACTTGGCGATATTGCCCTTCTCCATGGTGGGGGAGAGGGCCGGCATCAGTATTTCGGTCGACATGGCGGCGTTCCTCGGCAAGATCGCGCGTCACTGCATCCGTGCGGGCGGCACGAACGTCAGGTTGCTGTAGACGGCCACCGAAGCGATGGCCACGAGAAGGGCTATGAAGAAGCCGACCAGCATCTTGTTGAAGCTGGCGGCGGTTTCGGCGGACACCGCGGCCGAGTGGCGGACCCCGAAGGGCCACAGCACGAGGCGGATGCGATCTGCGAGGCTCGGATGGCCCGCCGAAACGACGCCGAAGGCGGCCCGGGTCGCGAGAACCCAGATCACCACGGCGGAAGACGCCCCGGCGACGATCGCGACCCAGAACAGCTCGACGAGCATCCGATGGCCCCGCCGCTCAGCGCAGGACGTCGGTATAGAGCTCGGAAGGATCCGGCTCGGGATCGTGCGAGGCGAAGTCGGCAGCCGCGTTCATGACGTCGCGGATCTCGGCGTCGATCGCCTTGAGCTCGTCCTCGCTCGCCCACTTCTTGTCCAGCAGACGCGCGCGCACCTGCTCGATCGGATCGTGCTCGGTACGCATCTTCTGCACCTCCTCCTTCGACCGGTACTTGGCCGGGTCGGACATGGAGTGGCCGCGATAGCGGTAGGTGAGCATTTCGAGGATGTAGGGGCCCTTGCCGGAGCGGGCGAACTCGACCGCGCGCTCGCCGGCGGCCTTCACCGCGCGCACGTCCATGCCGTCGACCTGCTCGCCGGGAATGTTGAACGAGCTGCCGCGCTTGGAGAAGTCCGCCTGGGCGGTGGCGCGGTTCACCGCGGTGCCCATGGCGTACTTGTTGTTCTCGATGATGTAGACCACCGGCAGCTTCCAGAGCTCCGCCATGTTGAAGCTCTCATAGACCTGGCCCTGATTGGCCGCGCCGTCGCCGAAATAGGTCAGGCAGACCGCGCCGTCCTCGCGGTAGTGGTTGGCGAAGGAGAGGCCGGTGCCGAGGGAGACCTGCGCGCCGACGATGCCGTGGCCGCCGAAGAAGCCCTTCTCGATGCTGAACATGTGCATCGAGCCGCCCTTGCCCTTGGAATAGCCGCCGCGGCGGCCCGTGAGCTCGGCCATGACGCCCTTCGGGTCCATGCCGCAGGCCAGCATGTGGCCGTGGTCGCGGTAGCCGGTGATGACCTGGTCGCCATCCTTCAACGCCGCCTGCATGCCGATCACGACCGCTTCCTGGCCGATATAGAGGTGGCAGAAGCCGCCGATCAGGCCCATGCCGTACATCTGGCCCGCCTTCTCCTCGAAGCGGCGGATCCTCAGCATGTCGCGGTAGGCGTCGAGCTCTTCCGCCTTGGTGAAGTCGGGAACCGTCGGGGCCTTCTCCGAACGCCGGGAAGTTCCCTTGGGCGCGGCGGCTTTGGCGACGGTCTTGCTGGCGGCCGATTTCTTGGCGGCAACTACCATGGCGCATCCTCAGCTCGTTGCGGAATTTGCCGAGCTTAATAACGCACCTTCGGACACTGCGCTACGCTTTCAGCGCAATGCTGCAACGCACAACATGCTGTAGGCGCAGCAGTTTCCGGACTTTAACGGAAATATAGTTCAGGAACGAAATTAGCTCACATCAAGTTAAGCTTTTGCAATCGCGCCACTTCCCGCCCTGCGTATGTGGCATACCAACGCTGCGCCGAAAATGCGGTTCCGCATGATTATTCCGGGCGCGCCGTCGTTCCGGGGGTGCGCAGCAAAACGAGATCCTTGGGATTGACGAGGTTGAGCAGCGCCCTCGCCTCCTCGTCGAGCGTGTCGGCGTCGATCCGTTCGGGCGAGAGCAGCGCCACCTTGGCCTCCAGCGCCTCGCGCCGGGAGCGGATGTCGTCGCGCTGCGCCGTGAGGTCGGCGAGCTCCTGCTCGAAGTGGCGTCGGGCCAGAAGCCCGTACTGCCCGTTATAGCCCTGGAAGGCGAAATAGCCGATCAGCGCCGCCGCCCCGAGATGCAGGGTGACGGTCTGGAAGAAGGAGCGCCAGCGGGTGCGAATGATCATGAGCGGAGCCTAGCCGCGCGCGGGTTGAGGCTCCGTTAACTCTGCGGGCAAAAAGCGACGCGCGCATGTCGCCCTCCCCGCTCCTCGCTTCGGCACGCCGAAAAAGAAACGATCCCGGAGGGGATGCCCGCCGGGACCGTTTATGTGGTCGGCTAATGGATGCCGGCGACGCCTGAGAGGCGGGCGCCGCGGCGGGAGCCTTCGCGACTCAGCCCAGCGCCTTCAGCGCCGCGCGGCCGGCATAGAGCGCCTGCGGCCCGAGTTCCTGCTCGATGCGCAGGAGCTGGTTGTACTTGGCGGTGCGGTCGGAGCGGGCCAGCGAGCCGGTCTTGATCTGCCCGCAATTGGTCGCGACGGCGAGGTCGGCGATGGTCGAATCCTCGGTCTCGCCCGAGCGATGCGACATCACCGCCGTGTAGCCGGCCTTGTGGGCCATCTCGACCGCGTTCAGCGTCTCGGTCAGCGAGCCGATCTGGTTCACCTTGACCAGGATCGAGTTGCCGACGCCCTGCTTGATGCCGGCCGACAGGCGCGTGACGTTGGTCACGAACAGGTCGTCGCCCACGAGCTGGCACTTGGAGCCGATGGCATCGGTGAGCAGCTTCCAGCCCTCCCAGTCGTCCTCGGACATGGCGTCCTCGACGGTGACGATGGGGTAGCGCGCCACGAGGTCGGCGAGGTAGGCAACCTGGGCCTCGACGTCGCGGACGGTGCCCTCGCCCTCATAGTCGTACTTGCCGTTCTTGAAGAACTCGGTCGCGGCGCAGTCGAGGCCGATGCACACGTCCTCGCCCGGGGTGTAGCCGGCCGATTCGATCGCCTTCATCACGAAGCCCAGCGCCGCGTCGGCGGACGGCAGGTTCGGCGCGAAGCCGCCCTCGTCGCCGACATTGGTGTTGTGCCCGGCGTCTTTGAGGGCCTTCTTCAGCGTGTGGAAGATCTCCGAGCCGGTGCGCAGCGCTTCGGCGAAGGTCGGCGCGCCGACCGGCAGGATCATGAATTCCTGGAAATCGATCGGGTTGTCGGCATGAGCGCCGCCATTGACGATGTTCATCATCGGCACCGGCAGGGTGCGGGCATTGGTGCCGCCGATATAGCGGTAGAGCGGCAGGTCGCGCGCCGCCGCGGCCGCCTTGGCCAGCGCCAGCGAGACGCCGAGAATGGCGTTGGCGCCGAGCCGCGCCTTGTTGGGTGTGCCGTCGAGATCGATCAGGATCTGGTCGATCGCCACCTGGTCCTCGGCATCCATGCCGCCGATGGCGTCGAAGATCTCGCCATTGACCGCGTCGACCGCCTTGGTCACGCCCTTGCCGAGATAGCGCTCCTTGTCGCCGTCCCGAAGCTCCACGGCCTCGTGCGCGCCGGTCGAGGCGCCCGAGGGAACGGCGGCGCGACCCTTAGAGCCATCCTCTAGCACCACGTCGACCTCGACGGTCGGGTTGCCGCGGCTGTCCAGAATCTCACGCCCAACGATATCGACTATGGCGGTCATGCGCTTCCCCAGTTCCTCGCTCGCCCACGGAGGGTTCGTGGGCGCTTCTACTCGACCCGTGTGACATGCGAAAGGGGTGCCACGATGACAGCGCCCTGCCGCCCTCCGCCTCGCGTTGCGGCAGGCGGGGCCGTGCCCGTCCCCTCCCCGACGCTCATTGCGCGCTGGTCCCCTACGTCGCCGGGAACGCCGTTCCCTTCAGCGGCGGCTCAAAGCACTTGACGCAATTGCGGCCCGCTTCCTTGGCGAGGTAGAGCGCGGCGTCCGCTTCCTTCACGAGCTGGCTCGCGGTCGCCACATGGGCGTGGGAGGACGCGACGCCGATGCTCACCGTGCAGGCCTGGGAGAGCGAGGTCATGTGCCCGGTCTCCTCCTCGACCGCCTGGCAGATCTCGGAGGCGAGCTTGCACGCGCCCTCGGCCGGCGTATCGGGCAGGATCATCGCGAATTCCTCGCCGCCATAGCGCACGGCGAGGTCGCCCGCGCGGCGGGCATGACGCGCCAGCACGTCGCCGATTTTCTTGAGCACGCGGTCGCCGATGGTGTGGCCATGGCGGTCGTTGACCTGCTTGAAGTGGTCGGAATCGACCAGCAGCAGCGAGAGCTCCTTGTGGGTCCGCCGCGTGCGCCGCCATTCCCGCTCCAGGCTCTCGTCGAAGACGCGCCGGTTGGCGAGCTCGGTCAGCGGATCGGTGCGCGCCAGCTTCGCCAGCTCGTTCTCGACCCGCTCCCGCCGCGCCAGCTCCCGCTGCAACCGGATCGCGACGACGAGGGCGAGGAAACAGAGGGTCAAGGTGAAGGCGACGGTCATGTAGAGCCGGAACCACCATCCGGAGAGGATGTCGTTCCAGGCGAGTCCGACCGCCATGAAGAGATCGGTGCCCGGGATCTGGGAGAAATTATAGAGCCGCTCGGTGCCGTCGGTGACAGCTACCGCGGTGAGCGTGCCCGATTTCTCCCGGACCATTTGCGCGAAGGTGGGGCTGCTCGACAGGTCGATGTCGGTGTCACCCGTGCCGTCCATCGACGGCTGGCGCATCAGTACGCGGCCGGCGGCATTGAACAGGGTGATGGAGCCGCGCTGGCCCGGATCGAGGCTGCTGAACAGGTCCCGGATCGAGTTCAGGCGGATGGCGATGAGGACGATCCCCCCGAACGAGCCGTCGGGATTCGAGATGCGGCGACTGATGCCGATGCTCGGGTCGTTGTTGCGCAGGCGGCTGCGGAAGGGCTGGCTGATATAGAGCCCGGCATCCCTCGGCTTCTGCGCCAGGAAATAGTCGCGGTCGGCGAAATTGCCCAGCCGCGGCTGCGGCGACAGCGGGTCGAGCACGATGTTGCCGTTGCTGTCGAGCACCAGCAGCGAGCCGATGAAGCTGATCTTCGACGCCAGATTGGCCAGCAGCGCGTTCTTGTCGGCGGCCGGCATGGAGGAGAAGCGCGGGTCCTGCACCAGATCGACGCTCATTTCGAGCGCCAGGTCCCAGACCCTGAGCCGGCTGGCGATGTAGCTCTCGCTCGCCTGCAACAGGCCGAGGCCCTCGCGCTCGGCGCGGTACTCGGCGTCGCGATAGGCCATGCGGACCGTCTCGACCATGACCGCGACCACCGAAAGGGAGGCGACGGCCACCAGCACGGTGATGATGGTGCCGATGCGCCCGCGCGGCATCGGCCTGAAACGCCTGCTGATCGAATACCCGTCCACCCTGCCGCTCGCTTCGTTGGTTAACAAAAGCTTGCGGCAGGGAACCTAGCACCCTTCGCTCGCACTTGTGACCCGATCATCTCGCACGCGACCTATGCGTCAGCATGAAATTCACCCGGATGCAGAATGGATTACCTTTCTCGTCGCGAGGCCGCGCCGTAGACGGCCGGCCTCGGCGCCGGAATCGAGCCGGGCGCGGGGAAAGACATCATCGGCCTTGGCTATGAGACGACCGTGCTCACGTGTGCGCGATCACCGGCGAGGGAGGACGATCACGGTCGCCGACATGCCGGCGGCGAGCTCGACGCCGGGCGGCAGCGGGCCGAGCTTGATGCGGACCGGAATGCGCTGGGCGAGCCGGATCCAGTCGAATTCCGGGTTCACATTGGCGAGCAGGCCGCTCTGGTCGGTGGTGTTGGCGATGGCGCGGCTGAGCCCCTCCACCACGCCGTCGATCACCACCCCGCCGGCCATCAGCTCGACCCGCGCGGGATCGCCGTCGCGGATCGCCGGCAGCTTGGTCTCCATGAAATAGGCGTAGACGTAGAAGGAGTTGCGATCGACCAGCGCCATCGCGCCCTTGCCGACCGTGGTGTAGTTGCCGACGAAGACGTTGAGATTGGTGACGTAGCCCTCGACCGGCGCGCGAACCTCGCTGCGGGTCAGGTTGAGCTCGGCCGTGTCGAGCGCCGCCTGCGCGGCCTGCAGCTCGGCTTCGGCCTCGGCCGCCGAGACCGAGGTTCGCTCGACCGTCTGCACCGAGATCGCCTCGCTGTCGTCGCGGACGAGGCTCGTGTCGCGATTGGCGGTGTCCTGCGCGTATTTCAGCGCCTGCACCTTCAGCGCCACCTGCGCCCTCGCCTGCTCGGCCGCGACCTTGAAGCGCTGCTGGTCGATGACGAACAGCACGTCGCCCTTGTGGACGAGCTGGTTGTCGGAAACGTTGACGGCGCTCACCAGCCCGGACACGTCCGGGGCGATCTCGATCACGTTGGCCAGCACCCGCGCGTCGCGGGTCCAGGGCGAGAGCGTGTAGTAGATCCAGAGCTGCCAGCCGATCGCCAGTGCGGCCGCGACCGCGACGCAGGTGATGCCGACGCGAAGGAGGGCGCCGCCCCGGTTCATCCCTGTCCTCCCGCTAGAATCGGCAAGGCGAGCAGGAGCACGCCGAGCACGATGACGTAGAATGCCGTGTCGAACAGCGGCCGGTGCCAGACGAGGCGGTAGAAGCCCGCCAGTCCCAGCAGCCAGCGCAGTACGAAGAACGGCAGCAGCGCGGCAAGCCCCCACATCAGCAGCGGCGGCAGGTAGAAGCCGAACGCCTCGGGCGCGTGGAAGACGATCTGCGGCGCGAACAGCACGGCTCATTCCTCCGTGAGCGAACGGGTGAGGAAGGGTCGGTCGATGTCGAAGCGGTCCGAGATGAAGCGCAGCGACGCGCCGGCGCGCACCGTCAGCGCCGCGCCCGGCTCGCCCGGCCGAAGCGCCAGCCCGGCGAGATTGGTGCGCGCCGAGCGCACCTCGGCCTCGGCATCCGCGAGCCGCCCTGCCCGCGCCTCCCCCGCCTGCGGCAGGCTTTCCAGCATCCCGGCGAAGCGCGCCAGGAAGGTGGTGAGCAGCGCTGCCACCTCGGGCGGCAGGTCCGGGTCGCGGCGCAGGCGGTTGAGCCGGCCGAGTTCGAGAGCGGTCGAGGCGGCGCCGAGCGCACCGCGCAGGAAATCCTCGTCCGGCGTCCGGTCGAGCGACAGGCGCGGCAGCAGCTCCGCCAGCATGTCCAGGACCTGCCCAAGGATCCGCCGCTCGTGGCGCACCCCGCGCGCCGCTTCCGGCAGCAGCCGGCCGATCACTTTTCTCCAGAAGGCGGTGCGGGTCGCCGTCGAGGTGACCGGCACCAGGGCGAGAAAGCCGAGGCACGTCGCCATGCCGAGCACGAAGGCGAGGTTGGCGTTGAAGAAGGCGAGGTCGTCCGGCCGGAACACGTTGCCGGTGCCGAGTTGGGCGCCGATGAAGCCGGCCAGCATGACGCCGGGCCACATCAGCTGCGGTGTGCCGGCCATCAGCCCGCCGGGCAGGAGGAGAAGGACGAGGAACAGGGCGAGCGCCTCGAACCCCTCGATGCGTGGCAGCACCAGCACCATGGCGAAGTAGGAGATGACGAGGGCAAGCACGGTCCAGATCATCACCGGCAGGCCGAGCTTGCCGGGCCGGTCCTGGTTGACCGAGAAGAACAGCATCAGCCCGACGCCGGTCAGCGCGTTGAAGCCGTAGGTCCATTCGGTCGCGGCCCAGAAGAGGCTGGCGAGGACGATGGCGAGCACCGCCCGCAGGCCGATCAGCACCGCCTCGAGGCGCGCGGAGGCCGGCAATGTGTGCTGCGGGCGCCGCACCGAGGTCGGGCGGCGCGCACGCACGCTGGCCGCCTCGCTCACCATCACCATGGAGAGGCCGTGCAGAAGGTCCCCTGAGCGACGCAGGATGAGCAGCCCGTCGGCCAGCGGCTCGAACGGCACCGTGCCGGCCATCGCCTCCAGCCGCTGCGCGCCCGCCCCGAGCCCGGCCCGTGCGGCCAGCAATTCCCTGCGCACCGCGTGCAGGTCGGCGAAGGCATTGGGGTTCGCGGCGATGCGGTCGAGCGTCGCCGCCGTTGCCTCCATCGCCGGCTGCATTTGCGCAAGGACCGGCCCGGCGCCTTCGACGCGGAAATCGCCGATCCGCATGTAGAGCCCGCGCGCCACGGCGAGGACGCGCAGGAACTCGCGCACCGCGCGGCGCAGCAGCACGTCGTCGGCCCGCATCTCCGGCGCCTCGAACACCGTGTAGGAGCGCAGCGCATCGAAGCTGACGATCGCCTCCACCATCTGCCGGCGCAGCGCCGCGAAGGCGGCGAGCGAAGTGCCCGGGCGCAGCGCGGTCGCCCCGTAATGGGCGAGTTCGCTGACGAGCCGCGCCATCTGCTCGCGCAGCACGACGCCGGCATAGCGCGGCATCACCAGCACGGTCGCCGCTGTGGCGCAGGCGATGCCGATGATGATCTCGCCGGTGCGGTCGGCGGCGATCGACCAGGCGTTCATCGGATCGGTCGCGCCTTCCAGCGCCACCAGCAGCGTGGTGTAGCCCGACAGCAAGAAGCCATAGGAGGCGTAGTTGCGCAGCCGCGCGCCGGCATAGAAGCAGCCGCCGAGCCAGAGCGCGACGCAGCCCACCAGCGGCACCGCCGCCTCGGCGTAGAGCTTCAGGATCAGCAGCCCCACGAAGGCGCCGCCGACCGTGCCGACCACGCGATACGCACTCTTGGCGAGCGCGCCGCCCGCGGTCGGCTGGGCAAGGAGGTAGACGGTCAGGATCGCCCATTGGGGGTCCTGCATCTCGAGCTGGTAGGCGATGGCGAGGGCGGCGACGCCGGCGATCCCGATCCGCAGCGCGAAGCTGACATTGCGCCAGCCGAGGTCGACCGGAAAGGACGACAGGAGACGGGAGCGGGAGACGTTGGCCGCACTCATGGCGCCTCGCGGGCGATCCTAAGCTCGCGGCCGTCGGACTCCGGCCTCGCCGTGAGATTATCGCCGGTAGCGCCGTGCCGGCCAAGATGTATTCGCGCACGCCCTTCGCCGTAATGGCCCGGACGGAACCGCTCCCGCCCCTTGGGAAGGTCGGGTGGCGGTTTGCCAGGTTTCGCAGGTATAGTCGTGCCCGCTGCTCTACCGTGCGGCGGGTCGACATGAGGGCACATGGAATCGGCTTGGCGCACCGGCGCTCTCCCGGCGGGAGAGGCAGCCCTCGGCACTCCGCCTCCTCCTCCCGGTGACGGGGACATGTGCGGCGAGCATCCGCGCGAGGAGGGCCTGCGCTCGGTGGAGATCGAGGACGCCGCGCTCCAGGCGGCGCTGCAGCCGCGCTTCTCCATGCAGTGCTTCCAGCTCAGCCCCGGCCGGCGCGTCGCGCGCATGGACAGCCTCGGCCTGTCCGGGGCGCAGATCGTGCGCGAGACGCAATATGCGGCGGTCCAGAAGCTGGGAGCCACGCCGGCCGATTTGTGCACCGTCTCGCAATGCACGCCCGATCCGGCGTTCCGCTTCACCGACCGCTGCACAGGTGCGGAGGAAGCGATCTTCTTCATGCCGGAGAACACCGAGTTCGACCTGCGCGTGCCCGCCGGGGCGCGCACCTTCTATGTCGGCTTCAGCCAGCAGGCGTTCCAGCACGCGGCCTGCGCGCTCGATCCCGAGCGGTGGGAGGACGCGCCGCGCGCGCTGACGGCCCTGCCGGCCGCCCTCCCCGAGCTACGGCAGGCGGTGGACCTGTGGCTGGAGAGCGCCGAGGCGGACGACGGCGACCATCCCGATCCCCGCGTGCTGGACCGGCTCGTCTTCCAGTCCGTGGTGCAGGCCGTGGTGGTGGCGGCTAGGCAGGGCACCGCCTCTCCGCCGCCCCCCACCCGGGCGCGAGCTCTGCGAATCTGCCAGTCGGCGCGCGCCTTCGTCGAGGAGCGCATGGAGGGCGACGATCTTCCCACCCTCTCCGACATCTGCGCCGCGGTGGGCGTGTGCGAGCGCACGCTCCAATACGCGTTCCGCGAATATGTCGGCATCTCGCCCCTCGCCTATCTGCGGCTGTGCCGCCTCAGCCGCGCGCGGGCGATGCTGCTCGCCGCGACGCCGGAGGAGACCAGCGTCACGCAGGTGGCGATGCGGCTCGGCTTCCTGCATCTGGGCCGCTTCGCCGGCGATTACAAACAGATGTTCGAGGAGACGCCTTCCGCGACGCTCACCTCCTAATGAACGGAGCGACAAGGGAAATCGGCTGCTGCCGCCGCCGGCTTTGCGGTTTCCGGATAGTCGGCATTGCCTCACCTTCCTATTGAAAAGAGCGTGCGCGCCCTTTTTGCGCATCCTGGCAACAAACAACTGGGGGGTTGGCCATGTGCCGTGATTGTTCGATGGGTATGCTGGACCGGCGACGTCTGATCGCGGGCGGCCTCGCCCTCTCGCTGACGGGTGCCTTCATGTCCCGGGCTTCCGCCCAGACGGCGGCTCCCGCCGGCTCGCAGGACGCGCTGACGCGTCTCAAGGAAGGCAATGCGCGCTACGTCGCCAATGCGCCGATCAACACCGACCATTCGGTCGGCCGCTCCAAGCGCTCGCTCGGGCAGCAGCCCTTCGCCGCCATCGTCACCTGCTCGGATTCGCGCGTCGTTCCCGAGCTGATCTTCGACCAGGGGCCGGGCGAGCTGTTCATCGTCCGCGTCGCCGGCAACTTCATCAACGAGGACGGCCTCGCCAGCCTCGAATACGGCGCCGCCGTGCTCGGTATCGGCACGATCCTCGTGCTCGGCCATTCGTCCTGCGGCGCGGTCGACGCCACGATCAAGTCGATCAAGGACAGGACCCTGCCGCCCGGCCACCTGCCGAGCCTCGTCAACGCCATCCGGCCGGCGGTGTATGCCGCGATGGACGACAAGGCGGAGGATCTGCTCGCCGCCGCGACGGCGAAGAACGCGCAGCTGAACGCGGAGCGGGCGAGGACCGCGGCGCCGATCCTCTCGGATCTCCATAGCGCGGGCAAGCTGACGGCGGCGGCCGGCGTCTACGACATCTCCACCGGGCAGGTGACGTTCATGTAGACCCGCGCCCGGTTCCGCTTCCGGGAAATAGCAGCCCGGTGCCCGGGCCCTCGGGGGCTCGCAGACCTGGGCACCGGGCTTTCCGCGTCGGCGCCGCTCAGAAGCGGTAGCCGACGGCGAAGGTGACCGATGGCTGGAACTCGTCCTGCACGATCGGGCTGTCGGCGACGTCGCCCAGCAGGTAGCCGAGGCCGACCTGCCCGCGCACGACCCAGTGCTCGCTGACCGCGTAGGTGACGGCGAGGTCGAGATCGACGCGCTTGAACCCCGCGCCGATCGAATAGGCGGGGAGGCCCGAGCGCGCGGACTGTTCCGGCGTCACGCCGAAGAAGGTCTGCATGTAGTCCCCGTCGGCCCAGGTGGTCGACAGGCCGGCCGACAGGCGGAATCGGTCGATGGTCTGCGCGAAGTCGCCACCGAACGTGACCTCGATGCCGTCGCTGCCGCCGATGATCTGGCTGAACGAGGCGTAGAAGTCGAACGGGTCGGTGCCGAACTGCACCGTGCCGCCGACCACCGCGCCGACATCGATGTCGCCGAGGCCGCGCAGCTTGTCGGAATCGTCCTCCTTGCGCCCGCGGTCGTAGCCGACCTGGCCGCTGAAGCGCAGATTGCCGAGCTCGTACAGGCTTATCGAGACCGCGCGCGGATCGACCTTCACCCACTCGCCGAAGCTGGCGGCGAAGAACGGGATCGGCTGCACGTCGAGCTCGTTCGAGCCTTCATATTTCGGCGCGATCATCGCCCCGCCGCCGAGGATGACCTTCCACTCCGCCAGCCGCTGGTTGGCGAAGGTGAGCTGCTCGTTCACCGTGGAGCGCAGATCGGCGCTGGCGGTGTCGAAGTCCCAGCCGCTCATAGGCTCGGCGGTTTCGCGCCGGGCCGTTTCGGGCGGCGCAGCCTCGTCGGCTCTCGCCGGCCTCGGGGTAAGCGACAGGATCGCGATCATCATGGCAGGGACGATCGAGGACGGCCTGATGCAGGTCAGGTCGGCGTTTCTCATGCAGCGGCTCTTCGTGAGTGAAAACGCAGGTCTTGCGGACCGCCGCACAATTCCCGCCGCACCCGACTGCCTCCAGCCCGGTTTCGCAATTGCGCCAAACTCTTCGTCAACGGTGCCCCGACACAGGAATCGGGACCGTTCACGATGCGTGAATTCGCCAGTTTCCACCCCGCCGTCCGGCTGCCGCGCTGGACAGCGGAGGTGGGGTTCGCCCTCGCCCTCGGCCCGGCCTTCGCCTGGGTCGGTCCGTTCGGCACCGATGACGAGCCCTTTCTCTCC
This sequence comes from Ancylobacter mangrovi, assembly GCF_024752335.1. Taxonomy (NCBI): domain Bacteria; kingdom Pseudomonadati; phylum Pseudomonadota; class Alphaproteobacteria; order Hyphomicrobiales; family Xanthobacteraceae; genus Ancylobacter; species Ancylobacter mangrovi. Next base: position 169,370 of record NZ_JANTHY010000005.1, on the reverse strand, counting down.
GGGCTGCTGTACTGGAGCGGGATGCTGGCGAGCTGGTTCGTCGTGATGGCGATCACCGAGGAACTGCTCGGCAATGCGGGCCTGTTCGCGGAGGCACGCCCGGTGGCGAAGCGGGCGGCGATCATCGCCCTCGCCGCCTTCCCGATGCTCCTTATCGTCGCGCCGGCGACCTACCTGTTCACCGGATGGCAGGTGACCCTTCTCGAACTCGGCGAGAAATACGTGCAGATCGTCCTCGTCGGCTCCGGCGTGTGGCTGATCGCCCGCGCCGCTCTCGCCCGCGCGCCCGAAACCGTCTCGGACTGTCCGCCCGTCCAAAGGGGAACGGCGGGCGCGCTGCCGGCCGCTATCGTGCCGAACGTGCCTCCCGCAGCGCCGCAACTTGTGGAGAGCCGCCTCGTCCAGCGCCTTGCGCCGGGACTGCGCGGCCGGCTGATCTGCCTCGAGATGGAAGACCACTATGTGCGCGTGCACACTGAGCGCGGCTCGGCGCTCCTGCTGCTGCGCCTGAGCGACGCGATGGCCGAGACCGCGCCCACGGCCGGGCGACAGGTGCATCGTTCCTGGTGGGTGGCGGACGACGCGGTGGATAGCTTCGTTCGCACCGGGCGCACCGGGACGCTCCGCCTCAGCAACGGCCTGTCGACGCCGGTCTCCCAGCGGCACCTGAAGTCGGTCGAGACGCTGGCGTCTAGCCGTCCGGCGGCCCGCTAGGCCGCGAAAGCCCGCCGCCCTAGGGGGCGAGGAATCGCTCAGGAAGCGCGCCCGGCCTGCACGGCAAACGGCGTGTCGGGATAGATGCGGAAGGCGTCGATGGCGTCCGGCAGCGTCTCAACGGGCCCGCACCACACCATATTGACGTAATAGCCCGCCAGCGCCTCGTAGAGCGGGGCGCCCTCCCCGTCCACGGCGCCGGTCGGCCGGTAGAGCGTGCCGATATCGTCCATCCGCCAATAGGTGCCGACATAAACGCCTTCCGGCTGGAGCCGCTCGACTCTCTCCCCGCCCGCGAGTGCCGCGCCCATGGCCAGCGCGGCGGCACGATCGGGAAAGTGGAGATAGATGGCATTCTGCTGCATGAGGCACCGCGCTCCGAGGAGGAAGGCCGAGCGAGCGAGGCGAAAGAACCCGCACCGCCTGCCCAGCGTAACCGCTCACGTCGTAAGGATTATATTACCTCTACATGAAGTCGACAATATTTCGAATTTCATTATTTATTTATTTGTCGAATTCAACACTGCACATTCCTGCGGCGCGTACAGATCTATGCGCGATAATTACTACATAGATCGCCGAGGTTAGTGCGACTCTGGCAGATAACGACGATAGAACACGACCGGCAATGCAGGTGTCAACTCACATCTTCAGGGAACAGCGCGCTGGGGTTGCCACAGCGACAGGCCGACTGTGATGCAGCGTTGACAACCGCTGATAGAAATTCCGAGACCGCAATTTGTTCCGGCGGCCCGCATGGTCGTGGTCGGCGAGGTCAAATATTTGCGCCGTGATCGCGTGTCTTGGCTCTTCGCGGCCGGCGCCTGCTGTGGCGAGCGTCGGCCACCCGGCCGCGACGGCACATATCGAGCGGGCCCTGCCCGCGCGGGACTGAAGCGAAGCGCAATGGCTCGCGCTCCAATCCATCAATGCTTTAAGAGCGCCGCGTTGGCCGCGCGGCGGCCCCGTGCGAAAATCTGCCATCAAAATATCCTCCCCGGGGGGATCGACATAACCCCCTAGGGGGGATAGGAGTCCATCATGAGCGAGCATCCGCATGTCCACGCGAGCCACCCGCAGATCGTGAAGCGCCTCAAGCGTTCTCACGGCCACCTGCGCACGGTGATCGAGATGCTGGAGTCCGGTCGGACGTGCCTCGACATCGCCCAGCAGCTCCACGCCGTGGAGAAGGCGATCAGTCAGGCCAAGAAGACCCTTATCCAGGACCATCTCGATCATTGTCTCGATGAAGTCCTGGCGCCTTTGGAGCGGGATGAGCGGCGCTCGATCGACGATTTCAAGGAAATCATCAAATATCTCTGAGGTCCCATGCCCACATTCGCCGAGCTGATCCAGCAAAGTACCACCCACGCGTGGCTCTTCATTCCCAGCGCCATCTTGCTCGGCGCGCTCCATGGGCTGGAGCCCGGGCATTCCAAGACGATGATGGCGGCCTTCATCGTCGCCGTCCGCGGGACCGTGAGCCAGGCCGTTCTCCTCGGCCTCGCCGCCACGGCATCGCACACGCTGATCGTCTGGATCATCGCGCTCGGCGGCATGTATCTCTGGCGGGGGATCGCCCCTGAAACCTTCGAGCCATATCTGCAGCTCGTCTCGGCCTTCGTCATCGTTGCCATGGCGGCATGGATGCTCTGGCGGACCTACGAGGACCAGCAGCGCGCGAAGCTGGCGATGGGGCACGATCACGGTCACAGCCATGGGCACGATCACAGCCATGGGCACGATCATGGCGATCATGATCACGGCGGCCACGATCAAGGGCACGGCGCGTCGGATGTGCGGATGATCGACACCGGCCATGGGCTCCACAAGCTGGAACTGCACGATCATGGGCACGGCGACGCCCACTGGCGCTTCAGCCCCGAGCGCGGCAAGCCGTGGACGGCGGGCGAGGTGAAGCTCACCATCGAGCGTCCGGACGGCCGCAGCCAGAGCTTCGCCTTCGCCGAGCGCGGCAGCTACATCGAGAGCGTGGAGGCGATTCCCGAGCCGTTCGACTTCATGGTTCGCCTGGCGCTCGGGCACGGCAATCATTCGCATGACTTCGATGTGTCGTTCCTCAAGAGCTCGGAGGGGCACGACCATCTGCACGAGGAACTGCGCGGCCTCGAGGTCGGAACGGACAGCTATCAGGATGCGCACGAGCTGGCGCATGCCAACGACATCCGCAAGCGCTTCGCCGATCGCAACGTGACCACCTGGCAGATCGTTCTCTTCGGCCTGACCGGCGGGCTTATCCCCTGCCCGGCCGCCATCACGGTGCTGCTGCTCTGCCTGCAGCTGCGCGAGTTCACGCTGGGGTTCGGCCTCGTGCTCTGCTTCTCGATCGGCCTTGCCGTCACGCTCGTCGCGGTCGGTGCGGCGGCGGCGCTGAGCGTCCAGCATGCCAGCAAGCGGTGGAACTGGTTCTCCACGGCCGCCCGGCGGGCGCCCTATCTCTCCGGCGCGCTCCTCGTCGCCGTGGGCGTCTATGTCGGCTGGCATGGCTGGAGCGGCATTCAGGCCCTCCCGACGGCACCCGTCGCCTTGGTTGCGCCCACCGTCGCCGGCTGATCGGCGGGTTCGTCACGGTGGAGAAGGGGCTTGGCGACATCCAATCCGCGCCCTCGCGAAGGGGGCGTCGGCGTCAGAGGTCAAGATTATCTATGGTAGATTGGATCTTATCGAGCTTTTGTTCGAGCACGTACAAAATGCCAACAATGCCATGTATGCTGGCGACAAGGAACCATCCTAAAATCCCGTGGTCTCTCACGAGGTAGCAAAACAAGGCTGCGCTTACGATTAGTGTCCAGTTTAAGGATTTCAAACTCGCCATCTTATTTTCTCATCCCACTACACGAGCCGCCCCAGCCATATCCAGCATCGCTCGCCCGAAGCGACAGCCTACCGGCGCTTGGGTGTCCGCGCCGATGCTGAAAACGACGTCGAGGGGCCGAACAGTTCGGTGATCGTTATCTCTCGCTCCAACTCCTCTTCCGGAGTGAGCGGCGGCGAATCATACCGGCTGTCGGCGAAGTGGGACTTGAGAGATGCGCTGGATTTCTTCGGCTTCTTGAGTTGCAGGATGGTCGAGCCGCCGAGATATGTACCGCGTCTACGAGCCATGCTGCCCCCTTTCACTCTGAACCGCCGCCCTGCAAACGTTGACATGTCTAGCATCTCCCGCCCATCACGGGCAGAGAAGACGCACGAACTCATTTGGAGCGTGGAGGGGCGCCTACGGGATCGCGGCGGTGCGCCGCTCGGTGCCGCGCGGCGCTGGAAAACCGGCCCTATCGTTACCCCGATCACTACCCCGGGAGAGGAATAGGAGGGCTCGGGCAATATTCGGCCGTATATTATCTTTATTTATCATGAGATTACGTGGTGAGCCCGCTGGGACTCGAACCCAGGACCCCATGATTAAAAGTCACGTGCTCTACCGGCTGAGCTACGGGCTCTCCCACGTACCGGGGGATTAAGGGTTTCGCCCGCCGAAGGCAAGCCGCGCGCGAGGTTGTCCCATATGTCCGCCTCCCACGCGAAGATGGCGGCCGTCGACCGGGTTTCGATTGCGCGGATGCAATACCACTCTGTCGATCATATGGCTTTTGTGCCCGCCATGCCGGTCTTAGCTTGCACCGCGACATTCAGCGGATCGCCCTCGCGGTTCGCAGCGAGATGCAGGGAGTTGATCCGATGGCTAAAGTTCTCGTTCTCTACTATTCGACCTACGGCCACCTCGAGACCATGGCCGAGGCCGTCGCCGAGGGTGCCCGCGAGGCCGGCGCCGAGGTGGTGGTGAAGCGCGTGCCGGAGACCGTTCCGACGGAAGTGGCCCAGGCAAACCACTTCAAGCTCGACCAGAAGGCGCCCGTCGCCACCGTCGACGAGCTGAAGGACTACGACGCCATCATTTTCGGCGCGCCCACCCGCTTCGGCACCGTCGCCTCGCAGATGCGCAGCTTCATCGACCAGACCGGCGGCCTGTGGTTTTCCGGCGGGCTGGTCGGCAAGGTCGGCTCGGTGTTCACCGCCTCGGCGACCCAGCATGGCGGCCAGGAATCGACCATTCTCGGCTTCATCCCGACCCTGATGCATCACGGCATGGTGGTGGTCGGCCTGCCCTACGCCTTCCAGGGCCAGATGGGCGTCGACGAGATCAAGGGCGGCTCGCCCTACGGCGCCTCGACCATCGCCAATGCCGACGGCAGCCGCCAGCCTTCGGCGGTGGAGCTCGACGGCGCCCGTTATCAGGGCCGCCACGTCGCCACCATCGCCGGCAAGCTGCACGGCTGATCACGCCAGACCATCTAAACGTGAGCGGCCGGGTCCCAAGCCCGGCCGCTTTCGATTCGTGCCTTGGAGGGCGTGCCCTCAGCCGCGCGGGGGGATGTCGCCGCGCGCCCAGCCGTCCTTCACCTCGGCGCGATAGGCCTCGAACCGGCCCTCGCCGATCGCCGTGCGGATGCCCTTCATCAGGCTCTGGTAATAGGCGAGGTTCACCCAGGTCAGCAGCATCGCGCCCAGCATCTCGTCGCAGCGGGTGAGATGGTGGAGATAGGCCCGCGAATAGTCGCGCGCAGCCGGGCAGTCGCTCTCCTCGTCCAGCGGGCGCGGATCGTCGGCGTGGCGGGCGTTCTTCAGGTTGATCTTGCCGAAGCGGGTGAAGGCCTGCGCGTGCCGGCCGGCGCGGGTCGGCATAACGCAGTCAAACATGTCGACCCCGCGCGCCACGCTCTCGATGATGTCCTCAGGCGTGCCGACGCCCATCAGGTAGCGCGGCCGGTCCGCCGGCAGGATCGGGTTCACCACCTCCAGCATGGCGAGCATGACGGCCTGCGGCTCGCCGACGGCGAGGCCGCCGATGGAATAGCCGGGAAAGCCGATATCGACGAGCCCGCGCGCGGATTCCTCGCGCAGCGCCGCGTCGTCGCCGCCCTGCACGATGCCGAACAGCGCCCTGCCCTTCGGTTGGCGCTCGAACGCCTTCTTCGAACGCTCGGCCCAGCGCAGCGAGAGGTTCAGCGCGCGGGCGATCTCCTCGCGGCTGGCGGGAAGGCGCACGCATTCGTCGAGCTGCATCTGGATGTCCGAGCCGAGGAGGCCCTGGATCTCCACCGAGCGTTCGGGCGAGAGCTCGTGATAGCTGCCGTCGATATGCGAACGGAAGGTCACGCCCTTCTCGTTCATCTTCCGAAGCGCGGCCAGCGACATGATCTGGAAGCCGCCGGAATCGGTGAGGATCGGGTGCGGCCAGCGCATGAAGGCGTGTAGGCCGCCCAGCTCCGCCACCCGCTCGGCGGTCGGGCGCAGCATCAGGTGATAGGTGTTGCCGAGCACGATGTCGGCGCCCAGCTCGCGTACCTGCTCGGGATACATGCCCTTCACGGTCGCGGCGGTGCCGACCGGCATGAAGGCCGGCGTGTTGACAATGCCGCGCGGGGTGACGACCTCGCCGAGGCGCGCGGCCCCGTCGGTGGCCTTCAGGCGGTAGTGGAAGTCGATCGTGGACAGGTCGTTCATGGACGCGCTTGTGGCAGCAAAAGGCAGGCGTCGCCATAGGAATAGAAACGATAGCCGGCGCGGATAGCGTGCGCATAGGCCCGCTTCTGCGGCTCGTGGCCGATGAAGGCGGCGACCAGCATGACGAGGGTCGAGCGCGGCAGGTGGAAATTGGTCAGCATGCCGTCGATATAGCGGAAGCGGTAGCCGGGCGTGATGAAGATGTCTGTCTCGCCGCGCCAGGCCTGCAAGTCCCCCTCCGGCGTGGCGGCGCTTTCGATCAGCCGGGTCGCCGTAGTGCCGATGGTGACGACCCGCCCGCCGCGCGCCTTCACGGCGTTGAGCGCGGCCGCTGTCTCGGCCGAGACCTCGCCCCACTCCGCGTGCATGCGGTGGTCGACCGTGTCCTCCACCTTCACCGGCAGGAAGGTGCCCGCCCCGACATGCAGCGTCAGGCGGTGGGTGGCGATGCCGCGCGCCTCCAGCCGGGCGATCAGCTCGGGCGTGAAGTGCAGCCCCGCCGTCGGCGCGGCGACCGAGCCCTCATGGGCGGCGAACATGGTCTGGTAGTCGCTGCGGTCCTGCGCGTCGTCGGGGCGCCGCGTGGCGATGTAGGGCGGCAGCGGGATGTGGCCGATGGCGGCGATGGCGGCGTCGAGCTCGGCACCGCCAAGCCCGAAGCGCAGCGTGACCTCGCCGCCCTCGCCCTTCGCTTCCAGCGTGGCGGAAAGATGCCGCACGCCGGCCGGCGCGGAAAACTCGATCACGTCGCCGGGCGCGAGGCGCTTGCCCGGGCGCGCCAGCACCAGCCACGTATCGGCGGTGATGCGCTTGTGCAGCATCGCCTCGACATGCACGCCCTCGCCCTGCGAGGAGGTCCGCCGGCGGATGCCGTCGAGCCGGGCCGGCACGACGCGGGTGTCGTTCACCACCAGTGCGTCGCCGGGCGCCAGCACCTCCGGCAGGTCGCGCACATGCGCGTCCGTCAGCTCCGGCTCGGCGCCGGGGCGTATGACGAGCATCCGGGCCGCGTCGCGCGGCGAGACGGGGCGCAGGGCGATGCGCTCGGGCGGGAGCTCGAAATCGAAAAGATTGACATGCATGGGCTTCGGCGGCAGTGGCTGAACGCGAAAAAGGCGGGCGGACGCCACACGGCGCGCCGACCCGGAAACGACGATCCCGGAGCGCGCTCGCGCGCGTCCCCGGGACCAGTTCGGTCGAAACGGCGTCGATCAGGCGGAGACGGAGGCCTTCACGATCTTGTCGGGGTTCTGCACCGGCTCGCCGCGCTTGATCTTGTCGACGTTCTCCATGCCTTCGACGACTTCGCCCCACACCGTGTACTGGCCGTCGAGGAAGGAGGCGTCGGCGAAGCAGATGAAGAACTGGCTGTCGCCCGAATCCGGATTCTGAGCCCGCGCCATCGAGGCGGTGCCGCGCACGTGCTTGCCCTTGTTGAACTCGGCCTTGAGCTTCTTGCCCGAGCCGCCGGTGCCGTTGCCGAACTGGCCGTCGCCGGTCTGGGCCATGAAGCCCTCGATCACGCGGTGGAACGGCACATTGTCATAGAAGCCTTCGGTGGCGAGCTCGGCGATGCGGGCCACATGGTTCGGAGCAAGATCCGGGCGGAACTTGATCTTCACCGGTCCCTGCGTGGTCTCGAGCAGCAGGAAATTCGTGTTGTCGGACATGACTTTCTCCTTGGAAATGGGCGTTGCGGACGCGGAAGCGCCTCACTTGACGTCGGAGGCGACCTTCATCGAGATGATCTTGTCCGGGTTCTGCACCGGCTCGCCGCGCTTGAGCTTGTCGACGTTCTCCATGCCGGAGACGACCTGGCCGATCACCGTGTACTGGCCGTTCAGGAACGAGGCGTCGCCGAAGCAGATGAAGAACTGGGAGTTCGCGCTGTCCGGGCTCGAGGCGCGGGCCATGCCGACCGTGCCGCGCTTGAAGGGCACGTTGGAGAACTCGGCCTTGAGGTCGGGATAGCGCGAGCCGCCGGTGCCGTTGCCATACTGGCCGTCGCCGGTCTGGGCCATGAAGCCGTCGATCACGCGGTGGAACGGCACGTTGTCGTAGAAGCCCTCGCGCGCCAGCTTCTTGATGCGCTCGGCGTGCTTGGGAGCGATGTCGGTACGCAGCACGAAGATCACCGGGCCCTTGGTGGTCTGCATGATGATGGTGTTCTGCGGGTCGACATTCGGCGGCAGCTTGGGCGCCTGCGCCGCGGCCGGGAGAGCAAAGGCGCAGGCGAGAACGACGGCGGCGAAAAGGCTTCGGATCATCGGGAGAACTCCGTTGGACGCTCGTTCGGCGGCGTCCGCGTCTAGTCGGTCCGGCCGAAGCGCGCCTTCAGGCGGCTCAGCACGGCGGGCGGAACGAAGGCGGAGACGTCTCCACCCATGGCGGCGATCTGCCTGACCAGAGTGGCGGTGATGGGGCGGGCGATCGGCGAGGCCGGCAGGAACACGGTCTGGACTTCCGGGCGCAGCGTGCCGTTCATTCCCGCCATCTGCATCTCGTAGTCGAGATCGGTGCCGTCGCGCAGGCCGCGAATGAGGATGCCCGCGCCATGGCTGAGCGCCGCGTCGACCACCAGCCCGTCGAAGGTCACGCAGTCGAGCGCCGCGCCCTGCTCGGCCGCGACCGGGGCGAACACCTCGCGCAGCATGTCGAGCCGCTCGGCGGCGGCGAACAGGGGCGTCTTGCCCGGATGGACCCCGACCCCGACCACCAGCCGGTCCGCCAGGCGCGCGGCGGCCCGCGCCACCTCGACATGCCCATTGGTCGGCGGATCGAACGAGCCGGGATAGAAGGCGGTGCGCGCAGCGCTCATAGGCGGCCCCATCGGCGGTTCCGTGTGCGCGGCAAGGGTTAGACGGCTCCCGCCGCGGAAGCAAGCCGAGCGGGGCGCATGCGCTCCGTCCCCGGCCGCGCGGCTCCCTGTCCTTCAGGGGCGAGGCTCAGCGTTCGTCGCGTCCGATCCACTTGGTCACCGTCGGTGGGCGATAGGCGCGCAGCTTGTCGAGCAGTTCCGCCGGCTCGCTCGCCACCAGCAGCATGTCGCGATGCGGCCCGCGCATGAAGCCTTCCTCCACCGCATAGTCGATGAAGGAGAGCAGGCGCTCGAAATAGCCTTCGACGTTCAGCACCGCGCAGGGCTTGTCGTGGCTGCCGAGCTGGGCCCAGGTCCACACCTCGAACAACTCTTCCAGCGTGCCGACGCCGCCCGGCAGGGCGATGAAGCCGTCGGAGAGTTCCGCCATCAGCGCCTTGCGCTCGTGCATCGAGCCGACCACGCGCAGGTCCGACAGGCCCTTGTGGCCGATCTCCTTGTCGATCAGCCGCTGCGGGATGATGCCGATCACCTCGCCGCCGGCCTCGAGCGCGGCATTGGCGAGCGCGCCCATCAGGCCGACCGACGCGCCGCCATAGACGAGGCCGATGCCCTCGCGGGCCAGCGTACGGCCGAGGCTCGCCGCCGCCTCCTCATAGCCCGGACGACGGCCGGGATTGGAGCCGAGAAAGACGCACAGACGACGCATGGGATTCTCCCGGAGTGAGGACGGGGCGAGGCGGCTATTCGGCCGTATCCTCGCCGGCGATGTCCTCGCTCTCCTCCTCGCTGACCCGCTCGACCGAGACCACCTTCTCGTCCTCGGCGGTGTCGAACACGATGACGCCCTGGCTGCCGCGCCCGACGATGCGGATGCCGTTGACGGGGCAGCGGATGAGCTGCCCGCCATCGGTGACCAGCATGATCTGGTCGGTCTCCTCCACCGGGAAGGACGCCACCAGCGGGCCGTTGCGGTTGTTCACCGCCATGGCGACGATGCCCTTTCCGCCGCGCCGCGTGGTGCGGTACTCGAACGAAGAGGTGCGCTTGCCGTAGCCGTTTTCGGAGAGGGTGAGGATGAACTGCTCGGCCGCGCTCATCTGCGCGTAGCGGCTGAGGTCGAGCTCGCCGCCGCCGGCCGCGACCTCCTCGGCATCGGCATCGATGATCTCGACATCGGCCTCGCCGCTCTCCTCCGCGCCGTTCTGGCTGCGCCGGACGGCGTTGGCGCGCTTGATATATTCGGCGCGCTCCTCGGCCGTCGCCGCGACATGGCGGATGATCGCCATCGAGATCAGCCGGTCCCCGCCCTCGAGCTGGATGCCGCGCACGCCCATCGAGTCGCGCCCCTTGAAGATGCGCACCTCGGTGACGGGGAAGCGGATGCACTGACCGTTGGCGCTGGTCAGCAGGACGTCGTCGTCCTCGCCGCAGAGCTCGACGTCGGCGATCGACTCGCCCTCCTCCAGCTTCATGGCGATCTTGCCGTTCCGGTTCACATTGGTGAAATCGGAGAGCTGGTTGCGCCGCACCGAGCCGGAGGTGGCGGCGAACATGATCTGTAGCCGGCTCCAGGTCTCCTCGTCCGGTAGCGCCATGATCGAGGTGATCCGCTCGCCCTCGGTCAGCGGCAGGATGTTCACCAGCGCCTTGCCGCGGGCCTGCGGCGCGGCCACCGGCAGGCGCCATACCTTCAGCTTGTAGACCTGGCCCTTGGAGGAGAAGAACAGCACCGGCGCGTGGGTCGAGGCGACGAAGATGCGGGTGACGAAATCCTCGTCCCGCGTCTGCATGCCGGAGCGGCCCTTGCCGCCGCGCCGCTGGGCGCGATAGGTCGACAGCGGCACGCGCTTCACATAGCCCGCATGCGAGACGGTGACGACCATCTCCTCGCGGGCGATGAGGTCCTCGTCCTCGAAATCGCCGTCGGCCTCGGTGATCTCGGTCCGCCGCGGTGTGCCGAATTGGTCTTTGACTTCAACGAGCTCGCTCTTGACGATGGAGCGAATGCGCTCGCGGCTGCCGAGGATGTCGAGATAGTCGCGGATCTCCACGGCGATCTTGTCGAGCTCGTCGGCGATCTCGTCGCGGCCGAGCGCGGTGAGACGCTGCAGGCGCAGGTCGAGGATCGCGCGGGCCTGCTCGGCCGAGAGCCGGTAGGTCCCGTCCTCCGCCAGCTTGTGGCGCGGGTCGTCGATCAGCGCGATTAGCGGCGCGACGTCGTGCGCCGGCCAGTGACGGGTCATCAGCGCCTCGCGCGCCGTCGCCGGATCGGGCGAGGTGCGGATGGTGTGGATCACCTCGTCGATGTTCGCGACCGCGATGGCGAGGCCCACCAACACATGGGCGCGGTCACGCGCCTTGCGCAGCAGGAATTTAGTGCGCCGGCTAACAACATCCTCGCGAAAGGCGACGAAGGCGGTGAGCAGGTCGAGCAGCGTCATCACCGCCGGCCGGCCGCCGTTCAGCGCCACCATGTTGGCGCCGAAGGAGGTCTGCAGCGCGGTCATGCGGAACAGATTGTTGAGGACGATGTCCGCCTGCGCGTCGCGCTTGATCTCGAACACCACGCGCAGCCCCTCGCGGGAGCTCTCGTCGCGGATCTCGGCGATGCCCTCGAGGCGCTTGTCGCGCACCAGTTCGGCGATGCGCTCGATCATCGCCGCCTTGTTCACCTGATAGGGAATTTCGGTGACGATGATCGCCTCGCGATCCTTGCGCAGGGTCTCGATGCTGGTTCGCGAGCGCATCACGATCGAGCCGCGGCCGGTGAGATAGGCCTGGCGGATGCCGCTGCGCCCGAGGATCAGCGCCCCGGTCGGGAAATCGGGACCGTGGATGTAGTCCAGCAGCGCCTCGCCCTGCAGCGAGGGATCGTCGATCAGCGCCACGCAGGCGTCGATGACCTCGCCGAGATTGTGCGGCGGGATGTTGGTCGCCATGCCGACCGCGATGCCGCCGGCGCCGTTCACCAGAAGGTTCGGCAGCCGCGCGGGGAGCACGGTGGGCTCCCGCTCGCGCCCGTCATAGTTCTCGCCGAAGTCGACCGTGTCCTTGTCGAGGTCGTCGAGCAGTGTCATCGCCGGGCGGGCGAGCCGCACCTCGGTGTAGCGTTCGGCCGCGGGTGGGTCGCCGTCGATCGAGCCGAAATTGCCCTGCCCGTCCACCAGCGGCAGGCGCATCGAGAAGTCCTGCGCCAGGCGCACCAGCGCGTCGTAGATCGCCTGGTTGCCGTGCGGATGGTACTTGCCCATCGTGTCGCCGGTGACGCGGGCGGATTTGTTGTACGGGCGTTCGGGCGTGTAATTGTTCTCGCGCATCGAGAACAGGATGCGCCGGTGCACCGGTTTCAGCCCGTCGCGCACGTCCGGAAGCGCGCGCGAGACGATGACGCTCATCGCATAGTCGAGATAGCTGCGCGAGAGCTCGTCGGTGATAGAGACGGGCCGAATATCCGAAGGCTCTGCGCCCTCGGGCCTAGACGTATCGGAATCGGACAAGGAAGCGACTTTTCTCAGGTTGCATAAGGTGCCCCCTGTCTAGCCGATTCCGCTGCGAGACGCCAGCCGGACGCCTTCGCCGAGGCCCGAAATATACATTGAAAATCAATGCATTACAGACCACACTTCGCGACGCTGGGAGAACGTGGCGGAACCAAGGCCGACAGGTATCATGAAACGGCCATTCTGGGCCGCTTCCGGTGCCGGCGGCGTCGGGTGACGCCGGGTGCCCGGACCGCGACGCGCCGACCCTTCGCCGGCTCATGCGGCCGCCTGTCGGGATTCCGAAGGTGGGTGCTGGCGGGCCGAGTTCGGGCGCGGGGGCGTAAACATAGGTCGGCTAACGCAGCGCGAAAGGCGCTGGATGCGGCATGTGATCGGGCGGGGGAGCTGACTGATGCTGGACTACGTGTTCTCGGCGGCCGTCACTATGCTGGTGGTCATCGATCCGATTGGCCTCACGCCCATCTTCCTCGCCGTGACCTCCGACCTGTCGGCGACGGAGCGGCGGGCGGTGGCGGTGCGCGCTTCCGTCATTGCGCTGGCCATACTGGTGCTGTTCGGGCTCGTCGGGGCGCCGCTGCTCCACGCGCTCGGCATCACCCTGCCTGCCTTCCGGATCGCCGGCGGGCTGCTGCTGTTCACGATCTCGTTCGAGATGGTGTTCGCCCGCCGCAGCGAGCGCAAGTTCGAGGCCGCCGAGGCGGCGATGCGCGAGCAGCACCTGCGCATGATCGCCGTGTTCCCGCTCGCCATCCCGCTCATGGCGGGGCCGGGCGCCATCACCGCCATGCTGCTGCTGTCGGGCGAGGCACATGGCGAGGCCTCCCGCCTCGCCGCGCTGTTCGCCATCACGCTCGCAGTGCTGGCGAGCTGCCTGCTGGTGTTCCTGATTGCGGACCGGATGAACCGCCTGCTCGGCGTCACCGGCAACGCCATCCTCTCGCGCCTGCTTGGCGTGGTACTCGCCGCCCTCGCCGTGCAGTTCGTGATCGACGGCATCAAGGCCACGTTCATGCCGTGACCCGCCCGCGTGTCGCGGCGACACGGCTGCCGAACGCGCCCCCGAAGCATTGGGCGCCTGCGCCAGAACGTGAACGAGTTCGCCGGCTTCAGCCCGCCGAAGAGCGTGCGAGGCCTCGCCCGCTGGCGGCACGGTACGGCATGCCGATAGGTACCCGGAAGTTCGCGCTGCGGCACCCAGATCACGTAGGGCGGCAGGAAGTAGATCAGCCCGAACGGCCAAACCTGCGCATCTGGTGGATTCGGGACGAGCCGGCCACCCCGGTCACCATCAGAGCGCCGCACCACACCCGGCCAGCGCCGCGGCGGGCCGCACGCGGTGGCCTTAGGCCCGCCGAACTGCGCCACGCCGAGGCCGAGGTCGGCAAGGGCCGAAAAGGCGTGAATCCGGATCGGCAGGGAAGCCTAGAGAAGCGGCGCCAGGTTCATCCCGTGCCGCTCGGTCGCCGGTCCCGGCGTCCACCATCGGGCGCTCCGCACGGGAAGGCAGCCGGGCGGTTTACACGCTGCCGCCTCGCCGGCCTCATCCCGCCGGTCCGGCTGGACCATCGAGCCCCACGGGCGGGCCCCCGTGCGAGCAGACGCCCATTGCGGCAAAGGCTCAGTGCGGAACAAGGCCCAATAGTGCGGCACAAGGCTCAGAACGGGATTTCGTCGTCGAGATCGCCGCCGCCGCCCGAGCCGCCGCCGCCGATGGGGGCCGGCTTGCGCTCGCCGCCGAAGGAGCGTCCGCCGGAACCGCCGCTACCGCCACCGAAGCTGCCGGACGAGCCGAAATCGCTGCCGCCGGAGCCGTAATCCTCGCCTTCCGAGGAGCCGCCGCTGCCGCGGCTGTCGAGAATGGTCAATTCGCCGCGGAACGGGCGCAGCACCACCTCGGTGAAATAGCGCTCGCCGCCGGACTGGTCGGTCGCCTTGCGGGTCTCGAGCTGGCCCTCGACATAGACCTTCGAACCCTTGCGCAGATACTGCTCGGCAACGCGCAGCAGGTTCTCGTTGAAGATGACGACGCTGTGCCACTCCGTGCGCTCGCGGCGCTCGCCCGACGCCTTGTCGCGCCAGGTCTCCGAGGTGGCGAGGCGCAGATTGCACACCCGGCCGCCGTTCTGGAACGTACGCACTTCCGGATCGCGGCCGAGATTGCCGACCAGGATCACCTTGTTGACGCTGCCCGCCATCCTATCCTCCGCATCCGGACGCCGTGCCGGCGTCCTCCCGTCAAAGACCCGATCTTATAGCCAACCACGCCGGGCACGGCGCGGCACACGGCATGCTTGTCCACTATATTGGCACGCTCGCGGCACCGCGCCGGCCGTTCGTAGCGTGCCCATGTAAATTGTTCTTGTTATGTTCCTAGCATTGTGGCCTGATGGGCGCAAGCATGCGACTCGTGCAATTGCAGCCGCCGGAAGGGCCACTATGTTAAGGACACGTCAACCGAGACGCTTATCGAGCTTGTGATGCCATGACCGATCCGCGCAATCGCCGCCGTGCCGCCCGCGCTATCGCCCTGCGCGCCGAGGATGCCCGCCAGATGATGATCCGCCGGGCGCTCCTCGCCGTGTCGGGCGGCCTCATCGCCGCGCTGGGCTGCGCGGCGATCGCCCTCAAGGGCGCCGGCATCGCCTTCTGATCCCCGGCCGGCGGGCATTCGTGCCTGCGAGGCCGGAAGGGAATGCGATAGCCGGGCCGACATTCCGGCCTGATCCGCGCCGCCGGCTTGCCCAGCGTGCGGTGTCGGGTACGGAACAGATGTGAAGATCGGCCCGGCCGAGGGCCCGCATGAAGAGACATCAATGAAGGACCGCGTGGATCCCTCGCCGCGCCGCGATGCCCGTTCGATCACGATCCGGGGCGCTCGTGAGCACAATCTGAAGAATGTCGATCTGGAGATCCCGCGCGACAGCCTTGTCGTGTTCACCGGCCTGTCGGGGTCGGGCAAGTCCTCGCTCGCCTTCGACACCATCTATGCCGAAGGCCAGCGCCGCTATGTCGAGAGCCTCTCGGCCTATGCCCGCCAGTTCCTGGAGATGATGCAGAAGCCGGACGTCGACCAGATCGACGGCCTGTCCCCGGCCATCTCCATCGAGCAGAAGACGACGTCGAAGAACCCGCGCTCGACGGTCGGCACCGTAACCGAGATCTACGACTATATGCGCCTGCTCTGGGCGCGCGTCGGCGTGCCCTATTCGCCGGCGACCGGCCTGCCGATCGAGAGCCAGACCGTCAGCCAGATGGTCGACCGGGTCCTCGCCCTGCCCGAGCGCACGCGGCTCTACCTGCTGGCGCCGGTGGTGCGCGGGCGCAAGGGCGAATACCGCAAGGAGCTGGCCGATTTCCAGAAGAAGGGCTTCCAGCGGGTCAAGATCGACGGCGACTTCCACGAGATCGCCGAGGCGCCGGCGCTCGACAAGAAGTTCAAGCACGACATCGACGTTGTGGTGGACCGCCTCGTGGTGCGCGCCGACATGGCGAGCCGCCTCGCCGACAGCTTCGAGACCGCACTCGGCCTCGCCGACGGCATCGCCGTGATCGAATTCGCCGACGAGGCGGATGAGAGCGGCGCGGCGCGGCGCATCATCTTCTCGGAGAAGTTCGCCTGCCCGGTCTCCGGCTTCACCATTCCCGAGATCGAGCCGCGGCTGTTCTCCTTCAACAACCCGTTCGGCGCCTGCCCGGTTTGCGACGGCCTCGGCCATGAGAGCAAGATCGACCCCGAGCTCGTGGTGCCGGACCGCTCGCGCTCGCTGAAGCAGGGGGCGCTGGCGCCCTGGGCCAAGTCCTCCTCGCCCTATTACGGCCAGACGCTGGACGCACTCGCCCGCCATTACGGCTTCAAGCTGACCACGCCGTGGGAAGACCTGCCTGCCAAGGCGCAGGAGATCATCCTCTACGGCTCGGGCGGCGAGACGGTCCGCTTCGTCTATGACGACGGCATGCGCGCCTACGAGACCTCGAAGACCTTCGAGGGCATCATCACCAATCTCGAGCGGCGCTGGCGCGAGACCGAGAGCGACTGGGCGCGCGAGGAGATCGGCAAATACTTCTCCGCCGTGCCCTGTGCCGCCTGCCACGGTTACCGGCTCAAGCCCGAGGCGCTGGCGGTGAAGATCGCCGGCCGGCACATCGGCGAGGCGGCGGTGCTTTCCGTGCGCGCGGCGCTGGAATGGTTCACCGCCCTGCCCGGCCAGCTCACCGACAAGCAGAACGAGATCGCGGTGCGCATCCTCAAGGAGATCCGCGAGCGCCTCGCCTTCCTGCTCGATGTGGGGCTGGACTATCTCACCCTCGCCCGCGCCTCAGGCACGCTGTCGGGCGGCGAGAGCCAGCGCATCCGCCTCGCCTCGCAGATCGGCTCCGGCCTGACCGGCGTGCTCTATGTGTTGGACGAGCCCTCCATCGGCCTGCACCAGCGCGACAATGAGCGCCTGCTCGGCACGCTGAAGAGGCTGCGCGACCTCGGCAACACCGTCGTCGTGGTCGAGCATGACGAGGACGCCATCCTCGCCGCCGACCATGTGGTCGATGTCGGCCCGGGCGCGGGCGTGCATGGCGGGCGCATCGTCGCCCAGGGCACGCCTTCGGACATCCTCGCCAGCCCGCACTCGCTCACCGGCAAGTACCTCACCGGCGCGCTGTCGGTGCCGGTGCCGCGGCGGCGCAAGCCGAACGCGAAGCGCCTGCTCCGGGTCGTCGGCGCGCGCGGCAACAATCTGAAGGACGTGACCGCCGAGATCCCGCTCGGCCTGTTCACCGCCGTCACCGGGGTATCCGGCGGGGGCAAGTCGACCCTGCTCGTGGACACGCTCTACAAGGCGGTGGCGCGGCGCCTCAACGGGGCCTCCGAACCGCCCGCCCCGCACGACCGGCTGGAGGGGCTGGAGCACCTCGACAAGGTGATCGACATCGACCAGTCGCCGATCGGGCGCACGCCGCGCTCCAACCCGGCGACCTATACCGGCGCCTTCACCCCGATCCGCGAATGGTTCGCCGGCCTACCGGAGGCGAAGGCGCGCGGCTATGGGCCGGGACGCTTCTCCTTCAACGTGAAGGGCGGGCGCTGCGAGGCGTGCCAGGGCGACGGCGTCATCAAGATCGAGATGCACTTCCTGCCCGACGTCTACGTCACCTGCGACGTCTGCAAGGGCAAGCGCTACAACCGCGAAACGCTCGAGGTCACATTCAAGAACAAGTCGATCGCCGACGTTCTCGACATGACGGTCGAGGAAGGCGCGGCCTTCTTCAAGGCGGTGCCGGCGGTGCGCGAGAAGCTGGAGACGCTCTCGCGCGTCGGCCTCGACTACATCAAGGTCGGGCAGCAGGCGAACACGCTGTCGGGCGGCGAGGCGCAGCGGGTGAAGCTCTCCAAGGAGCTCTCGCGCCGGGCCACCGGGCGCACGCTCTACATCCTCGACGAGCCGACCACGGGGCTGCACTTCCACGACGTCGCCAAGCTGCTCGAGGTGCTGCACGAGCTGGTCGAGCAGGGCAATACGGTGGTGGTGATCGAGCACAATCTCGAGGTCATCAAGACCGCGGACTGGGTGATCGATCTCGGCCCGGAAGGCGGCGACGGCGGCGGCGAGATCGTCGCGGCGGGCCCGCCGGAGACGATCGCGAAGAACGAGCGCAGCCACACCGGCCATTTCCTCGCCGAGGTGCTGGCACGCCGGCCCATGAAGCCCCGCAGCGCGGCGGAATAGCGCGGTTCGGGAGCCTCCCTTGGGGCGGGTCCCCGGACGGCTTCGCGCGCCCGGCGGGCAGGCTCAGGCGGACTGGTGGATGCGCACCACGTTCACGGTCGCCGCGATCAGCACGATGGTGGCGCCGAACTGGTGGGCGAGCGCGATATCGATCGGCACCTGGTTGATCAGCGTGACGATGCCGAGGAACGCCTGCGTGCACACCAGCGCCAGGATCAGCAGGGCGCGCTTCGCCACCGCGCCGTGCACCCGCCGCGCGCTGAGCCAGTTGCCGATCGCCAGCGCCAGCAGCAGGTAGGCCACCAGCCGGTGGTCGAACTGCACGGTGAGGACGTTCTCGAAGAAATTGCGCCAGGCGGGCTGCAGCAGAAGCAGGTTCTGCACCGGCGGCACCATGTGGCCGTCCATCAGCGGCCAGGTCGTGTAGGTGAGCCCGGCATCGAGGCCGGCGACCAGCCCGCCGAGGAAGATCTGAAGCACCACGATGCCCAGCAGCAGCCGCGAATAGCCGCGTAGCCATTGCGGCACGGCCTGCCGCGCGGCGAGCGGCTTCAGAGACACCGCGACCGCCACCGTCGCGGCGAGGATCAGGCAGGCGAGCGTGAGATGGGTCGCGAGCCGGTACTGGCTGACCTCGACCCGGTTGACGAGGCCGGAGGCCACCATCCACCAGCCGACCGCCCCCTGCAGCCCGCCGAGCACGAACAGCCCGCCGAGCTTCACGCCGAGCGCCCGGTCGATCAGCCCGCGCCAGAGGAAGAACAGGAACGGCAGCAGGAAGACGAAGCCGATCAGCCGGCCGAGCAGGCGATGACCCCACTCCCACCAGAAGATGTATTTGAACTGCTCGAGGCTCATGCCCCGGTTGATCTGCTGGTATTGCGGGATCTGGCGGTACTTCTCGAACTCGGACTGCCAGGCCTCCTCGCTCAGCGGCGGCAGCGCTCCCGTCACCGGCTGCCATTCGGTGATGGAGAGGCCGGATTCGGTCAGGCGCGTGGCGCCGCCCACCACCACCATCAGCACGATCATGGCGGCGACCGCGTAGAGCCACAGCCGCACCGGCTTCATCCGGTCGGCGGGCGTGGCGGCGACGTCGGCAATCGCGCCCGTCGTCGCGGCGTGGTCGAGGGCCATGGCTGCGCTCCCTGATTGCGCGGAGTTCCGCTCCGACCCTCAGCCCCACGGGTCGCCACGGGCCGGGCGGCTTCCGCCGCGGCGAGGCGAGCGATATAGAGGCAGGCGCGCGGGCGCAACGGGTCTTTTTGTCCCGCGCCACCTTGTGACCAAGCGGGAGCCGGACCATGAGCAATGCCCCTGTCGGCCTGTCGCCGCGCCTGCGCAAATTCGTCGGCACGGTGCTGATGCTGGTGCTGGTGCTCGTCTGGGCGCTGGGCGCGATGGCGCTGGCGCAGGGCCGCGTCACGCAGCTTCCCGGCTACCTGCAGTTCGTCGCCTATGTCGTGCTGGGCTTCGGCTGGGTGTTTCCCGCCGGCCTTCTCATCCGCTGGATGCTGAAGCACGACCGGCGGCAGGAAACGCTCTGAGGCGCGAAAAGCCTCAGGCCGCCTCGCACAAGGCGGGGTTCTCGGCGACCTCCGCGAAGGTCACCATGGCGATCTCGGCGAAGCCAAGGTCGGCGAGGCCGTCGAAGGCGCGCACGGCTTCCGTCGCCGGGCCGCCGGGCTGTGTGACGAGGATCAGGGTCGGCTTCAGCGCCGCGATGCCCTGCGCGCCGTCGCAGCCGCCGAGCGGAGGGGCGGCCACCACGACATGATCGTAGGTCTGCACCAGCGCGCCGAGGATCAGCGCCAGCCGGTCGGCGCCGATCAGCCCGTCCGCCTCCCGCGCGCCGCGCCCGGGCGGGATGACATGGCAGCGCGAGGCGTTCTCGCGATGGATCGCGTCGGAAAAGCTCGCCACACCAAATAGCAGGTCGGTCAGTCCCGGCGCGCGCGGGTCCTCGGTCAGCGATTCGAGCGGCGTGGCGGCGACGTCGAGGCAGACGATGACCACCCGCCGCTCCGCGCCCGCCAGCGAGCGGCCGAGCGCCAATGCGCAGCGGGCGATCCCCTCGTCCGGCGTCGGCCCGGTCACCACGACCAGCCGGGCCGCCTCCCCGCGCAGCTCGATCAGCCGCGACAGGTCGGCCAGTTCGCCGTCGCGCGAGAGGCGGCGGCGCGGCACCAGAAAATCGTCGTCGGGATAGTCGCCGGCCATCTCGCCGCCGATCCACGGCAAATGCTGCGTCTCGCCCTGCGGGGCGGTCTGCGGCAGGTGTGTCGGCTCGGGCGGCGGCACCGCGCGCTCGCGCCGGCGCAGCAGCCGGCGAAGGCCGAGGCTCGCCCCAAATCCGGCAAAGCCCAGCCCCAGTGCGACGGTGAAGGGCGCGGGCGTCGCGGGCTCGGAGGCCGGCACCGCGCTCGCGGCCAGCCGGGCCGCGGTCGAGATCGGGCCGTTCGGGTCCATGTTGAAGGCCGCCTTCTCCCTGCGCAGCCGGAGATAGGCGGCGGCGAAGGCATTGGCGATGTCCGCCGACAGGCGCGGATCGGCCGAGGTGAAGCGGATCGCGGTCTGGCCGTCGGCGAGTGCGCGCACGTCGAGCCCCGACTCGATCGCTTCCAGCGCGCGCGATTCCCGCGAGGCGCCCGCCTCGCCGAGGCCGATCGCCCCTGCCAGACGCTCGCCCGCGGCATCGGGTGCCAGCCGGGCGGCGAGATCCTTGTCGTCGAGAAGCTGGCGGGCGAATTCGCGCGAGCCGATGATCTGCGCCTGACTGCCCGAGGTGCCGCTCGAGCGGCCCTCAGCGGAGATGCGCGCCTCGGAGGTGTAGCGCGGTGCGACGAGCTGGCTCGCCACGCCGGCGACGAGAAGACCCGCGAGCGCGGGCACCAGCAGATGGCGGCGCGCGAAGGCGATGCCGGGACGCAGCCCGCCGCGCACCGCGTTGCCCGTCGCCGAACCGTCGCGAGGCGACCGGCGAGCGTCGTGCGCTCCCTCCGGCGACGCGATGTCCTGTGCGATCGTGCGCTCGTCCAACATGGCCTTATTAGGCGGCCATTGTGGTTTCTAGGGCGTTAAGGAAGGTGCCCCTGGCCGAACCGCCGAAACGGCGGAGGGCCGCGGCGCCGGCCGCTCTCCCCTCGCCGCACGCCGATGCACGGTTGAGCGTCTATTTCAGCTCCACCACCACCTCTTCCAGCGTGCCCTGGAAATCGAACGGCGCGCGGTAGTCGGGGCTGACCGCCGTTCCGGTGTCGGCGCCGATGTCCTGGTTCTCCGACAGCGAGAACTTGTACGGCGTGGTCCTCGCCACCTGTCCGGACCCGACCTCCTGCCCGTCCACGAACAGGGTGACGGTGCCGCCCTTGCCGACCTCCTTGTCGCCCTCATAGGCGAAGTCCATCTTCACCATGCGCTCGCCACTCGCCACCAGGTCGCGGCTCGAAACGGAATAGACGTCGACGTCGATGAAGTTGTGCGCGGCGGTCAGCCTGCCGTCCTTCATGTAGAAGGCCCATCCGCCGGTGTTGCCGCCCTGGGTGAAGATCATGCCGTTGGCGTTGTCCTCCACCTTCACCTTGGCGGACACGCTGAACGACTTGTTCTTGAGATCGGGCGCCGAGGATTCGGGCAGGCCCGTCAGGACGCCGTGATAGGTGAAGCTGGTGCGGTCGCCCGCGAGGTTGGGCTTGCCGGTCAGTTCGGCGCTGAACCGCTCGGCGCCGCGCCAGTCGAGCGGCAGCGCCTTGTTGGCGGAAGCCTCCGCCCACCACAGCGCGGTCATCTCGGCGAGCTTGTCGGGGTTGTCGGTGGCGACGTCCTTGCCCTGGCTGAAATCGGTGTCGAGGTTGTAGAGCTCCCACTTCGCCTTGAACGGATCGAAGTCGCCGCGCTCGGGCTCCCACGGCTCGAACGAGAGCGAGGCCGCCCACCAGCCGTCCTTGTACATGCCGCGATTGGCGAACATCTCGAAATACTGGCTGGTGCGGATCTCCTTCGCCTTCGGGTCCGGGAGCGTGGACAGGAAGCTCTTGCCCTGGATAGGCGTCTGGGCGGTGCCGTTCACGCTGCGCGGCTCGGCGATGCCCGCCGCGTCGAGGATGGTGGGCGCGATGTCGATGACATGGGTGAACTGCGAGCGGATCTCGCCGCCGTTCTTGTAGCGCTCTGGCCATTTGACCACCATCACGTTGCGCGTGCCGCCGAGATGGCTCGCGACCTGCTTGGTCCACTGGAACGGCGTGTCCATGGCCCAGGCCCAGCCGGCCGGGAAATGGTTGAAGTGCAGCTCTGTGCCGATCTCGTCGATGCGGTCCAGCATGTCGTCGGTGGTCATGAGATAGGCGTTGAAGAAGGCGTTCTCGTTCAGCGTGCCGTCGAAGCCGCCCTCGGCCGAGGCGCCGTTGTCGCCGACGATGTAGATGACGAGCGTGTTCTCGGCGTCCGGCATCGCGGCCACATAGTCGAGCACGCGGCCGGTCTCCTCGTCGACCTGCTCGCCATAGGCGGCGAACACCTCCATCATCCGGCTGTAGAGCTTCTTCTGCTTGTCATCGAGGCTGTCCCAGGCGGGCAGGCTGGCGGGCCGGGGCGTCAGGATGGTGTCCTGCGGGATGATGCCCATCTGCTTCTGCCGTTCGAAGGTCTGACGGCGGTATTCGTCCCAGCCCATGTCGAACTTGCCGGCGAACTTCTCGATCAGGGCCTTGGGCGCCTGATGGGGAGCGTGGGTCGCGGCGGGCGCGAAATAGAGAAGCCAGGGCTTGGAGGGCTGGATGGCCTCGATGTTCTGAAGCCACTGGATCGCATGGTCGGCGAGATCGACGCTGAGGTAGTAGCCCTCCTTGTCGGGGGTGCCGATCGGCGTCTGGTTCTCGAACAGATAGGGCCGTACCTGATTGGTGTCGCCCGCCATGAAGCCGTAGAAATAGTCGAAGCCGAGCCCGTTGGGCCAGTGGTCGTAGGGGCCGACCGCGCTGGTCTCGTAGATCGGCGTGTTGTGGTTCTTGCCGAACCAGGAGGTGATGTAGCCGTTCTGACGCAGGATCTCGGCGACCGTCGCCGTGTCCTTCGGGATGATGCCGGTATAGCCGTCATATCCCGTGGCGAGCTCGGTGATCACACCGGTGCCGGACACGTTGTGATTGCGGCCGGTCAGCAACGCCGCGCGCGTCGGCGAGCACAGTGCCGTGGTGTGGAAGCGGTTGTAGAGCAGTCCCTCCCGCGCCAGCTGGTCCAGCGAGGGCGAAGGGACGCCGCCGCCCGAAACCTCGAACTGGCCGAAACCTACGTCGTCCAGCAGGATCAGCAGGACATTGGGCGCGCCCTTCGGGGCGGTGACGGGCGCGGGAAAGGCGGCCGGGTCGGAATCCTTGAACGTCGTTCCCACCGCGCCGCGGAACTTCGGCTCCGCATAGGGCAGGACGACCTGCCCGTTGCCGACAGCCGGAGAGCTCTCCGCGCTCTGCGCGACGCCCTTTGTGGTCTGTGCTGCGAGAAGGGAGGAAACGACGGCGGCGAGAACAAGCGGATGGCAGAACATGGCGGGCTCCTCTGGCGCTCTCGCGACACCGTTCTCCGCAACGTTCCGACGCCGGATCGGTGCCTGCTGGAACCATTCTAGCATGACTTAGGGGAACATCCGGCATGGCGGGCGGCGTGAGCCGTAAGAGCCGGGCCGCCTCGCGCCACCATGATCGGCGGTGGAAAGACGGCGGCGGAAGGCAGATGGGGAATCACCCACACCCTCGATGCCGTGATCAGCTCCGCGACGATTCCTGTCGCAGCAGTCGGGAAGGGTCGGGCTTCTCTGCGGGAGTGTCGGGCGCGATCCGCGAGTTCCGGCGCGCGCCGGTCCGGCGGTCGCGATCAAACCTGAGATCGGATGATCCCGAAAGGATGAATGGTCGGAGCGAGAGGATTTGAACCTCCGACCCCCAGTCCCCCAGACTGGTGCGCTAACCAGGCTGCGCTACGCTCCGACACCCTTGGGCGACGACTGTCTAGCCATTTGCCGCCCGCTACGCAAGCGGGCCGGGCGCGGGCGTGATCTTCGGCGGTGGATCGGCGTCGGGATCGGGCTCCGGCCCCACGGTTTTCTCGACCGATGCGCTGAGCCGCTGGAACAGGCCGAGCGAGACCAGCGTCACGCACCCCGCCCCCATCAGCGTGGCCGGATAGATGATGTGGGAGACGTTGTCCTGCGAGGTCTCGAACACCAGCACCAGCGCCTCAAGGAACACGGCGATGATGATGGTGGAGATGAATTTCGTCAGCCCGCGCCGGGCGTCGGCGGCGGTGCGCTTCTCGCGGCGGGCCGGCACCTCCTCCTCGAAGAAGTATTTGGCGACGTCGAACAACGCCATTGCCACGATGAGGTAGCCGACCGCCGAGAACAGCGTGTGCTCGACCGGCTGGTCGCCCATCAGGCTGTCCTTGACCGCGCTGTAGGGGGCATAGACGAGCAGCACCGCGGCCACGGCCATGATGGCGCAGGCGGCGACGGCGAAGACGGCCCGGATGAAGAAGCCCATGAAATCGACCACGAAACCTGCTGCTCCCACTGCGTGCGCAGGTAACTAGATCGGCCGGCCGGCGCGACAAGTCCGCGGGCCTCTGGACCGGCGCGTTCCCCGCGGTTCGAACTCCTGGCCCGCTGCCGGCGCGCTATACTCGCCAGCGAGAGGTCCCATGAACCAGCCATCGCGCCACCATCACGCCCACCCTGCCCCGCCGGCCTCGGCGCCCGCGGCGCCCGCGGCCGAGCCGCTCTGGATCGCGCCGCTCGAGCCGATGCTGGCGCGTCTCGAATCGCGGCGCTCCTCGCCGCTGCGCGGTCTGGTGGAACCGGGACCGACGCCGGCCGAGCTCGAGCGCATGCTGCATCTCGCCGCGCGCGTGCCCGATCATGGCCGGCTGGTGCCCTGGCGCTTCATCGTGGTCGCAGGGGAAACCCGCCGCGCGCTCGGCGAGCGGCTCGACGCGCTCTATGCGCGGCAGAATCCCGAACTGCCGGCGGGAAAGTCCGACATGTGGACGCTCTACATGCTGCGCGCACCGCTGACGGTGGTGCTGGTCAGCCGGCCCGATCCGGCGGCGAAGGTGCCGGAGTGGAATCAGGTGCTCTCGGCCGGCGCGGCGGGCATGGCGCTGACGGTCGCCGCCTCGGCCATGGGGTTCGCCACCCAGTGGCTGCTGAAATGGCCGGGCCGCGATCCGCAGGCGACGGCGCTGCTGGGCGTGAAGCCGGGCGAGAAGGTCGCCGGCTTCATCCATCTCGGCCGCCCCTCGGTCGAGAGCGCCGACCGCGCGCGGCCCGCCCTTGAGGAGGTGGTCAGCGCGTGGTCGCCCGATCAGCCCTCGACGTCGAACGAGACGCCCTGAGCGAGCGGGAGCTGGCGCGAGTAATTGATCGTGTTGGTGGAGCGCCGCATATAGGCCTTCCACGCGTCCGAACCGGATTCGCGCCCGCCGCCGGTCTCCTTCTCGCCGCCGAACGCACCGCCGATCTCGGCGCCGGACGGGCCGATATTGACGTTCGCGATGCCGCAATCCGAGCCTTCCGCCGACAGGAACGCCTCGGCCTCGCGCAGGTCGTTGGTGAAGATCGACGACGACAGGCCCTGCGGCACGCCGTTCTGCAGCTTGATCGATTCGGGCAGGCCGGCGCTCCTCAGCACGTAGAGGATCGGGGCGAAGGTCTCGTGCGTGACGATCTCGACCTGTTCGTCGATCTCCACCAGCGCCGGGCGGACATAATAGGCGTCGGGCCACACATCGGCGAGCACGCGCTCGCCGCCATGGATGGTCGCCCCCGCCGCGCGCGCCACGTCGAGCGCCTTCCGCATGCCCTCATAGGCCGCGGCGTCGATCAGCGGGCCGATCAGCGTCGCCTCCACGCGCGGATCGCCGATGCTCACCGAGGCATAGGCCTTGGCGAGGCGCGGCACGAAGCCCTCGCTCACCCCCTCCTGCACGATCAGGCGGCGCAGCGAGGTGCAGCGCTGGCCGGCCGTACCCATCGCCGCGAAGGCGATGCCGCGCAGCGCGAGGTCGAGATCGGCCGACGGGCAGACGATCGCCGCGTTGTTGCCGCCGAGTTCGAGGATGGAGCGGCCGAAGCGGCGCGCCACCCGCTCGCCCACCACGCGCCCCATGCGGGTCGAGCCTGTCGCCGAGACCACCGGCACGCGCGTGTCGTCGACCAGGGTCGCCCCGACCTCGGCGCCGCCGATGAGAAGCTGCGACAGCCCCTCCGGCGCGCCGCCGAAGGCGTGCACGGCACGCTCGAACAGCGCCTGCACCGCGAGTGCGGTGAGCGGGGTCTTCTCGGAGGGCTTCCACAGCACGCTGTTGCCGCACACCAGCGCCAGCGCCGCGTTCCACGACCAGACCGCGACCGGAAAGTTGAAGGCGGTGATGATCGCCACCGGCCCCACCGGGTGCCAGCTCTCCATCATCCGGTGGCCGGAGCGCTCGGAGGCGATGGTCAGGCCATAGAGCTGGCGCGAGAGGCCGACCGCGAAGTCGCAGATGTCGATCATCTCCTGCACTTCGCCAAGACCCTCGGAAACGATCTTGCCCGCTTCGAGCGTCACCAGCCGGCCGAGACCGGCCTTGTGCGCGCGCAACTCCTCGCCGAGCAAGCGCACCAGTTCCCCCCGGCGCGGCGCCGGTACGGTGCGCCAGGCCTCGAAGGCGGCGACCGAGCGGCTGACGGCACCGGCGACGTCGTCGCGGGACGCTTCCGCCACATGCGCGATCGTCTCGCCGGTGATCGGCGAGCGCGTCGCCCGCGTGCCGTTGCGCCAGCTCGCGTCGGGCACGCCCATGGCGCGCATCAGGTCGGCGATCTCATCCGCGACCGGCCGCGCTGCGTCGGCCCCGCTTTTCCTCGTCATGTGCAGAAACTCCTCGGCCGCATCGCGCGGCATCGTGAGCATGGTCAATAACATTGGCGGCGCGGGCGAATCCATCGGGGCTTTCGGCCGAGACGGCGGCGGCGCCTCAACGCCTCGCGCGTGCGCGCCAGCAACGCCCGCGCCTTTCCCGAGAGGTCATTTTTTACCGCACGTCCTGCGCTGCAGCCTGTGCGTAAATCCCTGCAATCGAAGAAAAACAGTCCCCACTCATCTTGCTTCGCACAACAGAATAGGTCAGCCTGTACTGACGTTGAGGGACATGAAATCCATCGTGCGCGGCACGTTTGATTTCCCTTTCCAGCCACAAAATCGTGATGCCGTCGACACATTTCCTTTTCATTCCGTTCCGCGGGATGCAATTGGAAAAGGACAAGGCTATTGACGGCTTGGGGAATGGGACGGATCGCCGGCGCGGCATTCGCGGCGGGGATCTTCTTCGTCACCGGCGGCAATGCGGCGCTTGCTGATCAGAAACCTAAATTCGCGAATACCGGCATGGCCTCCTACTATGGCTATCGTGGACGCACCGCCAATGGCGAGCGCCACAGCCCGGCGGCCATGACGGCAGCGCACCGCAGCCTGCCTTTCGGCACCAAGGTGCGCGTTACCAATGTCTCGAACGGACGTTCCGTCGTCCTGCGCATCAATGATCGCGGCCCCTTCGTGCGCGGGCGCATCATCGACGTGTCGACGGCGGCGGCGGAAAGCCTCGGCTTCCGCAAGCGCGGTGTCGCCAAGGTGCAGATCGCGGTCGTCGACTGACGCCGCCGGCTTCCCGACCCGACGCGGGCCGCGGCGCGGCATCGCGATCCGGCGCCCGTGCGGGTGCGCCCCGGCGTGCGGGTCTCGCGTCCTGATTTTCCGGGCGGATCGTCAGCCCTTGCGGGCGCGGGCGGCGTCGAGCAGACGCCGGCATTCCTGAAGCTCGTGCAGGGCCGCCTTCAGGTTCTGTATCTCGTCCGATGACAGGTCGAGGGGCGGCACCGCCAGCGGTGGCGCCCTGAGCGCGTGCGTGGGCACGGCGTCGGCTTCCAGATCCTCGTCGCCCGGCGGAACGGGCGCGTCCTCGAAATCCTCGTCGAACGCCGGTCCGGGCTCGGCTTCCGGCGCCACGGCGCGGAACGGGAAGTTCGGCAGCGCCTCGCCGGCGGCCCGCTCGTCGCGCGCGCGCTCGGACGGTTCGCGCGCGGGACGGTTCTGCGGCGCGAGATCGGGCAGCAGCGGAAGTTCGAGATAGTCCTGGTCGTCGTCCTCGGGGTCGCGGCGCCGCGCCGGGCGGCGGGCCGCCGGCTCGTCCGGGCTCTCGCGGTGGCGCGAGGGCAGCAGGTTGAGGAAGCCGCCCAGCCCGCCACCGTGCGTCTCGTCGTCGTCCTGGTCGCGTCCGGGATGGCCGGCGTCGATGGGCCCCACGCCCGGCTCGGGGCGCTCGCGCCGGCGCGCCTCGGCGGCCTCGAGCGCGGCACCCTCCAGCACTTCGGTCTCGACGTCGCGCCAGATCGCCTGCACGTAGCGCGGGCCCTCTTCCTTGAGGATGCGCTGCACGCCGCGGATGGTGTAGCCCTCGGCGTAGAGCAGGTGCCGGATGCCGCGCAGCAGTTCGACGTCGTCGGGGCGGTAGTAGCGCCGACCGCCGCCGCGCTTCAGCGGGCGGATCTGCGGAAAGCGCGTCTCCCAGAAGCGCAGCACATGCTGCGGCAGGTCGAGATCCTCGGCCACCTCGCTGATCGTGCGGAAGGCGTCGGGGCCTTTCTCCACGGCCGGCTGCTCCTTCGGATTCCCCTGTCCCGCGCTCACGTCTCGGTGGAGGCGCCGTTGATCTGCTGCTTGAGGATATTGGACGGCTTGAACACCATCACCCGGCGCGGCGCGATCGGCACCTCCTCGCCGGTCTTCGGATTGCGGCCGACCCGCTCGCCCTTCTGGCGGACGACGAACGAGCCGAAGGAGGAAAGCTTCACGGTCTCGCCACGCGCGACGCAGTCGGCGATCTCCGACAGCACGGTCTCGACGAGCGACGCCGATTCGGTCCGCGACAGGCCGACCCGCTGGTACACGGCCTCGCACAGATCCGCGCGCGTGATGGTACGACCCGCCATTGCTCGTCTCCGCCTCTTTCAGCCGTGGCTCTTCCGAACGTTGAACGTAGGCACGCCGGCCTCGCCCGGTCAACGCTGCATCGCAAGGAAGATGCGCATCACCAGCGGATTAGCGCCGATCCCCAGGTGAATCCACCACCCATCGCCTCGATCATCACAAGGTCGCCCCGCTTGATTCGCCCATCCTTGCAGGCGGCGGCGAGGGCGAGCGGAATCGAGGCCGCCGAGGTATTGCCGTGCTTGTTGACCGTGACCACCACTTTTTCCGGCGCGATGCCGAGCTTGTGGGCGCTGGCGTCGATGATCCGGCGGTTGGCCTGGTGCGGCACGAACCAGTCGAGCGTCTGCGCATTCTCGCCGGTCGCCTGGAAGGCGTCCTGGATCACGTCGGTGATCATGCCGACGGCGTAGCGGAAGACCTCGCGGCCCTCCATGCGCAGATATCCGATCGTCTTGGTCGAGGAGACGCCGCCATCGACATAGAGCTTGTTCTTGTGCCGGCCGTCGGAGCGCAAATGGCTGGTGAGCACGCCGCGCCCCTCGCCCTCATCGGTGACCGCTTCCAGCACCATGGCGCCGGCGCCGTCGCCGAACAGCACGCAGGTGGTGCGGTCCGACCAGTCGAGGATGCGCGAGAAGGTCTCGGCACCGATGACGAGCGCACGCTTGTAGGCGCCGGACTTGAGGAAATTGTCGGCCGTCGCCAGCGCGAACACGAAACCCGAGCACACCGCCTGCAGGTCGAACGCCGCGCCGTGGGTGATTCCCAGCCCCGCCTGCACGCTCACCGCGGTCGCGGGGAAGGTGTTGTCCGGCGTCGAGGTGGCGAGCACGATCAGGTCGATCTCGCCCGGCTCCATGCCCGCCGCGTTCAACGCGTCGCGCGCGGCGGCGAGCGCGAGATCCGAGGTCAGCTCGTGGTCGGCGGCGATGTGACGCTCGCGAATGCCGGTCCTCTGGACGATCCATTCATCAGAGGTGTCGACCATCTGAGCGAGGTCGGCATTCGTCAGGGCACGGGCTGGCAGATACGCGCCGACGCCGCGCACCACGGAACGGATAGCATTCACGATGAAACCTGTAATTCGTCCGAAACTGCGACATCCACTCCGTTGCTCGCGCTCAGTCGCGGACGTCCCTTGATCCCCGCCGCAATGCGGGACAGCAAATCGTAATGGATCATGTCGTAGCCGATATCGACCGCCGAGGCGAAACCTTCGGCATCGGTGCCGCCATGGCTCTTGATCACCACGCCGTTCAGCCCGAGGAACACGCCGCCGTTCGACTTGCGCGGGTCGAGCTTCTCGCGCAGCGCGCGGAAGGCGCCGCGGGCCAGCACGTAGCCGATCTTGGCCATGAAGCTGCGGCCGATCGCCTCGCGCAGGAAATCGGCCACCTGCTTGGCGGTGCCTTCGGCGGCCTTGAGCGCGATGTTGCCGGAGAAGCCCTCCGTCACGACCACGTCGACCGTGCCGCGCCCGATGTCGTCGCCCTCGACGAAGCCGCGATAGTCGAGCACGGGCAGCGCCATCTCGCGCAGCGCGGCACCGGCCTCCTTCACCTCCTCGACGCCCTTGACCTCCTCGACGCCGATATTGAGCAGGCCGACGGTCGGGCGCTCGATGTCGAGCACGATGTTCGCCATGGCTGCGCCCATCACCGCCATGTCGACGAGGTGCTGGGTGGTCGCGCCGATGGAGGCGCCGACGTCGAGCACAACGCTTTCCCCGCGCATGGTCGGCCACAGGCAGGCGATGGCCGGGCGTGCGATGCCCGACATGGTCTTGAGGTTCACCTTGGCCATGGCCATCAGCGCGCCGGTATTGCCGGCGGAGACGGCGCAATCGGCCTCGCCCGTGCGCACCGCGTCGATGGCCCGCCACATGGAAGACACCCGGCGGCCCTTGCGCAGGGCCTGGCTCGGCTTGTCGTCCATCTGCACGGTCACGTCGGTATGGAACACCGTGCTCGCAGCCGCGAGGCGCGGGTGCCTGGCGAGCAGCGCCGCGATGCGGGCCTCGTCGCCGAACAGCAGGTAGCGGATGTCGGGATGGCGCAGCAGCGCGATCTCCGCGCCCGGCAGGACCACGTCGGGACCATGGTCGCCGCCCATGACGTCGAGCGCTATGCGGACGGTCGATGACATCTGCTGGCGTGGTCTCGCGGATCGTGGCGGCGGCCTTCATCGGCCGCCGCAGCGGTCAGGGCATGCCCCAGATGGGCGCGCATGACAAGTGCGTCCTGCATTCGGGCCGTAATGGGGCGTTCGATTCGACGTCTAATCCTGCCCTTCCTTACCGTTCTTGCGCAGGCGCGCCAGCGCGGCGAAGGGCGAGAGCTCGGCGGCAGAGGGCTCGGCGGGCGGCTCGAAGATCGCGCCGGGCTTGCGCGGATAGGGATCGAGCCCGAGCGCGAGGAACTCCGCGACCACCGCGCCGGCGTCGATGATGCCGTCGACCAGCGGGTCGGGAAGGTCGGCCTCGCGGACGTCGATCTCGGTGCCGGGCTGGATCTCGGGAATCTGGTCCTCCGGCGCGAAGCGCAGCTCGATGTCCTCGGACACCGGGCTGTCGAAGTTCTCCAGCGTGACGACGCACGTCTGCGTGACCACCGCGTCGACATGGCCTCCCACCTCGACCTGGCCCTTGGCGCGCGGCGTCAGCGTCACCCGCGCGCGGAGCGCGGGAATGCCGGGAATGCCGAAGTCCTTCGCCAGCGCCGCCCGGGTCCCGGCGTCGGGAGACAGGTTGAGCGTAAGCCCGTCGTCCGGCAGGCTGGCGACGGTGACGGGATGGGAAAAGGGCTGTTCGCTCGTCATGGTGCGGAACGCTCCTCGGATATGAAGCCGGCAGGCGCGGGCAGCGGGAATTCGCCCGCGGCCAGCGTCGCGAATGGCAGCGCCGCGAGTGAGCGCGCCGCCTCCCTTATATAGGCCGCCATGGCGCGTGCCTCAGCCCCGCGGGCGGAATCGGAGCTGAAAACATTGCGCAGCACCCCTTCGGTGAGGGCCTGCGCATCGTCGCGGTCGAGCGCGCCGTCATAGGCGCCGACCCGGCCGTAGAACGACTCGGCGACCTTCTTCATGCGCTTGGGCACGGCCACGTCGCTGACGCCCATTTCGCGCAGATTCGCGTCCATGTCGACGCAGAACGCGTCAAACACGCGCTGGCCGAGCGCGCGCTGCTCCTCGCCCTCGCTCTTGAGGCGATGGAACAGCAGGAAGGCGTGCACCAGGATCATCTCGAACCGTCCCTCGATCGTGTCCGGCACGCCATAGGCGGTGTAGAATGACGGATCGCGCGAATGCGCCACGATCGCGCCATAGAGCCGCTGGATGGTCTCCCGCCCGTCATCCCGGCGGAAGAAGCGCAGAATCATGGGTCGGTCTCCTTCTCGCCGCTCCCGCGCGACGATCGCCTTCCGGCGGGGTAGCGCGCGGCTCGGTTGCTGGCAACCCCGCCGTGCAGCGGCCATGGAGCGCCGATTCGCCTCGCCGGTGCGGGTTTGCCGTCCGGGGCGGCGGGCAGAGGTTGCCGTACGCCCCGCGCTTGTGCTTTCTGCACGGCGAATGTTGCGAAAAGGGAAGTTGGAGTGGAGTTGATGGCATCGACCTGCGCGGCGCACGCGACGGCCCGGTCTCGCGGGACCCGTTTGCGTAGATCCGGCCTGCTCGGCGCCTGCGCCCTGGCGGCGCTGGGCATGTCCGCCTGTTCCGGCGACATGCCGATAGCGAACGCCAATCTGGGCCTGCCGCGCACGCCGACCAACTTCGTCACCGAGCAGCAGCGCGGCTATGTGCCCACCCCCGGCGCGCTCGACCAGATCCCGATCGGCTCCAGCCAGGAGCAGGTGCTGCTGGTGCTCGGCACGCCCTCCACGGTGGCGACGGTCGATGGCGAGGTCTTCTATTACATCTCGCAGAAGACCAAGAAGGTCATGTTCATGCGCCCCGAGGTCATCGAGCAGCGCGTGATCGCCATCTATTTCGACCCGAAGGACAAGCGCGTGACCCGCGTCGCCGACTACGGGCTGAAGGACGGCAAGATCTTCGACTTCGTCAGCCGCACCACGCCGACCGGCGGCAACGAGCTGTCCGTGCTCGGCCAGTTCTTCAACGCCACCCAGTTCAGCCCGTTCTGAGCCGGACCGAAGCGGCGGCGCGCCCTCAGAAGCGCGTCGCGGCGAAGGGCTCGGGATCGGTGCAGGGTGCCTCGCCGGTCATCATCTCGGCGAGCAGGCGTCCGGTCACCGGGCCGAGCGTGAAGCCGAGATGCTGGTGGCCGATGGCGAGCCACAGCCCCTTCTGCCCCGGCGCCGGGCCGATCACCGGCAGCATGTCGGGAAAGGCGGGCCGGCTGCCCATCCAGGGCTCGGGATCGGCGCGCTCGCCGAGCGGGAACAGCCCGCGCGCGATCGTCTCCGTCCTGGCGAGCTGGACCGGCGTCTTCGGCGCGTCGCGCCGGGCGAATTCCACGCCGGTGGTCAGGCGGATGCCGCCGACCATGGGCGTGATGACGTAGCCGCCCTCCTCGTCGAGCACCGGCCGCGACAGCGCGGCATTGCCTTCAGCGCGATAATGCATGTGGTAGCCGCGCTTGACCGCGAAGGGCAGGCGCAACCCCAGCGGGCCGAGCACGTCCATCGCCCACGGGCCGAGCGCGACCACCGCCTCCGCCGCCTCGACCTCGCCTTCGGCGGTCGTCACCTTCCACCCGGCGCCGACGCGCGCGAGCGTGCGGGCATCGCCGATCACGATCCTGCCGCCCATGCTGGCGAAATGGTCCGCATAGGCCTTCGTCACCCCACCGGGGTTCGAGGAGGAGTGCGGGTCCGACCAGATCACCGCGCCGGAGAAGACCGGCCGCAGAGAGGGCTCCATCGCCAGCGCCTCGTCGACGCTGATCTCGCGGGCGGTGAGGCCGTATCTCTGCGCGAGCGGGAACTCGTTGCGCTCGTTCGCCAGCCCCGCCTCGCTGCGGTAGAGCTTCAGCCAGCCGCCCTCGCGGAACAGGCCGGTCGCCCCGCTCGGCCCGGCGAGCCGGTCATGCTCCTCGATGCTGCGCGCCAGCAGCTTCTCCATGGTGCGGGCATAGTCGAGGATGCGGGCGGGTGCCGAGGCGCGCCAATAGGCGTACATCCACGGCACCAGCCCCGGCAGCGCGCTCCAGTGATAGTTCGCGGCCGGATTGCGCCCCAGCGCCACGTCGACCAGCGCCGTGAGGCTGCGCGGGAAGGCGACCGGATAGATCGAGGCGCGCTCGATCAGGCCGGCATTGCCGAAGGACGTCTCCTCCCCCGGCCCGCGCCGATCCACCAGCACCACCGAGCGCCCGCGCCGGGCGAGGTGCAGGGCGATCGAGGTGCCGACAATGCCGGCACCGAGCACTATCGTGTCGGTCTTCATCGCGTTCGGGTCCGGGAAGTGGATAGCGCGGGGGGCGCCGGTTGGAGCTCAGTTGATGGGGAACGGGAAATACTTGGCGTTGATCTTCTGGTAGGTGCCGTCCGCCTCGATTTCCTTGATCGCCTTGTTGAACATCTCGCGCAGCTCGGTGTCGTCCTTGCGCACGGCGATGCCGGTGCCGTCCGGATTGACGTCGGCGAGGTCGGGGCCGACGAACTTGCAGCACTTGCCGTCGTCGGTCTTCTCGAGCCACTCATAGAGCACGAATTTGTCGGCGAGCACCGCGTCCAGCCGGCCGGCGGCGAGGTCGGCATTCGCCTCGTCCTGCGTCGGGTAGAGCTTGATCTCCGAGCCCTTGTACTTGTCCTCGAGATAGACCGCGCCGGTGGTCGAGGACTGGGCGCCGATCACCTTGCCCTTCATCGCCTCGGGCGAGATGTCGGTGATCGGGGTGTCCTTCGGGGCGATGAAATTGCCGGGCGTCAGATAGTAGGGGATGGTGAAGTCCACCTTCTCCTTGCGCTCGTCGGTGATCGACATGGAGGCGACGATGGCGTCGTATTTCTTCGCCAGAAGCGCGGGAATGATGCCGTCCCAGTCCTGCGCCACGAAGGTGCACTCGACCTTCATCTTCTCGCACAGCGCCTTGGCGATATCGATGTCGAAGCCGACGAGCTGGCCGGTGGTGTCGACCGAGTTGAAGGGCGGATAGGCGCCCTCCGTGCCGATCCGCACCTTCTTGATCTCGGCATGCGCCACGCCCGCGCCGACCGCGAGGGCGGCCGCCGCAGCCAGAACCGTCACGAACGTCGTGGAGGCGATCTTCTTGGACGCGATTTTCTTGGGCACGATCTTCATGGGATGATTCCTGTTGAACGGCCGAGGCCCGTCGCGCACCGGCCCGTCGAGGCTAGGCGCGCGCTTCATCGGAGGCAATCGGGCGTTCCGCTAGCCTTTGGTCGGGGCCGGCCGCGTCGTCAGAAATGGCTGAAGCTACCCGCGCCGAGGTCCATCGGGGCACCTTCGCGGTCGCGCACCAGCAGCCCCTCGCCCGCGAAGGTACGCCCGATTACGGTGGTGCCGATGCCGGCGGCCGTGGCGGTGGCCGCGAACGCGTCGAGATTGTGGTCCGGCATGACGGCGAGGATCTCGTAGTCGTCGCCGCCGGTCAGTGCGGCGACGAGCAACGCCGGCTCGGCGGCGATGGCCGCGCGCGCGGCCGGGCTCAGCGGCACCCGCTCGGCCTCGATCTCTCCGCCGACGCCCGAGGCCGCCAGCATCTTGGCGAGATCGCCGGCGAGGCCGTCCGAGACGTCCATGGCGGCGCTGGCGAAACGGCGCAGCGCCCCGGCCAGCGCCAGCCGAGGGCGTGGGTGCAGATAGCGGTCGGCCAGGAACTCGCGCCCAGCGGAATCGAGCGCGGCGAAGCCCGGCCGGCCGGGCTCGCGCCGCAGGCAGAGGCCGAGCGCGCCGTCGCCGATGGTGCCGGTAACGACGATGGCCTGCCCGGGTGGGGCGCTGGCGCGCTTCACAATGGTGCCGGCGGGCACGGCGCCGAGCGCGGTGATCGAGATCGTCAGCGGGCCGGGCGTGCGCACCGTGTCGCCGCCGAGCAGCGGCGCGCCATGGGCGTACGCATCGGCGCCGAGCGCCTGCGCGAAGGCCTCCAGCGCCTCGGCCGGCATGTCGGCGGGAATGGCGATCGCCAGCAGGATGCCGAGCGGTTCGGCGCCCTTGGCGGCGAGGTCGGACAGGTTCACCCGCAGCGCCTTGCGGGCGACCGATGCCGGCGGGTCGTCGGGAAAGAAATGGACGCCGGCGACCAGCGCGTCCTTGGTCAGCACCAGATCGTGGCCAGGCGGCGGGGCGAGCACCGCAGCGTCGTCCTTCAGGCCCAGTGCGCCGGGATGGCGGGCGATCGGCTCGAACAGCCGGGCGATCAGCAGGTCCTCTCCGGAGATCCTTCCCTCGCCCGCGCCGCCCGTCATCGCCCTGCCCTCAGCCGGTGAATTCGCCGGGCCGGTGTTCGCGCGCCAGCCCGTCCAGTACGGCGTTCACCATGCCGGTTTCCTCGCGGTCGAGGAAGGCGGCGGCGACGTTCACATATTCGGCGACCACCACCCGCGCCGGCACGTCCGGGCGGGAGGCGAGCTCGTAGGCGCCCGCGCGCAGCACGGCGCGCAGCACGGCCTCGATGCGCTTGAGCGGCCAGCCGCGCACCAGCGCCGCGTCGAGCACCGGGTCGATGGTGCGCTGCCCGTTCACCACGCCGCTGACGATGTCGCGGAACAGGTTCACGTCGGCCGCGGCGATCTCGTCGCCCTCGATCTCGCGCCCGATCCAGTGGCTCTCGAACTGGGCGAGGATTTCCGGCAGCGGCGTCGCGGCGACGTCCATCTGGTAGAGCGCCTGCACCGCGTTGAGGCGGGCCGCGCTCTTGCGCACCGGCTTGTGCCCGGCGGGTTTGGCTGTGGTCGGTTTGGCAGTGCTCATGGCGGCCTACCCCACCCGGCGCCGCAGGCGCACCAGCGCCAGCGCGGCGGCGACCGCTCCGCCCCCCTTGTCGCCCTCGGCGACGCGGGCGCGGACCCAGGCCTGCTCGTCGTTCTCGACGGTGAGGATGCCGTTGCCGATCGGCAGCTTGCGCGCGACCGACATGTCCATGATCGCGCGCGAGGATTCCCCGGCCACGATCTCGAAATGATAGGTCTCGCCGCGCACCACGCAGCCCAGCGCCACGGCTGCGTCATAGGGCCGTCCCGCCTGCGCGGCGGAATCGACGGCGATGGCGATGGCGGCCGGGATCTCCAGCGCGCCGGGCACCGTCACCAGATCGGGCTCGATGCCCTCGGCCTCCAGCGCCTTGCGCGCCCCGGCGAGCAGCTCGTCGGCGATGTCGTCATAGAAGCGCGCCTCGACGATCAGCACACGCGCGCCGTCGAGCGGCACGGCAGGGG
The DNA here is from genome assembly GCF_024752335.1 of Ancylobacter mangrovi. Lineage (NCBI taxonomy): Bacteria > Pseudomonadati > Pseudomonadota > Alphaproteobacteria > Hyphomicrobiales > Xanthobacteraceae > Ancylobacter > Ancylobacter mangrovi. The sequence continues at coordinate 131,705 of NZ_JANTHY010000005.1, read as the reverse complement.
CTTCGGAAGCGCGCGGCGGGCGGGGGCTCGCCATGGGATGGAACCTCGTGAAATTGTCAGGGCCGACGACGTACAGGCCTCAGCGGAACTCCGCAAGCCGCGCCGCGTAGCGGGCCATCATGTCGACCTCGATGTTGACACGGTCGCCGGGCTGTACGTTGGCCCAGGCGGTGTGCGCCAGCGTGTGCGGGATGAGCAGGCAGGTGAAGCGCGCGCCGTCGACCTCGTTGACGGTCAGCGAGGTGCCCTCGAGCGCCACCGAGCCCTTCGGCGCGATGAAGCGGGCGAGCTCGGCCGGCGCCTCGAAGGTGAAGCGCGTGGTCTCGCCGAGATCCTCGCGGTCCGCCACCGTGGCGACGCCGTCGACATGGCCCTGCACGATATGCCCGCCGAGCTCGTCGCCGATCTTCATCGCCCGTTCGAGGTTCAGCCGGCGCCCCTCGCGCCAGTTGCCCGCCGTGGTGACGGCAAGCGTCTCCGGCGCGGCCTCGACGTCGAAGCTGTCGGCGCCGGTCGCGACCACGGTCAGGCACACGCCCGAGCAGGCGATCGACGCGCCGAGCTCGATGGTGGCGGGATCGTAGGCGGACTGGATGGTCAGCCGGCGCACGTCGTTGCGCGGAGCCACGGTGCGGACGGTGCCGATGTCGGTGACGATCCCGGTAAACATGTCAGCGGCGCCTCATGATGGTCAGACGGTCCGGCCCGTACCGCTCCGTCCCGGCGGTGGTGAGATAGTCATTCAGGGCGCCGAGCGGCAGCCCCTCCAGCGCGTCGATCGCGCCAGTGCCCAATTGCACCGGCGCCTCGAACAGCGCGCATTCGTCAACGAGGTCCGCGCGCAGCACGGCGGCGGCCATGCGCGGGCCGGCCTCGACCATCACCCGCGTCAGGCCGCGCAGCGCCAGCAGGCGCATCACCTCGTTGAGGTCGAGCCCGCCGGAGGGATGGCGGCGCACCCGCATCACCTCGACGCCGCGCTCGCCGAGCCGCTCCTCGGCCGCGGCCGGCGCGTCCTCGCCCGCCACCACCCACACCGGCGCGGTGTCGAGGCTGGCGAGCAGCGCGCTCTCCGTCGGCAGGCGCAGCGCACTGTCCAGCACCACCCGCACCGGCGAGCGGTCGAGCATGCCCGGCAGGCGGCAGGTGAGCTGGGGATCGTCGGCGAGCACCGTGCCGATGCCGGTCAGCACGGCGTCGTGGGTGGCGCGCATCATGTGCACGCGGGCGCGGCTGAGCGGCCCCGTGATGGCGGCCGGGCGGCGCCCCTCGAGCCCCGCCTTGCCGTCGGCGGAAACCGCCATCTTCAGCATCACATGCGGCCGGCCCTCGCTCACCCGGCGGATATGGCCGGCATGGACCAGCGCCGCCTCCGCCGCGCCGGCGCCGACATCCACCCGGATGCCGGCCTCGCGCAGGATCGAGAAGCCACGGCCGGAAACGCGCACGTCCGGATCGCCGATCGCCGCCACCACGCGGGCGACGCCCGAGGCGCGGACGGCATCGACGCAGGGAGGCGTGCGCCCGTGATGCGAGCAGGGCTCGAGCGTCACATAGAGCGTCGCCCCGCGCGCGCCCTCGCCCGCCACTGCCAGCGCCTGCGGCTCGGCATGGGGGCGCCCGCCCTTCGCCGTCCAGCCGCGCCCGAGGATGACCGGGCCCGCCGGCGTCTCACGCACGACCACGGCGCCGACCGCCGGGTTCGGCCACGTATGGCCGAGCTCGCGGCGCCCGATGCTGAGCGCCACGCCCATCAGGGCCTCATCACGGGATTTCTGATCCATCAGGTCGTTCCCCGCGCGCGGCGGGTTCAATCGTCGAGCCCCGCCAGCCCGGCCGGGCGGCGCAGAGGCTTGGCGACCTCGGGCTCGGCGAGGCCGCCCTCGCCCACGCGGGCGTCGAGCTCGCCGAGCAGGGTCTCGAAATCCTTGGCCTCGCGGAAATTGCGGTAGACCGAGGCGAAGCGGACATAGGCGACGTCGTCGAGCTGCTTCAGGCTCTCCATCACCCGCTCGCCGATCATCTCCGAGGAAATCTCGCTCTCGCCCATGCTCTCCAGCCGCCGCACGAGGCCGGAGACCAGGCGCTCGATCCGCTCGGGCTCCACCGGGCGCTTGCGCAGCGCCACCTCGATCGAGCGCGCCAGCTTGTCGCGGTCGAACGGCACGCGGCGCCCGGAGCGCTTAAGCACGGTCAGCTCGCGAAGCTGCACCCGCTCGAAGGTGGTGAAGCGGCCGCCGCAATCGGGGCAGATGCGGCGGCGGCGTATGGCGGCGCTGTCCTCGGTGGGACGGGAGTCCTTCACCTGCGTGTCGAGGCTCCCGCAATAGGGGCAGCGCATGGCATTTCCTCTTCAGGATCGGCCGGCGATCCGGCCTAGCTGTAGATCGGGAATCGGGCGAGCAGCCCCTTTACCTTCTCACGCACAGCCGCCTCGACAAGGCTATCCTCGTCCGTCCCCTTCTGCGACAGCACGTCCAGCACCTCGGCGATCATGTCGCCGATCTGCTGGAACTCGGCCACGCCGAAGCCGCGCGTGGTGCCCGCCGGCGTGCCGAGGCGCACGCCCGAGGTGACCATCGGCTTCTCCGGATCGAAGGGGATGCCGTTCTTGTTGCAGGTGATGTGGGCGCGCCCGAGGGCGATCTCCGACACCTTGCCGGTCAGCTTCTTCGGCCGCAGATCGACCAGCATCAGATGCGTGTCGGTGCCGCCGGAGACGATCTCGAAGCCGTGGCCCTTGAGGTTTTCCGCAAGCGCCTTCGCGTTTTCCACCACGTTCTTCGCGTAGACCTTGAACTCCGGCTGGAGCGCCTCGCCGAACGCGACCGCCTTGGCGGCGATGACGTGCATCAGCGGGCCACCCTGGGTGCCGGGGAAGATCGCCGAGTTGAACTTCTTGGCGAGGTCCTCGTCATCGGTGAGGATCATGCCGCCGCGCGGGCCGCGCAGGGTCTTGTGCGTGGTGGTGGTGGTCACATGGGCGTGCGGCACCGGGTTCGGGTGCGCCCCGCCCGCCACCAGGCCGGCGAAATGGGCCATGTCGACCATGAGATAGGCACCCACCGAGTCGGCGATGGCGCGCATCTTCGCGAAGTCGATATGGCGCGGATAGGCCGAGCCGCCGGCGATGATCACCTTCGGCTTGTGCTCGTCGGCGAGCTTGGCGATCTCCTCGTAGTCCATGCGCTGGTCGTCGCGGCGCACGCTGTAGGGCACCGGCTTGAACCACTTGCCCGACAGGCTGACCGGGGCGCCATGGGTCAGATGCCCGCCGGCGGCGAGGTTCAGCCCGAGGAAGGTGTCGCCGGGCTGCATCAGCGCGAAGAACACAGCCGTGTTCGCCTGCGCGCCCGAATGGGGCTGCACATTGGCGAAGCCGGCGCCGAACAGCTTCTTGGCGCGGTCGATGGCGAGCTGCTCGGCGACGTCGACGAACTGGCAGCCGCCATAGTAGCGCCGGCCGGGGTAGCCCTCGGCGTATTTGTTGGTGAGCACCGAACCCTGCGCTTCCAGCACCGCGCGGGAGACGATGTTCTCCGAAGCGATCAGCTCGATCTCGTCGCGCTGGCGGCCGAGCTCGGCGGAAATCGCGCCGGCGAGCTCCGGATCGGTCTCGGCAAGAGTGGCCGAGAAGAAACGGCTATTGGTGTTGCTGGAAGAAGCGTGGGCTTCGGACGACATTAACCGGCCTCCCTGGGCGGTGGCGACGCCTCGCGGCCAGCCTCATGCCGGCCGTGCGGATTCAAGGCGGGTCGCTTAGCACAGCACCCTCGGGCTTTCAAAGCACGCTGCCGCAGGGCCGCCTTGCACGAGCGCGGCGGCTCGCGGGAAGCGGCGCGACATCTGGGCCCGCGCGCCCTGCCCTTCGGCGGCGGATGACACCGCACCCGGCGCTCGCCTATGGTGCCTCGCCCCGCTCCCGAATCCCGGATTCCCGCGCATGAAGATCATCCATTCCCCGCGCCATCTTGGCCATTCCGGCCATGTCGAGCTCATGAACGGGCAGGTCGTGCCGGCCTTCGAGAAGCCGGAGCGGGTGGCGATGATTCTGCGCGCCGTGGGCGAGCGCCAGCTCGGCCCGTTCGTGGACCCGCAGGCGCACGGCCTCGACCCGGTGCTCAAAGTCCATGATGCCGATTTCATCCGCTTCCTGTCGACCGCATGGGAGCTGTGGACGGCGGACGGGCGCGACTTTCCGGCCCTGCCGAGCTTCTGGAAGGCGCCCGGCATGCGCTCCATCGAGCCGGAGAGCATCGACGGCAAGCTCGGCCATTTCTCCTTCGATGCCGGCTGCTGCATGGTGGCGGGCACCTGGGACGCGGTGCAGGCGGGCGCCGACATCGCGCTGACCGGCGTCGACCTCATTTCCTCCGGCGAGAAGGCCGCCTTCGCGCTGTGCCGCCCGCCCGGCCATCACGCCCATGCCGGGACGATGGGCGGCTACTGCTTCGTCAACAACGCGGCGGTGGCGGCGCAGTCCTTCATCGACCGCGGCGCGGCGCGGGTGGCGATCCTCGACGTCGACTACCACCACGGCAACGGCACGCAGTCGATCTTCTACGCTCGCCCGGACGTGCTGGTGTGCAACATCCACGCCGACCCGATGCAGGAATTTCCGTATTTCCTCGGCTACGCGGACGAGCCCGGCGAAGGCCCTGGCGAGGGCTTCAACGCCAATTTCCCGCTGCGCTGGGGCACGGACTATGAGGGCTGGGGCGCGGCGCTGGACGCGGCCTGCGCGCGGATCGAGGCCCATGCGCCCGACGTGATGCTGGTCTCTCTCGGGGTCGACACCTACAAGGACGATCCGATCTCGCAGTTCAAGCTCGACAGCCCGGATTATCTGAAGATCGGCGCGCGTATCGCGAAGCTCGCCAGGCCGACGCTGTTCGTCATGGAAGGCGGCTACGCGGTGGAAGCGATCGGCACCAACGTCGCCAACACGCTGGAAGGCTTCGAGCAGGGCTGAGCTGCCCTGCCCGTCTGGCGGTCACAGCCGGTACAGCACCTGGTCGACCCAGAACCGCTCGAGCCGGTTGAGCGCCTTGTTCAGCGTCTCGAATTCCTGCGGGCCGATGCCGCCGATCGGTTCGATCGTGGTGGTGTGCTTGGTGTACAGCCCCTCGACGATGGAGCGGATCTCCTCGCCCTTGTCGGTCAGGCGGATGCGCACGGCGCGCCGGTCCACCCGCGAGCGGCGGTGGTCGAGATAGCCCGCCTCGGCGAGCTTCTTCAGATTGTAGGAGACGTTGGCGCCGAGATAGTAGCCGCGCGTGCGCAGCTCCCCGGCGGTCAGCTCAGCGTCACCGATATTGTAGAGCAGCAGCGCCTGCACGGCGTTGACGTCCTCGCGCCCGCGCCGGTCGAACTCGTCCTTCACCACGTCGAGCAGGCGACGGTGAAGGCGTTCCACCAGCGTCAGCGTCTCGCGGTAGAGAGGGGAAATCTCCTCCAGCCTCGTATCCGTTCGAAGCTCGGAAGGCGGCGCGGGGCTCCGCTGTGCTGCTCTGCTCATGTTCACACCCGGTCGTGACGTGGGGATTTTCTCCCTCTGCATCGCCGGAGTGTCCGGGGCGGCCTCTAAGATGGCCTTAAGCGGAAAGCTGAATCGTTCGTTAATGCGCCGGTTGCACGTCCGGCAGGTCCCGCCGGCCGGCGCCTATTCCTCGCTCTCGCGCGCCGCCTTGAAGGTGAGGAAGGCGTAGATCGCCACCAGCAGCGTCTCGATGATGGCGACGATCATCAGCCGCCCCACCCCTTCGGGCGCCGAGGCGTTGATGAGGATCTGCACCATCGCCGTCACCAGCCACAGCACCACGCCCCAGGAGGCGCCGAGCCAGAGCCCCACGGCGGCGACCGGGTTCATGATCGCGGCCCAGATCACCGCCGACTGCGCGGCCATCGAGAGCATCTCGAAGCGGCTGGCCTCGCCGTCCCAGACGCCGCAGATCAGCGTCCAGCTATAGACCGTCTTCACCAGAAGGAAGCCGGCCAGCAGGCGCAGATAGATCACCACGCGGCGCTGCCAGGGCGGCAGCTCCGCGCCGGCGGGGCCAAGCGTGGCGTCGATGGGATCGTAGGGCGAGCTCATGCCCCTTCCATAGCCGAATTCGCGCTCAGGTCAGCACCAATTCGTCGACGAGGGGCTGGTCGAACATCGCGGCGATGGCGGCGGGGTCGACATCCTCGAGCCGCGCCGGCGACCAGACCGGCCGCTGGTCCTTGTCGATCAGCACCGCGCGCACGCCCTCATAGAAGTCGTGCTGGTCGAGCAGGCGGGTGACGACGCGGAATTCGAGGCCGAGGCAGCCGGCGAGGTCGAGCCCGAGCCCGCGCTGCATCTGCTGGAAGGCGATGTGCACGCTGGTCGGCGAGGCGCGGCGTATGGTGTCGCGCTGGGCGCGGACGAAAGCGGCCACGTCGTCCTCGCCGTTCGCCGCCTGGTCGAGCGCGGTCATGACGGCGTCGACCGATCCGCCGGCGAAGATGCGGTCGATCGCCGGATAGAAGGCGGTGAGGGTCGGCCGGGGAGCCGGAACGGCGAAGCGCGCCAGCGCCGCCTTCATCGCCTCGCCCTTCGCCAGCGCCTCGATCAGCGAGGGCCATGCGCTCGCCGGAATGTGATGGGTGTAGAGGCCCATCGCCACCGCGTCCGGCATGCCGATGCGCGCACCCGTCATGGCGAGCCAGGTGCCGGTCCAGCCGGGCAGGCGCGGCAGCACGAAGGTGCCGCCGACATCGGGGAACAGGCCGATCGCGACCTCCGGCATGGCGAAGCCGAGCCGTTCGCCCGCGACCCGGTAGCGGCCATGGCCGGACATGCCGAAGCCGCCGCCGAAGCACAGCCCGTCCACCAGCGAGACGAAGGGCTTGGGGTAGCGGGAGATGAGGTAGTCAAGCGCGTATTCGTCCCGCCAGTAGGCGCGCGCCGCCTCCTTCTCGCCCGCCTTGCCGAGGTCATGCATGGCGCGGATATCGCCGCCGACGCAGAAGGCGCGGTCATTGGCCGAGTGCAGCACCACATGGGCGATGTCGGGATCGCCGATCCAGCCCTCCAGCGCGGCGTGCATGGCCCCGACCATGGGGTGGTCGAGCGCGTTCAAGGCGCGCGGCCGGTCGAGGGTGACGATGCCCGCCCTGCCCCGCTTCTCGAAGCGAACGCCGATCTCGCTGCTCACGCCGCCCCCGCTCGATGGATGCCCCTCCCCGGCATAGGCGTTCGGGGCCGGGATGGGAACCCGTCTAAGAGGATGAGAGCAACCGTCGGCATCCGCACCGAGGTGCCCGGGTGCCGCAAGGGTACCGCGGAAAGACGCCTTCCGCGCCTGCGGCGGATTGACCGGCGAATGCGCAATTGGACGGCGGACAGGTCGCGCATCCTGTCATATGAAGCTATAAATGTTCGAAACAGCATCGTTCGATGCGGTGAGCGGCCCTTCCGCCCTGTGAGCTTGCCATGACCATTCCCTTCGCCCGTCCGCGTCCCGTCCAGCCCGAGCCGTCGATCCGGCCCGACGCATCCTCGAAGCTCGACCTCGTGCAGCGGCCGCGGCGCAACCGGAAATCGGAGTGGGCGCGCCAGCTGATGCGCGAGAACACGCTCACCGCCGCCGACCTGATCTGGCCGATCTTCGTCATGGACGGCACCGACGCGCGCGTGCCCGTCAGCTCCATGCCCGGCGTCGAGCGCCTCACCGTCGACCAGTCGGTGCGCGAGGCCGAGCGCGCGGCCAGCCTCGGCATCCCGGCGATCGCGCTGTTCCCCTACACCGACCCCGCGCTGCGCTCGGCCGACGGCGCCGAGGCGCTGAATGGCGACAACCTCGTCTGCCGCACACTGCGCGCCATCAAGGACGCGGTGCCGCATATCGGCCTCATCACCGACGTCGCGCTCGACCCCTATACCAGCCACGGCCATGACGGGCTGCTGGACGGCAACGGGCGCATCCTCAACGACGAGACCGTCGCCGTGCTCGTGGAGCAGGCGCTGGTGCAGGCGGAGGCGGGCGCCGACGTCATCGCCCCGTCCGACATGATGGACGGGCGCGTGGGCGCCATCCGCCGCGCGCTCGACGCCGCCGGCTTCCTCGACGCGCAGATCCTCGCCTACAGCGCGAAATACGCCTCGGCCTTCTACGGCCCGTTCCGCGACGCGGTCGGCTCCTCGGGCTGCCTGACCGGCGACAAGCGCACGTACCAGATGGACCCCGCCAACGGGACCGAGGCGCTGCGCGAGGCCGCGCTCGACATCGAGGAAGGCGCGGACATGCTGATGGTGAAGCCCGGCATGCCCTATCTCGACATCCTCTGGCGCCTGAAGGAGAGCTTCGGCCTGCCGACCTTCGCCTATCAGGTGTCGGGCGAGTACGCGATGATCGAGGCGGCCGCCGCCAATGGCTGGCTCGACGGCGAGAAGGCGATGATGGAGAGCCTTATGGCCTTCAAGCGCGCCGGCGCCGACGGCATCCTCACCTATTTCGCGCCGCGCGTGGCCGAGAAGCTCGCCCGTGAGGGCTGATCCATCACGGCGCCGCGGGCACGGGTGACAGGCATTGTGGGCCGCATCGTCCGCATCGTCCTGAGCATTCTCTCCATCCTGCTCGTCGTCCCGCTGCTCGCCGCCTGCGGCTCGGTGGTCGATTCCGACCAGGCGCGCATCTGCCGCGCCATCCCCGAAGCGCTGCACGAGGAAGGCGCCGACATCGCCGAGGTCTCGCTGTCGCCGGTGCCGGGCGTGCCCGCGGCGCTGCGGCTCGCCTACCGGCTGCGCGTGGGCGACGTCACGCTGCCGCGCTGGATCATCTGCCGCTTCGCCGCCCAGACCGGCGTCGGCAGGTTCAACCTCGTCGACGTCGAGACCGACCGCGGCACGCTCAGCGGCGTCAAGCTGCTGATCCTGAAGCGCTGGTGGCTCGACGACATCCGCGTCGAGCCGGGCATCGCGCCGCTGTTCCATATCGGGCCGCGCGCCGCCTACTGGCTGCAGCAGACGCTGAACGGCATGGTGCTGGCCGGCGTCTATGGGCTGATCGCCACCGGCTTCGCGCTGATCTACGGCCTTGCCGGGCGGGTGAACCTGGCCTTCGGCGAGATCGCGGTGGCCGGCGGGGTCAACACGCTGGTCGTGGTGGGCGTGGTCTCGCTGCTCGGGCGGCTGAACGCCCCGGCCCTCACCTTCGCGCTGTTCGCGGGCGTCGGCGCGGCGGCGCTGCTGAGCTGGGTCGCCGGGCGCCTCGTCGTGATGCCGCTGGCGACCCGCTCGCGCGCGCCGCAGACGACGCTGATCGGCACGCTGGCGCTCGCCATTGTGCTCACCGAGCTGCTGCGCCTCACCTCCGGCAGCCGCGTCAACTGGCTGCCGGCGCTTCTCAACCGGCCGCTCTACCTCGCCGGGGCCGACCATTTCGTCGCCACCGTCACCCCGGCCCAGCTTCTCGCCGCCGGCCTGTCGATGTCGGGCGCCTCCATGCTGCTCGCCCTGATGATGTTTTCGAGCTTCGGCCGCGCCTGGCGCGCCCATGCCGAGGACCCGCTGATGGCGGCCTTGCTCGGAGTGCCGATCCCGGCGCTGCGCTCGCTCACCTTCATCATCGCCGGCGCCTCGGCGGGGCTCGCGGGGGCGGTGGTGGTGATCGCCTATGGTACCGTGCAGGCGGGCGACGGGCTTTCCCTGACGCTCAAGGCCTTGATTTCGGCGATTATTGGCGGCATTGGCTCCGTGCCGGGCGCCTTCCTCGGCGCCGCCCTCGTCGCCGGCGTCGAAATCGTGTGGTCCTCGGCCTTCGATATCGCCTATCGCGACGTGGTGACCTATTCCCTCCTGGTGGCATTCCTCGTGCTGCGGCCAGGCGGGCTTCTCAATCGTTCGGCGCCCTCGCCCCGAGAATTCTGAGCATCTCGATGACCCTGCCCGTGTCCCCCGCCGATGTCGCCGCCGCCCGCGAGGTTCTCGCCGGCGCCGTGCTGCGCACGCCCACCCTGCCGGCGCCGCGCCTTTCGGCGATTACGGGCGCGCATGTGTTCGTGAAATACGAGAACCTGCAGGTCACCGCGAGCTTCAAGGAGCGCGGCGCGCTGGTGAAGCTCGCCAGCCTCTCGCCGGAGGAGCGCGCCTCAGGCGTCGTCGCCATGTCGGCCGGCAACCATGCCCAGGCCGTGGCCTACCACGCCGCCCGGCTCGGCATCCGCGCCACCATCGTGATGCCCAAGCACACCCCGCTGGTTAAGGTGATCGCCACCGAGGCACACGGCGCGCGCGTGGTGCTGCACGGCGAGTCCGTCGGCGACGCCAGCGAGGAGGCCGACCGCATCGCCCGTGAGGAGGGCCTGGTGTGGGTCCACCCCTATGACGATGCCCGCGTCATCGCCGGCCAGGGCTCGGTCGCGGCGGAGATGCTGGAGGACACGCCCGGCCTCGACGCTCTGCTGGTGCCGGTCGGCGGCGGCGGGCTGATCTCCGGCATGGCGGTCGCCGCCCGCGCCATGCGCCCCGACATCGAGATCGTCGGCGTCGAGACCACGCTCTACCCCTCCATGTGGAACGCGCTGCACCAGCAGAACCGCCCCTGCGAGGGCGCCACGCTGGCCGAGGGCATCGCCGTCAAGCAGGCCGGCGCGCTGACCCGCGAGATCGTCTCGGCGCTGGTCTCCGACGTAGTGCTGGTCGACGAGCCGACCTTCGAGCGCGCGGTGAACCTGTTCCTCACCCAGCAGAAGACGCTGGCCGAAGGCGCCGGCGCCGCGGGACTCGCCGAGCTGCTGGCCCAGCCCGACCGCTATCGCGGCCGCAATGTCGGCCTCGTGGTCTCGGGCGGCAATATTGACCCGCGCATCGTCGCCTCGATCATGATGCGCGAGCTGGAGCGCGAGGAGCGCATCGTCAGCTTCCGCTTCTCGATGATGGACCGGCCGGGCGAGCTCGGCATCATCTCCACCCTGCTCGGCCAGCTCGGCGCCAACATCCTCGAGGTGGAGCACAAGCGGCACTTCCTCGACGTGCACGCCAAGGGCGCCCGGCTCGACGTGACGGTGGAGACCCGCGACCGCGCCCATGCCGACGAGGTACACCGGGTCCTGCTCGCCGAGGGCATGAACGTCGCGCGGGTGGACTGGCGCACCGCCGGCTGACGCAGCGGCCGCCCCTTGTCCCGGGGCGCCCGGCCCCCAATCTGATGGGAATGGAGGAGCGGCGCATGTCCGAGACCTATTACGGGGACCAGAGGCCCTACGCCTACGACCCCTATGCCGAGCCGGAATATTTCGAGGGCGTGCTGTGGCGGCGCGTCATCGCGTTCCTCATCGACGCGGTGATTATCATCGCGCCGATCGTCGTCGCCGCGATCCTGATCTTCGTGTTCGGCTTCATCACGCTGGGGCTCGGCTGGTACCTGTACGGCTTGCTCAGCCCGGCCTATGTGATCTGGGCGCTGGCCTATACGGGGCTGACGCTCGGCGGCGCGCAGTCGTCCACCATCGGCATGCGCACCATGGGCATCGAGATGCGGCTGTGGCACGGCGCGCCGATGTATCCGCTGCTGGCGGTGCTCAGCATCGTGCTGTTCTGGGTCTCGGTGAGCGTGCTGACGCCGGTGGTGGTGATCGTCGGCCTGTTCAACGCCCGCCGGCGCCTGCTGCACGACTTCGTGCTCGGCACGGTGGTGACCAACACCGAGGAACGCGCCGCGTCTCTGCGTCATTACCGCAGGTAAGAAATTTCCGTCGGGGCCGATTGCGGGATTTGACGCCGGCGTCGGCTCTGGCAATCTCTGAGTCCCGCTGACCGCGAAGCACCTGTGACCGAACACCCGCGCGATACACCGCAGTTCTATCTGACGGCGCCCTCCCCCTGCCCGTATCTCCCGGGCCGCGAGGAACGCAAGGTGTTCACCCATCTGGTCGGCGAGCGGGCGACGCAGCTCAACGACGTGCTCACCCATGGCGGCTTCCGCCGCAGCCAGTCGATCGCCTACCGGCCGGCCTGCGAGCACTGCCGAGCCTGCGTGTCGGTGCGGGTTTGCGTCGACGGCTTCCGCGAGACGCGCAGCTTCCGCCGGGTGCGGCAGGCCAATGCCGACCTCGTCGGCGACATGCGCGCCGCCGTGCCGACCGCCGAGCAGTACTCGCTGTTCCGCGCCTATCTCGACAGCCGCCATAGCGATGGCGGCATGGCCGACATGACCGTGCTCGACTACGCGATGATGGTCGAGGACAGCCATGTGCGCACGCGCCTGATCGAATATCGCCGCCGCGGGCCGGACACCGCCATCCACGGGCGCGGCCAGGGCAGCCTCTACGCGGTGGCACTGACCGACGTACTCGCGGACGGGCTGTCCATGGTCTACTCGTTCTACGAGCCGGACGAGCCCTCGCGCTCCATCGGCACCTACATGATCCTCGATCACGTGGCGAAGGCGCGCCAGCTCGGCCTGCCCTATGTCTATCTCGGCTACTGGGTCGATGGCTCGGAGAAGATGGACTACAAGCGCCGCTTCCTGCCCCAGGAGCGGCTCATGCCGGGCGGCTGGGAGCGGGTGGGCGACTAGTTTTATTCACCCGGTTAGGTTTACTGACTTCGTCGCTCGTTCCCCAAGCGGAAGCATCTCCAGAATTTTTTCCAGTGCGCTACGCACGCTGGTTACCTGAGCCGAAAACGGTTGATCCGGGTCGAGACTTTCCACGCCTGCGCGCAGGTGCACCTCACCGCCGTGATTAACACGCCACGTTCCTTCCGGAAGAACACCCGCCAATGTTATGTCGGCAACCTCGCGGCGCGCGCGCTCGAATATCAGGTTGACTTCGCCGCGGAACAGGGCGTGCTTGAAGCGAATTCCGCTCGCAAGACCCCTTCCGGACAGGAAATATTCACGGTCACCACCCCGTTGTTCCGTGGCGGTCAGCTGCGGATAATTTTCCTGAACGAAGGCGCGGTAGTCCTGCTTGAATCGCAGAAGCCATGTCTCAGGAGCGGAGGGGGGAACAGAGTCCACGCTTCGCGCTCGCCGAACCCTTGCGGCCGATTTCATCAATACTGCGCGACGCCAAGCTGTAGCGGACTTATGGTCGTCTTCGAGAATGTCCGCCAACTCTTCCAGTGCAATTCGTGCATGCCAATTCTGGTCGATTGGCACAGCCGCAAGATATGCGCGCGGCGCACAAAGCACTGCCAGGTAATCAATTACGACACCTTCCATACAGAGAGCACGGCCCCTCTCGTGATAACGCGCGCACTGATTTGGCTGCATCGCAGCACCGATCTTATCCTCGATAAGAATGGCGATGCTTCCCCGTGGCGATTCCACCCGAAGTAAGACATCCGTCTCGCCGTTATCGCGAAACACGCTATGATTCGCCGATACAAACGCACAATCATCGAGCCCCACCGCTGCGCAGAATCTGGTTACGAACCCAGGAGCGACGTGAAATTGCTCCAACAGAAGCAAATCAACGTCCCGCTCCTGCGGTGTAAAGGGCAAGAATTCTATGCTTTGCAAAGCTGCCCCCTCCGGCCCTCGCAGGCACCATCCTAGAACCTGTTGTTCCGCGGAAACCCCTTCGGGGGCAGGCGGCCGGCGGCGGCGCGGTCGCCCTTCCACTCGGTGAGGTCGGTCACGGTCCAGGTGCGCCCGGACGTGTCGGTCCAGGTCAGGCCGTCGGCGAGCGCGAACACCTTCACGTCGCTCAGCCGGCCGTCCTTGTAGCGCTGCAGCCGCACGCCGCGCCCGCGTGCCATTTCCGGCACCTGCGAGAGCGGGAACACCAGCAGCTTGCGGTTCTCGCCGATCACCGCGACCGTGTCGCCGGCGGCGATCACGACCTTGGCGGCGTCCTGCCCGTCGACGCCGAGCACCTGCTTGCCCTTGCGGGTGTTAGCGAGGCAGTCGTCCTCCGCCACCACGAAGCCGCGCCCTTCCTTCGCCACCACCAGCAGCTTGCGCCCGCCCTGATAGGGCAGCACGTCGACGATGTCGGCCTCCTGCTCCAGCTCGATCGACAGGCGCAGCGGCTCGCCATGGCCGCGCCCGCCCGGCAGCTTGGAGGCGTCGAGCGTGTAGAAGCGGCCATTGGTGGCGAACACCAGCAGCTTGGACGTGGTCTCGGCGAAGAAGGACAGGCGCAGCTTATCGTCGCCCTTGAAGACGAGCGAGGAAAGGTCGGCGACGTGCCCCTTCAGCGCGCGCACCCAGCCCTTGTCCGAGACCACGACGGTGATCGGCTCGCGCTCCACCATCGCCTCGATCACGGCGCTGGCGTCATGGGTGCTCGCCTCGCCGAAGCCGGTGCGGCGCCGGCCGAGCTCGGTGTCGGGGGCGAACATCTTGCGGGTCTGGCCGAGCTCCCAGGCCACGGTCTTCCACTGCCGCGCCTCGGAGGCGAGCAGCTTCTCGATCCCGTCCTTCTCCTCGGTGAGCTTGTCGTGCTCCTTGCGGATCTCGAATTCCTCGAGCCGGCGCAGGCTGCGCAGGCGCATGTTGAGGATCGCCTCGGCCTGCACGTCGGTCAGCTCGAACCGGGCCATCAGCGCGGGCTTGGGCTCGTCCTCCTCGCGGATGATGCGGATCACCTCGTCGAGGTTCAGATAGGCGATCAGGTAGCCGCCGAGCACCTCGAGCCGATGCTCGATCTGCGCCAGACGATGGCGCGAGCGGCGCAGCAGCACCTCGCGGCGGTGGTCGACCCACTCGCGCAGCGCCTCGCCGAGGCTGACCACCTTCGGCACCTGCCCGCCGACCAGCACGTTCATGTTGAGCGGGAAGCGGACCTCCAGCTCGGTGAGCCGGAACAGGCTCTCCATCAGCAGCTCGGCGTCGACGTTGCGCGCGCGCGGCTCCAGCACCACGCGCACGTCCTCGGCGGATTCGTCGCGCACGTCGGCGAGCAGCGGCAGCTTCTTCTCGTTCAGCAGGTCGGCGATCTTCTCGATCAGCCGCGACTTGGCGACCCCGTAGGGGATCTGCGTCACCACCACGACATAGGTGCCGCGGCCGGTCTCCTCCTTCTCCCAGCGCGCCCGCAGGCGGAAGCCGCCGCGCCCGGTCGCGTAGGCGTCGGCGATGGAGGACGGCGATTCGATGATGATGCCGCCGGTCGGGAAGTCCGGGCCGCGCACGAATTTCAGCAGGTCGTCGGTGGTCGCCTGCGGGTTCTCGATCAGGTGCAGGCTGGCGTCGATCAGTTCGGCCGCGTTGTGCGGCGGGATCGAGGTCGCCATGCCCACCGCGATGCCGGTCGAGCCGTTGGCGAGCAGGTTCGGGAACGCCCCGGGCATGACGACCGGCTCTTCGGTCGTGCCGTCGTAATTGGGGCGGAAGTCGACCGCGTCCTCGTCGATGCCGTCGAGGATGAGGCGCGCCACCTCGGTCAGCCGCGCCTCGGTGTAGCGTTCGGCGGCGGCGTTGTCGCCGTCGATATTGCCGAAATTGCCCTGCCCGTCGACCAGCGGATAGCGCTGCGCGAAGTCCTGCGCCAGGCGCACCATGGCGTCGTAGATCGCCATGTTGCCGTGCGGGTGGAACGAGCCCATCACGTCGCCGACGATCTTCGCGCTCTTGCGGAAGCCGCCGCCGGGATCGAGGCGCAGCAGGCGCATGCCGTAGAGGATGCGCCGGTGCACGGGCTTCAGTCCGTCGCGCGCGTCGGGCAGCGCGCGGTGCATGATGGTCGAGAGCGCATAGGCGAGGTAGCGCTCCTCGAGCGCCGCCTTCAGCCCGATCGGCTCGATCGTGCCGTCATCGGTCGGAATCGATCCTTCTCCCATGGCTTCTGGCTACAGGGAAGGATGGCCGGGAACAAGTAGCGAACGCGCATGGCAGCGGCGCAATCACCGCAATTTCGCGGCGGCGCGGATGCGACGAATTGAAACAACCCGAAACCGCAACCATCCGGCGCTACCAAAATACCTCAATTCTCGGGGAGACAGCACATTTATGACGTTTTCACAGCAGCTTGCGGCTGAATGCAGCCTGAGATGGCAAGCCGCCAGCATAGTGAACGAACGGTATATATTTAATTCGAATTTAGAAGTAATTTCGTCACAAAAGAACGGGGTACCGTCCCCGAGCCAAGGGAGGCCGCCATGAAACTGACGCTCGCCATCGTCGCGGCGTTCGTGATGCTGCATGTCGCAGGATCCGATCGCGCCGACGCCCAGGCCTATCCACGCTCGCCCTCCGCCGTCCTCGAACATGGCGGCAGCCAGAGGGGCTGGCAGAACATCTGCCGCGAGCGGGAGATCACGCGGCGGGTCGGCAGCAACCGGCTGATCACCTTCCGCGCCGCCTCCTGCAGCCCGGTGTGGATCGGCCAGCTCTATTTCAGCAACGGCCGATACTACACCGACCCGAGCTTCCTCAACCCGCTCTACTGACCGCCGGCCGGAATCCCGCCCGCCCGCTTCAGCGCGCCGAGCAGCGCCGCGCGCGAGTCGGGAAGCGCCTGGCCGCGCGGCTCGAAGATCCGCCGCGCGAGGAAATGGCCGGTGAGCGCGAAGGCGGCGTCGACGTCGCCGGCGGAGGGCGGCGCGGCCACTTCGCCGACCAGAAAATAGGGCAGGTCCAGCAATTGCTGGCGCCACGGCTCGCCCGCCTCCCGGCTCACCGCGCGCCCCGAGCGGGGCGAGACATAGAGCAGGTCGTTGCGCCCGCCAGTCGCCGCGCAGCGTGTCAGGTCGAGCCCGAAGCCGAGCTCGGCGAGCATCATCAGCTCGAACCGCGCCACCAGCATGCCGGTGAGGCGCACCTCGCCGAGATGTTCGGTCATGGTCTCGACCAGCCCGTGCAGATCGCCATGCGGGTCGCGCTCGGGCAGCAGGCGCAGCAGCGCCGAGACGTGGGCGAGCGCGAAGGCCGAATGCGCCTGCGCCATCAGTTCGCCGGCGCGCGCGGCGGTCAGTTCGAGCGTGAAGCTGCCCAGATGCTCGTCGAGCCGCGCCCGCCACACCGCCCGCACGCTGTTGCCCGGCTGGAGCGTCGCCGCCTGCCGGCGCGAGCCCCCGCCCCGGACGATGCCGAGATGGCGGCCATGCGCCCGGGTCAGCAGCTCGACGATGGCGTTGGCCTCGCCGTGGCGGCGCACGCCGATGATAACGCCCTCGTCGGTCCATTCCATCGGGCGGGCGCCCCGCTCATTCGGGCGGCGGGAAGTCGAGCCCCATCTCGCGATAGCGCTCGGGATCGTCGGCCCAGTTCTCGCGCACCTTCACGAACAGGAACAGATGCACCGGCGCCTCGACGATGTCAGCGAGTTCGGCGCGGGCGGCGGTCGAGATCGCCTTGATGGTCTCCCCGCCCTTGCCGAGCACGATCTTCCGCTGGCTCTCGCGCTCGACGAAGATAGTCTGCTCGATCCGCACCGAGCCGTCCTTGCGCTCCTGCCAGCTCTCGGTCTCCACCGTCGAGCGGTAGGGCAGTTCCTGGTGGAGCCGGTGGAACAGCTTCTCGCGGGTGATCTCGGCGGCGAGCATGCGCATCGGCGCGTCCGAGATCTGGTCCTCGGGATAGAGCCAGGGGCCGAGCGGCAGCATGCCGGCGAGCCAGTCGCGCAGCTCGGCGAGCCCGTCGCCGGTCAGCGCCGAGACCATGAACAGCCGGTCGAAGCTCACCCGGTCGGCGATCGCGGCGGCGAGCTCCAAGAGGTTCTCGCGCTTCACCAGGTCGACCTTGTTGAGCAGGATCGCCCGCGGGCGGCGCACGTCGGCGAGCCCACGGATGATCGCCTCGACATCCTCGGTGAGGCCGACGCGGGCGTCGATCAGCAGCACCACGGCGTCGGCGTCGCCCGCCCCGCTCCAGGCGGAGCGCACCATCGCCTTCTCCAGCCGCCGCTTGGGCGCGAAGATGCCGGGCGTGTCCACCAGCACGATCTGCGTCACACCCTCGATGGCGATGCCGCGCACCAGGCTTCGCGTCGTCTGCACCTTGTGCGAGACGATCGAGACCTTGGTGCCGACCAGCGCGTTGGTCAGCGTCGACTTGCCAGCATTGGGCGCGCCGATCAGGGCGACGAAGCCGCAGCGCGTGGTTTCCGGCGTGTCGTTCGTTTCCGGCATTTCGCTCATGACGTCACCCGCTCAAGAAATGCCGCAGCCGCGACTTTCTGCGCGCCCTGCTTGGAGGAACCGACGGCCTCGACCGGCTCGTGGCCGGGCAGCTCGACGGCGATGGTGAATTGCGGATTATGGTCGGGACCCGAGCGCTCGACCAGCCGGTAGGTCGGCGGCGGCAGGCCCCGCGCCTGCGCCCATTCCTGCAGCGCGGTCTTGGGATCGCGGCCCGAGCCGCCCGGCGCCGCCAGCCGTGGCCGCCAGAAGCGCTCCACCATCGCCTCGGCCGCGCCGAATCCGGCGTCGAGATAGACCGCCGCGAGCACCGATTCGGCGATGTCGGCGAGAATGGCGCTGCGCTCACGCCCGCCCGAGCGGTCCTCGCCGGCGCCGAGCCGGATATGCGCCGCCACGCCCATGGTGCGGGCGACCTCGGCGCAGGCCTCCTCGCAGACGAGATCGGCGAGGCGCCGCGACAGTTCGCCTTCCTCCGCATGGGGGAAGGCGCGGTAGAGCATGTCGGAGACGACCAGGCCGAGGACGTGGTCGCCGAGGAATTCGAGGCGCTGATAGGAGCGCACCCGCGCCCGCGAGCCCTGCACGCCGGTGACCGAGGAGATGTGCGTTAGGGCGAGGACGAGATGCGCGCGCTGGGTGAAACGGTGCCCGAGCGCCTCTTCTAGCGCGTCGAGACCGGCATCACGATCGGCGCGGCCAGTGCCGCGCGTCATCGCACGAAGGAGAACAGGCGGTCCCAGCGGACCGTCCAGGGCCACTTCCAGAACTCCCAGGCGGGCTCGCCCTCTTCCACCGAAAAGAAGATCATCTGGGCGCGGCCGACGAGGTTCTCGTAGGGAACGTAGCCGACCTGGCTCAGCACGCGGCTGTCCGTGGAGTTGTCGCGGTTGTCGCCCATCATGAAGTAGTGCCCGGGCGGCACCTTGTAGACCGGCGTGTTGTCGTAGAAGCCGTTGTCGACGAGATCGAGCGTGTAGTAGCTCACGCCGTTCGGCAGCGTCTCGCGCCAGCGCTTCACGCGCTCGACCCGGCCATTGCCCTCGTCGTCCATCCAGTAGCCGGCGTCCTCGCGCTTCACGGGCGTGCCGTTGATGTGCAGCACGCCGTCGATCATCTGGATCTCGTCGCCCGGCAGGCCGATCACGCGCTTGATGTAGTCGGTCGACTCGTCGCGCGGCAGCTTGAAGACGACCACGTCGCCCCGGTTCGGCGACGAGCCGAGGACGCGCCCGTCGAACAGCGGCGGCGAGAACGGGAACGAGAAGCGGCTGTAGCCGTAGCTGAACTTGGAGACGAACAGATAGTCGCCGACCAGCAGCGTCTCCTTCATCGAGCCGGACGGAATGTTGAACGGCTGGAACAGGAAGGTACGGATGACGATGGCGATAAGAAACGCCTGAAGGATCACCTTGACGGTCTCGCCGAGGCCGCCTTCTTTCTTCTTGGGTTCGGTGGTCGAGGTCATATCGCCTTCCGTTGCGCCCCCTGGGCGCGATGTGCGCCGCCCGGCGGGGGCGTGCCGGCTCCTATAAACGCTCCCCGGTCCTGCGGCAACGCACGCCGGTCACGTTCCTTGGAGGTAACCGAGCGTCAACCGTTGTCGGCCTTGGATTTGCCGCTGTCGGGTCCCGCACTTGCGGGCTCGGCGCTGATGATGACGAAGGCCTGCGCCAGCGGCCCGTCATCGGTGATGGTCAGGTCGATGCGCGCCTCGAAGCCGGGCGGCGTCAGCGCGTCGAGCCGCCGGCGCGCGCCGCCGGTGAGCTGCATGGTCGGCCGGCCGGACGGCAGGTTCACGACGCCCATGTCGCGCCAGAACACGCCCTGCGAGAGGCCGGTGCCGAGCGCCTTGGCGCAGGCCTCCTTGGCCGCGAAGCGCTTGGCGTAGCTCTCCGCGCGCCGCCGCCGCCGGTCGGACTTGGCCCGCTCGACGGGCGTGAAGACACGGTCGAGGAAGCGCTCGCCATGGCGCTCCAGCACCTCGGCGAGGCGCCGCGCATCCGTGATGTCCGAGCCGATGCCGATGATCATTGCCGCCTCACGCCGCCTTCGCGCCTTGCGCCCGCCCGCGCGCCATGGCCGTACGCATCAGCCGGATGGCGGATTCGAGCCCGTCGAAGATCGCCTCGCCGATCAGGAAATGGCCGATATTGAGCTCGCGGATCTCGTGCAGGCCGGAGATCCGCTCGGCGGTCGCGAAGTCGAGCCCGTGGCCGGCATGCACCTCGAGGCCCAGCGCCGTCGCCTGCCGCGCGCCCTCGACCAGCCGGGCGAACTCGGCCTTGGCCGCCTCGCCCTCGCCGGCGGCGATGAATTCGCACCACGCGCCGGTGTGCAGCTCGATCACCGCCGCGCCGATATCGGCCGAGCGAGCAATCTGGTCGGGGTCGGGCGCGATGAACAGCGAGACGCGGATGCCCGCCTTGCCCAGCGCCTCGACCTTATGGGCGAGGTCGATGCCGCCGCCGATGACGTCGAGCCCGCCCTCGGTGGTGCGTTCCTCGCGCCGCTCGG
The DNA here is from genome assembly GCF_024752335.1 of Ancylobacter mangrovi. Classification (NCBI taxonomy): domain Bacteria; kingdom Pseudomonadati; phylum Pseudomonadota; class Alphaproteobacteria; order Hyphomicrobiales; family Xanthobacteraceae; genus Ancylobacter; species Ancylobacter mangrovi. The sequence continues at coordinate 111,133 of NZ_JANTHY010000005.1, read as the reverse complement.
GCACCAGGCAGGAGGCGTGCGGCTTCAGCGCGAGCGCCAGCGCGACCATCTCGTCGGTTGCCGCCATCTCGAAATTCAGCGGAATCTGAAGCACTTCACGCAGGCGCTTCATGTCGTCGTCACGAATATGCCGGCGATCCTCGCGCAGATGCGCGGTGATGCCGTCCGCGCCCGAGGCGGCGGCGAGCTGGGCCGCGCGCACCGGGTCGGGAAGCGCGCCGCCGCGCGCATTGCGCACGGTCGCCACGTGGTCGACATTCACGCCGAGGCGAAGCGGAGGGACGATCGCGGTCATGGCGATCAGGCCTTCGCGCCCTGGATGCCGCGGCTGCCGGGCTTGACCGGCGGCAGCGCCGCGAGCTCGGGCGGCAGCGCGTCGGCCGGGTAGGCCGGGATGTCGAGCTGGGCCAGCGAGATCAGCTTCACGCCGAGATCGGCTCGCCCGCCGGAGCGGTCGATCAGGCAGGCGGCGCCCACGACGTGGCTGGTGTGCTCGGCGAGCGCGGCGAGGCATTCGCGCGAGGACAGGCCCGTGGTCACGATGTCCTCGACCATCAGAACGCGGGCATCGGCGGGAATGGTGAAGCCGCGCCGGAGCTGGAACGCGCCGTTCTCGCGTTCGACGAAGATCGCCTTGGCGCCGAGGTGGCGCGCGGTCTCGTAGCCGGGGACGATGCCCCCGACCGCCGGCGAGACCACATAGTCGATCTTGCCGAAGGCGGCCTCGGCCTTCGCCGCCAGCGCGCGGCAGAGGCGCTCGGTGCGGACCGGGTCCTGGAACACGAACACCTTCTGCAGGAAGACCGGGCTGCGCAGGCCCGAGGTCAGGATGAAATGGCCCTCGAGCAGCGCGCCCGCCTCGCGGAATTCGGCCAGTACCTCGTCCTGTGTCATGTCGGTGCCTGCTGAGCGGTTGTGGATCGGCGTCGTGATAGCCGATCCCGCCCGCGCCGTCACCGCCGTTCCGTTCACGCCACGGCGCGCTGCTCCTCGACCTCGTCGGTCCAGACCTCGAAGGCGACCAGCGTATGGGCGCCGAAGGTGTTGACGATCGGCACGTCGGCGGCGTCGCGCCCGCGCGCCATCACGATGCGCCCGATGCGCGGCTTGTTGTGGCGCGCGTCGAAGCTGTACCAGCGCCCGTCGATATAGGCTTCGAACCAGGCGCTGAAATCCATCGGCGCGGGATCGGCCGGCACGCCGATGTCGCCGAGATAGCCGGTGCAGTAGCGCGCGGGAATGTTCATGGCGCGGCAGAACGTTATGGCGAGATGCGCGAAGTCCCGGCACACGCCGCGCCCCTCGCGCAGCGCGCCCATGGCCGAGCGGGTGCAGTCGGCGTGGCCGTAGCCGAAGGTGATGTGCCCGTGCACGAAATCGCAGATCGCCTGCACCCTCTCCCACCCTTCCGGCACGCCGGCGAAGCGGCTCCACGCCTCGGCGCCGATAAGGTCGGTCTCGCAATAGCGGCTGCCGACGAGGAAGCCCATCACGTCCTCCGGCAGGTCGCCGGTCGGCATCTGGCCGGCCGACGGCACCACCGGATCGGTCAGGCCGCTGTCACGGACCAGCCCGTCGAGCTCCAGCAGGGAGCGGCCGGCGGGCAGCACCGCGCGGCGGCGGACATTGCCGAACAGGTCGAGCGTGCGCGTGCTCGGCACGATGTTGCGGTTCGCGTCGCGGATGGCGAATGGCGAGGAGACGATGACGTCAACGGCCCGCGAGGGATGCACATCGACGGCGAAGCTGGCGGCAGTGGGCTGGGTGCAGTCCAGCGCGAGGCGAAAACCATAGCGAATCCGCATCGCGGATCACCTCCGGAAGACGGGATGAATGGACGTTCCGAACCTGCCCATCGAAGGGCGGGCAGGTCGCCGGCCGGTGTCGGCCGGCCCGCTCCCGACAACGCGAGGCCGCCCTCGCGGTTCCGCCGTCAGCCGTTGACGCGCTCGACGCTCGACACCACCTCGCGCGCCCTGAGGTCGGCGACGATGCCGTTGAGATGACGCAGGTCGTAGACGCCGATATCGATCACCATCTGGGTGAAATCGGCCGAGCGCGAGGACATGCGCAGATTGTCGATGTTGCCGCCGCGCTCGCCGATGACCTGCGCGATCTGGGCCAGCGAGCCCGGTTCGTTGGTGGCCACCACCACGATCTGCACCGGGAAGCGCTGTGCGTCGTTCTCGTCGACATCCCAGCGCACATCGAGCCAGCGTTCCGGCTCCTCCTCGAAGTCCTGCAGCGCCGGCGACTGGATCGGGTAGATGGTGATCCCCTCGCCCGGCGTGAGGATGCCGACAATGCGGTCGCCCGGCACCGCCCCGCCATTGGGCGCGAAGCGGACCGGGAGCCCGCGATTGATGCCGCGAATGGGGATCGCGGTTTCCGGGTCCGGGTTCGATTCGATGCCGGGAATCTTGAACTTCAGGCTCTGGCCCTGCTCGAGCTCGAACCAGCCCTCGCCCTTCAGCGCCGCCTTCTCCTCCGGCCGCGGGCCGGTCCATTCCGGGTGGAGCGCCTTGACCACATCGTCCGGGCGGATCTCGCCGCGCCCGACGGCGGCGTAGACGTCCTCCAGCGAGGAGCGCGCGAGCCGGCCGACGGCGCCGGTCAGCTTCTCCTCCGAGAACGCCTTGCCCGCACGGGCGACGGCGCGCTCGACGATCTTCTTGCCGAGCCCGGCATATTGCGCGCGCACGGCGGCGCGGGTGGCACGGCGGATGGCGGCGCGCGCCTTGCCGGTGACGACGATCGATTCCCACGCCGCCGGCGGGGTCTGGCCCTCGGCGGTGATGACCTCGACCTCGTCGCCGTTCTGCAGCTCCGAGACCAGCGGCGACACCTTGCCGTTCACCTTGGCGCCCACCGCCCGGTCGCCGACGCCGGTGTGGACCGCATAGGCGAAGTCGATCGGCGTGGCGCGGCGGGGCAGGATGATGAGCCGCCCCTTCGGGGTGAAACAGAACACCTGGTCGTGGAACAGCTCGAGCTTGGTGTGCTCGAGGAACTCCTCGGGGCTGGAGCCCTCCGCCAGCAGCTCGATGGTGCGGCGCAGCCAGGCATAGGCACTCGAATCACGGGCCAGCACGTCCTCGGTCGGGGCGCCCATGTCCTTGTAGATCGCGTGCGCGGCGATGCCGTACTCGGCGACCTCGTGCATCATGCGGGTGCGGATCTGCAGCTCGACCCGCTGGCGGCCGGGCCCGACCACGGTGGTGTGGATCGAGCGGTAGTCGTTCTGCTTCGGGGTCGAGATGTAGTCCTTGAAGCGGCCGGGAACGAGCGGCCACTTGGTGTGAACGACGCCGAGCGCGGCGTAGCATTCCTCGACCGTGTCGACGAGGATGCGGAAGCCGTAGATGTCGGAGAGCTGCTCGAAGGCGACCGACTTCTGCTCCATCTTGCGCCAGATGGAATAGGGCCGCTTCTCCCGCCCCTTCACCATCGCGGAGACGCCCTTCTGGGCGACGGCCTCGGACAGCTCGCGCTCGATCGCCGCCACCAGCTCGCCATTGCTTTCCTTCAGCGTCTGCAGGCGGGAGCGGATCGATTCATAGGCCTCCGGCGAGAGCTGGCGGAACGACAGGTCCTCCAGCTCCTCGCGCATGTCGTGCATGCCCATGCGCCCGGCGAGCGGCGCATAGATGTCCAGCGTCTCCTGGGCGACGCGGTTGCGCTTCTCCTCCGGCACCCATTTCAGGGTGCGCATGTTGTGGAGCCGATCGGCGAGCTTGACCAGCAGCACCCGCACGTCGTCGGCGATGGCGAGCAGCAGCTTGCGCAGGTTTTCCGCCTGCTTGGCCTGCTTGGAGACCAGGTCGAGCTTCTTGATCTTGGTCAGCCCCTCGACCAGCGCGCCGATCTGCGGCCCGAAGATGCCGTCGATCTCGTCGCGCGTGGTGTCGGTGTCCTCGATCGTGTCGTGCAGCAGCGCCGCGACGATGGTCGCGTCGTCGAGCTTCAGGTCGGTGAGGATGGCGGCGACTTCGAGCGGGTGCGAGAAATAGGGGTCGCCCGAGGCGCGCTTCTGCGTGCCATGCGCGCGCATGGCATAGACATAGGCGCGATCGAGCAGCGCCTCGTCGGTATTCGCATTATACCGGCGCACGCGCTCGACGAGCTCGTACTGCCGCATCATGACAGGCTAACCCGTTGGACTGGACTCGTCCTCCAGGACGATCTTACGTCACTATTGCCACGGGTCGGGTGGAAGGCAAGAGCGGAGGATCGCGCGGAAATACAATGCAAGAGGTACCTATTTCTTAGTACACGCGCATAGGTTGCAATTGGTAAGGAAATGTCCTCTTAATGGTGCCGCTCGCACAGAGGGCCCCATCGATGAACTGGTTCGGCTACATCATTGCGTATCTGATTGGCGGCGTGTCCGGCTTCTTGACCGTGGGCCTGTTCTGCGGCGCCTCCAAGGTGGAGCTGATCAACGAGCTGGAACGCCTTCGGGCCCGTCATGAACCGGCGGAATAGACGCGCGAGATCCGTCCCTTTCCAGCAGAACGAAAAACGCCGCCGGCCACACGGTCCCGGACTTGTCGGGAGATATGGCAAGCGGCGTTGATTTCCGTCTCGACTGAGAAAAACGATCCCCTTCTTCGGGGCTCAGCCTTCCTCGTCGTCGCTCGGCTCGGGCGGCACGAGGCCCTGCAGGCCGGCGAGCAGCTCTTCCTCGGTCATGCGGTCGAGCATGATGTCCGAATCGTCCACGCCTTCCTGGTTGCCGGACGCGATCATCGGAACGGTCTCGGGCTCGGGCTCATCCACCTCGGTGAACTTCTGCAGCGAGTGGATCAGTTCCTCGCGCAGGTCCTCCGGGGAGACGGTCTGCTCGGCGATCTCGCGCAGGGCGACGACCGGATTCTTGTCGTTGTCGCGATCGACGGTGATCGGCGAGCCGGACGCGATAGTGCGGGCGCGGTGCCCCGCAAGCAGAACGAGCTCGAAACGATTGTCGACCTTGTCGATGCAATCCTCGACGGTGACGCGAGCCATGCCTCGGCACTCCTGTCGGTGTATCTGGAGAAGAGTGTGCATTTAAACCAATGCCGATCGGCATGCAAGCCGGCCAAATCCGTATCCTGATACCCTGAGGCAACGCCCTTGTGGAATTGTGACGGCGTGTTCTCGGGCCGGCCTCACCGGCGCCATAAATCGGCTATGTCTAGATGAGGGGCGTGGATTGCTTCGCCGCGGGCGGCGGGGAATTCTGGATTGTCTGGGAGTTGCGTATTGCCCACTTCGGCTCACGGCATGGAAAAGATCGCTCTTTTCATCGACGGCGCTAATCTTTATTCCGCGACCAAGTCGCTCGGATTCGACATTGACTACAAGCGCCTGCTCAAGGAGTTCCAGTCGCGCGGATATGTTCTCCGCGCCTTTTATTATACGACTCTCGTCGAGGACACCGAATATTCCTCCATTCGGCCGCTGCTCGACTGGCTCGACTACAACGGCTACTCCGTCGTTACCAAGCCGGCGCGTGAGTTTACCGACAATCTTGGCCGGCGCCGCATCCGCGGCAACATGGATATCGAGCTCGCCGTGAACGCGATGGAGCTCGCCCCCCATGTCGACCACATCGTGATCTTCTCCGGCGACGGCGATTTCCGCTCGCTGGTCGAGGCGATCCAGCGCCGCGGCGTGCGGGTGAGCGTGGTCTCCAGCGTCCATACCCAGCCGCCGATGATCGCCGACGAGCTGCGCCGGCAGGCGGACGTGTTCATCGATCTGGTCGATCTTCAGGGCCGCGTCGGCCGCGACCCGGCCGAGCGCTCGAACCGGCTGCAGGAGACGCCGCGCTTCCTCGAGCGACGTGCCGCGCCCTCGGGCAGTGCCGACGATGACGACGAGGGCGACTCCTGACCCGCGCCACCGCGACCCGCCCCGCTGCGACGGGTGCCGTCCTCCATGCCACGGCGCCCCTGCCGGCCGAGGCGGAGCCGGCGCGCGACTGCCCGCTCTGCCCGCGCCTCGTCGCCTTCCGTGAGCAGTGGCGCGCGGCCGAGCCCGGCTGGCACAACGCCCCGGTGCCCTCCTTCGGGCCGCTCGACGGCCGGCTGCTGATCGTCGGGCTGGCGCCGGGCCTGCGCGGAGCCAACCGCACCGGCCGCCCCTTCACCGGCGACTATGCGGGCGAACTGCTCTACGACACGCTGATCCGCTACGGCTTCGCCACCGGACGCTTCGAGGCGCGGCCGGACGACACGCTGCGCCTCGTCGATTCACGCCTCACCAATGCGGTGCGCTGCGTCCCGCCCGAGAACAAGCCGACCACGCAGGAAATGCGCACCTGCCGCCCCTTCCTCGCCGCCACCATCGGGCTTCTGCCGCGGCTGAGCGCCATCGTCGCGCTCGGCAAGATCGCCCATGACCAGGTGCTCGCGGCCCATGGCGAACGGCTGAGCCATCACAAGTTCGCCCATGGCGCCGTGCACCGGATCGGCGATCTCGTACTTTTCGACAGCTATCACTGCTCGCGCTACAACACGAACACCGGCGTGCTGACGCCGGAAATGTTCCGCGCCGTTTTCGCCAAGGTGCGCGCGCATATCGACGCGCTGGGCTGAGCGCGCCTCAGCTCACGGCGCGACGGGTGCCCACAGCACGTCCTCGATCCGCCGCGCGCCGGCGGCGAGCACCACCAGCCGATCCAACCCCAGCGCAATCCCCGACGCTTCCGGCATGACGGCGAGCGCGGCGAGGAAGTCCTCGTCGATCGGGTAGCGCTCGCCATAGAGGCGCTCCTTCTCGTCCATCCAGCCCACGAAGCGCCGGCGCTGCTCGTCGGCATCCGTCAGCTCGCCGAAGGCATTGGCGAGTTCGACGCCGCACGCATAAAGCTCGAACCGCTCGGCGACGCGCGCGTCGCCGGGCTTGGGGCGTGCCAGCGCCGCCTCCGAGATCGGGTATTCGCACAGGATGGTCGCCCGCCCCTGCCCGAGATGCGGCTCGACCTTCTCCACCATCACCCGGGTGAAGACGTCGGCCCATGTGTCGTCCGCCGCCACCCGGATGCCGGCAGAGCGCGCCGCCTGCCAAAGCTCATCGCGCGCGTTCGCCTGCGCACCTACGCTCGCCAGCAGGTCGATGCCGGCATAGCGGGTGAAGGCGTCCGCCACCGTCAGCCGCTCGGGCGGCAGGTAAGGGTCGCAGCTCATCCCGCCATAGTGGAAGGCGGCCGCGCCGGTCGCCTCAGCCGCCGCGCGCAGCAGCTCGGCGCAGTCCTCCATCAGCACGTCATAGGTCTCGCCCGCCCGGTACCATTCGAGCATGGTGAACTCGGGATGGTGGAGCGCGGTGCGCTCGCCATTGCGGAACACCCGCGCCAGCGTGAACAGCCGCTCCTCGCCGGCGGCGAGCAGCTTCTTGGCGGTGAACTCGGGCGAGGTGTGCAGATAGCGCGGTGCCCGGGTGCCGTCCGCCGCCTCCAGCTCGGTCGCGAACGCCTTGAGATGGGTCTCGTTGCCGGGCGAGACCTGAAGGATCGGCGTTTCCACCTCGATGAAGCCGCGTTCCGCGAAGAAGGCGCGCACCGCGCCGGTCACGCGCTGGCGCGCGATCAGGAACGGGCGCCGGTCCGCATAGATGGCGGGCGACCACCAAGGAGAGGCTGGAACGGACATCGGCAGGCTCCGGCAGGGCAAGGACCGCGCGGCAGCGGCGGGGTTGGCGGATGACGGACGCGCTTGTATAGGAGGCGCCCAGAAGAATCCCGGATATGCCGCGCATGGCGGCGTACCCAACAGTCAGAGGACCGAAATGGTCAAGGTCATCGCCAGCACGCTGCGCAAGGGCAACGTGGTCGACATCGACGGCAGGCTCTACGTCGTGCTCACCGCCGACAACATCCACCCCGGCAAGGGCACGCCGGTGACGCAACTCGACATGCGCCGCATCTCGGACGGCACCAAGATCTCCGAGCGCTACCGCACCACGGAGCAGGTCGAGCGCGCCCATGTCGAGGACCGCCCCTACACCTTCCTCTATTCGGACGGTGAGGGCTTCCATTTCATGAACCCGGACAATTACGACCAGGTCGCGGTTCAGCCCGACGTGGTGGGCGACCAGGCCGCCTATCTGCAGGAGGGCATGCAGGTCATGCTCTCGGTCCACGAAGGCAACGCCATCGCCATCGAGCTGCCCCAGCGCGTGGTGCTCGAGGTGGTAGAGACCGAGCCGGCGATGAAGGGCCAGACCGCCTCCTCCTCCTACAAGCCGGCGGTGCTCTCCAACGGCGTGAAGTCCGCCGTGCCCCCGCATATCAGCACCGGCACCCGGATCGTGGTGATGACCGCCGACGGCTCCTATGTCGAGCGCGCCAAGGACTGAGCGGATTTTCGGCTCCTGACGATTAAGTGCCGCAGATCAATGGTTTGCGGCCTTTTTCTTTTGTGAAGCGTGAGAGACCTCAGCGCGGATTGGCGCGCGGCCAGGCCAGCACGTCCGCCGCGTTCCGGTCCGGCGGAAACACCGGATAGAACACATGCGTGATCGTCGCCTCGTCGGCGATCAGAGCCATCCGCTTCAGCAGCACCATGCCGTCGACCTCGAAGGTCGGCAGGCCGAGTGCCCGCCGGAAGGCCAGCGCCTCGTCGGACAGGATCGGGAACGGCAGGTGCAAGCGCTCCGCCAGCTCGCGCTGGTAGGCGCTGTCCTGCGTCGACAGGCCGAACACCGCGTCGGCACCCGCTGCGCGCAGCTCGGCGAAATGGTCGCGGAAGCCGCAGGAATGCGGGGTGCAGCCGCGCGCGCCGGGAATGGCGTCCCAGCCCTCCGGCAGCGCGACGCCGGGCTTTCCGCTCCGTGGATAGATGTAGATCACCGTGCGGTCGGACAGCCGGGACGGATTGACCCGGCGCCCGTCGGTCGCGGCGAGCTCGACATCCGGCAAGGCGAGGCCCTTCAGATGGCGGGCCGCCCCGTCGTCGTCCGGCACCGGCAGGTCCTCGGGCAGGCCCTCATAGCTCATCGACATGACGACCTCCCGAAGGGCTCGCCGCGCTCAGCCCCGGTCGCGGAGCAAGCGCTGCTTGTCGCGCGCCCAGTCCTTTTCCTTCAGCGCCTCGCGCTTGTCGTGCGCCTTGCGTCCGCGCGCGACGGCGATCTCGACCTTGGCCCGCCCCTGCTCGTTGAAATAGATGCGCAGCGGCACCACGGTCATGCCCTCGCGCTCGACCGCCTGCCAGAGGCGGGCGATCTGGCGCTTGTGCAGCAGCAGCTTGCGCGGGCGGCGCGGCTCGTGATTGAAGCGGTTGGCCTGAAGGTATTCCGGGATGAACGAATTGTAGAGGATCGCCTCCCCGGTCTTGGCCGAGACGTAGCTCTCCGCCACCGTCGCCTTGCCGCCGCGCAGGCTCTTCACCTCCGTGCCGCTCAGCGCGATGCCGGCCTCGAACGTCTCGCCAATGTCGTAGTCGAACCGCGCCCGCCGGTTGTCGGCGACAACCTTGCGGGGCAGCTGTTTCTTGTCGGCCATGCTCCAGCTCCGAGCCGGAGCCTGCGCCCCGGCCTTGCGTCAGTTGATCAGCCCGGCATGCCTCATGGCCGCCTGGACGATCTCCTTGGTCTTCGCGCTCACCGGCACCATGGGGAGCCGGGCTTCGTCGGCGATCTTGCCGAGAAGGTTGAGCGCATATTTGGTGGGGCTCGGATTGGTTTCAACGAACAGCGCCTGAAACAGCGGGAACAGCCGGTCCTGAAGCTCCAGCGCGCCCTTGTAGTCGCCGGCGATGCAGGCGTTGATGAGCTGCGCGCAGAGCTTGGGCGCCACGTTCGAGGCCACCGAGATGCAGCCGTCGCCGCCATGCGACATGAAGGCGAGCGCGGTTCCGTCCTCGCCGGAGAGCTGATTGAAGCCCGGCCCCATGACCTGGCGCTGCTGGCTCACCCGGGCGAGATTGGCGGTCGCGTCCTTCACCCCGGCGATGTTCGGCAGCTCGTAGAGCCGCGCCATCGTCTCCACCGACATGTCGATCACCGACCGGCCGGGGATGTTGTAGAGGAAGATCGGGATGCCGATCGCGTCGTTGATGGCCTTGTAGTGCTGGTAAAGCCCTTCCTGGCCCGGCTTGTTGTAGTAGGGCGTGACGACCAGCACCGCGTCGGCGCCGGCCTTCTCCGCATGGCGGGCGAGGTCGATCGCTTCCACCGTGTTGTTCGAGCCCGCGCCGGCGATGACCGGCACGCGGCCCGCGGCCTGCGCCACCGTCCACTCGACCACGCGCTTGTGCTCGTCATGGGAGACGGTCGGGCTCTCGCCGGTGGTGCCTACCGGCACCAGGCCGTGGATGCCCTCCTCGATCTGCCAGTCGACCAGATCGCGGAAGGCTTTCTCGTCGAGCGCGCCGTCGCGGAACGGCGTCACGAGCGCCGTAAAGGATCCACGGAAGGGCAGAGTGTGCGTCATGGCGCGCTCCTGGAATTTTCTCGTCTTGTCGCCAACCAGCGATCGGGTTGCTGCGAAGGGGGCATGAGATATCGCGTCGGCGCGCGGGAAGACAAGGAGATTGTTGCCGCAACGCCGCCGAATGCGCCGCCTGCCCCCATTTTGCCGGGTTGCCGGAGCATAAGCGACAAAATGCCCGGCCTCGTTAAGGCCGCGCGGCGATGTGGTTAGCAATTCGTCAATAAGATCGCGAGACAACTGAGCGTGACGCGGCCTGAGACTGGCCGTACCGGGGGAAGCGGCGCCGAAAGATGCGCGCCCCGCACAACGCAGCCGTATCGACATCATCCGAACGTCCGTTTCAGCGTCGGGGGAGTGGGTAGTCCATGAGCGAATTCAGCAGCGGCCAGCCGACAGGCTCCCGGCCCCCGCGACCCGTGACCGTGCGCCCCGTAACGGCGCGCCGGCTCGTGGCGTTGCCGCTCATGGCGATCCTGCTCGCCTCCACTGCGCACACCTTCTCCGCCTATGCGGCGAGCGCGGTTCCCCGCCCGGTGCCCAAGCCCCCGGCGCACCAGCCCACGGCGCACCCGGCCGCGACCCGCACCGCCGCCGTCGAGGTTCCCACCCCGCCGAGCCGGCCGGCCGCGCTTGAGGCGGCGGAGGCCGAGGCCGACGGCGATGCCGCCCTTCCCGCGCCCAAGCTCTCCGGCGCGGTGGGTGATCTGCAGCAGGCGGTCTCGCTGGTCGAGAACGGCCAGACCGGCGACGCGCTCGACATGGCCGACCGGATGCGCGATCCGGGCTCGCAGGCGCTGGTGCGCTGGCTCGCCCTGCGCGTGACGCCGCGCGATGTCGGCTTCGACCGTGCCGCGGCGATCCTAAACGCGCACCCCACCCTGCCGACCCCGATCGTGCTGCGCCGGCGGATGGAGTACCTGCTCTATGCCGAGAACAAGGATCCGCGCACGATCCTGACCTTCTTCGCCGAGCAGCGCCCCTATTCCGGCGAAGGCAAGATCGCCCTCGCCCGCGCCCTGTTCGCCGCCGGCGACCGGGCCGCCGGCACTGCGTGGCTGCGCGACGCCTGGCGCGAGGACCCGCTTTCCTCCGACATCGAATCGACGGTGATGGTCGAGTTCGGCGGCGTGCTCACGCGCGCCGATCACAAGTACCGCGCCGACAAGCAGCTCTACGCCGAGGATGCCGACCGCGGCATGCGCGCCGCCAAGCGGGCGGGCGACGACGTGGTGGCCCTGGCCAAGGCGCGCATCGCGCTGTTCTCGCGCGGTGGCGATCCGGCGAAGCTGCTCGCCGCCGTGCCGTCCTCGATGCGCTCGGACCCGGCCTACATTTACACCGCCGCCAAGATCCAGCGTCGCGCCGGCAATGACGAGGCGGCCGCCCGGCTGCTCTCCTCGGCCCCGAAGGACCCGAACCTGCTGGTCGACACCGACGAGTGGTGGATCGAGCGCCGGCTGGTCTCGCGCGAGCTGCTCGATGCGGGCGACCCGCGCACCGCCTACCGCGTGGCAAGCGACACCGTGGCGCCGGAGAACGAGCATAAGCGCGCCGACGCGCAGTTCACCGCCGGCTGGATCGCCCTGCGCTTCCTGAAGGACCCGCGCACCGCGCTCCAGCACTTCAGCCGGGTCGGCGAGAACCAGAGCCATCCCGCGACCGTCGCCCGTGGCTATTACTGGCAGGGCCGCGCGCTGGAGGCGATGGGCTCGACCGCCAAGGCGCGCGCCGAATACGAGGCGGCGGCCGGCTACGACACCGCCTATTACGGCCAGCTCGCCCGGGCCCGGCTCGGCATTCCGAACGTGCAGGTGCACGCCGCGCCGCCGGCCAACGTCATCCAGCGCGCCGCGTTCAACGCCGACGAGGGCGTGATGATCTTCCGGCTGCTGCAGAAGCTCGACCGGTCGAACCTCGCCGTCACCCTCGCCTACGACCTCGCCGAGCGCCTGCCCGATGCCGGCCAGCTCGGCATGCTCGCGAACCTCGCCAAGGCCGACGGCGATGCCCGCATCATGACGACGATCGGCAAGGTCTCGCTCGGCCGCGGCTTCGCGCTCGAGGCCGAGGCGTACCCGACCATGGGCATCCCGAAGTACCAGCCGATCGCCCCCGAGGTCGACCGCGCGCTGGTCTATGCGGTGGCGCGCCAGGAGAGCATGTTCAACGCTACCGTCCGCTCGCATGCGGGCGCGACCGGGCTGATGCAGGTGATGCCGGCCACCGGGCGCACCATCGCGCGGCGCAACGGGGTCAAGTTCAACCCGTCGCAGCTCAACAACCCGGCGGTCAACGTGCAGTTTGGCGCGGCCGAGCTGCGCAGCCTGCTCGACAGCTACCAGAACAACTACGTGCTGACCTTCGCCGGGTACAATGCCGGGCGCGGCAACGTCGCCAAATGGATCGCCGCCTATGGCGACCCGCGCGACCCCGATGTCGACCCGATCGACTGGGTCGAGCGCATTCCCTATTCCGAGACGCGCAACTATGTGCAGCGCGTGATGGAGAATGCGCAGGTCTACAAGGCCCTGTTCGGATCGCGCGGCAAGCTGCAGATCGAGGCCGACCTGCGCGGCACCCGGCTCTGAGCCTACCGCCGGCCGCGATACGGCCGGCGGCTTCCAGATCGGCTCGTCAGCGGCCGGCGCTGCGGCGGCCGAGATTGCGGCGCAGCCAGCAGCCGCCGGCGCAGCCGACCAGATAGGCAACCCCCATCAGGATCGAGACGTCGATCGCGAAGCCCGTCATGGCGTCTTCTCCGCCGGCTCGGCAGGCCGTTTCGGCGGGCGCGGCGCGCAGCCCGCATACCAGCCGGTGACCAGGCCGATGGCCAGCGCCCCGCCGAGATAGGGCCACATCTCCAGTGTCAGGAACCACATAGGACGATTACCTCACGATCACCTGCAGGCCGGCCTGGGCAGGCGCGACCTCGCTCTGGCTCTGGATCGCCAGCGCGCTCGGCGTGCCGGTGAGCAGGCGCTCGGGCGAGATGCCGGCCTGGGCCAGATAGTCCGTCACCGCCTGCGCGCGCGCCGCCGCCCGGTCGGGCGTGGTCGTCTGCTGCACGGAAACCCCGATCACCGCGTCCGGGCAGCCGCTCGCGGCGACCGCGATATGGTCCAGCAGGCCGCGGCTGACCGGCGCGATGGCGGTACCCTTCGGCGAGAACTCGATGGCGCCGCGCGCCAGCAGGTCGTCGATGGCCTTCTGGCAGGCGGCGTTGTTGGTCGATTCATGCCGCGAGACCACGTCGAGGCTGAGGTCGAGCACGAAGCCCTTGGGTAGCGCCGCCTCCAGATTGGCGCGGATCGAATCGACCGCCGCCGCGTAGAGAGCGGTGCCGGTGAAGCGCAGCTTGGCATCGTCGAAGCGGGCCTCGCCATTACTGAGCCGGGCGAGCTCGTGCAGCGCAGCCAGCGTCGCCTGCTCGAAGCCGTCCGGCGCGCCGGAGGCCAGCGCCGACACGTCGTTGACCGGCACGCCGAGCATCTCCGACTTGGCGGCCGCGATCAGCGCCTCGTGGCCCTGCGTCGACGGGTAGAAGCCGGAGATGGTCAGCCCGTCCGTATCGCGGCGCATGCCGAACACATAGGGCGACACCACCGGCGGGCGGACGTCGGACTGGATCGAGAAGTCCTTCGGAAGCTGGCCTACGAACGCGCCGCGGATCGCGGTGTAGGAGGCCGAATCCTGCGCCTCGCCGCTGACCGACAGCGTGTTGCCCTTGCCCTTCACCTGTCCGCTGCGCAGCTTGGCGAGCTGGCCGACGCCGAACACGGTGGCGTTCACCCAGGCCTCGGCGGCGGGTCCGCCGGAGGCGATGCGCATCTCGTCGCTGATCGGCACGCCGGGGAAGCCGGCGCGCACGGCGTCGATCACCAGCCGCTTGGCGTCCTCCGACGGCGCGAATCCCGTCAGCCGAAGCCCGGCGCTGCCGCGCATGACCGCCCAGGTGAAGGGGTTGACCGCCGGCGGCGTCACCGCGAAGCGCGTCAGCGTGTAGCCCTCGGGCACCGAGCGGCGCGCGCCGGCGATGGCGTCATAGGCGGCGAAGTCCGGTGCCGTGCCCTCGATCGAGATCGTGGTGTCGGAAAGCCCGACCGTGCCGTCCGGCAGCCGGCCGAGCTGCTCCAGCGCGAAATCGACCGCCTTCAGCCACCCGTCGGTGGGCGGTGAGCCGTCGGCGAGGCGGAGCTGGTCGGAAATGGCCGCGCCCGGCACCGCCGAGCGCACCATGTCGAGCAGCGCGCGCCGCGCATCGCCGAGCGGGATGTAGCCCGACAGCCTGACCCCGTCCGGCTCGCGCGAGGCCTGCCAGACGAAGGGCGAGACTGCCGGCGGCAACACGGCGAAGCGCGCCAGCTTGAAGTCGGCCGGCAGTTCGCTGCGCACCGTGACCTCGAGCGCGTCATAGGTCTTGAAGTCCGGCGCCCGCCCCTCGATCGAGAAGGCGTCGTCGGAGATGGTGATGCGCCCGGCCGGCATCCGCGCGAGCTGGTTGATGCCGAAGATCACCACGCCGACGAAATCGCCCGCCGGCACGCCGCGTGCGCGCACCAGATCCTTGACCCCGGTGACGACCACGCCCGGTGCCATCTTCTCGGCGGCGTCGGCGATCCGCTCGCGCGCCCAGACCGAGGGGACGTAGCCCTCCAGCCGGAGCTGTGCGCCGTCGCGGATGGCGGTAAAGGTGAAAGGCCGGCGCTCGGGCAGCAGCGTGGTCTGGTCGTCCACGGAGCGCACGCCCGACAGGCGCGCCAGCTCGCGGCGCACCTTCACCCGCGCCTCTTCCGAGAGCGCCTCGCCCTCGAGCACCGCGTCGCGGCCGTTGAAGTCGGCATGCGCCCAGGATTCGCCGATCTGCATGAGCAGCGTTCCCGAGCGCGCCGCCAGGTCGTCCTCGACCGGCGCCCGGGCAAAGTAAATGGCCGCCGCCAACAACAGCAGCAAGGCCGGCAGGCCCTTCCACCAGGCACGCCAGCGACACATCAGGCTCGTCCCCCGTCCTGAAGCCCGTCCAAGCCGGGCAATACACCGCGCGGAGTCACCGCAACGCCACGCCGATGGCCGGGCGCCATCGCAACAATGCTCACACCCATTCGCCCTTGCGCATCACCGGCTCCGCGTTCCCGCCCGCGGTTATCCCGTCGACATCGACCTCGCCGGAGCCGATCATCCAGTCGATGTGGATCAGGCTGGAATTGGCGCCGCGCGCGGCCAGCTGCTCGGGCGACAGGTCGGAGCCGTTGATGAAGCACTTGCTGTAGGACTGGCCGAGCGCGATGTGGCTCGCGGCGTTCTCGTCATACAGCGTGTTGTAGAACAGCAGCCCGCTCTTCGAGATCGGCGAGGAATGGGGCACCAGCGCCACCTCGCCGAGCCGGCGCGAGCCTTCGTCGGTGTCGAGCACCTTGGAGAGCACGTCGAGCCCGGTGCGCGCGCTCGCCTCGACGATGCGCCCGCCCTCGAACCTGACCGCGATGTCCTGGATCAGCGTGCCCTGGTAGGAGAGCGGCTTGGTGCTCGCCACATAGCCCTCGACCCGGTCCTTGTGCGGCGTGGTGAACACCTCCTCGGTGGGGATGTTCGCGTTGCAGGTGACGCCGTTCTTCGCCATCGACGCCCCGCCAGCCCATTCATGGTCGTCGGCGAGGCCAACGGTGAGGTCCGTGCCCGGGCCGCGAAAGCGCAGGGCCGCGTAGCGGCGGCCGTTGAGCCGGGCGGTGCGGGCGTGGAGCTCGTCATTATGCGCCGTCCAGGCCGCCACCGGGTCCGGCGTGTCGACGCGCGAGGCCGCGAAGATGGCGTGCCAGAGCTTGGCGACCGCGATGTCCTCCGGATCGTCCGGGAACATCGCCTTCGCCCAGGCGGGCGAGGCAAAGGACACGATGGTCCAATTGATGTCGAAGCCGGCGATCAGCGACAGCGCCGGCATGTAGGCCTTGGAGCGGGCGCGATTGGCGCGGGAGACCTTTTCCGGGTCCTCATGGGCCAGCAGCGAGGGGTTCTCGCCAGAAATGGCGAGGCGCGCGGCACCGTTCCGGAAGGCGTTCGCCATGCCCTCGTAGAGCCAGCCGCTGGCTGTGTCGAAGCTGTCGTCCGGGGCATTGCGGAAGCGCATCAGCGTCGCCTCCTCGTCGCCGAACAGCGTCGTGACGAGGCTCGCGCCCGCCCGGTAGGCGTGGTCCGTGATGCGGCGCACCAGCGGCAGCGCGTCGATGGAGGCGGTCATCACCAGCTCCTGCCCGGCCTTCAGGCCGAGGCCGACATGAACCGCCACTTCCGCGAGGCGATCGAGCCGCTCGTCGTGGGAAAGCGCCTCCGGGGGAAGTCCGGCGTGCTTCGTCATCTACGTCTCCACATGCAAGCGGCCGGGCCGCGACTCGGCCGACATTCAAGGAAGCGAGGCGGGTGAGCGTCAAGCACCACCTTTATGATAGGGAAAATAGGCGGTGCTGAGGCCCCGCGGTCACATCTCTACCACCAGCACGGCATCAAGCTACCAGCCGACGAGCCGATCGACGAGCGCGCCGGCGCCGAGAGCGACCGCCAGGCTGATGAGCGCGGCCAGCAGCACGGCCCACCGCGTGCTGCGCTGCAGCGCGCGATTCCTCGCCGCATGGCCGAGGCGCCCCACCGCGGCGGTGATCGCCTGCTCCGGGCCCGGCCAGACCGTTTCCCCTTCGCGAACGATCATCAGGTTTTCCGGCTTGCCGAAATCCTCGACCAGCATACCCTCGCCGTCGCGGCCCGCTGCGTCGGAGGGAATGCGCTCGGCGAGGTCGCGCAGGTCGCTCGACCACAGGAACACCGGCTTTCCCGTGGCCTCGGCATAGCCGATCTCGAACGCGGTCCCGGGGTCCATGTGGTGGCCGCGGAACGGGGAGATGTTGGCGACGAGGGCGTCGGCCTCGCCGATCAGCTCGATGCAGCTCCGGCGGATGTCGTCGCCGCGCGTGTCGAGCGGGTAGAGCCCTTCCGCGCCCGCCGCCGCGCACAATTGCTTGAGCCGCGCGCCCTCCTCGGCGGCGTCGGGCCGGAACACCTCGGGTCCGGCGAGATAGAGGCGCAGCAGGGACATCGGCTTCTTCGCTGGGCAATGGGAGGACAGCTTTAGCCGCCCGCCCCTTCCCCGCGCAACGCCCGCCTGCTGCGAGGCCGTGCCGTCAGCCCGCCTGCATGCTGCCCGTCTCGCGCAGCCGCGCATGCCAGCCGAGCGCTTCCTCGATGAGGTGCGGCGTGTGCCCGCCGCGCGCGGTCGCGCGCTCGACATAGTCCGCCAGCGCGTCGCGATAGGCGGGATGGACGCAATTGGCGATCACCAGCCGCGCCCGCTCGCGCGGGGCGAGGCCGCGCAGGTCCGCCAACCCCTGCTCGGTGACGAGTATGTCTACGTCATGCTCGGTATGGTCGACATGGCTCACCATCGGCACCACGCTGGAAATCGCCCCACCCTTCGCCACCGACTTGGTTACGAAGACCGACAGATAGGCGTTGCGCGCGAAATCTCCGGAGCCGCCGATGCCGTTCATCATCATCGTGCCGCCGACATGGGTCGAGTTGACGTTGCCGTAGAGGTCGAACTCCAGCGCGGTGTTGACCGCGATCACGCCGAGCCGCCGGATCACCTCCGGGTGGTTGCTGATCTCCTGCGGCCGCAGCACCAGCTTCGGCTTGTAGCGGGCGAAATCGGGCAGCACGGCCTGATACTTCGCCTTCGACAGGGTGATCGACGAACCGGAGGCGAAGTCGAGCTTGCCGGCGTCGAACAGGTCGAAGGTCGAGTCCTGCAGCACCTCGGAATACATGGTCAGGTTGTGGAACGGGCTGTCGATCAGCCCGTGCATCACCGCGTTGGCGATGGTGCCGATGCCGGCCTGAAGCGGCTGCAGCGTGTTGGTGAGCCGGCCCGCCTTCACCTCGTGCTTCAGGAGCTCGGTCAGGTGGCCGGCGATGTCGCGCGTCTCCTGGTCCGGCGGCAGCACGGTCGAGGAGGAGTCGAGCTTCTGCGTGACGACGATCGCGACGATCTTGCCCGGATCGACCGGGATGAACGGCAGGCCGACCCGGTTCTCCGGCGCCACCACCGGGATGGGATGACGCACCGGGCGGCGGGTGGGGATGTAGATGTCGTGCAGCCCCTCCAGCAGCAGCGGCTGGCTGAGGTTGATCTCGACAATCACCTTCTCCGCGAGGATCGCAAAGCTCGCCGAATTGCCCACCGAGGTGGTTGGGATGATGCCGCCCTGCTCGGTGATCGCCACTGCCTCGATCACCGCCACGTCGACGGGCCCGAGCTGGTGGGTGCGCAGCATCTCCACCGTTTCCGAGAGGTGCTGGTCGACGAACATCACCTCGCCGTCGTTGATCTCGCGGCGCAGCGCGGGATCGGACTGGAACGGGATGCGGCGCGAGAGCAGGTGCGCCTCCGCCATCTGCTTGTCGAGGTCGTTGCCGAGCGAGGCGCCGGTGATCAGCGTGATCTTCATCGGCTCGGTCTTGGCGCGCTCGGCCAGCGCCATTGGCACCGCCTTCGCCTCGCCCGCGCGGGTGAAGCCGCTCATGCCGACCGTCATGCCGTCGCGGATATAGGCGGCCGCCGCTTCGGCGCTCACCACCTTGTCCAGGAGCGCGGGAAGGCGGATGCGATCTCGATGCATGGCGTTGCCTTGTTGTCGTGACGAGCGTCGCCCGGATAGCGCCGGCGCGCGGCCGCCGCGATTGGACTTTGGTAATCCGGTCACCCTGTTATGCACAGGACGCAGAGCTCGGCACATCGGGAGTTTTCCCGAACCCTTGGCGACGCAGCGGGCGACGGGCCGCGGCGGCGATTTCCGCCCTGGACCGCCCATGCGCGGGCGCCTCGCGACAGGCGGCGGATGCGGGTTTCTGCCGCCCGAATGGGCAGCCCCGGGCATTGCCCTTCCCCGACCCTCCTGCTGTAGTCTGTCACCGGCGCGCGGCCTGACGGTTCCCGCAGACCTATGTCCTGAGGGATATCAAAGGGGCCGCGGCCGCAGGCGACTAGTCTGACCCGAGGAGGCCTGAGCCATGGAAACGAACGGACGAGTCGTGGCCATCCGGGGAGCGGTCGTCGACATCGCCTTCGCCGACGCCGCCCTGCCGGAGATCAACGAAGCCGTCGCCATCGGCGACGAGGCGAGCGGCACGCTTGTCGCCGAGGTGCAGGCGCATCTCGACCGCTCGACGGTGCGGGCCATCGCGCTTGAGGCGACGACCGGGCTCCGGCGCGGCGACACGGTGCGGCGCGAGCACGGGCCGATCGCGGTGCCGGTCGGCGAAGCGGTGCTTGGGCGCCTGCTCGACGTCACCGGCAATGTCGGCGACCGGCTGGGCCCCCTGCCGCAGGACGTGCCGCGGCGGCCGATCCACCGCGAGGCGCCGCCGCTCGACCGGCAGACCGGCACCTCCGACCTGTTCGCCACCGGCATCAAGGTACTGGACCTGCTGACCCCGCTGGCGCAGGGCGGCAAGGCGGCGATGTTCGGCGGCGCCGGCGTCGGCAAGACGGTGCTGGTGATGGAGCTGATCCACGCCATGGTGGCGAGCTATCAGGGCATCTCGGTGTTCGCGGGCGTCGGCGAGCGCTCGCGCGAGGGCCACGAGATGCTGCAGGACATGGGCGCCTCGAAGGTGCTGGACCGCACCGTGCTGGTCTACGGGCAGATGAACGAGCCGCCCGGCGCGCGCTGGCGCGTGCCCATGACCGCGATCACCATCGCCGAATATTTCCGCGACGAGATGCACCGCAACGTCCTGCTGCTGATGGACAACATCTTCCGCTTCGTGCAGGCGGGGGCGGAGGTGTCCGGCCTGCTCGGGCGCATGTCCTCGCGGGTCGGCTACCAGCCGACGCTGGCGAGCGAGGTGGCGGCGCTTCAGGAGCGCATCGCCTCGGTCGGCGGGGCGGCGGTGACGGCGATCGAGGCGGTCTACGTGCCGGCCGACGACTTCACCGACCCGGCCGTCACCACCATCGCCAGCCATGTCGACAGCATGGTCGTGCTTTCGCGCGCCATGGCGGCGGAGGGCATGTACCCCGCCGTCGACCCGATCACCTCCTCCTCGGTGCTGCTCGACCCGCTGATCGTCGGGCAGGAGCATGTGGACGTCGCCAACGAGGTGCGCCGGACCATCGAGCATTACCGCGAGCTGCAGGACGTGATCTCGCTGCTCGGCATGGAGGAGCTCGGCGCCGAGGACCGGCGGATCGTCGAGCGCGCGCGCCGGCTGCAGCGCTTCCTCACCCAGCCCTTCACCGTGACCGAGGCCTTCACCGGCGTTCCGGGCCGCTCGGTGGCGGTGGCCGACACCATCGCCGGCTGCAAGGCGATCCTCGCCGGCGAATGCGACGACTGGCAGGAGAGCTCGCTCTACATGATCGGCACGCTGGACGAGGGGCGCGAGAAGGAGAAGGCGGCGAAGAGCACCGCTCCGACATCCTCCAATCCCGCGCAGGCCCAGCCCACCAAGGCCGGGGAGAAGGCCGCGTGAGCCGGACGATCCACCTCACCATCACCACGCCCTCCAGCGTCCTCGTCGACCGGGCGGACGTGGTCTCGGTGCGGGCGGAGGATGAGAGCGGCGGGTTCGGCATCCTGCCCGGACATGCCGACTTCCTCACCGTACTGCCGGCCTCCGTGGTGCGCTGGCGCGGCCCGGACCAGGCCGAGCATTTCTGCGTCGTCGGCGGCGGCGTGCTGACGGTGACGGGCGGGCGGGACGTCTCGCTCGCCTGCCGGCAGGGTACCGTCGGCGACGATCTCGGCGCACTGGAGGCCGACGTCGCCACGATGCGCGCGGCCGACACTGACGCCGACCGGCGCGCGCGCACCGAGCAGCTACGTCTTCATGCGCATGCGGTGCGCCAGCTCATGCGCTATCTGCGTCCCGGTCAGACCGGCAATGCCGAGGCGATCCTCGGCGAGGCAATGGGTGAGGAGGCCTCATGACGGCCGCGCCGCAGGAAGCCACGCCCGATCCGCCGCCCGACCGCATGGGATCGGCGGCCCGACAGGCGGCCGAGCGCGCCGCCAGTGGGGCGCAGACGCCCGAGCCCTCGCTCGGCGTGCGGCTGGGTCAGATCGGCATTCTGGGCTGGACCATCGTCGTCCCCACCCTGCTGTGCCTCGTGCTCGGCCGCTGGCTGGACGGCCTGTTCGACAGCGGCGTGTTCTTCTCCGCGCCGCTCATCATGATCGGTGCCGGCTTCGGCTTCTGGTCCGCCTGGAAATGGATGCATCGCCCGTGACCGACATCGCCGCCCATCTCCCAACGGCACAGACCGCGCTCCTCGTCGCGCTCGGGCTGGCGGTCGGCGCGCTGCTCGGCCTCGTCTATTTCGCGACGCTCAGGTGGAACACCGAGCTTTATCTCGGGCGCAGCTTCGCGCTCGCGCTCGGCCTGCAGCTCTTCCGCTTCGCGGTGCTCGGCGCCGCGTTCTACGCCCTCGCCCGGCTCGGCGCCGGCCCGCTGCTGGCCGCCGCGATCGGCCTGCTGGTCACGCGCCGGTTCTATCTGCGCCGCGCGGGAGGGCTGCCGTGAACTCGCCCCTCGTCCTCGAACCGCTGTTCCATCTCGGCCCGATCCCCATCACCTCGCCGGTGCTGGTGACCTGGGCGATCATGATCACGCTGGCGCTGATCTGCCGCTTCGCCACCGCCCGGCTGACGCTGGAGCCCTCGCGCTTCCAGGCGGTGCTGGAGCTGCTGGTGAGCACGGTGGACGGGCTCGTCGCCGACACCATGCAGAGCGAGCCGACGCGCTATCGCGCCCTGATCGGCACCATCCTCATCTATGTGCTGATCGCCAACTGGTCGTCGCTGATCCCCGGCATCGAGCCGCCGACCGCGCATCTGGAAACCGACGCGGCGCTCGCCTTCATCGTGTTCTGCGCGACCATCTATTACGGGGTGCGCGCGCTCGGGCTCGGCGGCTACCTCAGGACCTTCGCCGAGCCGAGCTGGGTGATGATCCCGCTCAACGTAGTCGAGCAGATCACCCGCACCTTCTCGCTGCTGGTACGCCTGTTCGGCAACATCATGAGCGGCGTGTTCGTCATCGGCATCGTGCTCTCGCTCGCCGGCCTGCTGGTGCCGATCCCGTTCATGGCGCTCGATCTGCTGACCGGCGCCGTGCAGGCCTACATCTTCGCCGTCCTCGCCTGCGTCTTCATCGGCGCGGCCATCAGCGAGGGACAGGCGTCCCGGAAGTCCGACGGAAAGGAGCCGACAAGCCCATGAACATATCGATCGAAGCCGTCAGCATCCTCGCCGCGGCGCTTGCCGTCTCCTTCGGGGCGATCGGGCCGGCGCTGGGCGAGGGGCGCGCCGTCGCAGCGGCGATGGACGCCATCGCCCGCCAGCCGGAAGCCGCCGGCACGATCTCGCGCACGCTGTTCGTCGGCCTCGCCATGATCGAGACCATGGCGATCTACTGCCTGGTCATCGCGCTGCTCGTGCTCTTCGCCAACCCCTTCATCAAGTGAGTGTCGTCAGGCGATGCAGATCGACTGGTGGACCCTCGGCCTCCAGACCGCCAACGTCCTCGTCCTCGTCTGGATTCTCGGCCGGTTTCTGTTCCGGCCGGTGGCCGGCATGATCGAGCAGCGGCGGGTGCTGGCCTCGAAGGCGCTCGACGACGCCCGCGCCGCGCAGGCGGCGGCGGAGGCCGCGCGCGTTGAGGCCGAGCACACGACGGCGGACCTCGCCCGGTCACGCGCCGACGCGCTGAAGAAGGCCGCGCAGGAGGCGGAGGCCGAGAGGCAGGGCATCATCGCCGCCGCCCGCGCGGAGGCGGAGCGGCTGCGCGAGGCGGCGAAGGCCGACATCGCCCGCGCCCGCGCCGACGAAGCCGCCGCCGCGCAGGGGCGGGCCAGCGCGCTGGCGCTCGACATCGCCGACAAGCTGCTCTCCCGCCTGCCTGAACAGGCCCGCATCGACGGCTTCATCCCCGGCCTCGCGCAGGGGCTGGCAGCCCTGCCCGACGAGATCCGCGCCAGCCTCGGCGCCGACGGCCATCCCGTGCGGCTGAAGGCGGCGCGTGCGCTCTCCGACGCCGAGGTGAATGCCTGCCGCGATCAGCTCTCCAAGGCGCTCGGCCGGCCGATCGAGATCGCCTGCGAGACCGATCCGGCGCTGATCGCCGGGCTGGAGCTCGACATGCCGCACGCGGCCGTGCGCAACAGCCTGCGGGCGGATCTCGACCGGGTGGCCGGAGCGCTCGCCAAGGGTAGCAAGGCGGGGGCGCCGAGCAGCAACGGGAGCGCGACGCCATGAGCACGACCGGCAACGACACGGCTTCGACGATCACCGCCGCCTCCGACGTCGACGGCGCCGCCGACGGCGCCGCCCGCGAATGGCTGGCGCGCAGCCGCGACGAGCTGGCCCAGGTGACACTCGGCCCCGAGGCGACCTCGATCGGCCGGGTCGAGCGCGTTGCCGACGCCATCGCCCAGGTTTCGGGCCTGCCCGAGGTGCGGCTGAACGAACTGCTGCATTTCGAGGGCGGGCAGACCGGCTTCGCCCTCACCCTCGACCGCGACGCGATTAGCGCCGTCATCCTCGACGCGGCGAGCACCGTCGAGGCCGGCACCAAGGTCTCGCGCACCGGCGCGGTGGTGCAGGTGCCGGTCGGGCCCGGCCTGCTCGGGCGCATCGTCGATCCGCTGGGCCGGCCGCGCGACGGCGGCGAGGCGGTGGTGGCGGAGGCCTATCACCCGATCGAGCGCCCCGCCCCGGCGATCATCGAGCGCGACCTCGTCACCGAGCAGGTCGACACCGGCCTTCTAGTGGTGGACGCCCTCTTCACCCTCGGGCGCGGCCAGCGCGAGCTCATCATCGGCGATCGGGCGACCGGCAAGACGGCCATCGCCGTCGACACCATCATCAGTCAGAAGGACTCGGACATCGTCTGCGTCTATGTCGCGGTCGGTCAGCGCGCGACCGCCGTGGAGCGGGTCATCGAGGCGGTGCGCCAGCACGGCGCGCCGGAGAAGTGCATCTTCGTTATCGCCTCCGCGGCCGACGCGCCGGGCCTGCAGTGGATCGCTCCCTTCGCCGGCACCACCATCGCCGAATATTTCCGCGACCGCGGCCAGCATGCGCTGATCATCATCGACGATCTGACCAAGCACGCCGCTACCCATCGCGAGCTGGCGCTGCTGACGCGCGAGCCGGCGGGGCGCGAGGCCTATCCCGGCGACGTGTTCTATCTCCATGCGCGGCTGCTGGAGCGCGCCGCCAAGCTCTCGAAGGAGCTCGGTTCCGGCTCGCTCACCGCGCTGCCCATCGCCGAGACCGATGCCGGCAACCTCTCCGCCTACATCCCCACCAACCTGATCTCGATCACCGACGGGCAGATCGTGCTCGGCTCGCAGCTCTTCGCCGCCAACCAGCGGCCGGCGGTGGATGTCGGCCTCAGCGTCAGCCGGGTGGGCGGAAAGGCGCAGCATCCCGCGCTGCGGCAGGTCTCGGGTCGCATCCGGCTCGACTATTCCCAGTTTCTCGAACTGGAGATGTTCTCGCGCTTTGGCGGCATCGCCGACACCCGGGTGAAGGCGCAGATGACGCGCGGCGAGCGCATCCGCGCGCTGCTCTCCCAGCCCCGCTTCGCCACGCTGCGGCCGGTCGACGAGATCGCGCTGCTGGCCGCGCTCTCGGCCGGGGTGCTGGACGATATGCCGGTGGAGGCGATGCCGGAGCTGCGGGCGCGGCTTCCCGGCCATCTCGACGCCGCCGTTCCCGACGCCGCGAAGTCGCTGGAGGCGGACGCGAAGCTGGACGACGTCTTGCGCGACACGCTGGTCGCGAGCGTGCACGCTCTCGCCGCCGGGCTGAAGGGCACGGGCTCATGAGGCGCCGCGGGTGAGGGCTTCCCCATGAGCGAGCGGCTGAGCGACGTCGTCGTCCGCATCCAGTCGGTGCAGCAGCTCTCAGCCGTGATCGCGGCGATGCGCGGCATTTCGGCGGCGCGCTCGCGCGAGGCGCGCGGCCAGCTCGACGGCGTGCGCGCCTATGCCGAGACCATCGCGGTCGCCATCGGCGATGCGCTCGAGCACCTGCCGTCCGGCCCGCCCATTGCCGCCGCGCCGGCCGAGGACCGCCATGCCATCGTGGCGCTGTGCGCCGAGCAGGGCTTCGCCGGCACCTTCAACGAGCGCGTGCTCGACGCGGTGGAAGAGCGGATGAAGCGGACGCCGGGCACGACGCGGCTCCTCCTCGTCGGCGACCGCGGCCTGATGGCGGCGGGCGAGCGGCGCTTCGACGTCTCATGGTCGGCGGCGATGATCGCCCATGTCGGCCAGGCGACGTCGCTCGCCAACCGGATCGTCGAGGAGCTCTACCGCGCGCTCGACCAGGACGAGGTGCGCAGCGTGTCGATCGTCCACGCCTTCCCCGGCGCCTCGGCGACGGTCGACGTGCGCGAGCAGGTGCTCATCCCGTTCGACTATGCGCGCTTCCCGATCGACGCCCGCAGCCAGCGCCCGCTGGTGACGCTGCCGCCCGACATCCTGCTGGCGCGCCTCGCCGAGGAATACATCTTCGCCGAGCTGTGCGAGGCGGTGATCCAGTCCTTCGCCGCCGAGAACGAGGCGCGCATGCGGGCGATGATCGCCGCCAAGAGCAATGTCGAGCACACGCTCGACGACCTCGTCGCCCGCTCGCGCCGGCTGCGGCAGGAGGAAATCACCAACGAGATCCTCGAGCTCTCCAGCACCGAGACCGACGCGAACTAGGCGACGGGCCCGCCCTCACCGCCCGTCCGGCAGGGCGAAGACGGTGAGCTGGCCGCCGAGCGCGGTGTAGCTGCTCAGCGCCGCATAGGCATCCTTGGCGCCCGAGCCCGCATTCGGATCGGTGAGCCCGGCGGCGAGGCCGATGCCGGCCCATCCGCCGATGCCGGACAGCACGGCGACATATTGCCGGCCGCGATGCTCATAGGTCATGACGTTGCCGACGATGCCCGAGGGCGTCTTGAAGCGGAAAAGCTCCTTGCCCGTCTTCGCGTCGACCGCCTTCAGATAGCCTTCCAGCGTGCCGTAGAACACCACGCCGCCGGCGGTGGCGAGCGCGCCGGACCAGACCGAGAAGCGCTCCGGTATGGTCCAGGCGACGCGGCCCTTGAGGTTGTCCCAGGCGATGAAGTTGCCGGTGTGCCCGTCCTTCGCGTCGGGCGCGGGATACATGGTCAGCGTCGCGCCGACATAGGGCTGGCCGACCGCGTAGTCGACGAAGAACGGCTCGTAATCCATGCACATGTGGCTGGTCGGCACGTAGAACAGACCGGTTTCGGGCGACCAGGCCGCCGGCTGCTGGTTCTTCGAGCCCAGCGCCGCCGGGCAGATGCCCTGATAGGTCACGTCCTCGCCCTCGGCCTCGGTGCCGTATTTCGGGTCCAGGATCGGGCGGCCATAGGTCGGGCTCGCCTTGTCGAGGTCGATGCCCTTGGCCCAGTTCACGCTCGGGTCGAACTTCTCCGCCACCAGCAACTCGCCCGTCGCGCGGTCGAGCGTGTAGGCGAAGCCGTTGCGGTCGAAATGGGTCAGCAGCGTGCGCAGGCGCCCGTCAACCACCTGGTCGGTCAGGATCATCTCGTTGACGCCGTCATAGTCCCACTGGTCGTGCGGCGTCATCTGGTAGACCCAGCGGGCGAGCCCGGTATCGGCATCGCGGGCGAAGATGGTCATCGCCCATTTGTTGTCGCCTGGACGCTGCGAGGGGTTCCACGTGCCGGGGTTGGCGCTGCCGTAATAGACGAGGTTCAGCTTCGGGTCGTAGGCGAACCAGCCCCAGGGCGCGCCGCCGCCGATCTTCCACTGCTCGCCCTCCCAGCTCTTCAGCGACGAATCCGGGCCGACCGGCTTGCCGAGCTCGGTGGTCTTCGCCGGGTCGATCAGCATCTGCGCATCCGGCCCGGTCGAATAGGCCCGCCAGGCGAGCGTGCCGTCCTTGATGTTGTAGGCGCTGATGTGCCCGCGCGCGCCGAACTCCGCGCCCGCTATGCCGACGATCAGCTTGTCCTTCACCGGCATCACGGTGGCGGTGTTGGATTCGCCGCGCTTCGGGTCGCCATTCGCGACGCGCCAGCGCACCGCGCCTGTCTTGGCGTCGAGCGCGACGATGGTCGTGTCGGCCTGATGGAGGAACACCATGCCCTGCGCATAGGCGAGCCCGCGATAGACGAGATCGCAGCACATGATGGCCGCCACCTCGTTGTCCTGCCGCGGCTCGTACTTCCACAGGATGCGCCCCTCATGGTCGAGATCGAGCGCGTAGACATTGTTCGGAAACGGGGTGTGGACATACATCACCCCGTCGACGACCAGCGGGCTGCCTTCATGTCCTCTGAGAACGCCGGTCGAGAAGGTCCAGGAAACCTTCAGCTTTCCGACATTTCCGACGTTGATCTGGTCGAGCCGCGAATAGCGGGTGTTGGCGTAGTCCAGCGTCTGGATCACCTGCTGCGCGGGATCGGCGATCCGCGCCGGCACGTCGTCCTCGGCATGGGCGGAAAGCGCACCCGCCAGCAGCACCGCGCCCGTCGCGATGCCGGCGATTCCTGCTGCGGCCATAGCCCTCATGCGTCTCTCCCAGCCGACGGAGGCCGGTTGGTCCGGCCTCTCATTGCCGGAAGGGATAGCATGCGGAGCCTTGCCGGCGACAATTGACCAGATGCCGCTGCCGTAACGAAATGGGCCGCCTCGCCCCTCCCCGTCCGGCGTGGTCTGGCTCCGGCCGAGCAGCCCGTGAAAAAACCCATGCCGGCTACGGGAATGGCCGCCGGTAGGCACATGCCGCCGGAAATGTGACCGGACGGGTTGCCAGCCGGGCTCGGCACGCTAATCTCCGTTAGCCATGACACATGGACATTCCTGGTGGCACGGCGCCGTCATCTATCAGATCTATCCACGCTCCTTCAAAGACACCTCGGCCGACGGCATCGGCGACCTTCAGGGCATCGCCGACGAGCTGGACTACGTGGCCGAGCTGGGGGTCGACGCGATCTGGATCTCCCCGTTCCAGAAGTCGCCGATGAAGGACTATGGCTACGACGTCGAGGACTACGTCGCGGTCGATCCGCTGTTCGGCACGCTCGACGACGTGCGCGCGCTGATCGAGGAGGCGCACAAGCGCGGCCTGAAGGTGCTGATGGACCAGGTGCTGAGCCACACCTCCGACCAGCACGCTTGGTTCAGGGAAAGCCGGGCCTCGCGCACCAACGACAAGGCCGACTGGTACGTCTGGAACGATCCCCGGCCCGATGGAACGCCGCCTAACAATTGGCTCTCGGTGTTCGGTGGCCCGTCCTGGCACTGGGAGCCGCGGCGCGACCAGTATTACCTGCACAATTTCCTGACCGCCCAGCCCGACCTCAACTACCACAACCCCGAAGTGCAGGACGCGGTGCTGGACGCGTGCCGCTTCTGGCTCGAGCTCGGCGTCGACGGGTTCCGGCTCGACGTGTGCGCCTTCTACTTCCACGACGCGCAGCTTCGCGACAACCCGCCGGCCGAGACCTCGCCGCTCGGCAGCCAGTTCAACTTCAATCCCTATTCGTTCCAGCAGCATGTCCGCGACATCGGGCAGGAGGAGAACCTGCCCTTCCTCGAGCGCCTGCGCGCGCTGGTCGACGAATATGGCGACCGCGTCCTGCTCGGCGAGCTGAACGAGAGCGACGGCGTGCGGCTGCACAAGGACTATACCGGCCCCGGCCGGCTGCACCTCGCCTATGGCTACTGGCTGCTCGGCTCGCAGCATGTCGACGGGGACGTGATCCGCGAGCTGTCCGAACGGCTCGGCCACCAGCCGGAAGACGGCCTGCCCTGCTGGTCGCTCGACAATCACGATTTCATGCGCGCCGCCTCGCGCCTGCGGCAGGGCGACGACCATCCCGATTTCACCATCACCGTGCTGGCCGCGCTGTCGTGCCTTCGCGGGGCGCTATGCCTCTATCAGGGCAGCGAGCTCGGCCTGCCGGAGGCGGAGGTGCCGTTCGAGCGGCTGCTCGATCCGTATGGGCGCGAGTTCTACCCCTCCTTCAAGGGCCGCGACGGCGCGCGCACGCCGATCCCCTGGCGGCACGATGCCGACCATTGCGGGTTCAGCACCGTCGAGCCTTGGCTTCCCATCCCCGAGGAGCATCGCCGCCGTTCCGTGGACCTGCAGGAGCGTGAGCCGGGCTCGGCGCTGAACCGCATGCGGCGGTTCCTGAAATGGCGCCGCGAGCAGCCGGCGCTGCGCGGCAACGATCTCGCCTTCTATCCCGCCCACAAAAACCTTCTCGTCTTCGAGCGCGGCAACGCGGAAGACGGGGTCCTGTGCGTCTTCAACCTGAGCGATGCGGCATGCGAGGTGCCTCTGGCTTCGATCCCGCTTGGCGAGGATCTCGTCGGTCACGGCTTCGGGGCGACGCGGCGCGGCGAGGCGCTGCATGTCGAGCCCTGGGGCGCTCATTTCGGCACCATCGCATGAGCCACGGCCCGGATACCTGCCTCGTTTCGCCCGATGCCCCGCCCTTACTGATGCGCCGCCCGCCCGACGATGAGTGGTGGCGCGGCATGGTGGTCTACCAGATCTATCTTCGCAGCTTTCAGGACACCAATGGCGACGGTGTCGGCGACCTGCCGGGCGTGCTGGAGCGGCTCGACTACATCACCAGCCTCGGCGTCGACGCGGTCTGGCTCTCGCCCTTCTACGCCTCGCCGCAGGAGGACTTCGGCTACGACGTGTCGGACTTCCGCACCGTCCAGCCGGAGATGGGCACGATCGAGGACTTCGAGCGGCTGCGCGACGCCCTGCACGAGCGGGGAATGAAGCTCTTCATCGACTTCATCCCCGGCCACACCTCCGACCAGCATGCCTGGTTTCGCGAGAGCCGCGGCAACCGCGAGAACCCCAAGGCGGACTGGTACGTCTGGGCCGACGCCGCGCCCGACGGCACGGCACCGAACAACTGGATCTCCTCCTTCGGCGGGCCGGCCTGGACCTGGGATCCGCGCCGCGCGCAGTTCTATTTCCACCCCTTCCTGACGTGCCAGCCCGCGCTCAACCTGCAGAAGCCCGAAGTGCTGGCGGCGATGCTGGAGGAGCTCGATTTCTGGCTCAGGCAGGGCGTGGACGGCGTGCGGCTCGACGCCGTGCAGTGCATCACCTGCGACATGGACCTGCGGCCCAACCCGCGCGTCTCGCACAAGGGTTCGCCCATCCTGCTGGGCGGCGGGCCGGACAATCCCTTCGCCCGCCAACTGCACCTGTTCGACCGCGACGTGCCCGAGGCGCTCGACATCTTCAAGGCGATGGCGGAACTCGCCGGTCGCTACGACCCGCCGAAGATGCTGCTTGGCGAGCTGTCCGACGTCGATTCGCCGGTCGTCTGCGAGAAGTACACCGGCCGCCCGGACGGACTGGACGCCACCTACGACTACGACTTCGTCAATACGACGCCGCGGGTGGAGAACTGGCGCTCGCTGCTGGTGCGCCAGCGCGATGTCATGCCCCATGGCTGGAACTTCAACGTCTTCAACAACCAGGATGCCACGCGCGTCCTGAGCAATTTCGGCGAATGGGCGGTCGAGCTCGGCCATCAGGACGCCATGGCCAAGCTGCTGAACGTGCTGCAGATGACGCTGCGGGGCGGGGTCGTGATCTATCAGGGCCAGGAGCTGGCGCTGACGCAGGCCGAAATTCCGAAGGAGCAGATCGTCGACCCATGGGGCCTGCAATTATGGCCGGACTTCAAGGGACGCGACGGCTGCCGCACGCCGATGCCGTGGGAGCACGGCGCACCCCATTGTGGCTTCACCGACGCCGAGCCATGGCTGCCGGTCGCCGAGGACCACAAGGAGCGGGCGGCGGACCGGCAGGACGCAGACGAGGCCTCGCCGCTGAACTTCACCCGCCGATTTATCGCGTGGCGCAGGACCCAGCCCGCGCTCCAGCTCGGCGACGTACGGTTCCTCGACATTCCCGCGCCCCTGCTCGCCTTCGAGCGCTTCGACGACCGCACCTGCCTGCTCGTGGTGCTGAATTTCAGCGCCGAGCCGAGGCGGTTCGGTGCCGGCATGGCGCTGCGTGCGCTGGAGGCGCCGGGCCTTGCCGGCGCGCTCTCCGGGGACGCCATCGACCTGCCCCCGCTTCAGGCCTTCATCGGCGAAAGGCTCGATGCGCGCCCGCCCGCCGACGACTGAGCCGGCGCGGCGGGTACCCGCACAGGTTCAGCCATGCGCCGACAGGCCGGTCGCCTCGAGCTTGAGCCAGACGTCCTCCGCCGTCTCGGCGAAGTGGAACAGATCGCACTCGCCGGCGTCGATCATGCCGTTCTCGACCAGCGCGCCGAAATTGATGACGGAGCGCCAGTATTTTTCGTCGAACAGCACGATGCCGACCGGCGGCGCCTTGTTGGTCGACCTCAGGTTCAGGATCTCGAACAGCTCGTCGAGCGTGCCGAAGCCGCCGGGGAACACGACCAGCGCGTTGGCGCGCATGGCGAGGTGCATCTTGCGCATCGCGAAATAATGGAAGCGGAAGGTCAGCTCGGGCGTCGAATAGGGGTTCGGCCCCTGCTCGTGCGGCAGGCTGATGTTGAGGCCGATATTGGGCGCGCCCGCATCGGCCGCCCCGCGATTGGCCGCCTCCATCAGCCCCGGCCCGCCGCCGGTGGCGATGACGTTGTCGCGCAGCCCGCCATTGCCGGCCGTCAGCGCCCCGCCACGCTCGGAGGCGAGGCGGCCGAAGGCGCGCGCCTGCGCATACCAGAAGGGTTGGCGCCCCGGCCCGTCCTCACGCACCCGCGCCGAGCCGAACACGACGATGGTGGAGCGGATGTGCCACTTGCGCAGCGCTTCCTCCGCCTTGGCGTATTCGAGCATGAAGCGCACGCCGCGCATCGAATCGCCGAGGATGAAATCCCGGTCGAGCGCCGCCAGCCCGTAATTGGGCAGCGAGGCGACGTCGCGCGCCGGGGCCTGCCCGTTCTCGTGTCGATGTTCCGGCTTCATTGCCCTTCCTTCGGCAGGTGTGCGTCGAGCTCGTCCAGCCAGACCCGCGCCCCCGCATCCGAGGGAGCACGCCAGTCGCCGCGCGGGGAGAGCGAGCCGCCCGACGAGATCTTGGGGCCGTTCGGCAGCGTCGAGCGCTTGAACTGGTTGGTGAAGAAGCGGGAGAGGAACACCTCCAGCCAGTGGCGGATCTCGCCGAGCGTATAGGCGCGCCGGTCGGCCTCGGGGATGTTGGCCGGCCAGCGCCCGCGCTCCACGTCCGACCATGCCTGTGCGGCGAGATAAGCGATGCGCGAGGGCCGGTAGCCGTAGCGCGTGAGGTAGAACAGGCTGAAGTCCTGCAGCGCGTAGGGCCCGACCACCTGCTGCGTCGACTGGATGGTCGCCGCGCTCGCCGGCACCAGCTCGGGCGAGATCTCGGTGGCGAGGATCGCCTCCAGCACCTCGACCGTCTCCGCCGACACGTCGCCCGAGCCGGCAACGAAGCGGATCAGGTGCTGGATCAGCGTCTTCGGCACCGAGGCGTTGACGTTGTAGTGGGACATGTGGTCGCCCACGCCATAGGTGCACCAGCCGAGCCCGAGCTCCGACAGGTCACCCGTGCCGACCACCAGTGCGGCATGCTGGTTGGCAAGGCGGAACAGGTAGTCGGTGCGCAGCCCGGCCTGCACGTTCTCGAAGGTGACGTCGTAGACCGGCTCGCCGCGCGCGAAGGGATGGTCGAGATCGGCCAGCATCTGCCGCGCCGCCGGGCGGATGTCGATCTCGGCGGCGCAGACGCCGAGCGCCTCCATCAGCGCCCAGGCATTGGCGCGCGTCTCCTCGGACGTCGCAAAGCCCGGCAGCGTATAGGCAAGCACGTCCGAGCGCGGGCGCCCGAGCCGGTCCATGGTGCGGGCCGCGACCATCAGCGCCTGCGTGGAATCGAGGCCCCCCGAGACGCCGATCACCACGCGCGGCAGGCGGGTGGCCGCAAGGCGCTGCGCCAGCCCCTGGACCTGGATGTTGTAGGCCTCGTAGCAGTCCTCGCGCAGCCGGGAGGGGTCCGAGGGCACATAGGGGAAGCGCTCGATCAGCCGTTCCAGCGCGACCGGCTCTGGCGGTTGCTCGAGGGCGAAGGTCACCACGCGGAACGCCCCCTCCTCCATCTCCTCGCCGACGCAGTCACCGAAACTGTTCAGCCGCATGTGCTCCTGCCGCAGGCGCTCGATGTCGATATCGGCGACGGTGAAGACCGCGCCTTCCGGGAAGCGCTCGGTCTCGGCGAGCAGGTCGCCATTCTCGAAGATGGCAGCATGCCCGTCCCAGGCGAGGTCGGTGGTCGATTCGCCGGGACCCGCGGCCGAATAGGCATAGGCCGCGACGCAGCGTGCCGACTGGCTCGCGCAGAGCAGCCGGCGCGCCTCCGCCTTGCCGATGGTGATGTTGCTGGCCGAGAGGTTGAGCAGCAGCTCGGCGCCCGCCATGGCCGCGCGGGTCGAGGGCGGCAGCGGCACCCAGATGTCCTCGCAGATCTCGACATGGAAGGTCAGGGGTATCGCCCCCTCGGAACGGAACAGCAGGTCGACACCGAACGGCACCGGACGCCCGGCGATGACCGCCTGTTCCCCCCGCCGCCCCAGCCCGGGCGTGAAATGGCGGCGCTCGTAGAATTCGCGGTAGTTCGGCAGATAGCTCTTCGGCACCACGCCGAGCAGCGCGCCGCGATGGATGACGGCGGCGGCGTTGAAGAGCCGGCCGGCATGGCGCAGCGGCGCCCCGACCACCAGCACCGGGAACAGATCGCGCGAGGCTTCGATAATCCGCGCCAGCGCGCGCTCCACCTCGTCGAGCAGCGCGTCCTGGAACAGCAGGTCGTCGATGGCGTAGGAGGAGAGGCCGAGCTCGGGGAACAGCATCACCGCGACCTTGCGCCGGTCGCCCTCGGCCGCGAGCCCCAGCACTTCGGTTGCGGCGAAGTCGGGATCGGCCACGGTTCCGCGCGGCACGCAGGCAGCCACGCGCGCGAAGCCGTGGCTGTAGAGACAGTTGAATTCCCCCATTCGGGCCTCGCGCTCGGTCTTGCGGCGGGACGCTGCGACGGCCCCGGAATCGACTGCGCGATCTTTGCGCGCGGGCGCGCCCGCCGCCAGACGAAATGCGCATTTTCACTCCGGCCGGGGCGGATCGCCCGGCGTCTCGACCGGAAAGCGCGCGAGCGCGGCGATGACCTCCTCGTCGCTCACCTGGCTGAAATCGCTGTAGAAATAGCCGATGGCGCCGAACGGCTCCGGCGTTTCGAGGCAGACCAGCTCGTCGACCTCGCCTTCGAGATCGGCCACCGCCTCGGCCGGCGCGACCGGCACGGCCAGCACCAGCTCCTTCGGCCCGCGCTGGCGGATCGCCCGCAGCGCCGCCTTGACGGTGGCGCCGGTGGCGATGCCGTCATCGACCACGATCACCGTCCGCCCGGCGATGGGCGCGCGGCGGCGCTGGCCCAGATAGCGATGCTTGCGGCGTTCGATCTCGGCCAGCTCCGCGTCGCGGACCTCGCCGAACTCGCGTTCACTGACGCCCATGCGCGCGATCAGCGCCTCGTTGCGCACGACGATCGGATCGGCGCCGTCGACCACCGCGCCGACGGCGAGCTCCGGCTGCATCGTCCATCCGACCTTGCGCACCAGTACGAGGTCGAGCGGCGCCCCGAGCGCGGCGGCGATCTCCGCCGCCACCGGCACGCCGCCGCGCGGCAGGGCCAGGATGACGGGATGCCGCCCCTTGAAGCTCGTCAGCGCGGCCGCCAGGCGCCTTCCGGCATCCTTGCGATCGGCGAAACCCATGGCTCCCCTCCCGCACCGTCACGCTTTGTCATCGATCCAGCGCGCGATCTCCGGCCAGGTCTGCGCATGCGCGCGGCGCCCGGCGAGGATCGCCAGATGCTGGAGGCCGACCCCGATCTCCGCGGGATGCTCGATGATGCGCGTCCGCCCGGCCGGCATCTTCGAGAAGAAGGGCGCGACGGAGCTGCGCGGTCCGATCTCGTCGGCCGGAACGACGACCGCCAGCACCGGCACCGAAAGATCGGCCGGTCCGAGCCTCCGTCCGCCGATCGTCAGCGCCCCGCGCCGGAAGCGGTCCTCGCGATAGAGCCAGTCCACCATCTCGCAGACCAGCCGCGAGGGCAGCGCCACCTCATCCAGCGCCCAGCGCTCGATGTGCATATGGATCGCCATCGCCGCCGGATCGGCCATGGCGAACATGCCATCCATCATGCGCGACCAGACGAAGGTGCCGGGCGACATCATCGCGCAGCCCTGCGAGAGCTGCGAGCCGGCCACCAGCCCCTGCCGCGCCATGTCCTTCGACCGGGCGACCACGAGGTCGCGGAACCGGCTCGAACCCGGCGTGAAGCTGAGCGGGGCGCCGAGCAGCACGAGGCCCCGCGCGAGCGACGGCTCGAGCGCGCAGGCGATCGCCGCCAGCGTGCCGCCGAGCGAATGGCCGAGGACGAAGGGAGACGTCGCCGGCCCGTTCGCCGCCGCCCGCCGGGCCGCGACAACTGCGTCGACATAGGCCTCGACGCCGGCGTCGCCGTCCTGCTCCGAAGGCGGCAGCCATTCCAGCAGCCGCACGTCATAGCCATGGTCGAGGCAGAAGCGCACGGCACTGACGTCCGGCGTCAGGTCCCAGATGTAGGGACGCTTGATCGGCGCCGGCACCAGCAGAAGCGGCGCGCCGCCTCCCGGTCCCGCATAGTGGCGCAGGCGCCAATGCGGGCCGCTGGCGACGACCTCATAGGCGCATTCATGGGTGCCGAAGCCGAAGCAATCGAGCGTTCTCCCCTGCACCTGGCGCAGGTTCTCCATGGCGGCGAGCTGCGTCCGGCGCAGCACGGCCATCAGGTCGGGGGGCTCGGCGAAAGGTCTTTCGGGCAGAGATGGTTGGTGCATGGCGCTTTCCTCCCGGTCGCGAGGGGCCTTGCCCCCGCGTCCTTTCGGCGAGGTAGGCAGGGAGAGGGCTCAGTCCGCCCCTTCCGAACGCACCCATTGCTCGCCTCGCTTGGCATAGGAACGCTTCACCGCCGCCCAGGCGATGCGGAACGCGGCCTCCTCGCCCCGCGGCTCACCGCGATGCGCGTCGAAGGCATGATTGAACGCCTCGCGGAAAATGTCCTGCGCGTGCCGCGGCAGGTGCTCGCGGACCGAAGGCGGAAGATCGGCATTGGCAGCGTAGGGCATGCGTCGCTTCCCTCACCTCGCCCGCTCGTACCCGCCCGCGCCGCTCCTGCGCACCGCCGGCGGCGCTCAGAGCCGGCCGGTCTGGAACTCCTCGCAGGAATAGCCCAGCAGCGAGAGACCCTCCTCCAGAAAATCCCCGAGCATCGGCGTGCCCAGCAGATAGTCGGCGGTACGGCCATTGTACTCCTGCACGGCCTGCTCGCGCACCCTCTCCCAGTCCTCGGCGGAATAATCGTCCCGGCCGAGCCACATCAGCGCCACCAGGTCGATGCGCTCGTCGATCGACATCGCATGGATGAACGAGCGAATTTCCTGCGCCGACGGGTCGTCGCCATGGTCCTCGAGCACGGCGATATCGCCGTCGTCGGACGGATTGGAGCCGGGGTCCGGCTCGGTCACCTCGTCCTTGGCATCGAACTCGCGCGCCTTGACGATGAGGAAGCACACGCTCTCCGGCGAGACGGTGAGCACGTCCTCGTCGCCGCCATTGTCTTCGGGTGTCGACTTGTCCTGCATGGACCACTCCTTTGGCCTGCCTGTTCGACGAGACCAACGTGACGACCGGACCACGGTTCCGGCGCCCCGTCCTTGAGGCGGGTCAAGCGCACCGGTCCTGCCCGAGGGCGGCGGAGGGAATGCATTCGACACCGATGGCCTGGAACTGCCGGCGCGTATCGGCGTCCGAGCCGCCGACGTCGATGCTCCGGCAGCAATCGTCGATCACCACCACGTGGAAGCCTTCGCGCCGGGCGTCCTCGGCCGAGTAGCGCACGCAGAAATCGAAGGCGAGGCCGGCGAGGAAGATGCGCCTGAAGCCGCGCTCGCGCAGATAGCCGCCGAGCCCGGTCGCGGTGCGGCGGTCGTTCTCATAGAAGGCGGAATAGGAATCGATCCCCGGATGATAGCCCTTGCGCAGGACCAGCTCGGCGTGCGGGATCGCGAGGTCCTCGCGCAGCGCCGCGCCCGGCGTGCCCTGCACGCAATGGTCCGGCCACAGGATCTGCGCGCCGTAGTCGACGTCGATGGTCTCATAGGGCTGCGCGCCCGGGTGCGAGGACGCGAAGGACAGATGGCCGGGCGGATGCCAGTCCTGCGTCAGCGCCACATGGGCGAAGCCGGCCGCGACCCGGTTGACCACCGGCACCACCTCGTCGCCGCGCGGCACGGCGAGGCCGCCGCCGGGGCAGAAATCATACTGGATGTCGACCACGAGAAGCAGGTCATGCCTGCCCGGGACGATGTGCTCGATCACTTTGCCGTCTCCTTTGCCGCGCTCGCCGCCGGGTTGCCCTGACCCGCGGCGCGGATGTCACCATTCATGCGCATCGAGCCGGCGATGTGAACCGGGGAGACGGCATGTCCACCCTTGTAAATTCGTCGAGCTACGATCTTCGGTTGCGATACGTCCATATGTCGTTTATCGTCGACATATGGACTCGGAACACGCCATTGCCGCTTTCGCCGCCCTCGCCCAGCCGACACGTCTCGACGTGTTCCGGCTCCTGATGGCGCATGAGCCCGCGGGCGTGCCCGCCGGCGAGATCGCCCGGCGCCTCGACGTGCCGCACAACACCATGTCGACCCATCTCGCCGTCCTCTCCCGCGCCGGGCTGATCGAGGCCGAACGCCAGAGCCGGTCGATCATCTACCGGGCGCGGCTCGATGCCGTCGCCGCGCTCGCCGGGTTCCTCGTCACGGATTGCTGCGGCGGACGCCCCGAAATCTGCGCGCCGCTGATCGCCGACCTGTCGCCCTGCTGCGCCTCGCCCGACAATGCCGCCAGGGAGGTGGCCAATGACTGACCCGTTCCGCACCGAACGCATCTACAACGTCCTGTTCCTGTGCACCGGCAATTCGGCGCGCTCCATCCTCGCCGAGAGCATCCTCGCGCAGGACGGCGCGGGCCGGTTCCGCGCCTTCTCCGCCGGCAGCCAGCCCAAGGGCACCGTCAACCCCTTGGCGCTGAAGGTGCTACAGGGCTACGGCTACCCGCTCGAGGGCCTGCGCTCGAAGAGCTGGGAGGAGTTCGCCGCGCCCGGCGCGCCGGTCATGGACTTCGTGTTCACCGTCTGCGACGCGGCGGCCGGCGAGGCCTGCCCGGTCTGGCCCGGCCAGCCCATGACCGCGCATTGGGGCATCGAGGACCCTGCCGCGGTCGAAGGCAACGACCTTCAGAAGGAGGCGGCCTTCGTCGCGGCCTTCCGTCACCTCAGGAACCGCATCTCCGTCTTCGCGGCGCTGCCGATCGCCAGCCTCGACCGCATGACGCTCGGCGCGAAGCTGGCCGAGATCGGCCAGTTGCAGGGCACGACCCGCCCCCGCCCGAGCGCGGCCTGAGGACGGTCCGACCCATGGACGTCATCGTCTACCACAACCCCGATTGCGGCACCTCGCGCAACGCGCTCGCCCTCATCCGGCATGCCGGCATCGAGCCGCATGTCGTCGAGTACCTGAAATCGCCCCCGACCCCCGCGCTGCTGCGCCAGCTCGCGCATCGCATGGGCTGGCCGCTGCGGAACCTGCTGCGCGAGCGCGGCACGCCCTTCGCCGAGCTCGGCCTCGACGACCCGGCGCTCGACGACGACGCCCTGCTGGCCGCGGTGCGCGAGCATCCGATACTGATCAACCGCCCGATCGTCGTCTCGCCGCTCGGCGTGAAGCTCTGCCGCCCGTCGGAGACGGTGCTGGACGTCCTTCCCATCGTGCCGGCCACCGATTTCGACAAGGACGACGGCACGCCGTTCCTGCGCGACGAGCAGGTCGCGGCGAGCGATCCGCGCCTCGCCAAGGCGCTGCGCGACGCCGGGCTGCCCGCCGACGACCTGCGCGGCAGCACCGGGCACTTCTTCAGCTACCGCACGCTCGGCGGAAAGCTCGTCGGCTATGCCGGCTTCGAGCTGTTCGGGTCGGACGCGCTGCTGCGCTCCCTGCTGGTCAAGGAGGAGTGGCGCCACCGCGGCATCGGCCGGAACCTCGTCCTCCTGCTGTCGAGCCGCGCCTTCGACGCCGGCGCGCGCCATGTCTGGCTGGCGGCAACCTCCGCGGCCGGCTTCTTCGCGACGATCGGCTTCGGCGCCGTCGACCGCCGGCGCGTGCCCGACCCGATCCTCCAGTCGCCGCTCCTCGCCGCCCTCTGCCCGGCCGGGGCCGAGCTCTTCACCCGTCGCATCCTGCTCTGAGGCACCATGTCGACCTTCGAACGCTATCTGACCGTCTGGGTGGGCCTGTGCATCGTCGCGGGCGTGGCGCTCGGGCACTTGCTGCCGGGCCTGTTCCACGCCATTGCCGCCGCCGAAGTCGCGAGGGTCAACCTGCCGGTCGCGGTGCTCATCTGGCTGATGATCATCCCGATGCTGCTGCGGATCGACTTCGCGGCGCTGGCCGAGGTGCGCCGGCACTGGCGCGGCATCGGCGTCACGCTGTTCGTCAACTGGGCGGTGAAGCCGTTCTCCATGGCCGCGCTCGGCTGGCTGTTCATCGGCTGGCTGTTCCGCCCCTACCTGCCGGCCGACCAGATCGACAGCTACATCGCCGGGCTCATCCTGCTCGCGGCGGCGCCCTGCACCGCCATGGTCTTCGTGTGGTCGAACCTCACCCGCGGCGAGCCGCATTTCACGCTCAGCCAGGTGGCGCTCAACGACGCCATCATGGTGGTCGCCTTCGCGCCGATCGTCGGGCTGCTGCTCGGTCTCTCCGCCATCGTCGTGCCGTGGGCGACGCTCGCGCTCTCGGTGGCGCTCTACATCGTCGTTCCCGTCATCCTCGCCCAGCTCATCCGCGCGGCGCTCCTGCGGAGCGGCGGCGAGGCGGCGCTGGCCGGCCTGCTGGCGCGGCTCCAGCCGCTCTCGCTGGCGGCGCTGCTGGCGACGCTGGTGCTGCTGTTCGGCTTCCAGGGCGACGAGATCCTGCGCCAGCCGCTCGTCATCGCCCTGCTCGCGGTGCCGATCCTGATCCAGGTCTATTTCAACGCCGGGCTCGCCTACCTGCTCAACCGCCTTGCCGGCGAGCGCCATTGCGTCGCCGGGCCGTCGGCGCTGATCGGCGCCTCGAACTTCTTCGAGCTCGCCGTCGCCGCCGCCATCAGCCTGTTCGGCTTCCGCTCCGGCGCGGCGCTGGCGACCGTGGTCGGCGTGCTCATCGAGGTGCCGGTGATGCTCTCCGTAGTGTGGATCGTGAATCGCTCCAGAGGCTGGTACGAGGAATCAGGCTCCCCAAGCGCCTCCCGCTCGACCGGCGCGCCCTGACGGCGGCCGCCGGACGGTTCCGCCCGGATGCGACCTGCCGCTTGCGGGAGGGCCCCCACCCCGGCACCATAGCCAGGCACCGCCCCGAAGCGGGCGGCCTGCGGCTGGACGGCGCGGACGCCTTGGTTCATGCTGCTCCTGCATGAGGCTCCAACGCTAGCGGCGCGGGCCGCCGGCCGGTTTTTTCGAGTTCGCATTTTCGCCCACGGCTCATCCGATGGGCCGTCTCGACAGAGCGCACCGCGCCGTCTTACCATCGGCGCAACATCCGGCATCACGGGGCATGGTCATCGGACCGGCCCGGAAACAGACATGGCGAACTGCCTGCGGGAAGACTGATGGAACGTACTTCCGGCGACACGTCCCCTACCGAGTCGGTACGGCAGGGCAGGAGGACGCCCCGTGTCCTCATGTACAGCCACGACACCTACGGGCTCGGCCATATCCGCCGTTCGCGCGCCATCGCGAACGCGCTGGTGGCCGCGCATGGCGACGTGTCGGTGCTCATCATCTCCGGCTCGGCGCTGGCGGGAAGCTTCAACTTCGCGCCGGGGATTGACTTCGTGCACGTGCCCGGCGTCGCCAAGAGCGAGAACGGAAGCTATGCCAGCGCCAATCTGCGGCTCGACGTCTCAGAGGTGACGGCGATCCGCGAGGCGCTCATCCGCCAGACCGCGGAATCGTTCCGGCCCGACATCTTCATCGCCGACAAGGAGCCCGCCGGCTTCCGCGGCGAGCTGGTGCCCAGCCTCAAGCTGATGGGCAACATGGGCACGCGCCGCATCATCGGTGTGCGCGACGTGCTCGACAGCCCGGAGATCATCCGCGCCGAGTGGCACGACAAGGGCGCCATCCGCGTCATGACCGACCATTACGACGACGTGCTGGTCTACGGGAGCGAGGAGTTCTACCGCCCGCTCGACGGCATCCCCCTGCCGGCCGACATGCATTCGCGCATCGTCTACACCGGCTATCTGCGCCGCTCGGTGCCCGGCGGGTCCTCGGGGATTCGCTACCCGCGCTCCACCAAGGGGCCGTTCATCCTCGTCACCACCGGCGGCGGCGCGGACGGCGCGGGGCTGATCGACTGGGTGATTTCCGCCTACGAGGCCGACCCCGACATCCCGCTGCCCTCGGTCATCACCTTCGGGCCCTTCCTCTCGAACGCGCAGCGCACGCATTTCCTGGAGCGCATCGAGCGGCTGCCGAAGGTCGACGCCATCGTGTTCGACCCCAAGATCGAACGCCTGATGAGCCGGGCCACGGCGGTCGTCGCCATGGGCGGCTACAACACCTTTTGCGAGATCCTCTCCTTCGACAAGCCGGCGCTGCTGATGCCGCGCTCGCGCCCGCGCCAGGAGCAGCTCATCCGCGCCAGCCGCGCCTCCGCGCTCGGCCTCGTGCAGATGTTGCTCGATCCGATCGAGCAGGGCGAGACGAGCCGCGACCCGCTCGTCATGGCGCAGGCGCTGACCGCGCTGCGCGACCAGCCCGCGCCCTCGCAGGTCGCCTCCCCCGGCCTGCTCGACGGCCTGCCGCGCATCGCCAGCTACATCGCGCCGCATTTCATGCCGCAGGCGGGCACCATGGCCTCGATCGGTCTCGGGGGCTGATTTGCTGCTCGTTCCTTCCGGCGAGGGACGCCCGGCCGGCGCGTCCCGAATCGCGATCGTCCTCAAGGGCTATCCGCGCCTTTCCGAGACCTTCATCGCGCAGGAAATCCTCGAGCTGGAGCGGCGGGGCTTCGCGTTCGACATCTGGTCGCTGCGCCATCCGACCGACCGCTACCGCCACCCCATGCACGAGGCGATCGCCGCCCGGCTGTTCTACCTGCCGGAATATCTGAAGGACGACCCGCGCCGCGTGCTGAAGGGCATGGTCCACGCCTTCCGGCACCTGCGGTGGAAGCCGACCCTGCGCGTGTTCCTGCGCGACTTGCAGCGCGACCCTTCCGCAAGCCGCATGCGCCGGCTCGGCCAGGCCTTCGTGCTGGCGCGCGAGCTCGACCCCGGCATCCGCCACCTGCACGTCCATTTCCTGCACACGCCCGCCTCCGTGACCCGCTACGCGGCGCTGCTGACCGGCCGCAGCTTCTCCTTCTCGGCGCATGCCAAGGACATCTGGACCACGCCGGAATGGGAGCGCCGCGAGAAGATCGCCGAAGCACGCTGGGGCGCGACCTGCACCGCCGACGGCTGGAACGAGCTGCGCCGCGTCGCGGGCAGCGACGGCGGGCGGGTCGAGCTGGTCTATCACGGCCTCGACCTCGCGCGCTTCCCCGCCCCGCCCGCGGCGCGCCGGCCGGCGGACGGCAGCGACCCCGCCGATCCGGTCCGGCTCATCGCGGTAGGCCGCGCCGTGACCAAGAAGGGCCTCGACACGCTGGTCGACGCGCTCGCCCTGCTGCCGGCCTCGCTCGACTGGCGGCTGGTGCATATCGGCACCGGCCCGCTCGTCGACGCGCTGAAGGAGCAGGCCGCTCGGCTCGGCATCGCCGACAGGATCGAATGGCGCGGCAGCCAGGCTCAGGGCACGGTGATCGATGCGCTGCGCGAAGCCAATCTCTTCGTGCTGCCGAGCCGGCCGGGCGAGGACGGCGACCGCGACGGCCTGCCCAACGTGCTGATG
This sequence comes from Ancylobacter mangrovi, assembly GCF_024752335.1. Taxonomy (NCBI): domain Bacteria; kingdom Pseudomonadati; phylum Pseudomonadota; class Alphaproteobacteria; order Hyphomicrobiales; family Xanthobacteraceae; genus Ancylobacter; species Ancylobacter mangrovi. Next base: position 67,606 of record NZ_JANTHY010000005.1, on the reverse strand, counting down.
GAAGCGGCGACGCAGGAGCTGCCCATCGTCTCCACCCGGTTCGCCGGCGTGCCGGAATTTATCGACGACGGCGTGAACGGGCTCCTCGTGCCGCCGGGCGACGCGACTGCGCTCTCCTGTGCGCTCGCCGCCCTCATCGCCGATCCGCAGCGGCGCCGCGAACTCGGGCGCGCAGCCCATGCGCGGCTCATTGCGGACTTCACCTTCGACGCCGGCATCGACCGGCTGGAGGCTCTGCTGCGCACCCCGGATCGCCCTGCCGTCCCGCACCCAGCCGGGACCGCCGCCGAAGGCGAAGAGGCGGCCGAGAGCGTCGCGGCCAGGCCCTGAGGCGATGCGCTGCCTGTTCCTCGCGCCGCTCAAATCGCCCGACCACCCAACGCCCTCGGGCGAGCGGACGATGGCCCGGCTGTTCATCAAGCTGCTGACAACGCTCGGCTATGAGGTCGAGCTGGCCTCGCAGCTGCGCAGCTACCTGCCCGATCCGGACGAGGCGGGCTGGCGCGACAGGCTGGAGGAGGCGCGCGCGGACATCGAGCGGCTGACCGGCACGCCGCAGGGCGAGCGGGTCGCCTGCGTCTTCACCTACCACGTCTACTACAAGGCGCCCGACCTGATCGGCCCCGAGCTGGCGCGGCGTCTCGGCCTGCCCTATGTCATCGCCGAGCCCTCCCGCGCCCCGAAGCGCGCCACCGGCCGCTTCGCCGAGGGGCACACGCTGGCCGAACGGGCGATCGACGCGGCGCGGCTGCTGCTGACGCCGACCGCCGCCGACCGCGAGATGCTGGAGAGGCTGAAGCCCGCCGGGCAGCACATCGCCGACCTCAAGCCCTTCATCGACCTGTCGGAATGGCCCCATCTGCCAGCCCCGGGCATCGGACCGACCGAGAGGCACGAGGCGCCGCGGCTCATCAGCGTCGCCATGATGCGCCGGGGCGACAAGCTCGCCTCCTACCGCCAGCTCGCCGAGGCGTTGGCCATGATCGCGACGCGGAACGCCAACTGGACCCTAGATATCGTCGGCGACGGGCCGGCCCGTAGCGAGGTCGAGGCCGCCTTTGCCCCGCTCGGCGACCGCGTCGTCTTCCACGGCGCCGTCACCGATCGCGCCGCGCTGAGCGAGAGGCTGCGGAGCGCCGATATCTTCGTGTGGCCGGGCGTCAACGAGGCGTTCGGCGCCGCCTATCTGGAGGCGCAGGCGCACGGCCTGCCCTGCGTCGCCGGCGCCTATGGCGGCATTGCCGACGCCATGCGCGCGGGCCGGACCGGCCTGCTCACCCCCGCGGGCGAGGTCGCCGCCTTCGCCGACGCCATCGAGAGCCTGCTCGCCGATGCGGAGAAGCGACGCGCCATGGGCGCGGAGGCCGCACACTTCGTCGCCAGCGAGCGCTCCCTGCCCGTCGCTGCCGCGACGCTCGCCCGAGCCTTCACCTGCGCGGGCATTCCGCTGCCGGAGACGAACGAGTGAACGACTACAGCGTGATGATCGTCGTCACCCACCTGCTCGGCGTGGGTCATCTCGCCCGTATGGCCGCGGTCGGCCGGGCGATGGCGGCGCGCGGCTGGAAGGTGACGCTGGTCTCCGGCGGCCGGCGCGCCGCGACGGTCGCGCTCGACGGGGTCGATCTGGTGCAGCTTCCGCCGGTGCATTGCGTCGGCACCGATTTCTCGACGCTGTACGCGGCGCCGGACGTGCACGCTGACGCGGCATGGTTCGCGATGCGCCGCGACGCGCTTCTCGCCGCCTTCGACGCTGCGGCGCCGGACGCGCTCATCACCGAGCTTTATCCCTTCGGTCGCCGCTCGCTGGCGGCGGAGTTCGACGCGCTGCTCAAGCACGCCCTCGCGCGCCCCGAACGGCCGGCGATCCTCTGTTCGATCCGCGACGTGCTCAACCCGCCCTCGCGGCCCGAGCGGGCGGCGGCGACATTGACCCGGCTCGGCGCCTGCTACGACGCGGTGCTGTTCCACGGCGCCGCCGAAATGGTTCCACTCGCCGCCTCATGGCCCGAGGCCGGAAAGCTCGACTACCGGCTGAGGGAAACCGGGTATGTCCATGACGGTGAACGCGCTTTCACTGACGATGGAAATACAGGCTGCCACGAGATCGTCGTCTCCGGCGGCGGTTCGGCGGCCGGTCTGCCGCTGGCGCGGACCGCGATCGAGGCCGCCCGGCTGATGCCGTCACGGCAATGGCGCCTGCTCGTCGGCCATGGCGTTCCCGAGGAGATCTTCGCCGCGCTCGGCGCGCAGGCACCGTCGAACATGCGTGTCGAGCGCGCGCGGCCGGACTTCCCGGCCCTGCTCGCCCGCGCAGCCGCCTCGGTCAGCCAGGCGGGCTACAACACCGTGCTCGACCTCGCCGCCGCCAACGCCCGCGCCATTCTCGTGCCCTTCGCCGAGGGCGGCGAGAAGGAACAGACCATCCGCGCCGAGGAGCTCGCCCGGCGCGGCCTCGCCCGGCATCTGCCGGCCGCCGACCTCACCCCCGAGGCGCTGGCGGGCGCGCTCGGCGAGCTTCTGGAGCGCCCTGCCCCCGACTGGAGCGGCATCGGGCGCGAGGGGGCGCCACGGGCGGCCGACATCGTCGCAGAGGAGATCGGGCGGCGGCGCGCGATCGAAGCCGGCTGGACGCGGCTCGACGCGCTCCTGGCGCGCGCCCGGGCGGCGGGGCGGACGATCGACTTCTGGTGGCGCGACGACGACGCGACCGATCCGACACCCGCCCTCGACGCGCTGCTCGCCCGTCGGGCGCGCTGGCAGGTGCCGCTCGCCCTCGCGGTGATCCCCTCCCGCGCCACCCCGGCCCTCGCCGAACGGCTTGCCGGCGAGAGCTGCATCGACGTGCTGGTGCATGGCTGGGCGCACGCCAACCACGCCCCGTCCGGCGAGAAGAAGGCCGAGTTCGGCGCCCACCGGCCGCCAGAGGCGATGCTCGCCGAAGCGCAGGCCGGCCACCAGCGGCTCGCCGAACTGTTCGGCCCGCGCGCCTTGCCCGTCTTCGTGCCGCCTTGGAACCGCATCGATCCCGCCCTCGCGGGCCGTCTTTCCGAAGCCGGCTATCAAATCATCTCGACCTATCAGCGCCGCCCTGCGCACGCCCCCGGCCTTGTCGCCGTCAACACCCATCTCGATCCGATCGACTGGCACGGCGGCGGCGGGCTGGTCGACGAGACGGTGCTGATCGAGCAGTTCGCGCGTCTGGTCGAGGAGGAGCTCGACGCCCCGCCGGGCACGCTCGAGCCGATCGGCCTCCTCACCCACCATCTGGTGCACGATGGCTGGATCGACCGCTTCCTCGACAAGCTGATCGGGCGCCTGCTCGGCTCCGGCGCCGCCCGCTTCCGCTCGCTGGCCGAGTTGCTGCCAGCTCAGGAAGGGCGGCGGTAGAGATAGTAGCGGCCTTCGCGCGCGCCGGGCGGCAGCGGCAGCGCCTCGAACCCGTCGAGCTCCAGCGGCAGGTCGGACATCACGATCCCGCCCGGCGCCATCACCGGCGGCAGCAGCCGCGCCGACATGGCGGCGACGCGGCGGTTCAGCTCGCGGTCGAACGAGCCGAGGTCGGAATTGGCCAGCACCACCCGCCCCGCCAGCCGCTCGCCGAGCGCCGGCAGCGTCTCCTCGATCTCGCCGAGGAAGAGATGCGCCGGGTCCGGCCGGCAGTCCTCATAGGCTTTGTTCACCCGGTCGAAGACGTAGATCTCGCGCCCGGGCAAGTGCCGGCGCAGATGATCGAAGGTGCGCCCGAGCCCGAGCCCGAGCTCGACCACCGGCCCGGGCCGGTCCGCGATGGCGTCGAAGGCATAGGCGAGGCAGGCATGCTGGGCCTGGAGGCGGAACAGCGTCTTCTCGAGGCGGGAAATCTCGGAGGGGGAGGTGTCGGACATGCGGCGGGAAAAATCTCAGCGATAGGGATCGGCCGCGTCGCGAAGCCCGTCGCCCAGGAAGTTGAAGGCGAGGATCACCGCGATGACGGGAACGACCGGCAGGATGAGCCAGGGATAGAGCACGACGATGTTGATGTTCTGCGCCTCGTTCAGCATCACGCCCCAGCTCGTGATGGGCGGGCGCAGGCCGAGGCCGAGAAAGGAGAGCGCCGTCTCGCCGAGGATCATGCTCGGAATGGCGATGGTCGCCATGGCGATGAGATGGCTCATGAAGCCCGGCACGAGGTGGCGGAACACGATGCGCGGCGTCTTCGCGCCCATGAGCTGGGCGGCGACCACATAGTCGTCCTCGCGCAGCGACAGCAGCTTGGAGCGCACCGCGCGTGCCAGCCCGGTCCAGTCCATCAGCCCGAGGATGATGGTGATGCCGAAATAGACCAGCAGCGGGCTCCAGGTCGGCGGCATCACCGACGAGAGCGCCAGCCAGAGCGGGATATGCGGCAGCGACTGGACTACCTCAATGGCGCGCTGGGTCAAGAGGTCGAACCAGCCGCCGTAATAGCCCGCCAGCCCGCCGATGATGATGCCGAGCCCGAAGCTGACCGAGATGCCGATCAGGCCGATGGTGAGCGAGATCCGCGCGCCGTAGATCAGCCGCGAGAGCATGTCGCGGCCGAGCCGGTCGGTTCCCAGCACGAACAGCGTGCCACCCTCCCCCGGGCATACGAGGTGCAGATTGCCCTCGATGAGGCCCCAGAACCGGTAGCTGTCGCCGCGGCAGAAGAACCGCACCGGATAGATGCGGCTGGTGTCCTCGGTGTAGTTGCGGCGCAGCTTCTCCATGTCGAGCGTGTAGGTCAGCCCATAGGTGAACGGACCGATGAAATTGCCGTCATGAAACAGGTGGACCGCCTGCGGCGGGCTGCGGATGAAGTCGGTGTGCCGCTCGGTATAATTATACGGCGCAAGGAACTCGCTGATGAGGATCGAGGCGTAGAGCACTGCGAGGAACAGCCCGGAGACGACGGCGAGGCGGTGGCGCTTGAACTTCCACCACATCAGGGTGAGCTGCGAAGCGAGATAGATCCGCTCCTGCGCCTTGGTCATCGGCTCGGTGGCGTAGGGATCGAACGGCGCGTCGTCGACGAAGTGATCCAGCGGCGCGCCTGGCGGCGGCAGCGAGTGGGTGGTCGCGCTCATTTCAGGCTGCCCCCCTGAAGCCGGATGCGCGGGTCGAGGAAGGCGAGCGCGATGTCCGAGATCAGCACGCCGATCACGGTCAGGCAGGACAGGAACAGCAGGAACGAACCGGCCAGATACATGTCCTGGCTCTGCAGCGCCCGCAGCAGCAGCGGGCCGGTGGTCTGCAGCGAGAGCACGACGGCGGTGAGCTCCGAGCCCGAGACCACCGTCGGCAGGATGTCGCCGATGTTCGAGACGAAGAAGTTGAGTGACATGCGCAGCGGGTATTTCACCAGCGCCTTGCCGGGCGGCAGGCCCTTGGCCTTGGCGGTCACATAGTACTGTTTCTGGAGTTCATCCAGGAGGTTGGCGCGGATTGCGCGCACCATGGTTCCGGTTCCGCCGGCACCGATGATGATCACCGGAATCCACAGATGGGCGAGGATCGACTGCACCTTGGCCCAGCTCATGGGCTCGTTGAAATAGATCGGGTCCATCAGCCCGCCGATCGACAGGCCGAACCACACATTGGCGAAGTACATGGTGATCAGCGCCAGCAGGAAGTGCGGCACGGCGATGCCGAGCAGGCCGACGAAGGTGAGACCGTAATCCCCCCAGCTATAGGGATGGGTGGCCGAATAGATGCCGATCGGGAAGGCAACCAGCCAGGTCAGCAAGATGGTGCTGAACGACACCAGTATCGTAAGGCCGAGCCGCTCGCCGACGAGGTCGCGCACCGGCATCTCATATTCGAAGGAATAGCCGAAATCCCCCCGCACGAAGCCGCCGATCCAGCGGAAATAGCGTTCGACCGGCGGGCGGTCGAAGCCGTATTCGCGCTTGAGGAACTCGATGCGGCTGGTGTCGGCGTGCTCCCCCTGCGCCGCCATCTCGGCCTGTAGGGTCTCGAAATAGTCACTCGGCGGCAGCTCCATCACGGTGAAGATCAGCGCGCTGGTGACGAGCAGCGTCGGGACCATGATGAGGATGCGGCGGAGGATGTAGCGCAGCAGCATCCCTCAGTCCCTTTTCACCTCGAGGGCGGCGTTGCCGTCCTCGAACCAGAAGGTGTCGATCAGGTAGATGCCGAAATAGGCGCCCGGCTCGAAGCTGTAGATCCCGACCTCCGGCACGTTGCGCAGCCGGTCATTGACCACGACGGGCTGCGAGGTGCGGTTGACGATGCCGATGGTGAACACCTGGTCGGCATTGATCTGGAGCATCTTCTCCCAGATCTGGCGGCGCTCCTCCGGCGTGACGGAGCGGCGCCACTGCTTGGCGAGGTCGACCAGTTCCTCGGCGGCCGGCAGGTCCGGCTTCTCGCCCTCGCGACCCATCGTGTCGACATACTGGCCCCAGAGCGGCCACTGGAACTGCATGGAGCTGGTGGGGGCGAGCGAATCCGGGGGCATGTTCGGCCCGGCGGTGGCGTTGTCGAGCCCCGGCCAGACCGCCATGGTGGCGTTGCCGGCGATGACGCTGCGCCGCAGCAGGTCGCGCTGCACGCCGCGCGCATAGAGCTTGATGCCGATCTTTTCCCAGTCGTAGCCGACCAGCTCGAGGATGTCGGTCTCCTCGGTGTTGTCGCCGGCGGTTTCGATCGTGATCTCGGCGCGGCGCCCGTTCGGCAGCAGGCGGATGCCGTCGTCGTCGCGCTTGTCGAGCCCGGCCTCGTCGAGAAGCTTGTTGGCGAGCGCGGGGTCGTACTGCGCCCAGGCATGGTCGTACCGAGACTCGTAGAGCGGACTGCCGGGCAGCACCGTATTGGCGCCCTCGTGGCCGAGCCCGAAGAAGATCACCTGGTTGATGTCGCGCCGGTTGATCGCCACCGACAGCGCCCGGCGCACCCTGACGTCGCGCAGCACTGCCCGCCAGCCCGGATCGGTGACGTTGAGGTTGGGCACCAGCGTGACATAGGCACCCTCCCCGCGCTCCCACAGGCGCACATGGTAGTGCCCGTTATGCTCGCCCTCCTTCAGGAAGGTGTAGTCGGCGAAGCTGATGTAGCGCGCCTGAAGGTCGGCCGCGCCGGCCGCCACCTTCGCCGGGATCAGCGACGAGGTGCCGATCGACATGGTGACCTCGTCGACATAGGGGAGCTGGCGTCCCTGCTCGTCGACCCGGTGGTAGTAGGGATTGCGCTTAAAGACGAAGAACTCCGCCGGCGGCTTGGTGGTGGGCATCCAGGCAGAAAGCGTCGGCAGGTCCGGGTTTTCCGGGCGGTAGGAACGCGCCATGCGGTCGTGCAGCGCGCCCCAGCCCTTCACCCGCTCGCCGCGGATCAGCGCCCCGAGCCGCACCGGGTCGGCGTAGCGCTGGTGGAACTGCTTCATGTAGTGGGCGGGCAGCATGATCAGCACCGGCTGCGCCCCCGCCAGCGCCGGCAGGAAGCCGGGATTGGGCGTCGACCAGATGAAGCGCACGGTGGTCTCGTCCACCACCTCGAAGACCGGGCGCTCGCCCTTCACCACGAGCTGCAGCGGCGGGCCGTCCGGGCTCAGATGCGCGTTGTTGGCAACGTCGTCCCACCAGTAGCGGAAGTCTTCCGAGGTGAAGGGATGGCCGTCCGACCAGCGATGCCCCTTGCGCAGGTGCAGCGTGAAGATGCGGCCCTGCTCGATGTCCACCTTGGCGAGGATGTCGGGGACGATGTCGCCCTTCAGGTCGAACACCACCAGCCGGGCGTAGCTGTAGACGGTCATCATGCGGATGTCGCGCTGGTCGCCCATCAGCATCCGCATCGTGCCGCCATAATGGCCCGGCGCGCGGCCCATCGCCGGCAGGTCGATGACCCGCGGGTCCTGCGGCAGCCGCTCCGCCAGCTCGGGAAGCCGCCCCTCCCAGATGTCGCGCACGAAGGAGGGCGGCTCGAGCGAGAGGTCGCGCGGCTCGGCGAGCGCGCGGCCCGGCCGCAGGAGCCCGCTCGCCGGGAGCAGGAGGCTGAGAATCCCGAATGCGCGTCGCGTCAGCATGGCCTGCCCCTATGCCGCCGTGACGTCGCGCGCGGTGCAGGCGCGGTCGGCGAGCACGAAATGTCCGCCGCCGAGATCAATCATCTCGAGCGAGCCGGGCGCGGTGGCGCGGAACTCCTCCGGCCAGCTCGCCGGATCGGAGGCGCCGCCGGTGAAGGCGACGTCGAAGTCGAGCTTGCGGTCGAGGTCCGGCAGCGGCACCGCCTTCAGCAGCGCGCACGTATAGGGATGCGCGGGCCGGCGGAACAGCGCCTCGCGCGGGCCGATCTCGACGATGCGCCCGCGTGCCATGACCGCGATCTGCTCGGCCATGTAGTGCACCACGGCGAGGTTGTGGGAGACGAACAGGTACGTCAGGCCGAGCGAGGCCTGGAGGTCCTTCAGGAGGTTCAGCACCTGCGCCTGCACGGAGACGTCGAGCGCGGAGACCGGCTCGTCGCAGATGATGAGGTCCGGGTTGAGCGCGAGCGCGCGGGCAATGCCGATGCGCTGGCGCTGGCCGCCGGAGAAGCTGTGCGGGTAGCGGCTGAGGAAGCGCGGGTCGAGCCCGACGCACTCCATCAGTTCCACGGCCCGCTTCTTCTGCTCGGCGTCGGTGCCGCGCCCCTGCACGATCATCGGCTCGCGGATGATGTCGAGCACCGTCATGCGCGGCGACAGCGAGGAGACGGGGTCCTGGAAGATCATCTGCATGCGCGGCCGGAAGGTGCGCAGCTCCTCTTCCTGCAGCGCCAGCACGTCGACCGGGCCGGTGCGGTCGTTGAAGATCACCGAGCCGGAATCGGCGCTGCGCGCGCGCATGATCATGTTGCCGACGGTGGTCTTGCCCGAGCCGCTCTCGCCGACCAGCCCGAAGCACTGGCCGCGCAGGATGTCGAAGCTCACATCCTCGACCGCGACGATGCTCGCCCCGTGCTTGCTGCCATAGGTCTTGCGCAGGTTGCGCACGTTCAGGAGCGGCGTCGGCGCGGCGCGGAGCACCGGCTCGTGGCGCAGATCCGCCGGCGGGGCGGTGGGCGGCACCTCGCGCAGCGCAACCAGGCGCTCGCCCTCGGCCATGTCGAAATCGGGCGAGGCCTTCAGCAGCGCCTTCAGATAGGGATGCCGGGGGTGGCGGAAGATGTCGTCGACCGTGCCCGCCTCCATCACCCGGCCGCGATAGACCACCACCACCTCGTCCGCCATGTTGGCGACCACGCCGAGATCGTGGGTGATGAGCAGGATCGCCATGCCCATCTCGCTCTGAAGCTCCTTCATCAGCTTCAGCACCTGGGCCTGGATGGTGACGTCGAGCGCGGTGGTCGGCTCGTCGGCGATCAGCAGCGCCGGGCGGCAGATCAGCGCCATGGCCAGCATGGCGCGCTGGCGAAGGCCGCCCGAAAGCTCGAACGGATACTGGTCGTAGCTGTGGTGCGGATTGCGGAAGCCCACGAGGCGCAGCATCTCCTCGGTGACGGCGCGCGCCTCCTTGCGCGGATGCGGGCGATGGAGCTGGAGCGCTTCCTGGATCTGGTTGCCGATCGTGTGCACCGGCGAAAGCGACGACATCGGCTCCTGGAAGATCATGCCGATGCGCCCGCCGCGCAGATGGCGGATCTTCTTGCCGTCGCGGTCGAGCGCGGCGATGTCGATCACCTTGCCCTCCTTGGCCGGGTCGGCGAACAGGATCCGCCCGCCATGGACCACGCCGTTGCGCGGCAGCAGGCCCATGACCGACTGCGAGATCACCGTCTTGCCCGAGCCGGATTCGCCCACCAGCGCCACGGTCCGCCCCGCCGGCACGCGCAGCGATATGCCCTTGACGACCTCGTTGAGCTGGCCATGGACGGCAAAGGAGACGTGCAGGTCCTCGATGCGCAGCAGATCCTTCGACGCCGTCTCCTTCACGCCCTAGGCCCCCGCCAGTTTCAGCGTGCCGAGCACAGGATTGGTGGACGTCACCTCTTCGAGCCGGCCCGCATCGGGAATGGCATAGGCCTGAACGCTGGCGTGGCCGCCGTCAAGCATCACTTCACGCAACATCATACCTGCGAAGTTGAAGCCGGAGGCGTCGGCGGTCTCCTTTGAGACCATGCAGTCGGCGATGAAGTCCTTCGACGCGGTCTCCAGCGCCGCGGCGACGGTAAGCGTGTCGCCGATCGCCCGGATCTCCTGCTGGTGGACGCCGTCGCCGATGCGGGCGAGCACGACGCGCCCGCTATGGATGCCGATGCCGGCGCGGATCGGGATCGGCAGCACGCCGCGCATCTCGCCGTTCAGCATCTCCAGCACCCGGCCCATGTCCTGCGCGGCGCGCAGCGCGGAGCGGGCGTTCGTGGCGCGATTCTCGGACTGGTCGAACACGGCGGTCAGCCCGTCGCCATACATCACGTCGATACGCCCGCTATGGCTGTCCACCGCCTGGCGCATCTCGTTGGAGAAGCGGTTGACCAGCACCGCGATCTCGTAGGGCAGCCGGTTCTGGGTCAGCGTCGCGAAGGCGCGCAGGTCCAGCACCAGCACGGTGGCCTCGCGCTCCATCGCCCATTCGAGCGCTTCCGCGTCCTGGTCCGAGGTGACGTGGCGGCCGAGCACCGGCATCAGCACCCGCACGCTGATGTCGCGGGCCGGGCGGATCTGGCAGCCGAGCCGGACGTTCTTCGGGGCGGAGATGCTGTTGAGGATCGCCCGCTCGGCACCGAACGGCTCGGCGATGTGCTCGCTGCCGGTGATGACCTGCACCCGGCACGTCGCGCAGCGCCCGCGCCCCCGGCAGGACGAGGGATGGGGAATGTGATGGGCGCGGCTCGCCTCCAGCACCGAGGTGCCGGCCGGCACGTCCACCGGGCCGTAGCCGCGGTAGGTGATGGTCACGGTCGAGCCGACCCGGCGGCGCAGGTAGAACAGGCCGATCAGGCCGACGAAGCCGAAGGCGAAGCCGGCGACGCCCGCATTCACCACCATGCCGACTTCCTGCAGGCCGAGCGTCTGCTCGTAGGTGCGCGTCAGCGCGGGCAGCCGGGAGGCCTCGCGGCCGGCGGCGACGAAACCGGCAAAGGCGAGGAAGGGGACCATGACGGCGAGGATGTAGGCCGGCAGGCGCCAGGCGCGGTACCAGGTCTGGTAGCGCAGGGCGTGGTGCAGGCCGATGACGCCATGGCTCCAGGCGACCACGATCAAGAGGCTCTGCGAGAAGATGACGGCGGGCCAGAGCTGCTGCAGCACCGCGCCATAGCTGATGTCGACGCCGAACATGGAGGCGGCGACGCGCGTCTGCAGCACGTGCCCGGCAGCCAGCAGCGGGATGGCGAGGCCGGAGATGATCTGCCACATCTCGTCCGGCGGCATGCGCCAGGTGCGCCGCAGCACGATGCGGTAGCCGGCGAGCGTCACATGCGTCAGCACGGCGCCGTAGAGCAGGAAGGTGCCGGGCCAGGAACGCCAGATCAGCCAGCGCCACTGCTGGGCGTACTGCATGGCGTCGACGCCGAAGATGCCCATCGCGTGGTTCAAGAGATGGGTCAGGACGAAGGCGAACAGCACGAAGCCCGACCACTGCCGGGCCAGGCAGCCCCATGGAAGATCGTTCAGGCCGCCGGATGGGCTCCTCAGATCCTCCTGCCTCGTCGACGTCATGGGCATGGGACCACGTCAGTGCGGCGCCGCGACGGAAACGCTCGCGTCAACGCCCGCCGCACCATGCGGCAGCCTTTGCACGAGCTGGGCGCAAATGTTGTTGAGATCCATGATCTGGCGGCCGAGCTCGCGCATGACCGCGTGATTGAACGGCTGGGATTCCTCCAGCAGCTGGAGGAAATCCTCCCGGTCGACCCTCAGCGCGACCACCGAGGTCTCCGCGGTGATGGTCACCATGCGCCTCTGGTCGCAGAGCACGCCGGCCTCGCCGAGAAGGGCGCCGCGCACGTGCTGGGCGAAGTCGATCGTTCCGGCCGCCGTGTGCAGCGAAACCTTGTACTGGCCTTCAAGCACGATGTAGACCGCGTCGGACGGCGCGTCCTGCTCGTAGATGACCTCGCCGGGCTGGAACACCACCCGGTCGCTGATCATCGCCAGAAGCTTCAGCTTTCCGCTTTCCACCTTGTGAAACATCCGGAATTTCTGAAGCGACCGGACTTCGTCCTCAATGGTCATTTCATCGCCTCCTGATGGGTTGGGTTCGCCCTCTCGGGCATCGGTTCCGCCGGACCGGCGGCTTCGTCGGCCGCTTCCACCGCCTCGTCGGCGGGTTCGGCGGCAGGTGCAGCACGCTCGGTCCCGACCAGCTTCGCTCCCTCGAATGTCAGCACCTGATCGAACGCCGATACATCGTCGTCATTCGATTGCGTGACGATGACAGTCTTCCCGGCCATGGCCTCCAAGATGTTGTTCATGATCATATGCGCCTCGGATGCGCCAAAGCTAGAGAGCGCGTCGTCGAGAATGAGAATATCGGGGTGCCGCAACGTGGCGCGCGCGAGCTGCACCGTGGCGCGCTGCGGCGCGGAGAGCAGCCGGCCGCCCGGCCCGGCCTCCTGATCGAGGCCCTTGGAGACCACGAAGGACTCGAGGCCGAGTTCGGTCAGCACCTCCGCCGCCCCCGCGACCAGCCGGTCGCGCGCATGCGCCTTGCCGTAGCGGATGCGGCCGAACAGCAGGTTGTCGCGGATGGTGGCGCCCGGCATCAGCTTCTTGGTGTCGTAGAACTCGATCTCGCCGGTGTCCTGCGCCGGCAGGAACTGGCGGAAGCTGCGCCGCGCGCGCAGCACGCGCTCAACCAGCCGGTCGTCGATCAGGTTGAGGCGGTGCTGCGGCTCCACATACATCAGCGCGTAGCCGATCAGCTTGTCGCGCACCTCGGCGGGAAACTGCCGGCGCTGGCCGCGCTGCCAGGAGGATTCCACCTTCGGCCAGAGCTCGTTCAGCTCGGCGTCGTCGACGAAGGAATAGCGCTCGCGCAGCGGGTTGTTGGCGGCGAGGCCCTGGAACGCCTCGGCGACCGTCTCGACCATCTTCAGGCCGATCGTGGTCAGCGGCCCGGACAGCGCCTCCGCCGAGATGATCGAGCGCACGAACGGATCGTAAGGCAGGTTCTCCGGCGTGAAGCGCTGGCCGATGGAAACGCCGAACAGCAGGTTTTCGCCGATCGTCGCGTTGGTGTTGAAGCGCTTGGGCTGGAACGACTCCACATAGTCGGCGATGCCGAGCTCGGCGTAATGGGCGAGGATCGCGCCGCGCGCGTTCAGCATCCGCTCGGCGACGTCGGGCGCAAGGTCGCTGCCGAGCCGGCTCGACAGGCCGACGCGGAAGATGTCGTCATAGCCGTCCACCACCCGCAGCGCCTGGATGATGGCGGCATCGAGCTCGTCCGGCCCGGACAGGCCGAGGCTGCCATAGTCGACCCAGTCGATGTCCGGCGAGACCACGGGGTTGTCGGTCTTCAGCGCCTCGTCGCGCCAGTAGCGATCGAAGGCGCTCTTCGGGTCCTCCGGCGTCGGCAGGGCGCGGCGCAGCGCGAGGACGAGGTTGTCGCGGATGGTGCCGGACATGATGTAGGGCTCGCCCGAGACGTAGAGCATGGTCGCACTCGCCATACGGTCGGACATGCTGGAGAGCTCGTGCCCGCCCAGCGTGATGCTGCCCTGATAGTCCGTGATCTGGCGCCCGATCACCTTCGGCAGGATGTCGCGCCCACTGCCCGCGGGGCCGACGATGGCGATCCGTCCCGGCCGGCTGATGGCGGCCGACATGCGGTCGATCTGCACCAGCCCGCGCCCGCTCACCACGCGCAACCCGACCGCCGTGATCGGCGCATCCGGCGCGACCGGCGTCGGGTCCTCCTCGGGCTCGTTGTCGAGCAGGAAGTCCTTGGCGAAGGCGCCGACCACCTGCTCGTACTTCACCGTCACGTCGTTGCGCTGCTGATCCCAGTCGATCAGCTCCTTGATCGGCGTCGGCAGGTCGCGATAGGCGGCGATCACGGCCACGAGCTGGCCGATGTCGAGCCGCCCCTGAAGCGCGAGATAGCCGCCCAGCGTGTAGAAGATGAAGGGCGTGAGCTGGGCCAGCAGGTTGTTGAGGTACTTCACCGCGAACTTGCGCCGGTAGAGCCGCAGCCGGATGTCGAACAGCGTGCCGAGCCGCTGGCCGATCTCGGCCCCGCTGTAGCGCGTGACGCCATAGGCGTGGAGCGCGGGCGCCGCCTCGATCATCTCGCCGATGCGCCCGGCCAGCACGCGCGATTCGAGCTGGCGCATCCGCCCGAGCCGGATCTGCTCGCGGCGCAGATGCGGAATGACGATGCCCTGCACCACGATCAGCGACAGCGCCAGCGTGCCCAGCCACATGTTCTGGACCAGGATGAACGCCATGGCGGTGATCGCCTGGGTGCCGAGGAAGGCCGGCGTGATGAACGCCTCGCCGAAGAAGCCGCCGATCGGCTCCACCTCGTCCTTGATCATCGAGGTGACTTCGGCGGACTTGGTGGTGCGCACGTCTTCCGGGCGGAAGCGCATCACCATCGAGAACAGCTCGAACCGCAGGCGGCGCAGCATGCGCTCGCCGAGAATGCCCTTGCGGATGTTGATGACGTACTTGAACCAGCCGTTGATGAGGGTCAGCACGAGGAACAGCAGGCTTAGCGCAAGCAGATAGGGAAGCTGCGACAGCATCCAGCCGTCGCTGAGGTCGAAACTGTAGCCGCCCAGAAAGTTCGGCAGAGAAACGGTGAATTTGAACAGCAGGGCCTTGTCCTGGCCATGCGAGAACACGCTGCCCTGGATCGCCTCATTGACGATGCGCTTGGGCACATCGAGCGACCACCAGTAGAAGGGCAGCGACGCCACGACGTAGAACAGCACGATGATCTGCTCGCGCCGGCTGTGCTGCCAGACGTAACGGAAGAAGTTGACGTACAAGCCTTTACGCCTTTCGGACGCGGAGATTAGGATCGACCGACCTACATAGGAACTGATCGGCTCGAACGCACGCCGGCTCACCACACGAAGACGATATTAACACGATCGCGGGACCTAGCGGCATGACGAGATTCCTCCCGCGGCGCGCCGCGACGACCATTGTCTGTTGCGCCGCCGCGCTCGCCGCCCTTGCCGCGCCGGCGGGCGCCCAGCAGGCCGGCGCCGAGCCGACCGACGGCCGCGACATGGTGCTGTTCGACGGATTCGAGGACACCACCTTCGCCCCCGGCGGCGGGCTTTTCTACAAGAAGAACCGCGAGCAGGGCGCGGGCTCCTACACCTTCGAGAGCGAGGTCGTGCGTTCCGGCAAGCAGGCGATCGACCTCTCCGTGCGCTCGCAGTGCAAGCAGGTCAACGGCCTGTGCAGCGAGCGCGCCGAGGTGTGGGAGAAGCCCGAGGTGCTGGTGCTCTATGGCGAGCCGGTCTGGTACGCCTTCTCCATGCAGATGGCGCAGCCCATCCCCACCGAGCGGCACCGCTATGTGATGGCGCAGTGGAAGCGGGAGATCGATCCCGGCGCCGATGGCGACTTCAGCCCGCTGCTGGCGCTGCGGATGATCGACGGGCGCATCGCCGTCACCGTCGACACCGACCAGGCGACGTTCAAGGCGACCGGCTGCCAGCCCGGCGACACGCCGGCCTCGACGCCGGACAGCTTTTCGCAGTTCCGCAGCCTCGTGGCGCTGGGCGCGGGCGGCACCAGCACCGAGACGGCGAAGGCCGCCGGCTTCACCGGCTGCACCCGGGACCAGCGGGTGACGGCCCGCGGCGGCGAGATCCCTGCCCTCACCTCCGGCTGGATCGACTTCGTGTTCCAGGTGAAGCCCGGCCCGAACGGCGACGGGCGGATCGACATCCTCGCCAACGGCGCCTGGGTCGCCACCGTCGAGGGCACGATCGGCCACAAGGGCGACGGGCTCGGCAGCCACATGTACTTCAAGTTCGGCCCCTACCGAGCCGGCCAGGACGGGGAGTGGCGCATCTACTACGACGATTTCCGCCGCGGCCCGAACTGCACCGACGTGGCGCCGGAGAAGGTCTGCGCGCAGGTGACCGCCAGCGCGGGCGGCGTCACCAGCGCTACGCCTTGACGAGCCCCGCCGGCGCGAGACCGAACCGGGCGAACACGTTGCGGGTATCCACCAGCACCCGCGCATGGGCGGCGACGAGCGCATAGTCCACCTCGTCATGGTCGGTCGCCACCAGCACCGCGTCGAAGCCGGCGATGCCCTCGGCGGTCAGATCGATCGAGCGCTTGCCCGAGAGGCGCTGGTGCCGCCGCGTCGGCGGCAGGGCGGCCACGAACGGGTCGTGGAACTCGCACAGCCCGCCGCGCTCGTCGATCAGTTCCATCAGCTTCAGCGCCGGGCTCTCGCGCACGTCGTCGACGTTCTTCTTGTAGGCGGCGCCCAGCACCAGGATGCGCGCGCCCGAGAGCCCTCGCCCGCCCTGCATGTCCAGCGCCTCGGCGAGGCGGTCGACGACGTGATAGGGCATGCGGGTGTTGATCTGGCCGGCGAGCTCGATGAACCGCGTCTCGATGTCGAACTCGCGCGCCTTCCAGGTGAGGTAGAACGGGTCGATCGGGATGCAGTGCCCGCCCAGCCCCGGGCCGGGATAGAAGGGCATGAAGCCGAACGGCTTGGTGCCCGCCGCCTCGATCACCTCCCAGATGTCGATGCCCATCGCGCCGTAGACGGTCTTCAGTTCGTTCACCAGCGCGATGTTGACCGAACGGAAGATGTTCTCCGTGAGCTTCACCGCCTCGGCGACCTGGGTGGAGGACACCGGCACCACGCGCGAGACCAGCGGGCGGTAGAGCGCCTGCGCGAGCGCACCGGCCACCTCGCCGTCGCCGCCGACGACCTTCGGGATGGTCGCGGTCGAGAAGCTGGCATTGCCCGGGTCCTCGCGCTCCGGCGAGAAGGCGAGGAACACGTCGCGCCCCGCCACGAGGCCGGCCTCCTCGAGGATCGGCTTCACCACCTCGACCGTGGTGCCCGGCCATGTGGTCGATTCCAGCACCACGAGCTGGCCGGGGCGCAGCGCGCGGGCGATGGCACGGGCGGTGTCCACCACGAAGGAGAGGTCCGGCTCGCGCTGGCGGGTCAGCGGCGTCGGCACGCAGACGATGATGGCGTCGCAGTCGCCGAGCCGGGCGAAATCCTCCGTCACCTCGAAGCGCCCGGTGGCGAGCGCCGCCTCCATGCGCGTCGCGGGGATGTACTTGATCACCTGCCGGCCAGCCGCGATCTCCGCCACGCGGCGCGGGTTGATGTCCAAGCCGACGACCGGGAAGCCGGCCTCCACCGCCACCAGCGCCAGCGGCAGGCCGACATAGCCGAGGCCGATGACGCCGATCCTCGCCTCCTTCGCCGCGATGCGCGCTTCGAGAATGGCGGCGGGGTCGGCTGCAGCGGTCATCGGGACACTCGGAAGGAGAAGGGCGCGGTGGGGCGCGGGAGCTCGACGGCTGGTCTAGCCTCGCCGTCGCCGCCGCACAACGCCCGCGGGCGGCGGATTTTTCGCGTTCACCCGATGCGCGGCGCCGGCGGATGGCCGGCGACCAGCAAGAGGTCGCTCTCGTCCTTGAGGCTCACGCCGGTGAGGCGGCGCGCCAGTGCCTCCTTCAGCAGCCAGGCGAGCTTGAAGGCGGCGTGCTCGTGCGAAAGCCCCGCCCCGCGCACGTTCGAGATGCAGTTGCGCTCGGCGTCGGTGCGCCCGACCTTCGGCGCGAAGGTGAGGTAGAGGCCGAGGCTGTCCGGCGAGGACAGGCCCGGCCGCTCGCCGATGAGCACCACCACCGCCCGGGCGCCGAGGATCTCGCCGACCTCGTCGCCGAGCGCGACCCGTGCCTCGGAAGCGATCACCGCCGGGCCGGTGCTCCAGCCCTCCTCGGCGATGCGCGCCTTGAAGGCGGCGAGGAAGGCCGGCGCCTGCGCGTGGGCCGCGGTCGAGGACAGGCCGTCGGCGATCACGATGGCGAGGTCCAGCGCCGTGCCGGCGAAGGGCGCGAGCGCGGCGCGCCCCTCCTCCGACAGCCGGCGCCCGAGATCGGGGCGGCGCAGATAGGCCTCGCGCGCCGGCGCGGCGGAGGTCACCGCCACCGTCTCGAAGCCGAGGCCGGTGACGTCGCGGGCCATCGCCTCCGGGTCGAACGGCGAATGCACCGCGTCGCGTGCCCGCGCATGGGCGAGCGCGAAGCGCAGCACCTCGCGCGTCGGCAGCCCTGCCCCGGCGCGCCCGAGCGCGATGCGGGCCGGCGTGGCGCGCCCGAGCTTCGCCCAGGCGTCCTCGATCACATAGGCGTCCTTCTTCATGTCGGCCCTCACGCGGCGAGGTTGGGCATGACGGACAGCAGCCGGTTCGCCGCCCCCTGCGGCTTCAGTCGGCCATCCGGCCCGGTGATGCCCATGGACTGCAGCCACGCCTCGAATTCCGGCGCGCGCTTCAGCCCCAGCACGTCGCGCAGGTAGAGCTGGTCGTGGAACGATGTGGACTGGTAGTTCAGCATCACGTCGTCGGAGCCGGGAATGCCCATTATGTAGGTCACACCGGCCGCGCCGAGCAGCGTCATCAGCGTGTCCATGTCGTTCTGGTCGGCCTCGGCGTGGTTGGTGTAGCAGACGTCGCAGCCCAGCGGCACGCCCATCAGTTTGCCGCAGAAATGGTCCTCGAGACCGGCGCGGATGATCTGCTTGCCGTCATAGAGATATTCCGGGCCGATGAAGCCGACCACGGTGTTGACCAGCAGCGGCTTGAACGGGCGCGCCACCGCATAGGCGCGCGCCTCCAGCGTCTGCTGGTCGACGCCGTGATGCGCGCCGGCCGAGAGCGCCGAGCCCTGCCCGGTCTCGAAATACATGACGTTCTCGCCCAGCGTGCCGCGCTTCAGCGACAGCGCCGCCTCGTAGCCCTCCTGCAAGGTCGCGAGCGAGATGCCGAAGGAACTGTTGGCACCCTGCGTGCCCGCGACCGACTGGAAGACGAGGTCCACCGGCACCCCGCGATTGATCACCTCGGTGGAGGTGGTGACGTGGGTGAGCACGCAGGACTGGGTCGGGATCTCGAAGCGCTGGATGATGTCGTCGACCAGCTTCAGCAGCTCCGCCAGCACCGGCACGCTGTCCGAGGCCGGGTTGATGCCGATCACCGCGTCGCCGCAGCCATACAGCAGCCCGTCGAGAATCGAGGCGGTGATGCCGGCGGCATCGTCGGTGGGGTGGTTCGGCTGCAGCCGCACTGCCATGGTGCCGGGCAGGCCGATGGTGTTGCGGAACTTCGTGACCACGCGGCACTTCTTCGCCACCGCGATCAGGTCCTGGTTGCGCATCAGCTTCGACACCGCCGCCGCCATCTCCGGCGTGATGCCGGGGGCGAGCGCGGCGAGCGTCGGCGCGTCGGCGGCGTCCGACAGCAGGAAGTCGCGGAAGTCGCCGACGGTCATGTGCGCGACGGCCATGAAGGCGGCGGCGTCATGGCTGTCGACGATCAGCCGCGTCACCTCGTCGATCTCGTAGGGCACCAGCGCCTCGGCGAGGAAGGCCTTGAGCGGCACGTCGGCGAGGCACATGCGCGCGGCGACGTTCTCCTCCGCCGAGGAGGCGGCGATGCCCGCCAGCATGTCGCCCGAGCGCACCGGCGTCGCCTTCGCCATCAGCTCCTTCAGGTCGCGGAACGCATAGGAGTTCGAGCCGGCAAGCTGACGGTAGACCATGAAGCGCCCTTCGCAATGAGCCTCGCGCCGCGCGGCGGTCGGCGCGGCCGTTGAAAATCTAACCCGCCCGCCCGGACCGTCAAACGCCGAGTTGCCGGCCCGGCCCACGCGCGCCCCTGCGCTGGCGCACAGCATGCCAAGGCTGGACGACCCGCGCGGGGGAAGCTAGGAGGCGGGGCAAATAACGCGAACCGCGCCGGGAGACTCGCACCATGGCCACCTTCATCCTCATCCACGGCTCCTGGCACTGGGGCGGCTGCTTCCAGAAGGTCGCCAACCTGCTCGGCGCGGCCGGCCATGCGGTGATCGCGCCCGACCTCGCCAGCCACGGCTTCGACCCCACGCCCACGGCGGCGGTGAGCGACATCGCGGTTTATGCCGCGCCGGCGCGCGAGGCGCTGGAGGCGATCGAGGGCAAGGCGATCCTGGTCGGCCATTCGGTCGGCGGGGCGACCTGCAGCTGGCTCGGCGAGGAGATGCCCGAGCGCATCGCCGCCCTCGTCTACCTGACCGGCTTCATGGCCCCGAACGGGCGGACCGCCCGCGACTTCGTGATGACGCCGACCTACCTCAAGGACCCGGCGATCGTGGAGACGCAGGGCATGCTGCGGCTCGGCAAGGAAGGGCTCGGCCTCGACCTGAGCAAACCCGACCTCATCGCCCGCTCGCTCTATTCGGACTGCACCCGGCACGACATCGAGCGCGCCATGGCGAACCTCGTGCGCGTCACCCCGCATGCGCCCTTCGCCGCGGTGTCGGCGATCACCCCGCACCGTTTCGGC
This sequence comes from Ancylobacter mangrovi, assembly GCF_024752335.1. Lineage (NCBI taxonomy): Bacteria > Pseudomonadati > Pseudomonadota > Alphaproteobacteria > Hyphomicrobiales > Xanthobacteraceae > Ancylobacter > Ancylobacter mangrovi. The sequence continues at coordinate 47,113 of NZ_JANTHY010000005.1, read as the reverse complement.
AAGCTGCGGCGCCACTACATCGAATGCCTGCAGGACCACGGCCTGCCGCTGCCGGTGCAGCGCGAGATGCAGGCGGCGGTGCCGGGCGCGCATGTGCACCAGCTCGACACCGGCCATTCGCCGTTCCTGAGCGCGCCGGAAGCGCTGGCGGACGTCCTGCTCGACATCGCCGACTGAGCGGCGCCGACATCGCCTGCGGCCTCGAAAGAAAGCGGCATCCGACGAAGGGAGGGGACAGAATCCCCCTCCCCCATTGTGCGCCGCACAGCTAGTCTGGCGCCGGATTGCAGCAGACGAGGCGACGATGTCCGACCAGGAAAAGCTCGAACGGCTCCGGGCCAAATACGGCTCCATCCCCGGGAGCATGATCTTCGCCCCCACCTTCAAGCGGGTCGCCGAGCTTCAGTTCAAGGGCAGCGACCGGCGCGTCTGGCCCTGGGCCAACGCCGCGACGCTGCTCGACGCCCCCTACCGGCCCGACGCGCCGGACCTGCCGGATTTCGGCGGCCTCGACATCGCGCTCATCGGCGTGCCGATGGACCTCGGCGTCACCAACCGCGCCGGTGCCCGGCTCGGCCCGCGCGCGGTGCGCGCCGTCGAGCGCATCGGTCCCTATGAGCACGTGCTCGGCATGGTGCCCGCCGCCGACGCCAAGATGGCCGATATCGGCGACATGCCCTTCACCAGCCGCTTCAGCCTCGACCAGTGCCACGAGGACATCGAGACCTTCTATCGTAAGGTGGTGGCGGCCGGCGTCATTCCGCTCTCGGTGGGCGGCGACCATTCCATCACCGGCTCGATCCTGAAGGCGGTGGGCGAGAAGCGGCCCGTGGGCATGCTGCACATCGACGCCCATTGCGACACCAGCGGCACCTATGAGGGCGCGAAGTTCCACCATGGCGGCCCGTTCCGCAAAGCCGTGCTGGACGGCACGCTCGACCCCGAGCGCACGATCCAGATCGGCATTCGCGGCGGCGCGGAATTCCTGTGGGAGTTCTCTTACGAGAGCGGCATGAGCGTGATCCACGCCGAGGAGGTCACCGGCATGGGCGTGCCGGCGATCATCGAGAAGGCGAAGCAGGTGCTGGGCACCGGGCCGGTCTATGTCTCCTTCGACGTCGACAGCCTCGACCCGGCCTTCGCGCCCGGCACCGGCACGCCGGAGATCGGCGGGCTCACGACGCGCGAGGTACTGGAGATCTTCCGCGGCCTCAACGGGCTCGACGTCATCGGCGGCGACGTGGTCGAGGTGGCGCCGCAATACGACACGACCTCCAACACCGCCCATGCGGGCGCGCAGATGCTGTTCGAGATCCTCTGCATGGCGGTGACCGCGCTCAAGGCGCGACGCGGCGCCTGATGCGGATCGCGCTGCTGCAGACGGCGGGAGACCCGGACAACCGGCCCGCCGCCAATCTCGACCGGCTGGAGGCCGCCGCCGCCCGCGCTGCCGGCAATGGCGCGGAGCTGCTGCTGGCGCCGGAGATGTTCCTCTCCGGCTACAATATCGGGCGCGACATGGCCGCCCGCCTCGCCGAGCCGGCCGACGGGCCGAGCGCGCGCCGGGCGGGCGAGATCGCGCGCCGGCACGGAATCGCCCTGTGCTACGGCTATCCCGAGCGGGGCGAGGACGGTGCCGTCCACAACGCCGCGCTTCTGCTCGACCACACTGGCGCGCCGAGGCTGAACTACCGCAAGGCGCACCTGTTCGCGGCGCTTGACCGCGCGATGTTCGCGGCCGGCGACGAGCTGACGGCGGTGGCGGAAATCGGCGGGCTGAGGCTCGGCATCCTCATCTGCTACGACGTCGAGTTTCCCGAAGCGGTGCGGGCGCTGGCACTCGCCGGTGCCGACCTGGTGCTGGTGCCGACCGCCAACATGAAGCCCTATGACGCGGTTTCTCACCTCGTCGTCCCGGCCCGCGCCTTCGAGAACGGCCTGTTCGTCGCCTATGCCAACCGCTGCGGCAGCGAGGGCGATCTCGACTATCTCGGGCTGAGCTGCGTCGGCGATCCCAATGGCGGCAATCTCGTCCTGGCGGGCGACGGCGAGGAAATCCTCTACGCCGACATCCTGCCCGAGCGGCTCGCCGCCGCGCGCCGGTTCAACAGCCATCTGAAGGACCGGCGGCCCGACGCCTACGGTTCGCTCACCGCCCGTCCCTGATCCGCAGCGCATCCCCTGAAAAGGCGAAGGGCGCCCCGGTCCCAAGACCGGCGCGCCCTTCCTTGTCGATGGTGTCTTGGATCACTCGGCCGGCGTGGTCGCCGCCGAGAGGACCTGCGCCTCGTCCGCGCTGCGCGCGATGAAGGCGCGGCGGACCGGCTTCAGCACCAGCAGGGCGATCAGGGCCGCCGCGGCGTTGAGGCCGACCGCGATCGCGAACACCGCGTACCAGCCATAGGCCGCCGCGACGATGCTGGCGAAGGGCACCAGCAGCGCCGCCGTACCCTTGGCGGTGTAGAGCATGCCCGCATTGGTCGTGGCGAAGCGCGAACCGAACGTGTCGCCGCAGGTCGCCGGGAACAGCGAGTAGATCTCGCCGAACACGCCGAAGAAGCAGGCGGTCGCGATCACGAACACGTAGGGGTTCGCGCCATGGAACGCCAGGATCAGCAGCATGCAGGCCGCCGTGCCGAAGGCGATGAACATGGTGTTCTCACGGCCGATATGGTCCGACACGTAGCCGAAGATCGGGCGACCGAAGCCGTCGAAGATGCGGTCGAGCGAGATCGCCAGCGTCAGCGCAGCCGCCGAGATGCCGAGGATCGAGACCGGGGTCTTCGCGACGCCGAGGTCGTGGGCGATCGGGCCGATCTGCGCCGCCGCCATCAGGCCGCCCGAGGCGACCATGACGAACATGAGGTACAGCAGCCAGAAGACCGGCTTGGTGACGGTCTGCGAGGGCTGGTAGTCGACCTTGCTCTGCGGCAGGTCCAGCACCTTCTTGGGCGCGGCGATCTTGAACTTGGGCGGGTAGAGGAACTGCGCCGCGATCAGCACCACGATGCCCTGGCCGATGCCGAACCAGAAGAACGCGGTCTGGTAGCCCGAATTGGCGATCGTATGCGCGATCGGCACCACGGTGAGGGCCGCGCCCGCGCCGAAGCCGGCGGCGGTCGCACCGGCGGCGAGGCCGCGACGGTAGGGGAACCACTTCAGCGCGTTACCGACGCAGGTGCCGTACACCGAGCCGGCGCCGACGCCGCCGCACACCGCGCCGACATAGAGCATCGCCAGCGAGGTGGCATAGGAGTTGATGATCCACGCCAGCGCGATCATCACCGCGCCGAAGGTCAGCACGATGCGCGGGCCGTAGCGGTCCACGAACCACGCCTCGACCGGCACCAGCCAGGTCTCGGTCAGCACGAAGATGGTGAAGGCGGTCTGGATCGCCGCACGGCCCCAGCCGTGGGCCTGGTCGATCGGGTCGACGAAGAGGGTCCAGCCATACTGCAGGTTGGCGATCATCGCCATGCAGATGACGCCGCAGGCGAGCTGGAACCAGGGCTCCCAGCTGCGCGTGGTCGTTGAGTTATCTTGCATTTGATTTCCTCGGCCTGTGGGGTGCCGTACGGCTCTTGGTTAGGCCGCTTGGGCGTGAACGCTGGGGCGCGAACGCCTGCGCGTCCTGGTTTCACTTCAAACGCCGCATGGCAGGACGTGACCCGGAGGCTTGATCGGGCGGATCCCCTCCGATCCACCCGATGACCGAACGTCATATATTGACGTTTGGTCATGTATCCGGACACGCATGTCATGCGTATTCAGTCATTATATAGCCATATCACGTTCTATTTCGTGCGCAATATCCATAATACCAAGAGATACTTACGTATGGACACCTTGAACGTTTCAAGAGCTACTTGGTGATTTACCAAACGTAAGAGCGACATATTTCACGATACTTTGAAATATGACCCTGGAACGATCGATGTCTTGACCCGACTTGACGCAGGGGCGCCTTCGACCCGACCTTGACGGACGGGGCGCCTATCTCAACGTCATCGCGCAGGATGACCCGGACGATCGCTCCGGTCTTTCCATCCGGCACGCCGTGCGAATGCGAAACTGTCTGCATTTCCATTTGCGGAGGCGGCGCTTTTTCACGCCCGCAACACGCGCATAGGCGGGACATCGGGTCGCAGCGGCGGGCTGAAAAACGGAACCCGGCGCCTGTTTCGGCGTTCGAGTACCGCTGGGGCTAGTCGTGCGCTCTCCGCGCCACCCCGCGAGGAGAACAGAATGAGTCGAACAATGCTCGTCGCCCTCGTCGTCATCCTGGCTGCGATAGCCGGCGTCCTGGCCTATCAGGCCTACGAGCGCGACCAGAACAGCCTGCAGATCGAGGTCGGTCCGAAGGGGGTGAAGGTCGATCCGCCGGGCTGATCAGCGCCCCCGGATGCAATCGCAGGCCGGTGGCGCGCGCGGCGCCGCTGGACCTAAAGTATGAGAAGGCCCGGCTGCAACGGCGGAATTGATGCTCTAAAAGGGCGACCTGAGAAATAATCGGTCGCCCACGCCCCTGTCGCGCGAGGCGACCATCGGAGCATCCGTCCCATGTCGTCCACTCTTGCCGCCGGGCCTGCCGGCGCCGCCGTCGCCAATCCGCGCTCGCGCGTCATCCTTGCCAGCCTGATCGGCACCACGATCGAATTCTATGACTTCTACGTCTACGCGACCGCGGCCGTGCTGGTGTTCCCACATCTGTTCTTTCCGGCCGGCAACGAGACCACGGCGCTGCTCGCCTCCTTCGCCGTGTTCGGCGCCGCCATGGTGGCGCGCCCGCTCGGGGCGGTGTTCTTCGGCCATCTCGGCGACAGGCGCGGGCGCAAGGTGACGCTGGTCGGCGCACTGCTCACCATGGGCCTCGCCACCTTCCTCATCGGCGCGCTGCCGACCTATCCCAGCGTCGGGTGGCTGGCGCCGGCGCTGCTGGTGCTGATGCGCCTCGCGCAGGGCTTCGCGCTCGGCGGCGAGTGGAGCGGCGCGGCGCTGGTCGCGACCGAGAACGCCCCGCCCGGCAAGCGCGCCGTCTACGGCACCTTCCCCCAGCTCGGCGCGCCGATCGGCTTCATCCTCGCCAACGGCCTGTTCCTGACCATCGCCGCGATCATGCCTTCCGAGGATCCCTCGCGCCCGTCCGACGCCTTCCTGAGCTGGGGCTGGCGCATCCCCTTCCTGTTCTCGATCGTGATGGTGGTGGTCGGCCTGTGGGTGCGGCTGAACCTGGTCGAGAGCTCGGCCTTCGAGAAGACCGTGAAGGCGGGCAAGGTGCACGCGGTGCCGCTGTCCGCCGTGTTCCGCGAGCACTTCCGCGCCGTGGTGCTCGGCACCTTCTACATGCTCGCGACCTATGTGCTGTTCTACCTGATGACCACCTTCTCGCTCAGCTACGGGCGCGCGGCGGTCGACGCGAAGCTGCCCGGTCTCGGCTACGACTACACCACCTTCGTGATGATGATGATCATCGGCGTCGTCTTCTTCGGCATCTTCACCATGGTGTCGGGCCCCTGGGCCGACCGCTGGGGCCGCCGGGGCACGCTGATCGTGGTGACGCTCGCCATCCTCGCCTTCGGCCTGCTCTGGGTGCCGATGCTGGCGATGGGCCCGTTCGGCGTGATGGTCTGGCTGGTGCTGGGCTTCAGCCTGATGGGCATGACCTTCGGCCCGATGGGCGCACTGCTGCCGGAGCTGTTCCCGGCCAATGTGCGCTACACCGGCTCGGGCATCGCCTACAACGTCTCCTCGATCCTCGGCGCGGCGGTCGCGCCCTTCATCGCGGTGGCGCTGTGGAGCTGGGGCGGCGGCAGCCCGTTCTGGGTCGGCGTCTATCTCTCCTCCATGGCGCTGCTGACGCTGATCGCGCTGCTCCTCGGCAGCGAGACCCGCGACATCGACATCGAGGCCTAGGCTACGCTCATCGGAAATGGCCGGGGTGAACCAATCTCCCCCGGCCGCGTTCTTCCCTACCGGGGAGGGCGTCACGATGCGGCCGAAGCTTGCTGCCGGCGTCGGGCTCGCCATGTGCGTGGGCCTGCCCACCCTGCCCGCGCGCGGGCACGACGCTCCGTCCGGCTGGCCCTACCCGCCGGTGTGCTGCTCGGGAATCGACTGCTACCCGATCGACAGCCGCGACTTCGAGGCGCGCCGGAACGGCTATTTCATCCGCGCCACCCGCGAGACCATCCCCTACAGCTCCAGCAAGGTCCACCCGTCCGGCGACGGGCACTATCACCGCTGCTCGTTCGGCGGCGAGCCGAACGCCTCGACCATCTGCCTGTTCATCCCCACAGGCTCCTGAACCGCCTCCCCTGAGCCTCGATTTCCCGACGGAAGCCGGCTCGATCCCATGCGGACGGTCGGAACTGGCACAACGGTTGCTTACAACACTTGTATACAAGTTTGTGAGCAAGCGTGATGAACCCGTCCACCGCCAATATCGAAGAGGCCATCCTCTCGGCGATCCTCGCCGGCCGCATCAATCCCGGCACGCGGCTCGGCGAGCAGAAGCTCGCCGACCTGTTCGGCGTGTCGCGCACCCGCGTGCGCGAGGCGATGATGCGGCTGGAAACCCGCGGAATCGTTCAGGTTAGCGCCCGGCGGGGCTGGTTCGTGATCGAGCCCTCCGCCGAGGAGGCGCGCGAGGCGTTCCAGACCCGGCGGGTGATCGAGACCGGCCTGCTGCAGACGCTACGGCGCGTGCCGCCGGAGGTGGTGCGCAGCCTCAAGGAGCACGTCGCCTTCGAGCGCGAGGCGATCGATGCCGGTGACGTCCAGTCGCGTGCCTGTCTTCTGGGCGATTTCCACATTCATCTCGCCGACGCATTGGGCAATCGCCTGCTCACCGAGATCATCCGCGACCTCACGGCCCGCACCACGCTGATCTCGATGCTCTACCAGCCGACCGAGAAGGCGGAGGAATCGAGCCACGACCATGGCGACATCGTCGCCGCGCTCGAGACCGGCGACATCGAGACCGCCGCCCGACTGATGGACGAGCACATCGCCAAGGTCGAGGCGGGGCTGGACCTCACCGCCAAGCCGGACCCGCTGGCGGGCCTGCGCGAGCTTCTCACCCCGAGCACCTTCGCGGGCGCCCCGCCCTCGATCCCCTCACCCAATCCGCCGTTGGCCCGGGCCCCTTCCGGGCGCCGGCCGGCGGCACCGCGTGCCCATCGCCATTCGTCACGAAAAGAGGACTGAGACATGAAGCTGAGCACTGTGTTCAACCGCCGGGGGCTGCTCGCCCTCCTCGCCGGAACCGTGGTCGCCACTCAGGCGCCGCTGCCCGCGAGCGCCGACGCCCTCGCCACCATCGAGAAGGACAAGGTGGTCCGCATCGCCGTGCCGCAGGACTTTCCGCCCTTCGGCACCGTCGGCTCCGACATGCAGCCGCAGGGTTACGATGTCGACATGGCCAAGCTCATCGCCGAGAAGCTCGGCGTGAAGCTGGAGCTGGTGCCGGTGACCAGCGCCAACCGCATTCCCTACCTGCAGACCAACAAGGTCGACCTCGTCATCTCCTCGCTCGGCAAGAACGCCGAGCGCGCCAAGGTGATCGACTTCTCCGAGGCTTACGCCCCGTTCTTCAACGGCGTATTCGGCCCCGCCGACGTCGCGGTGAAGGACGCCAAGGACCTTTCGGGCAAGACCGTCGGCGTCACGCGCGGCGCGATCGAGGACCTGGAGCTGACCAAGATCGCCCCCTCGGACGTGACCATCAAGCGCTACGAGGACAATAACGGCACCATCTCCGCCTTCCTCTCCGGCCAGGTCGACCTCGTCGCCACCGGCAACGTGGTGGCGGCGGCGATCATCGCCAAGAACCCGCCGAAGAAGCCGGAGATCAAGTTCCTGATCAAGAACTCGCCCTGCTACATCGGCCTCAACAAGGACGAGCCGGCCCTGCTGGCCAAGGTCAACGAGATCATCGCCGCCGCCAAGAAGGACGGCTCGCTCGACGCCATCTCCGAGAAGTGGCTCGGCGCCAAGCTTCCCGCCGACCTCTGATCCCTCCTGCCCCGGCGGCCCGCGCGGCCGCCGGCGGCCCGGCCCCTCACGCGGCGCGTCCAAGCGGGAGTTCCCGGCATGCACTACACGTTCGATTTCGGCTGGCTGCTCGAATACTGGCCGGTCCTGCTCAAGGGAATCGGCATCACCGTCGAGCTGACGCTCGTCGGCGGCGTGCTCGGCGTCTCGCTCGGCGTCGCCTGCGCCTGGGCGCGGGCGCTCGGCCCGGGCTGGTTGCGCCCGATCGTGACCGCCTATGTCGAGATGATCCGCAACACGCCGTTCCTGATCCAGCTCTTCTTCATCTTCTTCGGCCTGCCCGCGCTCGGCATCCGGATGAACGAGCTGGAGGCGGCCAATCTCGCCATGGTCATCAATCTCGGCGCCTATGGCTGCGAGATCATCCGTGCCGGCATCCAGGCGACGCCGAAGGGCCAGTTCGAGGCCGGGGCGAGCCTCGGCATGAGCCGGATCCAGACCTTCTGGCACGTCATCCTCATTCCCGCCTTGCAGCGCATATGGCCCGCCCTCTCCTCGCAGATCGTCATCGTCATGCTGGGCTCGGCGGCGGTGTCGCAGATCGCGGCCGAGGACCTGACCTTCGCGGCGAACTTCATCCAGTCGCGCACCTTCCGCGCCTTCGAGGCCTATTTCGTCACCACGCTGATCTACCTCGCGCTGGCGGTGCTGCTGCGCCAGCTCCTGCGCGGTGTCGGCTGGACCATCTTCCCCCGGCGCGGCGCCGCGTCGCGGGCGCGGTGAGGAGGCCGTCATGAGCGATTTCACCACCTGGGACGTCCTGCGCAACCTGCTGCTCGCGGCGCGCTGGACGGTCGTGCTCTCCGTCGTCTCCTTCGTCGGCGGCGCCATGGTCGGCGCGCTGCTGCTGTTCATGCGCATCGGCAAGGGCCGCGCCGGCCCCGCCTTCGTGAAGGCCTATGTCGAGATCTTCCAGGGCACGCCGCTGCTGATGCAGCTCTTCCTCGCCTTCTTCGGGCTCGGCCTGTTCGGCATCGACGTGCCGGCCTGGCTGGCGGCGGGGGTGGCGCTGATCCTGTGGAGCGCCGCCTTCCTCACCGAGATCTGGCGCGGCTGCGTGGAGGCCATCGCCCGCGGCCAGTGGGAGGCCTCCTCCAGCCTCGGCATGGGGTACGTGCAGCAGATGCGCTACGTGATCCTGCCGCAGGCGCTGCGCATCGCCGTGCCGCCCACCGTCGGCTTCTCGGTGCAGGTGGTGAAGGGCACCGCGCTGACCTCGATCATCGGCTTCGTGGAGCTGTCCAAGGCCGGCACCATCGTCACCAACGCGACCTTCGAGCCCTTCAAGGTCTACGGCATCGTCGCCCTCATCTATTTCTGCCTGTGCTGGCCCCTGTCCAAGTCGAGCCAGATCCTCGAGAGGAAGCTCAATGTCGCTCATCGAAATCACTGAAGTGAAGAAGCGCTTCGGCGACAACGAAGTGCTCAAGGGCATCAACATCGACGTCGAGCCGGGCGAGGTGATCGCCATCATCGGCAAGTCCGGCTCGGGCAAGTCCACGCTGTTGCGCTGCATCAACGGGCTGGAGACGATCGACGACGGCTCCATCTCCGTCGCCGGCGCGCAGCTCTTGCCGGACGAGATCCATCTCAAGGCGCTGCGGCTCAAGGTCGGGATGATCTTCCAGCAGTTCAACCTGTTCCCGCACCTCACGGCGGGGCGCAACGTCATGCTCTCGCAGATGGTGGTGAAGAAGACGCCGCGCGGCGAGGCCGAGGCCATGGCGAAGAAGATGCTGGAGCGGGTCGGGCTCGGCCACAAGTTCGACGCCTATCCCGACGAGCTCTCCGGCGGCCAGCAGCAGCGCGTCGCCATCGCCCGCGCGCTCGCCATGCAGCCGATCGCGCTGCTGTGCGACGAGATCACCTCGGCGCTCGACCCCGAGCTGGTCAACGAGGTGCTCGCCGTGGTGAAGGAACTCGCCTCGGAAGGCATGACGCTGCTGATGGTGACGCACGAGATGCGCTTCGCGCGCGACGTGTGCTCGCGCGTCGTCTTCATGCATCAAGGCCGGGTGCACGAGATCGGCCCGCCCGGCGAGGTGTTCGCCGAACCGCGGACCCCGGAGCTGAAGCAGTTCCTCGGCATGCTGTGACGAGCGGCCGGCGCTTGCCGGCCGTCCCGCCCCCGCGCGCTATTCCACCGTGACCGACTTGGCGAGGTTGCGCGGCTGGTCGACGTCCGTGCCCATCTGCACAGCGGTGTGATAGGCGAGGAGCTGCACCGGGATCGCATAGACCAGCGGCGCGATGGCCGGGTCCATGTCCGGCAGCACCAGCGTCGCCTCGGTTTCGAGCGAGGCCTGCTCGGCGCCGGTCTGATCGGTGATCAGCACGATGCGCCCGCCGCGCGCGGCCACCTCCTGCATGTTCGACATGGTCTTGTCGAACACGCTGTCATGCGGGGCGATGACCACCACCGGCATGTTCTCGTCGATCAGCGCGATCGGGCCGTGCTTGAGCTCGCCGGCGGCGTAGCCCTCGGCGTGGATGTAGGAAATCTCCTTCAGCTTCAGCGCACCTTCCAGCGCCAGCGGATAGGAGGTGCCGCGCCCGAGATAGAGCACGTCGCGCACGCGGGAGAAGCTGCGCGAGAGCGCCTCGGTCTCGGGGCCGAGCTTCAGCGCCTCGTTCATCAGGCGGGGAACCTCGACCAGCGCATGGACCAGCGCCCGCTCGTCCTCGGCCGAGAGCACGCCGCGCGCGCGCCCGGCCGCCACCGCGACCGCCGCCAGCGTCGCGAGCTGGCAGGTGAAGGCCTTGGTCGAGGCGACGCCGATCTCCGGGCCGGCCAGCGTCGGCATCACCACGTCCGCCTCGCGCGCGATGGTGGAGGTCGGCACGTTGACCACCGCCATCACGTGCTGGCCCTCGGCGCGGGCATAGCGCAGCGAGGCCAGCGTGTCGGCGGTCTCGCCGGACTGCGAGATCACCACCATCAGCCCGTTCTCGGGCAGCGGCGCCTCGCGGTAGCGGAATTCGGAGGCGACATCGATCTCCACCGGAAGGCGCGCATAGCGCTCGAACCAGTACTTGGCGATGATGCCGGCGTAATAGGCGGTGCCGCAGGCGGCGATGGAGACGCGCTCCAGCCGGGCGAAGTCGAACGGCAGGTCGGCGGGAAGCTGCACCGTCTCGTTGGCCATGTCGATGTAATGGGCCAGCGTGTGGGCGACCACCTCGGGCTGCTCGTGCATCTCCTTGGCCATGAAGTGGCGGAAATTGCCCTTCTCGACCAGGAAGGCGGAAGCCGTGGTCTTCTGCGCCGGACGGGTGACCTCCTCATTGGCGGCGTTGCGGATCACCGCGCCGTCGCGGGTCAGCACCGCCCAGTCGCCGTCGTCGAGATAGGCGATGGTGTCGGTGAAGGGCGCGAGCGCGATGGCGTCGGAGCCGAGATACATCTCGCCCTGGCCGTAGCCGACCGCGAGCGGGCTGCCCTTGCGGGCGCCGATCATCAGGTTGTCTTCGCCGTCGAACAGGAAGGCGAGCGCGAAGGCGCCCTTGAGCTGGGGCAGCGCGGCCGCCACCGCGTCCTGCGGGCTGCGCCCGCCGCGCAGCTCGCGCGAGACCAGATGCGCCACCACCTCGGTGTCGGTCTCGCTCTCGAAATTGGCGCCGTCCTCGAGGAGCTCGTCGCGCAGCTCGCGGAAATTCTCGATGATGCCGTTGTGCACCACCGCCACCTGCGTCGTTGCGTGGGGATGGGCGTTGGAGACGCTCGGCCGGCCATGGGTCGCCCAGCGAGTATGGCCGATGCCGATCCGGCCGGCCATCGGCGCCTCGCGCAGCGTCGCCTCGAGATTGCGCAGCTTGCCCTCGGCGCGCCGGCGCACCAGCCGCCCCTCTTCCAGCGTGGCGATGCCCGCCGAATCGTAGCCGCGGTATTCGAGCCGCCTGAGCGATTCGACCAGACGGTCCGCTACAGGGGCCACCCCGACGATGCCGATGATTCCACACATGACAGGCCGATCTCCGTGCGCCGCACAATGTACGATTCAGCGTTTAACCGGCCGTCACCGCAATACCGAAATCAATTCGGATGTCGCTTCCTTTCGCGTCCGGCCGCCTACTTCTTCGGGAGTAGGCCGGCGGAAAGCCGCTCGCGCAGCCGCGCCGCGAGGCCCGGCTTGTTGACCTGCCGCGCCCGGGCGATGGCCAGCGCGTCGGGCGGCACGTCGTCGGTGATGACCGATCCGGTGCCGATATAGGCGCGCTCGCCGACCGAGACCGGCGCGACCAGCAGCGTATTGGTGCCGATGAAGCTGTCGGCGCCGATCACCGTGCGGTGCTTGCGGAAGCCGTCGTAATTGCAGGTGATGGTACCCGCCCCGACATTGGTCCGCTCGCCGACGCTGGTGTCGCCGACATAGGACAAATGGTTGACCTTGACCCCGGCCGAAAGCTCGGAGGCCTTGATCTCCACGAAATTGCCGACATGCACGTCCTTGCCGAGGTCCGCACCCGGGCGCAGCCGCGCGAACGGGCCGACGATGGCCCCCGGCCCGATGCGCGCGCCCTCCATATGGGTGAAGGAGCGCACGGTCGCCCCATCCTCGACCCGCACATTGAGGCCGAACACCACATGCGGCTCGATCACCACGTCGCGCCCGACCTTGGTGTCGTAGGAAAAGAACACCGTCTCCGGCGCCACCAGCGTCGCCCCGCCGCCGAGCGCGGCCCGGCGCAGGCGGGTCTGCATCAGCGCCTCGGCCGCCGCGAGCTGCAAGCGGCTGTTGACGCCCGCCACCTCGGCCACCGCTGCCTCGTGGAAGCCGGCGCGCCGGCCGAGCGTGCGGGCGATCTCGACCGCGTCGGTGAGGTAGAATTCGCCCTTGGCGTTGGCATTGCCGATGCGCCCGAACAGGTCGAGCGCCAGCCGCCCGTCGAACGCCATCAGTCCCGCATTGCACAGCCCGATCGCCTTCTCCTCGGCGGTCGCGTCCTCCTCCTCGCGAATGGCGAACAGCTCGCCCCCGCTGGTCAACAGGCGCCCGTAGCCGGTCGGGTCCGCCGGGCGGAAGCCGAGCACCGCGACCCCGGCCCCGTCCGCCAGCGGTGTACGCAGCCCGGTCAGCGTCGCCGGACGCACCAGCGGCGTGTCGCCATACATCACCACCACGTCGTCGAAGCCGCGCTCGATCGCTGCCCGCGCCGCCAGCACCGCGTCGGCCGTGCCGCGACGCTCGGCCTGCACGAACACTTCCGCCTCCGGCGCCGTACGGCGCGCCTCGGCGGCGACGGCGTCGTGGCCGGGGCCGACCACCACGGCGAGATGCGCGGCGCCCGCCTGCATCGCCGTGTCGAGCACGTGGGAAAGCATGGTGCGGCCGGCCAGCGCATGCAGCACCTTGGGCCGGTCCGAGCGCATCCGCGTCCCCTCGCCTGCCGCGAGAACGATCACCAGAAGGCTGCGCATCGTGTTGTCTCTCCCCGAAATTGAGCGCCGCTGTTTAGCGCAGGCAACCGTTCCCCGAAAGCACGCGTTGATCGCTGCGGCACGCCGTGCCATGCAGAAGCGAGCGAGAAGGACCACCGCCTTGGCACGACGCAGCTTTCATCCCGGGTCCAAGACGACCCAGCTCATCATCCTGCTCGGCGGCTTCGCGCTGGGCTGGGCGATCTACATGCGCTACGCGCTGGTGGAGCAGTCCGCCGTCGGCCTCGCCTGCATCGGCGTGGAGACGAGCACCTGCCAGGCGCGCAGCCTGGTGATCGAGATGTTCGGCTATTCCGTGTTCGGAATCACCGCGATCGTCGCCGCGATCATCCAGTTCATCCGCCCGAGCGTGGCCGTGTTCATCATCGGCGTCATGGCGTCGGCGGCAGGCGTGGTGCTCTACAACAACAACCTCGCCTCGCTCGCCGCCGGCCTGCTGCTCATCTCCTTGGCCCGGCCCTGGCGACGCGTGAAAGGGTGAGCGCGAAGACGATCAGCAGCGCGCCGGTCCACAGCGCCTGCCAGTTGGCGAAGCCCTCGTTGAAGGCGATGTAGATGCCGCTGCCGAGGAAGACGGCCGCCGCCATGCGCTCCGCCAGCCGCCTCTCGCCGCCGCGCAGCTTGGGCACCACCCGCGCATAGCAGAAGAACGCCATGATGATCGGCGTCAGCCCGGCGAACTGGAAATCCTTGTAGCGGGGGTTGAAGACCAGGCCGAAGGCGATCTGCACCGCTAGCACGATGGAGGCGACGAGCAGCCAGGCGAGCCATTTCTCTAGCCCGGTGCTCTCCGGCGCCATGGCCGGGTTGAGCGCCAGCGAGACCGTCACCAGCCGCGCCTGCGCGCCGATGGCCAGGGCGCAGCTCAGCGGCACGATCGCCGCCAGCACCAGCAGGGCGATGCCGCGCGTCCAACCGCCCCAGTCGAGGCTCTCGACCGGAATGGTCGCGATCAGCCGGCCGTACATCAGGCCCGCGAACAGCGCGATGCCCGCCACCATCCACCAGCGCCGGCTGCGCATGCGCCCCTCGCCCGCCCAGCGATGCGCCATGCCCGCCACCGCAAAGATCAGCGCCGCGAAGGCGACACCGACGGCGGACTGGCCGATCCAGTGCGGATGATCGGAGACCGGCTGGCCCCAGGTGAACTTGAAGTCGCGCGTGTAGGCGTCGAGGAAGCCCCAATGGCCGCCCACCGTGCCTTCCGAGGCGCGCTTCCACGGCTGGTCGAACGCCTCGATGACGTTGACCCGGTAGCCGCGCTCCTTGGCGAGGGCGAGAAGCTGCTGGACCACGTTGGCCTGGTTCGAGGGCGAAGGCAGCGCGCCCTCGCGCATGCGGCCCGCGCTCGGCCAGCCGGTCTCACCGATCAGTATGTCCTTGCCCGGAAAGACCTCGCCGACATGCTCGCGTATGTCGGCGATGTGCTTCACCGCCTTGTCGGCCGCAACCGGAATGTCCTCCCAGAACGGCAGGATGTGCACGGTGACGAAGTCGACGGCGTTGGAGAGCTCGCGGTTGCGCTCCCAGAACTCCCAGACGTCGGCATAGGTCACCTTGACCTCGGGGGGCACCTTCTCGCGCACCTCGCGGATGATGCCGGCCAGATCCGTCGCCGAGAGCTCACCGCGCAGCAGCACCTCGTTGCCCACGACCACAGCTTTAACAACGTCCGGATTCTCCTGCGCCGCCTTGATGCCGGCGTCGATCTCGACCTGGTTCTTCTTCGGGTCGCGGCCGAGCCAGATGCCCTGAAGCACGGTCATGCCATGCTTGCGGGCGAGCTCGGGCACAACGTGGAGCCCCATCTCGGTCGAATAGGTGCGCACGCACTGGGTGATCTTGGACAGGCGGGCGAAATCGTCGTCAATCTGCTCGGCCGGCACCACCAGCCCCTCGCTGAAGGGCGACTGGCCGGGACGGAACGGCGCGTAGGAGACGCAGGGCAGCTTCTCGCCGGCCGAAAGCGGAGACGGCGGCGCCGGCACCGGATGGCCGAGCCAGGCCCACACAGCCACGATCACCGCACAGACGGCAGCGGCGAGCGCAAGGGGAAGACGCATACGGGAACTCTCCGGGAACAGCGGCGCCCTGTCGGGCGGCCATGTTGTCACATGCCGCAGTGCAAAGTGCTAGTCGACCAAAATGAGGGGCAGATAACGTCATCAGTGAGAAGCTGCGACGAAATGGGCGGTGGCGGTGCCCCGGGAAGCGTGCGCCGAAGCGCGCCGTCATGCTGACAAATTCAGGGGCTTCACCTAGTCTGTCCCAGCAAGAGCTTCACCCTTTGCCTTACCCCTCGCGCGTGACGTTTCCAATCATGTTGAGCCCGCTCCGTACCTTCGCCGTCGTCGCACTCGGCGGCCTCGTCCTTGCAGCCGCGCCGGCCGCCATCGGCCATGCGCAAGGCTCCTCCTCGGAGCCCAAGCAGGCCGAGCAGAAGTCGCCCGAGGAACAGGCGAAGGAGGAGGCGCAGCGCCGCTCCATCGAGGAATATGCGGAGGCGGCAAAGCTTCCCGGCAATGCCGGCCTGCCCGAATGCGTGTGGAGCGGGCGGCGCATCACCATGCTGCTGTGGCGGGACGACATCGACACCGCCCGCCGCCACATGGACCTGTACGAGCGCTTCGGCTGCCCGACGGAACATCTGAAGATCGCGTTCCGCTGCCTGGTTCGGCAGGGCAACATCGACTCCAAGTCGCCCGAGCGCCTGTCGGAACGCGCGCATGCGTGCTGGGTGAACCCCGACGCGCCGGCTCCTCCGCCCCCCGCGCCTGCCGCTCCCGCAGCGCAATGAAATCATGTCGCGGCCCACGCCGCGACATGTCTGCGCCACAGACCGGAACAAATATCCGCTTCAAGACGTTACGGACGTGCAGGTGTCTCGTCCGGCGGCACCCCCATGCCGTTGGTGACCTCTGCAAGTTCGTGCTGCAACTGCGTTAAATTTGGACTATACATCACCCGTTACCTCACTCGTATTTGTGGGTTGTGCTCATGCGTCCCGCTGTTCGTGTCGCTGCCGCTGCAGTTGCGGTAGTCACGTCCGTGCATGCCTTTATCTGGCTGGCGATGCGGGAGGAGGTGACAGCCCCCGCCATTCCCGATCGCTTTGCCAGCATGTCGTTCGCGCCCTATGGGCGGGACGCCAATCCCGATAAGGGCCAGGCCACGACGGATGCGCAGATCCGCTCCGACCTCGACGCCGTCGCCCCCTATACGAAGGCGGTGCGCACCTACGCCTCGACCGGCGGGCTCGAGCACGTCGCCCGGCTCGCCGCCGAGGACGGGCTGAAGGTCACGGTCGGCGCGTGGATCGACAAGGACGAGAAGCGCAACAAGCTCGAGATCGACAACGCTCTCGAGGCGGCCCGCAAGAACTCGAACGTCAACGCCATCGTGGTCGGCAACGAGTCGATCCTGCGCGCGGAAAAGACGCCCGACGAGCTCATCGACATCATCCGCAAGGTGAAGAGCCAGACCAACGTCCCGGTGACCACCGGCGAGACGTGGGACGTCTGGCTCGACCATCCCGAGCTGGTCTCGGCGGTCGACTTCATCGCCGCCCATATCCTGCCCTACTGGGAGGGCGTGCCCGCCGACCAGGTGGTCGACCGGGCGATCAACATCTATGAGCGCCTGCGCGCCGCTTATCCCGGCAAGCGCATCGTCATCGCCGAGTTCGGCTGGCCGAGCGCGGGCTACAATCGCGACGCGGCGATGCCCGGCGAGCTGGAGCAGGCGAAGGTCATCCGCACCTTCGCCTCGCGCGCCGACGCGCTCGGCATCGAGTACAACCTCATCGAGGCGTTCGACGCGCCGTGGAAGAGCTTCGAGGGCAGCGTCGGCCAGTACTGGGGCATTCTCGACGCCAATCGCGAGCTGAAATTCCCGCTCGCCGGCCCGGTCGCCCCGTCGACCTACGGTGCTACGGCCGCCATCGCGTTGCTGCTGGGCATCGCCTTCTCGATACCCGTCTTCCGCTTCGCCCGCCTCACCCTGACGCAGGCGCTGGTGATGGTCGGGGCCGGCAATCTCGTCGGCGCATGGCTCGCCACCGTGGCCGACCACTGGCTGACCCATTACGTGGTCGGCGGCAACAAGGTGACCTTCGTCATCAGCCTGCTGCTGCTGGTACCGCTGGTGATCGTCATGCTCCACCGGGTGGAGGAGCTTGCCACCATCGCCTTCGGCCGCGCCCCGCGCCGGCTGCTGCGCCCGGCGCACGCCGCCCTGCCCGCCCGTGCGCCCGGCGCCCCCCCGCGCGCGCCCAAGGTCTCGATCCACATCCCGGCCTACAAGGAACCGCCGGAGATGCTGAAGCAGACGCTGGACGGCATCGCGCGGCTGAACTGGCCCAACTTCGAGTGCCTGGTCATCATCAACAACACGCCGGACCCGGCCTTCTGGGAGCCGATCGAGGCCTATTGCCGCGAGCTCGGCGAGCGCTTCAAGTTCGTCAACCTGCCCAAGGTCGCGGGCTTCAAGGCGGGCGCGCTGCGCGTCGGCATGCAGCAGACCGCGGCCGACGCCGAGATCATCGGCGTGATCGACGCCGACTACGTGGTCGACCCGAACTGGCTGCGCGACCTGGTGCCGGCCTTCGAGGACCCCACGGTCGGCATCGTGCAGGCGCCGCAGGACCACCGCGACGCCCATCGCAGCCTCATGCACGAGGCGATGAACACCGAATATGCCGGCTTCTTCGACATCGGCATGGTCCAGCGCAACGAGCACGACGCCATCGTCGTGCACGGCACCATGTGCCTGATGCGCCGCGCCGCCATGATGGAGGCCGGCGACTGGTCGAGCGACACGATCTGCGAGGACACCGACCTCGGCCTGTCGATCGTCGAGCGCGGCTGGAAGAGCCTCTACACCAACACCCGCTATGGCTGGGGCCTGCTGCCGGACGACTTCGCCTCGTTCAAGAAGCAGCGCCACCGCTGGGCCTATGGCGGCATGCAGATCGTCAAGAAGCACTGGCGCCGCATGCTGCCGAACGCCGGCACGCGCCTCACCTCCGCCCAGCGCCGCGAATTCGCTATCGGCTGGGTGAGCTGGCTCGGCTCGGAGAGCATCGGCGCGCTGGTGGCGATCCTCAGCCTGCTCTGGGTGCCGGTGGTGCTCGGCCTCGGCATCGCTGTGCCGCAGCGCATCCTCACCATGCCGATCCTGTTCTGCTTCGGCATCTACATCCTGCACTTCATCGCGCTGTACCGGCTGCGCGTCGCCACCACGCCGGTGCGCATGCTCGGCGCGGCCTTCGCGGCGATGGCGGTGCAGTTCACCGTCGCCAAGGCGGTCTATGACAGCTTCCGCTACAAGGACCTCGGCTTCGCCCGCACGGCCAAGGGAAGCTGGCTCGCCGGCGCTGCCCGCGCCTTCCCGGCCCTGCCGGAGGCGATCATCGGCGGCGGGCTGCTGCTCTCGGCCATCGGCCTGCGCATGACCAACTGGCACGCGGTGGTTGAGGTGAACCTGTTCGCCTTCGCGCTGGCGGTGCAGAGCCTGCCCTTCCTCTCCGCTGCCGTGATCGGCTGGCTGGAAGGCTCGTCGCTCAACGCCGTGGAGCCCTGGCTGGCCATGCGCGAGCGGGCGCGTGCCCTGCTGCCGGGCCGCATCGGGGCGAGCGAGGCGCCGATCCCGGAGAAGGTGCGCTCCTGAGCGCCTCCGGCGCCGCCCCGGCAACCGACATGAAAAAAGGCCCGGAACCTGTTCCGGGCCTTTTTGTTTCGTCGATCCCGCGCGGCTGAGCCGTCCTTAGGAGACGGTCTCGAACACCAGCGCCGCGCCGAACGCTTCCTCCGGCCCCACCACCGTCACGCCCTCCATCGGCTCCGCCGCCGAAGCGGATGCACGGACCGCCCCCGCATCGGCGACGGCAAAGCGCAGCGCCGCGAGGCGGAGCGTGGCGTCGGCCGGCGCGGCCACGCCGAAGCGCTCGGCATAGAGTTCGGGGCTCATCACCTCGACGTCGCCGCGCGGCGTATGGGCCACGTACCAGCCGTCCACGGCGCGGCGCGGATCGGTGCCGAGGAAGGCTGAGAGGAAGGCGGCATGGGCGGCAGGCTCGGCCGCTGTCAGCACCACGCCGGCAATGCCGCTCGCCCTGTTCGCATGGCGCTGGAGCGCCGGCGCCCAGAAATTCTCCGGGTAGCGCTGCAGGCAGGTGAAGAAGCCCGCACGGGGCGCGGCCGGATCGCGCGCGAAGGTCAGCGAGAAGGCGACCTCGACCTCTGACCCGTCGGGCCGCGTGCCCCGGCGGGCGAAGTCGAAGATCTCGAACCCGCCGAAGCCGGCAAGGTCGAACACTTCCTTCTCCGCCAGCGGATCGCGGCCTTCCAGCACCAGCATGGACGGCCCCTGCCCGACCTCGGCCAGGAAGTCCCGGTTGAAGGCGCCGAAGGAGAAGCGCCCCTCCCCGTGCGGAGGAATGGCGGCGGGCTCGGCGATTTCCAGCATCTCGACGAAGAAGCCGGGGAGCTGGACCAGCCGGTTGTGGGTGCCCCACGGATGCCGGTTCCGCGCGCCGACCGTGAAGCCGAGCGCGCCGTAGAACGCACCCGCGGCTTCGAGGTCTCGCACCACATGCACGACGTGATCGAGACCGCGAATCAACGGCGCCTCCTGGGGCCAGACGGGAAAGTCAGAACAGCCGGCTCTGCACCGCGGCGGCGCCCACGAAGGAGGCGAACAGCGGATGCGGCTCGAACGGACGCGATTTCAGCTCCGGATGGAACTGCACGCCGACGAACCACGGGTGGTCCGGATATTCGATGATCTCCGGCAGCAGCCCATCCGGCGACATGCCGGAGAACCGCATGCCGCACGCCTCGAGCCGCTCACGATAGCCGAGATTGACCTCGTAGCGGTGGCGATGGCGCTCGGAAATCTTGGTCGAGCCGTAGATTTCCGCCACCCGGCTGCCGTCGGCAAGCGCGGCGGGATAGGCGCCGAGCCGCATCGTGCCGCCGAGATCGCCGCCGATGCCGCGCTTTTCCAGCTCGTTGCCGCGCAGCCACTCGGTGAGCAGGCCGACCACGGGCTCGGTGGTCGGGCCGAACTCGGTCGAGTTGGCGCCCGTGACGCCGGCGAGGTTCCGCGTCGCCTCGATCACCGCCATCTGCATGCCGAAGCAGATGCCGAGATAGGGCACCTGCCGCTCGCGCGCGAACTGCGCCGCGCGGATCTTGCCCTCGGCGCCGCGCTGGCCGAACCCGCCCGGCACCAGGATGCCGTGCACATGCTCGAGGAACGGGGCGGGATCCTCGCGCTCGAAGATCTCGCTCTCGATCCAGTCGAGATTGACCCGCACATTGTTGGCGAGCCCGCCATGGGCCAGCGCCTCGATGAGCGATTTGTAGGCGTCCTTCATGCCGGTGTACTTGCCGACGATGGCGATGGTCACCGCCCCTTCCGGGTTGCGGATGCCCGCCTCGACCCGCTTCCAGCGCGTCAGGTCCGGCTCCGGCGCCGGCTCGATGCCGAACGCGGCCAGCACCTCGGTATCCAGCCCCGCCTCGTGATAGGCGGACGGCACGGCGTAGATGTTGTCGGCGTCGCGCGCCTCGATCACCGCGCTTTCGCGCACGTTGCAGAACAGGCCGAGCTTGCGGCGCTCCTCGCGCGGGATCTCGCGGTCGGTGCGGCAGAGCAGGATGTCCGGTGCGATGCCGATCGAGCGCAGCTCCTTCACCGAGTGCTGCGTCGGCTTGGTCTTCAGCTCCCCGGCGGAGGGGATGAAGGGCAGCAGCGTCAGGTGGACATAGATGCAGTGCTTGCGCGGCAGCTCGTTGCCGATCTGGCGGATCGATTCCAGGAACGGCATCGCCTCGATGTCGCCCACCGTGCCGCCGATCTCCACCAGCACGAAGTCGTAGCCTTCGTTGCCGGACAGGACGAAGTCCTTGATGGCGTTGGTGACGTGCGGGATCACCTGGATGGTGGCGCCGAGATAGTCGCCGCGCCGCTCCTTGGCGAGGATGTCCTGATAGATGCGCCCGGTCGTTATGTTGTCCTGCTTGGTCGCCGGACGGCCGGTGAAGCGCTCGTAGTGGCCGAGGTCGAGATCGGTCTCGGCCCCGTCGTCGGTGACGAAAACCTCGCCGTGCTGATAGGGGCTCATCGTCCCCGGATCGACGTTGAGGTAGGGGTCGAGTTTGCGCAGCCGGGTCTTGTAACCACGGGCCTGCAACAATGCACCGAGAGCGGCGGAAGCGAGGCCCTTGCCGAGCGAGGACACGACGCCGCCGGTGATGAAAATATAGCGCGCCATGGAATTCGGTTTCTAACTGCAAAAAAACGATTCGACGAGAGCCCGCGCGATCAGAGCGGACTCTCGCCTGTGGGTAAGCTCGACGCGGCTCGTAAGCCGCGCGCGATCACTGCGACTGCGGAACCTGCGGCGCGGCCGGCGCCGTGGGTGCGGGCTGCGCGCCCTTGAGCTGGTCGAGCACGCTGCCGCCCGGCGCGGGAGCGCTGGGCGAGGCAGGCGTGCCTGCCGGCGTGGTGGCGGCGGGCGTGTTGAAGATGGTCGAAGGCCCGCGACCCCAGCCGGCCAGAATGGTCAGCGAAAGGCTGGTGATGAAGAACAGCGCGGCGAGGATCGCGGTCGCGCGGGTCAGCACGTTGGCCGTGCCGCGCGCGCTGAAGAAGCCGCCGCCTCCGCCGCCACCACCGCCGATGCCGAGCCCGCCGCCCTCGGAGCGCTGGATCAGCACCACGCCGATGAGGGCGAGCACCACCATGAGATGGATGACGATGATTACGGTCTGCATCTTATGCCTTCAAGGAATAGGCGGCGGGTCGGCCCGGCCCGCCGCAAATGTCGGGCGCGTTCCTACACGATTGCGTCCGGCGTTTCCAGCACCCGGGCGCGGCGCCATGCGCACGCCCCCGGTCGAGCCCTAGAGATAGGCGCGCGCGATGCTAAGAAAAGACGTCGCCTCGAGGCTCGCCCCGCCCACCAGGGCGCCGTCGACATCGGCGGCGGCGAGAATTTCCCCAGCATTCTCCGGCTTCACCGAGCCGCCATAGAGCAGGCGAATCCGGTCCGCCTGTGCGCCGAAGCGCTCCTTGAGGTGCGCACGCATGGCGCCGTGCATCTCGGCAATCTCGTCGATGGTCGGGGTGAGGCCGGTGCCGATCGCCCAGACCGGCTCATAGGCGATGACGGTGTTCTCGCTGTCTGCCCCATCCGGCACCGAGCCGGCGAGCTGGCCGCGCACTACGTCGAGCGCCCGGCCCGCCTCGCGCACCTCGCGCGTCTCGCCGACGCAGATGATGGCGAGGAGGCCCGCCCGGCGCGCGGCCTCCGCCTTGGCCCGCACCAGCTCGTCGCTCTCGCCATGGTCGGCGCGGCGCTCGGAATGACCGACGATCACCGCGCCCGCGCCGGCGTCGGCGAGCATCTCGGCCGAGATGTCGCCCGTATGCGCCCCGCTCGCGGCGGGATGGCAGTCCTGGCCCGCGAGGCCGACCGGGGAGGCGGGCTCGGCGGCGGCGAAGCCGGCGAGCAGCGTCGCCGGCGGGCAGACCATGAGATCGGTGCGGGCGCGAAGAGCGGCGTCATAGCCCTCCACGATACGTCGGAATTCCGGGACGGAGGCCTTCAGGCCGTTCATCTTCCAATTGCCGGCGACCAGGGGGCGACGCGTCGTCATGCTGCCAAGCGCTCCTTCACCTCAAATACGTCAATCAACACCTCAAACAGGCTGCCCTCGCGTAACAGACCCGAACGGCACGGGCAAATGGCCGCAGATGCGACATTGCAGCCTGAAAGAGCCCTCCCTATGATGCGCGCCTTTCGCGCGCCTGCCCCTTTTCGGCGCCCGCCAACGAGAACCAAGATGCTGCAGACTCTGCGCAAGAGCGCTTCCGGACTCATCGCCAAGATCCTCATGGCCCTTCTTATCGTGAGCTTCGGCGTGTGGGGCATCGCCGATGTGTTCCGCGGATTCGGCAGCCAGACGCTGGCCACCATCGGGGATACGGAAATCACTGTGCCCGAGTTCCGCCAGCTCTATCAGGACCGCCTGCAGCGCCTCAGCCAGCAGCTCAAGCGCGGGATCTCGCCCGACCAGGCGCGCGCGCTCGGCATTCCCGACCAGGTGCTAAACGAGCGCCTCGCCGAGGCCGCCCTCGACGACGAGGCGAACCGGCTCGGCCTCGCCCTGTCGGATTCGGAGATCGCCCGCCGCGTGCAGGAGAACCCGGCCTATTTCGGCCCGTCCGGCGCGTTCGACCCGGCCTATTTCGACCGCCTGCTGCGCGCCAACAACTTCACCGAGGCCCGCTTCGTCGACACCGAGCGCCGCTTCGCGCTGCGCCAGCAGCTCATCCAGTCGCTCGGCGGCGGCATCGAGGTGCCGCAGGTGATGAAGGATGCGGTCGCGCGCTACCAGAACGAGGAACGCTCGGTCAATTACGCCATGCTGACCAAGGCTTCGCTGCCGGCGCTCGCCGCCCCCAGCGACGCCGACCTGCAGGCCTTCTTCGACAAGCGCAAGGTGGCATTCAAGGCGCCCGAATTCCGCAAGATCGAGGTGCTGGCGCTGACCCCGCAGGCGCTGGTCGCCACCCAGAAGGTGACCGACGCCGAGGTCAAGGCGGACTATGACGCCAACCTCGCGAACTACGGCACACCCGAGCGCCGCGACGTCCAGCAGATCGTGTTCCCCAACGAGGACGAGGCCAAGGCGGCGGCGGCGCGGATCGAGGCCGGCACGTCGTTCGTCGACATCGCCGCCGAGCGCAAGCTGTCGGCCAAGGACATCGATATCGGCACCGTCGCCAAGACCGACATCGTCGACCCGGCCATCGCCGACGCCGCCTTCGCGCTGCCGGCCGACGGCACCAGCGGCGTGATCGCGGGCCGCTTCGGCCCGGTGATCGTCCATGTCGGCACCATCACCCCGTCCAACATCCAGCCGCTTTCCGAGGTCGCGGACCAGATCCGCGCCAAGCTGCAGATGGACGCCGCCGCCCGCGCGGTCGGGCTGAAATATGACGACATCGAGGACGACCGCGCCAGCGGTGCCCAGCTCTCCGAGATCGCGTCGAAGATCGGCGTGCCGCTCGTCACCATCGAGACCGACGCGGACGGGCGCACGCCGGACAACCAGCCGGTCGCCTCCATCCCCGGCCGGGCCGAGGTGCTGCGCGGCGCCTTCGCCGCCGATGTCGGCGCGGACAACGACCCCATCCGCCTGCCGCAGAACGCCGCCCAGCCCGGTGCCCAGCCGAGTGGCCAGCCGGGCGGCTACGTCTGGTACGTAGTGGATTCGGTGACACCGCCGGCCGACCGCACCTTCGAGCAGGCCAAGCCCCTGGTGCTGGAGCGCTGGAAGGACGACAAGACCGCCGAGGAACTCGACAAGAAGGTCGAGGACATCAAGGCAAAGGTGGCCGCCGGCACCTCGTTCGACATCGCGGTGACCGATGCTGGGCTGGAGCTGCGCGCCGCCAACGGGCTGAAGCGCGGGCGCGCCGCCGACGGCATCCCGCAGGAGATCCTCGACGCCGTGTTCGACACGCCCAAGGGCGATGTCGGCAGCGCCATGGCCGAGGGTGGCGACAGCCGGATCCTGTTCAAGGTGCTCAACGTCGACATCCCGGCCGGCGCCAAGCCGGACGAGAAGCTGGTGAGCGACATCCGGCAGGGCATGGAGAACGACCTGATGACCGAATATCTGGTCGCGCTCCAGTCCGAGCTCGGCGCGCGCATCAACCGGACGGCGCTCGACCAGATCGTCGGCGCGGACGCGGTCGACTGAGGATCCGCATCCATGCATCCCCATCCCGACGTCGCGGACTTCGCCGCCGCCTATGAGCGCGGCGAAGCCCAGGTGGTCACGACCACGCTGATCGCCGATCTCGAGACCCCGGTCTCGGCCTTCCTCAAGATCGCCGGCGAGAAGCCGAACAGCTTCCTGCTCGAATCGGTCGAGGGCGGCGCCACGCGCGGGCGCTACTCGATGATCGGCATCGAGCCGGACGTCATCTGGCGCTGCCAGGGCGACCGCGCCGAGATCAACCGCGAGGCGGCCCGGTTCCCGGACTGCCTCGCGCCGGACGGATTCGAGCCCTGCCCCGACAAGCCGCTGGTCTCGCTGCGCAAGCTGGTCGCGGAATCGCGCATCCACCTGCCGGCCGGCGCCCCGCCCATGGCGGCGGGCGTGTTCGGCTATCTCGGCTACGACATGGTGCGGCAGATGGAGCGCCTGCCGCAGGCCAAGCCCGACATCTTCGGCGTGCCCGACGCCATCTTCGTGCGCCCCACCGTGATGGTGGTGTTCGACGCGGTGCGTGACGAGATCACCGTGGTGACGCCGGTGCGCCCGCAGGAGGGCGTGGGCGCCCTCGCCGCCTATGAGACCGCGCGCGAGCGGCTGGAGGTGGTGGTCGCCGCGCTCGACAGCGCGCTGCCCAACCTGCCGCCGGAGGACGCCTTCCACGAAGCGGTGGCGCCGGTGTCCAACACCGCGCCGGAAACCTACCGGGCGATGGTGGAGCGGGCGAAGGAGTACATCCGCGCCGGCGACATCTTCCAGGTGGTGCTGTCCCAGCGCTTTGACGCGCCCTTCACCCTGCCACCCTTCTCGCTCTACCGGGCGCTGCGGCGCATCAACCCGGCGCCGTTCCTAGTCTATTTCAACTTCGGCGGCTTCGCCATCGTGTGCTCCAGCCCGGAGATCCTTGTGCGGCTGCGCGGCGACACCGTCACCATCCGCCCGATCGCCGGCACCCGCCGGCGCGGCGCCACGCCCCATGAGGACAAGGCGCTGGAGGACGAGCTCCTCGCCGACCCCAAGGAGCGCGCCGAGCACCTGATGCTGCTCGACCTCGGGCGCAACGATGTCGGCCGGGTCTCGACGATCGGCTCGGTGCACGTCACCGACAGCTTCCTCATCGAGCGCTACAGCCAGGTGATGCACATCGTCTCCAACGTCGAGGGCGACCTCGACCCGCGCCGCGACGCGCTGGACGCGCTCGCCGCCGGCTTCCCGGCCGGCACGGTCTCGGGCGCGCCCAAGGTGCGGGCGATGGAAATCATCGACGAGCTGGAACGCGACAAGCGCGGCATCTATGCCGGCGCCATCGGCTATTTCGGCGCCGACGGCGAGATGGACACCTGCATCGTGCTGCGCACGGCCGTCGTAAAGGACGGCCAGATGCACGTGCAGGCCGGCGCCGGCATCGTCTACGACTCGGTGCCGGAGAGCGAGCTGCAGGAATGCGTCAACAAGGCCAAGGCGCTGTTCCGCGCCGGCGAGGAAGCGGTGCGCTTCGCCGCCCGGGCGGCGCGGGGGCAGTGAGCATGGAGCGCGCGCGCCACGAGCGATGGTGAAGCCGGCGACACTCCCCTCGCCGCCCGGCGCGAGGCAGGCCCGCTCGATCCGAGCACGCGGCTTGACCCGGCGCCGGTCAACACCCTAGAGCTTTTCATGCCGGCCCAAGACCGGCGGATGGACGCGCGATGATCCTTCTCGTCGACAATTACGACAGCTTCACCTGGAACCTCGTCCACTATATCGGCGGACTCGGCGCCGAGGTGGACGTGCGCCGCAACGACACCCTCACCGCCGACGAGGCGCTGGCGCTCCAGCCCGAGGCGATCGTCATCTCCCCCGGTCCCGCCACGCCGAACGAGGCGGGCATCTGCCTGGAGCTGATCGGCCGCGCCGCCAGCGAGGGCGTGCCGGTATTCGGCGTCTGCCTCGGCCACCAGGCGATCGGCCAGGTGTTCGGCGGCGAGGTGATCCGCGCGCCGCTGCCGCTCCACGGCAAGCTGTCGGAGGTGCGCCACCGGGGCGAGGGCGTGTTCCGCGGCATCAACGGCCCGTTCAAGGCGACGCGCTACCACTCGCTCATCGTCCGGCGCGAGACCCTGCCCGCTTCGCTCGGCATCACCGCCGAGACCGATGACGGGCTGATCATGGGCCTGTCGCACAAGGAGCTGCCGGTGCACGGGGTGCAGTTCCACCCCGAGAGCATCGCCTCCGAGCACGGGCACACCATCCTGAAGAACTTCCTCGACCTGGCGCGGGCGTGGAACTCCGGCCCGCGCCGCTCGCGGGCCGCCTGAAGCAACGCGGGGAGAGCATGGAAAACCTGAAGGCCGTCATCGGCAAGATCGCCACCGGCGCCACGCTGACCCGGGCCGAGGCGGCGTTCGCCTTCGACGTGATGATGTCGGGCGAGGCGACGCCCTCGCAGATCGGCGCCATCCTCATGGGCCTGCGCGTGCGCGGCGAGGACGTGGAGGAGATCGCCGGCGCGGTCACCACCATGCGCGCCAAGATGCTCCGGGTAGAGGCGCCGGAAGGCGCGGTCGACGTGGTGGGCACGGGCGGCGACGCTTCGGGCTCCTACAACATCTCGACCTGCGCCGCCTTCATCGTCGCCGGTGCCGGCGTGCCGGTCGCCAAGCACGGCAACCGCGCGCTGTCCTCCAAGTCCGGCGCGGCGGATGTGCTGATGGCGCTCGGTGTCCGGCTCGACCTGACACCCGAGCAGATCGCGCGCTGCATCGCCGAGGCGGGCATCGGCTTCATGTTCGCGCCCGCCCACCACCCGGCGATGAAGCATGTCGGGCCCACCCGCGTGGAGCTCGGCACCCGCACCATCTTCAACCTGCTCGGCCCGCTGTCGAACCCGGCCGGCGTCACCCGCCAGATGGTCGGCGTGTTCTCCCGCAACTGGGTCGAGCCGATCGCCCAGGTGCTGCGCTCGCTCGGCTCGACCCGCGCCTGGGTGGTGCACGGCTCGGACGGGCTCGACGAGATCACCACCACCGGCCCGACCCATGTCGCCGAACTCGTGGATGGCGAGATCCGCAGCTTCGAGATCACGCCCGAGGAATTCGGCCTCGAACGCGCCACCTCCGCCGCGCTGAAGGGCGGCGACGGCACGGCGAACGCGGCCGCGCTGCGCGCCGTCCTCGCCGGCCAGCCGAGCGCCTATGCCGACGTCGCGCTGATGAACGCCGCCGCCGCGCTGGTGGTCGCCGGCAAGGCCGACACGCTCGGCGACGCGCTGGAGATCGCCCGCACCAGCCTCAGGGGCGGCCATGCCGAGGCGGCACTCGACCGCCTCGTCGCGGTCTCCGCGATCGCGGAGTGAGGGAGGCGCCGATGGCCGATATTCTCAAGCGCATCGAGGCCTACAAGCTGGAGGAGATCGCCGCCGCCAAGCGCGCCGTCCCGCCGGCCGAGATCCGCGCCCGCGCCGAACAGGCCGATGCGCCGCGCGGCTTCCTCGCCGCGATCGAGGCGCGCATCGCCTCCGGCGCCACCGCGCTGATCGCCGAAATCAAGAAGGCGAGCCCGTCCAAGGGGTTGATCCGGCCGGACTTCGATCCGCCGGCCCATGCACGGGCCTATGAGGCGGGCGGTGCGGCCTGCCTCTCCGTGCTCACCGACGGCCCCTCCTTCCAGGGCGCGCCTGAATTCCTCACCAGTGCCCGCGCCGCGTGTTCGCTGCCGGCGCTGCGCAAGGACTTCATGCACGACACCTACCAGGTGTTCGAGGCGCGGGCGTGGGGCGCGGACTGCATTCTCGTCATCATGGCCTCGGTCGACGACGCGCTGGCGCGCGACCTGATCGAGACCGCCGAGGGCCTCGGCATGGACGCGCTGGTCGAGGTGCATGACGATGCCGAGCTCGACCGCGCCCTCGCCCTGCCGGGCCGGATGATCGGCATCAACAACCGCAACCTGCGGACCTTCGAGGTGACGCTGGAGACCTCCGAGCGCCTCGCCCCGCGCGTGCCGGCCGAGCGGGTGATCGTCGGCGAGAGCGGCATCTTCACGCCGGACGACGTCGCGCGCCTCGCGCTGGTCGACATCCGCACCGTGCTCGTGGGCGAGAGCCTGATGCGCCAGCCCGACGTGGCGGCGGCGACCGCCGAGCTGCTGGCGCCGGCCCCGCTCGCCCGCGCGGCGGGCTGAGGAAGGCGCGCGCCATGAGCGAGGAGCGCCCCGCCCTCTCCCATATCGACGCCAGCGGCGCGGCGAACATGGTCGATGTCGGCGACAAGGCCGTCACCGACCGCATCGCCGTCGCCGAGGGCCGCGTCGTGATGGAAGCGGCGACGCTCGCGCTGATCGAGAGCGGCAACGCCAAGAAGGGCGACGTGATCGGCACCGCCCGCCTCGCCGGCATCATGGCGGCCAAGCGCACACATGAGCTGATCCCGCTCTGCCACGCGCTGCTGCTGTCCAAGGTCGCGGTCGAGATCGAGCCCGATGCCGGCCTGCCGGGCCTCAAGGTGCGGGCGACGGTGCGCACGACCGGCCAGACCGGCGTCGAGATGGAGGCGCTGACCGCCGTCTCGGTCGCGTGCCTCACCATCTACGACATGGCCAAGGCGGTCGATCGCGGCATGCGCATCGAGGCGATCCGTCTCGTCGAGAAGGACGGCGGCCGTTCCGGCCACTGGCAGGCGGCGTGAGGATGTCGGCGTGAGGATCGCGGCATGAAGGCACTGATGCCGGTCGAGGAGGCGCTTCAGCGCCTGCTTTCCGCCGCCAAGGTTCTCGGCAGCGAATCCGTCGCGCTCGACGCCGCCGACGGGCGCGTGCTTGCCGCCCCGGTGGTCGCCCGCCGCACCACGCCCGGCGCCGACGTCTCGGCCATGGACGGCTACGCCGTTCACGCGGACGACGCGACTCTCGACGCAACGCTGCGCGTGACCGGCGAATCCGCCGCCGGGCGCCCATTCGCCGGCACGGTGACGCCGGGCGCGGCGGTGCGCATCTTCACCGGCGCGGTGATGCCCGAGGGCGCCGACGCCGTCGTGATCCAGGAAGACACGAGGCGCGAGGGCGACGCGGTCACCGTCACCGAGGCCGCGACCATCGGCCGACATATCCGCCGCGCCGGCGGCGACTTCGCGACCGGCGAGACGCTGCTCCCGGCCGGCCATCGCCTGCGCGCCCGCGACCTCGCCCTCGCCGCCTCCGCCGACGTCGCCGAGCTGGCAGTCATCCGCCGGCCGCGCGTCGGCCTCCTTTCCACCGGCGACGAGCTGGTGCGGCCGGGCGCCGGGGCGGCGGCACACAACGTCATCCTGTCCAACATCTATTCGGTCGGTGCCCTTGCCCGCCGTGCCGGCGCCGAGGTGGCCGATCTCGGCATTCTGCCCGACACCATGGCGGCGACGCAGGAAGGCGTGCACGCGGCGCTGGCGAGCGGGATCGACGTGCTGGTGACGACCGGCGGCGCCTCTGTCGGCGACCACGATCTCGTCGCCCCGGCGCTGACCGCGCAGGGCGTCGAGCTCGCCGTGCACAAGATCGCGCTGCGCCCGGGCAAGCCGCTGATGTTCGGCCGCTCGCCCGCCGGCACGCTGGTGGTCGGGCTGCCGGGAAACCCGGTCTCCGCCCATGTCTGCGCACTTCTCTTCCTCGTGCCGCTGCTGCGGGCACTGCAGGGCGAGGCCGTCGCGCCGAAGCCGGCCCTGAAACCCGCCAGGCTCGGTGTCGACCTCAAGGCCAATGACCACCGCATGGACTTCATGCGCGCGGCCATCGTCGGCGAGGAGGACGGCGTGCCCGTCGTGCGCCCACTGCCGGTGCAGGACAGCTCGATGCTGCGCGTCCTCGCCCGTGCCGACGTGCTGCTCGTGCGGCCCCCGAACGCGCCCGCCGCCCTGGCCGGCGAGCCGTGCCAGATTCTCCCGCTCGAGGATTGACCGCGCTGCCTTCAGCCTGTGTGCTGCGCGATCGCCGCAGGAGCCGATGCCGGCCGGCGCAGTAGAGGACTTCGCCGATGGACATCAACCTGCCGGACGTGCTCGCCGAGGTGCGCGCCGCCTTCGACCGCTACGAGCAGGCCCTCGTCACCAACGACGTCGAGGCGCTCGACGACCTGTTCTTCGAATCGGACACGACCATCCGCTATGGCGGCGGGGAAAACCTCTACGGCATCGGCGCGATCCGCGCCTTCCGCGCCGCCCGCTCGCCGGCCGGTCTGATGCGCCAGCTCGAGCGCACCGAGATCACCACCTATGGCCGCGACTTCGCGGTGGCGGCCACGCTGTTCCGGCGCGATACGGCGCCCGGGAAGGTCGGGCGTCAGATGCAGAGCTGGATGCGCACCCCCGGCGGCTGGAAAGTGGTCGCCGCCCATGTCAGCGTGATCGACGAGGTAAGCCACGTCGACGAGTGAATCGATAGAGGCGTGAGCGATATCAAGGCGCGGTCGGCGATTTGCGGATTTTGTTCGCTCATCGTGCTAAAGATCGGGCGCTGCGGCATTTTCGCGGCAGCGACTCGCTGCATTGCCGGGTACCCTGTCGCTCATGTCCGTGGTTTCCGTTCGCTTTCCCGCTGACCCGATGCTCTCCGCGAAGGCCGGTCGTGGGCGCGTGACCCGCGCCGAGAGCCTGCGCATGCAGCTCGCCGACGAGATCACGCGCGGCCTGCTGCCGCCCGGCACGACGCTCGACGAGACCGCCCTCG
The DNA here is from genome assembly GCF_024752335.1 of Ancylobacter mangrovi. Taxonomy (NCBI): domain Bacteria; kingdom Pseudomonadati; phylum Pseudomonadota; class Alphaproteobacteria; order Hyphomicrobiales; family Xanthobacteraceae; genus Ancylobacter; species Ancylobacter mangrovi. The sequence continues at coordinate 15,154 of NZ_JANTHY010000005.1, read as the reverse complement.
CCACCCGCTTCGGCGTCTCCCGCACCCCGGTGCGCGAGGCGCTGCGCGAGCTCACCGCCTCCGGCCTCGTGGATGCCCGCCCGCATCGCGGCGCGGTGGTGGCGCGCCCCGGCGTCGAGCGCCTGCAGAACATGTTCGACGTCATGGCCGAGCTGGAGGGCCTGTGCGCCGGCCTCTCGGCGCTGCAGATGACGCCGGCCGAGCGCCGCGCACTTGTGAAGCTGCACGATGCCATGGGCGAGTTGATGCGCCAGGGCGACTTCAACGCCTATCGCGAGGCGAACGACCAGTTCCACACCACCATCTATGACGGCAGCCACAACGACTATCTGATCGAGATCACCCTCGGCACCCGCCGGCGCCTGTCGCCCTTCCGCCGGGCGCAGTTCCGCGCGCTCGGGCGCCTCGGCTTGTCGCATACCGAGCACGACCGGGTGGTGACGGCGATCCTGCGCGGCGACCGCGAAGGCGCCATCGCCGCCATGCGCAGCCACATCGCCATCGTTCATGACGCTTATGAGCAATACGCTCAAAGCGTCTGATCTGACACGATAATCCAGATATCTTTCAGCCGCCGACGGCGTGGCTCTCGCGCCGTTCCTCCTCGGCGGCGAGAAAGCCCCGCCAGCCGCCGAACGCCGTGATGTCGCGCGCATTGGCCGCCGCGGCCGCCTCCATGAGGAAGCCCTTCACCTCCGTGCCATCGTCGAGCATCACCGACCCCACGCCGAGCGGAGCGGGAATGGCGGCGACCAGCCGGCCAAACGCTTCGGCGGGCAGCGCCCACACCTCGCAGGCGATAGGCGCGCCGGAGCCCGGACGGCCACGCACCAGCCCGGGCCGGCGCACCCGCCCTTCCGGCAGGAGATGCAGTCGGTAGTCGGCGCTGGTGCGCGCATTGCGCAGGAACACGCCACCGGCCGCCACCAGATCCCCGTTGAGCGGCAGGCCGGAGAGATGCGCGCCGAACAGCGCCAGCTCGAGAAAGCCCGGTGCCGGACGCGGCCTCGCCTGCGGGCGCGGTCCCAGCCGCCGGCCGGTCGCTCCCATGGTCAGGCCGGTATCCGCATGGAAGCCGGAGCCGAGCGCGGCGAGATGCGCGTCGCGCCCCGCCGGCGCCAGCAGCGTCACCCCCGCCGGCGCGTCGTCCGGCCGGATCTCGGCCGGCACCGACAGGGCGCACATGTCGAGCAGGTTCACGAAGTTGGTGTAGACGCCGAGATTGCTGTTGTAGCGCACCGGCTCGGCCAGCATCTGCTCGACCGTGTAGACGGTCGGCATGGTCGGCACCATCAGCGCGTCAAAACCGGCCAGCGCCGCGCGCGCCTGCACCTTCAGCTCGGCGAGCCGGTACTGGCCGCGGAACGCGTCGACCGCGCTGAGGCCCCGTCCCTGCTCGACGATGGAGCGCACCACGGGATGGAACGCGGCCGGCCGCGATTCCAGGAACGCGCCCACTGCGGCGAGGCGCTCGGCGACCCAGGGGCCCTCATAGAGCAGCTTCGCCGTGTCGTGGAACGGCGCCATGTCGATCTCCTCGACCTCGGCGCCCAGCCGCTCCATGCGGGCGACGGCGGCGGCGAAGGCCCGCTCGGCCAGCCGGTCGCCGAAGCTGACCAGATCCGCGCGGCGCGGCACCGCGATACGCGGCCGGGCGGGAAAGTCCCCCGGCGCGCCGATCGGCAGCGCACGCGAATAGGGGTCCGCCTCGTCCGACCCGCCCGCCGCGCGCAGCACCGCGAACGCTTCCTCGACCGACAACGCGAATACCGATACGCAGTCGAGGGAGCGGCAGGCCGGCACGACGCCGCTGGTCGAGACGAGGCCGAGGCTGGGCTTGAGCCCGACGATGTTGTTGAGCCCGGCGGGAACGCGCCCGGAGCCGGCCGTGTCGGTGCCGAGCGCAAACGGCACCAGCCCCGCCGCCACCGCCACCGCCGAGCCCGAGCTCGACCCGCCCGGCACCAGGTCCGCCCGCATGGCGTTACGCGGCGTGCCGTAGGGCGAGCGCGTCCCGTTCAGCCCGGTGGCGAACTGGTCGAGATTGGTCTTGCCGATAACGATCGCCCCGGCCCGGCGCAGCCGCGTCACGCAGCTCGCATCGCGGGTCGCGTCATAGGCGTAGTCCGGGCAGGCGCAGGTGGTCGGCAGGCCGGCGACGTCGATATTGTCCTTCACGGCGAACGGCACGCCATAAAGCGGCAGGCCGGCCGGATCGATCCCCTCCAGCGCCCGCAGCGCCGCCGCGATCGCCTGCGGCGTGCTGAGCGCGGTGAAGACCGCCGGATCGCCATGACGCTCGATGAGCTCGAAGCAGCGCGCAACCGTGTCCGCCGGCCGCGCCGCCCCGGAACGGTGGGCCGCGACGATGTCCGCGATGGTGCCGATCAATGTATCGTCCTTCCTGTGCTCCCGCGCTCATGCATAACACTTGAGCAGCACATAGGCCATTGCATACAGGAGCAGGAAACCGCGTTTCCACGGTGCCGGATTAGCGATCCATTTACCGATTGTGGAACACAAAAAGAACGGATAGTGTTTGTTCGTGATTTGTTTTCATTGCGGCGCGCGGACGGAAGGCATCGATGCTCACTCGCAAACAGCACGAGCTGCTTCGCTTCATCAATGACCGCCTCAAGCAGGACGGTGTTCCGCCCTCCTTCGAGGAGATGAAGGAAGCACTGGACCTGAGGTCCAAGTCCGGCATCCACCGTCTCATCACGGCGCTCGAGGAACGCGGCTTCATCCGCCGCCTTCCCAACCGGGCTCGGGCGCTGGAAGTGCTGCGCCTGCCGGAGGATTCGCAGCCGCCACGGGCCTCGCGCGCCTTCGCGCCCAACGTGATCGAGGGCAGCCTCGGGCGCGCCCGCCCCGCGGCGAGCGACGATGGCGCGTCGCGCTCGGTGCCGATCCCGGTCATGGGCCGCATCGCCGCCGGCACGCCGATCTCCGCGATCCAGTCGCGCGACCACACCATCTCCATGCCGCCGGAGATGATTGCGGGCGGCGAGCATTTCGCGCTCGAGGTGCGCGGCGATTCGATGGTCGAGGCGGGCATCCTCGACGGCGACCTCGCGCTCATCCGGCGGATGGACACCGCCAATACGGGCGACATCGTCGTGGCGCTGATCGACGACGAGGAAGCAACGCTGAAGCGGCTGCGCCGCAAGGGCGATTCGATCGCGCTGGAAGCCGCCAACCCGGCCTACGAGACCCGCATCTTCGGCCCCGACCGCGTTCGCATCCAGGGACGATTGGTAGGGCTTTTCCGGCGCTACTGAGGGCGCTTCGCGCCGGCGGGCCGCGGCGGCGCGAAGCGCCTCCGGCGGGTTGCCTTGGCGAGCGGCATCGATGGGCAGCGCCGGCTGGTCAGATTGGAAGCGGCATTTGTAACGGGGTTACCTGCCAGAGCTGACGGGCGGATGTGCACGAACTCACTGGTGAAGCTCCGAACGGCTCGAGCGGCCGGCTGGAATGTTGCTGGTCGCGGAAGGATCGCGGTTCTCGGCAGTTTTGCTCTGAGCCGATCCCTCGGCGAGGCGCGCGACGTCGCGAGCGAGGGTGGTGGACATACCCTCCGGCGCGAGCCTTGTCTCCCGCGGCGGCCTGGCCTCGGGAGGCAACCTGTGGTCTCGGGGAGGCAGTCTGGTCTCCGGCGGCAGCTTGGCCTCGGGAGGCGGATAACAAGACAGCGCCGCAGGCGCTGCGGAGTCGAACCCGGCTGGCGCCGATCCTTCGCCCCCGCCTCGTGCGCGGCTCAGTCGATTGTCTCGGTACGCGCGGACCCCAAGCGCACATGGGCTCTCGATAGGCATTCCTCCGGGGCCTCTCAGCGCGCCCGCCTCCGCAGGCCTTCATTGCGCGCGGTCGTCATTCCCGTTGCCCGTCATCGTCCGGCTCGTCATCCAACGCGCCGCCCCTGTCATTCGCCGGACTTTCCGCACTGGCTCGGCCGGCCGCGACCGGCTCGGCCGATGCACCCCTTCCGGGAGACAGCCCCGCCGGATCGACGCCCTGCGCGGGCGCAAGAAGGATATTGCCGGCCTCGGGAGATGGAGGCAGCCAGGGCCGCACCTCTCCGCCCGGCCGTGCCACCGAAAGGCGCCACTCCCCCGGCCCCGTCCGCGTCGCCGCCACCCCGCCGAGTTGGTGCCATGCATCGATATGGATCACCGTCGCCGCACAGTCCGCCGGCGGCTCAAAGGGCGTGACCACGATCTCGGCCCGCAGGCAGTCCTCGGCGAGCGAGCCGCGCTCGCGCGAGTAGGTGACGAGAGCACCATCGGGACCCGCCAGCGTGCAGCCCTGCGCGTCGCAGCGGGCTGCCTGCGTCAGATCGGCGGCGGGCACGGCGCGCACGCCCTCGGCGCTCAGCCATTGCGCCACCTCGAAGCGCTCGGCGATCCGCGTCGAGGGGGTGCCCATCAGCGAGAGCGCGCCGTCCGGCCCGCGCACGGCCACGGTGCGGGCGCGGGAATCGACATAGAGATCCGGCGGCCGTGCCAGCAGAAAGACGCATGCCCCGGCACCGGCCAGCAGCGGTCCCGCGAGAACGAGCCGCGTGCGCAACAGGCACAGGCAGGTCAGGGCGAGGCTGAGAAGGATGAGGCTCGCCATCGGCATGGCGGCGATGCCGCGATCCGCACCCGGCAGCGCGGCGACCGAATCCGCGATGCCGATCATCAGGTCGAGGCCCCAGCCCATCGCCCGCCAGGCCGGGCCGTCCCAGCCGAACGGCATCAGCATTGAGCCGAGCAGCCCCATCGGCATGACGATGAAGGACACCACCGGCATGGCAGCAAGGTTGGCGAGCAGGCTCAGGGGAGCGAGGCGCTGGAAATGGAAAGCGGCGAAGGGCGCGGTGGCGAGCCCCGCCACCAGCGAGGTCAGCGCCAGCGCCGCGACATAGCGCACCGGCCGCAGCGTCCAGCGCCGCGCCGTCGTGCCCGAAGGCGCCATCAGCCGCTGGCCCCACCTCTCATAGGCCGCCACCAGCGCCAGCGTCGCGGCGAACGACATCTGCGCGCCGGGGTCGAGGATCGCCCAGGGCGTGAGCACCATCACCACCAGCGCCGCGATCGCCAGCGTGCGCAGCGTCAGCGCCGGCCGGCCGATCATCACGCCAAGCAGAACCAGCAGCGTCATCACATAGGAGCGCTGCGTCGGCACATGCGCGCCGGACAGCAGCAGGTAGTAAGTGGCGGCGAACAGCGCCGGCACCGCGGCCCAGCTCTTGATCGGGTAGCGCAGCGCCAGCTCGGGCGGCAGCGCCAGCAGCGCGCGGGCGAGGAAGAACACCGTCATCGCCACCAGCGCCATGTGCAGCCCGGAGATCGAGAGGATGTGCGACAGGCCGGAGACGCGCATGTTCTCCTCGACGGTCTCCGGCACGCCGTCGCGCAGCCCGGTGACCAGCGCCACCGCGATCCCGCCCTGCCCGCCCGACAGCACCGCGCGGATGCGCCCGGCGATCGCCTCGCGGCTGCGCTCCAGCCAGGCGGCGAAGGCGAGCCCCGCGGGCGGCTCGGGGCCGGGCACGAGCTGCACCTTGCCAAGCGCGTAGCCCGTGGCGCCGATGCCCTCGAACCAGATCGCGCGGCCGAAGTCGAACCCGCCCGGATAGGCCGGCCCCGGCGGCGGCCCGAGCGTCGCGCGCAGGCGCACATGGGCGCCCACCGGCGGCGGATCGCCCGAGGCGAGGCTCACCCGCACCCGCTCTGGCGGATCGGCGATCTCGCGGCCGAGATGGGTCACCCGCAGCGTGATGCGGCTTCCGCGTGCGCGGCGTTCCTCCGCCTCCACGAAGCCGCTCACCTCCACCGCCTGGAGCGTGCGCGCCAGCACCGGATGGGCGATCCGACGCGCCTGCAGGCTCGCCACGGCGAAGCCGGCGGCGATGGTCGCCAGCAGCACGCAGAGGTGAAAGGCGAAGGGCCGGGCGCGGGCAAGCACGGCGAACACGCCGAACAGCCCCGCCGGCACCAGCCCGGCATAGGCCCATGGCTCGCGCGCCGCGCCGAAATACAGCGCGATGCCGGTGGCGAAGGCGACGGGCAAGAACAGGAAGCCGCGGCGGTCGTCGAGCTCGAGCAGCACCCATTCGCCGACCGCCTGCCCGCCCAGCAGCCGCAGCCATGGCAGGCCCGGCGCGGCGCCGGCGGCCGTGAGCGCGGGGACGCGAGGCGCGGAGGCGACGGCAAGCGCCCGCGCGCGCCCGGGGCGCGCCCGCCCTGCCGTTCCCTCTTCCGTTTCCTCTTCCGAGCCGCTCCCCGTCCCCATGCCCCGTCACGTCGTCGCGCCTCGCACGCCTGCCGGGCGCGGCGCCTTTTCCCCCGTCACAGACCTATGGTACACGCACCGTCCGCGCCCGCCATGCCGACCCGTTCCCCGGCGAGATCCCTCGCCGATCACCGCGCGCGAGACGAGAGACATGTCCGAGACCGTCGTCACCCGCTTCGCCCCCTCGCCCACCGGCTTCCTGCACATCGGCGGGGCGCGCACCGCGCTGTTCAACTGGCTCTATGCCCGGGCCAAAGGCGGCCGGATGCTGCTGCGCATCGAGGACACCGACCGCCAGCGCTCCACGCCGGAGGCGATCGAGGCCATCATCGACGGGCTGAAATGGCTCGGCATCGACTGGTCGGGCGACGTCATCTACCAGTTCGCCCGCGCCGAGCGGCACCGCGAGGCGGTGGAGCAGATGCTGCGGGACGGACGCGCCTATCCCTGCTACGCGACCGCCGCCGAGCTGGAGGAAATGCGCGACACCGCCCGCAAGGAAGGCCGCCCCCCGCGCTATGACGGGCGCTGGCGCGACCGCGACGCTTCCGAGGCACCCGAGGGGGCAAAGCCCGCCATCCGCCTGAAGGCGCCGGTCGAGGGGGAGACCGTGATCGAGGATCTGGTCCAGGGCCGCGTCGTGTTCCAGAACAAGGAGCTCGACGATCTCGTCCTGCTGCGCTCGGACGGCACGCCCACCTACATGCTCTCGGTGGTGGTGGACGACCACGACATGGGCGTCACCCACATCATCCGCGGCGACGACCACCTCACCAATGCTGCGCGCCAGACGCAGATCTACCATGCGCTGGGGTGGAGCGTGCCTAAGATGGCGCACATCCCGCTCATCCATGGGCCGGACGGCGCCAAGCTCTCCAAGCGCCACGGCGCGCTCGGCGTCGACGCCTACCGTGCCATGGGCTACCTGCCCGCCGCGCTGCGCAACTATCTGGTGCGGCTCGGCTGGAGCCATGGCGACCAGGAGATCTTCTCGACCGAGGAGATGAGCACGCTGTTCGACCTCGACCATGTCGGCCGCTCCGCCGCGCGCTTCGACTTCGCCAAGCTGGAGAGCATCAACGGCCTCTACATGCGCTCGACGCCGGACGACGAGCTGATGGCGGCCATCGACCAGCTGCTGCCGCACCTGCCGAACGGCACCGAGATCGCCGCCGCCCTGACGGCGGAGAAGCGCGCCCAGCTCCTCGCCGCCATGCCGGGGCTCAAGGAGCGCGCCAGGACGCTGGTCGAGCTGATCGACAGCGCCGCCTATATCTGGAAATCGCGCCCCTTCGACATGGAGCCCAAGGCCGCCGCGCTGCTCACCGACGAGGCGCGCCGGCTGCTGGCCGCCACCGCCTCCAGCCTCGCCGAGCTCGGGGAATGGACCGCCGGCGGCACCGAGGCCGCGGTGCGCCAGGTGGCCGAGGCGAAGGGCGTGAAGCTCGGCGCCATCGCCCAGCCGCTGCGCGCCGCCATGACCGGGCGCACCACTTCTCCGGGCATTTTCGACGTGCTGGAAGTGCTCGGCAAGGACGAGTCCCTGGCCCGCATCGCCGACCAGACGAAGGCCGCCGACGCGGCCTAAGCGTATGGCGCATGGTGCATATGCGAACGGTGCAAGGCGGCACGGACACGGTGCCGCCGCACCGTCAGGGCTGCACTTCGCTGCGCTTGCGAGCACGGTTCGAAACCGTTACGACTTCCATGCCAAGTCGCGACGAAGCAACCCCGCTTCCAACGCTTCAGGCCGAGCGGTCCGGCGCGGCACACGCAAGACGCGCTCCGTCAATCGGTTCCACAAATTCAAGGGAGATCCCGCATGGACGCCAGTCACGGTACTTCGGCGACAACAGCGACTCTTACGGTCGGCAACGAAAGCTGGGATCTGCCCATTCTGAAGGGAACGGTCGGGCCGGACGTCGTCGACATCGGCAAGCTCTACGGCCAGACCGGCATGTTCACCTACGATCCGGGCTTCACCTCGACCGCGAGCTGTGAGAGCCAGATCACCTATATCGACGGCGACCAGGGCATCCTGCTCTATCGCGGCTACCCGATCGAACAGCTCGCCGAGAACGGTGACTTCCTCGAGACCTGCTACCTCCTGCTCTACGGCGAGCTGCCGACCGCGGCGCAGAAAGCCGACTTCGACTATCGTGTGACCCGCCACACGATGGTCCACGAGCAGATGAACCGTTTCTTCCACGGCTTCCGCCGTGACGCGCATCCGATGGCGGTGCTGGTGGCTTCGGTCGGCGCCCTGTCGGCCTTCTATCACGACTCGACCGACATCTCGGACCCGCAGCAGCGGATGATCGCCTCGATCCGCATGATCGCGAAGATCCCGACACTGGCGGCGATGGCCTATAAATACTCCATCGGCCAGCCCTTCGTTTACCCGAAGAACGACCTCGACTACGCCTCCAACTTCCTCAACATGTGCTTCTCGGTACCGTGCGAGGAGTACAAGGCGAACCCGATCCTCTCCCGCGCCATCGACCGCATCTTCATCTTGCACGCCGACCACGAGCAGAACGCCTCGACCTCGACGGTGCGCCTCGCCGGCTCCTCCGGTGCCAACCCCTTCGCCTGCATCGCGGCCGGCATCGCCTGCCTCTGGGGCCCGGCCCATGGCGGCGCCAACGAAGCGGCGCTGAAGATGCTCGGCGAGATTGGCTCGGTCGAGCGCATCCCCGAATTCATCAACCGCGCCAAGGACAAGAACGACCCGTTCCGCCTGATGGGCTTCGGTCATCGCGTGTACAAGAACTACGACCCGCGCGCCAAGATCATGCAGCACACCACGCATGAGGTGCTGGGCGAGCTGGGCATCAAGGACGACCCGCTGCTCGACATCGCCATCGAGCTGGAGCGCATCGCGCTGCAGGACGAGTATTTCGTCGAGCGCAAGCTCTACCCGAACATCGACTTCTATTCGGGCATCACGCTGCGCGCGCTCGGCTTCCCGACCTCCATGTTCACCGTGCTGTTCGCCCTCGCCCGCACCGTGGGCTGGATCGGCCAGTGGAAGGAGATGATCGAGGATCCGAGCCAGCGCATCGGCCGCCCGCGCCAGCTCTACACCGGCTCGACGCATCGCGACTACGTGGCGATGGCGCGCCGCAAGTAGGACCAAACGCGCGGGACCCAGCGATCGCGCCGGGCATCGCTCGCCTCTCGGGAAACCCTGCCCTCCATCCGGACGGCGGGGTTTTTCATTTTCTGGCTTGGACCAGCGTCTCGAGCACCGCCCGCGCGGCGCGCAGGCTCGGCGGATCGCCGCCCAGCCCCATGATCGCGTCGAGCCGGGCGAAGGCGGCGAGCTGCGCCTCGCGCTCCTCCCCATCCTGAACCAGCCGCGCGAGCTGCGCCGCCATGGCCGGCGGGTCGATGTACCATTGCAGATATTCCGGCACCGCCTTCTCGCCGAGGATCAGGTTGGGCAGGATCGCGGTCGTCACCTTGAGGATATAGGGCGCGATCCAGCCCTCCAGCCGCGGCACGCGATAGGCGGCGACCGTCGGGATGCCCGCCAGGGCGAGTTCCAGCGTCACCGTGCCGGAGGCGGCGAGCGCGGCGCGGGCGATGCGGAAGGCCGCCAGCTTCTCCTCGTCGCTCGTGACGATGCGGGGCGCGAGCGGCCAGCCGGCGACCATCTCCTCGACCTGCGCCAGTCGGCGCGGCAGGGTCGGCAGCACGAATTCGGCGTCCGGCACCTCTCGATGCAGCCGCGCCAGCACCTCGCCGAAGGTGGCCCCCAGCCGCGACAGCTCGGCCCGGCGGCTGCCCGGGAGCACCAGTACCACCGGCGGATCGGCCGCCCGGCGCTCGGCCTCCGCCCCCTGCGGGCGCAGCCGTTCGAGCTCGCCGAGCAGCGGATGGCCGACATAGGTGGTCGGCGGCCCGCCAAGATCGTGCATCACCTGCGGCTCGAACGGCAGCAGCGCCAGCACCCGGTCGACATGGGGCGCCATCGCTCGCGCGCGCCCAGACCGCCAGACCCATACGGTCGGCGCGACATATTTGACGATCGGCAGGTGAGGCAGGCGGGCGCGGACCCGGCGCGCGACGCGGTGCGTGAAGTCCGGCGCGTCGATCAGCACCAGCACGTCCGGCGGGCGGGCGACGATGGCGTCGACGACCTCGCCCATGCGGCGCAGGATGCGCGGCAACGCGCCGATCACCTGCGCGAAGCCCATGGCGGTGATGTCCTCCATGGGAAAGAGCGGCACCAGCCCCTCGCCCTGCATGCGGGCACCGCCGACGCCGCGAAACCTCGCCTCTGGGCGCAGCGACCGCAGCGCGGCCAGCAGGCCCCCGCCGAGCGCGTCGCCGGATTCCTCGCCCGCGACCACGAACACGTCGAGCGGCCGGCCGGCCTCGCCGGCGCCCGTCAAGGCGCCACCTCCGCCCCCGGCGCGACGCCGTAGACGAACAGGCCCGCCGCGTCGGCAGCGGCGATCAGCGCTCCGGCCTCGGCTGCGATGACGCCGCCCGCCTCGACCGCGATGCCCGCCAGCCCCGCGCGCGCCACCCCCTCGACCGTGCGCACGCCGAGCGAAGGCAGGTCGAAGCGCCGGTCCTGCCCGGCCTTGGGGCGCTTCACCAGCACACCGCAGGGCGCGGGCATCTTGATGCGGCCATTGGCGCGCAGCTCCGCCACGCGGGCGAGCATGAGGTCGGTACCCTCGGCCGCCTCCATCGCCACCACGTGCTTGTTCATCACCACCAGCCCCTGCCCGATATCGAGCGGCCCGGTGACGTCCAGCACCCGGCAGCCGAGCACGATGTCCGCCATCGCCTCGGCGCCCGGCGCCACGCGGCCGAGCCGGCCGGCAGGAAGCAGGATCTCCGGCGCCACCTCATGCGCCCCGAGCAGGCGGAATCCCGCCTCCTCGAAGAAGCGGCCGAGGCTGGTGAGGAGATGGTCGTCGCCCCCGCGCAGCATGCGGAAGGCGCTCGGCAGCAGCCAGAAGGTCGCCCAGTCGAGCCGGATGTCGCGGATGCGCGGGCGCAGCACATTGCCGATCATCACCACGTCGCGGCAGCCACGCCGGCGCATCTCGGCGGTGAGCTGGCCGAACCGGCCGATGTGGATCCACACATGCGGCCAGGCCTCGACCTCGGGCCCGGCGAAGCCGCGCACGGGAAACAGCACCACCTCGCGCCCCGCCCGGCGGGCGGCCTCGGCCACCGCCAGCGGAAAGGCGCCGCCGCCGCAGATGATGGCGAGCGGGCCGTCCGCGGACCCCGCCGCCTCAGGCAGCTTCGGGCTCGGCGACATGTTCCGCATCGGCGGGCACGGTCAGGCGCCGCTTGCCGGCGCCGCGGACGAATTCGACGATGCTCATCACATTGGCGTCGTCGGCGAAGAGCTCCGCGACGCGGTCGGTCCGCTCGACGAGCGTTCCTTTGCCGTAGAACAGCTCGCGATAGGCGCCCTGGAGCTGGCGGCGCTGCTGCAGCGAGAGGCCGCGCCGCTTCAGCCCGGTGTAGTTGAGCGAGCGCAGGCCCGGATGGCCCTCCATCATCAGGCCGAACGGAATGACGTCGAAATGCACGCCGCACATGCCGCCGATCATGGCGCCGTCGCCGATGCGCACGAACTGGTGCACGGCGGAAAGCCCGCCGAGGAACACGTTGTCGCCCACGCTCACATGCCCTGCGAGGGTGGCGTTGTTGGCGAAGATCGCCTTCGCGCCGACGCTGCAGTCATGCGCGACATGGCAGCCGACCATGAAGAAGCCGCCGTCGCCGACCCGCGTCTCCATGTGACCGCCGGCGGTGCCGACGTTCATCGTCACATGCTCGCGGATGGTGCAGTCGCGGCCGATGACCAGCCGGCTCGGCTCGCCCTTGTAGTGCACCGACTGCGGCGGGAAGCCGAGCGAGGCGAAGGGATAGACCGTGCTGCCCGCGCCCACCGTGGTGTGGCCGGCGATGGCGACGTGGGAGATGAGCTTCACGCCCGCCTCCAGCACCACGTCGGCGCCGACCGTGCAGAACGGCCCGATCTCGACCCCCTCGGCGAGACGCGCGCCGTCCTCGACGCGAGCGGTGGGGTCGACCTTCGCGGAGCTGCTCATTATTTCCTTGCCTGTCCCTGCGCGTCCTGCGCGATCATGGCACCGACCTCGGCCTCGGCGACGGTCTGTCCGTCGACCTTGGCCTCGCCGCGGAACCACCACATGTTCCGCCGCTTGGTCATCTGGGTCATGTGATATTCGAGCACGTCGCCCGGCACCACGGGCTTGCGGAACTTCGCCTTGTCCACGGTCATGAAATAGACCAGCGACGGCGGCCCGTCGGCCTCGCGGTTCAGCAGGCAGATGGTGCCGGCGGTCTGCGCCATGCCCTCGAGGATGAGCACGCCGGGCATCACCGGATTGTCCGGGAAGTGGCCCTGGAAATGCGGCTCGTTGGCCGAGACATTCTTGACGCCGACCGCCCGCCGGTCACCGTCGATGTCCACGATCTTGTCCACCATCAGGAACGGGTAGCGATGCGGCAGCGCCGCCAGGATCCGCAGGATGTCCGCGGATCCGAGAGTGATGTCGGACTGTATGTTCATTCGCCTTCACGTGCCTCCTGCCGTCCGCCCCACGGCTTCTCGCCGCGCCCCAGACGCTGGATGGCCATGACCTCGCGAAACCACTCGCGCATCGGCCTGGCGGGCGAGCCTCCCCATTCGACGCCCGGCGGGACGTCGTCCTTCACATTGCTTGTCGCGGCGATCCGCGCCCCGTCGCCGATGCGCACATGGCCGATCACGCCGACCTGCCCGCCCAGCACGACGAAGTCGCCCAGCGTGGCGCTGCCGGCGATGCCGGTCTGCGAGACCACCACGCAGTGCCGCCCGATGACGACGTTGTGCGCGATCTGCACCAGATTGTCGATCTTGCTGCCTTCGCCGATCACCGTATCGCGCAGGCCGCCGCGGTCGATCGTCGTGCCGGCGCCGATCTCGACGTCGTCCTGGAGGATCACGCGGCGGATCTGCGGCACCTTGGCGTGGCCGCCGGCGCCGCCGAGATAGCCGAAGCCGTCCTGGCCGATCCGCGCGCCCGGATGCAGGATGACGCGGTCGCCGAGCAGCGCGTGCATCAGGCTGACGCCGGCGCCGATCGAACAGTCACGGCCGATGCGCACGCCCGGGCCGATCACCGCGCCGGCGCCGATCACGGTCCCGGTTCCGATCTCGGCCTCCGGGCCGATCACCGCGCCGGGATCGACCGTCACATCCGCTTCGAGCCGCGCGCGCGGGTGCACCATGGCACCGGCCGTGACGCCCGGCTGGCCGAACACCGAGCCGGGTCGCAGCGCGTCGGGATAGAGATGTCGGGCGAGCGCGACGAAGGCGGCGTAGGGCTTGGCGACGACGATCGCGGCCGTGCCCTGCGGCACATGGCCCGCGAAGCGCTCCGCCACCAGGCAGGCGCCCGCGCGGCAGCGCTGCAGGTCCGGCACGTGGCGCGCACCATCCATGAAGGCGAGGTCGGACGGCCCCGCCTCCTCCAGCGTCGCCAGCCCCGAGACGAGGCACCCGGCGTCGGCGCCCTCGGCGATCGTGCCGCCGACGAGCGCGGCGATCTCGCGGATCGCGAGCGGCGCCGGGGCGGAATGGAAGACCGGATCGTTCATGCCTGCTGGGGTGTCGCCCTGTTGCTCAAACGAACCGGCGGCCCGGAAGGTCCGGACCGCCGCGCGCTTCCCGTACGGGCTCAGTCTATATCAGAAGCGGGTGCCGCCGCTGAAGCGGAAAGCCTGCGTCTGGTCGTAGTCTTCCTTGGTCAGCGCCCAGGCATAGTCGAAGCGCAGCGGACCGAAGGGCGACTTCCAGATCAGGCTGACGCCGACCGAGGAGCGGACCATGTCGCTGTCGGCCACGCAGACATTGTTCAGGCCCTGGGTCTTCGAGCCCTGGATCGTGCTGCAGTCCGTGAGGTTGTCCTGCCAGCCCGCAATGTTGGTGAAGGTGGTGTCACCCTGATAGTCCCAGAGCGAACCGGCATCCGCGAACACCGCCATCTTCAACCCCAGCTCCTTCGGCAGGAAGGAGAGCGGGAACTGCAGCTCCGCGGTCGTGCCCCAGTAGAGCGTGCCGCCCAGCGCGTCCGGATCGGAACCGTCGATGCCGGAGGCAAGGTCGCGCGGACCGATGCCGTTCGGCTCGAAGCCGCGCACCAGGTCCGGACCCTTGAAGAAGTTGTCCAGGATGCGCAGGTCCTCGCCGCCCCAGGAGGCGATGTTGCCCGCCTGGCCGCGCAGCATGAGCACGGCGTCGCCATAGACCGGCAGGTACCAGCGCGAGTCGAAGGTCGACCGGATGTAGTTGACGTCACCCCCGAGGCCGGCGAAGTCCTGCTTCAGCTCGAGCAGGTAACCGCTTGTCGGCTCGAGATTATTGTCGAGCATGTTGTAGGACAGCGTGTACCCGACCAGCGAAGTGAGCGCCGGATCGTTGTTGACCTCAAGGATCGCCCAGGAGATGTGGTTGTAGTACTCGTCGGTCGGCGAGACCGAGATCTCCTTGGTCGACAGCGTGTAGCGCAGCCCCAGGGTCAGCTCGTCGGTGAGCGGCAGGGAGACACGCAGCGTGCCGCCCGCCGTCGAGGTCTCGTACGGGCTGTACGAGGTCTCGTTGGTGTTCTTCCAGAACAGGTCGAAGCCGGCGGCGACACGGTAGTCAAGGAAGTAGGGCTCGGTGAAGTTGAAGTCGGCGCCCTCGACGTTCTCGCCGAGCTGGCCCGCGAGGCGGACATACTGGCCGCGGCCGAGGAAGTTCTTCTCCGAGACCGACACCTCGCCGATGAAGCCGTCCGTGGTCGAGTAGCCGCCGGAGACCGAGAACTCGCCGGTCGGCTGGTCCTCG
>NZ_JANTHY010000004.1:0-849 GCF_024752335.1 Ancylobacter mangrovi | reverse complement strand
AACAGCCCCGTCGCGTAGAGCGACTTCAGCGCCTCGTCGATCTTCGCCGGCGTCAGCGACTGCCCCGGATCGGTCGCGAAATAGGAGCGGATCGTGTCCGCATCCACACGCTGGTTGCCCTCGACGACAACGGACGCGGCCGCCCCTCCGGCCACGCCCCCGGTCGCCGACCACGACACAGCAACATTGCCGACGACAAAGAGAAGAACAATGGCCAGAAACGAAATCGTCTTACCAAACCAACTACCGTTCATGGCCACATACCGCGAAGATCTCATGTCACTCAACGCATAATTACCCACTCAACGCCGTCGTTACTTATCTATTTTTACTATTCCTTTTTTACTTAAAACCCACCAAATACATGCACGGCGTATACGGTAATTACTTATTTCCCTCGACGAGCAGGCCACTCTCGCCGATCACTGGCCAGCCCCACCACACTGACGAAACATAAGTACGACGACCGAGTGGTTATGTCTAGATTTCTATTGTTTCTTACTAAGTCTATATGTGTATATATGTTATTATTCTTTAACATGCGCGCCGCAAATTCGACAATATTCGGTTATCCGACAATTCTATACTTTGTAATGCGAAATATTTTTTATTGGTAACCCCAGATGATTCGCCAAGCGTCTGATTATTTTTCTTATTTGTTGCCGCATCGGCTTCGAATCGAACGGATACAACTGACATCGTGCCCCGACGCGTACTGGGACGCTGGGACGCTGGATCTCGCGAGAGCCGACCGAGCTGCGCCGGCCGCGAACCACGCGGCGTGGGGGGGGGGGGGGGGGGCCCGGCCGGGGGGGGGGGGGGGGGGGGGGGCGGCGGGGGGGGGGGGGG
>NZ_JANTHY010000003.1:0-794430 GCF_024752335.1 Ancylobacter mangrovi | reverse complement strand
GGGGCCGGTTTTTTCGGGGGGCCCCCCCCCGGGCCCCCCCCCCCCCCCCCCCCGGCCCCCCCCCCCCCCCCCCCCCCCCCAGTCACGGGGAATGCCTCATTGACCCTCGAGCACACTTCCGGAGCGGGGAGGAGAACGGAGCGCCGGTCATGCGTCCGGCATGGCTATCTAAGCGGCTGAGGCGCCGATTGACGGGTGAAGTCGTAGACCAGCGCCTCAGCCAAGTCCGACGAGGGTTGCGCACTCATCAGACGCAGTAATCTTAACCCGACTTCTGCGCGCGCTGCTGTTTCAATTTGTTTCGAAAAGGTTTCTTTAGACCCAACCTTCCCGTCGATCCCGGAACCGGCCGATAATTCAGCAACGTCAACGCTCTGTCAGTGCGGAGGGCTTCAGAGAACCTTGAGGTCGGGCTGAGGGAACCGATCGTTTGCTCACGTTTGCGGCGTCGGAAGCAGGCATTGGCTCCCGACGCCGCGTTATCGAGTTGTCGGCTGGCCTCTCAGTGACTCGGGACTTGCCTGCCTGGGGCGTGAAGGCCCGTCGTCGTGGCCTCGCCTTCCGGCCGGATCCGATACCAGATGGTGTAGAGCGCCGGCAGGAAGACGAGGATGAGGACGGTTCCGGCCGCCGTGCCGCCGATGAGCGTGTAGGCGAGCGAGCCCCAGAACACGGATGCCGTCAGCGGCGCGAAGGCCAGCACCGCTGCCAGCGCCGTCAATATGACGGGCCGGGCGCGTTGCACGGTCGCCTCCACCACGGCCTCGAACGGAGCGAAGCCGTTCTCCTGGTTCACGTGGATCTGGTCGATGAGGATCAGCGTGTTGCGCATCAGGATGCCGGACAGGCCGATCAGCCCGAGTATGCCGTTGAAGCCGAACGGGACCTGGAAGATCAGCAGCATCGGCACGACGCCCACCAGCCCGAGCGGCGCGGTGAGGAACACCATGAACATCGCGGAGAAGGAACGCACCTGCAGGATGATCACCAGCAGGGTGAGGCCGATCATTATCGGGAAGATGGGCGCGAGCGCGTCGTTCGCCTTCTTCGATTCCTCGGCATTGCCGCCGATCTCGATCCGGTAGCCGGGCGGGAGTTCCGCGATGACGGGCTGGAGTGCCTTCCACACCTCGGCGGTGACCTGCGGCGGCTGGAGTTCCTCATTGTAGTCGGCCTGCACGCTGATGGTGGGGATGCGGTTGCGCCGACGCAGCACCGGGTCCTCGGGGCGCACCTCGACATGGCCGATCTGGCTGAGCGGGATCGGCTGCCCGTCATGGTTGACGAGGGTGAGGTCGTCGAGACGGCTGAGATCGGGCTTTTCGCCGAGGTCGCTCCGCACCACCAGATCGACGGCGCGAATGTCCTCCCGGACCTGGGTGATGGTCACGCCGCTCAGCAGCACCTGAAGCTGTTCGGCGGCATCGATCGAGGTCAGGCCGATGGCCTGCAGCCGGTCCTGGTCGAGCACGAAATGAGCCGTGGGTACCTGCTCGCTCCAGTCCCGGTTGACCATGCGGGCATTGGGATCAGCCCGCAGCACCTTCTCGACCTTGTCGGCGATTCCGCGCAGCGTGTTCGCATCCGGCCCCATCACCCGGAAGACGACCGGGAAATGCGAATACGGGCCGAAGGTGAGCTGCGTCACGCGGATGCGGGCCTCGGGCGCGAGACCGTCCGCCACCGCCTGGCGCGTGCGCAGCTTCAGAGCATCGCGTGCCTCCTGGCTGTCGGTAAGGGCGATGATCTTGGCGAAGGACGGGTCGGGAAGCTCGGGGTTGTAGGCGAGCCAGAAGCGCGGGGCGCCGGCGCCGATATAGGTCGTCACCACCTTGGCTTCGGGCTGCTGGCGCAGCCAGTCCTCGACGTGGCGGGCGACGGCTTCGGTGGCGTTGATGCCGGTACCTTCCGGCATCTGCACCTCGACGAAGACCTCGCGTCGGTCGGAGGTGGGAAAGAACTGCTGCTTCAGGCTGCCCATGCCGACCACCGCCGCCACGAAGACGGTGAGGACGGCCGCGGCCACGAAGAACTTACGCCGGATCGACCAGGCCACCAGCCGACGGAAGCGGTTGTAGTTCGGGGTGTTGTAGATGTGCTCATAGGCGCCGCCTTCGATCTTGCGGATCTCCGGCAGCAGTTTCACACCGAGATAGGGGGTGAAATAGACGGCGACCAGCCAGGAGGTGAGCAGCGAGAAGCCGGTGATCCAGAAGATGTTGCCGGCATATTCGCCGGCGGAGGAGCGCGCGAAGCCAACCGGCAGGAAGCCGATGATGGTGATGACCGTCCCCGCCAGCATCGGCGCGGCGGTGTGCGACCAGGCATAGGAGGCCGCCTCCACGCGGTCCCACCCCTCTTCCAGCTTCACCACCATGATTTCGATGGCGATGATCGCGTCGTCGACCAGCAGACCGAGCGACAGGATGAGCGCGCCGAGCGTGATGCGGTCCAGCATGCGGCCCGTCACCATCATGATGACCAGCACGGCGGCAAGGGTGAGCGGCACGGCGGCGGCGACGACGATACCGACGCGCCAGCCGAGGCTGAGCAGAGAGACGATCATCACCACGCCGAGGGCGACGAAGAACTTCAGCGTGAATTCGCCGATCGCCTCCTCGATGTTGATCGCCTGATCGGTCACCTTGGAGATGGTGACGCCGGCCGGCAGGTCGTCGCCCAGCGTCGTCTCGGCCTGTGCCAGCGCCTTGCCGAGATCTAGGCCGTTCCAGTGGTCCTTCATCACCACATTGATGATCAGCGCCTCCTGCCCGTCATTGCGGATGAGGAAGCTCGGCGGGTCTTCGTAGCCGCGCTCGACCGTGGCGATGTCGGAGAGCTTGAGCACATGGCCGTTGGAGACGATCGGCGTGTCGCGGATCTTCTTCAGGTCGTCCAGCGCGCCGTCGAGGCGCAGGAACACTTCGGGACCGGCGGTCTCCACCGAACCTGCCGGCGCCACCGCGTTCTGCCGCTGCAGGGCTGCGAAGACGTCGTCGGGGCTGACCCCGAGAGTGGCGAGCTTCGCATAGGAGAAGTTCACGAATATGCGCTCGGGGCGCTCGCCCAGTATGTCGACCTTCTTGACGCCGGGCACATGCAGCAGCCGCTGGCGCACGGTCTCGGCGTGCCGGACCAGCTGGCGCGGCGGGAGGCCTGCGCCCTTCAGCGCATAGACCGCGAACACGACGTCGGAATACTCGTCATTCACGAAGGGGCCGATGGTGCCTTGCGGCAGCTTGCTCCTGAGATCGCCGAGCTCGAGCTTCTTGCGGGCCTGGTAGAACTGGTCCGGAACCTCTGCGGGCGGGGTGGAATCGAGCAGGAACAGCGTGATCAATGCGAGGCCGGGACGGGCGACCGTTTCGACGCGGTCGTAATAGTCGAGTTCCTGCAGTCGCTTCTCGATTGGATCGGCGACGAGGTCCTGCATCTCCTGGGCCGTGGCGCCCGGCCAGGCCGCGGTCACGGTCATCGCCTTGACGGTGAAGGCCGGGTCTTCCGCGCGGCCGAGCTTGAGATAGGCGACGAGGCCGGCGACCACGATGGCGATGATGAGGAAGAGCGTGACGCTGCCCTGGCGGACGGCGAGGGTCGAGAGGTTGAAGCGGTTCATTGCATGGCCGCCTTCTGCTCGGCGATCCGGATCTCCTGGTCGGCATGGAGATAGTGGCCACCGGTAGCGACGATGGTCTCGCCCGGCGCGACCCCGCCCGACAGCGTGACGCGCTCGGCGCCCAGCCTGCCGACGCTGACGGGACGGCGTTCCAGCCGGTCACCGTCGAGCACGACCCAGACGAAGAACCCCGATCCCTCGTCGTTCAGCGCCGCGATGGGGATGGAGGACAGCGGCGCCGCGTTGCCGAGGGGAATGCTGATCGTGATGGTCGCGCCCAGCGGAGCCTTTGCGGCATCTCCCTCCAGCACATAGCGCGCCTCATAGGTGCGCGTGTGCGGATCGGCGGCATCGGAGAGCTGCCGCAGCGTGGCGCGCCCCGTGAGGCGGTTGCCATAGAGCGTCGCCTGCGCCGGCGAGCCGATCTCGGGCCGCACCGACTCGGGAAGATTGACCGACGCTTCGCGCGCGCCGCGATGGGCCAGGCGCACCACGGTCTGGCCTGCGGCCACCACCTGGCCGGGCTCGGCCAGCGTGTCGACGATCACACCGTCCTCGTCGGCGAGCAGCTGCGAGTAGGAGCTCTGGTTACGTGCCACCTGGGCTTCCGCCTTGGCGGCTTCCAGATTGGCATTGGCCGTATCCAGCGCGGCCTTGGACTGTTCGTAGCGCTGCTGCGTCGCCCAGCCGTTCTCGCGCAGCTCGCGATACCGGACCTCGTCGGCGGCCGCCTGCGTGCGGACCGCGTCGGCGGCCGCGACCGCACGTTCCTTGGCCGCGATCTCGAGATCGAGATCGGTGCGGTCGATGCGCATCAGCGGCTGGCCGGCCGTGACGGTCTGGCCAGTGTCGACCAGCCGTTCCGTCACCTTGCCCGCTACGCGAAAGCCCAGATTGCTCTCGACCCGGGCGGCAACGACCCCGGTAAAGGCGCGCTCGACCGGCCGGGCGGCCTCGACCGTCGTGGTCTGGACGATACGGGGCGCCTGTCGCGGATCGGCCTGGGCTTCCGGCTTGCAGCCGCTGATGGCGAGCGCCGCGAGCGCTGTCGCGGCGAAGGCGAAGCGTTGAAAGGCGACCATAGGACCCTCCAGAGGAGTGGGTTGTAGAAATATTATGATCATCATATAAAACGACAGGTCACGCCCCGCAACCGTTAAAATGATGGTTGTCATTTTTTATCAGTCGTCATTGGTCCGCCGCCCTCGCAAGCAGCGAGGAGCCGTCGCGGCAATCAGGAGGCAGGGATGAGTCTGCAAACGCTCGCGTCCGCGACCGCTCCGGCCCGCTACAAGGCGGGAACGACAGACACCCGCGCCGCAATCGTTTCGGTGGCGGAGCGCTGGTGCCGACGCGTCGGTTTTCGCCGGACCGCGGTAGCGGATATCGCGGCCGAGCTCGGGATGAGCCCGTCCAATGTCTTCCGGTTCTTCAGCTCGAAGGCCGTCCTTGGCGACGCCGTGGCGGAGCGGGTACTCGGCGGGATCGTGGAGACGCTGCACGGCGTTGCCGCGCGCTCAGACCTTGCGCCACCGGACCGGCTGCGCGCGCTTCTGCTGGCCTGGGTCGAGACCACTGCGACCGTTCTTGGCACCGACGATCACATGCGGGAGCTGATCGAGGCCGGCATGGGCGAATCGTGGAAGGCCTGCGTCGAGCACACGGGCCAGATCGACCGCCTGCTCCGGCTGACCCTCGAGAGCGGGGCGGCCTCGGGCGACTTTGCCGTACGCGATGTCGCGGTGAGCGTCGGGTGCGTCCGGGCGGCGATGCTGGCCTTCACCTATCCGGGCCTGCTGGGCCAGGCCGCGCCCGACACGACGCCCCGGCAGATCGTAGCCTTTGTGCTCTACGCCGTATCGGTCGGCCGCTGCGCCCCGCCATCCGCATGGCCGGAGACGGCAAGACGTCCACGCTCGTTCCCCGCGACGGAAGAGCCGTCCTGATCAGGGTGCGCAGCGGTCAACGGCACGGCGCAAGGTCGCCTCCTCGGCACTGGTCTTCACGAGCGCCAAGGAGGCGCTGTGCGATGGCGGCACGTTGACCATCTTCTTTTATATGATAAATATCATTCAAACAGTTCGGCGGATGTGCAGGCCCGGTTCTCGCCCCCTCCCGCACGCTTCAGGCTGGGCGGAGCGCTCCCGGGGACACGTCGCAGTGGCGCCTCGCTCACCACGCCGAAAAAGGCAGCGATATCCGGCCGTTGATAGCGATCCATAGTTGGTCGCATCGAGGTCTGGGGCGACCATGACAAAGGAGGGCGATATGCCCCTCAGCAAGGCACACAAGGCTGAAACGCGCGAACGCATCCTGCAGAAGGCGAGCGAGCTGTTTCGGCGCGATGGGATCGACGGCGTCAGCGTGCCGGCCCTGATGAAAGAGGCGGGCCTCACGCATGGTGGCTTCTATGCGCACTTCGCTTCCAAGGACGAACTCGTCGCCGCAATCTTCGAACGCGCCTTGAACGAAACCTCGGAATATCTCGACGCGGCCGCCAAAGGAGCGGACTCGCCGGCCGATGCCGTCATCGACGCCTATGTCGGGGCATTCCATCGCGACCATCCCGAACAAGGCTGCGTCGTAGCCGCACTGGGCTCGGAAGCGGCGCGCGGGACGCCTATCGTCCGCGAAGCGCTAGCCCGCGGCGTTCGCCATGCCGCCCAGCGCCTGGGCGAAACCCTCCACCTCGGCGAGGATAGAGAGGACGAAGCTATTGCGCTCTATTCAAGCCTGGTTGGGGCGATGATTCTCTCCAGAGCCTGCAGGGACGATGCCTCCTTTTCCCAGCACATACTGGATGTGTGTCGAGCTGATCTGAAGAAACGGAAAGCTATTTCGTAGATCGAGATGCGTGGCGCCGAATTTTCGGGCCGCGGGATGCCTCAGTTCGACGAACTCTTCAGGATGGAGGTCAGCCCTTCCGGCCATGGAGCCCATGGCGAGCGACGAAACATCTGTCTTCGTCACCCGGCAACCGACATCCAGGCTCAAGACGCCGGGCGAACTCGCCGCAGCCGCTGTTGACCCAGCGCGGACGTACAGAAGGGCCCGTCGCCAGGGTACTGCCCAGGTGACTGAAGGGCCCGATCCGGGCATCGATCGGTTCGGCCATCACCCCGTCGCTCTGCCCTGCCCTCACGCAGTCGCGCCACCAGCAAGTCGTCGACATAACCCTGCGCATACCGGGGATCGGCATTGCGCGGGGCGATTTGGTCCCATTTTCGATGGATCAGATCGGGCCGACCGAACAGGCGGGCGGCGCACAGCTACTCATCGCCTCGGAATCCGACGAAGCGGGTGCACTCAGCCTTCGGCATGCTCGCCCCATGTTCATCCGAACCTGAGGCAACTTCTTTTGGCGGCAGAAAAACCGTTGAGAATGCTGGTGCTGCGAGAGAGGATTGAACTCTCGACCTCTCCCTTACCAAGGGAGTGCTCTACCACTGAGCTACCGCAGCGCCGGCGCATCGGGGGCCGTGCCCGCCGGAGCGCGGCGACGTTTGCCACAGCATGCCCGCGCGCGCAAGCTCGACCTTGCCCTTCATGCACCGCCGCTTCCCCCGGCCCCGCCGGCGCCCCTTCCGCACGGCCGCGTTACGCCCTATGGCAGGACGGGTCGGGGCGGCGCCGCGGGAGGCGCGGCGTCGGCGGCACGCCAGCAGGATGGAGCCCATGAGCGGAGAGGATCAACAGCAGCGGGCCGAACGCCTCGCCGCCGCCCTGCGCGAGAACCTGAAGCGGCGCAAAGCGCAAGCGCGCGGCCGCAAGGACGACGCCCCCGCGCGGGATACGGGCGACGCGACGGCCGGTTCCGGAGCGGACGCCGGCGAGGCGGCGGTGAGCGAGCCTGCAAAGGTGAACCCAACGCGGACCGGGTCGGAGTAGTTCTGCCCGGCCCCCCGCCCCTCTGCCCGCGCATAGGAAGCGAACCGGCACTGCGCGGACCGCCGCTTTGCGGCGACCCGCCACCGCCCGGTCCGACGCCGTTCGCCCGGCACGTCTCGCCTGCTCGTTGTGTCGCCGGCCCAGTCGCGCTAACCCTTGGGATCGGCATCCTGCCCGGCGCCACGAATCGGCCCGATACTCAGGGCATGGCCGAACCCGGCAAGGCGCTGCGCGCCGAGGGCCGCCGGGCGACACTGGGCAAGGAGTTTCGAACCTCATGGACCGCATCCGCATCATCGGCGGCAATCCGCTCAACGGGTCGATCCCGATCTCCGGCGCCAAGAACGCTGCCCTCCCGCTGATGATCGCGGGCCTGCTCACCGACGAGAAGCTGGTGCTGGAGAACGTGCCGCGCCTCGCCGACGTCGCCCTGCTCCAGCGCATCCTCGGCAATCACGGCATCGACATCACGGTCAACGGCAAGCGCCGCGGCGACGACGCCTATGCCGGCCAGACCATGGAAATCGACGCCCGGGTGATCGTCGACACCACCGCGCCCTACGATCTGGTCTCGAAGATGCGCGCCAGCTTCTGGGTCATCGGCCCGCTCGTGGCGCGCATGGGCGAGGCGAAAGTGTCTCTGCCCGGCGGCTGCGCCATCGGCACGCGCCCCGTCGACTTCCATCTCGACGCGCTGCGCGCGCTCGGCGCCGAGATCGAGATCGACGGCGGCTATGTGCTCGCCCGCGCCCCGAAGGGCCTGAAGGGCGCGCGCATCGTGTTCCCGAAGGTCTCGGTCGGCGCCACCCACACCGCGATCATGGCCGCAAGCCTCGCCGATGGCGAGACCATCATCGAGAACGCCGCGCGCGAGCCGGAGATCGTCGACGTCGCCGACTGCATCAACGCCATGGGCGGGCGCATCGAGGGACAGGGCACCGCGACCATCCGCATCGTCGGCGTGCCGCGCCTCAGGGGCGCGCGCCATTCCGTGCTGCCCGACCGCATCGAGACCGGCACCTATGCGATGGCGGTGGCGATGACCGGCGGCGACGTGATGCTGGCGGGCGCGCGGGCGGACCTGCTCGATTCCGCGCTCGACACGCTGCGCCAGGCGGGCGCCGAGATCACCGTCTCCAACGAGGGGCTCAAGGTGAAGCGAAACGGTGCCGGCATCTTCCCCGTCGACGTCACCACCGCGCCCTTCCCCGGCTTCCCCACCGACCTGCAGGCCCAGCTCATGGCGCTGACGACGCGCGCGGGCGGCACCTCGCACATCACCGAGACCATCTTCGAGAACCGCTTCATGCATGTGCAGGAGCTCGCACGCTTCGGCGCGCGCATCCATCTCGACGGCGAGAAGGCGACCATCGAGGGCGTGGAGAAGCTGACGGGCGCGCCGGTGATGGCGACCGACCTGCGCGCCTCGGTGTCGCTGGTGATCGGCGCCCTCGCCGCCGAGGGCGAGAGCATGATCCACCGCGTCTACCACCTCGACCGCGGCTTCGAGCGGCTGGAGGAGAAGCTCTCCGCCTGCGGCGCCGAGATCGAGCGCATCGCCGGCTGACCACCGCCAACGGAGGGTCGCCAACGGAGGGCCGCGCCGCACGGGGCGGCGTGCCGCACGGCGCAAGGGCGTGCGCCCGCGCATCTGGCATGCGCGGGCCGTTCATGTGTGCTTCTACCTAACCCCTTGCCGTGTCACACTCAGATCGCCATTTCCGGCTCGTGGCCAATGCGGGTTCATGGCCATTTCCGGCTGATGGCGATGCGGAGTTGAAAAATGGCGGGTCTCAAACTCATTGCGCTCGACGGCGAGGATCTGGCGGTCCTCTCGGTCCATCTCCAGGATGCGGTGGTGTCGGTCGCCGACATGACCTACCTGCCGAAGGAGCATCGCTTCGTCATGCTCGCCAACCGCTTCGACTGGGAAAAGGCGATCCAGGCCGAGGCGATGGCCGATCTCGACACCGCCCCCGGTGCCGCGGCCGCCGCGGCCGGCCCCTGCGTGCGACGCCGCTCGGGGCTGCACTTCGACCGCGTGCTCGGCGCGCGGGTGCGGGGCATCGACCTGAGGAACCGGCAGGGCGTGCTGAACCTGCTGGCGCTGCATTTCGCCGAGACCGACGCTCCCTCCGGCACCGTCACCTTCCTGTTCTCCGGCGGGGCCGAGCTGCAGCTCGACGTCGAGTGCATGGAGGCGGGGATGGAGGATCTGGGACCGGCCTGGGACGCCAAGGGCACGCCGTGCCACGAGGCCGATTGACGGCTCGTCCGGCCGGCGCGACATCCCGGCCGCCAGGACCGGCGCGGGACGGCGCACTTGTGTTCGGGCGGCCCGGTTGCGATAGGACGGGCCGACGCCCCGCCTGCCGCAGGACATGATGATGCCGCTTCGCCTCGACACACGCTCTCCCGATTTCGACGCCCGCTTCACCGCCTTCCTCGGCACCAAGCGGGAAGTCTCCGCCGACGTCGCGCAGGCGGTGGCGCACATCATCGAGGAGGTGCGCACGCGCGGCGACGCGGCACTGGTGGAACTCTCCCGCAGGTTCGACCGGGTCGACCTCGAGGCGCTCGGCATCCGCATCGGCGAGGCCGAGATCGATTCGGCGCTCGCGGCCTGCGATCCCGCGACGCTCGACGCGCTGAAGCTCGCCCATGAGCGCATCCGCTCCCACCATGCGCGCCAGCTTCCCGAAAGCGGGCGCTATGTCGACCCGATCGGCGTCGAGCTCGGCCATCGCTGGACCGCGGTCGACGCGGTCGGGCTCTACGTGCCAGGCGGCACCGCCGCCTACCCTTCCTCCGTGCTGATGAACGCGGTGCCGGCCAAGGTCGCCGGCGTCGGGCGCCTCGCCATGGTGGTGCCCGCGCCGGACGGGCAGCTCAACCCGCTGGTGCTCGCCGCCGCCCGGCTCGCCGGCGTCGACGAGGTCTACCGCGTCGGCGGGGCGCAGGCGGTGGCGGCGCTCGCCTACGGCACCGCGACCATCGCGCCGGTGGCGAAGATCGTCGGCCCCGGCAATGCCTATGTCGCCGCCGCCAAGCGCCACGTCTTCGGCACGGTCGGCATCGACATGGTGGCCGGCCCCTCCGAGGTGCTGGTGATCGCCGACGGCGCGCAGAACCCGGACTGGATCGCCGCCGACCTGCTGGCGCAGGCCGAGCACGACACCGCCGCCCAGTCGATCCTGATGACCGACGACGACGCGCTGGCCGAGGCCGTGATCGCCGCCGTCGAGCGCCAGCTCGCCACCCTGCCGCGCCGCGACATCGCGGCAGCGAGCTGGGCCGATTTCGGCGCCGTGATCCGCCTCGCCGGCCTCGACGAGGCGCCGGCGCTGGCCAACCGCATCGCGCCCGAGCATCTCGAGATCATGGCGGCCGACCCGGAGGCGCTGGTCGGGCATATCCGCCATGCCGGGGCTATCTTCCTCGGCGGCCACACGCCGGAGGCGATCGGCGACTATGTCGGCGGCTCCAACCACGTGCTGCCGACCGCGCGCTCGGCCCGCTTCTCCTCCGGCCTTGGCGTGCTCGACTTCATGAAGCGGACCTCGATCCTGAAATGCGGGCCCGAGCAGTTGCGCGCGCTGGGGCCGGCGGCGATCGCCATCGGCGAGGCGGAAGGGCTCGGCGCCCATGCGCGCTCGGTCGCGATCCGGCTCAACCTCTGAGGCGAGGCGATGGCGCAGGGCGAGGACACCGACCGCGCGTCCCGCCGGGAGAGCTGCGACACCCCCGACGGCGACGCCGGCCGCGCCAAGGCGGCAGGGAAGAAGGGCGACGCGCCGCGCGAGGCCGGGCGCGAGGCCGATCCGTTCCCGGACAGCCGCCGCCTCTCCGGGGTGACGCTGGACGCCGATTCGATCGGCCGCGCCAATCGCGACGTCGAGCATGAGCGGGCGGTCGCCATCTACGATCTGATCGAGGAGAACAGCTTCTCCCCGCAGGGCGACCCGATGCCCGGTCCCTATCACCTCACCATCGCATTGGCCGAGGGGCGGCTGATGCTGGACATCACCCGCGAGGACGGCGCGCCCGTGGTCCAGCACCATCTCTCGCTGAGCCCGCTGCGCCGCGTGGTGAAGGACTATTTCCTCGTCTGCGAGAGCTATTATGCCGCTATCCGCACCGCTACCCCGTCGCAGATCGAGGCCATCGACATGGGCCGGCGCGGGCTCCACAACGAGGCCTCGGAGCTGCTGCGCGAGCGGCTGAAGGACAAGGTCGACATCGATTTCGGCACCGCCCGGCGGCTGTTCACGCTGGTCTGCGCGCTGCACTGGAAGGGCTGAGCGTGGCCGTTCCCTCCGCTTCCGACGCGCTTCCCGGCCCGCTGGCCCGGCCCCGGCGCGAGCGCCCGCAATCCGTGCTGTTCATGTGCGGGCAGAACGTGGTGCGCTCACCCATGGCGGCGGTGCTGGCCCATCATCTGTTCGGCCGCTCGCTCTATGTCGGCTCGGCCGGGGTGATGAAGGGCGAGAACGACCCGTTCGTGCGCGCCGCCATCGACGAGATCGGCCTCGACCTCGGCCGCCACCGGCCGCAGACGCTGGAGGAGCTGGAGGAGAATGAGGGGCTCGGCTTCGACCTCGTCGTCACCCTTTCGCCCGACGCCCACCACCGGGCGCTGGAGCTGACCCGCACCAACGCGATCGACGTCGAGTACTGGCCGACCCCGGACCCGACGCTGGCCGGTGGCAATCGCGAGCAGCGCATGGACGCCTACCGCGCCGTGCGCGACGAGCTGGAGCAGCGAATCCGCGCGCGTTTCCGCCCGCGCTGACGAAAGAACCTTCTTCCGTGCGTCCCCGACGCGTCCCCTTGGGCGCAAAGCGACCTCCGGCGCGGATTTCTGCGGCCGAGGTGATTTCACAGGATCGGAAAATTCTCTAGCTTGCCGGTCCTTGCGACATGGCCCGCCGGACGATCCGGCGGGAAAAGGAGTTTTCGCGTGAGCGCCCGCCCCCAATTGGTGCTGGCCTCGGGCTCGCCGCGCCGGCTGGCGCTGCTGGCCCAGGCCGGTCTCGAACCCGACGCCCTTCTGCCGGCCGATATCGACGAGACGCCCGAGCGGGGTGAGCTGCCGCGCCGCCTCGCCCTGCGCCTCGCGCGCGAGAAGCTGATGGCGGCCGACGCGCGCCGCAAGGCCGGCGACCAGTATGACGAGGCCTATCTGCTCGCCGCCGACACGGTGGTCGGGGTGGGCCGGCGCATCCTGCCCAAGCCCGAGCTTTCCGAGGAGGCGGCCGACTGCCTGCGCCTGCTCTCCGGGCGCGCGCACCGGGTCTATACCGGCGTGGCGCTGATGACGCCGCGGGGCGGCGTGCGCACGCGCCTGGTGGAGACGCGGCTGCGCTTCAAGCGGCTGTCGCGCGAGGACATGGAGTTCTACATCGCCTCGCGCGAATGGCACGGCAAGGCGGGGGGCTACGCCATTCAGGGGCTGGCCGGCAGCTTCGTGATCAAGCTGGTCGGCTCCTACACCAATGTGGTGGGCCTGCCGCTCGCCGAGACGGTGGCCCTGCTCGCCGGCGAGCGGTTTCCCATCCATCACGCCTGGGCCACGGCCGAATGAGCCTGCCCGGCCAGGGAGGAGGACCATGAGCACTGACACGCCCGGCGACCGACACGCCGGCCGCCCGACCGCCCCCGCCTGCCCGATCTGCGGCAAGGCCGAGGCGGAGAAGTACCGCCCCTTCTGCTCCGCGCGCTGCGCGGACGTCGACCTCAACCGCTGGCTCACCGGCGCCTACGCCATCCCCGTGACCGAGGATGACGACGAGGACGGCGAGGAACCGACCCTGACCCCCGCCCCGCCGCGCGAGCGCTAGGGGCTGGGCTCGTAAAGAATGCGGGTTGGAGCGAGTGCCGATCCAAGGTACCGGAAAGCTCTTGGACGGCGTCTGCCGGGCGTGGGACGAACTGGGGAAGGCGGCTTTTTCGCTAGCCGACCATATGGACATGCGCCGGAGGAGACTCTATAAGGCGGCCCGCTCCGGACGGCTTTCGCCCGCGCCGGCGGCGCCCAGGTAGCTCAGTTGGTAGAGCATGCGACTGAAAATCGCAGTGTCGGTGGTTCGATTCCGCCCCTGGGCACCATTTCCTGGTCCCGCATGGTCCAGTGACATCCAAAATAATCAAATATTTCAATGAGATCGCGCTTCCAAGCTGTCTAATGTAGGCCGGTTCGGTCCATGGGCATCCGATAAAATTGTTGGTATCGCATGTTGGGGCTGTTGGTATCGCCCCAAAAGGACGCCGACGATGCCCCTTGCCGATACTGCATGTAGAAATGCCAAGCCTGACAAATCCCTCAAAAAGCTGTCCGATGGCGGAGGTTTGCAGCTCTGGATCCAGCCCTCCGGAAGCAAGCTCTGGCGGCTAGCGTATCGATTCGAGGGCAAACAAAAGCTACTGGCGATCGGGCCGTACCCGCTGGTATCCCTCAGCGACGCTCGGCGAGCCCGAGACGACGCGAAGCGGCTCTTACTGAACCGCCAAGATCCATCGGAGGCCAAGCGGGCTACTCGAGTCGCCCAGAGGAGCGGTCCGACTTTCCAAGAGGTCGCGGGGGAGTATGTGGCCAAACTCGAGCGGGAGAATCGATCAGAACAGACGATTTCGAAGCTCAAATGGTTGCTGAGCCTTGCGGAGGCGGATCTCGGCGAGCGCGAGCTCACAGGAATTAAGGCGGCCGACGTTTTCCCAGTGCTTCAGGCGATAGAGTTAAGCGGCCGCCGCGAATCGGCGCGACGGCTTCGCTCCACGTTGGGGGCTGTTTTTCGATTTGCAATCGCTACGGGACGGACTGAGTTAGACCCCACGATTGCACTGAAGGGAGCGTTGGCTGCGCCGATCGTCAAATCGCGCGCGGCCGTCACCGATCCGAGTCAGCTCGGTGGCCTATTACGGGCCATTGACGGATTCGACGGACAACCGACCACCCACGCCGCACTCAAGCTAATGCCAATTTTATTTCCCCGGCCTGGCGAACTTCGAGCTGCGGCGTGGGATGAATTTGATCTCGAACTGGGCGAATGGATCATTCCGGCAAGTCGCGCAAAAATGCGCAGGCCGCATAGAGTGCCGCTTCCTCTGCAGGCCCTAACCATCTGTTATTCGTCAACCGGCAACCCGCGCAGCAGGTCCAAGACCTTTGGCGAAAGCCGCAGCTGATGCTGCCCCTTAGTGGCGCCTCAAGCACGCCATCGCGAACGTCCGCTTTGCGGCGCCATCTCGGTCATCAATCTAGCGACGGCATCGGCCGAAGAGCGGACGTCAGCGACTTGGGGCACGTGGCACCATTGCCGCTGCGGAGCAGACATGCCCACATACATCAGCTATCGGCGTAAATGACATAGCTTTGGAACGAAGGCTGACGCGCAACAGCGCCGAGCGGTTGGATACTCAGCACCGTTTCGAGTAATTGTTGCTGATATTCGCGGCTGATAGACTGGCTTGCAAAAACCAGCCGATAAATCACTGGCGCAACGATCAGATCCATTAAGCGGTCCGGATCGTGAACTGCTTCTCCGCGTAGCGTGGCCTGATTTGCAAGCGTCTTGAGATTTGCGAAGGCGTAGCCAGCCGCCTGTCTCGCCACTGCTGCGTTGCCAACCCTTTCCTGCAGCAGCGTGCGACCCGGCCCCGACGAAATATCGTCGACGAACTGCTCAAGCCAGATGCGCAGATCCTCTCTAAACGAGCCTGTGTCAGGTGGGTCGCGGTCGCCGTGAAACTCTTCCCGGAGAACGGCGGTCAATAGTTCGGCGAATGTGTTCCAGCGCCGATAAATGGTGGAAGGGGTGACATCGGCCCGTGCGGCGATCATGGGCACCGTCAGCGCTTCTTCACCGACTTCCTTGAGCAGATCCCGAACCGCAGCATGCACAGACTTCTGAATCCGTTCGCTGCGTCCACCCGGACGAATGAGCGGGCGCTCAGACATCATTAACCTCTGATTAAGGGCTAAAAGCTAACCGTTCGCTTTAGTGGATGCCGAAAGATCGACTCCGCAACCAGCGATGAAGATACCAAAATGCGCCTGCGCGATGCTCGTCTCGTGACCACACTTGAGCAAAAACCTATCTCGAACCAAGCTCGGGTGGGGTACGACGCGCACACACTATCGCGCCGACGCCTGAAAATGGCTTTTGTGGTCTTTGCAGCGATCTATGGCGTTATCGCCATCCGGCTCACCTATCTCGCTAGCCAGGGCGCTCCTACCCAACCATCGCGGCAATTGCACGCCTCGTCGTCACGTCCCGACATCGTCGACCGTAACGGCTACCTGCTGGCAACAGATCTGCGGGTAGCGTCGCTCTATGCAGAGCCGCGCCGGATTTTGGACGTGGATGAGGCGATCGAGGGGCTGCAGAATATTCTGCCCGAACTGGACTTTGCCCAGACCTACGCGAAGCTCAAATCGGACTTGGCTTTCGTATGGCTGAAGCGGCAGTTGGCCTTCGAGCAGCAGCGGGCCATCACAGCCCTTGGCATCCCGGCGATCGGGTTTCGAGAAGAGACCCAGAGGTACTATCCCAACGGACGTGAGTTCTCTCACGTCATTGGACTGACCAACATCGATAATCAGGGCATCTCTGGCTTGGAGAAGTGGATCGATGGCCAGGGACTCACCGATCTAAATATCGCCGGACTCGGCAGATCGGTCGACTTCAAGCCGATCAAGCTATCTCTCGATGCACGCGTCCAGCATGTGCTGCACGACGAATTGTCTCTTGCCTTAGCGCGTTACAAGGCCGCGGCCGCCGGCGGGGTCATTCTCAACGCCAAGTCAGGAGAGATTGTCGCTCTCGTTTCTCTTCCGGATTTCGATCCGAACAACCCGCATGACGCGTTTGCTGAGGACAAGCTTAACCGCATTTCTGCCAGCACCGCGGAAATGGGTTCCACCATCAAAACCTTCACGACTGCCATGGCGATGGAGATCGGGAAAGCCTCTCTCTCTACAATGTTCGATGCCAGCCAGCCGATCGTTGTCGGGCGCCAGCGGGTCCACGACCCTCATAGCAAGGGGCGGCCGCTATCGCTTGAGGAGGTGTTCCTGTTCTCCTCCAACATCGGCTCCGCCCAAGAGGCGCGCCTGGTTGGTGTTGAGCAGCACCAAGCCTTTTTGACACGATTGGGACTGCTCACGCGCCTTGATACCGAATTGCCAGAAATCGCACACCCTGTTCAACCTCGACGGTGGTCGCAAGCGACGTCGATCACGGGGGCCTTCGGACATGGATTTGCCACCACCCCGCTGCAGACGGCCGTCGGCATCGCGGCCATTCTGAATCATGGACGATTGATCCCACCAACGTTTCTCCCGCGGACCGAGGCAGAAGCGAGCCGTCTCGCTACGATCGTTGTTGGGGAAAGGACCAGCCAGGCCATGCGCTATCTGTACAGGCTGAACGGCGTCAAAGGGTCGGGCCGCCGAGCGAATATTCCCGGCTTTCGCGTGGGCGGCAAAACCGGAACGGCTGAGAAGGTCATCGATGGTCGATACGCAAAGGACCGCAACTTCAATGCATTTGTGGCCGCCCTACCGATGGATGATCCCCAAATGGTCATTCTGGTTGTCATTGACGACCCAAAGCCGGAAAAAGTGGGCCAAGGCAATACGTCGGCAGCGAACGCCGCGCCGACAGCCGGTGCCATCATCAGACGTGCAGCCTTGATGTTGGGGCTTCGGCCTGAGCCCGACTTAGAAGAAGCAATCGTGGTTGGAGATTTTAAGAGGGATTTTGTTGTTCTTGGCGATGAGTAGGCCACGGCTGCGCGTGCTTGGCTCGCCGGCAGCAGAACGGCGGCTATCGGCCCCAGACCGGCCATTCGTCGTTGCCGCAGCACACTTCTGCTTATGGCGCGTTTACGCTGGCCTGCCTGAACCGGGCCGGCTCAAAAAGCCTCGTCGGCGAGGGACGGCTTTCCGGGCGAAGGTCGCTATTGAACGCCACCTCAACGTATCTGTGGACAAGGGGTAAATGGGTTTCGAACCGCCGAACTAAGTTGAATTGTTGGTATTTTTTTGCTTTTGCGCATCTAAAAAACAGATATTTGCTGATATATCAGCACTTTATCGATCCAATTCGATTCCGCCCCTGGCACCATTTCTTGATCCGGCGTGGTCCAGCAGCATCCTAACCTAGCAAATATCGACGAGATTACGCCTCAGTCCGGCCGGCTCGGATCAGCCCAATCCATCGGCATACGGCGAAATTGTTGGTCGCAGCGCCAACGACATCCCGCCGGGAGACGAGGCCGAGCATACCGAACTCGCCCTGACAGTCTACGACTTCAGCGCCTATCGGATTCCGTCGGGCTGGAGCGAGATCAAGCTTGGCAGCCTGGTGTTGGCGACCCCGACCCCGGCCCTGCGGGAGGGCAGCGCGGGAGTCGGGAGGTGCCAGGAACGGAAATGCGAGGTTTCCTCGATAGCGGATGCCCGTGAAGAAGACTTCAGCGCTTCATTCAGGGCATCGCTCTCGCGGCGCCGACGACGCCTGCCTGCGAACGTAGGAGATCGCTGGTCAAGACGCGATCACTTGGGTGCGGCGCAGTACCGATCCGTCGCCAAGCTCCGTGACGAGATCTAGATATTCCGCTTCCCGTCGTCGGGCGGTCACTCCCGCGGCCCTTCGGCATGGAGCCGGGCCATCCGGGCGCGCAGGCGCGGCACGGCCCAGTCGAGGAAACTGCGAACTTTCAGCGGCAGCGGATCGGCCGGCGTGTAGATGAGGTTCACCGGTAGCGGCTCGGGGGCGAATTCCGGCAGCAGGACCTGCAACTCGCCGGAGCGCAATTCGTCCGACACCTGGTAGGACAGCACGCGGATGATGCCGAGACCCGCCAAAGCCGCCTGAATAGCCGCCGCCGTCGTGTTGACAGCCAGTTTCGGGCGCGGCTCGACGGCAAATGCGACACTGTCCCGCCGATAGCGCCATTCCGGCGCGGTCGCAAAGCCCTGAAAGCTAATGCCGTCATGCTCCGCAAGATCATCCGGCCGGCGTGGCAGGCCTCGGCGGGCGAGATAGGCGGGGCTGGCGCAAAGCACCCGGCGCACCTCACCCACGCGGCTCGCGATCAGTGCGCTGTCCGCCAAGTGCCCGATCCGCAGGGCGACGTCGACATGCTCGTCCGCCAGGCTGATCTGCCGATCGACCAGGCTGAGCCGGAGTTTGATCTCCGGTTGTTCCTTGAGAAAATCCAGCGCAATGGGCAACAGGTGACGCTCGCCGAAAGCAATCGGCGCGGTTACGTGCAGCCCTCCGCGAAGCGCGCCGTAGTCGCCGGTCGCCTGGCGCTCCGCCGCTTCCAGTTCCTCCAATATCCGCCGCGACGCGGCAACAAAGGCGCGGCCTTCGTCCGTAAGGGCAAGGCCCCGACTGGTCCGCAGAACGAGGCGGACGCCCAGATGCTTCTCGAGGTCGGAGACCTTGCGGCTGACCGTCGCCAGCGGAGCGTGCAACCGTCGCGCACCGGCCGAGAGGCTGCCGGCCTCGACCACGGCCAGCAGCACCGACATCGCCTCGAAGCGATCCATCACGGACCTTCCAAAATTCGGGAGGAGAGCTTCCGAAAAGACAGAATACGCCCTCAAATCTGGATGTCCTAGCCTCTCAGCCGATCGGTTGGATCTAACGGTCGCTTCGTCGCACCGAATGACCCGAGGGAGGGTTTCATGCCTCATTTGAGCCGCCGTGCCTTTGTTGGTGGACTTCCCGTTGGCTTCATCGGCGCAAGCGTGCTTGGGGGCGGGCTCTCAAGTTTCGTCGGCGCGACTTCGGGCGTCGCTGCCACACCGCGGGCACCGGTAAGCGTGACGCCGCTGGCACAGATCCGCGTCGGGCGCTTCACGGTAACCGCTCTGACCGACGGCTATGCCGACATGCCCTACAATTTCTTCCCGGGGCGTTCAGCCGCCGAGGTGGAGCGGGCGGCGGTCTCGCAATTTGCGGCCCGGCCAAGCGGGGTACGGATCCTTTTCAACCAGTACCTGATCGAGGATGGCGAACGGCGCATCCTGATCGATACCGGTCCGGCCGGCTCAATCGGACAGACCGGCGCGCTGCCCGACGCGCTCGGCGTGGTCGGCCTGCAACGCGACCAAATCGATGCGGTGATCGTGACGCATATGCATCAGGATCACATGGGTGGTCTGATCGTCGATGGGCGAAACAATTATCCCAATGCGGAGCTCTATATCGACAGGCGCGACGTCACGCACTGGACGGATCCGGCCAAGCGCAACGGCGCCCCGGACTATCTGCAGACGAGCTTCCACATGGCCGAGGAGGTCGTGCGTCTCTATCCGAAGCTTCAGGCGATCGACGGCGAGCGCGAGATCGTGCGCGGCATTTCCATCGTCGACCTTACGGGCCACACGCCCGGCCATATCGGCGTTCGGATCGAAGATGACGGCAAGAGCCTCATCATGGTGTCCGACATGCTCTTTCCGGTGGTGCATCCCGGTGCGAGCGATGTCGGTTTCCTGTTCGAGCAGGATCCCCAGGCGGCACAGGCGATGCGAGAGCGCTTCTTTCCCCTCGCCGCCTCGGAAGGCGCCCTGATCGCCGCGACGCACATGCCATTCCCGGGACTTGGCCGTATCGTTGCCGACCAGGGGCAGATGCGCTGGCAGATTGCGGACTGGGCCCTGCAGGACTGACGTCGACTGCGGCGCGCCATCCGGATGGCCGCGGAGGTGGAATCGCCATGGCTTACAAGTACCTTGATATCGCTACGACACCATCCGTCGCTGCCGCGCAGGAGCACTATGGAAGTGCGGCACAATGGGCGCGGATGCGCGAGCGTGAAACCTCCGGCGAGCCCACAAGGGGGTGCTCCTCGGCCCGCCCCGAAAAGGCGTTCATCGCGGCACGTGACGGCTTCTACCTCGCGAGCGTCTCCGAAACGGGCTGGCCCTATGTGCAGTACCGCGGAGGCCCGGCGGGGTTTTCGCCACCATTGATGAAACGACACTCGGCTTCGCCGATTTTCACGGCAACCGGCAATACATCACCACGGGCAATGTCCAGGCGAATGATCACGTTTCGCTGTTCCTGACAGACTATGCGCGCCGTCAGCGCCTGAAGATCTTCGGCCATATGAAGGCCGTCGACGCTGCGGACGATCCAGCGCTGGCGAAGCGGCTGGAAGTGCCGGGCTACGCCGGCCGCGTCGAACGCCTTGCTCTAATCGCGGTGGAAGCGTTCGACTGGAAGTGCCCGCAGCACATCACCCCGCGTTTCACCGAGGTCGAAATAGCCCGCGCGATGGAGCCCTTGCGGTCGCGGCTCCAGCAGCTGGAAGCGGAGAATGCGGCTCCGCGCGCACGGCTTGCGAGCATTGGCGAGTAATCCGCCGCATCCTCCCCTGGCTCTTCACCGGAATGCGGATTTTCGGCTTGGCTTGCAGTCAGCCGTTGCGACCGGTCTCGGCACCTTCGAAAGCCAACGTTTCCGGCTGACGTGCTGAAGGTCGCAGCCGCGCGCAAAGCCCACGTTCCACGGGGCAGGCCACGCGCAGGTGCCCCTATGAGCGGCGGCGGGCGGGGATTGCACATATACTCCCGGCAGTATAATTCCGGTGCGTGGAACCTTTCAGTTCGCACGCGTCGGAGACTCAATGCCGCATTCGCCGGATGACAAGAAGCGTGCCCTGACGCGCCTGCGCCGTATCAAGGGGCAGGCCGAGGCGCTTGAGCGCGCCATCGAGGCCGGGGCCGAGTGCCGCCTGCTGCTCCAGCAGATCGCCGCGCTTCGCGGAGCCGCCGGCGGGCTGATGGCCGAAGTGCTCGACAGTCATCTGCGCGACACCATCGGTCCCCTGGCCGCGAAGGAAGGGGTTGCGCCGATGGCGGATGACCTCGACGACATCATGCAGATCCTGCGCACCTATCTGAAATAGTTGCACAACAATCCGGATAAAGGGAAAACTCATGAAATCGCGTGCTGCCGTCGCCTGGGAAGCCAAGAAGCCTCTGACCGTCGAGACCATCGAGATCGGCGGGCCGAAGCCGGGCGAGGTGCTGGTCGAGATCATGGCGACCGGCGTGTGCCATACCGATGCCTACACGCTCGATGGGCTCGACAGCGAAGGCAAGTTCCCCGCCATTCTCGGCCATGAGGGCGCGGGCATCGTGCGCGAAGTCGGCGCTGGCGTTACCTCGCTGAAGGTCGGCGATCATGTCATTCCGCTCTACACACCGGAATGCCGGAACTGCAAAACCTGCCTGTCGCAGCGCTCGAACCTGTGCACCTCGATCCGCGCCACGCAGGGCCAGGGCCTGATGCCGGACCACACCTCTCGCTTCTCCTGCGATGGTGGAGAAATCTTCCATTATATGGGCTGCTCGACCTTCTCGAACTTCACCGTGCTGCCGGAGATCGCGCTGGCGAAGGTCCGCGAGGACGCCCCCTTCGACAAGATCTGCTACATCGGATGCGGCGTCACCACCGGTATCGGCGCGGTGGTCTACACGGCCAAGGTCTGGCCCGGCGCGAACATCGTGGTGTTCGGCCTGGGAGGCATTGGCCTCAACGTGATCCAGGGCGCCCGCATGGTCGGCGCCGACAAGATCATCGGCGTCGACATCAACCCGGCCAAGGTCGAGATGGCGAGGAAGTTCGGCATGACCGACTTCATCAACCCGCTCGAGATCGGCTCCGACAAGGTGGTCTCCGCGATTCAGGACCTGACCGACGGCGGCGCGGACTTCACCTTCGACTGCACCGGCAATGTGAATGTCATGCGTCAGGCTCTGGAAGCCTGCCATCGCGGCTGGGGCACCTCGATCGTCATCGGCGTGGCGCCGGCGGGTGCGGAAATCTCCACCCGCCCGTTCCAGCTCGTCACCGGCCGAAACTGGCGTGGCTCGGCCTTCGGCGGCGCGCGCGGGCGAACCGACGTGCCGAAGATCGTCGACTGGTACATGGAGGGCAAGATCAACATCGACGACCTGATCACCCACACCATGCCGCTCGACGAGATCAACACCGCCTTCGACCTGATGCACGAAGGCAAGTCGATCCGTTCCGTGGTGATCTACTGATGGAGACGACGGCGATGGAAACGGTCTCGACGGCGAAGTCGCATGGCGGCGTGCAGGGTGTTTACCGGCACTCGTCGAAGGTCACCGGCTCGACCATGACCTTCGCCGTCTTCGTGCCGCCTCAGGCCGCAAGCGGGCCCGTGCCGGTGCTGTGGTATCTGTCCGGCCTCACCTGCACCCATGCCAATGTCATGGAGAAGGGCGAGTACCGCGCAGCGGCGGCCGAGCGTGGCGTCATCGTCGTCGCGCCCGACACCAGTCCGCGTGGCGCTCACGTCGCGGATGAGCCGGACAACTGGCAGTTCGGCTCCGGCGCGGGCTTCTACCTCGACGCCACGCAGGAGCCCTATGCCGCGCACTACAACATGTATTCCTATATCGTCGACGAACTGACCGCGCTCATCGCCGCCGAGTTCCCCGCCGACATGAAGCGTCAGGGCATTTTCGGCCACTCCATGGGCGGGCACGGCGCGCTCACCATCGCGCTGAAGCACCCCGATCGTTTCGCCAGTTGCTCGGCCTTCGCGCCCATCGTCCAGCCCTCGACGGCGGACTGGTCGCGGCCGGCGCTGGAGAAATAT
This sequence comes from Ancylobacter mangrovi, assembly GCF_024752335.1. Lineage (NCBI taxonomy): Bacteria > Pseudomonadati > Pseudomonadota > Alphaproteobacteria > Hyphomicrobiales > Xanthobacteraceae > Ancylobacter > Ancylobacter mangrovi. The sequence continues at coordinate 771,275 of NZ_JANTHY010000003.1, read as the reverse complement.
CTCGGCAATGACGAACTGGCCTGGCGCTCCTACGACGCGGTGGCGCTGATCGAGGACGGCAAACGCTTCCCGGAGTTCCTTGTCGATCAGGGCTCGGCCGACCCGTTCCTGAAGACCGGGCTGCGGCCGGAGCTGCTGGTCGATGCCTGCCAGGCCGCGGGCATCCCCGTCACGCTCAATATGCGCGAGGGGTACGACCACTCCTATTTCTTCATCTCGACTTTCATGGCCAGCCACATCGCCTGGCATGCGGCGCGGCTGGGGCGTTAGGAGGCTGATGTCAGCTTCCAGCGCCGTATGCTCGCCAGCCCTGCCTCGATCAAGGCTCCCAGATGGGAGGACTTCCGATTGATTTCCGCAGCGCCTCGGTGAATGTCTTCACCTTCGCGCTCGGCCGCGGCAGGGCGCGCAGGAGGTGGATGCCGGCCGGCGCCGAATTCCACGGCTCGTCCCCGAGCCGCAACCGGACCAGCCGCCCGGCCCTCACGTCCGGCCCGACGACCCAGCTCGGCAGGAACGTCGCTCCCAGGCCCGCCTCGGCAGCCGCGCGCAGGGCCTCGAAATCATCCGAACGGAAGGTAACCGTGCCGTTCCCGCCATGACCGGCCGGGCAGCCGATCACGTCGCGCCAGCCGAGAAGATCTGCGCCATGCAGCTTGTCGAGGAGGCAGTGCGATGAGAGATCGGCGACGCTTTCGGGCGTGCGCGCTCTGGCCAAATAGGCCGGGCTTGCCACCAGCAGCCTCGTCAGAAGCGCAAGCCTGGTCGCGATCAGCGTGCTGTCGATCAGCGCGCCCATGCGGATGACGACGTCGAGACGCTCGATGACCGGATCGGCGAGCCGCTCCGTCAGGTCGAGTTCCACGCGCAGATCCGGATGCTCGGCTTGCAATGCTGCGACAACCGGCAGGACATAACGTTTGCCGAAGGTCGGGAAGCAGGCGATCCGCAGCGTGCCCGAGACGGAGCCGGCGAAGGCGGCGACCTCCGCGTGGGTGTCGGCCAGCTCGTCGAGATGACGCTGGGCTCTTTCATGCAGCCGCTGGCCAGCATCGGTGAGCGTGAGCGCCCGCGTCGAGCGAATGAACAGGGCGACGCCGAGGTCCTCTTCCAACGCGTCGATCTGGCGGACGATCGCCGAGGGCGTGACCGCGCGCCGACGTGCTGCCCCGGAAAAGCTTCCCGCCCGGACGACATCGACGAAGGTGGCGAGGAATTCGACGAAATGGGGTCTCATCTTTGCGATCCAGGCAAAGCCGTTACCGGGAGGCTCAGGCTTATCATCGGCCCGAGACACTCGCATATTCGTGGCGTGCACACAGTGGCGGCGCCTCTTCGCCGGACCACAAACGGCGGCGTGGGGCGAGCCGGTGTTCCATCTCGCAAGAGAAGACCGGGATCCTAGCTATCTCGAAATACGCCTGGCCCAGTTACTGCGCATAACCGAGTGCGGCGTCGCACTTCAATGTATCGGCAGCTCCCATTCTGGGAAGATGGTCGTTGACGTCTGACACGAACGTTTATCGGGAAGTCAATTTCATGAAAATCCTGGCCGAAAAAATCCTCTCTCAGTCCGCCTATACCACAGAGATCGACGTACCTCTGGAGAAGGTCGACATCGCCGACTGGCTGTTCAACCTGCCCGAGGCGGAATATCTGCGCTGCTGCCCGCCCGACCATATCGGCTCCGGCGTCACGACGACGGATGACGGCCGCCGCATGGTCATCAATGTCGAGATGATCGGCACCGGGCTGGTCATCCAGCACTATGTCGCCGAGGAAGCCACCCCCAGCTACTGCCGGATGAACTCGATTTCCGATGTGTTCACGTCGGTCGGACGGACGCAGGTCAACGTGGTCTGGGAGTTGATCGCCGAGGCCATCGAAGGTGGGCGCACCCGCTATACCAATCGCGTCACCTCGCACCCCACCGACGTGTTCATGGACTTCCTCGCCGCCCATGGCCAGACGTTCGGGCAGGCCGCCGTGGCCCGGCAGGAGGCCGGCGGCGACCACAACCGCCGCGAGACGCCGCTTTTTGCCGCCAGCATCGCCCGCCGTGCGGTCGCCCGGGCGGCCGCGAAATGAAGGCGATCATGTACGACAACTTCGGCGAGGCGGACGTCGTCCACCTCGCCGAGGCGCCGATGCCGGAAACTCGTGCCGGCGACCTCTTGGTCAAGGTGCACACGGCCGGCGTCAACCGCGCCGATCTGCTGCAACGGCAGGGCTATTACGGCCGTCAAACTTACGGCGAGAGCGACTTGCTGGCCGCGGCGATCGGCGTGAAGCGCTCCTGCGTACCGAAGACGCGCGAGGTTCCGCCCGAACCCATACGGGAGGCAACCGCGCATCCGATCGTATCGAGCAGATGCAGCTTGATGCGATGGAGAACGGGAGCAGCCACCTCCTCGTAGCGCAGTTCCGCGGCGAAGGCGGCGACGGTCGCCGTCACGTCGTCGCTGCCCGGATCGGCAGACGCGCCGGGAGAGGCATCGGTCGATGCCGCATGCTCTGTCGTGGACATGTCGAACGTCGAAGCCAATGACCGCGCGGGTTCAGCGACGGAAATATTTCAGGAAGACGTGCCGCTCGATGGCCCCCGCCGTCAGCGTCAGCGGCAGGATAACGGCCACGAAGAAGGCCGCGGCCAGGGTCAGGACTTCCAGCGGACGGAAGGTGTGGATCGATAGGCGCTGGCCTTCATAGAGGATCTCGCCGACCGCGATGTAGCTGCCGAGCACGGAGTTCTTGATCGCCATCACGCACTGGCTGGTGAAGGGGAGAAGCACCCGCAGGGCAGCCCCGTGACGCGCAGCATCACCGTCAGGGGCTTCACGCCCACCGACATGCCGGCCTCGATGAGCCCACGATCGACCGCCTGCGCGCCGGCGCGGAAGATCTCCGCGAAGAACACGCCCGAATAGAGAGCGATGGCGAAGACGCAGGTCCAGAAGGCAGGCAGGGCCGGCCCCGTCAGGATCGGCAGGCAGTAATAGCACCACACCACCAGCACCAGCGGCGGGATCGAGCGGACCACTTCGATGATCGCAGTCGCGGATAGCGCAGCAGCCGAAGCACCGCCATGCGGTGACGATCTTCTCCACCGTGATGCGGCTGGGCTCCCTCACCGCGGCGGCGACGTCGCTCGGGATCGCGCAACCTTCGGTGAGCAAGTCGATCGCGCTTATGGAGCACCGGCTGGGCCTTCGCCTGTTCGAGCGCGTCCGCGGGCGCCTCGTGCCCACGGCCGAGGCGGGGCTGATCCTCGGCGAGGCCCTGCGCATCGAGGAGGAGCTCTCCCGCTTCGACCGCTATCTCGATGATGTGCGCCACCTTCGGGCGGGCCAGCTGAGAGTGGCCTCGACGCCCGCTCTGGCCCTCAATTTCCTGCCGCTCGTCGCCCGCAAGTTCCGCCAGCAGCTGCCTAGCTACGGCCTCTCGCTCGACATGCACCTGAACCATGAAATCGCAGGACTGGTCGAGCGCGGCCAGTACGACATCGGCCTCGCCGTCATACCCTCCGCGGATGAACGCGAGGACCTGACCGTGCTGCGCCGCGGCCGTAACGTCTGCGTGCTGCCGCAGGCGCATCCTCTGGCGACATCGCCCGCGGTCCACTGGGAGGATATCGACCCCGCCGAGCTCATCTACATCACCACGGATGCACGCCTCGTCATGCTGCTGTCAGCGGGCATCCCCGGCTTTCTCCACCACAGGCAATCGGCCACCGAGACCAATCGCTACTCGATTGCCGTGCGGCTCGTGCGTCAGGGCATGGGCATCACTTTGGTCGACGAATTCACGATCATCGACGCCGAAGCGGAGGGGCTGACGATGCGTCCCTTCGAACCGGAGCTCGAGGTGTCGCTCGTGATGGCGCTGGACTCGAAACGCGTTGCCCGCAAGGCGCTGAACGAGTTCACGACGTCCATTCATCTCACGCTGGATGAAGAGCTGGCCTCGCCGCGCGGCTGAGCGGCCCGCAATAGCGACATCCCTGCCAAAGCCGGCGGGAGGGGCGCTTCCTGCGTTGGAGCCGATGTCCGCTTCGGCTCGGGCACCTGGTCACGTTACCCAGCACGGGAATTCGCCCTGACGGCCTTCCCCGCAGCATCAAGGAACCGCTCGGCGTCGTCCATCAGGCGATACAGCCCTCCCAGCGGAGGCAGGAACCAGGGGTCGCCGGTGTAGAGCGGGTTCGCGGGCAGAGCGATCTTCTCGAAAACCGAGGGTGGATCGTCCGGCCGGAGAATGTTGCGCGCCGCGACATGGCCGAGATAGGCCATAACCGCGATGCCGCTGCCGTTGCAGCCGAGCGCGTAATGCATTCCCTCGTACCGGCCCACATGGGGCAGGTGGTCGAAGGTGAAGCCGAGATTGCCGGTCCAGGAGTGGGTGATCCTCGCGCCGGCGAGCTGGGGAAAGCGAGCGCTCATCGCCGCGTGGAGCAGCGCCCCGCTGGTGCGGGCGCCGACCTGCGTGAAGCGCGAGCGGCCGCCGAACAGCATCCGCCGGCCGTCGGGCGAGAGCCGATAGTAATAAAGAACCCTCTTGGAATCGACGACGATGCGACCGCCGGGCAGCAGCGAGGCGGCAAGGTCCAGCTCGAGCTCCTCGGTCGCGATCATGTGGCTGGCAACGGGGACGATGCGCCGGAGAAGGCCGGGCGTGGCCGGGCCGGTATAGCCGTTGGTCGCCACGAGAACCGCATCGGCCTCGATTGCCGCGCCGTCGGCGAGGTCGACCTTCCAGCCCGCATGGCGGCGCGAGAGCGAGCGAACCTCGGCCCTCGAAACGATCTGGCAGCCGGACGAGATCGCGGTGTCCAGCATGGACTTGTAGTGCAGCGCCGGATGCAGCGCCCCGGCGAGATCGACGCACAGGCCGCCGGCGTAGAAATCCGAGCCGATCTGCTCGCGCTGGCGCTCCGGAGGCAGCAGACGCGCCTGGTCGGGATGAAGGCGGTTCAGGGCATCGGCCTCCACCGCCATCCGCGCGAAATGCCCCGACGTCCACGCAGCGTCGAGGCGGCCGCAGCGCTTGTAGAGGGAAGCGTTGCCGCCTTCTTCGGCAAGGCGCTCGGTCAGCTCGAACGCCACCATCGCCTCGCGGGCGATCTCCCGGTTCCGGTCGGCCTGTCCGTGCCCGATCTCGGCACTGACCTGGCCGCCATTGCGGGTGCTCGCGCCCTCGCCGGGGGCGTTCCGTTCGAGGACGACGACGCCGAGCCCGGCACGCGCGAGCTCCGCACCCGCGGCGAGGCCGGTATAGCCGGCCCCGATGACGACGACGTCGGCACGCGCCGGAAGCGCAGCGCGGATGTGTACCGGCGCGTAGTCGTCCCACCAGAAGGGCGTGTCGCGAAAGTCTGGATGGAAGATCGCCCGGTTGGCGGCCATGGTGTCAGATCGAACGGGTGGGAACGTGGGGGCTGATGATCCAGAGCACGCGCGTGGTGGTGCTCCCCGGATTCGACAGGCGATGAGGCGACGCGGCATTGAACTGGAAGCCGTCGCCGCTCGACAGCAGCGCAACCCTCCCGTCCACCTCGAGGGACAGCGACCCATCGAGGACCATGCCGGCTTTCTCCCCCGGATAGGAGTAGGGCTCCTCTCCGGAACCGTTGCCGGGTTCGATGACCAGTTCCATCACCATCAGGTCGCCCATGCCCGGCGGGCAGATGAACTCCTTCACCATCAGGCCCTTGCCGAGATCGATGGTGTTGCGCTCGTCGACGCGGCGCACGAAGTCGGCCGGAGCGGGAGAAGGCGCCGGGGCTTCGCTGAACAGTTCCTGCAGGCTGACGCCGAGCGCCGTCCGCAGCTTGGTCAGCGTCCGCATGGAGGGGCTGACGCGCCCGCGCTCGATCTGGCTGAGGGTGCCGCCCGACACCTCCGACGCCCGTGCGAGCTCGTTGAGCGAAATGCCGCGCGCGAGCCGAAGCTTTTTGATCGCCTCGCCCGGCAAGGGGTCACCGTCGAGAGGGGTCGCCACCTTCTCCGCCGTTCTGCCCATCAAAACAAAACTCCCCCGCCCGTTCGTTTCGTTAAACTGCCATTCAATGCGACAAATTTGTGCAGTGATGCACACAGTGTCGTCAATTCTTATATCTTATTGATTTTCCTGTCATTATATTATTTTTGGCCGCCTTGACGGAGATATTTCGACTCTCTAACGTTTAACTAACTTACATATAGCGTTTTGATTGGCAAACGCTACGCGGCGACCCGGAGGGTGCCGAGGCGGGCAGGACGGAAAGTGCGATGAGCACCACGGAGCCTATCATCAGCTTTGAGGGCGTCGGCAAATGGTTCGGCGCCCTGCAGGTCCTCCGCGGCATCGATCTGGAGATCGAGGAAGGCAGCGTCGTCGTCATCTGCGGTCCGAGCGGCTCGGGCAAGAGCACCCTGCTGCGGGCGATCAACGGCCTGGAGCGGATTCAGGCCGGCACCATCCGCGTCATGGGACAGACGCTCGATGAACGCACCATCCGCTCGACCCGGTTCCGTGCCGACATCGGCATGGTGTTTCAGAAGTTCAGTCTCTATCCGCACCTGACGGTCATGGACAACATGCTGCTGGCGCCGCGCAAGGTGCGCGGCCAGCGCGCGTCGGACGTCGCGGTGGCAGCCCGGGCCCTGCTCGATCGCGTCGGCGTCGGGCACAAGGCGGACGACTATCCGAGCCAGCTTTCCGGCGGGCAGCAGCAGCGCGTCGCCATCTCCCGCGCGCTGATCATGCAGCCGAAGATCATGCTGTTCGACGAGCCGACCTCGGCGCTCGATCCGGAAATGATCCGCGAGGTGCTCGACGTCATGCGCGACCTCGCGCGCAGCGGAATGACTATGGTCATCGTCACCCACGAGATCGGCTTCGCGCGGGAAGTGGCCGACCGTGTGGTCTTCATGGACGAGGGCCAGATCGTCGAGGTCGGCGATCGCGATGCCTTCTTCGGCAATCCGCAGTCCGACAGGGCGCGGCGTTTCATCGACAAGGTGCTTCACCACTGACGCGGCCGGGGTCGCGCGGAATCAATGGAGGCGAATGTGCGTGGTCTGCTCAAGAGTGCGGGTCTTGCGCTCGCGGTTCTGACCGTCGGCTTCACCGGCGCTCATGCCGAGGGAACGCTCGACAAGATCAAGGAGCGCGGCAAGGTCATCTTCGGCGTGCGCTATGACTTCCCGCCGGTTGGGTCGGTGGACGAGTCGGGCAATCCCGTCGGCTTCGGCGTCGACCTCGGCAAGATGATCGCCAAGAAGCTCGGCGTGCCCGTCGAGTTTGTGCAGACGACCTCCTCGAGCCGCATTCCCCTGCTTCAGAACGGCAGCATCGACGCCGAGATCGGCGTCACCACGCCAACCGTGAAGCGCGAGGAAGTCGTCGACTTCACCATTCCCTACATCTGGGATTCGGTGGCCCTAATCATCAAGAAGGGCGCGAGCAAGAAGCTCGAGGACTATGCGCCTCCCAAGACGATCGCGGCGACTCAGGGCAGTGCCAATATCGACGTCGTGAAGGGACTGATGCCCAACGCCCAGTTCATCTACATGCAGGAATACCCGGACGCCGTGGTGTCGCTGTTGAACGGCAAGTCGGACGCGGTCGCCACCAACCGCATGAACGCGGCGGAGATCCTGAAGAAGTACGACCAGCTCGACATCTCGGACGATTTCTACCGCGATCCGCTGGCCATCATGGTGCGCCAGAACGACTCTCTGTGGAGGAACTACCTCAACAAGACGATCCAGGAATTCTGGAGCGACGGCAGCTACCAGACGCTCTACAAGAAGTGGTTCGGCACCGATCCCAACTTCATGATGTGGTCGCAGTACCGCCTGCAGCCGGGCATCGGCCAGTGAGCCGTCGGCTCACCCGCCCTCACCTCGCCCGAGGCTGAGCATGCATTGGGAGATTATCTGGGACTACCGGTTCGCCCTGCTCCAGGGACTGCAGCTCACCGTGCTGCTGTCTGTGGTGGGCATTGCCGGTAGTCTCGCCTGGGGCACGTTTCTCGCCTGCCTGGACGAGATCGGCGGCGAGGACGTCCGCTCCGTGGTAGCTGTCTACATCGAGATCATGGGCGACCTGCCAACCATCGCCCTGCTCTTCATTATCTATTTCGTCGCGGCGGCGGATGCCGTGCCGGCGGCGCTGCTGACCCTGATCCTTCATCAGGGCGCCTATATCGCCAGCGTCGTCATTTCGGGCTTCCGCACCCTGCCGCGCGAGCAGATGGAGAGCGCCCATGCCTCGGGCCTGACGCGCGTGCAGGCGCTCTGGCATGTCGCGCTGCCGCAGGTGATGCGCTCCGTCGTGCCGGCGATGGCGAACCAGTTTATTGAGGTGATCAAGAATACATCGGCGGCGATGCTGATCGGCGTGCACGAACTGACCTTCCAGACCCAGGAGATCGCGCAGCAGACCTTCCGCGGCTTCGAAGCCAGCACGGTCGTGACCGGGATCTACGTGGCGCTCGCGCTGGCGGTCGCCTATGGCGCGTCCACGCTGCAGAAGAAGTGGGGGGTGAAGTGATGAACGACGCGCTTCCTCTCGGTGCGCCGGTGCAGCGTCGGTCGGCCCTGCGCCGTCCCCTGAACTGGATCTGGATCGCCATCATCTGCGCCAGCGCCTACGGCATCACGCTGTTCGACTGGCACGTCGTTTGGGCGAGCCGCTGGCTCCTGCTTCACGGCATCGGCGTGTCCTGGCTGCTGACGCTCATCGGCATCGGCATCGGGCTGCCGGTGGGGATCGTGCTGGCGGCTGGCCGACTCTACGGCCCTCCCGGGATCCGCCACCTCGCCGTAGGCGTGATCGAGTTGGTTCGGGCGACGCCCCAGCTCATGATCATCTTCTGGATCTATTTCACCTATCCGGCCATCAGCGGCAGCGCCAGCCCGTCGGCATGGGGGGCCGCGATACTCGCGCTCTCCGCCATCGCGGCCGCCTATTTCGCGGAAATCATGCGCTCTGGCCTGCAGTCTGTGCCGGACGTGCAGATGGAAAGCGCGCATGCGACGGGCCTGTCGCTGTTGCAGACCTTTCTGCACGTGGTACTGCCGCAGGCGATCCGAAACATGTTCCCCGCGTTCATTTCCATGTTCGTCATGATCTTCAAGATGACATCCTTCGTCTATGTCATCGGGCTCGTCGATCTGTTTCGCGCGACCATCCTGATCAACAATCGGGAATACGCACCCTACACGCTGTATTTCTTCATGGGTGCCGTCTACGTCGTGTCGTGCTTCGCATTGACATCGATCTCCCGCCGCTTCGACCGCGCGGGGGCCACCAAACTCTGACGCCGCGCGATCCGCCGGCGCCCTCGGGGACTTCGACGATGAATGACAAGTGCCGGACGCTGCGCGATCTGATTGCCCAGCCGCGCCTCATACAGATGATGGGCGCCTATGATGCGCTCTCGGCGCAACTCGCAGAGCGCGCCGGCTTCGAGATTCTGCATGTCGGCGGCTATTGCCTGTCGGCCGCGCATTTCGCCATGCCCGACGTCGGCACCCTCACCATGTCCGAAGTCCTCGGCTTCGTACGCACGATCGCCGCGCGCACGACCCGGCCGATCATCGCAGACATCGACGACGGCTATGGAAACCATCTCAACGTGACCCGGGCGATCGAGGAGTTCGAGCGCGCGGGCGCGGCAGGCGTCCACATGGAAGACCAGATGCTGCCCAAGCGATGCGGCCACATGCAGGGCAAGCGGCTGGTCAGCAAAGAGGCCATGGTAACGAAGATCCGCGCCGCGGTGGCGGCCCGGACCAACCCGGATTTCGTCATCGTCGCGCGGACCGATGCGGTCGCCGTTTCCGGCTTCGACGACGCGCTGGACCGCGGGCGCGCCTATGAGGCGGCCGGGGCCGACGTCATCTTCGTCGAGGCGATCGAGACCGAGGAGCAGGCAGCGCTGGTGCCGAAGAGCTTCTCGGTGCCGACCCTGTTCAACTGGTGCATCGGCGGCAAGACGCCGACCCTGCCGGCGGCGCGGATCGAAGAGATGGGCTTCCGGCTGCTGATGTTCCCGGACATCCTGTTTCCGGTCGTCAAATGCCTGCAGGACTTCCACGCCGAGGTCCGGCGCGAGGGAACCTATCTCGGCTTTGCCGACCGCATCGTGCCGTTCCAGGAGTTCAACGACCTCGTCGGCATGAAGCGGGTGGAAGAGCTCGACCGGCTCTACGACCCGGCCTAGGCGCCGTCAGGCCGAGCGAGCGCCCAAGGCCGCCCGTCGGCCTGACGGGCTTCGAAGGCGGCGATTTCGTCGACGTGCTGCAAGGTGATCGCCACGTCGTCGAGGCCCTCGAGCAGGCGGTGGCGATCGGCCTCGGGAATCTCGAAACCGATCTCCTCGCCCCCGGATGTTGCCAGCACGCGGCGGCGAAGGTCGGCCGTGACAGTCTCTCCCGTTCGCGCCGCGCGCCACAGCCCGGTCATCCGGTCCTCCTCGACGCGGGCGGCGAGAATGCCGTTCCGCGTGCAGTTTCCACGGAAGATCGCGCCGAAGCTCGGGGCGACGATCACCCGGATTCCGAAATCCGCGATGGCCCACACCGCCTGCTCGCGCGCCGAGCCGCACCCGAAATTGGCGCCGGCGACGAGGATGCCCGCCGACCTCCAGGTCGGATCGTTCAGCACGAAGTCCTTCGGCGTGCCGCCGGCGTCGAAGCGATGGTCGTGGAACAGCAGGGCGGCATAGTCGGCCCGCCGCGAGCGCATGAGAAAGCGTGCCGGAATGATCTGGTCGGTGTCGATATTGGCCGCCGGCAGCGGAGCGGCGACGGCGGTGATCGAGGTCATGGCCTTCATGCGCGTGCGTCCACGATGCGCCCGTTCAGGGCCGCTGCCGCCGCCATGGCGGGGCTCATGAGATGGGTGCGGCTGCCCGGCCCCTGGCGGCCGGCGAAATTGCGGTTCGAGGTAGCGGCGCAGCGCTCGCCCGAGGGCACCTGTTCGCCGTTCATGCCCACGCACATGGAACACCCGGCCCCGCGCCATTCGAAGCCGGCCTCGAGAAAGACGCGGTCGAGCCCCTCCTCCTCGGCCTGGCTGCGCACCGTGTTCGAGCCCGGCACCACGACCGCCGGGACCCTCGCGTGGCCGCGCCGTGCAACGGCCGCCGCCGCGCGCAGGTCCTCGATCCGTCCGTTCGTGCACGAGCCGATAAAAACGCGGTCGATGGCGATGTCGGTCATGGCGGTGCCAGGCGCGAGATGCATGTAGTCCAGGGCACGCTCCATGCGCGCGCGCTGCGCGGCATCGATCGCCGAGCCCGGGTGGGGGACGGCGCCGGACACGGGAACCACGTCGTCCGGGCTGATGCCCCACGTCACCATGGGCTCGATCGATCCGGCATCCAGACGAAGCTCCCGGTCGAAATGTGCATCGGGGTCGGAAGCGAGCGCGCGCCAGTCGGCGACCGCCCGTTCCCAGTCGTCGCCGACCGGAGCGCGGGAGCGCCCCTTCAGCCAGGCGAAGGTGACGTCGTCAGGCGCGACGAGGCCGGCGCGTCCGCCCGCCTCGACGGTCATGTTGCATAAGGTCATGCGGCCCTCGACGCTCAGCCCCTGCACGGCGGAGCCCGCATATTCGATCATGTGGCCGGTCGCTCCGTTGGCACCCAGCTTGCCGATGAGGAACAGCGTCATGTCCTTGGCGCTGACCCCAACCGGCAGCACGCCGTCGATCGTCACCCGCATCGACGGGGAACGGGGAAACCAGAAGGTCTGCGTGGCGAGGATGTGCGTCTGCTCCGACAACCCGACGCCGATCCCCAGGGCGCCGACCCCGCCATGGGTGGCGGTGTGGGAATCGCCGCAGACGACGACCGTGCCCGGCAGCGAAATGCCCTGTTCGGGCATCATGACATGCGCGATGCCGCGGCGCCGGTCGTTGAGGTCGAACAGTTCGATCCCGTACTGCTCGGCGTAGCGCCGCGACAATATGATCGCGTCGCGGATTTCCTGGCTCGGTATGTCGTCGAGACCGAACCTGCCATGACGGGTGGGGACCGTATGGTCCATCGTCAGAAAGGTTAGGTCCGGCCGCCGCACCGGCCGGCGCTCGTCCTCCAACCTCTCCAGGCAGGTGAAACAGGTCTCGTCCAGATAATGCCTGTCGACAAAAAGAAGGTCTTCGCCCTCATTGGCGACGACGATGCTGCCGCGTAGTATTTTTTCGAAGATATTGTAGCTTTTCTGCATTCTATTTCACCAGCGCGGCGCAGCGTCGAAACCGTCTTTAGAATCGATCTATATGGACTATAAATAATCCCTATAGAGCGTCCTGTTCGATATTCGGAGAATGCAGCTTTCAGGCTATCCGGTCGATTCAAATTATTGAATCAGAGGATGGTAACCGGTTGTCCCATGCGCCCCGGCGAGATTTCTTTTTCCGGCGAGAACGGCGACGCGGACGCGATCGCGCAGGCCGGGAGCTTGGCTCCCGCCGTACGCCCGCGCCCGATTCTGCATGCTCGCGAGCCCGTCTGTGACCGCTGTCTGTCGGGCTGGTCGCCCGGTCCGCCGTGTCGCCCGCCAGGAGCAGACGAAACCTACGGGGCGTTCGGCACCCATTTCAGGATATGCACCGCGACAGCCGCCAGCTTTCCCGTGTCGACAACGTGAACCTCGACGTCGGCGTAGGAGCGGCGGGCCTGCGCATCGATGCGCGCGATCCGGTATGTCACGGCGATGGTCTCGCCTATCCGCACGCCCTCCAGAAACCGCACCCGGTCGTAGCCAAGCGAGACGGGCGTCTCGCCGCCGTCCCTGGCGTTGGCGCAGGCCATCGTCGAGCAGGCCGACATGTAGCCGACCAGCAGCGCGCCATGGGCGATGCGCCCGCCATAGGGCGTCTCGCGCATCGCCGCTTCATCGACATGGTTCGGCGACAGGTCGCCGGTGATGCCGGCGAAGGCATAGACGTCCGCTTCCGATACCGTCTTGCGGAAGCTGTAGCTCTGCCCGACCTCGACGTGAAACTCGCTCATCGAAACGATCTCCGCCTCTCAGGCCGCCGCGCGAGTGGCGGGGGCCCCAGCCTCGACACCACGCACCGACATGAGGTTGCGCATGCGCGAGCAGGCGAGTTCCGGCTCCAGCAGAACCCCGGCCTGATCGGCGAGGCGGAACAATTCCGCCAGATGCAGGGTCGAGCGCGCGCTCTCCTGACCATTGGCGAGCGTGAAATGGCTCTGGAAGCCGTTCAGCCAGGCGAGGAAAACGACGCCGGTCTTGTAAAACTGGGTGGGCGCACGGAAAATGTGCCGCGAGAGCGGGACCGTGGAGTCCATCAGCCGGTCATAGGCGGCGCGGTCGCCCTTTGCGAGAGCGGTGAGAGCGGCGCTCGCCGCCGGCGCGATGGCGTCGAAGATGCCCAGCAGCGCCTGAGAGTGATGGGTTGAATCGCCTGCGATCAAGGTGGGGTAGTTGAAGTCGTCGCCGGTGAACATTTCGACGCCGGCCGGAAGGCGAGCCCGCATCGAAACTTCCTTCTCCTCGGAGAGCAGTGACACCTTGATGCCGGCAACCTTGGAGGCGTTGGCCTTGATGATGTCGAGGCAGACGTCCATCGCCCTCCAGTGATCGTCATGGCCCCAGTAGCCGGCGAGAGCGGGATCGAACATCTCGCCGAGCCAATGCAGGATCACCGGCTCCGGGCTTTGGGAGAGGATGCGCTCATAGACCCGGCGATAATCGTCCGGCCCCGCCGCGGAACGCGCCAGAGCCCGGCTCGCCATGAGGATGAATCGGCTCCCCGACGAATGGACGGCGCTGCACTGCTCCTCATAGGCTGCGATGATCTCGTCGATCGTGCAGTCGCGGCCGGCGGCTAGCTGGTCTGTGCCGACACCGCTCGCGAGCAGCGCATTGGGCCCATAGGCACGCGCTTCCGCAGCGGTTCGGGTGATCAGCTCGAGGGAGGTCGGCCAGTCAACGCCCATGCCCCGCTGAGCGGTGTCCATGGCTTCGGCGACGCCGAGGCCCAGATCCCACAGATAGCGGCGATAGGTGAGCGTGGCCTCCCAGTCGACGGCGGTCTTCAGCCACGGATCAATGTCCGCGAACGGATCGACCGTCACATGCGCGGCCGAAAAGGCGATGCGGTTGAACGGCCCGGTGGCTCGGCGCGGGAGCGGCTCGCCGGCTTTCAACGCATAGCGTTCGAGTGCGCCGCTCGCCGTGGGAAGCGTGATGTCCATTGCAGGTCGTCCTTGTGATGTCAGGCGGCGCTGTCGACGGGCGCAGCAGTGTCGAAGAAGCGGGCGGACATGGTCTTCGGCTCGCGGATGATCGGCATGAAGCCCATGCGATCCAGGATGTCGGCCCGGATGTCGATCCCGGGGGCGACCTCGGTCAGTTCGACCCCCTCGGGGGTCAGCCTGAACACCGCGCGCTCGGTGACGTAGACGACCTTCTTTCCCTCCGCGATCGCCTGCTCGCCGCTGAAGGTGATGCCGGCGACGCGGTCGACCAGCTTGCGCACCTCGCCGTGCCGGTCGATCACCAGCCTGCCGTCGGCCACGCGGCTACGTGCGCCCTTGGTATCGAAGCTGCCGCAGAACACGACGGCCTTCGCCTTCTGGGTGATGTCGATGAAGCCGCCGGGGCCGCTGATCTGGCCAGCGAAATGCGACACGTTCACATTGCCGGTCCCGTCCATCTCGGCGAGGCCGAGGAAGGTCATGTCCAGTCCGCCGCCGCTGTAGAGGTCGAACTGCTCGGGCGAGGAGACGATGCCCATCGGGTTTGCGGCGATGCCGAACATGTCGCCGGTCAGCAGGTCGCCGCCATGAATGCCCTGCTCGATGGTGAACCAGAAATCCTTCTGGCGCCCCGTACGGAAGATGATCTCCGCCACGTCGGCCGACATGCCGAAACCGAAATTGAGCGTGGTGCCGGGGATGAGCTCGTCGGCGGCGCGGGCAGCGACGATGCGGCGGGCCGCGTCGTCCTTGCCACTGCTGCGCACCACGTCGCCGTGCTCGAGCCCGGCGAGCGAGAGATGGTAGCCGCCTTGGTAGGTCTGCTGCTGATCGGGACAGACGATGACGTAGTCGACCAGATTCCCCGGAACCGTCACCTCGCGCGGACGGATATGGCCGTTCGCAACGCGCTCGCGCACCTGCGCCACGACGATGCCGCCCGAATTGCGCGCGGCGAGCGCGAGGGAATAGGCGTCGAGATCCGCCGGCTCCTCGCTTGCGCTGATGTTGCCGGCTTCATCGACATAGGTGCCGCGGATCACGCCGACATCGACCGGGAACGGCTTGTAGCGCAGCACGTCCTTGCCATCGATGTGCATGAGCTCGACGATATCCTCGGTCGAGATCGCGTTGCAGCGCCCGCCCTGCTGCCGGGGATCGACGAAGGTGCCCAGGCCGACATGGGTGAAAAGGCCCGGGCGGCCGGCGCCGATCTCGCGGAACAGATGCATGATCGCGCCGCCGGGAAGGCAATAGGCTTCGATCTTGTTCTCCTGCGCCATGCGCAGCATGGTGGGCGACCAGACCCAGTGGCCGCCGATCACCCGGCGCACCATGCCTTCATGGGCGAAGCGGTTCACGCCGCGCCGCGCGCGGTCACCGAGGCCGAGCGCGTGCACCAGCGTAAGGTTGCGCGGCGTGCCCTGCGCAAGAAACGCCGCCTCGAAGCAGCTCAGCGCGTCGTCCGGCTCCATCAGGCCGCCGCCTGCGCCGCTGGTGGCGACGGTCGCGCCCTCCTTCAGCTCCGCCAGGATCGACTGGAGCTCCTCCTTGGTAACGATTTTCATCTTGGCTCCCTCGCGGGGTGCGGTCGGCCCTGCTTCGGGGCGACGCTTGGCAATGTAGGTAGAACGTTCTACTTTGCGCTCTGCCCCGCCGTCAAGACGCGCTCGGGCACCGAGGCGCCGACACGGAACGAAGAGGCATCGACGGCGCGCCGTCGTGAGCGAGGAAAAGATGGATCTCGTAAATATCGACCGCGATGGAGCCGTCGGCACGATCGTGCTGGCCCGTAGCGCGAAGCTGAATGCGCTGACACCACAGATGATCGGCGAAATCGGCTCTGCAATCGAGGAGCTCGAAGCTTCGCCGAATATTCGCGTCGCCGTTCTCACCGGGCAAGGGCGGGCATTCTGCGTCGGCGCCGACGTGAACATCTGGGGAAGTCTGACGCCGGAGGACGTTCGCCGCAGCTGGATCCTGAACGGCCATCGGGTCTTCCAGCGCATCGAGACCTCCCGCCTGCCGGTGGTCGCCGCGATCCACGGCATGGCCTTCGGCGGCGGACTGGAACTGGCGCTGGCCGCCGACATCCGGGTCATCGACGCCGAGGCCAAGGTCGCGCTGCCGGAAACCTCGATCGGAACCGTGCCGGGCTGGGGCGGAACGCAGCGTTTGAGCCGTCTCGTCGGGCTTCCGCGCGCGAAGCTCATGGCCTTGACGGGGCGTCGGATCGATGCTGCAACCGCACTGGCCTGGGGACTGGCGACCGACGTCTCCGAGCCCGGCGCGGCGTTCGCGAAGGCGATGGAAGTTGCGCACGAGATTGCCGGCATGGCACCCATATCGACGCAGATCGCCAAATCGATTCTCAACGGAGGTCTCGGAATTGGCAGCGATGCAACGTTCGAACTCCTTGCCGGCATGGCCGCCGCGGGCACTGATGATGCCCGGGAAGGCGTGCAGGCGCTGCGAGAGAGGCGCCCGCCGCACTTCAACGGACGCTGAAGCCGCCAATGAATGAGATCACGCCGCTCCGGCGCGTCACGATCATCGACATAGCCAAGGCGGCGGGGGTCTCGCCCTCGACGGTGTCGCTCGTTCTGCAGAAGAACGAGCGCATTTCGGCCGAGACGCGGCTGCGGGTCGAGGAGGTCATCCAGCGGCTCGGCTACAAGTACAATCGGAGCGCCGCCAATCTCAGGCGGCAGACCTCGCAGGCGATCGGCCTGATCATCAACGACATCTGCAACCCGTTCTTCGCCGAGATGACCGCCGGCGTTCAGCAGGGACTGGAGAGCACGGATTTCCTCGTGTTCCTGGTGGAGGCCGGCGACGACATCGAGCGCCAGTCGCGGGTCTATCGCTCGCTGGAGGAGCACGGCATCGGCGGGCTCATCATCTTTCCCGCATCGGAGACGAAGCCGGAATTCCTGGAGCGCATCGCCGCGGGCGGCACGCCGATCTGCGTGGCCGTCCGCCGGCCGCCGGATGCCGATGTGGACTATGTGGGACCGGACAACCGGCTGGCGGGCCGGATGGCGACGCGTCACCTCATCGAGCTCGGCCACAAGCGCATCGCCTTCATCGGCGGCGAAGCGCACAGCCCGGCGCGCATCGACCGCATCGCCGGCTATCGCGATGCGTTGCAGCGGGCGGGGATCACGTTCGAGCCGGCGCTATGCACGGAGAGCAGGCCCACCCGGGCCAACGCCATCGTTGATATCAACAAGGCCCTCGATCTTGTCGAGCCGCCTACCGCCGCGATCGGCTACAACGACAACGTCGCCATCGCCGCCATGCACGGCCTGCGCATGCGCGGGATCGAGCCGGGACGGGAGTTTGCGCTCGTCGGCATCGACGGCACGTCGGATGCCGAGCTCGCCTATCCCGCTCTCACCACCGTCGCGCTCCACGCGCACGACATCGGCCGCCGTGCCGCCGAACTGGTGCTCGAGCGCATCAAGATGCCCGGCCGCATCCACGAGAACGTCATCCTGCGGCCGAACCTGATCGTGCGGGCCTCCTGCGGCAGCCGGTAGCCGCTCACGGCGTCAGCTCCCAGAGAAGCAGGCAAACGAAAAGGGCGGCCCCGCCTTGCCGGGCCGCCCTTCATTCCTTGGTCTTTCCTTCGGGCTACGGCCCCAGGATCGGCCCCGCCAGATTGGGAAGGAACAGGTAGATCTGCGGAAGCATGATCACCGTCACCAGCACCAGCAGCATGGGCAGAAGCTGGATCATCGTGTCCTTGATCACCGCCTTGAGCGGTTCGCCCGACGCGGCCGTGGCGATGAGCAGGCATAGGCCATAGGGCGGCGTTACGAGGCCGAAGGCCAGCGACACGATGCCGATCAGCGCGTAGTGAAGCGGATCCATGCCGGCATGCTGGGTCAGCGGCTGAAGGATTGCGCCGACGATGACGATGGCCGGAATGGCATCGAGGAAGCAGCCGACGACCAGGAACACCCCGGCGACGAAGAAGCCGGTCGCGGTGATGCCCATGTTCCACTCGACCGCATGCGCGAGCAGCGCGTTGGGCACCTTGTAGTAGGCAAGCAGCCAACCGAACACGGAGGCCGTGCCGAGGCAAAACAGGGAGACCGCCGCGAACCGCCCGGTGTCGACGAAGGTCGCGAACAGCGACTTCAGGTTCAGCTCACGGAAGACGACCACCGCCAGCACGATGGCATAGCTGCCCGCGATCGCCGCGGATTCGGTGGCGGTGAACCAGCCGAAGATCTTTCCGCCCGCGATGATGAAGGGCATGAACAGGGCGGGTATGGCGACCAGCGCGGCGCCGGCGAGCTCCGCCAGGCTGGCGCGTGCGAAGCGGGGATAGTGACGCTTCGTTGCGTAGATGTGCACCGTCGCCATCATGGCGAGGCACAGCATCAGCCCCGGCAATATGCCGCCGATATAGAGCGAGCCGACCGAGATCGAGAGCGTCCCCGCCCAGATGACCATGAGTATGCTCGGAGGAATGATCACCGAGAGCACGGACGAGACAGCGGTGTTGGCGACCGAAAAGCTCTTGTCGTAGCCTTCCTTCACCATGGCGGGGATGAAGATCTTGCTCTGGCTCGCCGCATCGGCCGTCGCCGAGCCGCTGACGCCGGCGAACAGCACGCTGAGCACCACGTTCATCTGTGCGAGCGCGCCCGGGAAATGCCCGACCAGCGAGCGCGAGAGGCGCAGCATGCGGTCGGTGATACCGCCGGCATTCATCACATTGGCGGCGAGCAGGAAGAAGGGCACCGCCAGCAGCAGGAACGAATTGTAGGAGGAGTACATCTGGTCGATCAGGACGTAGAGATCGACCTGCGGATCGAACAGCAAGGGCGGCAGCGACGCGATGCCGAGCGCGAAGGCGACGGGCACGCGCAGCATGAGAAGCACGGCGAAGGTGCCGAGCAGAATGGCAGCAACCTCACCGGGCCCCATTTTCAGCCTCCTTCAGTACGGGCGCGGATTCAGCCCGGAGATAGCCGGCGACGGCGTCGTAGATGCTCTCGAGCGTGAAGGCGACCCAGCCGATCGCAGCAAACGGGAAGGCGCTGTAGACATACGCCATGTTGATGTCCGACATATCCGAGGTCATCCGCATGCCGAACTTGGTGTAGGAGACGCTTCCCCACAGAAAGGTCAGCGCGAACCCGAGTACACAGAGGCGAACGAAGAGCTGGGCGACCAGCGCGCCGAAGGCGGTCCGCGGCGTCGGCAGCAGATCGATGTCGAAATGTGCGTTCTCACGCACCGCGACGGCGGACCCGACCATGATCAGCCAGATCAGGTTGAAACGAGCGGCTTCCTCGGTCCACAAATAGGCCGGAATGATTTCGCCATAGCGGGCAAGTATCTGCATGCCGACCGGAATCATCAGCGATATGCAGAGTATTCCGAGCATGAGGACGAGGAAGAGGTGGTAGAACCTCAGCAAGCGTCGCATAGGCGGGTCCTCGCATTGGCCGCGGCCTACGCCGCGGCCTGGTCTTTCTGCCGGTCACGTCTGTCCAGCGTTCGGCGGCTCACTTGATGGCGCGGATGCGCGCCAGCACGTCCTCGGCGCCGAGCTCCTTGGCATAGGCGTCGATCACCGGCTGAACCTTCTCGTGCATCGCCTCGCGATCCTTGAACTCGTGGATGCGCACCTTGCCTTCGGCCGCCATCTTCTCGAGCGTGGCGGCATCTTCGGCACTCTCCGTGGCGCGCCACCAGGCCGCCGCTTCGGCGCCGGCCTTGACGATGGCCGCCTGCAGGTCAGGCGGCAGCCGGTCGAAGGTGGCGCCGTTGAACACGAGCGGGCGCACGGTGATGATGTGGCGGGTGCGGATCACTTCCGGCGCCACCTCGTAGAAGCGCATCTGCGCATTGGTCGACGCCTCGTTCTCCAGCGCGTCGATCACGCCGCTCTGGATGGCGTTGTAGATCTCGTTATACGCGATCACGCTCGGCACGATGCCGACCGCGGCGAACGCCTTGGCGTGGATCGGCGTGCCCTGCACGCGCATCTTCAGCCCGTGCAGACCGGCGAGATCGTCGGCCGGCTTCTTGGAGAGGATGTTGCGTTCGGCGCCGCCGCCGAGGCCGAGGATCTTCACATGGCCGCGCTTCTCGATGTCATCGATGATCGGCTGAAAGGCGTCGCCGGAGACCGCCTTCTTCCACTGATCCACGTCCTTGAACAGGAACGGCGTGTCGAGGATGCCGGCGCTCCGGGAGATCGGCGTCATGTGCGCCGGGGCCACGACAGCGAAGTCCACCGAGGTGCCGCGCGTCATCAGGCCGAAATAGCCGGCCTCGTTCCCGAGCTCGCCATTCTCGTGCATCACGAATTCGACGGGCTTGCCGTAGTACTTCTTCGTCAGCTCGGCGAATTTCTCCATCGTCCGGTTGAAGATGTGGTCCTTGTTGTAGGCGCTGGCGCCGTGAAGGACGATCTTCTCCTGAGCCATGGACGGGCCCGACATGCCGGCGAGCAAGGCGCAGCCCGTCAGGATGGCTGCGGCGAGCTTCAGTGACTTCATGAGGTTCCTCCTGTTTGTTCGATTGGCCACCGACTGCCCCCGCGGCACGACGGATCGTGATCCTCATGCAGCGTGAGCCGAACAGCGCCACGCTGCGCGGCGGCGGTGTTTCAGCAGCGGGGAAGAAAGCTTTTCGGGCCCCTCGCACGCGGACATGCGGGACTGCGGCGTCGGATGACCGCGACCGAAATGGGGGCCTTGGACATGAGTTCCTCCTGCAGGCCTTTGCGCCTTCTTGAGGGAGGTCTTAGCCCAGAGACAGCGTGAAGTACAACGATTTATCAACTCGACAGTGGCTTGACGCGCAGCAAATGCCGCATCAATTGTCTCGTAAAATATTGAAAAACAATGATTATCATCGATAACGCTGTGTCGTTAATTTTCCATCACGCCCCGGCAAGCTCTAAATGCGCCACAAATCCCCATGCCAAAGCCACCGCGGCATCGGTTTATGAATTAAAGCGTTATATATCAATGCTTTATAGTGATATAGCGCGCGGGATCGCGCCGCCTCGCGCCGTACTCGAAGGCCAAATCCGGGCGTCCGCAGCGGCCTAGACGCCTTGACGCACAGCAGAAATCTGGTCAAACGATATACCAATCGCGGGCCTCAGACCCGCCAGTTTTCGTTCGAGGATACGACATGAGGGACTATGCGCCTCCGGCTGCGCCGGATGGCCGGCCGGTAGCCTTCGTCACGGGCTCCAGCCGGGGCATCGGACGCGGAATCGCTCTGGCACTGGCATCGAAGGGGTTCGACATCGCCGTCCACGGCCGTTCGAATCTCATCGAAGCGCAGCGCACGGCCGAGGAGGTCGCCGCGCTCGGTGGCCGGGTCACAGCCCTCGTGGGCGACATCGGCGATCTTTCGCGGCACGAGGCGATGCTCGACCAGGTGGAGACCGCGCTCGGCCCGCTGACGACCTTCGTGAACAATGCGGGCGTCGGAGCGCTCAAGCGTGGCGACGTGCTCGAAGCTTCGGTGGAAAGCTACGAGCACTGCATGCTCTACAACGCCAAGGCGGCATTCTTCCTCACCCAGGCGGTGGGGCGGCGCCTGTGCTCGCGCCCGCGCGATCCGAGCCTCTATCACTCCATCCTGCTGGTCTCCTCGGTGAGCGCCGTCGCCGCCTCGACCAATCGCGGCGAGTACTGCGTATCGAAGGCGGCCACGGCCATGATCGCGCAGGTCTTCGCCGCGCGCCTCGCCGCGGAAGGCATCTATGTATTCGATCTGCAGCCCGGCGTGATCGAGACCGACATGTCGCGGCCGGCACTCGCCGACTATCAGCGCCGGGTCGACGAGGAGGGACTGACGCTCATCCCCCGCCTCGGGCAGCCGGCCGATGTGGGAGCCGTTGCCGCGTCGATAGCCTCGGGTGGCCTCCCCTACGTCTCCGGACAGGTGATCCGCGTCGACGGGGCGATGCTGCTTCCCCGCCTCTAGGCCCTGCCGCTGCCACTAGCACCCCAGAAAACAGGAGGAAACCATGTCCGACGCCGGAGCCGCCCTGCTCAGCATTACCGGGGAAACCCGCCTCTATTTCGTGATCGGCGATCCGATCCGGCAGGTCCGCTCGACCCAGCTCTACAACAAGATCGCGGCGGAGAAGGGCATCGACGTCGTGTTCGCACCGCTCCAATTCGCCGCAAACGATTTCGACGCCGCGGTCCGCGGCCTTCGCAGCTTCAAGAATCTCGCCGGCATCATCCCGACCATTCCGCACAAGCCGCGCATGATGGAGGTCGTCGACCGGATCGAACCGCGCGCGAAGCTGGTCGGCGCGGTGAACTCCATTCGCGTCGAGGTTGACGGCACCTGGGTCGGCGACACCTTCGACGGCGTCGGCTATGTGAACGGCCTCGAGTCCAGCGGGCACAATCCGGGCGGCCGTTCGGTCCTGCTGATCGGCGCCGGCGGCGCAGGTGCGGCGATCGCGGTGGCGCTGGCGGATGCGAGCGTCTCGCGCCTGCGCGTCGTCGACGTGGACGCGGGCAAGGCCGAGCGCGTCGTCGCTGCGGTCAAGAGCGCCTATCCCGCCATCGAGGTCGATACCGGCGCGCCGGTTCCCGCCGAATTCGATATCGTGGCCAATGCGACCCCGCTTGGAATGGCGGCGGGAGACCCCTACCCGATCGATCCCGCGACCCTCGTTCCGGGACAGATCGTCACCGACATGATCATGAAGCCGCCCGTGACGCCGCTGCTGCAGGCGGCGGAGGCGAAGGGCTGCCCGATCCAGGTCGGCTACCAGGCGTTGGTCGGTCAGGCTGAAGCGAACTTCAACTTCTTCGGCCTCGCCTGAGATCCGAGAAAAAGAGAGTCCGCCCGGTTCTGGCAGCCGGGCAGACTTCCTGTGTCAGGACTCCGCCAGCGCGCGGGTGAGCTCAGGCACCGCCGTGAACGCGTCGTCAACCAGCCCGTAATCCGCCACGGCGAAGATCGGGGCCTCCGGATCGGTATTGATCGCAACGATGACGCGCGAATCTTTCATGCCCGCGAGGTGCTGGATGGCGCCGGACACGCCGACCGCGATGTAGAGGTCGGGCGCGACGATCTTCCCGGTCTGCCCCACCTGCAGGTCGTTGGGCGCATAGCCCGCATCGACCGCCGCGCGGGTGGCGCCAATGGCCGCGCCGAGCGCGTCGGCGAGCGGCGTCAGAACGTCGTCGAAGCGCTTCGCGGAGCCCAGCGCACGTCCACCCGAGACGACGACGCGGGCCGATCCAAGGTCCGGGCGCTCGTGGACCGTCACGTCCCGGGAAACGAGCCGGCGCGCGGGAACCGGGGCCACACGCTCCCAGTCCGTCCACGACACCTCCTCGACCGGCGCAGGCGCTTGCGTCTCGGCCGCCGCCTCGAATGCGGTAGCGCGAATGGTGAGCACCTTGATCGGGTCGCGTGAGCGCAGGCGCTCGAGCGCGTTGCCGGCATAGAGCGGGCGCGTGAAGACGCCCTCGCTCTCGATGGCGACGACGTCGGCCACCAGCATCACATCGAGCAACGCGGCAAGGCGCGGCAGGAGATCCTTGGACGCGCTGGTCGCCGCCGCGACGATTGCGTCCGCACCGCGCTTTTCCGCGAGAGCCTTCAGGAGCATCGCCGCGGCCTCGACTGAAAGGTCGCCCGGCGCGTCGATCCGGAGCACGCGGTCGACGCCCGAAAGCTTCGCAGCCGCGGCGGCCAGCGAGTGGGCGCCGCCGAGCAGCACCACCTCCACCGTGCCGGTCAAGGCGCGAGCTGCGGTCGCGGCGCGTGCCGTCGCCGGCGAGATGGCATGTCCGTCATGGTCGGCAATGAGGAGCGTGGTCATCGTTCAGGCCCTGGCAAGAGTGCGGATATGGGCGGCAAGCTCGTCCACCGAGCCGACCTTCACGCCGGCCTTTCGGCCAGCGGGCTCGGCAAGCGACAGCCGCTCGAGACGCGGCGTCAGGTCGACCCCGAGGCTGGCCGCGTCGATGGATTCGAGCGGCTTCTTCTTCGCCTTCATGATGTTCGGCAGCGAGGCATAGCGCGGCTCGTTCAGGCGCAGGTCGGCGGTCACGACCAGCGGCAGCGGCAGCTCCCAGCTTTCGAGGCCGCCGTCAATCTCACGCGTGACGCGGGCGATGTCGCCCTCGATCGCAAGCCGGGACGCAAACGTGGCTTGCGGCCAGCCGAGCGTTGCGGCGAGCATCTGGCCGGTAGCGTTGGTGTCGTCGTCGATGGCCTGCTTGCCGAGCAGCGCCAGCCGCCCCTCCTCCCGGCGAATGACCTCCGCCAGCAGCCGCGCGACAGCGAGCGGCTCGGGCGACGTCTCGGCCACGAGGTGGATGGCGCGGTCGGCCCCCATGGCGAGCGCATGGCGAAGCGTCTCGCTGGCCGATGCGCTGCCGATGGTCACGGCAACGATCTCGCTGACCTTTCCAGCTTCCTTCTGGCGGATGGCCTCCTCGAGCGCGATCTCGTCGAACGGGTTCATGGCCATCTTCGTGCCGGTGAGTTCGATCCCGGAACCGTCCGCCTTGAGCCTGATCTTCATATTCGGATCGACGACCCGCTTGACCGCCACAATCGCTTTCATGCGAATTCTCCTCATCCAGCCGAATGCCTTTCCATAAATAACTAGTTAGTTACTTAAGATGCCATTGGCAACCCGCTTGGCGGGTTCAGCGGTCGCGCTGGCCATGCCGTTGGGCTAGAAGAGTCGCGGCCTGCAAAAGGAGCCGGCAAGGCAATCGGGGGGCATAGGGTGACGGACGGTCCAGGCGCCAAGGCCGAGAATGAATCGGAAAGCGCGGCTCCACGGGCCCGGACTCCGCGTCCGCGCGAGGCCGACGCTACGCGCCGGCGCATTCTAGACGCGGCAAAAGCGGAGTTCGCACGGCTTGGGCTGGCGGGCGGGCGCGTCGACGCCATCGCCGCGCGGGCGAAGGCCAACAAGCGCATGATCTACCACTATTTCGGCAACAAGGAGGGCCTGTACGTCGCCGTCCTGGAGGACGCCTATGGCACGATCCGCGCCGCCGAACAGCGGCTCAATCTTGCGGAACTGCCGCCCGAGGAGGCGATCCGCCAGTTGGTTACCTTCACCTGGAGTTACTTCATCAGGAACCCCGAATTCCTGACGCTGGTGAACACCGAGAACCTCCACCGGGCGCGCTACCTAAAGAAGTCCACCGTGATCCGCGAGTTGCACACTCCGCTGATCGAGATGGTGGGCTCCATCCTCGAGCGCGGCGTCGCCGCCGGCGTGTTTCGCGACGGCCTCGATCCCGTGCAGGTCAACCTGACCATCGCCGCGGTCGGCTACCACTACCTGAACAATCGCTTCACCGGGTCGATCATCTACGACCGCGACCTGAATTCGCGCGAAGCGCTCGACGAGCGCCTCGCCTTCAACGTCGACACCATCATGCGGCTCCTTCGGCGGGACTGATCACGGCTCAGGTCGCGCGGCGCTTGCATCGCCATGAGATCGAAAGTAAGTAACTAGATAGTTATAAATCACATCTCGGGAGCGCCTCATGTCCTTGTCCGAAACCCATGTCCAGATCCGCGACATGGCGCGTCGCTTCGCACAGGAAGTGGTGCGGCCGCGGGCGGAAGAGCTCGACCGGGACGAACGATTCCCCGGCGAGATCTATGAGGAGATGGGCCGTCTCGGGCTCTTCGGCATCACCGTGTCCAGCGACCATGGCGGAGCGGGCCTTGACGCGCTCGGCTACGCGCTGGTGATGGAGGAGCTTTCGAAGGGCTATTCCTCCGTCGCGGACCAGTGCGGCCTCGTCGAGCTCGGCTGCACGCTTCTCTCAATCCACGGCACCGACGCCCAGCGCGAGACATGGCTTGAAAACGTGATCGCCGGGCGGAAGCGCGTCGCCTACTGCATCACCGAGGCCGAGGCCGGCACCGACGTCTCCGGCATCCGCACCACCGCCGAGCGCACCGACGAGGGCTGGGTGCTGAACGGCGGCAAGCTCTGGATCCAGAACGCCCCACTCGCCGATATCGGCTTCGTGCTCGCGCGCACCGACAGGAATGCCGGCAAGCGCGGCATGACCATCTTCCTGGTGGAACTCAACCTGCCCGGCGTCACCCGGGGTCCGAAGGAGCACAAGATGGGTCAGCGCGCCTCGCAGGTCGGCGGGCTGACGTTCGACAATGTGCGCCTTGCTCCCGACGCCGTGCTCGGCACCGAGGGACGCGGCTTCCACATCATGATGAGCGTGCTCGACAAGGGTCGCATCGGCATCGCCGCACTGGCGCTCGGCATCGCCCAGGCTGGCCTCGAGGCCAGCCTCGACTATGCGCGGACCCGCAAGCAGTTCGGACAGACGATCTCCGAATTCCAGGGAATCCAATGGATGCTCGCCGACATGGCCAAGGATATCGCGGCGGCGCGCCTGTTGACCCACGACGCGGCGGCGAAGTTCGACGCCGGCGAGCCCGCCACGATGGCCTGTTCGATGGCGAAGTGCTTCGCGTCGGACGTCGCGGTCGCGCAGACCGCGAATGCTGTCCAGATCTTCGGCGGCAGCGGCTACATCCGCGGCTTCGAGGTCGAGCGCCTCTATCGCGACGCCAAGATCACGCAGATATATGAAGGGACGAACCAGATACAGCGCACGATCATCGCGCGTGAACTGCTTAAATAGTGAATTGCGACGGGCTATCCTGCATCGTCACGGACCGTCTTCGCGATTACTGAGCGGTGGACTGCGCGCGGCCGGGAGTTGAACGGCCACGTCCCACCTCTCTGAGCGCCTCACGCCACCCCTCTTGCTCCCCGGGACGCGCTCTTCAATCCACGGCCGCGCGCCCTCTTGGCTCTGTTCGTGACAGAAAAGTCGCGCGTACACCATGCCCTTGAAACGCTGCGGCCAGAGCGCGGCCATGATGTTGACGGTGCGCGCGCCCCAGTCGAAGCCGCCGAGGATCGCCGTTTCCACCTTCAGGGCGTCGAGGAAATCCATCGCATCCACGGCGAATGCGGCCTGCTGGCCGTTTCGTGCCGTCTTCCCGGAGATGAAGCGAGTGGTGCCGTAGCCCCTGAGATGGGGAACGAGCACGCGATAGCCGGCCGCGGCAAGCCGGGGCGCCACGTCCACATAGGCGTGGATGTCATAGGGCCAGCCGTGCAGCAGAAGGACGACGGGCCCGTCGGCCGGGCCTGCCTCGGCATAGCCTACATCGAGCGATCCGGCGCGCACCGTCTTCAACGGAGCGAAGGCCGCGTGGGCGTCGCGCCCGGCCGAGGCCTCGGCATGAGCCGTCGACGATGAAGCGGCCGGCTGCGCGGAGGCGGAGGACAGGGCGAGCGGGCCTGTTGCAAGACCGAGGGCGGCCAAACCGAGAAGGTTGCGGCGCTGAGGATCCATGTCGAACTCCATGAGACATTTCCGATTGCGAGTAATGACTAGGAGTAGATGGCGAATTATCCGCAGGCTGGGGAACATGGTGAGCCACGATAAGCGATCGCTCTTGCCGGGCCGCACGGGATCGCTGCTTGAAATTCAGCAAATCGGGTGTGCCAATGTTTCAACGTCGCTGGTCGATGACAGAGGCTTATCCATCCAGTCCACGACGTGGCTAACCGAGGCTGATGCGACGCTCGATGCCGATCTGGCCGAGGAATGCCTCGTCATGGCTAACGACGAGCAGGGCGCCGTCATAGGTGAGGAGGCCGCGTTCGACCGCCGCAATCGACTCGATGTCGAGATGGTTGGTCGGCTCGTCGAGGATGAGCAGGGAAGGAGGGCATGCTCCTCCGAGTACGCAGGCAAGCCCGGCACGCAGCAATTGCCCGCCACTGAGCATGCCGGCCAACTGGTGAGCCGCTTCCGCCCGGAACTCGAAATTGGCAAGGGCGGCACGGCACGCGTTCTCGCCTGTGCCGGGATTGAGCCGCAAAAAATTGTCGCGCAGGGTGGCCGCGAGATCGAGCATGCCAACGCTTTGATCGAGCATGGCCAATGCCACCGAGACTGTGACATGGCCGGCCGTGGGCAAGAGGCTGCCGATGATAAGCTTTAGCAGCGTGGTCTTACCCGATCCGTTCGGTCCCACTAGGGCGACGCGTTCAGGCCCCGTCATTGAGAGGGAAAAATGTCGGATGATCGGGTTCGCCGCACGATAGCCTCCCGTGACGTCGTCCAGGTTCAGGACCTGTCGGCTCGCCGGAAGGCCCGTCGATGGCAGCTTCACCGACATCGTTTGCAGAACCTCCAGGCGCGATCTGGCTGTCGAAGCCGATTCAGCCGCTCTCGTCCGTTGGTGTTCAATAAGCCGCAGACCGCTGGAGCGGCTCGCTTCCGCGTTGTTCTTGCGTCCGCCGACAACGATGCGGGGAAGGTCGCCGCGGGCGCCCTTGCGGGTCGCGTTCGCTTTGCGTCGGTCGCTGCGCTCGGCTGCGAGCTGAGCCTTGCGATGAGTCTCGGCCACCTGTTTCTCCGCATGAGCGAGGTCATGCTCAGCGGCGGCGCGTTCGGTCGCCTTGCGGATTCGATAAGCGCTCCAGTTGCCGCCATAGCGGGCGACACCGAGCGAGGTCAGCTCCACGATGGTGTCAACATGGTCGAGAAGTTCGCGGTCGTGGCTGACGATGATCGCGCCGGATCGCCAGCCAGAAACGAGGTCGATGACCAACAAACGGCCGGCGCGGTCGAGATTGTTGGTCGGCTCGTCCAGCAGGAGGAAATCCGGATTCCCGAAGATCGCCGCCGCAATGCCGGCCCGCGTCCGCTGTCCGCCCGAAAGCCTTGCAAGCGGCACGGCGGCATCAGCAGGCAAATTCATGCGCGTCAGCGCGGCGGCGAGACGCTCTTCGAGGCCCCAGTCGACATCGGGGAGTTCATCAATGGTCGCCTCGCCCGCCATGGCGCGATGCGCCAGCGCCAGCGCGCCCGAAGCTCCAAACAGATCGGCGATAGTCATCCCCGGATCGACCTGCGCCATTTGCGACAGACGACCAATTCTGCCGTTGGCACGGACAGCTCCGACTTGTGGCGCGATGTCGCCAGCGATCAGCCTGAGCAGGGAAGACTTGCCTGTGCCGTTGCGTCCGACAACGCCTGTCCGCTCAGGCCCGAAGGAAAGATCGAGGTCGGTAAAGAGCGAATTGCCATCCGGCGCGGTCCATGACAGTCCCGACAGATCGATTGACGCCATTGGTTTCATCATTCATTGCATAACGGCACGGCTCCGTATCGTTACAGAATACAGACCTAAAACGCAACGACGTCGTGTCGTTTTTGTGAGGGTGAGGTGTGCAGTGAAAAGCGAGTGTCATCCTGGCAGGCGGCTCGGCGGACGGCCGAGCAAAGAGGAAGCGGAACGCCTCGGCGCGAAAATCCTTGATGGCGCACGTGCCGTCTTCGGCACGAGGGGAATCGGACATGCGTCGCTGGATGAAATCGCGTCCGAGCTGGGTGTATCCAAGCACACGATCTATCGGCGCTATCCCGGCAAGGCGGCCTTGCTCGAAGCGGTTGTCGGTCGCGATATAGCGAGATTTCGGCAGGCGCTTGTCGCTGCCGGCGAGGCGGGCACGGAGCCGCTGGACAAGGTGCGGCGGATTGCCCGGAGCTATGTCGCGTTCGGCACAGCGCGCGACTATGCCGCCTTCTATCTCTCAGTGAACGCCGAAGCCGCCGTCAGTCCGTCATTGAGGGAGCAACTCGCCATATGGTCGGCCGCGGCATTGGAACCGCTGGCTGAGGCGGTAAGCGTCGCACAAGGAACAGGCGTCCTGCGACCGGGCGATTCCCTCTTGGCACGCGACGTCCTGATCGATCTCATGGAGGGGGTGAACAACCGTGTGCGCCTCGCTGCGGGTGTGATCCCAGATGTCGAGCGTTTGTTCGAGGACCGGTGGCAAGTCTTCCTTGCTGCGATGTCGACGCCGGCAGATCCTGGCCGCTAAACGAGTTCTAGAGAACGCGGCCACCATCAATCGTCACGCTGGCGCCAGTCATGTGGGCCGACAGCAGATCACCTCGGCCCTCCTTTGGCATGTTTGCAAGAGAGATTCGGTGTCGCGAAGTTCCTAGCCAAGATCAACTCCGACAATCTGATCGAGGACCAAGCGCTCTGTGGGCGCCGGAGATTTGGTGCGAACCTTACCGGCGCCCTCCGCACTAGGTGGCTCTGCTTGTGTTTCGGCATGGAAGATTGACCCCGTTGTGAGGGGGATCGGCGTGTAATTTTGCACGCCTCTTGGCTCATGGTCTGTCGTTTTGTTGCGACGGGCGGCTGGGGATGAAGGGCGTGAATACGATTGCGCGGATCCAGCGCGAGCATTTCGTGCGCGGCAAAGTCCATCAAGGAGATCGTGCGGGAGCTGCACGTCTCACGGAACACGGTGCGCAAGGTGCTGCGGACCGGAGCGACGGCATTCAGCTACGAGCGGGAGGTGCAGCCGCTGCCGCGGATCGGGCCTTGGAGGGATGCCCTGGATGGGCTGCTCGCCGGCAACGAAGGGAAGCCGGCGCGGGAGCGGCTGACGCTGATCCGCATCTTCGAGGAGCTGCGCAGCCAGGGGCATGAGGGCAGTTACGATGCGCTACGCCACTATGCCAAGGGCTGGCGGCGGGTGCAGGCGACGATGACGGCTGCGGCCTACGTGCCCCTGAGCTTCGCGCCCGGCGAGGCCTACCAGTTCGACTGGAGCCACGAGATCGTCCTGATCAACGGAACCATGGTATCGGTGCGCGTCGCCCATACGCGGCTGTGCCATTCGCGGATGCTGTTCGTGCGGGCCTATCCGCGCGAGACGCAGGAGATGGTGTTCGACGCCCACGATCGGGCCTTCGCCTTCTTCAAGGGCTGCTGCACGTGCGGCATCTACGACAACATGAAGACCGCGGTCGATGCGATCTTCGTGGGCAAGAAGCGGGCTTATAGTCGCCGCTTCCTGCAGATGTCCAGCCATTACCTGGTGGATCCAGTCGCTTGCACCCCCGCGTCCGGATGGGAGAAGGGTCAGGTGGAGAACCAGGCCGGGTTGGCGCGGGAACGTTTCTTCACGCCGCGCCTGCGGGTGAAGAGCTACGATGAGTTGAACGCCTGGCTGCTGGACCAATGCACCGCCTTCGCCAAGGGCCACCCGCACCCCGAGCGGCGGGAGGAGACCATCTGGCATGCGTTCGAGGCCGAGCGTCATGCCCTAGTGCCCTATGCCGGGCGGTTCGACGGCGTCCACGCCGTCCCGGCCGCCGTATCGAAGACCTGCCTGGTCCGCTTCGATAACAACCGCTACTCGGTCTGTGCCAGCGCCGTGGGGCGCCCGGTCGAGGCCCAGGCCGATGCGGAGCGGATTGAGCTGCGCCAGGATGGGCGGCCGGTCGGCTCCCACCCGCGCTGCTTCGGCCGGGACCAGACCATCTTCGATCCCGGGCGCTATGTGCCGGTCCTGGCGCGCAAGCCTGGCGCCCTCAGGAACGGCGCTCCGTTCAAGGACTGGGTTCTGCCCACGAGCCTCGATCGCGTCCGGCGCAAGCTCGCCGGTGCCACCGATGGGGACCGGCAGATGGTGGACATCTTCACCAACGTGCTGAGCGATGGGTTGCCCGCGGTCGATGCAGCGTGCGCCGAAGCTCTCGGCCAGAACGTCCACTCGGCCGACGTGATCCTCAACATCCTCCCCCGGTGCCGGGAGCCCGCAGCCCCCGTCACCATCATCACGCCCGACGCCTTGCGCCTCCGCCACGCCCCGAGCGCCGACTGCTCGCGATACGACCTGCTGAGGATATCCCCATGATGGAGCGTTCCCAGATCCTCGAGACCATGGGCGAGCTCAAGCTCCAAGGGATGAAGGCCGCCTACGACGAGATCATCGCCACCGCCGTCAAGCGCCAGCATGAGCCGCAACGCATCGTCGGCGACCTTTTGTCGGCGGAGATCTCCGAGAAGCAGGCCCGCTACATCAAGTACCAGATCACCATCGCCAAGCTGCTCCTGGCCAAGGACATCGACGACTTCGTGTTCGACGACACCCCCATCAACGAGACCTTGGTGCGCGACCTCGCCGGCGGCAACTTCCTCGCCCACCAGCGCAACGTCGTGTTGATCGGCGGCACCGGAACCGGCAAGACCCACATGGCCATCGCCATCCCGCGGTCCGCCATCCGAGGCGGCGCCAGAGGCCGCGTCTTTAACGTCGTCGACCTCGTCAACAAGCTGGAGGCCGAGGCCCGATCCGGCCGCCAGGGTCGCATGGCCGATTATCTCTCCCGCAAGGACTTCATCGTCATCGCCGAGCTAGGCTACCTACCCTTCGCCCAGTCCGGCGGCCAGCTCCTGTTCCGCCTCGTCAGCCGGCTCTACGAACAGACCTCGGTCATCGTCACCACCAACCTCGCCTTCGGGGAGTGACCGAGCGTCTTCAACAACCCCAAGATGACCACGGCCCTCCTCGATCGCCTCACCCACCACTGCGACATCGTCGAGACCGGAAACGAGAGCTGGCGTTTCAAGAACCGCGCCTGACCTCCGCCACCATTGACCCCGCTGCCGCTGCGCCAAACCAACGCTCCGCGGCAGTGGGGTCAATGCCCCAGACAGGGGTCAACATTCGGCGCCGATAGGGGGTCAGGTTTCCACGCCGATTGACAATTGGCGCCCAAAGCTAAGGCAATTGTCGGCGGAACGACGCTCTACGCGTCTTCTGCCGATAAAGCTTTGGCAATATCGCGGCAACTGACAGGAGGCATTCCGCGGGCTGGAGACGTTCTTGTAACCGGGCGGCGAAGGTTTCGCGGTCGACGCCAGCCTGATCCGGGCCGACGCCAACCGTCAGCGCTCGGCCGACGGCGCGGAGGACGTCGATTGGAACGAGCTGGCGACTTCGCGCCGCTCTGTCTGCGAATACCTCGACACGTTGGACGAAGCAGCTTGGGGCGCGGCGAGCGACACCCGGCCGAAGTTCGTGTCGCGGTCCGATCCCGCCGCGCAGTGGACCGGCGCTCATAAGGGTCACGCCTTCTTCGCCTACGCCACCAACTACCTGATCGACCTCGACCATGTCGTCATCGTCGATGTTGAGGCCAGCCGCGCGATCCGGCAGGCCGAGGTCGGCGCCGCGCAAACGATGGTCGAGCGGACCCAGGACCGCTTCGGGCTCTGGCCCGAGCGGCTCGCAGCCGACAGCGCCTATGGCTCGGCCGAGATGCTCGCCTGGCTGGTCCATGAACGCGGGATCGAGCCACACATCCCGGTGTCCGACAAGAGCGCCCGGACCGACGGCACCTTCAGCCGCTCGGACTTCGCCTATGACCACGCCCTCGATCTTTACACCTGCCCGGCCGGGAAGGAGCTGAGACCCCGCCAGAGGGTCTACCGAAGCTCGGCTCCGCTCGTCGATGACGACGGCATGATGCGATACCGAGCAAGCAAGTTCGACTGCGACGCCTGCTCCCTGAAACCGCAGTGCTGCGCAAACACGCCGGCCCGGAAGATCCCTCGCTCGATCCACGAGGGCGCTCGCGACATGGCAAGGGACATCGCAAAGACCGACGCCTACGCCGCCTCCCGGCGCGAGCGGAAGAAGGTCGAGATGCTGTTCGCTCACCTCAAGCGCATCCTGCGGCTCGACCGATTACGCCTTCGAGGGCCATGCGGAGCCCGCGAAGAGTTCTTGCTCGCCGCCACCGCCCAAAACCTCAGGAAACTGGCGAAGTTGGTCCCCACCCCGAGCCCAATCCTGGGCTGAAAGAGCCGAAAGGCCGCTCGTCTTCCGGCCGCCAGCTCGGGGCGTGCTGTCAAACAGCCGACTTCTTCAACGCAATCGGTCAGAAGCTGACACAGATCGTGTTGGTCGCTAATGACTGAAATGGGGTCGGAAGCCGCCGTTCCGCTGTCGGGGCGAAGGTCTTATTGAACGCCACCTCAACGTATCTGCGGACAAGGGGCAGATGGGTTTCGAACCGCCGAACCAGGTTAAATTGTTGGTATTTTTGCTGCTTTCGCGCGTCTAAAAAATAGATATTTGATTATATATCAGCACTTTATCGATCTAATTCGATGCCGCCCCTATCCTAATTTTCCTTAGACACCCATGGCTTAAGGCACCCACCCGACAGCCATCCGCTGCGCGGTTACGCTGTAAGCTCGAAGCGTGCAGCCGCTGCCCACAGCGCGGCGAGATCCAGTTCTTGATCGAGCGCGCGCAGGCGCCGCAGAAGCTCGTCGGCCGCTTCCGGCATCATGGCGCGCGCCGCGCACGAACGGAACTTCGCGGCGTGATCCTCCGCGCTCATCGGGCACTCGGGGTTGCCGATGGCGAGGTCCCGTGCACCGTGGATGGTTCGGCCGTCGCGCAGGCGAAACGTCATCCGGACCGGCGCCGTGCCGATGAAGCCGAGCGCCGCAAGCTCGGGCGACACGTCGAGCCGGACGGCCGCCATGAGCCGCCGCACCGCCGGCTCGGCGAGCGTCTCGAGCGCGAACAGGTCCCAGGTCAGCGGGCCATGCACGAGCGTCGCGGCCAGCGCGAACTCCATGGAGAAGCGCGCCTCCTGCGGCGTGCGCGGCGCGTGGACGACCAGTTCCCGCTCGGCGAGCAGGCTCACGCCGACTTGGATCTCCGCCACCTCGTCGGCGCCGAAGCCTTGCTCGGCCATGAGGTCGAGCGTGAGGTCGCAGGCCGGATGCGCGCCGCTGCAGCAGGGGAAGCGCTTGAACGCCAGACCGCGCTCGACGAGATCGAACGGCGCGCCGAACGGGAGGTCGCGGCCGGCGATCCGCGCGCGGGCCGCGGCACCGGCGAGGCATGCGACGTAGCCGTCCTGACCCTCGATCGCCGTGCGCGAGGCGGTGACGCCGGCGCGCGCGAGCGACACGGCCTCGAGCCCGTTGCGGGCCGCCATGCCGGCATGCCACGGCTTGGCCTGCGTCCCGAAGTTGGAGCGCACGCCGCCGGAACGCGACGCCGCGAGCCCGAGCGCATGAACGCATGTGGCCCGGTCGATATCCAGAAGAAGGGCGGCCGCGGCGGCGGCGCCGAGGGCGTAGAGCGCACCCGTGGTGTGCCAGCCGGCCTCGGAAACCTCCGGCATGCAGAACTCGGCGATGCGGTGCGCGACCTCCACTCCCGCGACATAGGCCCGGAGGGCGTCGGCACCGGAAGCGCCGACCTGCTCGGCAATGGCGAACGCCGCCGGGGCGACCACGGTGGTCGGATGGCCGATCGTCGTCCAGCTGGTGTCGTCGAAATCGAGCGCGTGGCCGGCCACCGCGTTGCAGAGCGCGGCGTTTTCGGGGTCGAGCCGCAGGCCGCCGGCACCGATCACCGTGGCGCCCATGCTGCCAAAGGCACGCTCCGCCGCCCAGGCGCGCACATTGCGGGCGACCGGCTCCGAGGCCCCCGCGAGGGCGACGCCCACATAATCGGCGAGCGCGGTGCGCGCGATGGCGACGACGTCGGTGTCGAGAGAGGTGTGGCGCAGGCCGGTCAGGAAATCAGCCGCCTGTTCGGCGACGCTGCGCCCGGCGCCCCCCGCGGCCCCAGCAGCGCCGGCCATCAGAGCACCTGGGACAGGAATTCCCGGGTGCGCGGGTCGCTCGGTGCGCTGAAGAAGGTCGCGGGCGGCCCGTGCTCGACGATGACGCCGTGATCGGTGAAGTAGATGTGGTCGGCGACGTCGCGCGCGAAGTTCATCTCGTGGGTCACCAGGAGGCAGGTCATGCCGTCCTCGGCGAGCTCGCGGATGGTGAACAGCACCTCCTTCACCGTCTCCGGATCGAGCGCGGCGGTGACCTCGTCGAACAGCATGATATCGGGCCGCATCGCGAGCGAGCGGGCGATGGCGACCCGCTGCTGCTGGCCGCCGGACAGCTCGCCCGGATAGCTGTCCTCTTTTCCGGTGAGCCGGACCTTCTTCATCAGGGCGCGGGCGCGCTCCTCGACCTCGCCCTTGTCCTGATGGAGAACGTGGATCGGCGCCATCATCACGTTCTGCAGCGCGGTCTTGTGCGGGAACAGGTTGTACTGCTGGAACACCATGCCGACCTTGCGGCGCAGCGCCAGCTTGTCGAGCTTGGGGTCGGCCACCTCGATGTTCTCGACCAGGATGGTGCCGGACGTAACCGGCACCAGAGCGTTGATGCAGCGGATCAGCGTCGACTTGCCCGAGCCCGACGGGCCGATGATGCAGATCACCTCGCCTTTCTTCACGTCGAAGCTGACGCCCTTCAGCACCTCGAGCGTGCCGAAGGATTTATGGACGTCGATCAGCTGGACGATGGGCTGATCGGGTGTCCAGGGGCGGGGGTCGGTCGCAGCGGCCATGCGTGAATGGTCTCTCAGCGGATGTGGAACCGGCGTTCGAGCCGGGCGGTGAACCGGTCGATCGGGTAGCAATAGAGGAAGAAGCAGAACAGGGCGAAGCCATAGAGCGGCGCGAAGAGTTCCGGCCGGCCGCCCTCGGCCGTGTGGACCTGCGCGGTGAGCGTCAGCATCTCGGAGACGCCGACGATCGAGGCCTGCACGGTCGCCATGGTGACGAGCGAATAGAGGTTCATCCACGGCGGCAGCATGCGCTTGACGCATTGGGGCAGAATGATCTGCCACATGGTCTGGCGCGGCGTGAAGGCGAGCGATTCCGCCGCTTCCCATTGCGTCGACGGCACGGAGCGCACGGCGCCGCGGACGATCTCGGCGACGTTCGCCATCACCGGCAGGGAGAAGCCGACCGTCGCCTTCACCCAGTCCGGCAAGGGGATCCGGACGCCGAACACCGTGATCTGGAACGGCACCAGGAACATCACGAAGAACAGCAGCACCAGCCACGGCGCGTTGCGGAAGAACTGCGTGAGCGACCAGCAGACGCGGGCGATCAGCGGATTCTCGGACAGCATGCCGAGACCGACACCGAGGCCCGCGCCCGTGCCGAGCGCCATCGCGATCATGGAGATCAGGATGTTGAAGGCGAAGCCGGACAGCAGCAGCGGCGCCCATTTGATGATGACGTCGAGCGGCGACAGCTGGGCGGCGTCCGCCTGCGCCCAGGCGGTCCCCGCGAGCAGCGCGAGGCCCGCGCCGATCAGCACGGCATGGACGGGCGCGAGGCGAGGCGTCCCCAGCCGGGTGGGCTCGATGCGGAACGGCAACAGGACCGGCAGCGGCGCGTCCGCATTCGTCTGCGTGTTCTTGGTGCTCATCGGCCATACCCCGGGATGCGCAGCGACTTCTCCCATCGGTGCATGATCCAGACCAGGATGCCCACCAGGATGCCGTAGGTCACGAACAGCACCAGCATCATCTCGAACACGTTCTGCGACTCCGACCAGATCTGCTTCACGGCGTAGAGCGTCTCCGGCACGGCGATCGCATAGGCGAGGGTCGTGGTCTTGAGCAGGTTGACGAGGTTGTTGTTCAGGGCCGGCAGGCACACCCGCAGCGCGAGCGGCAATATCACGTAGACATAGGCCTTGAGCCGCGTATAGCCGAGCGCCTCGGCGGCCTCCACCGTGGTCTTGGGCACGGCTTCGACGCCGGACCGGAAGATCTCGACATTGAAGGCGCCGGCGAACAGCGACAGCGCGATGATCGCCCACTCCACATTGTCGATGAAGGGCTGGCGCAGGCCGAACTGGTCCCGCCCCGCGGGAAGTATGGCGCCGATGCCGAAATAGAAGAAGAAGATCTGCACCAGCGGCGGCGTGTTGCGGAACAGGACGACGAAGCCGTTGACCGCGCCGCGCACGATGCGCGAGGGGGCGCTTTGCAGCAGGGCGCCGACCGCGCCGATCAGAAGGCTCGCCAGAATGGTGGAGACCGTCAGCAGGACGGTCATCCTCACACCGTCGACATAGCGGTGCCAGTCATAGGGGTCGTAGAAGACCGTGAAATTGAGACCCGTCGTTTCGTAGAGGTCTTTGAACCAGGCGGGTATGACGTCCATCGCGCTATCCGGTTGGCGATCCGTGAAAGGCGCGCCGTCTCAAAACGTCAGAAGACGCGGCCGACCCGAAAGGGGATCGGCCGCGCCATGCGATCAGTTGGTCGAGCTCTTCATCTTCTCGTACATGGCCTTCGAATACTCGGTCGGCTCGATGCCGAACTTCTTCTCCTCGGAGACGATGAAGCCGGTCTTCATCCAGTCCTTGGTCACGCCCTCGAGGAACTTCATCAGGCTTTCATTGCCGTTCGCAACCGCCATGATCCACGGCGCATCCAGAATGCCCTTCAGCGGCATTGCGTAGTCGCCGCTCCACTCGGAGTCGAGCAGCTTGCCCTGGATAAACGTCTGATCATAGAGATAGCCCACGCAATTGCCCTGCTTGAGCGCGAACAGCGGCTTCTCCGAGCCGTCGAAGGCGACGATCTTCACGCCGTACTTCTGGGCGACTTCCTTGTTGTACCAGGCGCCCGAGGTCGCGCAGAGCGGCTTGTCCTTCAGCTCGGACCAGTCCTTCACGCCGGCCTTCTTGGGCAGCAGCACGTTGACGAAGTCGGAATAGTAGGGCGGGTCGATGGCCTGCACGACCTTCCGGCGCTCCGGCTTGTCCGACATGGTCGCGATCAGCATGTCGACCTTGCCCTGCTGCAGGAACTCGATGCGGTTCGACGAGACGACCGGCACGAGCTCGAGCTTCACGCCCAGCCGCTTGGCGACGTCCGCCGCGAGGTCCGGCTCGATGCCGACCACGGCGCCCGACGGGTCACGGAAGCCGAAGGGCTTGTAGTCGGCCTTGACGCCAACGACCAGCGTGCCCCGCTGCTTGATGGCGTCGACACCGTCCGCCGCGTGTGCGGCCACGGGCGCGAGCACGCCGGCAAGGAAAAGAGCGATCATCGATTTGCGCATGCGAGGGAACCTTTCTTCGAAATTGGGACCAAGAGTGCCGTTCAGGTGATCGCAGCCGGCGAAAAACAAACCGCCGGACGTCAATTAGTGTGTCATGCGGAGGCGACTTGGAAGCGCTTAAGCGAAAAGGGGGTCAGGTCGAAGGTGCTAGGCGCGCCCGTGACCGCCTCGGCCACGGCCTGGCCGATGCCCGCCGAATGCTTGAAACCGTGGCCCGAACAGGCCGAGATCACCATCACGCGGTCCTGCTGCGGGTGGCGGTCGATGATGAAGCCGCTGTCGGGCGTGACTGTATACAGGCACGCGGCCGCCTGCGCGACCTCGGGCGTCACGCCGGTGACGCGGCCGGCGACATGCGCCTGCCACATCGCGGCGGATTCGGCGGGAGAGACCTGGCGGTCGAGGGCCTCGGCCGTCGTCGCGGCCGTGTACTGTTCCGTCGCCACCTTGAATCGATCGTCGCCGGGCAGCGGGGGGAAGCCGTAGAAATAATCCTCGTCGCCCGCCCCGTGCATCCAGATGAAGACCGGGGCTCCGGCGTGCGGCGCGGGGTCCTCCAGGCGGAACCAGTGCAGCACCTGCCGTCTCACCGTGAGCAGACGCTCGAACGGCGCGCCGAGCAGCGGCACCGTCCAGGCGCCGGCCGCCACCACGACCTGATCGGCGACGATCTCACTCCCGCCGACGCTTATGCGGACCGCATCGCCCTCCTGCCGGATCGATGTGACCTGCGCACCGAGCCGGAGACGGGCGCCGAGCGCCTGCGCCTGGTCCCGCTGGACCGCGATGCAGCGTTCCGGCCGCACATAGCCGCCGCCCGGCTCGTAATAGACCTTGTCGTCGCTCGAAATGCCCTCGAGCTGCGGAAACCGCCGGCGCGCCTCGGTCCCGTCGAGAACCTCGTGCGGTATGCCGAACGCCCGCGCCGTCTCGATCGAGCGCGCCACGAAATCCGGCTTGCCGTGATGGGACGACGCGCCTGAGCCCGGCGCGATGACGAGCACGCCGCACGCCTCCAGCAGCGGCTCGCCGGAGGCCGCCTCGAGCTCCCGCCAGATCGCGTGCGAGGCGAGGACGAACGGTACATAGTCGCCGCCTTCGCCGACGGCCTGGCGGGTGATCCGCGTTTCGCCGTGGCTCGAACCGAGATCATGCGGCGGCTCGAAGCGATCGATCCCGATCGCGTCGACGCCCCGCCGCGCAAGCTGGTAAAGCGTCGCCATGCCCATGGCACCAAGACCGACGACGGCAATCTGCGCCCGCTCCACGGCTCTAACGCCTCTTCTCTGCACAAAATGAAGTCATGTCGCAAAAACGATCACGGCATAGCGCCGGGGTCAATCGAAATGCGGCATATTCAGTAGATCTACAAAGAATCATTCGTTACGATGATAATGTTGTGATCGACCTCGATTTGCATACCTTCCGGATCGTCGCCGCCGTGGCGGATACGGGCAGCGTGACTGCGGCTGCTGAGCGCGCCGGGGTCACCCAGTCGGCCGTCTCGCAGGCTCTGCGGCGTGCGGAGGCGCTCATCGGCGCCCCGCTGTTCGACCGCAGCCGGCGGCCCCTCACACCAACCCATGTCGGGCGAATGGTTGCCAGCCGGGCGGACGAACTCGCCCGCGCGGCCGAGCGGCTGCTGGCCGATGCGCGGGCCGCCGCCGAACTGCCGGGGCGCATCGATCTGCGCATCGGCCTTGTCGATTCGCTGGCCGGCACCATCGGCGCGCGCATCGTGCGGGAGCTTGCCGACGGCGCCCTTGCCCTGACCGTGACCGCGTGGTCGGGCCTCGCCTTCTCCCATACGCGGGCGCTGATGCGCCACGAGATCGATGCGGCGCTGACCTGCGATCCGATGGAGGGGCTCGGCGGGGTCGAGCGGATCGTGGTGTTTCGGGAGCCTTATGTGCTGATCGCCCCGCGCACCGAGATCGATGCGGTGCGCGGCAAGGATTTGCGGGCCATCCTCGAGCGCTACCGTCTGGTGCGCCACAGTGCCCGCTCCTATGCCGGCCAGCATATCGAGCGGCATCTCGGCCGGATGGGGCTTCGCCCGCCACGGGCGTTCGAGTTCGACACCTCGGACGCTCTCGTCGCCATGGTCGCCACCGGCATGGGCGTCGCCATCACCACCCCGCTCTGCATCTTGCAGGGGGCGGCGCATACTGACGGCGTCGTGGCCATGCCGCTGCCGGGCACCGCCTTCTCGCGCGAATTGCTGCTGACGACGCGGCGCGGCGACTTCGCCGATCTGGCGCCGCGCATCGCGGAGGTCGCCCGCAGCATGACGCGATCCCACGCCCTTCCGCCGATGCTCGCCATGGCCCCCTGGCTGACGCCCCGGGCCCTCGCGCTCGATTGAGGCGCGGCGGGCGGCCGAGATCGGGCCGGCGCCCCGCGCCTCATTCACCTCGGAACCCAATCTCTCCCGCCGGGATATGCTTCCTCGCTTCGAGTCAGTGACAGAAAAGTCGCGCATACACGCAAAAATTGCGTTGGCCGAAGCAAGGTAATTTGCTGCCTCTCCTTACGTAATCTCCCACCGTAAGCTCGCTTCGCCGATGCAAGGCCGCTTTATGCTCGACGATACCATTCGAGTGTGAGCGCGCGTGGGAGGGGAAGACATGAGAAGTGTTCCCGCAATTCTGGCCGCGGTCGCGACGCTCTATGCGCCGCACGCCCGGGCGCAGGACGCGAAGCTCGCTCAGGAGCTCTCGAATCCGGTCGCCTCGCTCATCAGCTTTCCGTTCCAGTTCAACTACGACACCAACATCGGCCCGGCCAACGGTTCACGCGTCCTGCTGAACATACAGCCGGTCATTCCGTTCGACCTGAACGAAGACTGGAATCTCATCTCGCGCACGATCATCCCGGTGGTGTGGCAGACGGATGTTGCGGGCCGCTCCGGCGACCAGTTCGGCTTGAGCGATACGGTCCAGAGCCTGTTCCTTTCGCCCAAGGAGCCCGGCCCTGCCGGCATCATATGGGGCGTGGGTCCGGTATTCCTGTTGCCGACCGGCACGGACGACCTGCTCGGCAGCCGGCAATGGGGCGTGGGCCCGACCGCCGTCGCGCTCAAGCAGACCGGCGGCTGGACCTATGGAATTCTTGCCAACCACATCTGGTCCGTGGCGGGCGACGAGGAACATCCCGACGTCAACTCCACCTTCATGCAGCCCTTCCTGACCTACACGACCAAGGATGCGTGGACGTTCGCCGTCAACTCCGAGATGACCTATGACTGGACGGGGGAGAACTGGTCCATCCCCATCAATTTCCAGATCAGCAAGCTTCTTACCATCCACGATCAGCCCGTCAGCTTCCAGGCCGGCGTCCGATACTGGGCGCGGACCTCGGAATACGGCCCCGAGGGCTTCGGCGGCAGGCTGAGCGTGACCTACCTCTTTCCGACGCAATGACGATCTCTGCCGACGATCGCCGGTGAGCGACCGCCGTGAAAGGACGGGAGGGGCGGATGAAGGCCGGGGGAAGGCGGTCAGGCTCGTGGCTGGCCTGCGCGATCGTGGCCGGCGCGATGTCGACCGCGGCAGACCTGCATGCCGCCGAGAACGGCATCGGGTTCTACCTGCTCGGCGGGCGCGGGCCCATGGCGGGCTACATCCCGCCGCCGGGTTTCTACCTTCAGAACGACATCTATTTCTACAGCGGAAAGGCGGATGCGAACCGGCGCTTCCTTTCCGGCGGGCAGCTCATCGCCAATGTCCGCGGCGAGGTCCGCGCCGACTTCCTGACCGGAACCTGGGTCCTGCCGCCGCAAGTGCTGGGCGGGAACCTCGCTGTCGGCGTCCTTGTGCCGGCCGGCCGGCCGGAAGTGACCGCCAACATCCTGTTGAACCCGGCTGATGCCGATCCGATCGCGGGAAAGGTCACCGACGACGCCTTCGTCTTCGGCGATCCGGTCGCCTCGGTCGCGCTCGGCTGGCATTCGGGAAACTGGCACTGGAACGTCGCCGGCCTCCTCAACATCCCGATCGGCGATTATCGCGAGGGCGAGATCGCCAATCTGGCCTTCCACCGCTGGGCCGGAGACATCTCCGCCGCCGTGACATGGCTGGAGCCGACGAGCGGCATCGAGCTGTCCACGGCGGCCGGCTTCACCTTCAACGGCACGAACGACGTGACCGACTACACGACGGGCACGGAATTCCACGTGGAGTGGTCGGCCACCAAGGCGCTGACCAAGCAGCTCTCGGTCGGGCTCGTCGGCTATTATTACGACCAGGTCACCGGCGACAGCGGCGCCGGCGCGCGGCTGGGCGACTTCAAGGGCGAGGTGACGGCGCTCGGCGGCACCATCGCCTATAATTTCGAGCTCGGGCAAACCCCGGTGTCGACGCGGCTCAAGGTCTACCGCGAATTCGACGCGGTGAACCGGCTCGAGGGAACCTCGGCCTTCATCACCGTCGCCTTCCCCTTGTCGGTGACGAAGTAGAGAGGAACAGGCGCCGTCGCGGGACGTCTCATCCCCGTGGATCGGCCCGTCGCGGATTGAGCGGCGGCAGCGAGGCGCGACGCTCGGCATCGGCCCGCCGACGGCGGAGCGGCGCGAGGCTGGCGAGGAGACAGGACGCGTCGCCGCGCGCCCATGCGGTGCCCGCGAACAGCGTGCCAAGCAGCGGGCCCGCCGCGCGGGTCGCCTCGCGCTGCCGGTCCGCGGGAAGCAGCCGCGTCCACGCGGAGAAGCAGCGATAGATCTCGGCGGCGTCGCCCTGCGCGCAGGCGCGGCGAAGCGCGGCATAGGAGGCACGTTCGGGATCGGGCTGGCGGGTGCGCAGCCGGCGTATCGCCAGTAGCATTCCGAGGCCGAGCGCGGCGAGAAGCACCGCGCCGAGGCCGAAGACCAAGGGGGACATCCTCATCCCGCCTTCCGGCGCGGCGAGCATGGCGCCGGCGACGCGGATCGCGGCACCCTCGGCCACCGCTGTCTTGAGGCGACCGGCCGCGAGGTTC
The DNA here is from genome assembly GCF_024752335.1 of Ancylobacter mangrovi. Taxonomy (NCBI): domain Bacteria; kingdom Pseudomonadati; phylum Pseudomonadota; class Alphaproteobacteria; order Hyphomicrobiales; family Xanthobacteraceae; genus Ancylobacter; species Ancylobacter mangrovi. The sequence continues at coordinate 727,268 of NZ_JANTHY010000003.1, read as the reverse complement.
CACCAGGGCTGCTCCACCGAAGGCAGGTCGAAGCTGCCGCCGCGCTGGAACACATAGGTGATGCGGTCGGTCCTGTGGCCGGTGACGACGCCGCGATTGCTGGTGTCCTGGATGTCGGGCGGGTCGGCATAGACCCGCACGCCCTCTGGCGCCGCGGTTTCGAGGTCGCGCAGGGCGAGGCCCGGCACATCCTCGGCGCTGCGGGTGATGGTGCGCACGATGGCGTCGCCCGCCTTGAAGCGGCCGGCCGGCGGAGCGGACCATTGCTGCTTCAGCGACAATCGCCGCGTGGCGACAACCGGCCCGGACGGATCGACACCCGGCGGCACGACGACGGACAGTCGGACCGTTGATCCCTCGATGTCTCCCGAGACGTCACCTGCGCGGTCGAACAGCGTCACCGACGCCGGGGGAATGTCGAACGTGCCGCCGCGCCGCGGGTAGAGCGCGAATTCGAAACGCTGGCCGACATAGGTCTCTCCATCGAGGCTGTCGCGCATGGTCGTGCCCTGCGTCTCGAAGCGGATGATCTGCAGGCCCGGCACATCGGGCATGCCGACGCGCGGCGGTCGCGGCATCTCGCCACGAAACAGCACGTCGACATGAAGGACGACATGCTGGCCGATAACCGCACCGGAGGCGGGCTCGACGCTCTGGCGCACCACGACGGCGAGCGGGTGTGTGGCCGCTGGACCGGCTTCCTGCGCGGCAAGAGGCCCGCAAGCCAGCAGGAACAGAAGCGTCGCGAGCCAAGCCATCATCGCCTCGCCATCATCGCCTCGCCTCATTGCCCGGTGCCGGGCTGCGCCTCGAGCTGATAGGCGAAGCGTGCCCGCAGGAAATCGGCGGGCCTGGTCTGCACCCGCTTCAGCCAGAGTGCGCGTATCGCCGCGTCGTCCATCGGCGCGCCTGTGCTCTCCGTCTCCTCGCCGCGCGGATTTTCCGCATCCTTGTCGTAGACGATCTCGTCGGCGCCCTCGCGCTGGTCGCCGGCATCGGCACCGGGCGCCTTCAGCCGCTCCGCGCGCAGTTGCGCGATGCGCCGGTTCGCCTCGGCCTCGACCCAGCCCGGCCTCAGTTCCAGCGCATGGCCGTAGCGCGCGGCCGCCTCGTCATATTTGCCGAGCATGACGAGCGCATTGCCCTGATCGAATGCCGCATCGGGCGTATCGACGCCCGCGAAGGCCGCTTCCGCCGCCTTGAAATCGCCGGCGCGGAAATAGGCCACGCCGCGCCACAGCGGATCGCGGAACCGCTCCGCCGCCTCGGCCGGGCGGCCGTGTTCGAACAGGTAGCGGCCGCGCTGGTCGGGGCTGGCCCAGAGGTTCGCCCATCCCACGCTCCACGCGCCGACGGCGAGCCCCAGAACGAGGGCGAGGCCAAGCAGGGCAAAGGCGCGTCCCATCCTCATGCGAGCACCCATCCGCGCCGGAACCAGGCGAGCACCAGCAAAGCGAGCAGCGGCGTCAGCCAGTAGCCCGCATCCACCCAGCGCGCCTCCTCGCCCGGCGCGGGCGGAGGCGGCCCCGCGGTGGCGAGATGGCGGGCGATGCGTGTGACGTCGGCGTCGTCGAGGGTCAACGCGACGACATCGCCATGCAGCGCCCCGGCGGCGGCCTCGATCGAGGGCTCGCGATCCGCGCGATCCGGCGAGACGATGGCGAACAGGGTCACTGGCACTAAGGCATCCACCTCCTGAAGCGCCGGCGCGGAATCCGCGAACACCACGATCGAGCCACCCTGCCCGCCTTTCGCCAGCGTATCGGCCGCCAGCTTCACCGCATCGGCGAGCGCGTCGCCCGCCCGCGGCATCAGCTCCGGCGCCAGCGCCCCCGCCATCGACAGCACCACGGAAGCGTCCGGTGTCGGAGGCAGCACCAGATGCGCCGAGCCGGCATAGGCGACCAGCCCGCTGGGCGCTCCTTCGCGCAGCTCGAGCAGGTCCGCCATCTTCTGGCGCGCCCGGTCGAGGCGGGTGGGCGCGAGGTCGCGCTCCATCATGGAAGGCCGAACCTCGAGCACCAACATCGCCGGCCGCGCCGCCTGCGCGAAGGGGGACGGCATCTGCCGCCATGTCGGCCCCGCCACGGCGACGATGCCGACGATCCAGCCGGCCAGAAGAAGGCTCTCCGGGCTCAGCCATCCGCGCCGGTCCCCGCCCACGGTGAGATGCCGCAATAGCTCGGGAGCGATCTCCCTGCGCCAGCGCGCCGTCGTGTCCACTTCTCCCCTTTGCAGCCACCACAGCCCCAGCGCCGGCAGCATCAGCGCGAGCCACCAGGGCCGCAGGAAGTGGAACGGAGCGAGCGCCTCGATCATGGAACCGCCTCCGCCACCCGCCGGCGTGGCCGGCGCACCAGACGCATCGCCTGCGCCAGCATGGAAAGCAGCACGAGCGCCGCCAGCGGCATCCAGAACAGCTCGATCCTGGGCTGGAACGACACGGTCTCGACCTTGCGCGTCTCGATGCGGTCGAGCTGCGCATAGATCTGCGCGAGCTGCTCCCGGTCGAGCGCGCGGTAGAAGCCGCCGCCGGTCGTCTCCGCCACCTGCTTCAATGCCCCCTCGTCGAGCTTTTCCTCGCCGGTGGCGCCGGGATCGCCGATCGCCACCGTGTGGATGACGATGCCCTTATCCTTCGCCACCCGTGCCGCCTCCACCGGAGGCACCAGGCTCGCCGTGTCGTTGCCGTCGGTGAGCGCGATGATGGTCTTCGCCGGCGCCGCGGAAGCGGCGAACTGGTTGATGCCGAGGCCGATGGCGTCTCCCAGGACGGTGCGCGGCCCGGCCATGCCGACCTGCATCTCGCCCAGCAGCTGCCGCGCGAGCCCGAGATCGGCGGTGAACGGGACCAGCACGAAGGGCGAGTTGCCGAACACCACGACGCCGACGCGGTCGCCCTGCCGGCGGGCGAGGAAGTCCTCCAGCACTTGCTTCACCGCGGCGAGCCGGCTCACCTTGTTGCCGAACGGGTCGGTGAAATCCGCCGTGTCCATCGAGCCTGAAAGATCGACCAGCAGCAGTAGGTCGCGCGCGGGACGATCCTGGTGGATCGGCGGCAATATCCATTGCGGGCGCGCTAGCGCGGCGATGGTGAGAATCCAGCAGGCGAGAAGGGTCAGCAGCCGAAACAGGCTTCGCCGGCTGATGCTCACGCCCTCTCGGACCTCCGCCCCGGACAGACGGGCGAGATCGGCGAAGAACGGCACGCGTATCGCCGCGCGACGCCTCTGATAGGCGGGCAGCAGCCAATAGGCCAGCAGGGGTGCCGGCAGGAGCAGGGCGAACCATGGGCTGGCGAAGGACAGCATGGCTATCGCCCTCCCGGGTGGCGCTTCACCCAGCGCCGCGCGCTCGCCAGCAGGGCGGCCCCGTCCTCGGCGACGCCATTCGTGACACTCCCGGCAAAGCACGCCCTTTCGCGGAAGCCACCCTCGCCGCCGGTCCGGTCGAGAAAGGCAGCCCAGTCGGGTCCGGTGAGCGCGGCCACCTGCGGGCGCGGATAGGCGACGAGCGCGGTGCGCTTCAGGATAGTCGACAGTGCGACGACATCCGCCGGGCGCGTCACCGTCCCCAGCCCGTCGATCTCAGCCAGGGCCTGCCGCCGATAGGCGTTGCGGCGCCACCGTCGGGCGGCGGCGAAGGCGAGGAGGGCCAGCGCCGCCAGCAGCACGGCGGCCAGGACCCACCAGCCGGGCGCCGGCGGCCACCAGGGCGGGGGCGGCGGTACCACGATGTCCGCGAGGCGGGAGAGATCGGCCGCGTCGTCCATCACCCGGCCCTTGCGCGATGGTCCGCCGATACGGACCGCGTCAAGCGGCGTCCGAGCAGTTCGCGCAACTGGTCGGCCGTGTCCCGCCCGGTCGTCAGCGGCAGCACCGGAATGGCCCGCCGCTTCGAAAAGCCGTCGATGGCGTTGCGCCGCTCGGCAAAGGTCGCGGCAAAGTCGCCGCGAAGCCCGCGCCCGGAACTGTCGATCTCGATCTGCCGGAGCCCCTCCGCCAGAACGGTCCGGCCGATATCCGGCAGGCTGGCCTCGAGCGGATCTGACACGAAGATCATCAGCACGTCGTTATGCGCCATCATCTGCGTCACCAGCCGCACGGTCTCGTCATCCGCGCCTGCGGCGTCGGTGATCAGCGTCAGCAGCCCGTCATGGCGCAGCAGTTGCGGCACCTTGGCGAGGGCGGCGTTCAGCAGGCCGGGGTCGGAAGGGCGGGGATCGTCGGCCCTGAGCGCGCGATTGTGCCGGACGATGGCCTCGAACAGCGGCCCGATGGCGGCGCGCCGCGCCCGCGGCCGGATCTCGTCCATGCCGTTCTCGGAGAACACGATCCCGCCGATCCGGTCGCCGAGCGACACGACGCGCCACGCCGCCAGCGCCGCCGCCTCCGCCGCGACGACCGATTTCATCGCATGCCGGCTGCCGAAGAACATGCCGAGCCGCTGGTCGACCAGAAGCAGGACCGGGCGATCACGCTCCTCGCCATAGACGCGAAGCTGCGTCTCGCCGAGGCGGGCCGTGGCGCGCCAGTCGATGGCGCGCACGTCGTCGCCCTCGTAGTAGTGGCGCAGTTCCTCGAATTCGAGGCCGCGCCCGCGCAGCCGCGACGCGTGGCGGCCGGCGAGCAGCGAGTGGACCGGCTGCTTCGGCAGGAAGCTGAAGCCCTTGGCACGGTGATCGAGCCGCAGCAGATCGTCGAGCGTGATGTGGGCGCGGGCTTGCGGAAGGGCGTTGCGAGTCATGGCCACCCGCCTAGACCGCGACCGCCACCTGGCGGATCAGTTCGTCGATGACGTCGTCGGACGTCTTGCCGTCCGCTGTCGCCTCATAGGTCAGCGAGACGCGGTGGCGCAGGCAGTCATGGGCGACGTTCTGGACGTCCTCCGGGCTCACATAGTCGCGGCCCTGCAGCCAGGCGAAGGCGCGCGCGGCGCGGTCGAGCGCCAAGGTGCCGCGCGGGCTCGCGCCGATGCCGACCCAGTCCTTGAGCTGATCGCCGAATTCGGCCGGACGCCGCGTGGCGGCGACCAGCGCGACGATGTAGGTCTCCACCGCCTCGACCATCGTCATCGCGTCGATCTCGCGGCGGGCGTCGAAAATCACGCTCTGAGGTATCTTCGGCGGCGGCCCCTCGCCGCTCCCCGTCCGCTCGGCGCGCACCAGGCGCATCACCTTCGCCTCGTCCGCATCGCTGGGGTAGCCGATGGTGACGTGCATGAGGAAGCGATCCATCTGCGCCTCGGGCAGCGGATAGGTCCCCTCCTGCTCGATGGGGTTCTGGGTCGCCAGCACCATGAACAGTTCGGGCAGGCGATAGCGGGTGCCCGAGACCGTGACCTGCCGCTCCTCCATCGCCTCCAGCAGCGCGGACTGGACCTTGGCCGGGGCGCGATTGATCTCGTCGGCCAGAACGAGATTGCCGAATATCGGCCCCTTGCGGAACTCGAAGCTTCCCCCTTCCGCACCCTCGGCGCGGTAGATCTCGCCGCCGGTGACGTCCGAGGGCAGCAGGTCCGGGGTGAACTGGATGCGGCTGAATTCGCTCTCCAGCGCCTGCGACAGGCTCTTGATGGCACGGGTCTTGGCGAGGCCGGGCAGTCCTTCCAGCAGCACGTTGCCATTGGAGAGCAATGCGATCAGCAGCCGCTCGACCACGCGTTCCTGCCCGATGATCGAGGCATTGACGCGCTGCTGTATCTCGCGAACGGCATCAATCACCGCCATGTCGACCCGCCTCAAACGATTTTTCCGCCGGTCCACGCGCCGGCCGCCCGGTCCATGCGAGGTGAAGAAGCCCGGGCCCCCTCATGGCCCCCACCCTTCCCGCTTGGGGAGCTGGATGGTGTCCCGGCGCGCTCGCCACGCCGGGACACCGCCTCTGCGAAGGTCGCGGGCGCTACTGACCGCCGCCCGCGTTTTCGAACTGCTGTTCGAGGCGCTGCTGGATCTGGTCGATCGAGAAGCTCGCCGCCCGCTGGGCCGGCGGGAACTCCTTGAACGTCTCGAGGAACTTGCCGACCGCCACCTGCGCCGGCACGAGAAGATAGGCGCGGTCCAGCATCCAGTCGTAATAGGTGTTGGATGTGAGGTCGGCCCGCTCATAGGGGTCGGAGCGCAGGTCGAAGATCTTGGGCACGCGAAGCTGCGTGAAGGGCTCCGCCCAGATCCGCAGCGTGCCGGTCGCGCGCTGCTCGGAGAACACGAGCTTCCAGTTCTCGTAGCGCATCGCCACGACCTGCCCGTCATCGTTAAAGTAGATGAACTCCTTGCGGGCGCTCGTGTCGGTCTTGCCGGTCAGATAGTCGAGCTGGTTGTAGCCATCGAGATGGTTCTTGTACTGCTTGCCGCCGATGGTCGTCCCCTGAAGCAGCTTTTCCTTGATGTCGGGCTCGCCCGCGGCGGCCATGAGGGTCGGGAACCAGTCGAGGCCGGAGAAGATGCCGTTGGCGACCGAGCCGGGCTTGATGTGCCCCGGCCAGCGGATCATCGCCGGCACCCGGAAGGCGCCTTCCCAGTTGGTGTTCTTCTCGCTGCGGAACGGCGTAGTGCCGGCATCCGGCCATGAATTCTGGTGAGGGCCGTTGTCGGTCGTGTAGATGACGATGGTGTTGTCGGCGAGGTTAAGCTGGTCGATCTTGTCGAGGATGGTGCCGATCACCTTGTCGGTCTCGATCATCCCGTCCGCATATTCGGTGAGCGCGGTGAGGCCCGGCTTGCTGCGGTGCTCCGGCCGCACATGGGTGCGGAAATGCATCCGCGTCGTGTTCATCCAGACGAAGAACGGCTTGCCGGCCTTGGCCTGGCGGTCGATGAAGTCGATGGCCGCTCCCGAGGTCTCGTCGTCGACCGTCTCCATGCGCTTGCGCGTCAGGGGACCGGTGTCCTCGATCCTGCCGTCGGCATAGGAATGGAGAACGCCGCGCGGCCCGAACTTCTTCCGGAATTCCGGGTCCTGCGGGTAGTTGAAGTTCTCGGGCTCCTCCTCGGCATTGAGGTGGTAGAGATTGCCGAAGAACTCGTCGAACCCGTGGGCGGTGGGCAGGAACTCGTCGCGGTCGCCGAGATGGTTCTTGCCGAACTGGCCCGTGGCGTAGCCGAGGTCCTTCAGGGCGGAGGCCATCGTCACGTCGCTGGCCTGAAGCCCGACATCCGCGCCGGGCAGGCCGACCTTGGAAAGCCCGGTCCGCAGGGTCGACTGGCCGGTGATGAAGGTCGACCGGCCGGCGGTGCAGCTCTGCTCGGCGTAGTAATCGGTGAACTTGAGGCCTTCATCGGCGATCCGGTCGATATTGGGCGTCCGGTATCCCATCAGGCCGAAGCTGTAGGTCGACAGGTTTGTCTGGCCGATATCGTCGCCAAAGATGACGAGGATGTTTGGCTTGTCCGGTGGCTGCTGCGATTTTGCTGGGGTTATGGCCGTCAGGGATGTGGTCGCTGCGAACATGACGGCGCCCAGTAGCCCTCGAATACGCATTTTCGCCTCCCTCAACACGTTCGCGACGCCTCAAGTAATTCTTCGACATCGCGGCGAGTTTAAATCGAATTCCATCAATGAACGGAACTCTGGCGTTTTCGCCGGCCGCAGCATCGGGCGAGGATGACGTAAAGACAAGTCCAATTGATGTTGAAGCATCCGCAACCGGCCGCCGATCGGCGATTTGTTGCACCGCAGGCCGACCGCCGCGAGGACCCGGCATGCTCCCAGCATTGCCAGATCCTAGGTATCGAAAGACCATCGGCGCCGATGCCGGATAACTTCTTTCATGACCGAAGCACCGGCGCGTTCCCGGCCGGCGTCAGCAGGACCCGCCGATCGCCCTGGCCTCGATACCGCAACGCATCGACGATCACCGTGAAGGCGGCCGAGGGCTGGAGCCGGAAAACCCTTCGCGTTGCCTGCGCAGGCCCGGAACATGCCAAGCGGAGCGAAAATCCGGCCAATTCCGCCACCGCAGGACGCATCTTCGCCATGATGCTGGCTAGGAATACCGATCCTTGCCGGCCGCGATGCACGCCGAATCCAGCTCAGCCAAAGGCCGAGCCTGTCAGTCCGAATGTGCATCGGCAGTCTCCGGCGCCGAAGGATGCCCGGCGGGTCGCGCCCGCTGGCCAGTGGGATAGTGGGGAAGTTCAGGATCATGAGTATTGACGGCGGGAATGCCGATGCCCGCGGGCTCGGCGAGTTTGCCCCGTTCGGACGCCCGGCAGGCGCTTTCAGCCGCCGGTCGTTTCTTGTCGGCTCGGCCGTCAGCCTCGGCGCGCTGGGGCTCGCCGGCTGCGCGTCGGGGGGCATGACCCTCGCCGAGGCGCAGAAGGTCTACGGACCGGTGCCGGACGAGAAGTTCCCGATCCCCGCGGTCGACGTCAGCAAGGTCAATCCGAAGTACTACCGGCGGACCGTGCAGTACGAGACCAACGAAGAGCCCGGCACGATCATCGTCGACCCCTCCAACTACTACGTCTACCGCGTCGACGGCGAAAACTCGGCCACGCGCTACGGCGCCAATGTCGGCCGCCAGGGCTTCCTGTGGAGCGGCGACGCCTATGTCGGGCGCAAGGGGGAATGGGCGATCTGGACGCCGCCCAAGGAGATGATCCAGCGCCAGCCCGAGGCGGCGAAGTACGCCGGCGGTATGCCGGGCGGCCTCGACAACCCGCTCGGCGCCCGCACGCTCTATCTCTACCAGAACGGCACCTACACGCTGTACACGATCTACGCCACCAGCATCCCCGAGACGATTGGCTCCGGCATCACCAGCGGCTGCGTCGGGCTGCTGAGCCAGGACATGATCGACCTGTACGACCGCACGCCGGTCAACACCAAGGTGGTCGTCCTGCCGGCCTAGCAGGACGCTCGAAGCGCCGGCGGGCTCCCCGCCGGCAGGCACCTTGCGGGAAGGCTCCTCGCGGCGCCGCTACCCCGCGCGCGCCGGTCCCTCGCGTCCCTCGATCGCGAATTTTGGATCGACCAGCCCGGGAGCGGCGGTGGCGCCGCGCGGGACGATGGCGTCGACGGTCGTCTCGTCCTCGGCGGTCCAGGCGACGTCGAGCACCGCCAGATAGTCCTGCCATTGCTCGAAGGTCCGCGGGCCGACGATGCACGAGGTCACGTAGTCGTTGGCCAGCACCCAGGCGAGCGCGAAGGCGGTCGGCGGCACGCCCCGTTCGGCCGCGTAGCCGGCGATGCGCATGGCGGCGGCGACGGAATCGGGATGATAGGCGGCCTCCAGGATACGCCTGTCCGCCACCGCGACCCGGCTGTCGGGCGGGGGCGGCGCGTCGGGGCGGTACTTCCCGGACAGGATGCCCCGGGCCGTCGGGCTGTAGACGGCGACGCCGAGGCCGAAATGCCGGCAGGCGGGCAGCAGCTCGCGCTCCGCCGTGCGGTCCAGCGCGTGATAGAGCGGCTGGGAGACGACCGGGCGGTCGATGCCTTCCTGATCGCACAGGGCGCAGAGCGCCGCGATGCGCCAGGCGCTGTGGTTCGACACGCCGAAATAGCGGATCGCGCCGTCGCGCTGGAGCTGGCCGAGCGCGCGCACCGTTTCCTCCATCGGCGTCAGCGGATCTTCCATATGCAAGTACAGGATATCGACGTAGTCGGTGCCGAGCCGGCGCAGGCTCTGATGCGCCTCGTGCAGGATCCACTTGCGCGACAGGCCGCGGTCGTTGAGGCCGGGCCCGTTGCGATTGGCGAGCTTCGTCGCCAGCACCCATGCGTCGCGGTCGGCGGCGATCGCCTTGCCGACGATCTCTTCCGAGCGGCCGCCGGCATAGGTGTCGGCGGTGTCGATGAAGTTCACGCCCGCCTCGGCCGCCGCCGCGATCATGCGCAGGGATTCGGCTTCATCGGTGCGGGCACCGAAATTCATCGCGCCCAGCGCGAGGCGCGAAACTGTCAGGCCACTGCGCCCGAGGCGCCGTGCGGGCATATGCGTCGACATGCTGAAGATCCCGGATACGGAGCGGACTCCCGTCGCGCCCGCCATGAGGCGCGGCGGGAGGATAGCACCGATCCGCTCCCCCGCGCGGGCGCGACGGCGCCGATCACGCGCTTGCGCCCGCAGCGCCGGAACGCCGGCGCGCCTTGCGTAACGGCAGTGTTGCGGTAGAAGGACACCTTCCAATAAAGCGCCCCGAACGCGACAAATGACTTCAACTCATCACGAAATGCGTTTTAGCTGAAGGCGGGGCAGGACGGCGTGCAGCGGACGCCGTAGAAAAGGGGCAGCGCCGTGGTGGGGATCCGGCAGTCGTTCGGTCGGCTATTTATTGCACTTTCCGTGGCTCCGGCCGCGATGATGAGTCTCTCGGCAATCGGCGGCTCGGCGGCCTTCGCGCAGGCTTCGGGCTGCGACGTATGGAGCTGCAACACCGAGCTCCTGTCGAATTTCGGCACGCTCACCCAATCGAGCGCCGGCAAGGATATTCTGGACAAGAATCTCTCGACCGAGATCGAGATCTATTCCACCTCCACCTCGGCACAGAAGCAGACGGCGGCGCTCGACAGCCAGCTCCAGTCCCCGACGCTGTACTACAACATCTGGAACCACGCGGTCCCGCAGCTCAGCTACCTGTTCGACGCGGGCAACCTGCTCGCACCGGGAACGAATTTTCCCGACACGCACGGGGCCTACATCGCCAACACCTTCAATGCGGTCAACGCATTCGTCGACATTGCCGGCGGGCTAAAGAACTATTTCGGCAATAGCTCCACCCTGAACAGCTATGGCGAGCACTATAAGCCTCTGTCCATATACGCGAGTGACGCCGCCGGAGATCCCCGCCCCTTCGTGGTGTCGCCCGAGATCCACGGCAATCCCTGGACCCCCGACCAGGCATCGCCGCTGGCCGTGACGATTCAGCAATCCTCGAACGTGCCGCAGGGTTATCAGGCCCAGGACTGGGGAACCTATATCGACAACTCGGCCTTTCCCAGCGGCCATTCCACCATGGGCAACACCCTTGCCCTGCTCACGGGCATCATGGCCCCGGAGTACTTCAAGGACTTCCTCAGGGCCGGCGTGGAGTTCGGCCTCAGCCGCAACATCTTCGGCGTGCATTACCCGCTGGACGTCATCAGCGGCCGCATCCTCGCCACCTACAACATCGCCCAGTGGCTCAACGGCGTGAACTACGACGGCGTCTTCGTGCCGGACGACGACCAGAAAATCCTGTCCCTCCAGCCCGTGGACCTCGCGGCGGCCAGCGCGTCGCTGCAGGCCTATATCGGTTCGGGCGGAGGCTCGCCCTATGCCGCGAGCTGCGAGAACAACGTCATCGGGTGCATCCGCGCCGGCGTCATCCCGACCGCCGCGCAGTTCGCGCAGGACCGGCAGGACTATCTGAATCTGCTCACCTACAACCTGCCCGACCTCACCTCCACCACCGAGGCGCCCGTCGTGCCGGAGGGAGCGGAGGTCCTGCTGTCCACCCGCTTCCCCTACCTCACCGCCGACCAGCGGCGCGAGGTGCTGAGGACGACCGAGCTCCCGTCCGGCAACGTGTTCGACAACGGTAAGGGCTGGGCGCGGCTGAACCTGTACGCCGCCGCCGACGGCTTCGGCGCCCTCAATTGCGGCGGCGAAGGCTCGCAGGGGTGCATCCAGACGGTGACGATGAACGCCGCGCGCGGCGGCTACAACGCCTTCGACGTCTGGGCCAACGACATGACCGGCGATGGCGGCCTGGCCCTGCGGGGCAGCGGCACGCTCGTCCTCGCCGGCAACAGCCTCTACACGGGCGGCACCACCGTCGAGGGCGGCACGCTGGCCCTGACCGGCTCGATCGTCGGCCCGCTCTCCATCGGCCAGGCCGGCACCTTCTACAATGCCGGCACGGTCTCGGCGCGCGGCGGCTCGGCCGTGCACAATGACGGCGTCCTGATCAACGACGCGCTGATCGACAGCAATGTGAAAAGCACCGGCGCCTTCGGCAATAACGGCACCGTCACCGGGAGCGTCGAGACCGGCGGCCTGTTCTTCGGCACCGGCACGGTGCAGCGCGACCTCATGGTGAGCGCCGGCACCATCGCCCCGGGCAATTCGGTTGGCACTGTCACCGTCGGCGGCAATGTCACGCTGGCGCCGGGCACGACCTACCAGGCCGAATTCGCCCAGGACGGCACCGCCGACCTGATCACCGCCGGCGGCACCGTCGCGGTCGCGGGCGCGAACCTTCAGCTCAGCCTCGCCAGCCCGTATATCGGCCTGCGCCATTACGAGATCCTCGGCGCCGCGGGCGGCGTCAACGGCGCCTTCGCCGGCGTCAACGACCCGTTCGGCACCGCCTATCCCCTGCTCGACGCCGTGGTGTCCTACACCGCGAACGGCGTGGCGCTGGACACGGTGCGCAGCGACGTGCCCTTCGTGGCGCTGGCGAACACCGCGAACCAGACCGCCGTCGCCGCCGCGCGCGATACCATGCAAGCGGGCAGCACGCCGCTCGACGACGCCCTGCTGTCGCTCAATGCCGGCACCGCCCCGGCGGCCTTCTCCTCCCTCTCGCCGGAGATCAACGCCTCGGCCAAGAGCGTGATGATCACCGACAGCCAGTTCGTGCGCCGCGCCGTGTTCGACCGGCTGCGCACGGTGGACGGGAACGGCGGCGCCAACGACATCGCCGTCGCGCCGCTGTTCTACGGTGCACCGGCGCCGGTCCCGGCGGCGAGCGCGCCCTTCCCGACCAAGGCAGCCCCCGCCCCGGCCGAGGCCTCGCCCGGCACGCTGTGGGCGAGCGGCTTCGGCAACTGGTCGTCGATGAACGGCAATGGCGATGCGGCGGGCCTCGACAGCACCATCGGCGGCTTCTTCATCGGCGCCGACGGCGAGTTCCAGGGCTGGCGGCTCGGCGTGCTCGGCGGCTACAGCTCGGGCAGCATGGACGTCGACGCCCGCGCCTCCTCCGGCGACAGCGACAACTGGCACGGCGGCGCCTATGCCGGCCGCAAATGGGGCGCGCTCGCCCTGCGCACCGGCCTCGCCTATAGCTGGCAGGGCCTCGAGACGACGCGATCGCTGGCGTTCAACGGCTATGCCGACACGCTGAAATCCGACTATGACGCCGGCACCTTCCAGGCCTTCGGCGAGCTCGGCTACGGCATCGACACCGCGCTCGCCCATTTCGAGCCCTTCGCCAACCTCGCCTATGTGAACCTGCACACCGACAGCTACGGCGAACAGGGCGGCAGCGCCGCGCTGGTCACCGAGGGGTCGACCAGCGAGACCGGCTTCACGACGCTCGGCATCCGCACCTCGCTGCCGCTCGCCGTCGCCGGCGCCGACATGTCGTTCTATGGCAGCGTCGGCTGGCAGCACGCCTTCGGCGACACGACGCCGACCGACGTCTCCTACTTCGCCCTCGGCGGCGCCTCCTTCATCACCAGCGGACTGCCCATCGCCGAGGACGCGGCGGTGGTGGAGGCCGGGTTGCGGCTGGCGACATCGGAAAGGGCGAACCTCAGCGTCGCCTATTCCGGCCAGTATGGCGACGGCACCACCCAGAACGGCCTCAACGCGACGCTGAAGGTGAGCTTCTGATAGGCGCTGCCCGCCGCCGGAACGGCAGGCAACCGAGACGGTGGCGGGCCGGGAAAGCCGACCCGGTCCAACGCCGGGTCGGTGGCCGCGACGACGATGGTTACTTGCCCCGGCGCGCCGGACGGTGGCCCATCTTCCCTACCCGGGCCGCTCGACCAGCAGCCACGCCGCCCCCGCCGCGGCGAGGGTGCACAGGCCGGTGATCAGGAACACCAGCCAGTAGGCGCCGGTGGCGACCAGCAGCGTGCCGCAGACGGCAATCGCCACCGTGCCGCCGAGCATCTGGATCGACAGGTTCACGCCGCTCGCCTGCCCCTGCTTGTCGAGCGCTACCGCCCCCATCAGAGCCGGGCGCGCGGTGACCGCGATGCCCGGCATCACCGCGCCCCAGACGACCATGACCGCGCCGATCAGCAGCTCGCTGCGCAGCACCGTGCCGATGCCGATCGCCATGACGCAGAGCGCGGTGAGGAGAAGCGCCAGCGTCAGCGGCCCGCGCGCGCCCCGGGCGTCGCGGATCCGCCCGGCGAGGCGCGAGGTCAGCAGGGTGGGCACGATCGCGATCGAGACCAGCAGGCCGCTCTCGATCGGCGTCCTGCCGAGCACGTGCTGCAGGTAGAGCGCGACGAAGATGAAGACGATGGTCTTCTCGAACTGGAACACGGCGAAGACGATGTTGCCGCCGGTGAAGGTCGAGATCGCCAGCAGGTCGAGCTCGATGAGAGGCGCGGCGCGCTTCAGCTCGACGCCGACGAAGGCCGCGAGCAGCACGAGACCGCCCGCCAGCAGCGTGAGGATCGCGGGCGACGACCAGCCCCATTCGGTGGCCTGCATCAGCCCGATGGTGATCGCGGTCAGGGCGCCGACCAGAAGCGCCAGCCCGGCGCGGTCGAAGCGGGCGAAGAGCCCGGGGGCCCGGGTGACCGGCTTCTCGACATAGGCGAGCCACAGGGCGCCGACGGTGAGCAGCACGATCGGCAGGTTGATGAGGAAGATCCAGCGCCAGGAGATGGTCTGTGCGAACACGCCGCCGACCAGCGGCCCGGAGGCCATGAAGCAGCCGGCGAGCGTCGTCTGCACGGCGAACGCCATGCCGCGCCGCTCCGGCGGGAAGGTGTGGGTGACGATCGCCATCGAGGCCGGGAAGGTCACGGCCGCGCCGATGCCCTGCACCGCGCGCGCCGCGATCAGCCACCCGCCCGAGGGGGCGAGGCCCGCGAGCAGCGAGCCCAAGAGGAAGATCCCCGCGCCGACCGGGAACACGACGCGCCGCCCCAGCATGTCGCCGAGCTTGCCGCCGACGGCGAGGAAGCAGGTGAAGGTGAGCAGGTACGCGTTGACGACCCAGTGGCTCTCGACCTGCGACATGGCGAGGTCCGCCGACATGGTCGGCAGCGCCACACCGACCACGGTCTCGTCGAGCACGACGAGGCCGAGCACCGCGCTCGCGGCCACGAGCACCCACCACGGACGGGTAGTTTCGCTCAATTTGAACATCTCGCCCCCCGAAATTCCCCCGGCGATTGTCGGGGGAGTATCGACCGGGGAGGTGCCCGAGGAAAGCCGGGCGTGCCGAAGAGGTCGCGGGACGGCGCTCAGCGTTTGCGCCAGAGCGCGGCCCCGCCGGTTAGGCCGGCGTCGTTCGAGGCGATGGTGACGTTGTCCGGCAGGTCGATCTCGACATGCTTGGCGTTGCCGCCGCCGAGATAGAGCCGGTCGTAGTGGAGCAGGACGTAGAGCAGCTCGATGACCCGCTTCACATGCTTGTTCCAGTGCTTCTTGCCGTGCTTCTCGTAGGACGCGACCCCGAGATACTCGTCATAGGTCTTCTTGTGGTGGACCGGATGGTGCGCCAGCTCCATGTGCGGCATCAGCTCGCCATCGCGGAACAGCGCCGTGCCGGCACCGGTGCCGAGGGTGAGCACCATCTCCAGCCCCTTGCCGGAAACGATGCCCATCCCCTGCATCTCGGCGTCGTTGATAAGCCGGGTCGGGTGGCCGCCGAGCTGCTTCGACATGCTGTCGGCCAGCGTGAAGCCGGCCCAGGCGTCGGTGCCGAGATTGGGTGCGGTCAGCACCGTGCCGTGGCGCACCACGCCGGGAAAGCCGATCGAAATGCGGTTGAAGGCCGGCAGCCGGCCCGCCATGCCGGCATAGGCGTCGAGCAGCGCCGGCGGTGGACAGGGATGGGGCGTCTCGACGCGCTCGCGCTCGGAGAGCATCGCCCCGTCCTTGTCGATCACCGCGGCCTTCAGCCCGGTTCCGCCGATGTCGACGGCGAGAATGCCTGCCGCTTTGCTGGCCATCTTCTTCACTCCCTCACTGCGCCGTTTCGGCGGGTTCGGCGACCCGCCGGCTGGCGTCGGGCGCCTGCGGGTCCTGGCTGCCGTGGAACATGGTGCCCTCGCCGTCGATGGCCACCGCGAAATCCGTGCCCTCCCACTTGTCCGCCCCGGTCCAGAAGAAGGTGAATCGCAGATGCCGGCCATGCGCCGCCCCGCTGGTGGGCAGGTCGGCGATGTGGAGGCCGAAGGCGTTGGCGGCGGTCGGCGTGTCGTGGGTGGTGGCCCAGCCGTCGGCCGACCAGTGGATCACCGCCGGCGCGGGAAGCTCGATGCGCAGGATCAGGCCGGTCGGGATCGAGCGGAGCTTCTCGTTGAAGCGCCAGGTCCGGCGCGGCGAGGTCACCTTGTCCACCAGATAGCGCTGCACGGTCTGGGGCGGCATGTCGAACACCCGGCCGTCGCGCAGCGAGCGCATAAGCTTGATATGCTCCGAATGCGCCCACACCAGCGGCATGGCGCTGCCCGAGGGCCGGCCCTTGAAGAGTTCGCGCTCGGGGACGTCCTCGCTGTCCCAGACCTGTTCGGGCAGCAGCCCGCCGGGCCCGGCCGAATCCTCCAGCGTGACGAGAAGCTGCGCCGCGCGCACCAGATTGCCGGCGGCGATCTCGTAATGCGCGCGCTCGCCGGTCAGCAGCGGCCAGGCGCGGCCGATGCCGGTGCCGTCGAACGGCGCGCCGTCCTCGTGCTCGCCATAGCCGTCGCTGTTGTAGCGGTACCAGAGCGGGCCCTGCGGCAGCTCCACCTTCAGCAGCGCGTCGATGGCCTTGATGGTACCGAGTATGCGCGGGTCGTCCGGCGCCCGCAGGCCGAAGCGCACCAGCGCCAGCGCATCGGGGCTGATGAGCTGTGCCGCCGGCTTGTCGGTGTCGGCGGGCGGCCGGTTCTTCACCGGCACGAAGCCGTCCAGCGGCGAGGCCGCGTCGGCCGTCTCGACCGGAGCGATGCGCACATAGTAGCCCTCGACGCCAAGCTTCTCGGCGAGCTCGGTATTGGTGGCGAAGGTCCAGTGCTCGACGCAGTCGTTCCAGGCGTCGGCGGTCTCGCGCAGATAGCGCGCCTCGTCGCGGCGGCCGGCGATCTCCATCATGTCGGCGGCGGCGAGCAGGGCGGCGATCTCGACCGCCAGCGTGAAGGGCGAATAGCCCGCATCCTCCTCCCAGCGGTCCTGCCCGGTCACCGGGCCGTTGCGCAGGATGAAGGTGGCCGCGCGCGCCACCATGTCCATGTAGGAGGCGAGCTCGCCATGGCCGAAATGGCCGCCGCGCCGGATCATGTCGGTCAGCAATATGGGGAAGGCGCACTCGTCCATCTGCACGCCGCCCCAATAGGCGGAGCCGTCCAGCCAGACGTTCTGCGACCAGTGGCCGTCCTCTTCCTGGATCGCCCGCAGATAGCCGAGCACGGACTTCGCCTCGTCGACCGCGCCGGCGGCTAGCAGCCCGCCCGCGTTCTCCACCAGGTCGCGCGGCCAGACGAGATGGTAGCCGCCGAGGTCCTCGTCACCCTTGTTGAAACCCCAAGGGATCGACAGGCTGGCGATGATGGCGCCGGCGACCGAGCGCGGCTGGTGGGTGGCGAGTACGATGGTGCTGGCGCGGTAGGTGTTGATGTTCGAGCGGTTCTGCGGATGGTCGAGCGGCAACAGCGTGCCCTGCCAGGCTCGCCAGCCCTGTACATAGTCGCGGCGCAGCTCCTCGAAGCCGTCGAGCAGGCTGGAGACGGCGCGGAAGCCCGCCTCCTCCGGGCGCACCCCGAAGCCGAGCGCGATCAGCATCGTGCCGTCGCAGGCGGCGAGGTCGATCTCGGCGCTGAGCGCGACATTGCCGTGCTCGGCGCGCTGGTAGCGCTCGTCGAGGCAGCCGTCGTTGCGCAATTGCCGCCAGCCGTCCGACGCGCCGACATAGCCGACCGAGCGCGCCTTCCACGGCACCGAGCAGGCGAGCGCGAGCGAGACGCCCTGCCGGCCGGAGCCGAACAGCATCGGCGTGCCCTTGTACTCGCCGACCCAGGCAGAGTTGTCCGCGCCCGCATTGACGAGGTGCGGGGCGAGCAGCGCGAACAGCCGGTAGTCCGAGATGTCGCCGATCAGCGCCTCGAAGGTGACCTGCTGCAGCAGTGCTTCGCGGCGGGTGTCGGTGATGATCTGCTTCTGGATGCGCCAGCGCCCGTCCTGCGCGGTGTTGAGCAGGTGATAGGCCGGCACGCCGTGCTCGAGCACGCCGACCTCGTGGTCGGCGTCGCGCTTCTCCTCGGCGAAATAGCCGTCCGACGAGGTGACGAGAAAGCCGAAGTCGCGCGTGCAGGCGGCGTCGACGCGCGGATAGTAGATCTCGTTGAGAATGCCGTGGCTGAGCGTGAACCACAGCCGGCTCGCGGCGGTGCGGGCGGTGCCGACGCCCACCTTGGCGCTCGACGTCCAGCGCGCCGGGCCGCCCGGCCCGCCCGGCGGCGTGATGGCGTTGTCCTCGTTCATGGATGGTTTCCCCCACATCATTGGGCCGCCGATCTTCGTCGTGGCCGGGCCATAACCTGAAACCACACGCGCCGGCTGCCAAGCCCGCTCGCGATTTTCGCAGAGGCTTTATTCCGGGGCGGAAGCCGGGATCGGGGGAGCGGGTGGGTATTTTCACCCCCGCGGGGCCGGGAAAGCTAGCGCGCGCGGCCGTTCCAGGCCTCGCGCTGGGCGAAGACGCGCGTGACCTCGGCCATGTTCTCCGTGCCCCATGTGCACAGCGGCACCAGGGCGCCGGCGAGGCTGACCCCGAGCGGAGTGAGGCTGTAGTCGACGCGCGGGGGGACCTCCATGTAGTCGGTACGCTTCACCATCCCGTCGGCCTCCAGCTCCTTGAGCTGCTGGATCAGCATCTTGTCGCTGACGTCGCGCACGGAGCGGCGCAGCTCGCCGTAGCGGGTCGGGCCGCCCTGGGCGAGGAAGTACAGGATCAGCGGCTTCCACTTGCCCGAGATGACCCGCAGCGTGGCGTCGAGCCCGCAGGTGAAGCCGGGCAGCGTGGGCGTGCAGGCAAGGGGCGACGAAGGAGTGGCCTGCGGGGGAACGGTAGACGGGGGAACGGTCGGGTTTGCGCGATCGGATGACATTTTCAGGTACTTACCAAAAGGTGCATACTTGTAGATAGGTAGGCGCCCGGCCAACTCAGTGCAACCTTGAACAAGGAGCACATCATGAGCAGGCTAAAAGGCAAGACCGCGGTGGTGACCGGCGGCGGCAGCGGCATCGGACTCGGTGCCGCCAAGAGGTTCGTCGAGGAAGGCGCGTTCGTCTACATCTTCGGCCGCCGGCAGGAAGCGCTCGACGCCGCGCTGGCGGAGCTCGGGACGTCGGCGCGGGCGGTGCGGGGCTCGGTGACCGATCTCGCCGATCTCGACCGGCTCTATCAGGTGGTGAAGGACGAACGCGGCGGGCTCGACATCCTGTTCGCCAATGCCGGCACCGGCATTATCGCCCCGCTCGGCGAGATCACGCCCGAGCATTACGACCAGACCTTCGACGTCAACGTGAAGGGGCTTCTGTTCACCGTGCAGAAGGCGCTGCCACTGATGTCGTCGGGCGGGTCGATCATCCTCACCGGCTCGACCACGGGGGTGATGGGGACGCCGCAGTTCAGCATCTACAGCGCCACCAAGGCGGCGGTCCGCAACCTGGCGCGAAGCTGGGCACTGGACCTGCGCGACACTGGCATCCGCGTCAACGTGCTCTCGCCCGGGCCGACCCGCACCGAGCTGGCGATGGAGGTGGTGGGCGAGGACGTGCTGGAGGCGCTCGGCGCCACGACGCCGCTCGGGCGCGTGGGCGACCCGTCCGAGACCGGGGCGGTGGCCGCCTTCCTCGCCTCCTCGGACAGCAGCTTCATGACCGGCGGCGAGGTGTTCGTCGACGGCGGCCTGGCGCAGGTCTGAGGCGCAGGCTCCGAACACAAGAGCGCCGACCACAAGGGCTCCGGTGACGCACCGGGGCCCTTTTTGCGGGCTGGTCGCGCGCCGGCAGGCTCATTCAGCGCCGAACGCCTCCCGCAGCGCGGCGGCGATATCGGGCACCACCTGCGCCAGCACCACCTCGCCCTTCTGTGCCGAGGCGGCGGCCGCCGAGGAGAGCACGCCGGTGTCCGGGATCGGGCCGGTATCGAAGGGGTAGACGTCATAGGGCGGGAATGCTGCCGCCGGCCCATCGGGGATCAGCGCGCTGCGCACGAGATCGGGCCGGACATGCAGCATGACGGAGGTTTCCATCACCGCCGCGTGCTCCAGCTCCCAGCTCGGGAAGCCGTCCGGGAACAGCACCTGCTCGGTCGCCTTGGTGATGAACTCCCAATAGCCGAGCTTGATGATCTTCACGTCGTCGCGCCCCAGCATTGTCTGGTCGCGCAGGGCGAGGTCGGCGGCCTCCACCAGGAACCACTGGTTCTCCATATGGCCGTCGAACAGCACGATCCGGCGCACGCCATGGCGCACCAGCTCGTTGACGATGTTGCGTACGAGCCCGATCAGCACGTTCGCGTCGAGGCTGAGCGTGCCCGGGAAATGGTTGCCGCCGCCCGATTTCGGCTGCGACTTGTAGCCATAGGCGACGGGCGGCGCGACGAGGCCGCCGACCCGCTCGGCGACCGCGGTGGCGAGGGCCTGCGGCAGCAGCGTGTCGGTGGCGAGCGGCAGGTGCGGGCCGTGCTGTTCCACCGAGCCGATCGGCAGGAACACGATCGGGTTCGCCTTCACCCGTTCGACGAAGTCGTACCAGGTGAGGTCGGCGATCTGGGTCGGGGACGCGGCCATGTCAGAAGTTCCCCGACGGCGTGGCGGGCCACATGTCGCTGTTGCCGATCAGCCGGTGCACGCCGATGTCGATCTGGTTGCAGCGCCGATGGATGGCGTCGAAATAGGGCTCGAACGTCTTGTTCGCCCGCTCCACGCCCGAATGATACTCGTTGAAACCCGGCATCGCCGCCCTCAGCTCGGCGAGCAGCGCACCCTCGTCGACCTTGGTCAGGCGGCCGTTCTCGACCACGATCTCGCCGTTCACCATCACCTTCTCGATCGAGGAGCCGTTCTCGCAATAGACGAGGTGGTTGAGGATGTCGTTGCGCGGCGTGAAGCTCACCGTGTCGAGGTTGACGATCAGCAGATCCGCCTTCTTGCCCGCCTCCAGCGAGCCGGTCTCGTGCTCGATCAGCGCGCTGCGGGCGCCGGCGAGCGTGCAGGCGTGCAGCACCTCGGCCGCGCTCACCCACTGGCTGTAATCCGGCGTCGTCACCTTGTGGATCAGGCCGCAGGCATGCATCACGTCGAACATGCGCGGCGTGTCGTTGGAGCAGATGCCGTCGGAGCCCAGCGCCACGTTGACCCCGGCGTCGAGGAGCTGGCGCACCGGCGCGATGCCCGCGCCGAGCTTCTGGTTCGAGATCGTGTTGTGCACGATCGACACCCCCGCCTCGCCCATCAGCGCGATGTCGTCCGGCGTCACCCAGACCGAATGGGCGATGGTGGTCCCGCTGTGCATCAGGCCGAGATCGGCCATGTAGCGCATCAGCGTCTTGCCGTAGAGCACCGGGCCGGTGACGCCCTGCACCTTGGTCTCGACGATGTGGGTGTGGAACGGCACCCTCCATTCGAGCGCCAGCTCGTTCGCCGCCTGCATCAGCTCGGCGGTGCAGCGCTGCGGCGCCGAGGGGGCGAGCATGAAGCGGATGCGCCCCGCGCGGCCATGGAACTCGGCGTAGGCCTGCCTGGCGAAATCGACATATTCGGCGGCGGTCGGCACGCCGAGCCTGGCGACCTCGGCCTGCAGCTCGGCGGGAACGTGCTCGCGCGAGAAGGGGATGGAATCGAGGAAATCCTTGTCCATGACATGGCCGGAGACGGTGGCGCGGATGCCCGCGTCGTCATAGGCCTGCACCGCCGCACCGAGCTGGGAGAGCGACTGGCGCGGGGCCTCGAAGATGTCGTCGGTGAGGCAGGTGACGCCCGTCTTCAGCGACTCGATGGCGACCACCATGGAGCGCAGATAGATCATCCGCTCCGCCAGCGCCTTGGCTCCGAGGATCGGGTAGGAATAGAGCATCCACAGCTCGAGCGGCAGGTTGTCGTAGCGGCCCTTGAACAGCGCCTCGCCGGAATGCAGGTGCGAGTTGACGAGGCCGGGCATCACCAGCTTGCCGGCGCCCTCGATGATGGTCGCGCCTTCGGGCACCGGCAGGTCGGGACCGATCGCCGCGATGCGGTCCCCCTCGATGAGGACGTCGCCGGTGAAGGGCGTGCTGCCGGACGCCCCGCCCATGGCGAGTACGGTGGCGCCGCGGATAAAGGTCGACATCGGATCACTCCATGACTGGATGCAAGGGGGAAAGCGCGGTCAGGCCGGCAGGAAGAAGCCTTCGTCCTGCGGCCAGCGGGCGATGACGGCGTCGCCCGGGCTGAGCGGGGTGTTCTCGATCTGGCGCAGCGAGCGCTGGATGCGCAGCTCGGCGCCGCCGGCGGTCTCGAGGAACACCGTGACCGAGGAGCCGACGAATTCGAGCGTCACCACCTTCGCCTCGATCTCGTTGCCCGCGCCAGAGCGCGCGGCGCCGAGGTCGATCCGGTCGGCCGCCACCACCAGCGTCACCTCACCGCCCTCGCGCAGTGTGACGTCGGCGGGACGCGGCGCGAGAGCGGTGCCGAACGGGCCCTCGACCCGCAGCAGCCCCTCGCCCGCCGCCGCGGCGGTGCCGGAGAACAGGTTGTTGCCGCCGACGAACTCGGCGACGAAGCGATTGGCGGCGCGGCGGTAGATCTCGCGCGGCGCGCCGATCTGCTGCACCCGCCCCTCGCTCATGATCACCACCCGGTCGGCCATGGCGAAGGCCTCCGAATGGCTGTGCGTCACGCAGACGAAGGTGATGCCGAGCTCGCGGTGCAGCCGCACCAGCTCGGACTGCATGCGTACCCTCAGATGCGGGTCGAGCGCGGAGAGCGGTTCGTCGAGCAGCAGCATCTCGGGCTCGAGCGCCAGCGCGCGGGCGAGCGCGACGCGCTGGCGCTGGCCGCCGGAGAGCTGGTCGACGCCGCGCTCGGCAAAGCCGGCAATGCCCAGCCGCTCCATCCATTCCAGCGCCTTGCGGCGCCGCTCGGCCGCCGGCAGGCCGCGCTGCTTCAGCCCGAACTCGACGTTCTTCGCCACCGAGAGGAAGGGGAACAGCGCATAGTGCTGCCACACCAGCGGCGCCTCGCGCTCCCACGGCGCGTCCTCGTTGATGCGCCGGCCCCACAGGCGGATCTCGCCGCTGCTCGGCGTGTCGAGCCCGGCGATCATGCGCAGCGTGGTGGTCTTGCCGCAGCCGGACGGGCCCATCAGGGCGATGAACTCGCCCTTCTCGATCCCGAACGACACGTCCGCCACCGCGACCGTGTCGCCATAGCGCTTGGCCAAGCGGTCGATCTCCAGCATCGGGCCGGCTTTGCTTCCGGTCATGTCAGGCTTCCTTGCTGCGGCGACCGAGCAGCCGGCCGATCAGGATCTGGGCGAGGACGACCAGCGTCATCGAGACGATGAACACGATGGCGCCGATGGCGTTGATGCGCGGGCTCACCTGCCCCTGCAGCATGGCGAGCACCCGCACCGGCAGCGTCTCGTTCACGCCCGACACGAACCAGGCGATCATGAACTCGTCGAAGGAGACGGCGGCGGTGAGGAACAGCGAGGCGAGGATGGCCGGCAGGCAGAAGGGGATCACCACCCCGGTCATGGTGCGCCACGGCGTGGCGCCGAGATTGGCGGAGGCGCCCTCGATGTCGGGATCGAGATCGGCAAGGCGCATGCGCACCAGCGCCATGGCGAAGGGCGCCGCCAGCACCACATGGCCGACGGTGACGCCGGCGAGCGTGCCCGACAGGCCAACGCGCCCCTCGAAGGTGAGCATGGCGACGCCGAGGATCACCACCGGCACGGTCGGCGGCAGCGCCACCAGCGCGGTGTAGGCGATCTTGCCGACGAAGCGGTAGCGGTAGTCGACATAGGCGGCGGCGAAGCCGAGGAAGGTGGCGAGCACCGAGGTCGCGCCGGCCACGATCAGGCTGTTGGTCAGCCCGCGCTGGATGCTGGCATCGGCGAAGATCGCCTCGTACCAGCGCAGGCTGAACCCGGCCCAGGGCAGGCTCGGGAAGCGGTCGGCGTTGAAGGAGAACACCACCGTCGAGACGATCGGCGCGAAGATGAAGGCGAACACCAGCGCCGTCCAGGCGATGAGCGCCGCGCGGCGCAGCAGGTTGGCGTTCATCGCCGGCCTCCCCTGCGGCCATAGGCGAGGCCGAGCATGCCGGTCATCACCACGATCAGGGTGAGGATCATGATCGCCGCTACCACCGAGGCGCGCGGCCAGTGATTGCCGGACTTCACCTGGTCGGCGATCAGGATCGACAGGGTGGGCGGCTTGGAGCCGCCGAGATAGAGCGGCGCCACATAGTCGCCGAAGGCCAGCACGAAGGTGAAGGTGGCGGCGACGATCAGCCCGACCCGGGCCGAGGGCACGATCACCGTGAGGATGGTGCGCAGCCTGCCGCAGCCGAGATTGTGCGCGGCCTCGATCAGCGTCTTCGGCACGTTCATCAGCGCGAAGGTCTGCAGCAGCACGACCAGCGGCAGGGTGAGCACCAGATAGCCGACCACGGTGCCGGTCGGCGTGTTCAGCACCGAGACCGGGCCGAAGCCGAGCGGCGCAATCAGCGCGTTGATGATGCCTTCCGGGCTGAAGAAGATCTGCGTCGAGTAGATGCGCACCGGGTAGGAGGTGAAGAACGGCACCACCAGCATGAAGATGAGGAAGCGCCGGGTCGCCGGCTTCAGCCGGTAGGCAAGCGTATAGGCGGCGGGAAAGGCGACGAGGCTCGCGATCAGCGCGGTCAGCGCCGCCAGCCAGAAGGTGTAGACATAGGCGCTGCGGAAGAAGCCGGCATTGAGGATGAACCGCCAGTTGGCGAGCGTCGCGTCCGGGATCAGGCGGAAGTTCTTCACCGACCAGAAGGTCATCGCCACCAGGAAGCCGAGCGGCGTCACGAAGAAGGCGAGCTGCCACAGCAGCGGCGGCAGCCCCCACACCGCCGCGAAGCGCATGCGGGTCGCCCTGGCCGAGGAGGCCGTTCTCGCCGGAGAGGCCGGCGCGGGGGCCGGAGGGGCGCTTTGATCGGACATGAAGGGTCGCGGCGGCCTGTGCAAGCGTGGGCGGTGACGGGTGAGGAGCGGCGGCTGACGGGTCCGCGCCGGGCGGCCCGGGGGCCGTCCGGCGCGGCTTTCATGCCGTCGCCTCACATCGCCTTGAATTCGGACCAGGCGTCGTTCCAGTCCTCGATCGACTGCTGCACCGGCGTCTGGCGGATGTGGATCTTGCCGTCCTTGTACTCGTCCATGACGTTGCGCTCGTCGAAGGTGAGGCGCAACGCCTTGGCGTCGGCCGGATGCTCCTTGTTCAGTACCTCCCACCCCTTCTTGTTGGGGATCGAGGCCCAGTAGGCCGGCAGGATCGCCGAGCGCGCCTGGCCTTCCGGCGAGGAGGCGTACTGGATGAACGCCTTGGCGAGGTCCTTCTTGGTGGAGGAGGAGACGATCGACATCGACTCGGTCCACTGGATGCCGCCCTCCTTGGGGACGGTGGCGGAGACCGGCACGCCGTTCTTCTGCAGGAGCAGCACCACCCAGTCGCCGATGCCGGGGATGGCGGCGGCGGTGCCGTTGGTGAGCATCGAGAACTGGTCGGCCATCGAGTAGAAGCCCGACGCCTGCGGCTTCAGCGAGAACATCGTCTTCTTCAGCTTGTCGAAGGCGTCGGCGGAGATGTCGAAGGGCTTGCTGTTGCCGTCATAGAGGCTGAGGCAGCCCATGGTCGGCAGGTACCAGTCGAAGAAGCCGACCTTGCCCTTGATCTTCTCGTCCCACAGCACCTTGTAGGATTCGACGTCCTGCGCGCTCAGCACGTCGGTGCGGTAGGCGATGCCGAGATAGCCGAAGCGGATCATCACCGAATAGAGGTCCTCGCCCACCCAGTGCGGCGGGAAGTGCTGGAACTCCGGCCAGTAGTCGGCGAGCGGGTAGTCGGCGGGGTTCATCTTGTCGATGAAGCCGCCCTCCTGGAGCATGTGGATGTACTCGGCGTCGGCCAGCACCACGTCGAACGAGCCGGGCGGCGACTGGTTCATCAGCGCCAGCATCGGCTCGCCGCCGACATATTCCTTGGCGACGACCTTGACGCCGTACTTGTCCTCGAACGGCTTTACGAAGGCCGGATCGCCGTGGCCCGGCCAGCTCAAAAGGTTCAGCACCTTGTCGTCGGCATAGCCCGGCGCGGGCGCGTTCGCGGCGCCGACTGCGGCGGCACCGGCCAGCGCGCTGGCGCCCTGCAGGAAGCGGCGGCGGTTGAGCGGGTGAAGCAGGCCGCGGAAATCCGTGATCTTTCCGTCGAACTCAGTCATGGACGAAGGCTCCATCGGGAAGGTTGTTTGTTTGAAACCGTGCCGACGCTTTCTCCGGTCGACGCGGGCGGAAGGCGCGGCACGTCACAGAAACGGGTCGAAGCTCGGCATGGCGGCCCACTCGTCCAGCACCTCGCGGGCCTCGGGGCCCAGCAGGCGCCGCGCGGGCAGCGCGCGCTCCTCGACATCGGAGCGGACCATCGTGCGCAGCGGCGCGCAGTCGAGGCCGATCTGCTCGCAATCGCCGAGCGTGTTGGCGTAGTACATCTTCGAGATCTTGGCCCAGAACATCGCGGCGGCGCACATCTCGCAGGGCTCGCAGGAGGTGTAGAGCTCGCAGCCGGACAGGTCCCAGGTCTTGAGGTTGCGGCCGGCGTCGCGGATCGCCTCCATCTCGCCATGCGAGGTGGCGTCGTGGTTGTTGACGACGTTGTTGACGCCCTCGCCAACGATCACCCCATCCTTGACGATGACGCAGCCGAACGGCGCGCAGCCGTCCACCCGCATCTTGTCGCGGCTGATGTCGATGGCGCGGCGCATGAAGACTTCTGGCGTGCTCATTGGAGGACCTCGACGGGTACGGGGCGGAAGGCGGGAGGAACGGGATCGAAGGTGGGCCGGACACGCTCGAGCGCGGCCGCGAGGCGCACCACGTCCGCCTCCCCGAGCGCGCGGCCGACGATCTGGAGCCCGACCGGCATGCCGTCCGCGTCGAGCCCGGCGCAGATGCTGGCGGCCGGCTGGCCGGTCAGGTTGAACGGGTAGGTGTAGAAGACCCAGCTCAGGAGGTTGCGCTCGGACAGGTGCGCGGGCATGTCGAGCCCGGCATCGAGCGAGGTCACCGGCAGCACCGGCGAGACCAGCGCGTCGTAGCGCTCGAAGAAGCCCCGCATCTCCTCGCGCAGCGCGTAGCGGCGGAACACGGTCTCGTAATAGCCGCGCATCTCCTGCGACAGCGCGGCCTGCAGCACCTCGGCCACCGCAGGGTCGAGCAGCTCGCGCCGGGTCTCCACCACCTCGCGCAGGCGCGTGCCGACGCCGGCATAGAACTCGGCCGCCCACAGATCGGCGGGGTCGGAACCGAACACGGTTTCGACCTCCTCCACGACGGCGCCGAGCCCGGCAAGGCGCTCCACCGCCGCGCGCGTGACGCGCAGCACCTCCGGGTCCGGCCGGGCGTAGCCGAGCGTCGGGCTCCAGGCGATGCGCATGCCCGCGACCGGCGCGTCCACCGCCGCCTCGACATCGGGCACCGGCCCGGCGACGCTGAACGGATCGCGCGAGTCGTAGCCGGCGATGGCGGCGAACAGCATCGCCGCGTCGGCGACGTCCCGCGCGATCGGGCCGACATGGGCCAGCGTCGGCGTCGCCGAGGTCGGCCACACCGGCACGCGGCCGAACTGCCCCTTGATGCCGGCGAGGCCGGAGAAGGCACAGGGGATGCGGATCGAGCCGCCGCCATCGGTGCCGAGCGCGAACGGGGTGACGCCCGCCGCCACGGAGGCCGCCGCGCCGGCGCTCGAGCCGCCGGGCGTCTTGTCGAGGTTCCACGGATTGCGGGTGATGCCGGTCAGCGGGCTGTCGCCAATCGGCTTGCAGCCGAATTCACTGGTGGTGGTCTTGCCGATCAGGATGGCGCCGGCCGCCCTCGCGCGCTCGACCGCCGGCGCATCGACGCCGGCAATGTTGTCCGCCATGGCGCGCGAGCCGGAGGCATAGGGCGCGCCCTTCACCGCCATCAGGTCCTTGGCCGAGAACGGCAGCCCGTGCAGCGGGCCGGTCGCCTCGCCGCGCATCACCGCCGCCTCCGCCTCCCGCGCGGCTGCCATCGCCTCCTCCTCGAAGATGAGGAAGAAGGCGTTGAGGCTCGCCTGCGTCTCCCGCGCGGCGTCGAGCGCGGCACGGGTGAGCTCCACCGGCGAGATCTCGCGCCGGGCGATGCGCGCGCGGGCCTCGCGGGCGCCCAGCCGGGCAAAGGGAGCATGTGCTAGCAAACGGGACATCATCGCTTACCGCGTAGCAAAAAGGGTGCCGTATGCCGGACCGTCAGGCCGGCATACGGTCGGCACTTTCAATCGACGATGGCGAAGGCGCGCACCGGCGAGCCCGACCCGCCCTTGAACTTCAGCGGCGCCCCGAAGAACTGGAACTCGCCCTTGCCGATCAACTCTTCCAGATTGACCAGCCACTCCCAGTGGCTGATGCCGAGTTCGCGGCACAGCCGGTGCTGGGCGAAGATGTCGTCGGTGGGCTTGTCGGTCGAGGGGCCCTCGACGCCGTGCATCCGCGAGCCGCGCTCATAGAGCCACCGGGTCGCCTCGGCCGTCAGCAGCGGGTTCTTCCAGACCGAATCGAGGCGCGGATAGTTGCGCTGGTGGAAGCCGGTGCAGAGCAGCACGATGTGGCCGTCGACCTTCACCCCGGCCTTCGCCTCGGCCTCGGCCATGTCCTCGACGCCGATGTCGCCGAGATCGGGAATGTGCCTCAGGTCGAAGCACACCGCCTTGCCCATGAACATCTCGAGCGGCATCTCGTCGATCGGCGCGCCGTCCGGCTTCACATGGCGGAAGGCGTCGACATGGGTGCCGACGTGGTCGAGCATGGCGATGAAGTTGGTCTGGAACGTCATCGCGTCGCCCGGTACGCCGAGGCCGAGCGCCTTCGAGCTGTCATGACTCAGATGGGTGGTGATGACCGGGCGCTGGAAAAGCTTGTGCGCCGGCATGTTGTCTTCGATGAGCAAGCTCAGGTCGATGACGCGAGACATGGTCACTCCTTCACGATTGAACGGAAACGCGCCGCACGGCACGCTCGGGCGACGGCGTTTCCCTGCCCCGCCCGCCGGCCGGCGCCGGGCTCTCGAGGCCGAGCGGCAGCGTCGCGACCAGCGGCTGGCCGCGCCCAAAACCTTGATAAGACACGATTCATTCTCCTGTCGTCGGCAGGATTCGTGGTTCGGCGAGCGTCGTGGCCCGGATCTTCTGGGTGCCTAATCAGGCTAAATATAAGTGGCGCCTATCGACAAAGATTAATTTCCGATGGCTCATATAGGTTTGAGCTATTACAGCGAAACATAGGCAGCGACTATGAGCGCCAATTCTTCCCAAGCCACTGATTTCGCTTCATAGTTTCATGTTACCTGTCAATAGTTTGTGCATATGGCCTATTTTTTAGTCGTTTGACAAACGGCCGGGCGGCGGCAGAGTTGGCCGGGAAAGGCCGCCTCCATGGATTTGCGTCAGCTCAAATACTTCGTCCAGATCGCCGAAAGCGGCAATTTCTCCCGGGCCGCGGAAGTGCTGCGCATCGCCCAGCCCTCGCTCAGCCAGCAGATGAAGAACCTCGAAGACGAACTCGGCGTCGATCTGCTGCTGCGTCATGCCCGCGGCGTGACGCCGACCGATATGGGCCAACAGTTCTACGACCACGCCCGGCGCATCCTGCAGGAGGTGGAGCGCACCCGCGAGGTCGTGCGCTCGCAGTCGCAGAACCCCTCCGGCAAGGTCTCGGTGGGGCTGCCGACCTCGGCCTGCCGGGGGCTTTCGCTGCCCCTCATCAACGCCATGGCCGAACGCCAGCCCAACATCACGCTGCACCTCGTCGAGGCCATGACCGGCTATCTCGACGACTTCATCCAGATGGGCCGGCTCGACGTCGCGCTTCTCTACGACCACAAGGCGTTCGAGCACGTCGCTTGGACCGAGATGATGGTCGAGGACCTCATGCTGTTCGCCCCGCCCGACCATCCGGTGGCCGGCGAGGGGCAGATCGCCTTCCGCGACATGTTCAAGCTGCCGATCGTATTGCCCGGCGCGCCCAACGTGATGCGCACGGTGATCGAGCAGTTCGCCGCCCGCCACGACGTCGTGCCCCACGCCACCGCCTGCGACAGCCTGCCGGCGATCGCGCGCATGGTCGGCGCGCGGCGCGCGCTCGCGGTGATGCCGCATTTCGCGTTCGGCGACGAGATGGAGCGCGGCGAGATGGTCGCCATTCCCATCGTCGACCCCACCCCGTCCTGGCGGCTCTCGGTGGTGGTCTCCCAGCGCACGATGAACCCGCGCGGCAGCGAGGCCGTCGCCAAGGTGCTCGCCGACGTCATCGCCGAGATGGTGAGCGCCGGCACCTGGCAGGCGAAGCTTCGCGGCGAACGCGCCCGCCCCGACACCCTGCGCGCGGGCGCTCGCTGACGCCGCCCGAGCCGACTAGTGGATCACCTGCCGCAGGAACTCGCGCGCCCGCTCGCTCGCCGGCGCGGAAAAGAAGCGCTCCGGCGTGTCCTGCTCGACCACCGCGCCCTTGTCCATGAACACGACGCGGTCGGCGACCTCGCGGGCGAAGCCCATCTCGTGGGTGACGCAGACCATGGTCATTCCCTCGCCGGCGAGGCCGACCATGGTGTCGAGCACCTCCTTCACCATCTCCGGGTCGAGCGCCGAGGTCGGCTCGTCGAACAGCATGACCTGCGGGCGCATGCACAGCGCGCGGGCGATCGCCACACGCTGCTGCTGCCCGCCGGAAAGCTGGCCGGGATATTTGCCGGCCTGGTCGGGGATCCGCACCTTCGACAGGAAGTGCATCGCGATCTCGCGCGCCTCCCTGCGGGCGATGCCGCGCGCCTGCACCGGCGCCAGCATGCAGTTCTCGAGGATGGTGAGGTGCGGGAACAGGTTGAAGCTCTGGAACACCATCCCGACCTCGCGCCGCACGGCGGCGATGTCCTTCAGCGCGTCGGTGAGCTCGTGGCCGTTGACCACGATCCGCCCCCGGTCGTGCGTCTCGATGCGGTTGAGGCAGCGTATCAGCGTCGACTTTCCCGAGCCCGACGGCCCGCAGACGATGACGGTCTCGCCCCGCGCCACCTCGAGGTCGACATGGTTCAGGGCCCGGAAGCCGCCATAGAACTTGGTGACGCCTTCCAGCACGATGGCCGGCTCGGCCTGCGCGGGGCCGGCGAGCCTCGGCGTGGGCAGGTGCATGTTCATCGGCGGGACTACCGGTTCTGGTTGAGCTGGGTGCGGCGGCGCAGATAGGCGACGAGCTGCGAGGCCGTGCAGCAGATGACGAGGTAGACGACGGCGACGGCGAGATACATCTCCACCAGCCGGCCGTTGAGCTGCGCCAGCTTCGAGGCGGCGCCGACCAGGTCCGTCAGCGACAGCACGTAGACCAGCGAGGTGTCCTGGAACAGGATGATGGTCTGGTTGAGGATGATCGGGCTGGTGACGCGCGCCACCTGCGGCAGGATGACGAAGCGGTAGGTCTTGTAGGTCGACAGCGAGAGCGCCTGCGCCGCCTCGTACTGGCCCTTGCTGACCGAGCGCAGCCCGACCCGGATGATCTCCGAATAATAGGCGGCCTCGAACAGCGAGAAGGTGATGAAGGCGGTCCAGACCCCGCCGATCGGCATCGGCCGCCCGCCATTCATCAACGCGCCGAGCATCAGCGGCACCAGGAAGAAGAACCAGAACAACACGAGGATGAGCGGGATCGAGCGGATCAGCGCCACATAGCCGCGCGCGAGCTGGGCGCCGACCGGCACCTCGAGATGCTGCAGCAGCGCGAGGCCGGTGCCCAGCACCATGCCGGCGGCGAAGGCGACCGCCGTCAGCAGCAGCGAGAAACGCAGCCCCTCCCACAGATAGGGCAGGTTGTCGAAGACGACGCTGAAGTCGAGCTGGCTCATGAGGAGGCTCCCTCCGGCAGCCGGCGCGCCAGCAGCCGCAGGCTCTTCCTGCGGGCGGGAGGCGCCGTGCCGGGGATCCGCGCCCGCTCGTCGATCCAGTTCATGAGCTGGTAGGCGGCGAGCGCGAGCATGAGGTAGATGATCGTCGCCGCGCCGAAGGCGGCGAAGGTCTGGAACGCCTCCTCGCTGATCTGGCGGGCCTCGGCGGTGAGCTCGAGCAGGCCGATGGTCAGCGCCACCGAGGTGTTCTTGTAGATGCCCATGACCTCGCTGGTCAGGCTCGGCACGATCAGGCGCAGCGCCTGCGGCACCAGCACCAGCCAGTAGGTCCGGCGTTCGGTGAGCCCGAGCGCCGCGGCGGCCTCGCGCTGGCCGGCCGGCAGGGCCTCGAGGCCCGCCCTCACCTGCTCGGCGACGCGCGCGGCCGTGTAGAAGGACAGGCACACAAGGGCGGGGAAGAACGCGCCCCAGGGCGGGGGCATCTGCTTGATCCAGGTGCCGAGGCTCGCCGGCAGCAGCTCGGGCACCACGAAGTACCAGAGGAACATCTGCACCAGCACGGGAATGTTGCGGAACACCTCGACATAGACGCGCGAGAGGATGGCGATGGTCCGGTTCTCGACCGTACGGCCGATGCCGACCACCAGCCCGATCGCGAAGGCGAGCCACCAGCCGAAGAAGGCGAGGCTCAGTGTCCAGCCGAGGCCGGACAGCAGCCAGACGCCGTACATGCGCCCGTCCGAGCCCTGGTCGAATAGCACGGTGAACATCGCGCGCCTCCTTCTGCCCGCCGTGGCGCGGCGCGGTCGGGGGACCGCGCCGCCGGCAGGATCAGTAATCCACGACGTCGCTCGGCTTGGCGACGCGCTCCTTCAGAGCCTCGCTCATCGGGAAGTTGAGGTTCATGCCCTTGGGCGGGATCGGCGACACGAACCACTTGTCGTAGAGCTTGGTGAACTCGCCCGAGGCCATCAGCTTGCCCAGCACGTCGTCAACCGTCGCCTTGAACTCGGGATCGTCCTTGGAGAACATCAGCCCATAATAGGTCTTCGGGTACTGGTCCGACAGGAAGGCGAGCTTCGCCGGGTCCTTGTACTGGGCCTTCAGGCCGGCGAGCAGGATGTCGTCCTCCATGAACGCCGCCGCGCGGCCGGAGGTGAGCATCAGGAAGGATTCGGCATGGTCCTTGGCCTGGACGATGCTGAGGCCGAGGCCCTCCTTCTGCGAGATGCCCTGGGCGATGCCGACCGCGTTCGAGCCCTGGGTGACGACGACGGTCTTGCCCTTCAGGTCGGCGGCGGACGTGATGCCGCTGTCGGCCATGGTGAGCCAGGACGGCTGGCTGGCGAAGGTGGACACGCTGAAGCTCACCTGCTCCAGCCGCTTCTTGCTGCTGGAGGTGCCGCCGCACTCGATGTCGATGGTGCCGTTCTGGATCAGCGGAATGCGGTTGGACGAGTTCACCGGCACCAGGTTGACGGCGATCTTCTCGCCGAGATCGGCCTCGAGCCGGGTGACGAGCTTCGAGCAGAGGTCGAGCGAGAAGCCGATCGGCTTCTGGTCCGCCCCGAGATAGGAGAACGGGATCGAGGCGTCGCGATAGCCGATGGAGATCGCCTTGTTGGACTTGATGCGGTCGAGCGTCGGCCCGGCCTGCGCGGCGGAGAGCGTCAGCACCGACAGGGCGGCGGCGGAAAGGAACGCGGCCAGTTTCATCAGTTTGGTTCCCTCTGGTTGGTTATAGGGCATTGGCTTGACGGCGGGAGCGGGCGAACCGCATCCGGTCGCGGCTAGGCGGCCCTCGGCGAGCGTCCGGGCCGGACGCCGCGCTCGCGGACCACGTCGAGGAAGCGGTCGACGTCGGCGGCGGTGTTGAACATGCCGAACGAGATGCGCACGCCGTCGCGCTCGGGCGACAGGCGCACGCCGCGGCTGGCGAAATAGTCGAGCCACTCCTCGGCTGGCAGCGCGGCCACATAGATGTGCGGCGCCCGGTGGGCGCGCGCGCGCGGCCCCACCAGCGCGACGCCGCACGCATCGAGGCCCTCGATCAGCCGGTCGCCGAGGTCGAAGCAGTGGGCAGCGATGTTCTCGACGCCGATGGAGCCGATGAGATCGAGCGCGGCGCCGAGCGCGTGGGTCGCCGGCAGGTTGAAATTGCCGATCTCGAAGCGGGCGGCTGTGGGCGCCGGCTCGAGGTCGTCCGGCCGGGCGATCAGGTCTGCCGGCGGACGGGCGAGGCTGATGGCGGCGAGATAGGCCGGCTCGAGCTCAGTGCGGGTCCGGTCCCAGTAGAGCAGTCCAAGCCCCTGCGGCACCAGAAGGCCCTTGTGGGTGCCCGAGCCGATGAAGGTGGCGCCGACCCGCTTGACGTCGATCGGCACCACGCCGACGCCCTGCATGATGTCGAGCACGTAATAGAGGCCCGCCTCCGCGCACAGCCGACCGACGTCTTCGACGTCGAAGCGATGGCCCGCATGGAAGGTGACCTGCGACATCGAGATCGCCCGGGTGCGGGCATCGATGTGCGGCCGGAAGCTCTCCGCGTTCACCGTCTCCGTCATCGGAACGAAGCGGACCTCGACCCCCTTCCGGGCGAGGTTGAGGAAGGCATAGGCGTTGTTGGGGTGGTCGCCATGGACCATCAGCACGTTGTCGCCGGCGGCCAGAGGCAGCGCGTTGGCGGCGATGTTCATGCTCTCGGAGGTGTTCTTGGTGAAGGCGACCTCTTCGGGCGCGGCGTTGAGGAACGCGGCGAGCTTCGCCCGCGTCGCCTCCATCCGCTCGATCCAGACCGACTTCGGCCCCGCGGTCTCGTAGGCCTCCTCGATGAAGGTCTCGAGCGCCCGGCGGACCGGGGTCGACATCGGGGTCTGAAAGCCGGAGTCGAGGTAGGTCAGCCTCTCCGCGGCGGGAAACAGCTTCCTCACGGCCTCGACGTCGTAATGCTTCGTCATCATCGTCTCCAATCGGCCGGCGGACCGGCCCCGCCGCGCGGGCGCCGCCTTCCCGATGCCGATGCACTCACCGCGGGCGCTCGCGGGGAGCGGCCGCACTGCACAAAAACGGACCATCCGGCGCCGCCGATCAAAGGATAGGCGAAGGCGTCGTTCCGTCCATATGAATGTCATTTTATGAGTATTTTTTATTCCGATTTATGAGAATTTACTAGATGAATGATCGCCTCAACCGTGGAGCCGAGGCGCAAGAATGCGTGCCTCCGCGCTGGCGAAGTGCCTGTGTGGTCAAGCTTTCCGGGAAGGTCTCGGGGGTCGCGCGGCGCTAGGCGCCGTCGAAGTCGGCGTCCACCTGCAGGATGGTGTCCGACAGCAGCCGGGCAGCCCGCAGCAGCGGCTCGCGGAAGCGCTCCAGCTCCTCGAAGCTCACCCGCGCCACCGGCACCGAGACGCCGAGGCAGGCGAGCAGCGTGCCGTCCGGCGCCTTGATCGGCACCGCGCAGCCGACGACGCCCTTCACGAACTCCTCGTTCGTGCGCGCCCAGCCGGCGCCCCGCGTCTCCTCGAGCACCGCGAGCAGCCGGTCCGGGTCGACGATGGTGCGCTCCGTGTGCCGCTCCATCGCCAGCGCACGCACCAGCTTCTCCCGCGCCCGGGCGGGCAGCAGGCTCATATAGATCTTGCCGGTCGAGGTGCAGTGCAGCGGCGCGCCGTTGCCGGGGTCGAACTGAAGGCCCTGCGGGGCAGTGACGCGCACGCTGTCGACATAGACGACGAGATTGCTGCGCACGATGCCGATCTCGCACTGCTCGCCGATTTCCGCCGCGACGTTCTGCAGGACCGCGTGCCGGCGCGCCGAGCGGAAGGCGGAGCCGATGGTCTTTCCCGCCAGCACCACCAGCTTGTTGCCGACCACGTAGCGCCGCGTGCCCGCCGCACGCTGCAGCAGGCCCCGCGCCTCCAGATTGCCGATCAGCCGGTGCGCCGTCGGCAGCGGCAGGTCGAGAGTCTTGGCGATCTCGGCGGCCGACACCGCCTTGAGCTGCCCCGCGACGAACTCCAGCACGGCAAAGGCACGGTCGAGCGGGCCCTCAAGACTGGCGGGCGAGGTCACCTTGTTTCACCTTGAGCGTGGTTTCGGGACGGGATGCGGCACCGGCGCACGCCCCTTATGTCCCCACTCCCCCCGGCGGGCAAGGCGGCCGGGGGGAAGGTCGCGCCCGCCATTTCGGCTCGCCGATATCGCCGCGCGGATCAGGACACGCGCAGATAGGCGCGGGGCGATGCGCCGAGAACCCTCTTGAACATGGTCGTGAACGCCGCCGGGTTGTCGTAGCCGAGGTCGATGGCGATCGTCGTCACCGGCTGGCCGGCGGCGAGGCGCGGCAGCGCCGCCATCAGGCACGCCTGCTGGCGCCAGGCGACGAAGCTCAAGCCCGTCTCGCGCCGGAACAGGCGGGTGAAGCTGCGCCGGCTGAGGCCGAGCGCCTCGCGCCAGCCGTCGATGGTGTCGTGCGGTGTCGGGCTGCGCAGGAAGCGCCGGCAGCGCGCCGCCAGCGCCGGGCTGGCCGGCATCGGAAGAGACAGAGGGAGCGAGGGCAGATGGCGCATCTCGTGCTGGATCAGCGTCATCAGCGCCCCATCGCGTCCGTCGAGCTCGTACTCCGCCGGCAGCGCCACGGCTTCCGCCAGCAGGCTCGCCATCAGCGCCGAGATGCCAACCACCTGGCAGCGCTCCGGCATGCCGTGGATCGCTTCGGGCGCGAAATAGAGGCTGCGCATCCGCACCTCGCCCATCATCTGCACCTCATGCACCACGCCGGGCGGAATCCACATGCCGCGCTGCGGCGGCATCATCCAGGTGCCGTGCCGGGTGGTCGCCAGCACCACGCCGGTCGAGCCGTGCAGGAGCTGGCCGCGCCGGTGGTGATGCGGCGCGATGACGTGGCCGTCGGGATATTCCGAGCCGAACGCGATCACCGGGCGCGGCACGTCCTCGCGAAGAGTGGTCTCGTTCCGTCTCATCTCGTGGCCCACTCACGTAAGATATTGACCCTAACGAAGTAGCGGGCCGGCGGCCACCCACTATGTTGGCGGCCGAAGCGCCGGCTGCCCGGCGCGATGGTGGCGAGGAAATTCCCCATGAGCGAGGTCAGTCTGGAGCGGCCGAGGACGGCCGGCGCCACCGTGTTCCCGGTGCTCGCCGGCGCCAGCTTCTGCCACCTGCTCAACGACATGATCCAGTCGCTATTCACGGCGGCCTACCCGATCTTCAAGGGCGGCTTCGATCTCAGCTTCGCGCAGATCGGCCTGCTGACGCTGGTCTACCAGCTCACCGCCTCGCTGCTTCAGCCGCTGATCGGCATCTATACCGACCGCCGCCCGCAGCCCTATTCGCTGCCCTTCGGCATGGGCGTGACCATGGTCGCGCTGCTGGTGCTCGCCGTCGCCTCGAGCTACCCGATGCTGCTCGCCGCCTCCGCGCTGCTCGGCATCGGCTCGTCGATCTTCCACCCGGAATCCTCGCGCCTCGCGCGCCTCGCCTCGGGCGGCGCGCACGGGCTCGCGCAGTCGATCTTCCAGATCGGCGGCAATCTCGGCGCGGCGCTCGGGCCGCTGCTGGTGGCGTTCTTCGTGCTCCCGCACGGCCAGGCGAGCCTCGCCTGGTTCGCGCTCGCGGCGCTGGGTGGCATGCTCGTCCTCACCGCGCTCAGCCGCTGGTACACGAGCAACGGCCACGCCCGGCCGGCGGCGCGCGGCGGCGCGGTCATCCATCCCGATCTCACCATGCGGCAGGTCGGCGGCGCGCTGTCGGTGCTGTTCTGCCTGATGGTCTCGAAGTGGTTCTACCTCGCGACCTTCACCAGCTACTACATCTTCTTCCTGGTGGGCCGGTTCGGCATCCGCGACGCGCAGGCGCAGATTTATCTCTTCGTCTTCCTCGCCGCGGTGGCGGCGGGCACGCTGATCGGCGGGCCGGTCGGCGACCGGATCGGCCGCAAGACCGTGATCTGGGTCTCGATCCTCGGCGTGCTGCCCTTCGCGCTGGCGCTGCCCTATGTCAGCCTGCCGGCCACTGTCGCCCTCAGCGTGGTCATCGGCCTGCTGATCGCCTCCGCCTTCCCGGCCATCGTGGTCTATGCGCAGGAGCTGATGCCGGGGCGGGTCGGCATGGTGTCGGGCCTGTTCTTCGGGCTCGCCTTCGGCATGGGCGGCGTCGGCGCCGCGGTGCTCGGCGTGCTGGCGGACTGGACCAGCATCGACTTCGTCTACCGCGCCTGCGCCTTCCTGCCGGCGATCGGCGTGCTGGCCGCGCTGCTGCCGAATGTCGACCGGCGCCGGACGGCAGCGGGGCGATAGGCCGCCATCAGCCGCGCGCGGGCCTGCCGGCAGGCTTCTTCTTGCCGAGGTTGAGCGCCACCGCTTCCTGGAACAGCGCCTTGAAGGCGGCGGCGTCGACCGCCTCGCCCTCGCGGATGTCGATCGCCCGGCGCGTGCCGCCGCCGAAGCCGGCATTGAACAGGCCGGCGGGGTCCTGCAGCGCCGCGCCCTGGGCGAAGGTCAGCTTGACATAGGTCTGGTAGACCTCGCCGGTGCAGACGATCCCGGCGTGCTCCCACACCGGCACGCCGGAGGGGTTGGTGGGCTTCACCCACTTCACCGTCTCGACCACCTCGGGATCGGCCTCGTGGATCAGCCCGCGCATCCGCGCCAGCGCCTCGCCGCGCCAGCCGCCGAGGCTGGCGAGCTTCGCGTCGATCCGGGCCGACGGCGAATCCTGATCGGTCATGCGTCCCTCGCGATGGTCTTCCGGCCGCGCCGTGAAGGCTATCGCTTCTGGGTAGACGCCGCACGCCTCCCGCGCAACCGTCCCTCGGGCGCGGGCTAGTTCAGCCCGCGCGTCAGCACCGCCAGCCAGTCCGCCTCCGTCACCACCCCGACCGGCCGGCCCTCGGGATCGACGATGAAGACGGCATGGACCCGCTCCTCGGCATAGCGCGTCAGCAGGTCGATCGCCGGCGTGTGCGGTGCCGCCGTCGAGGCCGGCGACATGATGTCGGCGACGGTTCGCGCGGAGGGGTCGAGCTCGCGCAGCCCCACCGCGCCGGCCACGCGCCCTCCCGCGTCGAGCACCGGCAGGCGGCGCACATCCTTCGCCACCAGCAGCACGCGCGCCTCTTCGGCGGTCGCGGTGGCCGGCACCGAGACGACGTTCGCGCTCATCAGGTCGCGGCAGGCGAGCTGGCGATAGGCGCGCACCAGCGCGCGCTGCTTCAGCACCGCCAGCAGGGCCTCGAGATCCTCGGGGCTGATGTCGAAGGTCTCGCCCATCTCCTCGAGCGCCTGCGCGACGTCGCCGCGATCGAACGTCCAGGCCGGCGTGTCGGCCGGCTTCGGCGCCGGCGGCCGGTGCGGATAGGCGTGGCCGGACACGCGATGATAGAGCCACGCGCACGCGACCAGCACGACCGCATTCGCGCCCACCGGCAGCAGCGGCAGCAGGTAGCTCGACGAGCTGCCGGCGAACAGCCCGACCAGCGCGGCCGCCCCGCCCGGCGGATGCAGGCAGCGCAGCAGCGACATGGCGGCGATGGCGCCGCCGACGGCCAGCGCCGCGGCGAGCGCCGACAGCGGCATGTAATGCGCGATGACGACGCCGATGAAGGCGGAGACGATGTTGCCGCCGATGGCCGCCCAGGGCTGGGCCATCGGGCTCGCCGGCACGGCGAACAGCAGCACCGCCGACGCGCCCATGGGCGGGACGATCCAGATCAGCGGCGTACCTTCCTTCGCGGCGAGGCCGGTGATCAGCGCCGTCATGCCGATGCCGAACAGCGCGCCGAGGCTGGCGAACAGACGGTCGCGCAGCGTCGCTCCCGCGAGCATGGGTCGAAACAGCTTGGAACGCGCCGTGGTGGACAAGGTCATCTCCGGTATGTCGTCGGGAAGGGAGGAAGGAGCCGGCTCAGGCCTGGGCCGGCGGCTGCGCCCGCGCGCGGTCGAGCGTCAGGATCAGGCTGCGGAAGCCCTCCTCGCGCTCGACAAGGTCGGCCAGCGTGCAGCCGTCCAGCACCGCGAAGAAGGCCGCCATCGCCCGGTCGAGCACCGAGGACAGGCCGCACCCGCTCGACAGCGCGCAATGCGGGCAGTCGACGAGGTCGAAATCGTCCTCGGTGTGGCGCAGCAGAGCGCCGATGCGGATCTGCCCGGCCGGCCGCGCCAGCCGGAAGCCGCCGGCGCGCCCGCGCACGCTGGAGACATAGCCGGCCCTGCCGAGATCGTTCAGCACCTTCATCAGATGGTTGTGGGAAATGCCGTAGGCTGAGGCGATCTCGGAGATCGAGCACAGCTTGTCGCGATGCGCGGCGAGATAGAGCAGCACGCGCATGGCGTAGTCGGAATAGAGGGTGAGCTGCATGGGCGGCCTGTCTGGAAGCTTTCCAGGCGGTGAAAACATGTATACTATATACATGATTTAGACGGAGGCCAAGCGATGGTTGAGAGCAAACGCACGACCGGGACGGGGGTGGCCAGCGGAGCGGAGCTCGCTCAGGAAGGCGCGCCGCGCCCCTTCGTGATCGAGAGCCGCCATGCCGAGAGCGACGTCATCACCTCCTTCGTGCTGGTGCCGGCCGATGGCCGCCCGCCCCTTCCCCATGTCGCCGGCCAGCACCTCACCCTGCTGGTCGACCTGCCGGAAGCGGGCCTGCACAAGCGCAACTTCACCATCTCCAGCGCGCCGGACGGCGCCGGCTACCGCATCTCCGTGAAGCGCGAGCCGGAGGGGCTGGTCTCGCAATGGCTGCACGACAAGGCCGCGCCCGGCGCGCGGGTCGAGGTGGCGCCGCCCTCGGGCAGCTTCATCCTGCCGGAGGGAACACGCCCGGTCGTCATGGTGAGCGCGGGCGTCGGCCTCACCCCGATGGTCGCCATGCTCGAGGCCGCCGGCGCGGCGGGCGGCAGGCCGGGCCTGCACTTCGTCCACTGCACGAGGAGCCGGCGCACGCAGGCCTTCCAGCACCATGTGCGCGACCTCGCCACCGAGGCCGGGGCGACGACCACCTTCTTCCACACCCGCCCCGAGGAGGGCGAGGTCGAGGGCCGCGACTTCGACATCGCCGGGCGCCTCTCGCTCGACTGGTTGGCCGCCCACACGCCGGTCGCCGAGGCGGACTATCTCGTTTGCGGCCCGCTCGACTTCATGCGGACCTTCGTGCCGGGGCTGATCGAGGCCGGCGTGCCGGCGGAGCGCGTGCACTACGAGTTCTTCGGCGCCTTCGACGACCTCATGGGCGAGCCCTCCGACGGCCGGCCCGCCTCCGCGCCGTCGCCGGCGGCGCCCGGCCCGCGCCAGGGCCCGCGCCACGCCCGCGTGCTCGCCGGCTTCGCGCGCGAGGCCATCGGCGACGCCTTGCTCGACAGCGCCGGCGACGCCATCGTCGCCAGCGACGCGGCCGGCGACATCGTGCTGTGGAACGCAGGGGCGGAGCGCATCTTCGGCTTCGCCGAGGAGGAAGCGCTCGGCCGCTCGCTCGACATCATCATCCCCGAGCCGTTCCGCGCGCGGCACTGGGAAGGCTATCACGAGACCGTCGCCACCGGCAGCAGCCGCTACGGCGCCGGCGACCTGCTCGCCGTGCCGGGCCTGCACCGCGACGGACGGCGCCTCTCCATCGAGTTCACCATCGTCCTGCTCAAGGACGCGACCGGCAAGGTCACCGGCATGGTCGCCGCCGTGCGCGACGTCACCGCCCGCTTCGAGGAGACCAAGGCGCTGAAGAAGCGGCTGGCGACGCTGGAGCAGCAGGCGGCCGGCTAGTTCCGCTCCCCGCCCCGTGCCTCCTCCACCCGCCTGATCCGCCGGCCGGCCCCGTTCGTAGAGGCTTCAGGCAACGGATCGGGTGGTCGGACACATGGCATTCCTCATCAGCTATTTGGCGACGGGCATCGTGCTGCTGGCGGTCGACGCCGTGTGGCTCGGCCTGATGGCGAGCCGGCTCTACCGGCCGATGATCGGCGAGCTCATGGCCGACCGGATCAGCCCCGCCCCGGCCGTGCTGTTCTACCTGCTCTACGTGGCGGGGGTCGTCGTCTTCGCCGTGCAGCCCGCGCTCGCCTCGGGCCGCTGGACCACGGCGCTGATGCTGGGCGCATTCCTCGGCCTCGTCGCCTACGGCACCTATGACCTCACCAACCAGGCGACGCTGCGCAACTGGCCGACGCTGATCACCGTGGCCGACCTCGCCTGGGGCGCGGTGCTCACCGGGATTTCAGCCACGGCCGGCATGCTGGTCACGCGGGCGCTGACCGGCGGCGCCGGCTGACGCCCGGACGCCGCCGCCCGCACGCACGTCATCCGCGCGGGCGCAGAAGATAGTGGCTGACGCCCCATTCCTCGCCGCCGCGATGGCCGAACAGCCCGGCGGTGGCGAGGTAGAACAGGCGCCAGCGCCGTCGCCACAGCCCGCCCTCGGCGCCATAGACGTCGCGCAGCACCTCGTCGATCCGCTCGCGATTGGCGTCGAAACGCGCGAGCCAGTCCTCGGCGGTGCGCGCATAGTTGCGCCCGCTCCAGCGCCATTCGCCCTCGACCGCGAAGCCGTCACTCACGCAACGCACCAGCCCCTCGCTCGGCATGATGCCACCGGTGAAGAAGTGCTGCGCGATCCAGTCCTCCTCATCCGCATGGTCGAAGCGGTAGGGCACGGCGCGGTGGGTGAAGACGTGGAGGAACATCCGCCCCTCCGGCGCCAGCCAGCCCCGCGCCCGCTCCAGCAGCGCGCGCCAGTTGGCCATGTGCTCGAACATCTCCACCGAGACGATGCGCTCGAACCTGTCGCGCGTGTCGAAGGCGTTCATGTCCGCCGTCAGCACCTCGAGATTGGTGAGCCCCCGCGCCCGCGCCTCGCCCTCGATGTGGAGGCGCTGGGGAGCCGAGTTCGAGACCGCCACGATCCGCGACGCCGGGAAGCGCTCGGCCATGAAAAGGCTGAGCGAACCCCAGCCGCAGCCGAGCTCCAATATGCGCTGCCCGTCCTCGAGCCCGGCATGGGCGCAGGTTTCCTCCAGCGCGTGCAGCTCGGCCTCGGCCAGCGTCGCGGCGCCCTTGTCATAGAGGCAGCACGAATATTTCCGGTGCGGCCCGAGGGTGAGCGCGAAGAATTCCGCCGGCAGCTCGTAATGCTGGTCGTTGGCGCGCTCGGGATGCTCGGCGATGGGCCGTGCCGCCATCTCCTCGGCGAAGCGGCGCTCCGTGCCCGGCGGCTGCGCGGCGAGCGCGCGGCGGGTGCGCCCGACCAGCATGTCGATGCCGAGGCGCGTGAGGGAATCCGGCAGGGGCAGGCGCTCGGCGACGCGGCCGGCCGTGGCGATGAGGGTCATGTTCTCGAGCTCCGCTGGCGGCCCGGGGGACCGGGCCAGAACGCGTTGACCCGCCGCTGGTAGTCGCGGAACGCCCTGCCCCTCGAGCGCAGCATGTGCGCCTCCGTCGGCGGGATGCCGGAGACGTGGACGAGCAGCACATAGATGAGGAGCGGGGCGAGGAAGGCGGAGAAACCCAAGGGATGGGCGCCGGTGACGCTGATGGCGATGGCGGGATAGGCGAGCCAGCCGAGCCATTCGAAGAAATAGTTGGGATGGCGCGTCAGCCCCCACAGGCCGATGTCGCACACCTGCCCGCGCCGGGCCGGGTCGGCGCGGAACCGGGCGAGCTGGCGGTCGGCGACCGCCTCGCCCGCCACCGCCGCCAGCGCCAGCGCGATGCCGAGCCCGTCGCCCCAGCACCAGGACGGTGCGGGGTTATGCGCCGCGGCCATCATCGCGAGCACGAGCACGAGTGCGGCCAGCCCCTGGATCTGCAGGAACACGAACAGGCGCAGCGAGGCGTGCGGGCCCCATTCACGGCGCAGCTCGGCATAGCGCGGGTCGTCCTGCCCGCGCAGCGTGCGCGTCAGGATATGGCCGCCGAGGCGCAGCGCCCACAGCGCGATCAGCGCCGCCACCACGAGCTGGCGCGGCGGCCAGCCCTGCCCGACCGGCAGGAGGCAGGCGGCGACCCCGCCCGCCCCGGTGGCGAAGGACCAGACGGTGTCGACCCAGCCGTGATTGCCGCTGCGCTCGGCGGCGAGCCAGGCGCCGGCCATGGCGAGCGAAAGCCCGGCCGCAATGAGGAGGATGGCGGCGAGCGGGCTCATGTCGCCCCCTCCCCGTCCGTGACGCGGTTCACGAAGACGCTCACATCGTCGAGCACCGGCGCCAGCAGCCGCAGCGGCCAGGCGAAGGCGCCGAGCACGGTGCGATGGTCGACGCGCGGATAGACCCGCGTCGTCACCCGCCCGCCCCGCTCGCGGATGCGGGCGGCAAGGCGCTGGGTGTTGGCCGGCTCGACCGTGTCGTCATTCGCGCCGGTGGCGAGGAAGGCCGGCGCCTCGCGCCCCGTGACGAAGTTGATCGGCTGGCTCAGCGCCCGCTCCGGCTCCGGGCCGAAGATCGCCTTCAGCGTCGCGCTGTGCAGCGGCAGGAAGTCGTAGGGTCCGGCAATCCCGGCGAGGCCG
The DNA here is from genome assembly GCF_024752335.1 of Ancylobacter mangrovi. Classification (NCBI taxonomy): domain Bacteria; kingdom Pseudomonadati; phylum Pseudomonadota; class Alphaproteobacteria; order Hyphomicrobiales; family Xanthobacteraceae; genus Ancylobacter; species Ancylobacter mangrovi. The sequence goes on along the minus strand of NZ_JANTHY010000003.1, from coordinate 682,732 downwards.
GCGACGTCGCGCCGCGCGTCGAGCCCCTCGCCGGCCAGCCATTGCGGGTCGAACGTCAGCATCGCGGCGATGTGGGCGCCGGCCGAATGGCCGGCCAGCACCAGCCGGGCCGGGTCGCCGCCGAACCGGGCCGCGTGGTCGCGCACCCAGCGCACCGCCCTCGCCCCGTCCTTCAGGAAATCGGGAAAGCGCACCTCGGGGTAGACGCGGTAGTCGGGAATGAAGGTGACGATGCCCCGGCTCGCCAGCGCCGCGCCGACGAAGCGGTAGAGCGCACGCTCGCCCTCCTCCCAGCCGCCGCCATAGAAGAACACCACTACCGGCCTACCCGTACCCTCACTCGCGCCGCGCGGGGCGTAGACGTCGATGCCGTGGCGCGGGCCGTCGGCATAGGCGAGCCCCGTGGTCGCCACGACGTCTTCCAGCCGCGACAGCGTATTGAGCGCGGCGACCGGGGCGACAACGGCGGTCGCAGTGCCGCCGGCGAGCATGGTGAGCGCGACCAGCACGAGCTCGCGCATGGCGGCCTCAGAGCTTGATGAAGGGCTGGATCAGGCGGCCGAAGAAGCCGGTGAGCCGCATCGCGCCCTCCAGCGCGGCGAGGCAGATGCACTCGCCGTCCGGGTCGACGATCGGCTGGTGCTCGATCTCGTGGCCCATCTCGCTCAGATCGCCGGGCAGATAGCGCCCGTAGCCGTCGGAGAACGAGCCGACCAGCACCTGCGTGAACTCGGTGCCGACATGGCCGTGCTCGGGCAGCTTGCGGCCGGGCCCGACGCGCAGCAGCGTCAGCCGGGCTTCCGGGTCCTCCGGCAGCCGGACGGCGCTGGCGCGCACGCCGATGCCGATCCAGCGCCACGGCCCGAACTCGCAATCGGCCAGCGGCGCGGGAATGGGGATGCCGCCCGGCAGCAGCGACGGCGCGCGGCCGGACGAGGAACGCGCGGCCGCCGGCTTGCCGGGAGCCGCCCTGCCCGCCTCTTCCGCCTCGATGATGCCGAGCGCGGCGGCGAAGGCGTCCGGCGCCATCGGCACCGGCTCCATCTGTTCCAGCACCGCCCCGCCCACGGCCTCGAACTGCGCGAGGCGGGCGCGGCAGGCCGGGCAGCCGGCCAGATGCACCGCCACCACGCGCGCCGGGCCGGCGTCGAGGTCGCCGGCGGCGTAGCGCATCAGGGTTTCGTCCGTTGCGTGATGATGGATCGTCATGATTGGGCTTCCAGCAGCGCACGCAGCCGCCCGAGGGCGAGACGCACGCGCGACTTGACCGTGCCGAGCGGCAGGCCCAGCTCGCGGGCGATTTCCGAATGGGCCTTGTCGCCGAAGAAGGCGAGCCGCACCACGAGCGCCTGCTCGTCGGAGAGCGCCTTCAGCGCCGCCCGCACGCTGGCCTCGCGCTCGGCGGCGAGCAGCAGCGTCTCGCCGGAAGGCGCCGGCTCTTCCTCCACCGGCACCTCGCCCTCTGCGGAGCTCGCCACCCGTGCGCGCCGCAGATGGTCGATCCGCTGGTTGCGGGCGATGGTGAAGATCCAGGTCGACGCGCCCGCCCGCGCCGGATCGAAATAGGACGCCTTGCGCCAGACGTTGAGCATCGCTTCCTGAGCGACCTCCTGCGCGGTGTTGGCGGGCAGGCCCGATCGGCGCAGGAAGGCGTTCACGCGCGGGGCGAAGTAGCTGTAGAGCCGCGCATAGGCCTGGCGGTCGCGATCCTGCGCGACCTTGCGGATCAGCCCGGCGAGTTCGTCGCCGTCCGGCACCGCCTCGTCCTCCATGAGATGCGTCACGACCGTCCCCCGGCGCGCCGGCGGGGCGCCGGTAGGCATGGCGGATCGGGCATGGTCGAGCAGGGCATTCATGACCTCTTCTACGCACGGCCCGCGCTGCCGGATCATTCGCCGCCGGTCGATCCGACGGGTGATCCGGCGCCGGGGACGCTGCGTACAGACTAGACAAGCTCGCCCGATCGCTCCACCGGCCAGGAAACCGCGCGCCATGAACATTCGTCAGGACTTCGCGCCCGGCACGTCGCGCCGCATCGCCGTGGTCGGGGCCGGCATCGCCGGCCTCTCGGCGGCGTGGCTGCTCTCGCGGCGCCACGAGGTCACGCTGTTCGAGGCCGAGCACCGGCTCGGCGGGCACTCCAACACGGTGGAGGCGCACGGCACCCCGGTCGACACCGGCTTCATCGTCTACAACGAGGCCACCTACCCCAATCTCACCGCGCTGTTCTCCCATCTCGGCGTCGCGACGCGGGCGAGCGACATGTCCTTCGCCGTGTCGCTGGAGGGGGGGCGGCTGGAATATTCCGGCTCGGGCCTGCGCGGCCTGTTCGCGCAGCCGCGCAACCTCGCCTCGCCCCGCTTCGCCTCGATGCTCAAGGACCTGCTGCGCTTCTACCGGCAGGCCCCGCGCGACCTGCCCGCGCTCGGGCTCGCCAGCCTCGACGACTATCTCGACGCCAACGGCTACGGCCGCGCGTTCCGGGACGACCATCTCTACCCGATGGCGGCGGCGATCTGGTCGACGCCGGCGGCCGATGTGGGCCGCTATCCGGCGGCGGCCTTCGTGCGCTTCTGCGACAATCATGGCCTGCTGCAGCTCACCGGCCGCCCGGCCTGGCGCACCGTTACCGGCGGCAGCCGGAACTATGTCGCGCGGCTGCGCGACGACTATCGCGGCACGGTCGCCGCCGGTCACGCGGTCACGTGGATCCGGCGGCTCGCGGGCGGCGTCTTCCTGCGCACGCGGGACGGCACCGAGCACGTGTTCGACCACGTGGTGATCGCCGCCCATGCCGACCAGGCGCTGGCGATGCTGGAGACGCCGACAACGGCCGAGCGGGAGCTGCTCGGCGCCTTTCGCTACAGCCACAACGAGGCGGTGCTGCATTCCGACGCCCGGCTCATGCCGCGCCGGCGCGCCGCGTGGTCGGCGTGGAACTACCTCGCCGACCGGCGCGGCGCGGCGGAACCCGGTGAGACCGGCTCCGGTGGCGGGAGGCTCTGCGTCACCTACTGGATGAACCGGCTCCAGCACCTGCCGCAGGAGCGTCCGCTCTTCGTGACCCTCAACCCTGTCGCGCCGCCGGCCGAGCAGACCGTCGCCTACCGCACCACCTATCGGCACCCCATGTTCGACGCGCGGGCGATGGCCGCGCAAGCGCGCATGTGGTCGCTCCAGGGCGAGGGCGGGGTCTGGTACTGCGGCGCCTATTTCGGTGCCGGCTTCCACGAGGACGGGCTGCAGGCCGGGCTCGCCGTCGCCGAGGCGCTGGGCGGCGTGCGCCGGCCGTGGACGGTGGCGGAGGAATCCGGGCGCATCGCGCTGCCCGAGATCCCGGCGTTGCCGCAGATGCGGGAGTTCGCCTGATGAGCGCGCGGCACTCCGCCCTCTATGTCGGCTCGGTGATGCATGTGCGGGTGCGGCCGAAGCGCCACCGGCTGGCCTACCGCCTGTTCTCGCTGCTGCTCGACCTCGACGAACTCGGCGCGCTCGACCGCGAGCTGCGCCTGTTCTCGCTCAACCGCTTCAACGTCTTCAGCTTCTTCGAGCGCGATTATGGGAATGGCGACGGCCGACCGCTCAGGGCCTACGTCGAGCGCCTGCTCGGCGAGGCCGGGCTGGAGGGGGATGGCGGGCCGGTGCGGCTGCTCACCATGCCGCGCCTGTTCGGCTACGCCTTCAATCCGCTGAGCGTCTATTTCTGCCATCGCCGCGACGGCTCGCTGCTGGCGCTGCTCTACGAGGTGAACAACACCTTCGGCCAGCGCCACGCCTATCTGATCCCGGTCGCCCGGGGCGAGACGGCGCCGCTGCGCCAGAAGGCGGAGAAGCGCTTCTACGTCTCGCCCTTCATGGACATGGACCTCTCCTATGCCTTCCGCGTCGACCCGCCGGGCGAGGCGCTGCGCATCGCCATCCTCGCCAGCGACGCGCAGGGGCCGGTGCTGAGCGCGGTCCACACCGCCCGCCGCCGCCCGCTGGATGACGCCGGGCTCGCCCGCGTGCTGCTCGGCCAGCCGCTGCTGACGCTGAAGGTGATCGCCGGCATCCACTGGGAAGCGCTGCGGATCTGGATGAAGGGCATCGGCCTGCGTCCGCGCCCGCCGGCGCCCGAGCATCCCGTCACCGTTTCGCCCACGCACCGTTCCTGAGGACAGATGCCGATGCGCATGGACGCCAATCGCGCCACCGAGTTCGCCCGCCATCGCGACGCGCCGGCCGCCCCGCCGCTGCGGCTGCGCGAGGCAGTGCTGGCGCGCGTGCTGGGGCACCTCGCCATGGGCGCCCTCACCGTGGTGACGCCGGACGGGCGCAGCCTGTGCGGACAGGGGCGCCGGTCGGGGCCGGAGGCGACGCTGGTGCTGCACCGCTGGCGCGCGCTTCGCCGGCTGATCGTCGGCGGCGACGTCGCCTTCGCCGAGGCCTATGTCGCCGGCGACTGGTCGAGCCCGAACCTGCCGACCTTCATCGAGCTCGCGGCGCACAACCTGCCCGCGATCGCCGACCGCATCGCCGCCCTGCCGCCGATAAGGCTGTGGAACCGGCTGTGCCATCTGTTCCGGCGCAATTCGAGGGCCGGCAGCCGGCGCAACATCGCCTTCCACTATGATCTCGGCAACGAGTTCTACCGGCTCTGGCTCGACGCCGGCATGAGCTATTCCTCCGCCATCGCCATCGCCGCCGGCCAGAGCCTGGAGGAGGCGCAGACGGCCCGGCTGGAGCGCATCGTCGCGATGCTCGATGTCGCGCCCGGCCAACGTCTGCTGGAGATCGGCTGCGGCTGGGGCGCGCTCGCCGCCACGCTGGCGGGGCGCGGAGTCGACGTCACCGGCATCACGCTCTCGCGCGCCCAGCTCGCCCATGCGAACGCGCTGGTCGCCGCCGATCCGCATCTCGCGGCCCATGCCCAGCTCCGCCTCCAGGATTATCGCGATGTGACCGGGCGCTACGACCGCATCGTCTCGATCGAGATGCTGGAAGCCGTGGGCGAGGCCTACTGGCCGGTCTATTTCGCCAAGCTGCGCGAGTGCCTCGAAAGCGGCGGGACGGCGGTGCTGCAGGTGATCACCATCGACGAGTCCCGGTTCGAGGGCTACCGGCGCAACACCGACTTCATCCAGCGCCACATCTTCCCGGGCGGGATGCTGCCGACCAAGGCCCATATCGCCCGCCATGCCGCGGCGGCGGGGCTGGAGCTGGTCGAGACGCAGTTCTTCGGGTCCGGCTACGCGCAGACGCTGGAGCAGTGGCGCACCCGCTACGTCGCCGCGCGGGCGCAGATCGACGAGCTCGGCTTCGATCCCGAGTTCCACCGCCTGTGGGAATACTACCTCGGCTATTGCGAGGGGGGCTTTCGCGCCGGCGCCATCGATGTCGGGCTCTACCGGCTGAAGGGCTAGGCCCTCACTCGACCCGCGACCAGGAGACCGACCGGCAGATCAGGCCGCCGAGAATGCAGCCACGGGTCTCGAGCTGGTCCTTGCCGACCGTCATCCGCATCGAATAGGTCAGGTCGCGCTGGGGGTCGTAGGCCGTGCCCGCCAGCGTGTCCGCGTCCTGCGGCTGGAGGGCGAGCACCAGCCGGTCGCCCACAGCTTCGCCGCCGGACGTGTCGCCGATCCACAGATTGACCGCACAGATCTTGTCGTCGCACGGGGCGATGCGCACCCGCGCATTGCCGTCGCCGCGGTTCCACACGCCGAAGGGATCGGGCGAGCCCGCGCGGGCTGAGGCCGGGACGAGGGTGGCGGCGAGGGCTGGGGCGAGGGCGAGCACCAGGACAGGCGCGAGGCGGCGATGCATGACGATCCTCCCGACGGGACGCTAGGGGCTGTACCCTCTACGCATCGCGGGGTCGGTCGGATCGCTTCGCCGTTTCGGCGAATGGCCAGCCGGGCGGCCGGCGGCACCGCATTCGTGGGCGGCGGGAGCGGGAGGCGCGGCGGCGCGCCCCGGAAAGACGGCGGCGGACGGGCCGGAAGCGGGCGGCCCGCCGCGTCGTTTGATGTGAGGCCAGGCGTGCGGCCAAATATGCGGCTAGGCCGCCTGGCTGATCCCGAGCTCGATGTTGCCGCGCACCTCGACCTCGATCTCGAGCACCGACATCGGCGTGCCGCGCTCGAGGCGCACCTTCACATTGTCCCGCTCGCAGGGCACGTGCTTGGCGACCACGGCGAGGATGTCCTCGCGAAGGCTCGACAGCAGGTCGTTGCCGCCGAGCACCTGGCGCTCATGCGAGAGCAGGATCTGCAGCCGCTCGCGCGCCTGGGGCGCGCTGGTGTTTGAAAACAGGCGCTTCCACAACGTCATGCCGCCCTCCGCAGGAACTTGCCGAACAGCCCGAGGCGCTGCTTGGGCGCCTCCATGGCGATCTCCTCGCCTTTGAGGCGCAGCGCCGCGTCGTGATAGGCCCGCGCCGGCGCGCTGTTCGGCTCGTGGATGGAAACCGGAACGCCCATGTTGGAGGCCTTGAGCACGTCCGAGCTCTCCGGCACGATGCCGAGCAGCGGCAGGGAGAGGATCTCCAGCACGTCCTCGGTCTTCAGCATGTCGCCGCGCGCCGCGCGGACGGCGTCGTAGCGGGTCAGCAGCAGGCGCTTGTCGACGGTCTCGCCGCGCTCGGCCTTGAGCGTCTTCGCGTCGAGGATGCCGACGATGCGGTCGCTGTCGCGGACCGACGAGACTTCCGGGTTGGTGACGACGATGGCGATGTCGGCATGGCGCATGGCGAGCGTCGCCCCGCGCTCGATCCCGGCCGGGCTGTCGCAGACCACCCAGTCGAAATGGCGGGAAAGATCGCCGATCACCTTGTCGACGCCCTCCTCGGTCAGGGCGTCCTTGTCGCGGGTCTGCGAGGCCGGCAGCAGGAACAGCGAGTCCAACCGCTTGTCCTTGATCAGCGCCTGCGGCAGCCGGGCGTCGCCCTGGATAACGTTCACGAAGTCATAGACCACGCGCCGCTCCGCCCCCATGATCAGGTCGAGGTTGCGCAGGCCGACGTCGAAGTCGACGACGACCACTTTGTCGCCGGTCCGGGCCAGTGCGGCACCGATGGCGGCCGTCGTCGTGGTCTTGCCGACGCCGCCCTTTCCCGACGTGACTGTGATGATCTTAGCCATGCCTCGCTTCGCTCCTAAAGTGCGGCCATCCGCAATGTGTCGTCGGCAGTCCATACCCGCACGGCCTTCCCCCTGAAGGCATCGTCGATGTCTTCCGCCGTCCGGTAGATGCCGTCGACGGCGAGCAGTTCGGCTTCCAGCCGGGTGCAGAAGATCTGGGACTCGGCGCCGAAGGTCGCGCCTGCGATCGCCCGGCCCGCGAGGGTCCCGTAAACGTGGATCGACCCGCCGGCGATGATCTCGGCGCCCGCGCCGACCGAGCCGATGATGGTGACATCGCCCTCGAGGCACATGAGCGACTGGCCGGAACGGATGCGCCGCTCGACCAGCATGTTGACCGGGGTCGCCGGCTTGCGCGGCTCGGCCGGGGCCGGCGTCGCGACCTCGGCGGCCGCCGCGGCCTCGGCGACGGGAATGGAGGAATCGCGCCCGCCGCGCAGCACCGGCGGCATCGAGGCGTCGACCAGGCTGGGGCGCACGCCCTCGAGACCGGTCAGGCGAACGCCGCGGGAGGCGAGCTCGCCGATCCAGCGCTCCACATCCGCCTTGCTCTGCGCGGTGTCGGCGAAATCGAGGACCACGGTGCGGCCGGTGAAGAAGCCGGGCGAGCGCTGCACCCAGACGTCGAAATCGGCCAGCCATGGCTGAAGCGGGGTGTCGGCCACCAGCGTCAGCGCCATGAAGGAGCGCCCACGGAAACGGATCGACGGTCCGGTCTGGCTCACTGCGTTCACGGCTCGAATCTCCCCCCTCTTGGAGGGATAGATTCGGTTAATCTTGGTTAACGTCCGGTTAATCGGCCGGCGGTAAAGTATTGCTGCAAAGAGGTGTCCGGCTCCCTCCGGCAGGGTCGGCGGGGGCCTCTAGGCGCCGCCCGGCAGCCCCGACGCCTCGGCGAAATGGCGCCGGATCAGCGACTGGAATCCGGTCGCGGCGGAGGACATCGGCCGCCCCCGCAGGCGCATGATCGCCAGCGTGCCGCCGAACACGGCCGGGTCCACCGGCCGCGTCTCCAGCCGGTCGTCCTCGGGCAGCGAGGTGCTCGACAGGATGGTGACGCCGACGCCTGCGCGCACGAACTGAGCCACCGCGCTGTAGGTGTTGACGGTGATGGTGTAGTTCAGCCGGAATCCCGCGCTCGCCACCGCGCCGTCGAAGATGCGCCGCAGGTTCGAGGAGGGCGGCATCGACACCAGCGGCTCGTCCTTCAGGTCCTGCAGGCTCACCCGCTCGTAGCGCGAGAAGCGGTGCCCCCTCGCGAACACCACATGGTAGTGGTGCTGGCACAGCTTGTCGACGAACAGGTCCTCATAGGGCTCGCTCAGCGTGCCGATGCCGAAATCGACCTGCCCCGAGCGGATCATCCCCATCGTGTTGCTCTGGATGCCCTCGAATATCTGGATGATGACGTTCGGGTTCGCGCGCTTGTACTCGATCACCATGTTGGCGAGCATGTTGGTGGCGAACGACATCGGGCACGAGATCGCCAGATGACCGCGCGTCTGGTCGCGCAGCTCGCGTATCGCCTCCGAGCCGAGCTCGAGATCGTGCAGGATCCGCTCCGCCAGCGGCACGAACTCGGCGCCGGCCGTCGTCAGCGCGACATGGCGCGTGGTGCGGTCGAACAGCGCGATGCCGAGTTCCTCCTCCGCCGAGCGGATCATGCGCGACAGGCCCGGCTGCGAGAGCTGCAGTTCCGAGGCGGCGGCGATGAAGCTCGAATACTTCGCTACCGCGGTGATCGCCTTGAGCTGGCGGATGGACAGGTCCGGTATGTCTGACATGGCGGCGGTCCGTCGGAGCGGGAGCGGCGAGACCCGAGAGATATATGCGAAAATCGCATCAGTAAACGGTATCAGAAATTATTTGATATGAAGAACACCGCCACCTAGCATCCCTGGAACGGTTCCGGGGATGCGGGTGGAGGGACGATGAAAGCGGCGCAGGATATTGGCGGACGGTTCGACGCGGTCCTCTCCGCCCTGCTCGACGGCACCGCCGGCAGCCGCACCACGTTGCGGATCGACCTGCCCGAGTTCGGCTTCCACGTGAACGACGTCGCCGGCGAGGCGCGGCGGCCGGAGGAGAAGTCGCTGCGCGGCGAGACCGGCATCGACCAGCGCGCCGTCGAGACCGTGAAGTGGCTCGACCGCGAGCGCCGCCCGCTGATCCAGGGCGACCTGTCCAATACCGACGTGCCCGCCCCGAAGGCGCTGATCGATATTTACGGCGCGCGCGCCCAGATGCTGGCGCCGATCATCGTCAAGGACGCGCTGCAGGGCTGGATCTCGGTCCATTACAGCAAGGGCGCGCGCGACTGGAGCGCCGCCGACACCGCCGCCCTCGACGAGGCGGTGAAGAGCGTGCAGGCGATCATCGCCCCCTACGCCGGCCGCCTCTGAGGCGGGACGCCGCCGGCAAACACGGATCTTGCCGTCGGGCGGCATGCCCCGATGGCCGCGAGACTGATTGCCCGCCGTCAGGCGTCGAAGAAGCGCCGGCTCGGGCAAGGACAAGGCCGAACAAACAATCCAGAGGACGAAACTATGCGGAAGATGATCTGCGCGCTCGGCGCGTCCCTATTCCTGTTCGCCGCGCCCGTGCACGCTGCCGACTACCCAACCCAGCCGATCAAGCTGGTGGTTCCCTTCGCCCCCGGCGGCAGCGTCGACACGGTGTCGCGCATCGTCGGCCAGGAGCTCACCAAGGAGCTCGGCCAGTCGATCGTGGTGGAGAACCGCGCCGGCGCCGGTGGCAATATCGGCTTCGAGGCGGTCGCCGCGGCGGCGCCCGACGGCTACACCCTGCTCATGGCCTCCTCGCCGCTGGCGGTGAATGTCAGCCTCTACAAGAAGCTCGGCTACGACCCCGTGAAGAGCTTCGCGCCGATCTCGCTGGTCGCGCTGCAGCCGAACGTTCTGGTGGTCAATCCCGAGCTGCCGGTGAAGAGCGTCGCCGAGCTGATCGCCTACGCCAAGGCCAATCCCGGCAAGCTGAACTTCGGCTCCTCGGGTCTCGGCGCCTCGCAGCATCTCGCCGGCGAGCTGTTCAAGCGCCGCACCGGCGTCGACATGGTGCACGTCGCCTATCGCGGCGGCGGGCCGGCCATGACGGACCTGGTGGCCGGCCGCATCCAGCTGATGTTCGAGACCATCCCGAGCGCGATGCCCTACATCAGCTCCGGCCAGCTCCTCCCGCTCGCGGTGACGGTCGACAAGCGCTCGGCCCAGCTCCCGGACGTGCCGACCATGGCCGAGGCCGGCGTGACGGACTTCGTCGCCCGCGGCTGGCTCGGCATGGCAGCGCCCGCCGGCACCCCGCAGCCGATCATCGACAAGCTCAACGCGGCCGTGGTCAAGGCGCTGGCCGAGCCGGCGGTGGCGAAGCGCCTGACCGAGCTTGGCCTCGTCGTGCAGGGCACCAGCCCAGCCGAGTTCGCGAGCTTCCTCGATTCGGAGATCGCGAGCTTCCACACCCTGATCACCGAAGCGCACATCACGCTAAACTGACGGTCGAGTGACGCGCAGCGGCCGGCTGCGGCCGGTCGCTCGCACCCCGTGCCACAGAGAGTCAGCAGCATGAAGACGTATCGCATCGCCACCATTCCGGGCGACGGAATCGGACACGAGGTCATGCCCGAGGGCATGCGCGTGCTGGAGGCCGCCGCCCGGCGCTTCGGCTTCACCCTCACCTGGGACGAACGCGACTGGTCCTGCGAGCGCTTCCACCGCACCGGGCAGATGATGCCCGAGAACGGCCTCGACGAGATCGCCGGCCACGACGCCATCTATCTCGGCGCCGTGGGCTATCCCGGCGTGCCGGACCACGTCTCGCTCTGGGGCCTGCTGATCCCGATCCGCCGGAATTTCGATCAGTATGCCAATGTCCGCCCGGTGCGCCTGATGCCCGGCGTGCGCTCCCCGCTCGCCGACCGCAAGCCGGGCGACATCGATATGCTGATCGTGCGCGAGAACACGGAGGGCGAATATTCCGCCGTCGGCGCGCGCGAGAATGTGGGCACTCCGGAGGAGCGCGCGGTCCAGCAGAGCATCTTCACCCGCAAGGGCGTCGACCGCGTCCTCAGATACGCCTTCGAGGCCGCCGGCAAGCGGCGCTCCAGCGTGACCTCCGCCACCAAGTCCAACGGCATCGCGATCACCATGCCCTACTGGGACGAGCGGTTCGCGGAGATGGCGGCGCAGTATCCCGGCATCACCACGGCGCAGTTCCACATCGACATCCTGGCCGCGCATTTCGTGCGCAACCCGCAATGGTTCGACGTCGTCGTCGCCTCGAACCTGTTCGGCGACATCCTGTCGGATCTCGGCCCGGCCTGCACCGGCACCATCGCCATCGCGCCCTCGGCCAACATCAACCCGGAGCGGCTGCATCCCTCCATGTTCGAGCCGGTGCACGGCTCGGCGCCGGACATCTTCGGGCGCAACATCGCCAACCCGATCGGCCAGATCTGGTCCGGGGCGATGATGCTCGAGCATCTGGGCGAGCCCGACGCCGCCGCCGCCATCGTCGCCGCCATCGAGGCCGTGCTCGCCGAGGGTCCGCGAACGCCGGACCTTCACGGCAGCGCCTCGACGCAGGAGGTCGGAGCCGCGATCGCCGCGGCCCTGTGACGCCCGGCCGGGGCGCCGCCGGGTCCGGCCGGCGCCCCGATCGGCAGAGTGACAGGCGGGAATGCCTTCGATTAATGCTAAAACCGTATGAAAATGTCGATAGTTGAGCAAATCAGCATGAAACTTCGCATCCCGCGCCGGATCCGCCGCGCCGCCGGCCGCGCCGCGCCGGGCGGCCCGATCCGCCGCGCGGGCCGTGCCCGACCTGCCCAGTGAAATGGAGTGTCCATCGTGCCCCCTTCGGTAAATCTCGACCCGTCCACGGCATCGGCCCGGGAGGTCTCCTCATGGGCGTGATGGGACACGACCTGCTCGGGCAGGCCCTCAAGCAGCAGGGCGTCGACACCTTCTTCTTCATCATGGGCGCGCCGATGTCGTCCGGCGAGAAGGCGGCGATCAATCTCGGCATTCGCGGCATCGACGTGCGCCACGAGCAGGCGGCGGCGATGATGGCCCATGCCTATGCGCGCGTCGCCAACCGCCCCGGCGTGTGCATGGCCTGCTCGGGCCCGGGCACGCTTAATTTCGGCACCGGCCTCGCCACCGCTCTGGTCGACGGCGTGCCGGTGGTGGCCCTCGGCGGCTCCAGCCCGATCGGCGAATATGGCCGCGGCGCGTTCCAGGAGTTCGACCAGCTCGCCGCCATGCGCCCGCTGGTGAAATGGGCCGACCGGGTCTACGAGGCGCACCGCATCCCCGAGATCGTGAACCTCGCCTTCCGCCAGGCGCTGAGCGGCAAGCCCGGCCCGGTCTATCTCGATTTCCCGAGCGACATCCTCTACGCCGAGGTCGACGAGGCGAAGGTGGTATGGCCGAAGATCCCGCCCGACGGCCATCGCAGCCGCCCGGCCGGCGATCCGACGCTGGTGGCACAGGCGCTCGACCTTCTCGCCGGGGCGCAGCGCCCGGTCGTCATCTCCGGCAGCGGCGTGCTCTGGTCGGACGCGTCGGACAGGCTCGCCGAATGGGTCGCCCATACCGGCATGCCGCTCTACACCACCCCGCAGGGACGCGGCGTGGTGCCGGAGGATCACCCCGGCCTGTTCCCCAATGCCCGTTCGACCGCGCTGCGCGAGGCCGACGTGGTGCTGGTGGTCGGCACGCGGCTGAACTACGTGTTCGGCCAGGGCCAGGCGCCGCGCTTCGCCCGTGACGCGAAGCTGATCCGCATCGACATCGATCCCGGCGAGATCGCCTCCACCCCGCAGGTGGAGCTCGGCATCGTCGGCGATGCGCACACCGTGCTCGGCCAGCTCATCGACGGCGCCGGCGAGCGGGTCGCCGCCGCGCGCTACGGCGCCTGGATCGAACGCCTGTCCGCCGTCGAGGAGGAGAAGGCGGCGAAGTTCGAGGCCCAGCTCGCGACCGACCAGGTGCCGATCCACCCGCTGCGCCTGTGCAAGGAGATCCGCGACTTCCTGCCCCGCGACGCCATCCTCGCCGTGGACGGCCAGGAGATCCTCAATTACGGCCGCCAGTCGATCCCGACCTATGTCGCCCGCCACCGCCTCAATTCGGGAACCTTCGGCACCATGGGCGTCGGCCTGCCCTTCGGCCTCGGCGCCAAGGCGGCCAAGCCGGACGCGCCGGTGCTGGTGCTGCACGGCGACGGCTCGTTCGGCATGAACGGCATGGAGCTCGACACCGCCGTGCGCCACAAGCTGCCGGTGATCGTGGTCATCAGCCTCAATGGCGGCTGGACCGCCGACCCCGAGCGCATCAAGCCCGGCCGCGACCTCGGCTACACCCGCTTCCACGACTTCGCCGAGGCGCTCGACTGCGTCGGCGAATATGTCGAGCGCCCCGAGGACATCCGCCCGGCTCTGGAGCGCGCCGCCGCCGCCGTCGCGCAGGGGCGCACCGCCCTCGTCAACGTCGTCACCGACCACGACGCCCGCGCCCAGACGGTGCGCTTCACGAGGACGATGACATGAGCACGGCGCTCGCAAAGGCCCCCTCGATCGTTACCCAAGCCGGAGCCGACATGCCCGCCGCCCTCGACTTCCTCAAGCCGCGCTCGGTCGCCATCATCGGCGCCTCGCGCGATCCCTCCAAGCGCGGCAATCGGGCGATCCAGACCCTGCTCGACTGCGGCTATGCCGGCACCATCCTGCCGATCAACCCGAAGGAGACCGAGATCCTCGGCCTCCCCTGCTACCCCGACCTCGCCGCCGCGCCGGGGGAGATCGACCTCGCCATGGTGTGCACGCCCGCGCGCGTCGCCCCCGAGGTGATCGCCCTATGCGGCGAGCGCAGCGTGCACGGGGCGCTGGTGCTCGCGGGCGGCTTCAGCGAGGCGGGCCCGGCCGGCGCCGAGCTCGAGGCCCGCACGCTCGCCGCCGCCCGCACGGGCAATGTCCGGCTGATCGGGCCCAACACCAACGGCATGTTCGACGGCCATACCGGCCTCAACCTGACCGGCTGGCCCAGCGTCTACGCGGGCGGGCTCGGCGTGCTGTCGCAGTCGGGTAACGTCGCGCTGTCGCTGCTCGCCCAGAGCCACCAGAACGGCCATGCCGGCTTCAGCACCTTCGTCGGCGTCGGCAATGAGGGCGACATCCGGTTCCACGAATATCTGCGCTTCTTCGGCGACGACCCCAACACCAAGGCGGTCATCGTCTATGCCGAGGGCTTCAAGGACGGGCGCGCCTTCCTCGAGGCGGCGCGCGAGGTCGCCCGCCGCAAGCCGGTCGTCCTCTACAAGGCGGGGCGCACCGACCAGGGCGAGGGCGCGGCGCGCTCGCATTCGGGCTCGCTCGCCGGCAACTACGTCGCCGCCAGCGCCGCGCTGCGGCAGGCCGGCGTGATCCAGGTCGAGCGCTCCGACGAGATGTTCGTCGTCGCCGACCTCGTCTCGCGCACCGGCGGGCGCCCGACCCGCGGCGTCGCCGTGCTGTCGGAAGGCGGCGGCCCGATCTCGCAGGCGGCCGACGCGCTGGCCGAGCGCGGCCTCGACCTGCCGCCGCTGGCGGAAGCGACCGTGGCGGCGCTGCAAAAGATCACGCCCAACGCCTCGCAGCTTTCCAACCCGATCGACGCCGGCGGCGGCACCGATCCCCATCCGCGCTACATGCCGGCGTGCAGCCGCGAGATCCTCGCCGACCCGGCCGTGGATGCGCTGCTGATCGTCGGCTATTTCGGCGGCTACCAGGTGCGCTACGGCGCCTCGCTGCGCGAGATCGAGAACGAGGCGGCCCGCCAGCTCGTCGCCCTCGCCCGGGAACACGGCAAGCCGGTCGTGGTGCAGTGCCACTATGCCGAGTTCCCGACCGAGGCGATCGCGATCCTGCGCGAAGGGGGCATCGTCGTCGTCCGCTCGATCGAGATCGCCGCCGCTGCCCTCGCCGCCGCGCAGCGCTTCCACGAGGTCTCGACGGCGCCGGTGGACGAGGCCGGCGCGCCCCCGCCGGCGAGCGCGGAGGCGGCGCAGCTTGCCGCCACCGCCCGCACCGAGGGCCGCAGCGCGCTGCTGGAGCCGGAGGCGATGCAGGCCCTCGCCGGCGCGGGCGTCGCCATCCCGCCTTTCGCGCTGCTGCGCGCACCCGCGGAGGCCGCGCGCCTGCCGGCCGCGCTCCTCGCCGGCCCGGTCGCGCTCAAGATCGTCTCGCGCGACATCCTGCACAAATCCGACGTCGGCGGCGTGCGGCTCGGCATTTCCGGCGCTGCTGCGATCGAGGCCGAGAGCGCTGCGCTGCTCGCCCATATCGGCGCCACCTGCCCCGATGCCGACATCGCCGGCGTGCTCGTTACCCCGATGGCGGGCAAGGGGGTCGAGGTGGTGATCGGCGTGACCGAGGATCCCCAGTTCGGCCGCCTGCTGATGTTCGGCCTCGGCGGCGTGTTCGTCGAGATCATGAAGGACGTGGTGTTCCGCACCCTGCCCGTCAGCCGTTCCGACGCCCGCGAGATGCTGGACCAGATCCGCGGCCGGGCGCTGCTGGAAGGCGCGCGCGGCATGGCG
Source organism: Ancylobacter mangrovi (assembly GCF_024752335.1). NCBI lineage: Bacteria > Pseudomonadati > Pseudomonadota > Alphaproteobacteria > Hyphomicrobiales > Xanthobacteraceae > Ancylobacter > Ancylobacter mangrovi. The sequence continues at coordinate 667,019 of NZ_JANTHY010000003.1, read as the reverse complement.
CCGGTCGACCGGGAGGGACTGGTCGAACTCTTGCTTGAGGTGTCGGCGCTGGCGATGTCCGCGCCGGACTTCGTCGAGATCGACCTCAACCCGGTCATCGTCAATGCCGAGGGCTGCGCGGTCGTCGACGCGCGCATCCTGCTCGCGGGGGACGAAGGCTAGCGAGGAAGCTTTTTCGACAACCGGACCGCCCCGCACAAAGCATCCGTCAGTGATGCGCGGACCCGGCGGACAGCACCGAGAACCAGAGGTGGACGAATGTTGCAACGCGCTTTCAGAAGGCAGGATACCTGGGCCGGGCTGATGTTCCTCGGCGTCGGCATCGCCGCCCTGTGGATCGGACGGGACTATCCGACCGGCACCGCCACGTCGATGGGCCCGGGATTCTTCCCGGACCTTCTAAGCTTCCTGCTGTGCGGCATCGGCGCGCTGGTCACGCTGCGCGGGCTGATCGCCGACGGCGAGAAGATCACCGGCACCGCGCTGCGCCCGTTCCTCGTGCTCGTCGCCGTCGCCCTGTTCGCGCTCGCGGTGACGAGCGGCGGGCTGGTGCCCGCCATCGTCGTCCTCACGGTCGTGGGCGCCTGCGCCGGCCACGAGTTCCGCCTGCGCGAGGTTGCCGCCCTCACCCTCGCCCTGGCGGTGTTCTCGGTCGCCGTCTTCGACTGGGCGCTCGGCATGCACCTGCCGCTCTGGCCGGCGTGGTGACGTGATGGACGCGCTCTCCCACCTCGTTCTCGGCATGACGGTCGCGCTCACGCCGATGAACATCGCCTATTGCTTCGTCGGCTGCCTGCTCGGCACGCTGATCGGCGTCCTGCCCGGGCTCGGCCCGGTGCCGACCATCGCGATGCTGCTGCCGCTGACCTTCAACCTGCCGCCGGAAACCTCGCTCATCATGCTGGCGGGCATCTATTACGGCGCCCAGTACGGCGGGTCGGTCTCCGCCATCCTGGTCAACCTTCCCGGCGAATCCACCTCGGTCGTCACCTGCATCGACGGCTACCAGATGGCGCGACAGGGACGGGCCGGGCCGGCGCTCGGCATCTCCGCCATCGGCTCGTTCTTCGCCGGCTGCGTGGCGGCGCTGGTCATGTTCCTGTTCGCCCCGCTGCTGTCGAAGGTGGCGCTCAGCGTCGGGCCGACCGACTATTTCTCGATGATGGTGCTCGGCCTCATCAGCGCCGTGGTGCTCGCCAGCGGCTCGCTGCTGAAGGCGGTCGGCATGGTTATACTCGGCGTGCTGCTGGGCACGGTCGGCACCGACCTCAACACCGGCATGCGCCGCTTCACCTTCGACATCCTGTCGCTGTCCGACGGCATCGACTTCGTCATCATCGCGGTCGGCCTGTTCGCCTTCGCCGAGATCCTCGCCAACCTCGCACAGGGCGAGAAGCGCGAGGTCTTCACCTCCCGCCTCGGCCGGGTGCTGCCGAGCCGGGACGACATCCGCCAGGCGGCGGGGGCGATCGTGCGCGGCACTTTCCTCGGCTCGCTGCTCGGCGTGCTGCCGGGCGGCGGCGCGCTGCTCGCCTCCTTCGCCTCCTACACGGTGGAGAAGAAGATCGCCCGCGACCCGAGCCGCTTCGGCCGCGGCGCCATCGAGGGCGTGGCGGCGCCGGAATCGGCCAATAATGCCGGCGCGCAGACCTCCATGGTGCCGCTGCTCACCCTCGGCATCCCGCCCAACGCGGTGATGGCGCTGATGCTCGGCGCGCTGACCATCCAGGGCATCACCCCGGGCCCGCAGGTGATGAACTCCGATCCGCGCCTGTTCTGGGGGCTGATCGCCAGCCTGTGGATCGGCAACATCATCCTCGTCATCCTCAATTTGCCGCTGATCGGCATCTGGATCCGGCTGCTGCGCGTGCCCTACCGCATGCTGTTCCCCGCCATCCTGCTGTTCTGCTGCATCGGCGTGTACAGCATCAACCACGAGCCCAACGACCTCCTGTTCGCGGCGGTGTTCGGGGCGGTGGGCTACGGCTTCGCCAAGGTCGGCTGCGAGCCGGCGCCGCTGCTGCTCGGCTTCATCCTCGGCCCGCTGATGGAGGAGAACCTGCGCCGCGCGCTGCTGCTGTCGCGCGGCGACGCCGCGATTTTCATCACCGAGCCGCTGAGCGCGGCACTGCTGGCGGCGGCGCTGATCCTGCTGGTGGTGGTGGCGGCGCCCTCGGTGCGGCGCCGGCGCGAGGCGGCGTTCCAGGAATAGGACGGGAAGGACGGGCGCCGCGAGGCGTCCGCCGTCCCGGCCTCGGGGTCCATGCGCGGCGCGGCCGCGACGTCGACGGGAGTGCCTTCGACATGGCGAAAGTCGTGGTCCTGAGCACGGGAGGCACCATCGCCTCCCGCCACGACCCGGAGCATGGCGACATCCGTGCGGTGGCCGGCGGTGCCGAGCTCGTCGCCGATCTCCACGGCCTGCCGGACGGGCTCGATATCGAGGTGGTCCAGCTCTTCAATCACGGCAGCTACGCGCTCGGGCTCGACGACGCCTTCCGCCTCGCCCGGGCCGCGGACGAGGCGCTGCGCGCGCCGGACGTCTCGGGCATGGTCGTCACCCACGGCACCGACACGATGGAGGAAAGCGCCTTCATGGCCGAGCTGACGGTGCGCTCGGACAAGCCGGTCGTGTTCACCGGGGCGCAGCGGCTCGCCGAGGAGCCCGACCGCGACGGTCCGCGCAACCTCGCCGCCGCGATCCGCCTCGCGGCCGATCCGCGCCTGCGCGGTTTCGGGACGATGATCGCCTTCGACGAGGAGTTCCACGCCGCGCGCGACGTCACCAAGACCCACACCTCCCGGGTCGGCACCTTCCAGTCGGCCGAGCACGGCAAGCTCGGCGACGTCGACGGTGACCGCATCCTCATCTACCGCACGCCACGCGCGCGTGCGCCGTTCGACGTCGAGCGGGTCGAGCCCGCGATCGAGCTCGTGAGGCTCGCCATGGGCTGCGGCCCCGGCTTCTTCCACGCCGCGCGCGACGCCGGCGCCCGGGGCATCGTGGTCGAGGCGTTCGGCCGCGGAAACGTGACGCCCGGCGCGCTGGAAGGCATCCGCGCCTGCGTCGCCGACGGCCTTCCGGTGCTCATCACCTCGCGCTGCCCGCAGGGGCGGGTCGAGCCGATCTACGGCAATGGCGGGGGCAAGGACGTCGCGCAGGCCGGCGCGATCTTCGCCGGCGACCTCAGCGGCATCAAGGCACGCATTCTGCTTTCGGTCCTGGTCGGGGCCGGAGCGGCAATGGACGAGATCGTCGCGGCCGTCGGCCGCGTCGCAGACTGAACCCGCATCCGAGGAGGAGCAAATGGCGAAGGAAATCCTGTGTGCTTTCGGCGTCGACGTGGACGCGGTTGCCGGCTGGCTCGGCTCCTATGGCGGCGAGGATTCGCCCGACGACATCTCGCGCGGCCTGTTCGCCGGCGAGGTCGGCGTCCCGCGCATGCTCAAGCTGTTCGAGCGCCTCGGCATCAAGACCACCTTCTTCGTGCCGGGCCATTCGATCGAGACCTTCCCCGAGCAGATCAAGGCGGTGGCCGAGGCCGGCCACGAGATCGGCGTGCACGGCTACAGCCACGAGAACCCGATCGCCATGACCCCGGAGCAGGAGGAGACGGTGCTCGACCACTGCATCGCCCTCATCACCGAGGTCACCGGCAAGCGGCCGACCGGCTATGTCGCGCCGTGGTGGGAGTTCAGCGCCGTCACCAACGAGCTGCTGCTGAAGAAGGGCATCAAGTACGACCACAGCCTGATGCACCACGACTTCCAGCCCTACTATGTGCGCGTCGGCGACAGCTGGACCAAGATCGACTATTCCAAGCATCCCTCGGCCTGGATGAAGCCGCTGGTGCGCGGCACCGAGACCGACCTGATCGAGATCCCCGCGAGCTGGTATCTCGACGACCTGCCGCCGATGATGTTCATCAAGAAGTCGCCCAACAGCCATGGCTTCGTGAACCCGCGCGACATCGAGCAGATGTGGCGCGACCAGTTCGACTGGGTCTATCGCGAGCACGACTATGCGGTCTTCACCATGACGGTGCATCCCGACGTCTCCGGCCGCCCGCAGGTGCTGATGATGCTGGAGCGGCTCTTCGCCCATATCAGTTCGCATGAGGGCGTGCGCTTCACCACCTTCGACGCGATCGCGGACGATTTCGCCCGCCGCTCGCCGCGCCGGTAAGCGCGTCATGTGCGGCCTGTGCGGCGTGCTGGGCGGCGCCGCCCACTGGAGCGAAGGCATAGGCGGGCGCGACGCTTCGGGCACCGCGCGCCCGTGGCTGCGCCGCCAGGCGCGCCAGCGCTCGGTCGCGCTCGCCAACGAGATCCTGCGCCGCCACCGCGTCACCGTGCGCGACTGGCAGGGCACCTCCTTCACTGTCACCGGCCCGACCGGCCGGGTGGAGATCGCCGCCGACCTCGGCGAGCTGTGGGTCCGGGTGCAGGCGGTGACCGGCCGGCCGCTCGACCCGCTCGACCCGGCGCTGCTGGAGGCGCTGGATGGATGAGGCGCCGATCCCGGTGAATATCGTCACCGGCTTCCTCGGCAGCGGCAAGACCACGCTGCTGCGCCATGTGCTGGCGCATCCGGCCTTCGCCCGCGCCGCGGTGCTGATCAACGAGTTCGGCGAGGTCGGCCTCGACCATCTCCTGGTGGAGCGGCTCGACCCCTCCACCGTGCTGATGGAAAGCGGCTGCATCTGCTGCACGCTGCAGGAGGACCTGCGCACGGGCCTCCGCAACCTCCACGCCCGCCGCGCGCGCGGCGAGGTTCCCCGCTTCGACCGCGTGATCATCGAGACGACCGGCCTTGCCGACCCCGCGCCGGTGATGGCGACGGTGATGAACGACGCCATGCTGCGCCATCACATGCGCATCGGCAGCGTGGTGGCGACGGTCGACGCCGTGAACGCGCCGACCAGCCTCGGACGCTTCGCCGAGAGCCGCAAGCAGGTGGCGCTGGCCGACCGCGTGCTCCTGACCAAGGTCGACATCGCCGACGAGGACCAGTGCGCGCGCGCCCATGAGCACGTCGCCGCGCTGAACCCGCATGCGCGCATCGAGCGCACGGTGCAGGGCGCCGCCGGGCCGGACGTGCTGGCGGGGATCGGCAGCGCCGATCCGGCCGAGCGCAGCGCCGAGGCGCGGCAATGGCTCGACGCCGCCCTCTCCGCCCGCGCCCGGCTGCGCACCGGCCCGGCGCCGGAGATCGCCCGCGCGCGCCTCGCCCGGTTCCATGGCGAGGACGGTGCGGAGGCGGACGAAGTGCGTACGCTGGTGGTCACGCTGGACGAGCCGGTCGAATGGACCGCCTTCGGCCTGTGGCTCAGCCTGCTGGTCGAGCGCCACGGCGAGAAGATCCTGCGGCTCAAGGCGCTCTTGAACGTCGAGGGCTCGCCGACGCCGGTGGTGGTGCACGGCGTCCACGCCCTGCTACATCCGGCCGAGCATCTCGAGCGCTGGCCGGGCGAGGCACGCCAGTCGCTGCTCGTCTTCATCGTGCAGGGCCTGTCGCCCGCCCTCCTCGAGCGTTCGCTGCGCAGCTTCCTGAAGCTCGGCGCGCGGGTGCGGGAGGCGGAGAGCGCCGGTCAGGCGTAGGGTGTGCCGGCCATCGCCGCCGTCACGCCGGCCGTCCCCCGGTCGACGATGGCGAGGAACAGCGCCTGCGCCTGCCCGGGATCGCGCCCCTGCCGGGCGGCGCGGTGGGCCTCGATGAAGGCGGCGCCCCAGGTCGCGAGCAGTAGGTCCGCCGCCACTCGACCTGCCGCAATTCGAGTTCACGCCCGAGTGAGCCTGCCCGCCGCGCTCCGGCAGGCGGCGCCCGTCACGCTGCCTCGACGAGACCCGGCGTCCGCCGGCCGCGCACTTCCGCCTCCTCGAAATCGGCGGCGGTGATCGCCCGGTTGAGCGCGGCCAGCAGCTCCCGGGCGCTCTCCAGCGTCAGCTCGATGCCTGCCCGCGCGCCAGGATCGAGACCGGCATTGATGAAATCGAGCGTGATGACGTCGGCATGCGGCGCGTGGCGCGCATGGTCGTAGGCGACCACCGCCTGCGTCAGCGCGAACCACTCCTCGCCGCGCTTGGCCATACCGTCCGCGCCGATGATCTCAACGATCGACGTGCACATGCTGCACCTCCCTGTTCGTCGAAGGACTGCTAGCCGGCCAGATGCCGGCCGAAGAACGCGAAGATCCGGCCCCAGCCGTCCATCGCCTGTTCGGGCCGGTACATCGGCCGGTGCCAGTAGAAGAAGCCGTGGCTGGCGCCGTCATAGCGGTGGAACTCGTAGCTCTTGCCGTTCTTCTTCAGCTCCGCCTCGTGCTGGTCCACCTGCTCCGGGCTCGGCGCGCGGTCCTCGTTGCCGAACAGGCCGATCAGCGGGCAGGAGAGCCCGGCCGTCAGCGTGATCGGGGCCACCGGCGTCTTCTCGTTCAGTTCCTCCGGCGCCATCACCACGCGCCCGCCCCACAGCTCGGCGCAGGCGTCGACATCGTCCTTCCGGCAGGCATAGAGGAAGGCGTGGCGCCCGCCGGAGCAGGAGCCGAACAGGCCGACCTTGCCGTTGTGCCCCGCCTGCGCACGCGCCCATTTGACCGCCGCCGCGGTGTCGCCGATCACCTGCGCGTCCGGCACGCCGCCTTCCGCGCGCACCCGCGCGGCGACGTCGTCCGGGTCGCCGGCGCCGGCGCGCTCGTAGAGATTGGCACAGATGGCGAGATAGCCGTGATGGGCGAAGCGCCGCGTGGTCTCGATGTAGAACTCGCTCCAGCCGGGCAGGTGATGCACCAGCACCACGGCGGGGAAAGGCCCCTCTCCCTCGGGGCGGGCGACATAGGCTGTGATCGGGGTGCCCCCGTCACCGGCGAGAGTGACGTTCTCGCAGCTCATGCCTCGGTAGAATGACATCCCGGTTCCTCCGTCGTTGGCGCCGATTAAGATGGTCATTTATGGCCAAGGCAACATGACGAGTGCGTGAGCCGGCGCCCTCGCGACGCGAATGAGGCTTGGCTCATTCATTCTCGCCTTGTTGCCGCCCTATGCAGGCCGACCGGACTGGCATCGAGGTTCCCATGCGGTTTCATGCGTCTCTGACCCTCGCCCGCGTCGCGCTCATCGCCGCGGCCGCGCTCGCTCCCCTGAACGGCGCCTGGTCGCAGGACGCCCCGCCCCGTCATGGGCCGAGCTCTGGCGCGGAGCAGGATGCGCGGAAGGCAGGCCCTTCCGCCGGCCTGTCGCTGCCGGCCGATTCGGTTACCCGGCACGAGCTGGTGCTGGGCGATCGCACGCTGCGCTACACCGCGACCGCCGGCTCGCTGCCGGTGCGCGACACCAGCGGGCGCAAGCTCGCCGACATCGCCTATGTGGCCTATGTGCTCGACCGCGCCCCGGACGAGGCCCCCGCGTCGCGCCCCGTCACCTTCGCCTTCAATGGCGGGCCGGGGGCGGCCTCGGCCTATCTCAATCTCGGCATGATGGGTCCCCGGCGGCTGCGGGCGGGCGGACAGGGCGATTCCCCCTCGAGCCCGCCGCTGCTCGTCGACAATGTGCAGAGCTGGCTCGACTTCACCGACCTCGTCTTCGTCGATCCGGTGGGCACCGGCTTCAGCCGCTTCGCTTCCGACCGCGACGAGGACCGCAAGCTGCTCTGGTCGGTCGAGGGCGACTACAAGTCGCTCGCGCGGGTCGTCACCAACTGGCTGCGGCAGAACAACCGGCTGGCCTCGCCCAAATTCCTCGTCGGCGAGAGCTATGGCGGCTTCCGCGTGCCGAAGATCGCCCGCGAACTGCAGACCGGCGACGGCATCGGCGTCTCCGGGCTGGTGATGCTCTCGCCGGTGCTCGACTTCACCTATGAGCGCGACAGCCGCTCCTCTCCGCTGAAATGGGTGGTGCCGCTGCCCAGCATGGCGGCGACGCGGCTGGAGCGCGAGGGCAAGCTCTCGCCCGACGCGCTGCACGCGGCCGAGAGCTACGCCACCGGCGACTATCTCGCCGACCTCATGAAGGGGCCGCGCGACCGGCAGGCGGTCGCGCGCATGACCGACCGGGTGGCGGCGCTGACCGGGCTCGACCGGGACGTCATCGAGCGGCTCGGCGGCAAGGTCGACACCCGCACCTTCCTGCGCGAGATCGACCGCGACCGGCAGATGGTCGCGAGCCCCTATGACAGCAACGTCGCCGCGCTCGATCCCGACCCGGACTCCGCCCGCGACCGCGCGCCGGACGCGGTGCTCGACGCGCTCACGGCGCCGCTCACCAGCGCCATGCTCGACTATTACGCCAACGACCTGAAGTGGCAGCTGGAGGGGCGCTACTTCCTGCTCAACGACCAGGTCAGCCATCGCTGGGACTATGGCGAGGGGCGCGGCGACCGCGAATCCATGAGCGAACTGCGCGACGTGCTCGCGCTCGACCCGCGGGTGCAGGTGATCGTGGCGCACGGCTTCACCGATCTGGTCACGCCCTATTTCGAGAGCCGGCTCCTGCTCGACCAGCTTCCCGCCCTCGGCGACCCCTCCCGGGTGCGGCTAGAGCTTTTCCCCGGCGGCCACATGTTCTACTGGCGCGACGGCTCGCGCGCGGGCCTGCACGACGCCGTGCGCTCCATGGTCGAGGCCAAGCAGGGCTAGGGGCGGCAAGCCCGCGCCGGCAGGGGCTACATCCCCTCGCCGGCGTCGTGCGGCAGGCGGGCGAAGCAGGGCACGGCGAGCAGCACGCCGGCCGCCGCCACCAGAAAGCCGACATGGAACTGCGGCAGCCCCGCGCTCGCGCTGCCCGAGAGCATCACCGCGAACTGCAGCGTGCCGGCGATCACCGCCACGCCGAGCGCCTGCGGCAATTGCTGGGCGGTGGCGAAGATAGGCGTCGCCGCCGACATCCGCTCCGAGGGCACGTCGACCAGCGCCAGCGCCCCCATGGTGGTGAGCGAGATGGTGCGGGTCACCCCGTTGAACAGCACGAGCAGGAACACCGCCGGCATCGCCCAGCCGGGCTCGAGCAGCGAGAAGCTGGCGATCGAGGCGGCATAGACGAACGTGTTCACCATCAGCACGTGGCGCATGTTGAGCACCCGGATCGCGAACCGCACCATCGGCTTGGTCATGAACGCGCCGAGCGCGCTCGCCAGCAGCACGCCGCCGCTGCGCGTCGCCGAGAGGCCGAAGCCGATCTGCATCGACAGCGGGATCAGGAACGGCACCGAGGCCATGCCGATGCGCACGAAGCAGCCCGCCAGCATCGTGGCCCCGAAGGTCGGGATGCGCAGTATGTCGAGATCGATCAGAGGGTGCGGGTGGCGGCGGGAATGGCGCACCAGCACGAGCGCCAGCATCACGCCGCCGGCGAGGCAGGCCGCCGGCACCGCGGCCGGCACCAGCCCGCGCCCGATCGTCTCCAGCCCGCCGACAATGGCCGCCAGCGAGACCGCCACCAGCACCATGCCGGTGACGTCGAGCGGCGGCGGCCTTTTGGTCGGCACGTCGCGTATGTAGCGCGCGACCATGGCGATGCCGGCGATGCCGATCGGGATGTTGATCCAGAACACCGCGCGCCAGGAGATCAGGTCGGTCAGGAAGCCGCCGATCAGCGGCCCCATCACCGGCCCCACCAGCGCCGGCGTGGTGAGCCAGGTGGTAGCGGTGAGGAATTCCTCGCGCGGCACGTCGCGCAGCACCAGCAGCCGGCCGATCGGGATCATCATCGCTCCGCCCACGCCTTGGAGCGAGCGGAACAGGATGATCTCGGCGAGGCCGTTGGCGGTGCTGCACAGGGCAGAGGCGATGGTGAAGCAGATGATCGCGGTGATGAAGAGCCGCTTGGCGCCGAACCGGTCGGCCAGCCAGCCGCTCACCGGCACCGAGACGGTCAGCGCCACCAGATAGGCCGTGATCGCGCCGCTGAGATGGAGCGGCGGCAGCGCGAGGTCGCGCGCCATGGAGGGCAGCGCCGTCACCACGGCGGTGCCGTCGAGGTTCGACATGAAGATGGCGCAGGCGACGATCACCGCCTTCAGCCGGGTGCCGGCGGCCGGCCCGGGCGGGCGGGCGGCGGGCGATGCGACGGCGGCGTCCGTCGGCTCGGAGCGGACTAGCGGCTTGTGCATCGGCGGACCGGCCAGAGCGCGCGCATGGCTTTCTCCCGGCGCCCCGGCCGGGCCGGAACGCCTCCCTTCGGCCAGGGCAGGGCGGAAGAAACTTTCGTCGCCGTGGTCGGACTCGATGCCGCTTCGTACCGGCCCGCCGGCCATCCGGCAATATGGCGCGCTCACGCAATGGGACGGGTATGGCCCGGCGGCATCACGTGACGCAGGAGGAGGTGGCGCGGGAGGTCGGCGCCTCCGATCCGGCGGCACAGGCCGGCGGCGAAGGCGGCGAGGACCTCGGCGTAGTCGGGGTGTCCGTGCGACAGCGCCGGATGGTTCTCAACGATGGTGCCGGCGGGGGCGATGGCGGCATTGGCCATCAGCACTCGCCGCCGCCGAAGCGCTCCTCCACCGCCTCGACGAGCGCGTCCAGCCCCTCGCGATCCGACACGTCGACCGGGAAGGTCCCGAGCTCGGCGGTGGCGGCGTGGTGCCGGCGGCCCGACAAAACGAGGTGCGCGCCTCCCCCTCGCCCGGCCCCTCGCCTCATGCCCCGCGACGGGCCCGCCGACTGCCCGCCCTCGTTGGGGTAACCTTGCGCCATCTCCCGCCATAAGGCATGCTTTTTGCCCATGGATCGAGCCGATGCGCGGAGCTGATGGACTTTGGGAAAAGGCCATCGTGGCCAGTCGCGTGAAGGCTGCGAGGCGGTTGCAGGCATGGGACCACAGCCGACGGAACCGGACGATCGCGCGCTCATCTTCGGCCCGTACCGACTGCATCCCAGCCGCCAGAGCCTGAGCCGCGACGGCGTGCCGGTGCGCATCGGCGCCCGCGCCTTCGACCTTCTCACCCTGCTCGTGCGCCGCTCCGGCGATCTGGTCAGCAAGAAGGAGCTGCTGGAGTTCGGCTGGCCGGACACCTTCGTTCACGAGGGCAACCTCAAGGTGAACGTCGCCGCGCTGCGCCGCGTGCTGGCCGGGACCGAAAGCGACGCCTCCGATGCGTCCTATATCGCCACCGTGCCCGGCCGCGGCTACCGCTTCGTCGTCCCGGTCGCGGTCGAGCCGGTAGCGCCGCCCGCCGAACCCTCGCCGCCAATTTCCCCCGCCGTGTCGGTCCATTCGAGGACCCTGCCCGCGCAGCGCCCCCTGATCGGGCGCCGGCAGGAGATCGCGCGGCTGGCCGACCGGCTCGCCGGCGCGCGCTGCCTCAGCATCGTGGGGCCCGGCGGGGTGGGCAAGACCACGGTCGCAGTCGCCGTCGCCCATGAGGCGCGGGCCGGCTTTGCCGACGGCATCTCATTCGTCGACCTGTCGACCATAGACGACCCGCAATATGTGCCGGCGGCGATCGCGGCCGGCATCGGCGCGCGGCAGGCCGCCGACGACGGGCTCGCGGGGATCATCGACGCGCTGCACGAGCGGCGCGTCCTGCTGCTGCTCGACAATTGCGAGCACCTCGCCCCCGCCGTCGCCGCGACGGTCGAGCGGCTGACGACGGCGCTGCCGCTGCTCACCGTGCTCGCCACCAGCCGCGAGCCGCTGCGCATCGCGCCCGAATATGTGCACCGCCTGCCGACCCTCGAAGTGCCTGCCCCGGGCCGGGCCATGACGGCGGAGCAGGCGCTGGAATTTCCCGCCATCCGCCTGTTCGTCACCCGCGCCCGGGAGCGCTGCGACTACGCGCTCACCGATGCCGACGCCCCGCTGGTGTCGGCCATCTGCCAGCGGCTCGACGGCATCGCGCTGGCGATCGAGCTCGCCGCCAGCAAGACCGGCGCCTATGACGTCGCGACCCTGCTGCAGATGCTGGAGCAGCGCTTCCAGCTTCTCAGCAACGGCCCGCGCCAGGCGCCGCTGCGCCAGCAGACGCTGCTCGCCACGCTCGACTGGAGCTACCGCCTGCTCTCCGACGACGAAGCGACGCTGCTGCGCCTCCTCTCGGTCTTCGCCGGCGTGTTCCACCTGCAGGACGCGATCGCGGTGGCCGAAGCCGCCGGCCTCGCGCCGGCTCAGGCGATCGACGCCATCGAGCGGCTGACGGCGCGCTCGCTGGTGGCGGTCGAGTATCGCGACGGCGCGCTGCACTACCGCCTGCTCGACAGCACCCGCGCCTATGCGGGCGAGCGGCTGGCCGCGGCAGGCGAGCAGGACCGGGCAATGGCCCGCTACGCCCGGCACGTGCTCTCCCTGTTCGAGCGCGCCGACGAGCAATGGTCGTGGCGCGAGAAGCAGGAATGGCTGGCCGAATATGCCGGGCGGATCGACGACCTGCGCAAGGTGATGGCCTGGGCGTTCGGCCCGAAGGGCGGGACCGGCGCCGGCGGGGACGGGCTGTCGGGCATCCGCATGCTCGGCGTCCGCCTCACCGCCGCCGCCATCCCGCTGTGGGACGAGCTCTCCTCGGTGGCCGAGGCCCGCGCCCGCGTCGACAGCGCCCTGCTCGCGGTCCGCGAGATCGGCGACTGCCCGGCCGAGCTCAAGATGAAGCTCGCCGGCGCCCGCGCCTCCGGCATGAACTTCGCCCAGACGCTGGTGCCCGAGACCGAGGCCGCCTGGCTCGACTGCTACCGGCTGGGGGTGGAGGCGGACAGTCTCGAATACCAGCTTCGCGGCCTGTGGGGGCTGTCGATCTATCTCGTCTTCACCGGCCGCCCGCTGGAAGCGATCGGGCGGCTCGGCGAACTCATGGAGCTCGCCGAGGCGCATGCCGACTGGTCCGCCATCCATGAGGGCGAGCGGGTGCTGGCCATGGCCGAGACCTATATCGGCCGGCTCGCCAGCGCCCGGCTGCGGCTCGACCGGCTCGCCGCCTACTATCGCCAGCCCAAGGAGCGCGCGCGCATCGCCCGGTTCCAGCTCGACCGGCTGGTGGCGATCGGCTGCTCGCTCGCCTTCCTGCTCTGGCTCACCGGCGGGCCGGCGCGGGCGGCGCGCGTCGCCGAGGACGCGGTGGACCGCGCCGAGGCCATCGGCCACATCGTCTCGCAGTCGAACGCGCTGGCGTTCGGCGCGATACCGATCGCCCTGTGGTCGGGCGACGAGGATGGCGCGGCCCGGTTCCAGGCCATGCTGGAGGATAATCTCCGGCGCGAGAACATCGCCGTCTGGAGCCCGCTCGGCCGCTTCTTCCGCAGCGCGCTCAGGGCCCGGCAGGGCGCGCCGGGCGGGGTCGCCGAGATGAAGGCGCGGCTCGCCGAACTGATCGCCGGGCGGTTCGTGGTGCGCGCGCCGATGTATCACTGCATGCTCGCCGAGACCCTGCTCGCCGCCGGCGAGATCGAGGAGGCGCGCGGCGCGGTCAGGGACGCGCGGGCGAGCGTGCAGGCGCAGAGCGAGATGTGGTGCCTCGCCGAGGTGCTGCGCCTCGACGGGCTGGTCCATCTGCGCGCCGGCCGGCCGGAGGAGGCCGAACGGCTCATGGCCAAGGCCATCCGCGCGGCACAGGAGATCGGCGCGCTGTCGCTCGAGGTGCGCGCCGCTCTCGCCCTCGCCGCCAAGCTCGAGGCCGAGTGCCGGCTCGGCGAGGCGGTCGAGGTGCTCGAGGCCTGCCACGCCCGCTCAGCCGGCGAATACGACTTCGCGGACCTCGCCGCCGCGCGCGAGCGCCTGCGCGAAAGCATGGGCAAGCGGGGCCAGCAGACCGCCTCGGCCTGAACGGCCCGGCGAGCACAGGAGCGCGCAGGCCGCACGCCTGCCACCGGCCCGCCGGCGGAAGGAATGCGATGACGCCCGACCACGCCCTGCCGTCCCGCGCCCGCGCCTGGACGATGGTCCTGCTGCTGACCCTGGCCTACACGGTGTCCTTCGTCGACCGCATGGTCATCAGCCTGCTGGTCGAGCCGATAAAGGCGGACCTCGCGCTCAGCGACACCGAGCTCTCGCTGCTGCAGGGGCTGGCCTTCTCGATCTTCTACTCGACCATGGGCCTGCCCTTCGGCTGGCTGGTGGACCGCGCCTCGCGCAAATGGATCGTGGTGGCCGGCGCCACCGCCTGGTGCCTGTCGACCGTCGCCTGCGGCCTCGCCGGCTCGTTCGGCCGGCTGTTCCTCGCCCGGGTCGGGGTCGGGGCAGGCGAAGCCTCGCTGTCGCCCGCCGCGGTGTCGATGATCGGCGATTCCTTCCCGCCCGAGCGGCGCTCCCTGCCGCTCGGCGTCTATGTCGGCGCCGCCTCGATCGGCTCGGGGCTGGCGCTGATCGGCGGCGGAGCCGTCATCCGTGCGGTGGAGCAGGCGCCACAGATCGAGTTGCCGCTCTTTGGCATCGTGCGCTCCTGGCAGGCCACCTTCATCATCGTCGGCCTCGCTGGGCTGATCGTGCCGCTGCTGATGGCCATCCTGCGCGAGCCGGCCCGCCGCGCCGAGCCGCAATTCGCCGATCGCCCGCAGACCGTCACGCTGCTCGGCTGCCTCGCCGCCCATCGTCGCTTCTTCGCCTGCCAGTACGGCGCGATCGCGCTCTACGGGGCCATCGCCTTCGGCCTGCTGGCCTGGATCCCCGCCTTCTTCATCCGCCGCTTCGGCTGGAGCGCCGCCGAGACCGGCCTGAAGTTCGGCCTCGTCCTGCTCGTCGCCGGCGTGCTGGGCTCCTTCGCCGGCGGCGCGCTGGCGAGCCGCGCCCGCGGACGTGGGCTTGCCACCGCCAATATCGATATCGCGCTGCCGGCCATCGTGCTGGTGGCGCCGCTCGCGGTGGCGGGCTTCCTGGCGCCGCAGGCCGGCACCGCGCTCGCCTTCCTCGCCCTCGCATGGGCCTGCTATTCGCTGCCGGTCGGCCTGCTGATCGGCGCCATCCAGGACGTCGCGCCGCCGCGCCTGCACGGACGGACGGCGGCGGTCTACTACCTCGTCATCGGCGTGCTCGGCCTGACCTTCGGCCCGCTGCTGGTGGCGCTGCTGACCGACCACGTCTTCGTGCGCCGCGAGGAGATCGGCCATTCGCTCGCCGTCGTCGCGGGGTTGCTGGCGCCGCTTTCCGCGCTCGTCATGTTCATGGGGCGCGGCGCCTATCGCCGCGCGTTGAGCGGCGCCTGACGGGCCGGAGCGTCACGAGGGGCAGTGCGCCCCGGTCGCGATCCAGGCCTCGATCAGCGCGCCGAACGCCTCCTGCGTGCCCGGCGCCGGCTCGCGTCCCGCGCCCGGGTGCCAGGCCCAGCCGACCAGATGGTCGGTGCCCATATGCTTGAGGATGTCGGCGAGCGAGCGCCCGCCATTGCGCGCCGGGTCCTTGATCTGGCGGCAGATCTCGCCGAGCGTCAGCCCCTGCCAGGCCATGCTCGCCGGCGCCAGCAGCCACTGCTCGGCGCCCGGCACCGAGCCGACCCGGGTGCCCGGCAAGGTCGTGTTCTCGAACCGGTGGCAGGAATGGCAGTTCAGCCCGGCGACGCCCATGCCGCTCTCGCTCGCCTGGATCGGCGGCATGTGCGGGTGCAGGTCGTCGCCCTGGGTCGGGCTGCGGGTGGCCGGATGGCAGTTCATGCAGCGCGGATCGGTGATGACCCGCGCGGCCTCGGTGAACAGCGCCCGCGAGCGCGCATCGGTGGCGGCGATGGAGCGGAACTCGGCGACGCTCTTCAGCGCCCCGCCGCCCGAGGCCGCCGGGTCGCCCGATGAGCCGCTGGCGACCGCGATCATGCCGGTGATCGCCGCTCCCGCGACCAGCGCCACCAGCGCGGCACGGCCGGCTTCGCGCAGCTGTTGCCCCCGCATGGTCAGCTCCCGCTGAGTTCGGCGGTGTCGATCGGCAGCGAGCGCAGCCGCTTGCCGGTCACCGCGAAGATCGCGTTCATCAGCGCCGGCGCCACGCCCGGCGTGCCGAGCTCGCCGATGCCCCCCGGCGCCTCCCCGCTCTCGATGACATGGACCTCGATCTCGGGACATTCGTTGATGCGCAGCACCGGCTGGTCGTCGAAATTGCTCTCGACAACCGCGCCCTGCTCGATGGTGAGCCGCCCGTAGAGCGCTGCGCTGAGCCCGTAGACGATGCCGCTCTCCACCTGCTGGTGCAGCACCTCGGGATTGACCACCTGCCCGCAATCGACGGCGCAGACGATGCGCTCCACCTTCAGCGCCCCGTCCGGGCCGACATGGACCTGTGCGATGGTGGCGGCGAAGCTGCCGAAGGCCGCCATCACCGCGACGCCGCGCCCGTGCCGCGGCCCGAGTTCCCCGCCCCAGCCGGCCCTGCCGGCGGCGAGCTCGAGCGCCGCCAGCAGGCGCGGATTGCCGGAGAGCAGCCGGCGCCGGTACTCCACCGGATCGATGCCGGCGAGATGGGCCGCCTCGTCGATCCCGCCCTCGATGGCGGGCGCGTTGCGGGTCGGGCCGACCCCGCGCCAGTTGCCGGTGAGCATGCCCTCCGGCGCCTCGTGGCGGGCGAACTCGACCCGCTTGTTCGGGATGGCGTAGGGGCTTTCGGCGGCGTCGATGATGTCGAAGTCGACCCCGTCCTTGAAGAAGATCGGCAGGAAGCGGGCCATGATGGCCGGCCCCACAACGCGGTGGCGCAGCGCCACCGGCATGCCGTCCGGCCCGAGCCGGATGTCGATCCGGCTGAGGTTGAGGTAGCGGTAGGAATCGTGCCGCACGTCCTCCTCCCGGCTCCACACCACCTGGACCGGCCCCTCGACCTGCTGCGCCACCCGTACCGCCATGGTCACGCCGTCATGATCGAGCCGGCGGCCGAAGCCGCCACCGAGCAGGTGGTTGTGGACCGTCACCTTCTCGGCCGGAAGGCCGGTCACCTCGGCGGCGGTCTGGCGGGCGCGGCCGGCGACCTGCGTGCCGACCCACACCTCGCAGGAATCGGGGCGCACATGCACCGTGCAGTTCATCGGCTCCATGGTCGTGTGCGGCAGGATCGGCATGCGGTAGACGGCCTCGACGACCGGCCCGCCGGTCGCCGCCTCGACATTGCCCT
The DNA here is from genome assembly GCF_024752335.1 of Ancylobacter mangrovi. Lineage (NCBI taxonomy): Bacteria > Pseudomonadati > Pseudomonadota > Alphaproteobacteria > Hyphomicrobiales > Xanthobacteraceae > Ancylobacter > Ancylobacter mangrovi. The sequence goes on along the minus strand of NZ_JANTHY010000003.1, from coordinate 650,015 downwards.
CGTTCACCGCCACCAGCGCGTCGCCCGCCATGGCGGCCTCGGCGCGGCGCTCCAGCTCGTGCGTGGTGAGGTTCGCATTGGCGCCGCGATCCCAGTCGATGCGCAGCGCCGCCAGCCCCTTGCGCGCGGCGCCGGTATGGTCGGCCACCACCGCCACCGCATCGCTCAGCCGGACCACCTTTCGCACGCCCCGCACCTTCAGCGCCTCCGCGTCGTCGACCGAGGCGAGCGTGCCGCCGAAGGTCGGGCAGATGCTGATGGCGGCGAAGGCGACGCCCGGCGGCCGGGCGTCGAGCCCGAACCGGGCGGTGCCGTCGACCTTGGCCGGCGTGTCGATGCGCCGGGCCTGCTTGCCGATCAGCCGGAACGCGCTCGCCGGCTTCAGCGGTACGTCCTGCGGGAGCGGCATGCTGGCCGCCTTCTGCGCCAGCTCGCCATAGGCGAGGCGCCGCCCGCTTGCCTCGTGGATCACCTCGCCCGCCTCGGCGCGGCAGCTCGCCGCCGGCACGCCCCATGTGTCGGCGGCCGCCGCGACCAGCATCAGGCGCCCGGTCGCGCCGGCCTTGCGCATCGGCTCCCAGAAGCCGCGAATGCTCACCGAGCCGCCGGTGATCTGGTCGCGCAGCACCGGGTGGGCGTAGAGCGCGGGATTGGCGGGCGCCGGCACGGCGACGATCTGGTCGAGCCCGACCTCCAGCTCCTCGGCGAGCAGGGTCGACAGGCCCATATAGACGCCCTGCCCCATCTCCACCGAGGCGATGACAAGCTCGATGGGGCCGGCCGGCGGGATGCGGATGAAGGCGTTGAGTTCGGCCGTCTCGGCGGCCTGCGCCGTCCCGATCAGCCGCGGCGCGATGATGAGGCTGCCGCCGGCGAACAGCGCCGACACCACGAAGGAGCGGCGCGAGAGCCGCAGATCGTTGGCCCGGGCGAGAATACCCATCTCAGCCTCCCTTGCCGGCCGGTACGCCCGCCGCCGCGCTCTTGATGGCGGCGCGGATGCGCGGATAGGTGCCGCAGCGGCAGATATTGCCGGCCATGACGGCGTCGATGTCCTCGTCCTCCGGCGCCGGGTTCTCGTTCAGCAGCGCGGTGGCGGACATGATCTGGCCGGACTGGCAGTAGCCGCACTGGACGACCTCCTGCTCGAGCCAGGCCTGCTGCACGCGGTGGCCGGTCGGCGTGTCGCCGATCGCCTCGATGGTCGTGATCGGGGAGGTGCCCGCGCTCTCGACCGCCGTCACGCAGGAGCGCACCGCCTGCCCGTCGAGATGGATGGTGCAGGCCCCGCACTGGGCGACGCCGCAGCCGAACTTCGTGCCGGTCAGGCCGATGACGTCGCGCAGCACCCACAGCAGCGGTGTGTCGGCGTCGACGTCGACCGCATAGTTCCTGCCGTTTACATTGAGCGAAAAGGCCATCGGGAGGCTCCTCTCCTGAACACTGCCTAACGGTATGACGTACGCAGGGGAATGTTAGTATTCGCCCCCGACCCCCGCGAGTTAAAATTGGTAAAATTGAAAGCTGCGCCGGGTGGCGAGGGACGGTTCGCCCGCCTTCGCCTTTACCGGTTTTCACCAGGATTGACGGGCGCGCGCCGCGCGGCGCGCTAGGCTGCGCGCGCGGCGGCCGCTCCGCCTCGTGCCGCAGCACCTCGCCCACGACAAGGAAGCCCGACATGCCCGACGTCGCCGCCCTTTTCTCGCCGACGCGGATCGGCGCCATCGAGGTCGCGAACCGCATCGCCATGGCCCCGCTGACGCGCTCGCGTGCCGGCATGGACGGGGTGCATTCGCCGCTCGCCGCCGACTATTACCGCCAGCGCGCCTCGGCCGGCCTCATCATCACCGAGGCCACCAACATCTCGCGCCAAGGCCGCGGCTACGGCGCGGCTGGCGAAGGAGGCCGGCTTCGACGGCGTCGAGGTGCACGCGGCGAACGGCTACCTGCTCGACCAGTTCATCCGCGACAGCACCAACCGGCGCACCGACGCCTATGGCGGCCCGATCGAGAACCGCACCCGGCTCGCCATCGAGGTCGTCACCGGCGTCGCCCAGATCTGGGACGCCGACCGGGTGGGCGTGCGGCTCTCCCCGCTCACCCGCTCGGCCGGCGACACGCCGCTCGACAGCACGCCGCAGGCAACCTACGGGCATCTGGCGCGCGAGCTCGGCACGCTCGGCCTCGCCTATCTGCACTGCGTCGAGGGCCAGACGCGCGGACCGAACGCGGCGGACGCGTTCGACTTCAAGGCGCTGCACGCGGCGTTCGGCGGAAAATACATCGCCAATAACGGCTATGACCGGCGCCTCGCGATCGACGCGCTCGCCTCGGGCTATGCCGACATGGTGGCCTTCGGCCGGCCCTTCATCGGCAATCCCGACCTGGTGGAGCGGCTGCGCCGCGACGCAGCGCTCGCCGAGGCCGACCGGGCGACCTATTACGGCGGCGGCGCCGAGGGCTACACCGACTATGCCCGCCTCGACGAGGCCGCCCTGCCCTGGCGGGTGCGGCAGCGAAAACGCCGTTGGACAGGGGCCGCGATCTGCTGGCAGCATCCGCCGGCGCTCCGGCCGCCGGCCCGGTTTTCCCCGCCGGCACCGCCTTCGTCGACATGCCCATTCGTGCGATCATCCCGCCAGCAACAGGAGACGTCCGATGAACATCTCCCCACCTGACCGGCGCGGCCCCGCCGGCGACGGCGGCATGCCAACAGATCCCTATGACCGGCCGGGCCAGACCTTCCCGAAGCTGCCTCCCGCCATGGTCGAACGCATTTCGCGCTACGGCGAGCCGGCGAGCTTCGACGGCGGCGACTACCTGTTCGAGGTCGGCGACCGCGGCGTCGACTTTTTCCTCATCCTCGACGGCGCGGTCGACATACTGGAGAGCGACGGCCGCGACGGGCACGTGCTCATCATCACCCACGAGCCGGGCGAGTTCACCGGCGAGCTCAACCACCTCACCGGCCGCGCCGTGCTGGTGTGCGCCCGCGCCGCCCGCCCGACGCGGGTGATCCGTGTGACGCGGGACGCGTTCCGGCGGATGGTGAGCGCCGAGCCGGATATCGGCGAGATCATCCTGCGCGCCTTCATCCTGCGCCGCGTCGGCCTGATCCAGCACGCCGAGGGCGGCACGGTGGTGCTCGGCAGCGGCCATTCGGCGAGCGCGCTGCGGATCCAGAGCTTCCTCACCCGCAACGGCTACCCGCACCGCGTGATCGACATCGACCACGACGCCAGCGCCCAGCAGGCGATCGAATCCTTCCATCTCGGCCCCGGCGCGCTGCCGGTCGTCATCCTCAGCGGCGAGCAGGTTCTGGAGCATCCCACCAACCGTGCGCTGGCCGACGCGCTCGGCATCACCGAGGAGCTCGACCCGGACCATGTCTACGACGTTGCGGTCGTCGGCGCCGGCCCGGCCGGCCTCGCCGCCGCGGTCTACGCGGCCTCCGAAGGGCTCGACACCATCGTCATCGAGGCGGTCGGCCCGGGCGGGCAGGCCGGCAGCAGCTCGCGCATCGAGAACTATCTCGGCTTCCCGACCGGCATTTCCGGGCAGGCACTGGCCGGCCGGGCGCAGGTGCAGGCGCAGAAGTTCGGCGCCCGCCTGGTCGTCGCCAAGGCGGCGACCAGCCTCGACTGCAGCGACTTCCCCTACCGGGTGAGCCTCGACGGCACCGAGACCATCGCCGCGCGCACCATCGTGGTCGCCACCGGCGCGCGCTACCGGCGGCTCGACGTGCCCGACCTCGCCCGCTTCGAGGGCCAGGGCGTGCATTACGCCGCGACCTCGCTGGAAGGCCGGCTGTGCGTCGACAGCGAGGTGGTGGTGGTCGGCGGCGGCAATTCGGCCGGCCAGGCCGCCATCTTCCTCTCCGGCAAGGCCAGCCACGTCCACATACTGGTGCGCGGCGAGGGGCTCACCGACACCATGTCGGACTATCTGGTGCGGCGGATCGTCGAATCCTCGGCCATCACGCTGCACCCGCGCTGCGAGATCACCGCGCTCATCGGCGAGGAGTGCCTGGAGGCCGTGCGCTGGCGCGAGCGCGGCGGCGCCGAGACCGAGCGGCAGGTTTCGAACCTGTTCCAGATGATCGGCGCGGAGCCGAACTCCGACTGGCTCAGCGGCTGCGTCGCGCTCGACGACAAGGGCTTCGTGAAGACCGGCTACGTCCATGACGACCGGGTCGGCGTGGCCCAGCACGCGACGAGCATTCCCGGCGTGTTCGCGGTCGGCGACGTGCGGGCGGATTCGGTCAAGCGCGTCGCCTCCAGCGTCGGCGAGGGCTCGGTGGTGGTGCACGCCATCCATGGTTGGCTCGCGAGCCTGGCGGCGGCGCGCTGACGACGCTTCGGGAAGGGCAACAGGAAAGTCCGGTCGGCCGATGATGCAGCCAGAATCCGCGAACCGGCTGGACCGGCCGGTGGACGAGAGCCTCGACCACGTGCTCGGCTCGGAGCGCGCCGAGATGACGCTGGTCGAATATGGCAGCTATGCCTGCCCCTATTGCCGCGCCGCCAATGAGGAGATCGCCCATGTGCGCGATCATTTCGGCGAGCGGGTGCGCTACGTCTTCCGCCACCGCCCGCTCACCGGCAGCGACATCGCCCGCCGCGCCGCCGAGCTGGTGGAGCGCGCGGGCGACGCCGAGCGCTTCTGGCACGCCCATGTGAAGCTGATGACGCGCTCGGCGACGCTGACCGAGGAAGACCTGGTCGCGGTCGCCGCCGATCTGGGCCTGACGAGCGAGGACCCGCGCCGCTCGGCGGAGGAGGAAGGGCGCGCCAAGGCCCGGGTCGCGGCGGACACGGCGAGCGCGCAGGCGAGCGGCGTGCGCTTCACCCCTACCTTCTTCATCAACGGGCGCCGCTATGACGGTCCGTGGGACGAGAGTTCGCTGGCGGACGCGATGCTCGGGCGGCTCGGCCACCGGGTGCAGTCGGCGGCGATCGACTTCGCGAGCTGGGGCCCCTCGGCCGGCATCCTGCTGCTGGTGGCAACGATCCTCGCGGTCATCCTCACCAATTCGCCGCTCGGCCCGGGCTTCGAGAACCTGCTGCACCAGGAGCTCGGCCTGCTGGTGGGCGATGCCGCGTTCCGCATGTCGCTGCTGCACTGGATCAATGACGGCCTGCTGACGATCTTCTTCCTCGTCGTCGGGCTGGAGATCAAGCGCGAGATGACGGTCGGGCGCCTCGCCAGCGTGAGCACGGCGGCGCTGCCGATCGCCGGCGCCATCGGCGGCATGGTCGCCCCGGCGCTGATCTACCGGATGGTCATCCCCGACGGTTCCTGGGCCCATGGCTGGGGCGTGCCGATGGCGACCGATACGGCCTTCGCCGTGGCGCTGATCGTTATGCTGGGGCGGCGGGTGCCGGTCGAGCTGCGCATCTTCCTCACCGCCGCCGCCATCGTCGACGACATCGGCTCGATCGCGGTGGTCGCGCTGTTCTATTCGGGCGAGTTGCGGCTGGACTACATGGCCGCCGCGCTCGTGCTCGCGCTGTGCCTATGGGGGCTCAGCCGTTCCCATGTCTACCGCGTCTCGCCCTATGTGCTGGTCGGCGTCGCGCTGTGGGCGTGCGTCCATGCGAGCGGACTGCACGCGACGCTGGCGGGGGTCATCCTCGCCCTCGCCATCCCGACCCGCCCGCCGGCGAACCTGCGCGCGCTCACGCTCCAGGCCGACACCATCATCGCCGCCGAGGCGCATCAGGGCGACGCCCTGCGGCACGGCCCCTCGCTGCCGGCGATGCGGGCGCTCGACGCCATCCACGACCGGCTGGAATCGCCCGCCGACCGGCTGCTGCGGCACGCCAGCATGCGCTCGAGCTACGTCATCCTGCCGCTGTTCGCGCTCGCCAATGCCGGCGTCGCGCTCACGCCCGACCTCTGGCACGGGCACGAGACGCTGATGCTCGCCATCGTCGCCGGGCTGGCGCTGGGCAAGCCGCTCGGCATCGTCTCGGCCTGCGCCATCGCGGTGGGCTCAGGGGTCGCCGTGAAGCCGGCGGCCTATTCGTGGCTCCAGCTCGTGGGCGCCGGCATGCTGGCCGGCATCGGCTTCACCATGTCGCTGTTCATCGCCGGGCAGGCCTTCGCCGAGCCCGCCGATTTCGCCGCCGCCAAGATCGCCGTGTTCATGGCCTCGATCCTGTCGGCCGTCGCCGGCGTGCTGGTCTTGTCCATCGCGGCGCGGGCGAAGAGCCGCGAGGCGGCCGGGCACGGGAGCGGAGACGGAGCCGCGGACGAGGCCGCGCGCGCGGCCTCCCCGGTCTGACGGCGCCGGGTCCGCCGGCGCCCCCGTCAGCTCTCGAGCAGGTTCTCGCGCAGCGTCGCGCCGGTGTAGCGCGTGCGCAGCCGGCCGCGGCGCTGCAGCTCCGGGACGACAAGGTCGACGAATTCCTCGAAGCAGCCGGGCGTGTAGGTCGCGGCCAGCATGAAGCCGTCGGCGCCGCCATCGTCCATGTAATGCTCGATCTGGTCGGCGATGTCCGATGCCGTCCCCACCGCCACCGGCATGCCCATGCCCTGGGCGTAGATCATCGCCGCCTCCTTCACCGTCACCGGCGCGCCGCCCTTGGCGTAAATGATCGATTCGAACAGGCCCTGGATGCCCGGCACCTCGATGTTCTGCACCACGGCGTCGAGCGGGAACTTGGAGAAGTCGAGCCCGAAATGGCCGGACATCCAGGCCAGCGCGCCCTCGGGGGGAATGCAGGCCTTGATCCGCTCGTACTTGTCCTGCGCCTCGCTGCGCGTGTCGGCGACCACCGTCTGCAGGCCGAAGATCAGCTTCACCGAGCCCGGCTCCCGCTTGAACTTGTTGGTCAGCCGGTCGTCGAGGTCGTTCGTATACTGCTTCATCCGCTCGACATTGGGATGCACCGCGAAGATCGCCTCCGCATGCCGGGCGGCGAAGTCGCGCCCCTGCCCGGACGAGCCCGCCTGCCAGAGCACCGGCCGGCCCTGCGGCGAGGGCGCGCAGAAATGGCGGCCGTTGCAGGTGTAGTACTTGCCCTGGTGGTGGACCACCTTGACCTTGGCGGGGTCGGCATAGATGCCCGAGGCCTTGTCGGCGATGATGGCGTCGGGCTCCCAGGAATCCCAGAGCTTGTAGCAGACCTCCATATACTCCTCGAGCCGCTCGTAGCGCCCGCTGCGGTCGGTCATGGGCTGCCCGTAGGCGTCCCACTCGCTCTTCGAGTAGGAGGACACGATGTTCCAGGCGACGCGGCCGGAGGAGAGGTGGTCGAGGCTCGAGAGCCGCCGGCACATCGAGTAGGGATGCTCGAACGCCGTCGACAGCGTTACCCCCACGCCCAGATGCTTCGTGGCGGTGGTGATGATCGGCACGATGGTCGAGGGCTCGTGGGTCGGGCACTGCACCGCCCATTTCACGATGGCGTCCGAGCTGTCCTCGTGGGTGTTGTAGGGGGCGAGCTCGTCGGCGATGAACATGGCGTCGAACAGGCCGCGCTCCATCGTGCGCGCCATGTGCTGCCAGTATTCGGGCCGGGCGAAGTCCCAGCCGATCTTGTCGCGGGCATTGCGCCACATGCCGGTGGCGTGGCTGTTCACGCCGTGCTGGATGAAGCCGAGAAGATGGGCGTGCTTCTTGTTCTTTGTCGTCATGTCTGGCGCCTCGCGCTGCAGTCGTCATGAAGCGGGCATGGCCGCGGCGGCGGCCATGCGGACTGTTCGGAAGGGGCGGTCGTCGATCCCGCGAAGATCGGGCCCGCGAGGTCAGGCGCTGGGGCGCTCGACGAAGAACGCGACACCGATGCCGGCGGCGGTGCCCAGCACCATCAGCGGCCCGGCATAGATCCACATCGGCGCCACCCCGACCAGCGCGATGACGGTGGCCGAGATGACCACCGAGATCGCCGCCATGCCGACATAGTTGTAGTCGGGCACCTCGGTCGGCTCGGGCTTGCCGCGCCTGTACTCGATGACCGCGTTGCGGAGGCCGCGCGCGAACCCCGCCAGGAACAGGGCCGCCGCGCAGATGCCGAGAACGAGAATGAGCGTGTACATCGTCATGTCCTTCTGAAAATCCGTGAGGGAGAAGGCCCCGCCACCCGGGCGGCGAGGCGGCGCGCTCTCATTCGGCCCCCGGGGCGGGGCTCGCGATCTCGTCCGACACGCGCCGGAGCTGCGTGACGTCGAACTCCTTGCTGTCCATCAGCCCGCAGCCGACCACCGCGAGGCCGCCGATGGCCACGATGGAGAGCGTGCCCGCCAGCTCGCCGACCATCTCGTAGATCGGCATGCCGATGGCGATCGAGGCGACGACCCCGCCGACGAAGCCGACCGTGTTGGTCTTCGGCCACAGGATGGCGAGGATCAGCGGCAGCAGGATCGAGGTCTTGAGGGCGTAGGTCGTCAGGACCAGCGTGGTGAAGTCGACCCCGGACAGCACGATGATGGTGGCGATCACGCCGCCCAGCAGCACCGAGAACTTGGTGATCGGGAACAGCAGCCGCTCCGGCGTGGCCGGGAAGTAGCGCTTGACGATGTCGACCGCGACGATCGACGACAGCGCCGAGCTGGCGCCGTCGATGGTCGAGTAGCAGGCGGCGAGGATCACCAGCACGTAGAGCAGCACCAGCGTCAGCGGCAGGCCGATATGCGCGACGATGTAGGGGCCGATGGCCGCGATGTCGCCGCCGATGTCGGCCGGGGTGAGGCCGGCGGCGATGCCGACCAGCCCGAGCATGCCGAGGCAGATCGGGATCGGGTAGAACAGCGCGCCCGCCCACAGGAAGGTGCGCCCGACGTCGCGGCTCTTGATCGCCCAGACCTTCTGCCAGAACGTCTGGTCGGACACGGTGGCGGCGAGCAGGCCGAAGGCGAGCGTGATGCCGAAGCCGGCCGCCGCGTCGGGCCGCAGCACGGAGAGGTTCTGCGCCCCCGCGTCGCCGACCGCGTTGAACACCGCCTCCGACCCGCCCGGCACCGCGGCGAACACCGCGGCGACGATGATCGCCGCCGGCACGGTGATCATCAGCGTGTTCAGCGTGCCGGTCAGCACGCTGGTCCACAGCCCGCCGAAATAGGAATAGGCGAGCACGCAGACGATGCCGACGATGGTCGCCACCTTCCAGTCGATGCCGAACACGGTGGAGACCACCACCGAGGTGCCCTTCAGGTTGATCAGGATCTCGAGGATGATGCCGAAGATCATGGTCAGCGTGACGATGCCGGTCGCCACCCGCGAGCGCTCGAAGCGGTACTGGATGAACTCCGAGATCGTGTAGCCCTCTGGCATGTTGCGGCGCAGCACGCGGGCGAAGGGGATCATCGCCATCACCGCCAGCCCGTTCGGCACCACGAACCAGAACAGGCCGGACAGGCCCCACTGGAAGGTCATGGCGGAGCTCATCATCACCGCCATGGCCCAGGTCCATACGGAAATGACCGAGGCGACGCCGAAGCCGAAGCCGACGCGCCGGTCGGCGATGATGAAGTCGTGCGTGTTGCGCACCAGCAGCGTCTTCACGGCGTAGGACAGGGCCAGCGAGAACAGTCCGAGCCCGATCATCGACGCGAAGCCGAGCGAAGGCGTGAGACTCGGCATAGACGCAAATATCGACTTGTCCATTTCGATCTTCTCCGCAGTTCTAGAGGATGTGGTGAAGTCTGTGATAGGTTCGCTTGCAGTACAGAAGCGGGTCCCCATGGTCCGATGCCTGAGCCGCCGAGACGTCGCAGAGCACGATGACGTGGTCGCCCGAGGGGATGATCTCGACCACCGTGGCCGCGATCTGTCCGATCGCCCCCTCGATCAGCGGGGCATGCGGGATATCCTTGGAAATACCGACATCGTCGTAGCCGCCGGGATCGGCCCGGCGGGCGAAGCGCTCGGAGAGGATCTGCTGCTCGGCATGCAGCACCGAGATGCCGATCGCCGCGCCCGGCCGCAGGCAGGCGTGGCTGTCGCTCGCCCGCGACAGGCAGAACAGCACCCGCAGCGGGTCGAGCGACACCGAGGTCACCGAGGTCGCGGTGAAGCCGTGCACGCGCCCGCCGCGCCAGAACGAGACCACGCAGACGCCGGAGGCGAGCCGGCTGAAGACGTCCTTGAAGCGTCGCCTCACGTCGTCCGGGGTGGGGATCGGATCCGGGGTCATCCTATGCCCCCTCACTTCGCGGTCAGCTCGAGCGGCCGCGAGGTGCGCAGCGGCCGGATGACGTGCTTCATGAACGGGCCGGCGTCGCGCATCGGGTCGTCGAACTGGCACACGATGCGGTTCAGCCCGATCGATTCGAGCTTGGGGATGCGCTGGCGGATGTCCTCGAAGGAGCCGATCAGGCCAAGTTCGAAGCCGGCATTGGAATCGACCATCTGGTCCTCGGACAGCGAGGACCACGCCGCCGCGCCCGAATCCCCGATCACCTGGCGGAAGAAGTCGATCGTGTGCGGGTTTCGCCGCGAGACGACCGACTTCCACCGCTGCCGCGCCTGCTCGCTGGTCTCGGTGGCGATGACGTAGGCGTTGGCGGCGACGAGGATGTCGCGCCCCCAGCTGTTGGCCTCCTGGCGGATGTTCTCGATCCGCTGCTTGAGCTCCTCGTCGCTCATGCCGTTCAGGAACAGGCAGTGCCCCCATTCGGCCGCCATGCGCACGGCGCGGTCGGAATGGCCGGCGATCCAGATCTCGGGCAGCGCCGCCGGGTCGAGGCCATAGCTGGGCGGCGCGCCGATCCCGCCCTCGCCGGCGCCGTCGTCTCCGCCCGCCATCGCGTCGGCCGGCGGCTGGAACAGCCCGTGCAGCGAGCGCAGGAACTCGGCCGCGCGGTCGTAGCGCCCGTCATGGTCCAGCCAGTCGACGCCGGAGAGATCGAACTCCTCCTTCCACCAGCCGCAGACGATGTTCATGCCGAGCCGGCGCTCGGAGATCTTGGACAGCGTGTCCAGCATCCGCGCCACCAGGAAGGGCGAGCGGAAGCCCGGCTTCACCGCCGCGCACAGCCCCACCTTGTTGGTCACGGCGGCGATGGCGGCGAGGATGCTCCAGGCGTCCGCGACGCTCTCGCCCGGGCCGTGAATGCAGTTGAGCAGGTTTTCGGACGCGTAGAGGAAGTCGAAGCCGAGCGCCTCCGCCTGCTGGGCGATCGCGAGGCAGGCGGCGACGTCGGGTCCCGTTGGCGCGTCGAGGGAGCGCAGCCATCCCCCATACACCGGAAGCCAGATGCCGATTTCCATCGTAGTTCTCACCAGTTCATCACACGACGGATCGATGGAGCGACGGCCCGGCCCGTTCCGGCGCGACGGGCGCCCGGACCGGCCGGCGGCGTTCTCGATCTCGGTGCCTTCAGGGCAAGCGCCGCGCCAGAATTTCCCTGCGGCAGCGAAACGGTGAGTTTGCCCGCTATTTGATCGGCTATGGCCATAAACTAGGCCGAAAATGAGCAATTACTGAGCAATATTTGGAATGACATGCATTCCATTCATGGTTGGAGAATATTATTAATGGAGCGACGCCATCTTCATGCAATGCGACGCGGGAGATGAGCGGGACTTATCCTGCGGCGGGACAGTGACCGCTTTGGCGGCATGGGCCGGCGGGGCGTGGTGGGAATTTGAACGGCGCCCGGCGCGGGTGCCGCCGGGATCGGCCGGGGCCGGTTCGGCGACCGCGGCGCCCGGGAAGGAGGCCGGCGGTGACCTTCGAGCAGATGCGGATCTTCCTGGAAGCGGCGCATTACGGCAGCTTCACCTACGCGGCCGAGCGGCTGGGCATCACCCAGTCGGCGGTCAGCGTCTGCATCAAGAAGCTCGAGGAGAAGCACGCCGTCGCCCTGTTCGAGCGCTCCGGGCGCCGGCTCGTGCTGACCGAAGCCGGGCAGGTCCTGCTCGGCGAGGCCGAGCGCATCCTGCGCGACGTCGAACTGACCATCCAGCGCATCGAGAGCCGGCGGCCGGCCGACCCGTTCGCCATCGTCGCCTGCACCGGCAACGCCTATGACCACTGGATGGCCGGGATCGCCTGCGCCGCCGGCGCACCGCAGGTCAATCTGGTGCGTGCCGGCCTCGACGAGGTCACCGCCTGGGTGATGCGCGGCAGCGCCGATGTCGGCCTCACCAGCGTGATGCCGAGCCACCCGCAGTTCCGCCAGGTGCGCGTCTTCGCCGACCGGCTGATCCTGTGCGCCCATCCCGGCCGGGCGCGCGAGGTGCCGGAGGCGATCGGCTGGCGCGAGCTGGAGGAGCACGGCCCCGTCATCTGGGAGCATGGCGACCTCGCGCCGACGATCCTGGCCGGCCTCGCCGCGCAGCGGCTGGACCCCGGCCGCCTCGCGCCGGCGAAGCTCAGGCTGGCCTCGAGCATGGCGGTGATGTCGGCGCTGCAAAGCGGGCACCACCTCGGCCTGGTGCCCGAGCGGGCGGCGGGCCCGCTGCTGCGTGCCGGCCTGCTGGCGCGTGTCGGCGCGCTGGAGATCCCGGTGCCCTACTGGATGTTCGCGCTGCGCGAGCGGGACATCGATGCCCTCGCCGCGCATACCGCGCGCGCCGCCGGCGCCGCTCTCGCACCGGTGGAGGCCGCACCATACGTAAAGGCGTGACAGCGCCCACGCGGCTCCCCGGTGCGCCTCAGCCCGGCTTGCGCACCAGAAGCCCGTCGACGAAGACGTCCATCAGCCGCACCACATTGGCCTGCCAGCCGACCTGGTCGTGCAGGTAGCACATGCCGACCAGCGCCCGCAGCAGGTCCTCGGCGCTCACGTCGTCGCGGATCTCGCCCGCCTCGACCGCGCGCGCCAGCAGGAGGCCGATCGCCCGCGTCAGGCGCTCGAAGCTGTAGGCGTAGAGGTCGGATGAGCCGTAGGAGGCGATCGCCAGCGCGGCGAGCATGCCCTTCTTGGTCGAGACGAGGTCGACATTGGCGCCGAGCCAGCGGCGAAGCGCCTTCACGGGGTCGGGCTCGCTCTTCAGCTCTTCGGCGAAGTCGCCGAGCTGGTCAACCTCGCGCCGGTAGACCGCCTCGAACAGCGCCTCTCGGGTGGGGAAATGCCGGTAGAGCGTGCCGATGCCGACGCCCGCCCGCCGTGCGACCGCCTCGAGGCTCGCATCGGGACCGCCGGCGCTGAACACCACCTTGGCGGCGTCCAGCACCCGTTCGCGGTTGCGGATCGCGTCCGCGCGCGGCTTACGCGCGATTTTCGGCTCGGCCTCTCCCATCGGATTCCAACTGGTCCGCCAGATTCGAACGGCTTCACCCTGCCGCTTGCAAAGCGGAGGGTCCCTCCGTATAATGATTCCAGATGGGCCACGCGAGAGCCCATCCATTACGCCGGGCAAATTTGGCGTCCCGATGACGCCTCCCTCCCAACCCCCGGCTTCCCGCCGCACCCGCGTGCGGCCCTCAACGACATTCGACGACGACACTGATCGGAGTTCCGCATGACTTTCTCCATCAGCCTCACCGTGAACGGTGTAAGGCGCGACGTCGAGCTGGACAACCCACGGGTGACCCTGCTCGACCTCCTGCGCGAGCGACTTCAACTCACCGGCACCAAGAAGGGCTGCGACCGCGGCCAGTGCGGCGCCTGCACCGTGCTGGTCGACGGCCGGCGCATCAATTCCTGCCTCGCCCTGGCGCTGAGCCATGACGGGGCCGACATCCGCACCATCGAGGGCGTCGCCGAGGACGGCCACCTCCACCCGGTGCAGGAAGCCTTCATCGCCCATGACGCGCTGCAGTGCGGCTTCTGCACGCCGGGCCAGATCATGAGTGCCATCGGCCTGATCCAGGAAGGCCGGACGGACGGCGATCCCGAGCGCGTGCGCGAGGGGATGAGCGGCAATCTCTGCCGCTGCTCGGCCTATGCCGGCATCACCGAGGCGGTGCTCGACGCCCAGAAGAAGCTGGCGGATGCCGGCGGTACCGATGCGGGCCGGAGGGACGCGGCATGAACGATTTCGACTATATCCGCCCCGCCACCGTCCCCGAGGCGGTCGCGGCCGCGGCGGCGCCCGGCGCGGCCTATCTCGCCGCCGGCACCAATCTCCTCGACCTCATGAAGGGCGGCGTCGCCCGGCCCGGCCGGCTGGTCGACGTCACCCGCCTGCCCGGCCTCGACACCGTCGAATGGCTGGAGGACGGGGGCGTGCGCATCGGTGCCATGGTGCGCAATGCTGACCTCGCCCACGATCCGCGCTTCGCCGCGTCCTTCCCGGCGGTGGCGGAGGCCCTGCTCTCGGGCGCCTCGGGGCAGCTGCGCAACGCGGCCAGCGTCGGCGGCAACCTGCTCCAGCGCACGCGCTGCGCCTATTTCGCCGACCTCGACAGCGCCTGCAACAAGCGCGTGCCGGGCTCGGGCTGCGACGCACGCGCCGGCGAGAACCGGCTGCACGCCGTGCTCGGCTGGAGCGATGCCTGCATCGCCACCCATCCGTCCGACTTCTGCGTGCCGCTGGTGGCGCTCGACGCGGTGGTCGAGATCGAGGGCCGCGGCGGCCGGCGCGAGGTGCCGCTCGCCGAGCTGCACCGCCTGCCCGGCGACGCACCGGAGAAGGACACGGCGCTGGAGCCCGGCGACCTGATCGTCGCGGTGCGCCTGCCGCCGGGGGCTGCCGCCTTCGCCGGCCATGCCCGCTACATCAAGCTGCGCGAGCGCACCTCCTACGCCTTCGCCGTGGTCTCCGCGGCGGCGATGCTGCACCTCGAGGGCGGGGTGATCGCCGAGGCCCGGCTGACGCTGGGCGGGGTCGCGGCCAAGCCCTGGCGTGACGCCTGGGCCGAGCAGGCCCTCGCCGGCGCCCGGCCGGACGAGGAAGCGTTCCGCCGCGCGGCGGAGCTCGCCCTCGCCGGGGCCCGCCCCTCTGGCGACAACGCCTTCAAGATCGAGCTGGCCCGCCGGCTGGTGATGCGGGCCCTCGCGCTCGCCGCCTCCGGCACGCCCGAGCGCGTGCCCGCCCTGCCCGGCTCGCCCTTCTCCTCGCTTCCGGAACTGCACCATGACGTCTGAGATCAGCCTCTCCACGGTGCCGGCCCATACGAGGCACGGCTCCAATATCGGCCAGCCCCTCACCCGCCGCGACGGCGTGCTGAAGGTGACGGGCGCGGCCACCTATGCCGCCGACAACCATCCCGAGGGCATGCTGTTCGCCGTCATGGCGACCAGCTCCATCGCCCGCGGGCGCGTCGTCGCGCTCGACGTCGACGCGGCCAAGGCCCATCCGGGCGTGGTCGACGTGATGACCCCGGCGCACAAGCCGGAGCTCGCCATGGACCCGGACGCGAAGACCAACCCCTTCATGTTCCGGCTCGACCTGCTGCAGAACGACCTGGTGCGCTACGCCCACCAGCCGATCGCGGTGGTGGTCGCGTGCTCGCTCGAGGCCGCGACCGAAGGCGCGGCGCTGCTCGCGCCCCGCTACGAGGAGGAGCCGGCCCGGGTCGGGCTCGACGCCGACGAAAGCTTCGAGCCGGCGGCGATCGGCATCGGCTCGCCCGCACGCATCGAGCGCGGCGACGTCGAGGCCGCGCTCGCGGGCGCCGAGCACCGGCTGGAGGCGACCTACGAGACGCCGGCCCAGTACCACAACGCCATGGAGCCGCACGCCATCGTCGCGGCGTGGGACGGCGACACGCTCTCCATCGACACGCCGAGCCAGGGCCTGGCGATGGCGCAGGGCCGGCTCGCCGGCCTGTTCGGCATCGCGCCGGAGAACATCCACATCCGCAGCCCCTTCCTCGGCGGCGGCTTCGGCTCCAAGGGCCTGGTCTCGGGACCGCAGGTGCTCGGCATCATGGCGGCGAAGCTGGTGGGACGGCCGGTGAAGCTGGTGCTGCGCCGCGACCAGATGTACGGGCCGGTCGGCCATCGCCCGCCCACCCGCCAGACGCTGCGCCTCGGCTTCGACGGCGAGGGGAAGCTCTCCGCCCTCCACCACCACGCCAAGACCGTCTCGAGCACCTTCGACGACTTCTTCGAGCCGGCGGCGGACATCTCCCACACGCTCTATGCCGCCCCCGCCATCCTCACCTCGCACGAGGCGGTGCGGGCGGATATCGGCACCCCGCTCTTCATGCGCGCCCCGGGCGAGGCCACCGGCTCGATCGCGCTCGAAGGGGCGATCGACGAGGCCGCCTTCGCCTGCGGCATGGACCCGCTCGCCTTCCGCCTGAAGAACTATGCCGAGGTCGAGCCGATCTCCGGCAAGCCCTTCTCCTCCAAGGCGCTGCGCGAATGCTACCGCCAGGGCGCCGAGCGTTTCGGCTGGTCGCGCCGCACGCTCGAGCCGCGCAAGATGCGCGACGAGAACGGCTATCTGGTCGGCTGGGGCATGGGCACGGCCACCTTCCCGGCGCTGATGTTCCAGGCCGAGGCGCGCGCGGTGCTGCGCCGCGACGGCTCCGGCGTGATGGAGACCGGCGCCCACGACATGGGCCAGGGCGCGTGGACCGCCCTCGCCCAGATCGCGGCCGACGCCCTCGGCCTCGATCTCGACCGGACGGAGTTCCGCGCCGGCACCTCGGACCTGCCCGATGCCGGCATCGCCGGCGGCTCGGCCCACACCGCCACCGCCGGCATGGCGATCCACAATGCGGGCGCGGACGTGGTCGCGAAGCTCGCCGCGCTTGCCACCGGCGACGAGCGCTCGCCCCTGTTCGGTGCCGGCAATGCCGGCGTCGTCGCCCGCGAGGGACGGCTCCACCGGCGCGACGACGAGAGCCGCAGCGAGGGCTATGGCGACATCCTCGCCCGCGCCGGCCTCGCGCAGATCGAGGGCAAGGGCGCGGCCGCACCCGACCCGTCGGCGCAGGAGACCTACGCCATGCACGCCCATGGCGCGGTGTTCGCCGAGGTGAAGGTGGACCCGGACCTCGGCCAGGTGCGCGCCACGCGCCTCGTCGGCGCCTTCGCGGCCGGGCGGGTGATCAATCCCCGGATGGTGCGCAGCCAGTTCTATGGCGGCATGATCTGGGGCATCTCCTTCGCCCTCCACGAGCACGCCGTCATGGACCGGCGCTCCGGCCGCATCCTGAATGCGGACCTCGCCGAGTACCACATCCCGGTGAATGCCGACGTGCCCTCGCTCGAGGCGCTGATGATCGAGGAGCACGACCCGCACGTGAACGCGCTCGGCATCAAGGGCGTGGGCGAGATCGGCATCACCGGCTCGGCCGGCGCGGTGGCGAACGCGGTCTGGCACGCCACCGGCGTGCGGGTGCGCCACTTCCCGATCGGGCTCGACGACCTGCTGGTGCCGGCCGCGGCCTGAGCCGCCCGCGCACCTCTCTCCCGGCCGCTCCGTTCCCCGCGAACGGGGCGGCCGTCCCCCTCACCGCTCCGGGGCGGGGAACATCGCCTTGTCCACCTTGGCGTGGACGCCCCAATTGCCGTCGGCGACCTGCGTCACGCCGAAATCGACCGCCACCGACATCAGCGAGATCGCCTCGTCCTCGTCGAGCTCGTAGCGCTCCATCAGGAACTTGCGGGTCGCGCGCACCGCGCTGCGCAGCGCCCGGCTCAGCGAGGAGCGCTTGAACACCTCGGACTGCGCGTTGCGCCCGAGCTCGCGCAGATAGTTGGTGTAGCTGAAGCCGTGCAGCAGGAAGGCGCCTTCGGTCTCGATGAGCGGCGCGTTGAGCCCGTTCAGGAACGCCTTCTCGGTCTCGCCCCTCTTGTGCAGCACCAGCCTTATCTCGCCGGTCAGCGAGCATTCCAGCGCCGTGCCGCTGATCTCGCCGTCGCCCTGCGCCAGATGCGGGTCGCCGACCGAAAGCAGCGCGCCGGGCACGGTGACGGGGAGGTAGACCGAAGAGCCCTTGCCCGCCCGCCAGTTGTCGACATTGCCGCCGAAATAGCCGGGCGGGACGGAATCGACGATGTCGCTCTCGCGCGGCGCCACCGCGATGAAACCGAAATGCGGGCGCACCGGCACGCGCACGCCCTTCATCACGCCGTGGCGCTCGGTGAGCCGGGCGTGGTCGACCGGGATGCCGGGATAGTCGATGGTCTCATGCACCACGCCGAACGGGTCGGTCTGCGGCACCCAGCGGAAGGAATAGACCGCCTCGGCATAGCCGCTCTCGCCGGCCGCGTCGGTGCGGTAGATGGTGACGACCTCGCGCTTGCGCGGCTCGTCCAGCAGGTCGTCATGGTGGAAGCCCCAGGCGGAGGCGGCGTTGCTGCCGAAGGCCTGCCCGGCATAGGCCGGATTGGCGCAGGGGCGCGGGCGCAGGTCGCGTATCTGCACCTCCAGCACGTCGCCCGGCTCGGCGCCGTGGACGAAGATCGGCCCGGTGCAGATGTGCACGCCGAACCCCTCGCCGGCGCCACGCCCGAAGATGCTGGCATTGACCGGCCCCGCGCCGCGCCGGTCGACCGCCTTGTAGTCCCGGCTCCAGCGGAACACGCTCTCCGCGCCCGGATCACCCTTTATCATCCGCTCATGGTCGTCATAGGCGTGCTGGGTCAGCGTCTCGACCGTGACGATGGCGCCCGAGCGCACGCGCAGCACCGGCGGGATGGAGCGGCTGAGATAGCCCCAGTGCACGGTTTCGCGCGACACGGGAAGATGGTGGCGGCCGGGCTCGGAGGGCTCCGGCGCCCGCGCGCGGGCCTCCGTGGCAGGCGCGTCGGCCTCCTCCGGCGCGGGCACGGGCGAGGGCCCCGGCCGCATCGGGCGCACCCCGCTATGGATCGGCCGGCCGCGGGTCCAGCGCGTCTCCACCGCGCCGCTGCTCGACTTGCGGAACTCGCGCGGGGCGATGCCGTAGGCGGCGCTGAACACGCGGCTGAAATGGGCCTGGTCGCCGAAGCCCCAGCGATAGCCGATCTCGGCGATGCTGCGGTCGGCATGGTGCGGGTTGATCAGGTCGAGCCGGCAGCGCTCCAGCCGGCGGTGGCGCACATAGTCGGAAAAGGCGCGGTCCTGCCCCTCGAACAGGCGCTGCACGTAGCGCGGCGACAGGCCCTCGGCCTTGGCGATGTCGGCGACCGAGAGGTCGGGCTCGCGCAGCCGCGCCTCGATCTGCGCGCAGACGCGGGCGAGATGGGCGGCCTGCACCTGGGTGGCGTTGTCCTCCTCCGGGCGCGCTTCGGCCAGCAGGGCCGAGAGCACCAGCTCGGTGATCGCGCTCTCGGCGGCGATCAGCTCGCCATCCTCCATCATCGCGAAATTGGCCGCCAGCGCACGCATCATCGGCCGCGTGGCGGCGGCCGAGACGCTCTCGCCGAGCACGATCGTCGCCACCTCCGCGCCGCGACCGATGCGCCCGGCCAGCCGCTCGCGGGGCACCCGCAGCAGCAGCAGCTCGAAATCGTTGCGGAACTGGATCGTGCCGGCGGCGAGCGGATCGCACACCCACAGATCGCCATCAGCGAATTCGAACGCACGCCGGCCGGTATCGGTGAGATGCCCGCGCCCGTAATGCACGAAGCCGATCAGCACGCTGTCGGCCTCGTCCGCCCGCGTCTTCAGCACCTGCGCGGTTGAGCGCAGCAGGGCGAGCGTCGCCAGCGTCGGCGAGCGCTTGATCGAGATCTCGCCGAAATGGAACGCCGCCCCCTTCGGCCACTGGTCGGACAGCGACAGCGTGCCCAGCGTCTCGCGCCAGGCGGCCTCCTGCTTGCTTGCGGGAAAGGCGGCGATCGAGACCGGGACGGTGCGGCTCATGGCGCGGATCTTCAACGGAGGAGGTCGGCAAGCGGCCGGCGGAGCTGTTTGACGATTGGCGCACAAAAACTTGTCTGGCGCCAGCCCGGCGGGGATGCCCACTTCCCGGGCATGCCCTGACAACCATTTGTGGTTGCATTATAAACGGCGATTTCATGCTTTTTCGTCGCGGACCCGCACACGCATTTCTGCACCACAGGGGGCATTGCCGCACTGCGGTATAACCGGGATATTCCGGCCACGCATCGCCCAACGGAACCCGTCGGGGCGCAAACATCAGAGGGATTCGAGATGGATCGTCGTGGATTTCTGGGCGCCGGCCTCGCCGGTACTGCGGCCGTCGCCACCGTCGCCGCGCCGCACGTCGCCCGCGCGCAGCAGACGTTCAACTGGAAGATGACCAACGCCTACGGTCCCGGCTCGCCCTTCTATGTCGTCGGCCCGGGCAGCCCGACCTATTTCTGCGATCTGGTCGGCAAGATGTCGGGCGGCCGGCTCAACATCCAGCACTTCGCCGCCGGCGAGCTGATCCCGGCGCTGGAGGGCTTCGACGCGGTCTCCGCCGGCACGGTCGAGATGAACGCGGCCAACTCCTATTACTGGGCCGGCAAGGTGCCGGCGGCGCAGTTCTTCACCTGCGTGCCGTTCGGCCTCAACTTCCAGGGCCAGACCGCGTGGATCTACCATGGCGGCGGCCTGCAGCTCTGGGAGGAGCTCTACGAGCCCTTCAATCTGGTGCCGATGCCGCTCGGCAATACCGGCGTGCAGATGTCCGGCTGGTTCCGCAAGCCGATCGAGAAGGTCGAGGACTTCCAGGGCCTGAAGATGCGCATCCCGGGCCTCGCCGGGAAGGTCTACGCCCAGCTCGGCGTCGATGTGAAGCTGCTGCCCGGCGGCGAGATCTTCCCCGCGCTGGAGCGCGGCGTGATCGACGCGGCCGAGTTCGTCGGCCCCTACCAGGACCGTCGCCTCGGCCTGCAGAAGGCGGCCAAGTACTACTACACGACCGGCTGGCACGAGCCGAACAACGTCACCGAGCTGGTGGTCAACAAGGCCGCCTGGGACAGCCTGCCCGACGACCTGAAGGAGATCGTGCGCACCGCCGCCGCGGCCTGCAACGTCATCAGCCACACCTGGTGCGAGGCGACCAATGGCGAGGCGATGACCGACCTCGTGCAGAACCAGGGCGTCATCGCCGGCCCGCTGCCCAAGCCCGTGGTGGACAAGCTGCGCGAGGTCACCAAGACCACGCTCGACCAGCTCGCCGCCTCCGACCCGAAGATTCAGAAGGTCTATGACAGCTTCAACGCCTTCGCCGCCCAGCACAGCCAGTGGGCCGGCCTGTCGGAAGCGGTCTACCAGACCCAGATCCGCAGGGGCGCATGAACGAAGCGCTGGAAAGATGCGCCCGCGTCCTCGACGCCATCGTCGAGGTCTGCGGCCGGGCCGCGGCGTGGACGGGCCTCGCGCTCGTCCTCGTCATGGCCGGCAACGTGCTGGCGCGGTACATTTTCAACGTCGGCTCGGTGGCGATGCAGGAGCTGGAATGGCACCTGATGTCGCCGCTGACGCTGCTGTGCATCGCCTACACGGTCAAGCATGAGGGCCATGTCCGGGTGGACATCGCCTATGCCCGCTTCCCCGCCGTGGTGCGGGAGGTGATCGACCTGTTCTCCGCGCTGTGCGTGGTGGCGCTGTCGGTGATCGTGATCGTGCTGTCCTGGCATTACGTCAAGCAGTCCTACGTCATCGGCGAGGGCTCGCCCGATCCCGGCGGCCTGCCCTACCGCTTCATCCTCAAGGCGATGATCCCCGCCGGCTTCGCGCTGCTGCTGCTCCAGAGCCTCGCCGCGACCCTGCGCGCGATCCAGCCCTTCCTTGGCGGCGGGTCCCATCCCGCCTCGCCGGTGCCCACCGATGCCCGTCAATGAAATCCTGGCGATGTCCTGCATCGCCTCCTTCTTCGTGCTGCTCCTCGCCGGCGTGCCGGTGGCGCTCACGCTCGCCATCAGCGGCTTCTTCTTCGGCTGGCTGGGCTTCGGCACCACGCTGTTCAACCTGCTGCCGGCGCGCATCTACGGCGTCACCGCCAACTACACGCTGATCGCCATCCCGCTCTTCGTGTTCATGGGCGTGATGCTGGAGAAATCCCGCCTCGCCGACGAATTGATGGACGTGATCGGCCACGTCTCCGGCAGCCTGCGCGGCGGCATGGGGCTCGGCATCGTGCTGGTCGGCATGCTGATGGGGGCGACCACCGGCATCGTCGGCGCCACCATCGTCACGCTCGGCCTGCTCACCCTGCCGACCCTGCTGCGGCGCGGCTACGACAAGAGCCTCGCCTGCGGCGCCATCTGCGCCTCCGGCACGCTCGGCCAGCTCATCCCGCCCAGCACGGTGCTGATCCTGCTGGCCGACATCCTCGGCGAATCGGTCGGCACGCTGTTCGCGGCCGCGCTGATGCCGGGGCTGCTGCTCACCGGCGTGTTCTGCATCTACATGATCGTCGTCGGCATCGTCTCGCCGGAGAAGGTGCCCGCCGTCCCGATCGAGGAACGCCGGGCCATGCCGCGCGGCGAATTGTGGCTGAAGGTGCTCAAGGTCGGCCTGCCGCCGATCGGCCTCGTGCTCGCCGTGCTCGGCTCGATCATCGCCGGCATCGCGGCGCCGACCGAGGCCGCCAGCATGGGCGCGCTCGGCTCGATCCTGGTCGCCGCCATCGCCCGCCGCTTCACCTGGAAGGTGCTGGTGGCGACGGTGCAGTCGACGGCACGCATCACCGCGATGATGTTCTTCGTGCTGATCTGCTCGCAGGTCTTCGCCCTGTCCTTCCGCGGGCTCGGCGGCGAGCGGCTGGTGCACGACGCGTTCTCGCTGGTGCCGGGCGGCACCAACGGCATCATCATCTTCATGCTGGCGATCATCTTCGTGCTCGGCTTCTTCATCGAGTGGATCGAGATCAGCTACATCGTGGTGCCGATGTTCCTGCCGCTGCTGAACAATGCCGGGGTCGACCTGGTGTGGGCCGCCGCGCTGATCGCCACCGTGCTGCAGACCTCGTTCCTCACCCCGCCCTTCGGCTGGGCGCTGTTCTATTTGAGGGGCGTGGCGCCGCCCGAAGTCGCGACAGGCGACATCTACCGCGGCGTGCTGCCCTTCATCGCGCTGCAGATCGCCGCCGTGGCGGTGGTGTTCGCCTTCCCGGACCTGGCCACCTGGCTGCCCCGGGCCATCGGCTGGTAGCCGGAGTACCCATCACATGCTCAACACATCGCGTGCCCGCCGGGGCATGGTGACATCGCCGCATCATCTGGCGAGCGAGGCGGGCCTGCGCGTGCTGCGCGAGGGCGGCAATGCGGTCGAGGCGACGCTCGCCATGGCCGCGGCCCTGGCCGTGGTCTACCCGCACATGACCGCGATCGGCGGCGACGGCTTCTGGCTCGTCGCCCCGCCGGGCGAGGCGCCGGTCGGCATCGAGGCCTGCGGGCGCGCCGCCGCGCGCGCCACCCCCGCGCTCTATCTCGACGCCGGGCTGGAGGTCATTCCCCCGCGCGGTCCGCTCGCCGCCAATACCGTGGCCGGCACCGTCTCCGGCTGGGGCGAGGCGCTGGCGCTCAGCGCCGAGAAGGGCGGCCGGCTGCCGCTGTCCCGGCTGGTCGAGGACGCTGTCTGGCACGCGCGCAACGGCTTCCCCGTCACCGCCAGCCAGAGTGAGCTGACGGCGCAGAAGCTGCCCGAGCTCGCCGACGTCGCCGGCTTCGCGCCGAGCTTCCTCGTCGACGGCGCCCCGCCCGCGACCGGCTCGGTGATGAAGCTCCCTGCGCTCGGCGACACGCTCGCCCGCCTCGGCACCGAGGGGACGGACGCCTTCTATCGCGGCGCGCTCGCACGCGAGATCGCACAGGACCTCGCCGCGGCCGGCTCGCCGGTGAGCGCCGAGGACCTCGCCGCCTGCCGCGCCCGGCGGGTGGCGCCGGTGTCGGTCGGCCTTCCCGGCATGATGCTCTACAACATGCCCCCGCCCACGCAGGGCCTGTCCTCGCTGATGATCCTCGCCTTGTTCAGCCGGCTCGGTGTCGACGCGGCGGAGGGGTTCGACCATGTGCACGGCCTCGTCGAGGCCACCAAGCAGGCCTTCCTGGTGCGCGACCGGATCGTCGGCGATCCCGACGCCATGGGCGAGGACCCGCGCGCCTGGCTCACGGATGAGGCGCTGGACCGGCTCGCCGCCCGCATCGATCCCGCCCGCGCCCTGCCCTGGCCGGCTCCGCCCTCGGCCGGCGACACGGTCTGGCTCGGCGCCATCGACGGCGAGGGGATGGCGGCGAGCTTCATCCAGAGCATCTATTTCGAATTCGGCTCGGGCGTCGTGCTGCCGCAAAGCGGCATCGTCTGGCAGAACCGCGGCTCCAGCTTCCAGCTCCGTGGCGAGGGCCCGCGCGTGCTGGCGCCCGGCCGCAAGCCGTTCCACACCCTCAACCCGGCCTTCGCCACCTTCGCCGACGGGCGGCGCATGGTCTACGGCACCATGGGCGGCGAGGGCCAGCCGCAGACGCAGGCGGCGCTGTTCTCGCGCTACGCCCTGTTCGGGCAGGAGCTACAGGCGGCGATCACCGCGCCGCGCTGGCTGCTCGGGCGGACCTGGGGCGCGGAGACCGTCACGCTGAAGCTCGAAAGCCGCTTCCCGCCGGAGCTCGTCGCGGCGTTGCGCGAGGCCGGGCACGACGTCGAGGTCGTGGCGCCGTTCGACCAGATGATGGGCCATGCCGGCGCTATCGCGCGCCATGCCGACGGCGTGCTGGAAGGCGCCGGCGACCCGCGCAGCGACGGCGGGCCGATGGGCTTCTGACGAGCGGGCCCGTCCTCGCTCACCGGCTCGACGAGCCTCCCGCATGCGGGGGCTGGTAGCCGTCGTCCAGCGTCTTCAGGAAGGCGACCACGTCGTCGATCTCGGCCTCGGTAAGCGCCGGCCGGTCGCCCGGCTTGCCGCCGAAGGGCGGGTCCTGGTTGAGGTTCTGCCGGTAGCGCTCGGGCAGGTCGTCATAGATGGCCACGCTGCCGTCGGCCCGGCGCGGGTAGAAGCGCTCGGGCTGCACGTCGCGATAGACGTAGAAGGCCACCGCGTCGCGCAGGCTGGTGAACGCGCCGTTGTGGAAGAACGTCTTGCGTCGCGCCACGTTGCGCAGCGAAGGCGTCTTGAACAGGCCGCAATAGTCGGCCTCGCCGGCGAAGTCGGTGCGGTAGGGCCCGCACAGGCCGAGATCGTAGTAGTTCGGGTCCTTGTTGGCGGGAATGGCCCGGTTGCGCGGCAGGCCGAGCGCGATCATGCCGTAATCGGTGAACTGCGGCGGCGTGCCGGTGGCGTCCACCTGGCTGCGATGGCAGCTCGCGCAATTGCCCTTGTTCTCGTCCTCGAACAGCTTCAACCCGCGCGCCTCTGCGTCGCTCAGCGTCGCCTTGCCGGCGAGATAGGCGTCGAACTTGCTGGTGTAGGGATAGAAGGTGGCGGGGTCCTGCTCGAATGCTTCCAGCGCCGCCACCACGGTGCGGAACAGCGCGGCGTCGTCGCCTCCCCCGGAGAGCGCGCGCACCTCGCCCGCATAGGGCGCGGCGCGCACCGAGGCCACCACGGCGGCCGGGCTCGCATTCGCCATCTCGTTCGGCGCCAGCAGGGGAAAGCGCGCCTGGTCGCGCCCGCGATCCGCCCGCCCGTCCCAGTCGAGCCCGCCGGTCGGCCCATTGTCGACGCTGGGGTCGCCCTCCTCCTCGCCGTCGAACTCGTGCTCGGTGAAGGCGGGCGTCACCTCGATATAGGTCAGCGAGGGCACGGCGCGCACGCCCGGCTGGTCGAGATGCGGGCCGCCGAGGCGGATCGGCGCCGCATCCGCCGGCGAGAAGCCCGCCGACGGCGCGTGGCAGGAGGCGCAGGCCAGGGCGTGCGAGGCCGACAGGCTCGGGTCGAAGAACATCTTGCGCCCCAGTGTGGTGAGCGCGTCCGCCCGCGCATAGGCGTCCGCCCGCGACAGCACGCCCGAGACCGCCATCGCCGGCGCCCCCGCCATCGCCACAGTGAGCGCCGCGAGCAGACCGATGCCGGCGGCACGCAGCGAGCGGGAAACGCCAGCCCTGCGGGCGATCACCATCACGCACCGCGCCCCCTTCTCCTTCCGCTCCCTCGTCACGCTGCGCTCTCCCTCGAAACCGGACGCGCCGGCGCGCGTGCCGGTGAATCGTTGGGCCAGTTCCATGACAGCGGCGTGATGGCGGCCGCCGGAGGATCACGAAACTGCAATATGACAGGCGTAGCTAAGAATAATTCCAAGCGCTCGACGGCTTGTCTCGTGGCGTGTGCCAGTCGTTCGCCCGAAAGGTGGAGAAGAAAATATGCATCCGCTTCGCACGTTGCTCCTGACTGGCGCGTCACTGGTTGCCTTTGCGGCAACCATATCTTCCGCAGCGGCAGTCGATCTCGACAAGATCGATACGGTTGTGGTGATCTACGCGGAAAATCGTAGCTTCGACAATATCTACGGCACGTTCCCGGGCGCGCGCGGCCTTCAGGAGGTCACCCCCCAGGCGGCGCGGCAGGTGGATCGCGACGGCAAGCCGCTCGCCGAGCTTCCGGCCATCTGGGAGGGGCTCACCGCCAAGGGCGTGACGCCGGTCGTGACCCAGGCCAAGACCGAGCACCTGCCCAACGCGCCCTTCGCCATCGACGGCCCCAAGGGCTTCGACACCGCCGACAGCGTCATCACCCGCGACCTGTGGCACCGCTTCTATGAGGAGCAGATGCAGATCGACGGCGGCAGGAACGACAAGTTCGCCGCCTTCGCCGATTCCGGCGGGCTGGTGATGGGCAACTACGCCCATGCGCAGCAGCAATTGTGGGACGTGGCGAAGGAGTACACGCTGGCCGACAACTTCTTCCAGGGCGCGTTCGGCGGCTCCTTCCTCAACCATTTCGAGCTGATCTGCGCCTGCATCCCACGCTATCCCGACGCCGGGAACAGCCCGGCCAAGGGGCTGGTCTCCAAGGTCGAGCCAGACGGCGTGACCCTGACGCCGGCCGCCAACGCGCCCGGCTCGGCGATGGACGGCCCGCCCAAATTCGCCAACAGCTCGAACCTGACGCCGGACTTCTACGCGGTGAACACCATGCAGCCGCCATACCAGCCGAGCGGCAACCCGCCGACGGAGCAGTCCGGCCCGGCCTATGCCGACCCCTCGGTCGCCACCACCCTGCCGCCGCAGCATGACGTCACCATCGGCGACCTGCTCAGCGCCAAGGGCGTGGACTGGGCCTGGTATGCGGGCGCCTGGCAGGCGGCGCTGGACGGCAAGAACGCCAAGCCGGTGCCGAACTTCCAGTACCACCACCAGCCGTTCAACTATTTCGCCCAGTTCGCGCCCGGCACCCCGGCGCGGGCCGCGCATCTGCGCGACGGCGGCATGAACGGCACCGCCTTCATCGCCGACATCGACGCCGGCAAGCTGCCGGCCGTGACCTTCTACAAGCCGCAGGGCAACCTGAACCAGCACGCCGGCTACGCCTCGGTGGCGGCGGGCGACGCGCATATCGCCGACGTCATTGCCCACCTTCAGAAGAGCCCGCAATGGGGCCACATGCTGGTGGTGCTGACCTATGACGAGAATGGCGGCTTCTGGGACCATGTCGCCCCGCCCCGGGCCGACCGCTGGGGCCCGGGCTCGCGCATTCCCGCCCTCATCGTCTCGCCCTTCGCCCGGAAGGGCTTCGTCGACCACACCCAGTACGACACCACCTCGATCCTGCGCTTCATCACCGAGCGCTGGAACCTGCCGGTGCTGCCCGGCCTGATCGAGCGCGACGACGCGCTCGCCGCCCATCACCAGCCGCCCATGGGCGACCTCTCCGGCGCGCTCGACCTGTAGAGCGGCCGGTCTGTCCAAGCGCGAGGGCGGCCCGGCGGCCGCCCTTTTGCGTTGCTGCCGGGCGTCTGCCGCCCCGGGCCGCGAAAAAACTGCGCGGGAGCGAAATAGATCGCCCGCCCCGGCTGTCTCTCTGCTGCAGGTCGCGATCGCCGCGACGATGCAACAAGGAGAGAACCGATGCTGAAGACCCTTTCGCTTGCCGTCGTGATCATGGCCGCCGCCGCGGGCAGCGCCCTCGCCGCGCCGGCCATGGCCGGCAAAACCGCCAAGGGCGAGGCACTCGTGGACGCCCACGGCATGACGCTCTACACCTTCTCCAAGGACGGCAAGGACATGTCCGCCTGCAACGGCAAATGCGCCGAGAACTGGCCGCCGCTGATGGCCGCCAAGGGCGCCAAGGCCGAGGCCGGCTATTCGATCGTGACGCGCCAGGACGGCTCGCTGCAATGGGCCTACAAGGGCAAGCCGCTCTACACCTTCGTCAAGGACGAGAAGGCCGGGGACGCCTCCGGCGACGGCCTGCTCAACGGCGCCTGGCACGTCGCCAAGCCGTGATGCGAACGGCATCGGCGCCGGCCCACCCGGCGCCGGCGCCTTCCGGTCCGCGGCACCGGCAGGGAAGCGATCAGGGAAGCGATCGCCATGGCGAAGGCTGACAGGGACGAGCTGATCGAGGGCGAGATTCCCGCCCTGCGGCGCTACGCCTATGCGCTGACGCGCGACCACGAGGCCGCCGACGATCTGGTCCAGGACTGCCTCGAGCGCGCGCTCTCGCGCTGGCACCTGCATCGCGGCGCGGATGCGCTGAGGCCGTGGCTCTTCACCATCCTGCGCAACATCTTCATCAACGCCTACCATGCCGGCCGGCGGCGCGGCGCCAGCGTCCCGCTGGAGGAGGCGCCCGCGCCCGCCGTCTCGCCGGGCCAGGAAGGAGCGCTGGACGTGAAGGATGTCATGGCCGCGCTCGACCGGCTGCCGGAGGACTACCGCTCGCTGATCCTGCTCGTCGGCGTCGAGGAGTTCTCCTATTCGGAGGCCGCCGACATCCTCGCCATCCCGTCCGGCACCGTCATGTCGCGCCTCGCGCGGGCGCGCCGCAAGCTGCGCGAGCTTCTGGAGGGTGAGGCCATCCCATTCCTGCGGAGAGTCAAATGAAGGGCCCTCACACCCCGATCGGCGAGGACGATCTCCAGGCCTATATCGACGGGCGCATCGCGCAGGACCGCTTCGCCCTGGTCGAGACCTATCTCGACGAGCAGCCGGAGGTGCGCGCACGCCTTGAGCGCGAGCGCCGTCAGGTGGAGGTGCTGAGGGAACAGTTGCGGGCGAAGTTCGAGGAGCCTGTGCCCGCGCGCCTGCGCGTTTCCAGCATCCGCGCCGGCCGCCGGCGGCGCTCCCGCGGCTGGATGCGCGCGGCAGCCGCGGCGGTGCTGATCTTCGCGCTCGGCTGCGGCAGCGGCTGGGTGCTCGGGCGCGGCGCGCCGGCCGCGCCACCGGGATCGCGCCTCGCGGCGGCCGACGCGGTGTCGCAGGGCGCCATGGCCGCCTACCGCACCTATGTGGTGGAGGTGGCGCATCCGGTCGAGGTCGGCGCCGAGCACGAGAAGCATCTGATGACCTGGCTCTCGAAGCGGCTCGGCCGACCGCTCGAGGCGCCGGATCTCAGCGCCTTCGGCTACGCGCTGATGGGCGGGCGCCTGCTGCCGGCCCGCCGGGGCGCGGCGGCCCAGCTCATGTACGAGAACGCCGGCGGCGAGCGCCTGACCCTCTATGTGCAGGCCTCCGACGGCACGCAGACCGCGTTCCGCTTCTTCCGCGACGGCGATGCCTCGACGCTCGCCTGGCTCGACCAGGGCTTCGGTTTCGCGGTGACGGCGCCGCTCGCCCGCAACGCGCTGCTGCCGATCGCGGAAGCCATCTACCACGCCTTCGAGCCGGCCGGCCCGGCATCCGGGAATGGCTGAACCCACCCGCGATACCGGGGCCCGCGCGGTCCATCAAGCAGCCGTGACCGGCGGCGCGGCCCTTCCCGCTCCGTCGGCGGAATAATCCCCACCCGGCCCGCGTCTACGCCACCAGACGTTCATCACCGGACGAAGGAGTGGCCGATGACCGGCGCGATCCGCAGGACCTTCCGCAGAAACTTTGCCGGCAGCCTCCACCCCCTCCCGGGGTTCGCCCGCGGCGCGCTGGTCGGCGCGGCTCTGGCGCTGGGCGGCAGCGCCGTCCCGGGGCTCGCCCACGACATGAACGCCACGAACATGGGCGCGATGAACATGGACGCCACGAAAATGGCGGCTCCCGCGCCCGCTCCCGGCACCGACCCCGCCGCGCTCGCCGCCGAGCGGCCCTTCCTCGACGGCAATGATGCCGCCATGTCGACCATGATGGCCGGCATGGCGGTGGCGCCCACCGGCGACGTCGACAAGGACTTCGTCGACATGATGGTCCCGCACCACCAGGGCGCGATCGACATGGCGAAGCTCGAGCTGCGCTACGGCACCAACCAGAAGCTCAAATATCTCGCCCAGGAGATCATCGTCACGCAGCAGCAGGAGATCGCCGCGATGCGCCTCGCGGTGGGCGAGAAGCTGCCGCCCTCGACGCCCTCGCCCACCGGCACGGCCGACTAGGCCCCCGCCCACCCGGGCGCCGCCGCCTCCCCCATCCAAAACCTCAGGAAAATCCGATGAAGCGCATCCCCTTCCTGGCCGCGCTGGCCGGGACGCTGCTCGCCAGCGCCGCCGCCTTCGCGGGCCAGGCCCCCTATGCCGCTGCCGCGAAGGACATTCCGGTCAGCCATCGCGACCGCGTCTATGCCGCCGAGCAGTACTCCAATACGGTCTCGGTCACCGACCCGGCTAGCAACACGCTGCTCGGCGTCATCCGCCTCGGCGATCCCCAGCCAGGCAACCTCTCGCCGCTCTATCGGGGCCAGACCCTCGTCCACGGCATGGGCTTCTCGCCCGACAACCGGACGCTCGCCGTGGTCTCCACCGGCAGCAACTCGGTGACCTTCATCGACACCGCGACCAACACGGTGAAGCACACCACCTATCTCGGCCGCTCGCCGCACGAGGCGTTCTTCACCCCGGACGGCCGCGAGGTCTGGGTGACGGTGCGCGGCGAGGACTACGTCGCCGTGCTCGACGGCAAGACCTTCGAGGAGAAGACGCGCATCAAGGTGCCCGCCGGCCCCGGCATGCAGATCTTCTCGCCGGACGGCAAGTACGGCTATGTCTGCTCGTCCTTCAACCCGGAGACCGACGTGGTCGACGTCGCGACCCACAAGATCGTCGGCCGGGTGAAGCAGGCGAGCCCGTTCTGCCCCAACATCGCCGCCACGCCCGACGGCAAGCAGGTCTGGTTCACGCTCAAGGATGTCGGCAAGGTCCAGGTGTTCGACGCCCGCCCGCCCTTCAAGGTGCTGAAGACCATCGACAGCGGGCCGATCACCAACCACGTCAACTTCGCCCGCAACGCCAAGGGCAGCTTCGCCTATGTGACGATCGGCGGGCTCAACGAGGTCAAGGTCTACCGGACCGACACCTTCGAGGAGGTGGCGACCATCCCGGTCGGCGACCTGCCGCACGGCCTGTGGCCCTCGGGCGACGGCACGCGCGTCTATGTCGGCCTCGAGAACGCGGCGAAGCTCGCGGCCATCGACACGCTGACCAACAAGGTGGTGGCCGAGATCCCGATCGGCCAGGCGCCGCAGGCCGTCGCCTATGTGCCGGACGCGGTGCCGCAGGGTCCCGGCACGGCCAATCTGCAGCCGCTCGGCCTCGCCGGCGCGGTGGCGCATTTCCGCCTCTCCGCGCCCGGCGCGAAGGACGGCGCCAGCCCGACCAGCGTGGCGCTGTTCGACCAGGGGCTGACGCAGGTGCTGGAAGCCTCCGTCACCGGCCTCGAACCCGGCAGCCCCTACGTTCTGGCGCTCGCCGACAAGCCCGACGGCTCGGGCGATCTCGAACCGCTCGCCGCCTTCAAGGCCAATCCGGCGGGCTCGTCCATCGTCAACGCCGTCGGCCCGATCCGGCAGGTGGTGCAGGGCGGGAGCGCCGGCAGCCGGCGCTATCTGGTGATCGCCTCCGGCTCGATGGAGAAGATCGGCGCGCCGGTGCAGGTGCAGACCGCGGTCGAGTGAGCCGCCCGGCCCGCCGGCCTGTAGACTGCCGGCGGGCCGCCCCTCCACGCAGGGGCCGCCAACCCGAAAGAGACCTGTCATGGACGACATGGTGACCTTGCTCGAACCCCTGATCCCGCCGCTCCGGCGCTATGCGCGGGCGCTGATGCGGGACCGGGCGGCCGCCGACGACCTGGTGCAGGACTGCCTCGAGCTCGCCATCAGCCGCTGGCACCAGCGGCGCGAGGGCAGCGACGCCCGCTCCTGGACCTTCGCCATCCTGCACAACCTCGCGATCTCGCGCATGCGCCAGAGCAAGCGGCGCGGCGTGCACGTGCCGCTCGACGACCTGCAGCAGGACGCGGTGGCGCAGGCGCCGGACCAGGACCAGGGCCTGCGCCAGTACGACGTGATGAAGGCGCTCGACGCCCTGCCGGAGGAGCAGAAGAACGTGCTGCTCCTCGTCTCGGTGGAGGATCTGAGCTACGCCGAGGCCGCCCGCGTGCTGGACATCCCGATCGGCACCGTGATGAGCCGCCTCGCCCGCGCCCGCGAGCGCCTGCGCCACATCATGGAGCCGGGCGCGCAGGGTGGCGGCGAGGCCGGACAGGTGCTGCCGTTCCGCCAGCGGAGAATGACATGAACGCACGACCGATCAGCGAAGACGACCTCCAGGCCTATGTCGACGGCAGGCTCGACCCGGCGCGGCGGGGCGAGGTCGAGGACTATCTCGACACCCACCCGGAAGCCGGCGCGCGCGTCGCCGCCTATATGGACCAGCGCGACCAGCTCCGCGCCGCGCTTCGCCCTGTGGTCGAGGAGCCCGTCCCCTCCGAGCTGAACCTCGCCCGTCTGGTCGAGGAGCGGCGCCGCGGCCGGCAGGACCGCTTCGGCCGTTCCGCCCGCTCCTGGCGCGACCTTGCCGCCGCGGTGGTGCTGCTCGGCGTCGGCCTTGCCGGGGGATGGGTGGTGCATGGCCGCGTCGCCGGCCCGGCCGAGGGAGTGAACGCGCTCGCCAGCGAGGCGGCGGACAGCTACTCCGTGTTCGCCGCCGACCGGGTCCGCCCGGTCGAGATCGCCGCCGCCGACAGCAGCGACCTCGTCTCCTGGACCTCGGACCGGCTGCGCCACCCCGTGAAGATCCCGGATCTGAAGCCCTCCGGCTACCGCTTCATGGGCGGGCGGCTGGTGCCGACCGCGCACGGGCCGGCTTTGATGCTGATGTATGACGACGACAAGGGCACGCGACTGGTCATGGTCACGCGGCCGATGGCGGCCGACAGGAACGCGCTGATGTCGCAGACCCGCACCGGCGACCTCACCGGCTTCAGCTGGGCCCATGACGGCATCGGCTACAGCCTCGTCGGCCCGGTCGCGCCCGGCGACCTGCACCCGATCGCCGACGAGATCCGCCGGCAGGTCGGCCAGAGCGTCTGATCCCGCGCGGGCGTCCTTCCGCCGCCCGCGCGCCGGTCAGCCCACCGGCAGCGCCGGCTCCGGCGCGCCGCGATAGCCGAGCTCGCGCGAGATGCTGCCCGCCGTGCCACGCACCGCGCCGGCCAGCGTGTCGATGTGCTCCGGGCCGATGTCCAGCACCGTGCCCACCACGCTGATCGCCGCCACCACGCGCCCGCGCAGATCCAGCACCGGCGCGGCGATGCAGCGTATGTTGGGGTTGTCCTCCTCGTCGTCGAGCGCCCAGCCCTGTTCGCGCACCAGCGCGAGATGGGCGTGGTAGGCCGCCGGGTCGGTGATGGTCTTCGGCCCCTTGGGCTCCCAGGTCGCGTGCTGCAGCCGGTCGCGTATGTCGGCCTCCGGCAGCCAGGCCAGCAGCACCTTGCCGAGGGAGGAACTGTGCAGCGACAGGCGCTTGCCGACCCAGGTATTGACCCGGATCTCGCGCTGGCCCTCGACCTTCAGGAGATAGATCGCCGCGTGCCCTTCCAGCACGCCGAGATGGCAGGTGAGCTGCAGCTCGCGCGACATGCGGCGCAGGCTCGGCAGCGCCTGGTGCTCGATCTGGCGCTGACCGGCGGCGAGCGCGCCGAGTTCCAGCAGCCGCAGGCCGAGCACATAGCCGCGCTGCTCGTTCATCTGCAGCGCGCCGAGCTGGCACAGCGTGTTGATGAGGTGGTGGCAGCTGCTGCCCGGCAGGCCGAGGCGCGCGCGGATCTCGGCGAAGCGCAGGCCCGGCTCCTCGGCCAGCAGCTCGAGAATGGCGAACCCCTTGCTCAGCGCCGGCGCCGAAGACTTCGTCGCGTCCGTATGCCCGTCGGCCATCACCTGCTCCAGAACGTCGCACCCGCCGCCCGCGGCCGCGGAACGGTGCCGTTGCGGGCTTCTACCCCATTGATCTCCTCCGGCAACACAACTAGCATATCCGTATAACGAATTATAGTTCCACATATGGAATTATCTAGGGAGACCGGGTCCATGCACCCATGCCGCCATGCTCGTGGGGTAGGCACGCGCCCGCCCCATCGTTCGCCGCACTGACAGCTCAACAAAAAATCCGGCGAAACGCCGGCACCTGAAACCAGCCTTCTCGATGGAAACGGGCCGGTCCTGCCGTCGCGCGGGCGGGCCGCCGCATGGCCATAGGTAGTATTTTATTACCTTTACGCTACGGAAAGCGCCTCGCTGGGCGCGTTTCCGGGGCCGCTGTCGACGAATCAAGAAGTCAGAGGAAATGCCCATGAAGATCTACCAGACCATCACCAAGGTGCCCGGGGGGCTCATGGTCGTGCCGCTGTTCCTCGGCATGATCATCAACACCTTCTGCCCCAACCTGCTCAAGATCGGCGGCTTCACCGAGGCGCTCAGCGGCGCCGGCTACCCGACCGTGCTCGGCATGTACCTCTTCACGGTCGGCACCAAGATGACCTTCAACGCCGCCCCGCGCATGCTGAAGCGCGGCTTCGGCATCCTGTTCGCCAAGGTCGCCGTGGCGATGCTGATCTCGCTGTCGGTGGCGAAGTTCTTCGGCGGCGAACTGTTCGGCCTCTCCACCCTCGCCCTGCTGGTGGCCATGAGCGACACCAATGGCGGCATGTTCATGGCCCTCACCAGTGCCATGGGCAACAAGGAGGACGCCGGCACCTATGTGGCGCAGAGCATCGAGACCGGCCCGTTCCTGACCATGGTGATCCTGGTCGGCGCCGGCCTCGCCAACATCCCCTGGCTGTCGATGGTCTCGGTGGTCGCGCCCATCTTCGCCGGCGCCATACTCGGCAATCTCGACGGCGACCTGCGCGAGTTCTTCGGCTCCAAGGAAGGGCTGGTGGTGCCGTTCATGGCCTTCACGCTGGGCCAGAACATCAACCTGAACAACGTCGTCGCCGGCGGCCTCTCGGGCATCTTCCTCGGCCTGCTGGTGTTCGTCGTCACCGGCATCTGCTGCGTCTTCGCCGACAAGATGCTCGGCGGCTCGGGCGTCGCCGGTGCCGCGGCCTCCAGCACCGCCGGCAATGCCGCCGCCGTGCCCAAGGCCATCGCCGCCGCCGACCCCTCCTATGCCGCGATCGCGCCGGTCGCGACCGTGCAGGTGGCGGCCTCGGTCATCGTCACCGCCGTGCTCACGCCGCTGCTCACCGCCTATGTCTACCGCAAGGTGCAGAAGCGGAACGCCCAGCGGCTGGCGGAGGGAATGGTCGCCACCGACGAGACCGCGCCCCCGCCGCTGGTGACCGACCGCCCCGCCTATGAGCAGGGCAAGCCCTGACGGCTTCTCCCGACAGCTCCCACCCTGCCTGAGCCCCTGGCCGCGCCCGCCCGGCGTGGCCGGGGACGAAACCGCCGCGCGGGACCGGGATCCCTCCCGCCCCGCCGGCCCCGAACCGTGAAAGGCGCTTCCCCATGGAGACGATCGACTACGAACAGGCCCGGCGCATGGTCGCCGACGCCCTCGCCCGCGCGGCCGCCGAATACGGCCGGCCGATCTGCGCCGCCGCCTGCGACGCACAGGGCTTCCTGCTCGCCTTCGCCCGGGCCGACGGCGCCCCGGTACGCAGCATCGCCCTGTCGCAGGGCAAGGCCTATTCGGCCGCGCGCATGGGCGTGGGCACGGACGCCTTCCTCGCCCGCCTGCACCGCGAGAACATCCCGGCGAGCTATTTCTGCGATCCCGCCCTCACCGCGCTGCCGGGCGGCGCGGTGGTGAAGAACGCCGCCGGCCGCCTCCTGGGCGCCGTCGGCATCAGCGGCCTCGCGCCGGAGGAGGACCAGGCCATCGCCGACCTCCTCGCCGCCTCCCTCGACACCCACTGATCCAGGATCCGATCCATGACGAGCCGCAAATCCGTCTATGTGACGCGCGCCATTCCCTCGCAGACCATCGAGGAGCTGCGCGCCCATTTCGACGTGGAGGTCAATCCCGAGGACCGGGCGCTGAGCCGCGACGAACTGAAGGAGCGCCTCAAGGGCCGGGACGCCGCGATCACGCTCCTGACCGACACCATCGACGGCGAGGTGCTCGACGCCGCCGGCCCGCAGCTTCGCGTCGTCGCCAACTACGCGGTCGGCTTCAACAATTTCGACCTCGCCGCCGCCACCAGGCGCGGCGTCGTCCTCACCAACACGCCCGGCGTGCTGGACGATGCCACCGCCACCCACACCATGACGCTGCTGCTCGCCACCGCCCGGCGGATCGCCGAGTCCGACGCCTTCGTCCGCCAGGGCCGATGGCAGGGATGGGCGCCGATGACCTTCGTCGGGCTCGACGTCGACCGCCAGACGCTGGGCATCGCCGGGCTCGGGCGCATCGGCCGCAACGTCGCCCGCAAGGCGCGCGGCTTCGACATGAACATCATCTATGCCGACATGCACCGCGACGCCGACTTCGAGGCCGAGACCGGCGCCCGCCATGTCGACAAGCCGACGCTGCTGCGCGAATCCGACTTCCTCACCCTGCACGTCCCGCTGCTGCCCGAGACCCACCACTACATCGGCGCGGACGAGCTGCGGGCGATGAAGAAGACCGCCGTGCTCATCAATGCGAGCCGCGGCCCGGTGGTGGACGAGCCGGCGCTGGTCGAGGCGCTGAAGGCCGGCGAGATCTGGGGCGCGGGGCTCGACGTGTTCGAGGACGAGCCCGCCCTCGCGCCCGGCCTCGCCGGGCTGGCCAACGTGGTCGTCGTGCCGCACATCGCCTCCGCGACGCCGCAGACGCGGCTCGCCATGGGCCGCATCGCCGCGACCAACATCATCGAGGTGCTGCACGGGCGTGCGCCCGGGACCTGCGTCAACCCCGACGTGCTCAAGGTCACGGCCTGACCGCAGCGAAACACGCAGGAAAGCGAGGACGAAACGATGGCGAAGGTTGGATTTGTAGGTCTCGGGATCATGGGCGCGCCGATGGCGGGTCACCTGATCGACGCGGGCCACACGCTTTATCTGTACGACATCAAGCCGGTCCCGGCGGACCTGACAGGCAAGGGCGGCATCGCCTGCGCCAACGGGACCGAGGTGGCGTCGAACGCCGACATCATCATCATCATGGTGCCCGACACCCCGCATGTGGGGGCGGCGCTGTTCGGCGAGGGCGGCATCGCCGCCGGCCTGTCGGCGGGCAAGATCGTGGTCGACATGTCGTCGATCGCCCCGGTCGAGACCAAGGAATACGCGAAGAAGGTCAACGCGCTCGGCTGCGACTATCTCGACGCGCCGGTGTCGGGCGGCGAGGTCGGGGCCAAGGCGGCCTCGCTGACCATCATGGTAGGCGGGCCGGACAAGGCGTTCGAGACGGTGAAGCCGCTGTTCGAGAAGATGGGCAAGAACATCACGCTGGTGGGCGGCAACGGCGACGGTCAGACCACCAAGGTGGCGAACCAGATCATCGTGGCGCTGACCATCCAGGCGGTGGGCGAGGCGCTGCTGTTCGCCTCCAAGGCGGGGGCGGACCCGGCCAAGGTGCGCCAGGCGCTGATGGGGGGCTTCGCCAATTCGCGGATCCTCGAGGTGCATGGCGAGCGGATGGTGAAGCGGACCTTCGACCCCGGCTTCCGGATCGAGCTGCACCAGAAGGACCTGAACCTGGCGCTGAACGGGGCGCGCCAGCTGCAGATGGCGCTTCCCGCGACCGCGGTGGCGCAGCAGCTGTTCTCGGCCTGCGCGGCCAATGGCGGGGCGGCGTGGGATCACTCGGCGCTGGTCAAGGCGCTGGAGATGATGGCCAACCACACCGTCATGCCCGACGCCTGATGGGCGGCATGTTCGCGGACGACGACGACATTCGGGGGCGCTGGACGCCCCCGAAACTTTTTCCGGCGCAAGCTCCGCGCCTCGCGCAAATCCAGCGGCCGCCAGCCTTTTCCGCGCTCTGGTCGCGCCGGAGCGGGGCGACTGAAGCGGCATATCTCGATATATCTTGATTTACGATATATCGAGATATATATCCCGTCGCATGAAACACACCGACAACGAACACGACGATCACCCTTCCCACGAACCGCACCACCGCCGCGGCCGCCATCGCGGGCACGGCCCCCACGAACACGGTCATCACGAACACGGTCATCACGAACACGGTCATCACGAACACGGTCACGACCGTCACGGCGAAGGGCGCCACGGGCGCGGCCCTGGCGGCCCCGAGGGGCCTGACGCCGAACATCACCGCCCGGAGCGTCACGGCCACGGCCGCCGGCGCCATGGCGGCGACCGGGCCTTCAACTATGGCGAGCTGCGGCTGCTGACGCTGGACATGCTCGCCGA
Organism: Ancylobacter mangrovi; assembly: GCF_024752335.1. Taxonomy (NCBI): domain Bacteria; kingdom Pseudomonadati; phylum Pseudomonadota; class Alphaproteobacteria; order Hyphomicrobiales; family Xanthobacteraceae; genus Ancylobacter; species Ancylobacter mangrovi. The sequence continues at coordinate 611,625 of NZ_JANTHY010000003.1, read as the reverse complement.
GCAGCCGCGCCACGGCTACGAGCTGATGCGCGCCATCGAGGCGCGGATGGGCGGCAGCTACAGCCCGAGCCCGGGCGTGATCTACCCCACCCTGTCCTGGCTGGAGGACATGGGCTATGCCCGCATCGCCGCCGAGGAGGGAGGGCGCAAGCGCTACGGCCCGACCGAGGAGGGCACCGCCTTCCTCACCGCCAACCGCGCCGCGCTCGACGCCCTGCTGGCGCGCATCGGCGGCGCCGGCCCCGGCTCCCGGCACGGCGACGTGCCGGCCCCGGTGATCGAGGGCATGGACTCACTGAAGCGCGCGCTGCGCCACCGCCTGCGGCGCGGCGATATCGACGAGGCCGCCGCCGGCACCATCGCCGATGCCCTCAACACCGCGGCGCAAACCATCGAGCAGAGCTGATGGACGACAGGATCGACGCCGTCCTCGACGTCTATCACGAGATGATCCGACGCGAGCAGGACGAGCGCGAACGGGAGCGGCGGGGCCATGCGCCCCGCCCTGCCGAGGACGGGATCGACCGCCGGCTGCTCGCCGTCGGCCCGCAGACCGGCCGCTTCATCAACCTGCTGGCGCGCAGCCTGAGCGCGCCGGCCATCCTCGAGCTCGGCACCTCCTACGGCTATTCCGGCATCTGGCTGGCCGAGGCCGCGCGCGCCTCCGGCGGCCGGCTCGTGACGATGGAGGCGAAGGACTACAAATCCGCCTTCGCCCGCGAGATGTCGGCAAAGGCGGGCCTTGCCGAGCATGTCGAGTTCCGCGTCGGCGACGCGGTGGAGATGATCGGCGACCTGCCGGCGGGGCTCGACTTCGTCCTGCTCGACCTGCCCAACCAGCTCTATTTGCCGGCCCTCGAGGCGTTCGCCCCCAAGCTCAATCCCGGCGCCATCATCGTCGCCGACAATATCCGCCCGGGACGGCGGGACGTCGCCGCCTATCTCGACGCGGTGCGCGGCCCGCCCGACATGGCGAGCCTGCCGGTGCCGGTCGGCAACGGGCTGGAGATCAGCCGCTTCAGGGCGTTCGAAAGCTGAGGTAATGCCGCGCGGAAAGGCAAGATTTCCCCGCCGCGTGACCTGCCCCAACGTAGCCCATGTGAACGCGAATTAATGTGACTATGACAGGGTTGCTGGGCAACATCATGCATCGTCAGCGGCGAACACGGTCCCCTAATGTCGGCAAGAGATGACTCCCCTTCGCGCGGTCGAGCGATCGTCCGCTCGCTGCTGCTGCTCGTCGGCCTCGCCGTGCTGGGCGCCGGCTTCTTCGTCTGGCGCGAGAGCGCCGCACGCGCCGCCGCCCCGAACCCCGCCACCGTCCGGCAGGCGGCGCCGGTCCCGGTCACGGTGGCCACCGTCGCCCGCCGCGACATGCCGGTGGTGCTGAGCGGCCTCGGCACGGTCCAGGCCTCGCAGACCATCAACATCCACGCCCGCGTCGACGGCACGCTGCAATCGGTCGACTTCACCGAGGGCCAGGACGTCAAGGCCGGCGACGTGCTCGCCAAGCTCGACCCGCGCCTCGCCGAGGCTTCGCTCGGCCAGGCACAGGCGACCAAGGAGAAGGACACCGCGCAGCTGCGCGGCGCCGAGGCCGACCTCAACCGCTACACCGAGCTCGCGCAGAAGGACTTCGCCAGCAAGCAGCAGCTCGACCAGCAGCAGGCGACGGTCGACCAGCTCAAGGCGACCATTTCCGCCGACGACGCCGCCATCCGCAGCGCGCAGACCACGCTCGGCTACATGACCATCACCGCCCCGGCCGACGGGCACATGGGCATCCGCCAGGTCGACGCCGGCAACATCGTCCACGCCACCGACAGCACGCCGATCGCCGTGCTCACCACGCTGAAGCCGGTGGCGGTGGTCTTCACCCTGCCGGAGAAGAACCTCGGCGCGGTGCAGCGGGCGATGGCGAAGGGCCCGCTCACCGTCGTCGCCCGCGGCGAGGACGGCAGCGCGCTCGGCACCGGCACGCTCGCCGTGGTCGACAACCAGATCGACACCAGCACCGGCACGCTGCGGCTCAAGGCGATCTTCACCAACCAGGACGAACGCCTGTGGCCGGGCGCCTTCGTGCATGTCGACCTCACCGTCGACAAGCTGAAGGACGTGCTCGCGGTCCCGGTGGCCGCGGTGCAGCGCGGGCCGGACGGGCTGTTCGCCTGGGTCATCGACACCGGCGACAAGGCGACCGTGCGGCCGATCGAGACCAGCCAGGTCGCGCGCGGCTTCGCCAAGGTCGAGAAGGGGCTGACGGAAGGCGAGCGCGTCGTCACCGACGGCCAGTACCGGCTGCGCCCGAACGCGCATGTGGCCGCGACCGACGCCGGGCCGAAGGAGGAATTATCCTCGGCCGCCGCCCCGGCGGCGCCGTGAGCGCCCAGCCATGAACATCTCGGCCCCCTTCATTCAGCGTCCCATCGCCACCTCGCTGCTGATGGCGGCGCTGGCGGTGCTCGGCGTCATCGCCTACCAGCTGTTGCCGGTGGCGCCGCTGCCGCAGGTCGACTTCCCCACCATCCAGGTCTCGGCGAGCCTGCCCGGCGCCAGCCCGGACACCATGGCCTCCGCCGTCGCCTCGCCGCTGGAGCGGCGCTTCGGCCAGATCGCCGGCATCACCCAGATGACCTCGACCTCGACGCTGGGGTCGACCTCGATCACGCTGCAATTCGCGCTCGACCGCGACATCGACGCCGCCGCGCAGGACGTGCAGGCAGCCATCACCGCCGCCCAGCGCCAGCTTCCCGACGATCTCTCCACCCCGCCGAGCTACCGCAAGGTGAACCCGGCCGACGCGCCGATCATGATCCTCGCTGCGCGCTCCGATACCATGCCGATCACGGCGGTGGATGATTTCGCCGACAACGTGCTGGCCCAGCGCCTGTCGCAGGTGCAGGGCGTGGCGCAGGTCATCATCGGCGGCGAGCAGAAGCCGGCAGTGCGGGTGCAGCTCGACCCGGCGCGGCTCGCCGCCAGCGGGCTGACCTTCGAGGACGTGCGTTCCACGCTCGCCGATTCCACCGCACAGGCGGCCAAGGGCGCGATCAACGGCGCGGTGCGCAGCTTCACCATCGCCGCCAACGACCAGATCGTGAAGGCGTCGGACTATGACGATGTGATCCTCGCCTACCGCAACGGCGCGCCGATCCGCGTGCGCGACGTCGGCCATGCGGTGGAGGGCCCGGAGAATGTCGACGTCGCCGCCTGGAGCACCGACAAGCGGGCGGTGGTGCTGCTGGTGTTCAAGCAGCCGGGCGCCAACGTCATCGAGACCGTCGACGCCATCAAGGCGACGCTGCCCAAGCTCGACGGCATCATCCCCGCCGGCATCACCATCGACACCATCGTCGACCGCACCACCACCATCCGCGCCTCGGTCGAGGATGTGCAGTTCACGCTGATCCTGACCATCGCGCTGGTGGTGATGGTGATCCTGCTGTTCCTGCGCAACATCCGCGCGACACTGATCCCGGCGGTGGTGGTGCCGATCTCGCTCGCCGGCAGCGCGGCGGTGATGTACGCGCTCGGCTTCAGCCTCGACAACCTGTCGCTGATGGCGCTCACCATCGCCGTCGGCTTCGTGGTCGACGACGCCATCGTGGTGGTCGAGAACATCGTGCGCCACATGGAGGAGGGCGAGGCGGCCTATCCGGCGGCGCTGAAGGGCGCGCGCGAGATCGGCTTCACCGTGCTGTCGATCAGCATCTCGCTGGTGGCGGTGTTCATCCCGCTGCTGCTGATGGGCGGCATCGTCGGCCGGCTGTTCCGCGAGTTCTCGCTCACCGTCACCGCCGCCATCGCGGTCTCGGCGCTGGTCTCGCTGACGCTGACGCCGATGCTGTGCTCGCGCTTCCTCAAGCCCCCGCGCCACACCCATGGCCGGGTCTACCGCTTCGTCGAGGCGGGCTTCGACGGGCTGCTCGGCTTCTACGAGCGCACGCTCGCCCTCGCGCTGCGCTGGCGCTTCTTCACGCTGATGGTGTTCTTCACCACCATCGCGCTCACTGGCTGGCTGTTCGTGGTGGTGCCCAAGGGCTTCTTCCCGACCCAGGACATCGGCGTTATCACCGGCCTCTCCGAGGCGGCGCAGGACATCTCGCCCGACGAGATGAAGCGCGTGCAGCAGGCGCTCGGCGCGGTGATCGCCAAGGACCCGGCGGTGGCCGCCTTCGGCTCGGTGCTCGGTGCCGGCGGGGCGAAGACCTCGAACACCGGGCGCTTCTTCATCGCCCTGAAGCCGCGCGACCAGCGCGACGCCTCGGCGCTGCAGGTCATCAACCGGCTGCGCCCGAAGTTGCAGCAGGTCACCGGCGCGGCGGTGTTCCTGCAGCCGGCGCAGGACATCAATGTCGGCGGGCGCATCTCGCGCGCGCAGTACCAGTACACGCTGACCGACGTCGACCTCGCCGAGCTCGACGAATGGGCGCCCAAGCTGCTGGCCAAGCTGCGCCAGATCCCCGAGCTGACCGACGTCACCAGCGACCAGCAGGGCAGCGCGCCGCAGGTCAAGATCACCATCGACCGCGACCGCGCCGCCCGCTTCGGCATCCAGCCCGCGGTGATCGACGCCACGCTGAACGACGCCTTCGGCCAGCGACAGGCGACGCAGTACTTCACCCAGCTCGATTCCTACTCCGTCATCATCGAGGCGACGCCCGAGCAGCAGAAGCACATCGGCACGCTGGACGAGATCTATGTGAAGTCGCCGACCACCGGGCAGGCGATCCCGCTCTCCACCCTCGTCACCCTCGACGCCAAGGCGGTGGGCCCGCTCTCGGTCTCGCACCAGGCGCAGTTCCCGGCGGTGACGCTGTCCTTCAACCTGAAGCCCGGCGTCTCGCTCGGCGAGGCGGTCGCCGCCATCAACGCCGCCTCGGCCGAGCTCGGCGCGCCCTCCACAATCGGCGGCAGCTTCCAGGGCAGCGCGCAGGTGTTCCAGAGCGCGCTGGCGAGCGAGCCGGCGCTGATCGCCGCCGCGCTGTTCGCCGTCTACATCATCCTCGGCGTGCTCTATGAGAGCTACATCCACCCGCTGACAATCCTGTCGACCCTGCCCTCGGCCGGCGTCGGCGCGCTGCTGGCGCTGTGGGGCGGCGGCTTCGACCTGTCGGTGATCGGCATCATCGGCATCATCCTGCTGATCGGCATCGTGAAGAAGAACGGCATCATGATGGTCGACTTCGCCATCGCCGCCGAACGCGAGCGGGGATTGGGGCCGGAGCAGGCGATCGCCGAGGCCTGCCGGCTGCGCTTCCGCCCGATCCTGATGACGACCATGGCGGCGCTGCTCGCCGGCGTGCCGCTGATGCTGGGAAGCGGCACGGGCGCGGAGCTGCGCCAGCCGCTCGGTTACGCCATGGTCGGCGGCCTCGCGCTCAGCCAGGTGCTGACGCTCTACACGACGCCGGTGGTCTATCTCTACCTCGCCCGGTTCCAGACCTGGCTGGCGAGCCGGGCCGAGGCGGGCACCGGGGCCGGAACCGTGCCCGCCGAATAGCGGCCTCGCCGCCGGCGGCGGCCGGTCAGCCGCGCCGGGCCGGCTTCAGCAGGTCGGCAAGGCCGACCCGGTGCAGCATCTCGGCGCGCAGCCGGTCGAGCACCGCGAAGCCCACATCCGCGCCATCCCCGGTCGGGTCGTAATGGACCCGGAACGGGCGCGTGCCGAACGGCGCATCCACCACCTCGACGATCCGCCGCGCGACTCCGCCCGCATCCGCGTCTTCCGGCACGATGGCGGCGAAGGCCTGCTGCACCTGCTCGCCGAAGCCCTTGTAGGGCCCGGCCTCGTAATCCGCGAGCCGCGCCTCGTCCGCCGGCCGGCCGGAATGGGCGAAGTGGTTGGTGCCCCTGGTGAAGGCGCCCGGCACCACGATCGTGGTCTCGATGCCCCAGCGGGCGAGCTCGCGCGCATATTGCACGGCGAGCGCGTCCATTGCCGCCTTGGCGGCGAAATAGGGCGCCAGATAGGGCGGCGTGCCGCCCGCCGAGCTGGAGCTCGACACCCAGACCAGCAGCCCCTGCCCGGCGGCGCGCATATGCGGCAGCGCCGCCCGGTTGACGCGCTGCGTGCCGAGCACGTTGACGTCGTACTGCTGGGCATATTGCTCGGGCGTGAAGCTCTCGGCCGGGCCGAACATCATGTGCCCGGCATTGTGCACCAGCACGTCGATCCGCCCGGCCTCGGCGATGATGCGCGCCACCGCGGCCTCGGTCGACGGCCCGGACTGGACGTCGAGTTCGACCGGGCGGATGTCGGTGCCCGGCAGGGCGGCGAGTTCGGCCGCATTGGCGGCATTGCGGCCGGCGACGTCGCGCATCGAGGCGTAGACGGTGTGGCCGGCGCGGCCGAGCGCTTCAGTCGTCAGGCGGCCGAAGCCGCTGGAGGCGCCGGTGATGAGAATGATCTGTTTCGACATGGCGTCATGCCTTTCCGATCCTGAAATCGTGGGGTTGAGCGGGGGACGGCGCGGGCAGGATCAGATGATCCCGCCATTGGCGCGCAGCACCTGCCCGTTGATCCAGCCGCCATCGGGGCCGGCGAGGAAGGCGACCGTATTGGCGATGTCCTCCGGCTCGCCGAGCCGTTCCAGCGGGGCGAGCTTCGCCAGCGCATCGACCGCCTGCTGCGGCTTGCCGTCGAGGAACAGCGCCGTGGCGGTGGGCCCGGGCGCGACCGCGTTGACGGTGATGTTGCGCCCGCGCAGCTCGCGGGCGAGCACATGCGTCAGCGCCTCGATGCCGGCCTTGGTGGCGGCATAGACGCCATAGGTCGGCTGGTAGAGGCCGACGACGCTGGAGGACAGGTTGATGATCCGCCCGCCCTCGCGCAGCCGCCGCGCGGCGAGCCGCATCGTGTTGATCGGGCCCTTGAGGTTGATGGCGATCTGGCTGTCGACCAGCGCGTCGTCGGCCTCGGCGAGCGTGGCGAGGCGCATGACGCCGGCATTGTTGACCAGCACGTCGACGCCGCCGAACGCGGCTTCCGCCGCGTCCCACATGCGCGCCACCGCCTGCGGATCGCTGACGTCGGCCTGCGCGGTCAGCGCGTGCCCGCCGGCCTTCTCGATCTTCGCCGCCAGCGCCTCGGCCTCCCCGGCCCGGCCGGCATAGTTGATCACCACCGTATGGCCGTCGGCGGCCAGCCGCTCGGCGATGGCCGCGCCGATGCCCCGGGACGCGCCGGTCACCAGGGCCACCCTGTTCTCGTTCGACATGGTGCTTCTCCTCTTGCTGCCGCCACCGTGGCGACGCGCCTGATGCGCCATCTGGCGGGTTGAAGATAATCGGGCTAGGATCGCCATTACTGTTCAATATGAACGAACAATCGATCCATGGACCGGCTCGACGCCATGCGCCTCTTCACCCGCATCGTGGAGCGGCGCAGTTTCACCGAGGCCGCGCACGACACCGGCGTGCCGCGCTCCACCGCCACCACCGTGATCCGGCAGATGGAGGAGCGGCTGGGCGTGCGGCTGCTCCAGCGCACCACCCGCGCCGTGCGCCCGACCCTCGACGGCGAGGCCTATTATCGCCGCTGCCTCGCCATTCTCGACGACATCGAGGATGCGGAGGGCGCCTTCGGCGGCGCCGAGCCGACCGGCATGCTGCGCGTCGACGTGCAGGGAACGCTGGCGCGGCATTTCCTGATGCCGACGCTGCCCGATTTCTTCGCCCGCCATCCGCGCATCGAGCTGAGCATGAGCGAGCGCGACCACTGGGTCGACCCGGTGCAGGAGGGCGTCGACTGCGTGCTGCGCTACGGCGCGCTGCCCGACAGCGACCTCGTCGCGCGGCGCGTCGCGATGCTCGAGCGCGTCACCTGCGCCACGCCGGGCTATCTCGCCCGCTACGGCATCCCGGCGAGCATTGACGATCTGGCGAACCATCGCCTCGTCGGCATCCGCCGGCTCAGCACCGGCAACCTGACGCCGGTCGAGTTCCAGGTCGAGGGCGGGCTGCGGCGGGTGGAGATGAAGGCGCCCTTCTCCGTCACCGGGCCGGAAAGCTACCTGCTCGGCGTGAAGCTCGGGCTCGGCCTCGCCCAGGTTCCGCGCTTCCACATCGAGCACGACCTCGCGAGCGGGGCGCTGGTCCCCCTGCTCGAAGACACGCCGCCGCCCTCCGCGCCGGTCTCGCTGCTCTATCCGCGCAGCCGCCAGCTCTCGCCCCGGGTGCGGGTATTCCTCGAATGGGCGGCCCGCCAGTTCGCCCGGCGCGAGGGGACGGCGGGGCACGAGCCGACGTGAGGCCCGCGCTCAGATGGTGATGCGCCCCGTCACCAGCCCGTACAGGCCGAGCACCGCGCCCGCCGCCACCGCGCCGAACAGCAGCAGCTCCGCCGGCGTGAACACCGCGTGGCCGCGCTCCTTCTGCGCGATCGCGAACAGTGCCGTGCCGGGCGCATAGATCACCAGCGACAGCAGCAGGAACTTCAGCCCGCCGGCATAGACCAGCCCGGCGGCGTAGAGCGTCGCCAGCCCCGCCCGCACCAGATCGACCCGCCGTCCGCGCGGTTTCAGCTCGTAGCTCTCCCCGCTCCAGGCGAGCTTCAGCGCATAGGCCGCGACCAGCAGGTAGGGCAGCAGGATCATGGAGGAGGTGAGCTTCAGCGCCAGCAGGAACGCCTGTTCGGCGAACAGCGTCATCACCAGGAAAAGCTGGATGAGGATGTTGGTCAGCCACAGCGCGGCGAAGGGCACGCGGTTGCGGTTCTCGGCCGAGAGGAAGGCCGGCATGCTCTCCATCCGCGCCGCCGAGAACAGCACCTCGGCGGCGAGCAGCGACCAGGCGAGATAGGCGCCGAGCACCGAGACGATCAGCCCGATGCTGACGAACACCGCGCCCCAGCGCCCGACCACCGCCTGCAGCACGCCGGCCATGGACGGGTTGCGCAGCGCCGCGAGATCGGGGCGCAGCAGCACGCCGTAGGACAGCATCGTCACCATCACCAGAAGGCACAGCACGCCGAGGAAACCGAGCAGCGTGGCGAGCCCGACATCCTCGCGCCGGCGCGCAAAGCGCGAATAGACGCTCGCCCCCTCGATGCCGACGAATACGAACACCGTCACCAGCATCGTGCCGCGCACCTGCGTGAACAGCCCCTCGCCTTCCAGCCCCGGCCCGCCGAGGAAATTGGCGGCGAAGACGTCCGCCTTGAAGCCGAAGCCGACGAACACCAGGAAGACGAGGATCGGGATGATCTTCGCCACGGTGACGATGGTGTTGAGGCCGGCCGCCTGCTTCACCCCGCGCAGGATCATGAAATGCACGGTCCATACGCCGACCGAGGAGACCGCCACCGCGGCCACCGTGTTGCCGTCGCCGAAGATCGGGAAAAGCGCGCCGAGCGTCGACTTGATCAGCACCCAGTAGGACACGTTGCCGAGGCAGCAGACGGTCCAGTAGCCGAGCGCCGAGAGGAAGCCGGGATAGTTGCCGAACCCCGCCTTGGCATAGGCATAGACGCCGGAATCGAGCTCCGGCTTGCGCCGCGCCAGCGTCTGGAACACGAAGGCGAGCATCAGCATCCCGCCGCCCGCGATGGCCCAGGCGACCAGCGCGCCGAGCCCGCCGGTGACGCGCCCGAAGGTCTGCGGCAACGAGAAGATCCCCGCCCCGACCATGGAGCCGACCACCATGGCGGTCAGGGTCGGGAGGGCGAAGCTCTGCCGGGAGGGCTCCTTCATCGGGACCTCTGGAGCGGGGGATCGGGCGCGGCCGTCCCGCCCTGCGGCGAAGGTGGCCGCGCGGCGGGTCGGCGGGGAATCGCGCCGGGCGTGGCGCCGTGGACGCCATCAAGCATAGCGCGACGACGCGCCGACGCACCCCCGCCGCCGGTTTTCCACCGCATGCGCCCCCTCCGGCAATGGGAGAGCGCCGCCGCGCTCAGTAGTCGACCGGGTCGCGGATGATCGGGCAGGTCATGCAGTGGCCGCCGCCGCGCCCGCGGCCAAGCTCGGAGCCGTCGATGGTGATGACCTCGATGCCGGCCTTGCGGAGCAGCGTGTTGGCGTAGGTGTTGCGGTCATAGGCGAACACCACGCCCGGCGCGGCGCAGACGAGGTTGGCGCCGGAATCCCACTGCGTGCGCTCGCGCATGTAGTCGTTGCCGCCGGTCTCGACCACGCGGATCTGGTTGAGCCCGAGCGCCTCGCGCACCGTCTCGACCAGGCCCTTGTCCTTCGACAGCTCGATCCCGCCATTGCCGTCCGGCCGATAGGAGAAGCACTCGATCTTGTCGACGATGTCGGGATAGAGCAGCACGCAGTCGCGGTCGGCGAAGGTGAACACCGTGTCGAGATGCATCGCCGCGCGCAGCTTCGGCATGGCGGCGATGATGACGCGCTCGGCCGCCCCCTTCTCGAACAGCGCCCCGGCGAGCTGGCTGATCGCCTGGCGCGAGGTGCGCTCGCTCATGCCGATGAGCACGTTGCCCTTGCCGATCGGCATCACGTCGCCGCCCTCAAGCGTGGCGAGGCCCCAGTCCTGCGTGGGGTCGCCCCACCACACATTCACCTTGCCGGCGAAGTCGGGGTGGAACTTGTAGATCGAGGTGGTGAGGATGGTCTCCTCGTGCCGCGCCGGCCAGTAGAGCGGGTTCAGCGTCACCCCGCCATAGATCCAGCAGGTGGTGTCGCGGGTGTAGAGCGTGTTGGGCAGCGGCGGCAGCAGATATTCGCTCACGCCGGCCGCGTCGCGGATCAGCGCCAGTGTCTCCCCGCCGATGGTGTCGGGAAACTCGTAGGTCGACAGCCCGCCGATCAGCGTCTCGGCGAGCTGGCGGTTCGGCAGGCCCTCGAGATAGGAGCGCACCTCGTCGACGAAGCCGAGCCCGATCTGGTTCGGCACCACCTGATGGTCGAGGATCCACGCCTTGGCCTCGGGGATCGCCACCGTCTCGGTGAGGAGGTTGTGCATCTCCACCACCTCGATGCCGCGGTCGCGCATCTTGGTTGTGAAGTCGAAATGGTCGCGCTTGGCGACGTCGACCCACAGCACGTCGTCGAACAGCAGCGCGTCGCAATTGCTCGGGGTCAGGCGCTGGTGGGCGCGGCCGGGGGCGCAGACCATGACCTTGCGGAGCTGGCCGACCTCCGAATGCACGCCGAAGGGGGTTTCCATAGTGAAGGCTCCTGATCCGTCCTGATGTCAGGGAGTAATGAGGCCGGTCGCGAGGCCATAGGCGCCGATGGCGCCGCCGAGCAGGGTGACGGCGAACACGGCGAGCTCGACCGGCGTGAACAGCCGCGCCCGCTGCTCGCGACGGGCCCAGACGTAGAGCACCGTGCCGGGCACGAAGAGCACGGTCACCAGCAGCACGTATTTGAGGCCGGCGGCGACGAACATGAACAGCGTGTAGACCACCGCGATCCAGGCGAAGACCTGATCGCGGCCGCGCTCGCCCGGCGTCGTCTCGTAGCCGACGCCGCTGCGCGCCAGCAGCACGCCGTAGCCGGCGACCAGCAGATAGGGCAGCAGCGCGGTGACGCTCGTCATGTCGAGCATGACGTTGAAGGCGTCGCGCGACCAGTAGGTCGAGATCACGAACAGCGAGACCACGATATTGGTCAGCCACAGCGCGTTGGCCGGCACGCGGTTGCCGTTCTGGGCCGCGAACAGCCGCGGCATGTCGTTGGACCGCGCGGCGGCGAACAGCACCTCGGCGCAGATCAGCGACCAGGCGAGATAGGCGCCGAGCACCGAGACCAGCACGCCGATGGAGATGAACACCGCGCCCCAGTGGCCGACCACCAGTTCCAGCGCGCCGGCGAGCGAGGGGTTGGCGACGCCGGCGATGTCCGCGCGCGGGGCGGTCGCGTAGGGCAGCAGCGTGATCGCCACCATCAGCCCGGTGACGGCGACGAAGCCGAGGATGGTGGCGGTACCGACGTCGGCGCGCCGCTTGGCGTAGCGCGAATACACGCTCGCTCCCTCGATGCCGAGGAACACGAATACCGTGATCAGCATGGTGTCGCGCACCTGCGCCACCAGCGTCTTCTCCGGCATGCCGACGCCGCCGAAGAAGTTCTCGGAGAACTGGGCGTAGTTGAAGAAATAGATGAAGGCGAGGATCGCGACGATGATCGGCACGATCTTGGCGATGGTGACGATGGTGTTGATGAAGGTCGCCTGCTCGACCCCGCGCAGGATCATGAAATGGAAGGCCCAGATGCCCGCCAGCGAGACGATGATCGCTGTCGCCGAGGTGCCGTCGCCGAAGAGGCCCGGGAAGAAGCGGCCCAGCGTCGAGGAGATCAGCACCCAGTAGAACACGTTGCCGAGGCAGCTTCCCAGCCAGTAGCCGAAGGCCGACAGGAAGCCCATATAGTCGCCGAAGCCGGCCTTGGCGTAGGCGAACACGCCGGAATCGATGTCCGGCCGCTTCTCCGCCAGCGCCTGGAACACCCGCGCCAGCATGTACATGCCGGTGCCCGCGATCGCCCAGGCGATGATGGCGCCGAACGGCCCCGTCGCGGTGGCGAAGCGGCCCGGCAGGTTGAAGATGCCGGCCCCGACCATCGAGCCGACGACCATGGCGGTGAGGGTGGGGAGCGGCAGCTTGTCCGCCGAAGGATCGGCCATGTGCGCCTCGTTCGGCAAGGAAGGAGCGTGGTCGATCCACCTATAGACCAGCGGCAATCACAAGAAATGGGTGACGCATCCCAATTGTTTGCCTGTAATCCCAATTTACGCCATTGTCACGCCGTTCTTCATGCTGCAATTGCGAGAAGATCTGGAATAATTAGTACCAGAGATCGCATGCAATCAACATACGGCCGATTAGTTCGATTCTGATAATTACCCTGCGGAATTATCGGACCGCGCCCGGAAATTTACGTCGCCGCCTAGGCGACGAGCATGCGCAGCAGGTCGGCGAGGCTCGGCATGTCGGCGCTGGCGAGGCCGGCACCGCGACCCCCGCCCGGCGGCAGGATGCCGATCCGCCCCGCCTCGCGCGCCGCCTTCGGCGACAGCCCGAACTCCTGCCGGAACGAGCGGCTGAACACCGAGGCGTCGGCGAAGCCCCACTGCTCGGCGATGCGGTTGATCGGCCGCCCGTCCGCCGTGTCGAGCAGGGCGTGGCGGGTCTGCATGAGGCGCTGGCGGCGCACATAGCTCGATATGCCGCCGAGCGGCTCGAACAGCCGGTAGAGCCGCGAGCGCGACACGCCGAGCTCGCGGCAGATCGCGTCCGGGGAGAGGTCGAGCTCGGCCAGCCGGCGGCGGATCAGCCGCCGCGCCCGCTCCAGCAGGGCGAGGTCGATCGGCGCCTGCGCCGCCGCGCGCCGGTCGGCGGACGGGCTCGCGCAGGCGGCGACGAAGCAGCGCAGTGCCTCCACCACATGGTCGAGCCCGGCCGGGTCGAGCTCGGGCAGCCGCCGGTCGAGCGCCAGCATCATGTCGGCGAGCAGCGCCCCGGCGGCGCCCTCGAGCGGCACGTCCAGCATTTCATCGAGCATGGAGGAGGCGAACAGGTCGCGCGGAATGTAGAGCGCGAGCGCGCCGTCATCGGGCATCTGCGCGGCGAGCGGGCGCGCCAGCGAATGGATGCGCGGGCGCATCGCCGGCTCACGGTGCACCGCCTGCCCTTCGACGAAGCGGCAGGGCAGGATCACGTACCAGTGGTCGAGAACCGCCCGCTCCCAGTGCTGCCAGCGCAGCGCGTGCCCCCGGCCCGGCAGGGTGGTGCTGGTGAGGACGAGCTTGCCGAGCGGCCAGATCCGCTGCGAGACGTCGAACGCGCCATCGTCGCCGGCGACCGGCCGTATGTCCTTGATCGGCTCATAGGCGGCGCGGAACGCCTCGAACTGGTCGTCCGGGCGCAGGTCCGTGGTTGCGAACAGGATCGGATGCACGAGCTTCGGTCGACCGCTGGCTGCCGCGAAGGCCGGATCGGACCTTCGTCGTCGGTACGCGCTCGCACGCGCCCGCGCCGGGTTCCAGAGGGGCGTGACGACTGGATATAGCCGGTGAAGAAGCGCAATAATGCCGGGCACCGCGCCAAGGGCGGATTCACGCCCTGCGCAGCCGCGCGGCGGCAGGGCGGTGCGGAAGGCGACGCAGGGGCCGATGGACGAGCGACGCAGGCTGGAACTGGACTTCCGCGCCGTGCGCTCCGGGCTCGGGGTCGGCGAGTTCGTGCGCTCGGCCGAGGTGCTTGGCCCGGTCGCGGACGTTTTCCGCGCCCACGAGCACGGCTACCGCCGCATCGACGACTTCACGCTCCTGCACCTGCTGAACTTCGAGGCCGGGCAGCCCTACAGCCTGCGCATGGAGCGGGCGGACCTCGTCTGCATCCAGGCTACCATCGCCGGGCGCTACAATCGCTGGATCGGCCAGCGCATGGACCTCGTCAGCCCGCATCTGATGCACATCAGCAATACCCCGCTCTCGGTCTCCGACACCGAGGAAGGGACGCGGTTGCGCGGCGTGCTCATCGTCTGCGAGCGCCGGCATTTCGTCGAGCACTACCGGCTCAACCTTGAGCGCGTGCCACCCGCCTACCGGCCGATCTTCCTGTCGCGCGAGGGAACGCCGGAGGTGCTGACGCTGCCGCTCTCCCCGCTCGGCATCGGCCTCGTCGACCAGCTTCTCTCCTGCCGCTATGGCGAGCCGCTGCGCGGCATCTTCGTCGGCGCCAAGACGGTGGAGATCATCTGCGACGTGGTCGCCCAGCTCAACCGGCTCCAGCCGCGCGCGGCGCCGCGCCTGCTGGGCGAGCGGGCGCGGGCCGAGGCGATCGAGAGCGCGGCCGAGATCTACCGCCGTGAGATCGGCGCGCCGCCGACCATCGAGCAGCTCGCCCTGCGGGTCGGGCTGAACCGCAACGAGCTCACCTCCGGCTTTCGCGCGCTGTTCGGCGTCACGCCCCACGCCTATGCGCAGATGCGCCGTATGGAACGGGCGCAGGAGCTGCTGCACGAGGGCGCGCTCTCCATCAGCGAGGTCGCCCGGCGCGTGGGCTATGAAGGCTATTCGAGCTTCGCGCGCGCCTATCAGGCCCATTACGGCCGCGCCCCCGCGCCCGCCGACGCCCCGCCCCGCCGCCGCGCGAAGGGAGACGAGCGCGCCTGAGGCGGCGGACAGGATCGACGTCAGCGGATCGGCATGTGCGCCGTCTCCGGCATGTGCCGGATCACCGCGAGGCTGGTCAGCGCGGCGGCGATTACATAGCCGGCCGGCGCCAGCGGGTCGTCCACCACCTGCGTCAGCCACACGGCGATGAACGGCGCGAAGCCGCCGAACAGCGCCGCCGCCACCGCATAGGCGACCGACGACCAGCGCGAGCGGTCGGAAGTGGCGAACAGTTCGGCGGCGACGGCGGGGCCCGGCCCCGAATAGAGCGCGATGGCGACGCCGAACAGAAGCTGGACGCCGACCACCAGCGCGAAGCTCGGAAAGGCGAGAATGCTCCACAGCGCCGGCACCACGGCCACCAGCACCAGAAGGCACGAGGCGGCAAGGAACGGCCGCCGCCCGTAGCGGTCCGACAGCCGGCCGACCAGCGGCACCAGCAGGACGATGGCGGCGGTGCAGATCGTGTTCGACCAGGTCGCCTCGGCCGCGCTCAGCCCGGCGTGCTGCTGGGTGAACAGCGGCATGTAGACGAGGAAGATGTAGTAGCAGACCGTCCAGTGCATGGTGAAGCCGAACAGCGTCAGCCCCGGCCGGCCGACCCGCTGAAGCAGCGGCGCGGCCGCCGGCGCCCTCGCGCGGCGATAGGCCGGGGTCTCGTCGATGCCGGTGCGCAGCCACAGCGCGACCACCCCCAGCGCGCCGCCGAGCACGAAGGCGAACCTCCACCCGCCCGCCGCCAGGCTCTCCGCCGGCAGCGTCCCCGCCAGCAGCGCGGCGACGGCGCTGGCGAGCCCGCTGCCGAGCGCCACCGACACCGACAGGAAGCTGGTGGAAAAGCCGCGGCGGCCCTCCGGCGCGGATTCGAGCAGGAAGGCGTTGGCGATGCCCCACTCCCCGCCGGCGGAGAAACCCTGCACCATCCGCGCCGCCAGCAGCAGCACCGGCGCCAGCGGCCCGATCCGCTCATGGGAGGGGATGAGGCCGATCGCCAGCGTGCCGGCCGCCATCAGCCCCGCCGCCAGCAGCAGCGCCGGCTTGCGCCCCCGGCTGTCGCCGAACCCGCCGAGCACGAGCCCGCCGAGCGGGCGCATCACGAAGCTGACGCCGAACACCGCCAGCGTCGCGAGCAGCGCGGTGTGCGGCGATTCCTCGGGGAAGAAGGCGCGCGACAGGTAGAGCGCGAGCAGCCCGTAGATGACGAAGTCGTACCACTCCAGCACGTTGCAAAGCATGACCCCGGCAAGCGCCCGCCTGCGCCGCGCGGCGGCCGGGTGCGCTTCGTCCTGGTGCGCAACGGGCGCGTCCAGCGTCGTGGAACTGTCAGGCGGGAGTGCCCGCGGCGTTACCGGCATGCCGCCCCGATCGGAAAGAGTGTACCGGTTTCATTGAACCACACGCGCGGCAGGTGGAAAAGGGAGACCGGCCCCGCGGCTCGCCCCCGCCCGGGCGGCGCGCACGGGCGAAGAAGCGCCGCGCGGCTCCCGGCCGCCTGCCAGCTTTCCCAAGTTGTCGTGAAATCCTGATCCTGTGCCGCGCATCCCAAAGTGGCGGTTGTACGCGATAACGCGCTGGCGGCGACCGTCATGAATGTTGCAAACCCTGCGGTGTTTCATGATGGAATCTCGCGGTTCGACTGGTCGCACGCGATCGGCGTGGGCGGACGGGCGGCGAGGACGACCACGCGAAGCGCCCGTTGCTTGAATCATGTTGCGATGCAGCATGCGCGGCGATACCGTGGCGCAACCCTGTCCGGGAGGCCGATCCGATGCCGCGCCAGACGCCTGCGACCCCGCCGCGCCGCCCCTCCCGGGCCGGCCGCTCCCCATCCCGAACAGCGACCGCCGACGCGCCCGCCGCACAGGACGCCGCCGCGCCAGACGCCAGCGCGCAGGACACGCCTTCGCCCGCCGGCAAGGGGCCGCGCGCGCCGGTGCTGGTCGACCTCGCGCTGCAGGGCGGGGGCGCGCATGGCGCCTTCACCTGGGGCGTGATCGACCGCCTGCTGGAGGAGGAATGGCTGCGTATCGACGGCGTCTCCGGCACCTCGGCCGGGGCGATGAACGCGGCGGTGATGGCCGACGGCTATGCCGCCGGCGGCGCGGCGGGCGCGCGCGCCGCGCTCGACGCCTACTGGCGCCACGTAGCCGACGCCGCCCGCTTCAGCCCGTTCCGGCGCGGGCCGCTCGACGTGCTGCTCGGGCGCTGGACGCTCGACCACTCGCCGCTGTTCCTCGCCATGGACCTGATGTCGCGGCTCTATTCGCCCTACGACCTCAACCCCGCCGGCACCAACCCGCTGCGCGCGGTGCTGGAGAAGGCGATCGACTTCGAGCGGCTGAAGACCTCGCCGGTGAAGCTCTTCATCACCGCCACCAATGTGCGGACCGGACGCGGACGGGTGTTCCGCAACGCCGAGATCACGCCCGACGTGCTGCTCGCCTCGGCCTGCCTGCCGACCCTGTTCCAGGCGGTGGAGATCGACGGCGAGAGCTACTGGGACGGCGGCTATGCCGGCAACCCGACCATGACCCCGCTGGTGCGCGACCTTGAATCGGACGACACCATCCTGGTGCCGATCAACCCGATCGAGCGGGCGGGCACGCCGCGCACGGCGGCCGAGATCCTCAACAGGCTCAACGAGGTCTCGTTCAACTCGGCGCTGCTCAAGGAGCTGCGCATGATCGCGCTGCTGCGCCAGGTCGCCGATCCGGGCAATAGCGAGGGCGCGCAATGGGCGCGCATGCGCATCCACCTGGTGCGCAACGACATCATGGGCACGCTCGGCTACTCCTCCAAGCTCAACGCCGAATGGGAGTTCCTCTCCATGCTGCGCGACGAGGGGCGCAAGGCCGCCGACGCCTTCCTCGCGGCCGACGCCGACAATATCGGCAAGCGCTCCTCGGTCGATCTCGACATCTTGCTGGAAGGGGTGTGAGCGATGGGCCTCCTCGGCATCCTCCTCGGCCTCGGCCTGCTCATCTGGTTCGCCTATCGCGGCTGGAGCGTCCTGCTGCTGGCGCCGCTGGCGGCGCTGATCGCCGCCTTCCTGTCCGGCGAGCCGCTGCTTGCCAACTGGACCCAGACCTTCATGGGCAGCGCGGCGAGCTTCGTCGGCCAGTTCTTCCCGCTGTTCCTGCTCGGCGCGCTGTTCGGCAAGCTGATGGAGGACAGCGGCTCGGTCACCGCCATCGCCGAGTTCATGACCGGCACGCTCGGCGCGCAGCGCGCCATCCTCGCCGTGGTGCTGGCCGGCGCCATCGTCACCTATGGCGGCGTCAGCCTGTTCGTCGCCCTGTTCGTGCTGGCGCCGATGGCCGAGGCGCTGTTCCGCGCCGCCGACATTCCGCGCCGGCTGATGCCGCCGGCGATCGCGCTCGGCACCTTCACCTTCACCATGATGGCGCTGCCCGGCACGCCGGCGATCCAGAACGCCATCCCGATGCCGTTCTTCGGCACCACGCCCTTCGCCGCGCCGGGGCTCGGCATCATCGCCTCGGCGATCATGCTCGGCTTCGGCCTGTGGTGGCTCTCGCGCGCCGAAGCGGGCGCGCGCCGCGCCGGCGAGGGGTTCGGCGCGAGCGCGGCCTCGGTGAACGCGGCGCTGGACGACACGGTGCTGCGTGAGCGCGCCACCACGGCGCGCGAATTCGACCCGGCCGAGATCGCCCACGGCCATCTCAGCGCTGAGCGGCCCTCCATCGCCCTCGCCGCCCTGCCGCTGGCGCTGGTGATCGTGGTCAACCTGCTGATGTCCTTCGTCATCCTGCCTCGGCTCGACTTCGCCTTCCTCGGCGAGGAGCGCTGGGGCGGCATCACCTTCTCGGCGGTCAGCGGCGTGTGGTCGGTGGCGGTGGCGCTGATCGTCGCCATCCTCGCCACGCTGGCGATCAACCGCCGTCGCCTGCCGAAGCTGCGCGAAACCATGGACGCGGGCGCCAACGCCTCGGTGCTGCCGATCTTCAGCGTGGCGAGCCTGGTCGGCTTCGGCGCGGTGGTCGCCGCGCTGCCCGCCTTCGCGCTGGTGCGCGACTGGGTGCTCTCGATCGGCGGCGGGCCGCTCGTCTCGCTGGCGGTCGCGACCAACATCCTCGCCGCGCTCACCGGCTCGGCCTCGGGCGGGCTCACCATCGCGCTCGACGCGCTCGGGTCGACCTATCTGCAGCGGGCCGGCGAACTCGGCATCGACCCGGCGCTGCTGCACCGCGTGGCGGTGATGAGCGCCGGCACGCTCGACAGCCTGCCGCACAGCGGCGCGGTGGTCACACTGCTCGCGGTTTGCGGGGCGACGCCGCGCCAGAGCTATCTCGACATCGTCATGGTCGCCATCGTCGGCGCCATACTGGCGCTGGTGGCGGTCATCGCCATCGGCTCGGTGACGGGGAGCTTCTGAACGCCGCCGCGACGGCGCCTCCCCCGCCCGACCCGGGACGCGAACGCCGCCCCGGCATCTTCCGCGACGGCCGCCATGCCGCGCGCCGCCGCTTACGGACACCATTCCCCCCTCAAGGACACGTGCGATGCTCTCACGCCGCTCGCTGCTCGGACACCTCGCCACCCTCGCCGTCGCCCTGCCGGCGGCCGTCCTCCCGCTCGCCGGCGCCGAGGCGCAGGGCGTTCCCGCGCCGCGCTCGGCCCCTCCCCCGCCGCGCCGCGAGCCGCGCCCGGCGCCGCGCCGGGGCTACACCTGGGTGCCCGGCCACTGGAACTGGACCGCGCGCCGCAACTGGGTCTGGGAGCCCGGCCACTGGGAGGAGAACCGGCGCGGCTTCACCTATGCCGGCCCGCGCTGGGTGCTGCGGCGCGGCCAGTGGGTGTTCGAGCCCGGCCGCTGGGTGCGGAGCTGGTAGCGGGCACGCCGTCCCGCGCTCACTCGGCGGCGGGGTCGTCGGCGTTCTCGGTCACCACCCGGCCGAACTGCTCCACCTGTCCCTGATAGGTGCGGCGCGTCGCCGGGTCGATGACGGCGATCGGCGCGCTCAGCGCCAGCCCCGCCGCTCCGCCGACGGTCTGGCCGACGCCCATCGCCGCCGCGCCGATCCGGTCGCCCAGGCTTATCTGCGAATCCGTCACCGTCTGCCCGTTCACCAGCCGCTCGCCGATCAGCCGCACCACCTCGGGCGAGGAGGCGAAGCGGCCATGGTTGAGCGCGTCGCCGCTGCGCATGGCGGTGAGGTCGATCACCACGATGCCGGACTTCTCCAGCTCCCGGTAATACTGGTCGGCGTCGATCAGCCCCAGCCGGTCGACGCCCCCGGCGATGCGGCGCGACACCCGGAGCGCGCGGTCGTCGCGCGAGACGAACAGGGTGAAATGAGCCTTCGGCGTGTTGAGCGCCTGCCACTGGGTGGCGAACACGTCGACATCGACATCGGGCGAGGCGAGGATGACGTTGCTGATCTTCGCCGGCAGTTTGCCGCGCCGGATCGCCATCTGCCGCAGCCCCTCCATGGCGAGCCACGCGCCCATCGAATGGGCCATGATGGTCACGTCCTCGACGCGTGGGTCGCTCGCCACCTGCCAGACCGTCTCCTCGAACGCGTCGCGCGAGAAGATGGTGCTCTCGCGGTCGAACAGATAGTCGAACACCCGGGCGCGCGAGGGCCAGGTGAACAGCACCGGCGCCACTTCCGAGCCGGAATCGTGGACGATCTGCGCGAAGCGGTAGACCGCATCCTCGAAGCGGTTGTTGAAGCCGTGCACGAAGATCATCACCCGCCGGCTGGGCGGCAGGTGGCCGTCGAGCCAGCTCCGCGCCGCCTTCTCCCCGTCGAGCGGCTTCACCGCGAGGGTGGCGAAGTCGGTCTGCGGATTGGCCGGCAGGCTGCGCGGCCACTGCACCTGCCCGACCTCGCGCCGGCTGTCCGGCGGGATCGAGATGGTGAAGGCGCTGAGCGAAATGCCCTTGCCGCGCTCGCCGGTGTAGCGGATCGCCTTGTCGGTCGAGGGCGCGCGGGTGGTGGCGACCAGCATGTCGACCTTGGTCGCCTCCGGCACCGACGCCTCGACCGGGGTGAGCACCCCGACCGGGCGCCCGGAACATCCGGCGCACAACAGGCCGGCCAACAGAACAACGACCAGACGCATTCCGCCTCCGCCGGCCACGCGCGAGCAAAGGTGAGCAATATCGCGCCCGCCCCGCCCTGACCAGAGGGCCGCGGCGCCGCATATTCCCTGCCCGCCCGCCGCGGCGGTGCCGTGATATGGGGCAGGGTGGCTCACGGCAAAGCGAGCAGCGCGCCCAGCGCCAGCACGACGGCGAGCAGCGCCAGCCCCGCCACCGGCCATGCCCGCATCGCGGCGTCGAACTGCTCGACCCCATGGCCGAGCCGGCGCACCGCCGGCCCGGCGCGCTCAGCCAGCACGGCGACGTCGCCTTCCGGGATCGCCGGCAGCCGCGCGCCCCAGCGGGCAAGGCCGAGCGCCAGCAAAAGGCCCAGCAGGATCGGCCATGTCGCCTTCCACAGCGCCGCGGGCGCCAGCATGCCGGCGAGGCTGCCGCCGGTCGCCTGCGGGAACAGCGCCCAGGCGACGGCGAACGAGGCGAACGCGGTCACCAGCCAGGGCACCACCATGCCGACGGGCGCGCGGTCCTGCGGTCGCGCCTTCGAGGTAGCCGCCAGCAGCCGCAGGAAATGCAGCATCAGCAGCGTGCTGCCGGCGGCGGAGAGGGTGGCGAGCGTACCCGTCGCGCCTTCGCCCAGCACGGCCTTGGCGGCGTATTTGGCGAGCGCGCCGCTGGTGAAGGGCAGCCCGGCGAGGCTGAGCGCCATCACCGTCATAACGCCGAGCACGAGCGGGCGCCGGCGCGCCCCGGTGGCGGCGACGACGCCCACGCCCATGAACAGCGCGCCCTTCACCAGCAGGTGGTGCAGCCCGTAATAGGCGGCGAGCCGGGTCGCGTCCCCCGCGCCGGCCGCCATGCCGGCGCCGATGATGGCGGCGACGAGCCCCATCTGGCTGACGGTGGAATAGGCCAGCACGGTCTTGAGGTTGCGCTGGGTGATGCCCACGCCCACCCCGTAATAGGCGGTGACGAGGCCGAGCGCGGCCAGCGCCGTGCCCCAGTCCGGCGCCGCCCGGTCGAAAGGCAGGAACCGGATCAGCCCGATCACGCCCGCCTTGACGACGATGCCGCTCAGCACCGCCGAGGCCGGCATCGGCGCCACCGGATGCGCCAGCGGCATCCATATGTGCAGCGGCACCAGCCCCATCTTCAGGCCGAAGCCGAGGATCAGGAGGGTGAGCGTCGCCGCCCGCCAGGGCGAGCCGTCGAGCATCGCCACCGCGTCCGCGATCAGCGGATTGCCGTTCGGCCCGGCGGTCGCCAGCAGCACGAAGCCGAACAGCAGGAACGCCTCGCCGAGCAGCGCCAGCGCCATATAGGCGAGCCCCGCCCGCTCGGCCGCCGGCGTGCCCTCATGCGCCACCAGCCCGTAGGCGGCGAGGCTGACCAGCGAGAACATCAGGTAGAAGCTCGTCATGTCGGCGACGATGAACACGCCGAGGCTGCCGGCGAGCGTCAGCAGCCACCACACCGCGAAGCCGGTGCGTCCGGCCCGCCCGCCCATGTAGCTTCCGGCATAGAGGCCGGCGCAGCTCCACAGCAGCGACGCGCCGCCGAGCAGCATCGCGCCCGGCGTGTCGAGCGCCAGCACGAGGCGCAGCGGCGCCGGCGCCAGCAGCAGCGATCCGCCGGGCGCGAGCAGCGCGGTCGCCAGCCCGGGCAGCGGCGCCAGCGGGAGGAGCGCGAAGACGCGGCGGCGGAACGGCGCCAGCAGGCAGAGCGCGGCGAAGGCGAGCGGCGTCGCGAGCGTGGCGGCGAGCAGGGTCCCGGACAGCGTCATCGCCTCCCCCTCACGGCAGCGCCACGCCCGCCCGGCCGATGGCGAGCAGGCCGAAGGGCTGGAGCGGCACCAGACCGAGCGCGACCGCGCACAGCGCGAGGGCGAGCGCCGCCAGCTCGCGCGAGCGCGCCACCGGCGAGGTGACGATGCCTTCCGGCAGCGGCGCCATCGCGCGCTTGAGCACCCGCGTGACATAGGCGGCGGCGAGCAGGCCGCCGAAGCTGATCACCACCGCGATCCACCACGCCCCGCTGAGCGTCGCGGCGCTGAGCAGCAGCAGCTTGGCGATGAACCCGCCGCTCGGCGGAAGCCCCATCAGCGACAGGCCGGCGAGGCCGAAGGCGAACAGGCTCACCGGCACGGCGCGCCCGGCGCCGGCGAGCTCGTCGATGCGGTCATGGCCCAGCGCCTCGGCGATCAGCCCGGCGGCAAGGAACATCGCCGCCTTGGCGAGTGCATGCGAGACGAGCTGCAGCATGCCCCCGGTCCAGCCGATGGTCGCCCAGGCCGGCACGCCGGGCTCGATGGTGAGCTGGAACATCAGGAACAGGTAGCCGACCTGCGCCACGGTCGAATAGGCGATCATCAGCTTCAGCCGCGCCTGGCGCAGCGCCACCACGCTGCACACCAGGATCGCCGCCGCCCCGAGCACGGCGAGCGCGCGCGCCGCCGCCTCGTGCGAGGCGCCGGGCAGCACGTCGAACCACAGCCGCACGATGATGAAGAACGGCGCCTTCACCACCAGCGCCGACAGCACCGCGCTCGCCGGCGCCGGCGCCCCGGCATGGGCCGGCGGCAGCCACAGATGCAGCGGGAACAGCGCCGCCTTCGCCATCAGCCCGCCGATCATCAGCGCGATCGCGGCGTGGGTGGCGAAATCGGGGTAGGCCAGCTCGTGCAGCAGGCCGATGTCGAGCGTGCCGTAGCGCGCATAGAGCACCGCCACGCCGAGCAGGTAGAGCACCGAACCGACCAGCGCGAAGACGAGGTAGCGCAGCGCCGCCTCCAGCGTCGCCGCCGTGCCGTCGAGGCAGACCAGCGGCACGGCGGCGAAGGTCAGCAGCTCCAGCGCCACGAACAGGTTGAACAGGTCCTCGCCGACGAAGGCGAGGTTCAGCGCGCTCCACAGCCCCATCAGCAGCGCCCAGAAGCCGAAGGCGCGCCGTCCGCCCGGCGCTGTCTCCGCCGCCGCGAATTGCGGGCGCGCATAGAGGGCGACGAGGGCGATCACCAGCGCCGCCATTGCCATCATCACCGCCGAGAGCCCGTCCGCGCGCAGCACCAGCCCGAGCGGCGGGCTCCAGCCGCCGATCCCGTAGACCAGCGCTTCGCCCGAGCGCACGACGCGCCATCCAACTGCGCCAGCGACCGCGACCCCGACGGCGATGGTCGCGAAGGCGAGGCTCGCCGCGTGCCGCCCCCGCAGCAGGCCCATCACCGGCATCGCCAGCATGCCGATCACCGGCACAAGGACGGCGAGCACCAGCAGATAGCCGCCGGGGGAGGACGCCAGCGCGTCGCCGTCCATTTCAGCGCGTCTCCCGCGGCGGGGCGGCGGTCGGCGCGGTCCCCTCCTGCGGCGTGCCGGCAGCCGCCGCGCGCAGGATGGCGAGGCGCCGGATAAGCGCCACGGCGAGTGCGGTGGCGGCGAAGGCGACGACGATGCCGGTGATGACCAGCGCCTGCGGCACCGGATCGCCCGGCAGTCCGGCCGCGGCGCCGCGCCGCGCGCCGACGCCGAACAGCAGGAAGACGCCGGCCCCCACCAGGTTGAACGCCAGCACCCGGCGCAGCGGCGCGGCATGGGCGAGAACGCCGTGGAGCCCGAGCCCGATCAGCGCGGCGGCGGCGAGGCCGTAGAGCAGCGGCCCGCTCATGTCCGCCGCTCCCCGGTGCCCGGCCCCAGCACGATCAGCGCCAGCATGGCGGCGAGCGAGGCGGTGAGCGCGACCTCGATGACGATGATCGCCGCCTTGGCCCAGCCTTCGGGATAGGCGAGGAACTGCCCCGGCACGAGGAAGCCGGCGAGGCCGATGGCGATGAACACCGCCGGCCCGGCGGCGATCAGCCCGCGCAGCCTCGCCCCGCCGAGCTTCGGCGGCGCACGCAGCCCCGCCATCAACACCAGCAGCCACATGGCGGCGATCAGCGTCGCCGCCTGGAACTTGCCGCCCGGCGCTTCCGCCCCCGCCCACAGCAGGTGGACCGCGACCACCAGCCCGACCGGCGGCAGCAGGCGCGCGAGCAGCACCAGCGGCCGGCTCGCCGTGCCGCCGGGTGCAGCGGGCGCGCCGCGCCATTCCCCCTCGCCCGCCAGCGACCAGACGCCGATCAGCGCCAGCAGCACGACCACCGTCTCCAGCAGCGTGTCGAGGGCGCGATAGGCGAGCAGCACCGCCGTCACCGGGTTGCCGAGCTCCAGCGCGCCGAGATGGGCCGCCGCCGCCGCGGCGAGGCTCGGCGCCGGGTCGGGCGCGCCGGCGACGATCACGGCGACGCCGGCGGCGACCAGCGTCGGGGCGATGGCGAGCAGCCCCCGCAGGAGCGGGGAGCACAAACGCGGCGCGGCGGCGGCAACGGCGGTAGAGGCCGCGCCGAGCAGCAGCACGCCCGTCAGCGCGCCGATCGCCGCCTCGGTGAGCGCGACGTCGACCGCGCCGAGCCGCACCCAGACGAGCGCCAGCAGCAGGCCGAGCGCCATGAAGCCGATCACCGCCGAGCGCTCGTCACGCGCGTTCAGGCTGAACAGCGCCATCACCGGCAGCATCAGGGTGAGCACCGCGTCGAGCGTCGCGTTCATCCCTCCCGCCCGCCATGGATCGTTTCGGGCGCCCCGCGCTTCCCGCGGCCGTTCACGATCTGCGCGATCATCTGCCCGGCGATGCCGCCGGCGCCGAGCGCCAGCAGCCAAACCGCAACCAGCTTCAGCGCCCCGCCGAGGCTTCCGGCCTGCGGCATCAGACCCAGCACGATCAGGCCGAGGCCGAGATTGTCGGCCTTGGTCAGCGCGTGCAGGCGCGAGAGCGCGTCGGGAAAGCGCAGCAGCCCGGCCGTGCCGGCGAGGAAGAAGCCGAGCCCTGCCGTCACCGCGACCACGGTGAAGATGTTCGCCAGCAGGCTCATGACGAAGGCGTCCCGGCGGCGCTTGCCAGCGCAGCGGCGCCGAAGGCGGCGAGCACCGCCAGCACCAGCGCGACGTCGATGATCGCATCCATGCCCTGCGCGATGGCGAGCAGCAGCGCGACGCCCGTGCCCGCCGTGCCGGCGAGCTGCACCGCCATCATGCGCTCGACGACGCTCGGCGCGCGCAGCAGCCATATGAGGCCGACCGCCGCCAGCACGACCAGCACGAGCGCGGCCGCGGTCAGGAACTCAGCCATCGGCGCGCGACTCCCGGATGCGCATGAGCCCGACCTCGGCGGCAGCGACCTCGCGCGTCACCGGCCGGTCGAGGTCGAGCGCATGGATGAGCACGGTGCGCGCGTCGCGCATTCCCACCGGCAGCGTGCCCGGCTGCAGGCTCAGATAGGCGTGGAACACGTCGCGCGCGGTGCCGGCGGGAAGCCGTGCCGGGCAGGCGACGAGGCCGGGCCGCAGCCGCGGGGCGGGGGCGAGCGCGAGCCGCGCGACCTCGAGGCCCGCGCGCAGCGACTGCCCGGGAAAGCCCACGGCGAGCCCTGCGAGCCGCCCCCAGGCGATCCGCCCGGGGCCGGGCGGCAGCAGGGCGAGGCTGAGCCGGGTCGCAGCCAGCGCGGTCATCGCGCCGACCGCCAGCGCCCCCGCGCCGCCGCCATGCAGCACCAGCCAGAGCGCGAGGAAGGCCACGGCGCGCGGCGCGCCGTGCCGGAGCGAAGACAGGGGCGAGGGACGTGGCACCTTGGCACGGGCTCCCGCAGGGGCGGCGGCGACCGTCGCCCGGCCGCCGGTGTGAGCTACTGTGCCGAACGAGGCCGGCCCGTGGCAATAGTGCCGGGCCATCGTCTTGTGCGCTGCACACGAATTCTCCGCCTGGCGGGACATCGCGCACAGGATCGGGACGGAACGCGGCTTTCTTCGCCTTTCACCCGTGTATAATGGTGCCGCTCAGTTGCGGCAGCCGGCCGTCGAGGCGCGAGGACGCGCCCGCGATTCCGGGTGCCGGGCCGGTGGATCGTCATATCCCCGGGGCGAGGCATGGCGAGAGGACGGAACGGCATGACGACGGCGGCGGGGCCCTGGGCGAGTGTCGTTGCACTCGTCGCGTCTCTTCTTCTCGCGGGTTGCGGCGAGCAGACGGAAGCGGAGGCGCCGCCCCCGCGCCCGGTCCGCGTGATCACGGTCGACAAGGGCCAGGGCGGCCAGCTCGTCACCTTTACCGGCCAGGTCGAGGCCCAGGACCAGGCCGCCCTCTCCTTCCGCGTCGGCGGACGGATGATCGAGCGCAGCGCCAATGTCGGCGACCAGGTGAAGGCGGGCCAGGTGGTCGCCCGCCTCGACCCGCAAAACGCGCTCAACACGCTGCGCTCGGCGCGCGCGGCGCTCACCGCCGCCGAGAGCCAGCTCGTCACCGCGGCCAACACCTTCGAGCGGCAGGACCGGCTGATCGCCAGCGGCTTCACCACCCGCGCCAATCACGACGCCGCGCGCACCGCCCAGCAGGCGGCGCAGTCGGCGGTGGACGACGCCGAGGCGCAGCTCAAGATCGCCGAGGACAATGTCGGCTACACCGACCTCGTCGCCGACGCGCCCGGCACCGTGACCGCCCGCGGCGCCGAGCCCGGCGAGGTGGTGCAGGCCGGGCAGATGATCCTTCAGCTCGCCCGCAAGGGCGGGCGCGACGCGGTGTTCGACGTGCCCGCGCAGATGCTGCGCTCGTCGCCGGCCGACGCGGTCATCACCGTCTCGCTCAGCGACGACCCGGGCGTGACCGCCACCGGCCGCGTGCGCGAGGTGGCGCCGCAGGCCGACCCGGTGACCCGCACCTTCCGCGTGCGCGTCGGCCTCGACAACCCGCCGGAAGCGATGCGGCTCGGCGCCACCGTCGACGGCCGGGTGCGGCTCTCCAACGACCCGATGATCGAGATCCCCGCCTCCGCCCTCACCGCGGCCAACGGCAAGCCGGCGGTCTGGGTGGTCGATCCCGCCAGCCAGACGGTCGCGCTGCGCAACATCGAGGTGGGCAGCTTCTCGCCGGCCGAGGTCGGCGTCGCCTCGGGCCTGTCGGCCGGCGAGGTGGTGGTCACGGCCGGGGTGCAGGCGCTGCATCCCGGGCAGAAGGTCCGCCTGCTCGGCGCGGGGTCATGATGCGCTTCAACCTTTCCGAATGGGCGGTGCGCGAGCGCTCGCTGGTCATCTACTTCATGATCGCGGTCGTCGGCGCCGGCCTGTTCGCCTATTCCCGGCTCGGCCGCGCCGAGGACCCCTCCTTCGTCATCAAGACCATGGTGGTGCAGGCCGCCTGGCCGGGCGCGAGCATCGAGGACACGCTGCAGCAGGTGACCGAGCGGCTCGAGCGCACGCTGCAGGAGACGCCGAATCTCGACCATATCCGCAGCTATACCCGGCCCGGCGTCACCACCATCTTCGTCGACCTCAAGGACAGCACCACCGCCGCCGAGGTGCCGGACGTCTGGTACCATGTGCGAAAAAGCGTCGGCGACATGCGCCACACCCTGCCGGCGGGGGTGGTGGGCCCCGGCTTCAACGATGAGTTCGGCGACACGTTCGGCCTGATCTACGGCTTCACCGCCGACGGCTTCACCCATCGCGAGCTGCGCGACTATGTCGAGCGGGCGCGCTCGCGGCTGCTCAACGTGCCGGACGTCGCCAAGATCGAGCTGCTGGGCGAGCAGGACGAGCAGATCTTCGTCGAGTTCTCGATGCGCGAGCTGGCGACGCTCGGCATCGACCGCAGCGCGCTGGTCGCCGCGCTGCAGGCGCAGAACGTGGTGCAGCCCGCCGGCACCATCCAGACCGGCGACGAGAAGCTGGCGATCGACGTCACCGGCGCCTTCGGCTCCGAACAGGACATCGCCAACATCAATTTCGCCGTGGGCGGGCGGATGCTGCGCCTGTCCGACATCGCCACCGTGCGGCGCGGCTATGTCGACCCGCCGCGGCCGATGTTCCGCGTCAATGGCGAGCCGGCGATCGGCCTCGCCATCTCGATGCGCGAGGGCGGCGACATCCTACAGCTCGGGCACAATGTCGAGCAGGCCATGGCCGAGATCACGGCCGAGCTGCCGATCGGCATCGAGCCCCACCTCGTCGCCGACCAGGCGGTGACGGTGCGCAGCGCCATCACCGAATTCATGACATCGCTCTGGCAGGCGATCCTCATCATCCTGGTGGTCAGCTTCATCGCCCTCGGCCTGCGCGCCGGGCTGATGGTGGCGCTCACCATCCCGCTGACGCTGGCCGGCGTGTTCGCCGTCATGTGGCTGCTCAACATCGACATGCAGCGCATCTCGCTCGGCGCACTCATCATCGCGCTGGCGCTGATGGTGGACGATGCCATGACCACCACCGACGCCACGCTCGGGCGCCTCGCGGCCGGCGAGCGCAAGGAAGTGGCGGCGGTCTACGCGTTCAGGACCTATGCCTTCGCCATGCTGGCCGGCACGCTGGTGACCATCGCCGGCTTCGTGCCGGTAGGTTTCGCCGCCTCCTCGGCGGGCGAGTACACCTTCACCCTGTTCGCGGTGGTGGCGGTCGCGCTGCTGGTGTCGTGGCTGGTGGCGGTGCTGTTCGCGCCGCTGATCGGCCTCGTCATCCTGAAGCCGCCGAAGGGCGCCGGCGGCGAGCCGGGACGGGTGATGCGGGTCTATCGTGGCCTGCTCTCGGCCGCGCTCGCCGCGCGCTGGATCACGGTGGCGATCACGCTGGCGCTGTTCGTCGCCGCGGTGCTGCTGATGCCGCTGATCCCGCGCCAGTTCTTCCCCTCCTCCGACCGGCCCGAGCTGCTGGTCGACCTCCAGCTGCCGCAGAACGCCTCCATCTACGCCACCGAGCGGGCGATGGAGCGGCTCGACGCGGCGCTGAAGGGCGATCCCGACGTCGACCGCTGGAGCGGCTATGTCGGGCGCGGCGCCATCCGCTTCTACCTGCCGCTCAACGCCCATCTTCCCAACGACTTCTTCGGCCAGGCGGTGGTGGTGGCGAAGGACGTCGAGGCGCGCGAGCGCCTGCACGCGCGTCTCGTCAAGCTGCTGGCGGAGGACTTCCCCTCGGTGGTGAGCCGCGTCTCGCCGCTGGAACTCGGCCCGCCGGTGGGCTGGCCGATCCAGTACCGCGTGGTCGGCACCGACCTCACCCAGGTGCGCGACATCGCGCTGAAGCTCGCCGAGGTCATCGCCGCCGACCCGCTGACGCGCACCGTCAACTATGACTGGATCGAGCCCGCGCGCGAGATCCGCGTCCATGTGAACCAGGACCAGGCCCGGCTGCTCGGCCTCTCCACCGCCGCCATCGGCGCGGTGCTGAACACGGTGGTCACCGGCGCGCCGGTGACCCAGGTGCGCGACGACATCTATCTCGTCAACGTGGTGCTGCGCGCGACCGACGAGCAGCGCGTCTCGCTCGACACGCTGCGCACGCTGCAGGTGCCTCTGCCCGGCGGGCGCACCGTGCCGCTGAGCCAGTTCGCCACCTTCGACTACGCCCAGACCCAGCCGCTGGTCTGGCGCCGCGACCGGCTGCCCACCCTCACCGTCCAGTCCGACATCGTCGAGGGCGTCCTGCCCGAGACGGTGGTGGCCCAGCTCGGCCCCAGGATCGCCGAGCTGGCGGAGACCCTGCCGGCCGGCTACCGCATCGAGACCGGCGGCACGGTCGAGGAGAGCGCCTCCTCGCTCGCCTCGGTGCAGGCGGTGGTGCCGCTGATGCTGCTCATCATGCTCACCGTGCTGATGTTCCAGCTCCGCCGCTTCTCGCTCACCTTCATCGTGCTCAGCGTCGCCCCGCTGGGGCTGATCGGCGTGGTGCTGGCGCTGCTGGTCTCCAACCGGCCGCTCGGCTTCGTCGCCATTCTCGGCGTGCTGGCGCTGATCGGCATGATCATCAAGAACGCCGTCATCCTGATCGGCCAGATCGAGGCCGAGCGCGCCGCCGGCAAGGCCGTGCGCGAGGCGGTGGTCGACGCCTCCTGCGCCCGCTTCACGCCGATCATGCTGACCGCCGTCTCCACCGTGCTCGGCATGATCCCGATCGCCCCGACCGTGTTCTGGGGGCCGATGGCGTTCGCCATCATGGGCGGGCTGCTGGTCGCCACCCTGCTGACGCTGCTGTTCCTGCCGGCGCTCTACCTCGCCACCAGCCGCGAGCGGAGCCCGCCGGCGACGCCCTGAGCCCGCGCAACGCCCTGCCGAAGTCGCCCGGCTAGAGCGGCCCGGCCACCGCGTCGGCGGGCGGCTCCTCGCGGCCCGACAACAGCCGCGCGATCCAGCGCGTCTCCTCGCCCTCCTCGCAGAAGGTGAGCGCGGCGATCACCAGCGGCACACCGATGAAGGCACCGGCCATGCCCCACATGAAGGACCAGAAGAACACCGACAGCAGCACGAGGAACGGCGACATGGCGAGCGCCCGGCCCGCCACGCGCGGCTCGATATAGCTGCCGGAGAAGAACTGGATCACGTTCATGGCGACGAACACCAGCACCGCCGTCTCCCACGAGCCGAACTGCGCCAGCGAGAAGAAGGTCGGCAGCAGCGTCGCCACCAGCGGTCCGATGAAGGGGATGTAGTTCAGCGCGAAGGCGATCACGCCGAAGGCCGGCGCAAGGTCGAGCCCGAGCGCCGCCGTCACCGCCCACACGAACAGGCCGGTGAGCACGCTCATCACCGTGCGCACCATCATGTAGGTGCGGAACTTCGCCGCCACCGCCGCGCTCGCGCGCAGCAGCCGGCGCCCCGCCTCGCCCGCCTCGCCGGCGAGCTTGGCGCGCATGATGTCGACCTCGAGCAGGCCGAGCATCACATAGACCAGCGTCACCACCGCGAAGCCGAGCATCGCATTCAGCCGCCCGGCCAGCCCCTGGAACATGCCGATCAGCCAGCCGACGTTGAAGGTGTCCGCCAGCATGCCGGCGGAGTACAGGCCGTGGCCCTCGAGCCAGGTGGTGGTCTCGGTATAGATGGCCTGGAAGCGGGCGGCGTTGACGATCAGCCAGCGCCCGGTCTGGCTCAGCCCCCATACGGTGGCGTAGCCGAGCGCCCCGATGACGAGGATGGTCACCGAGAGGCTGATCGCCATCGCCGGCAGCTTCGCCATGCGCGCCTGCAGCCGGGCCTGGAGCGGCCAGACGAGGGCGATCACGAACAGCGCGAACGCCACCGGCGCGATCAGCGAGCGCGCGAAATAGCACGCCCCGCCGGCAAGGACCGCGGCGCAGATACCGAGCAGAATGGAAGTGGCACGCACGCTCATGGACACCTATCGGCCGTCGCCTCACCATAGCCGGATAAGGCAAGCGGCGGCACGGATAATCGCCCCGCGGCCGACTTGCCCACAAGGCGGCGCGTGCGGTCGCGCGTCATCCGCGCAAGGCAGGGCCGACGGGCGTCAGTTGCGCCCGCCATTCGCCTTGATGACCTGCCCGCTCACCCAGCCGCCGTCCGGCCCGGCGAGGAAGGAGACCACGCGGGCGACGTCGTCCGGCTCGCCCAGCCGGCCGAGCGGGATGTCGGCGACGAGGCGCTGGACCATCTCCGGCGAGCGGCCGGCATAGAACAGCTCGGTGCCGACCGGGCCCGGCGCCACCGCGTTGACCGTCACTCGGCGGGGACCGAGTTCCTTTGCCAGCACATGGGTCAACCCCTCCACCGCCGCCTTGGTCGCCACATAGACGCCGTGCGCGGGCAGATACGCGCCGATCAGGCTGGTCGAGAGGTTGATGATCCGCCCGTCGTCGCGCACGCGCCGCGCACCCTCGCGCATGCCGTTGAACGCGCCTGTGAGATTGACCGCGACGACGCGCCGGAAGTCGTCGTCGGTGACCGCCGCCAGCGGCGCGATCGCGCTGATGCCGGCATTGTTCACCAGCACGTCGACCGGGCCGAAGGCGGCCTCCGCGCGGTCGAACAGATCGGCCACGGCCGAAGGATCGGCGACGTCGGCGCGCAGGGCGATGGCGCTCCCGCCGGCCGCCTCGATGGCGGCGACCACCGCCTCCGCCTCATTGGCGCTGGAGGCGTAATTGACCACCGTGCGGAAGCCGTCGGCGGCGAGGCGGCGGGCGAGCGCCGCGCCAATGCCCCTGGAGGCGCCGGCGACGATCGCGGTTCGGAGGGTGTCGGACATGATGGGATGACCTTGTCTTAAACCGCGGGCGGCAGGACGGTTCAGGCGATCCGCATCGAGACCTCGACGTCGCCACCGAACGGCACCGACAGGTAGCCCTGCTCGGGCGAGCGCACGCGCTCGAGATAGTCCGGGCAGAAATCGGCGTTGTCGGCGACCACCAGCGCACCGGGCCGCAGCCGGTCCTCGACCAGTTCCAGCACCGCGGCATAGAGGCCCTTGGCGCCGTCGAGCAGCAGCAGGTCGACGCTCTCGGGAAGGTCGACGGCGAGCGTCTCGAGCGCGTCGCCCGGCCGGAATTCGACGAGATCGTCGAGGCCGCCGGCCGCAAGGTTCGCGCGCGCCCGCGCCACCTTGGAGGGCTCGAACTCGCTGGTGATCAGCCGGCCGCCGCCATTGTCCCTCAGCGCCGCCGCGAGGTGCAGGGTCGAAACGCCGAACGACGTGCCGAACTCGACGATGCTGCGGGCCCGCGTGGCCCGCGCCAGCATGTAGAGCAGCGTCCCGGTCTGCGGCGAGACGGCGAGCGGCAGGTCCTTCAGGCGCGCGTAGAGGTCGGCATAGTCCGTGGTGCTGCGCATCAGCCGGTCGCGCTCGGGCACGGTCAGCGCCGACCAGTAGGTGGCGACCGAGGGCGTCGCCGACCAGGCATTCTCGGCCTGCGCGAACAGTTCCGCGATGAGCGGCGCCACCGGCGCCGTGGTCAGGGTGGTCATGGGTGTCTCCGGTTGCAAAGAAACGCGATGTCGTGTTGGGTTATAAATACGACGAATTACTCGCGTTCTCTATTCGCATTCCCGGAGCGCCCCGTGGCCGACCGCCCCAAGCCGCTGATATCGTTTCGTAAACGCCCCCGGCAGGCGCGCTCGGAAGCGCTCGTCGCGGCGATTCTGGACGCGGCGGCTCAGGTTCTGGCGAGCGAAGGGGCGGCGCGTTTCACCACCGCGCGGGTGGCGGAGAAGGCGGGGGTGAGCATCGGCTCGCTCTACCAGTACTTCCCCAACAAGGCGGCGATCCTGTTCCGCCTGCAGAGCGAGGAATGGCACCAGACCATCGAACTGATGCGCACCATCCTCGAGGATGGCGGCACACCGCCGCTCGACCGGCTGCGGCGGCTGGTCGAGGCCTTCGTGCGCTCGGAATGCGACGAGGCGCCGATGCGCGGGGCGCTCGACGACGCCGCCCCGCTTTACCGCGACGCGCCCGAGGTGGAGGAGGTGATGGCTTCCGGCGACCGGCTGTTCCACCGCTTCATGCGCGAGGCCCTGCCGGGAGTCGCCGAGGCGACGCGCGAACTCGCCGGCGAGGTGATCATCACCACGCTCGGCGCGGCCGCCAAGGAATTCTCGGAAAGCCCGCGCAGGCCGGCCGAGATCGCCGCCTATGCGGGGGCGATGGCCGACATGTTCTGCGCCTATCTGCGGGAGATCGAGCGCCGCCCGGCATAGCGACGCCCCCCGGCCGTCAGTCCCGTCCCGGCGAGGGCATGCGGGCGCCGGTCCAGCGCCGGAAGATGCCGGCATCGATGCCGAACAGGTCGAGCGCGCGCCCGATCGTGTGGTCGACGATGTCGTCGACGCTCTCAGGGCGCACATAGAAGCCGGGCACCGGCGGCATGACGATGGCGCCCATCTCGGTCGCTTGCGTCATCGAGCGCAGATGGCCGAGATGGAGCGGCGTCTCGCGCACCAGCAGCACCAGCCGCCGGCGCTCCTTCAGCACCACGTCGGCGGCCCGGGTCAGCAGGTTGGAGGTCACGCCGGTGGCGATCTCCGACAGCGAGCGGATCGAGCACGGGGCGACGATCATGCCGGCGGTCGGGAATGAGCCGCTCGAGATCGCCGCGCCGATATTGTCCACCGAATGGACCACGCTGGCGCGCGCATGCACGTCCGCCACCTTCAGGTCGGTCTCGTGCGCCAGCGTCACCTGCGCCGAGCGCGTCATCACCAGATGGCTCTCGATGCCGAGGCCCGCCAGCACGTCGAGCAGCCGCACCCCGAGCACCGCCCCCGAGGCGCCGCTGATGCCGACGATGATCGGTTTCGTCCCCCCGCTCATCCGCGCGCGTCCCTCACACCGCCTCGCAGGCGAAGCCGGCGGCGGGGTAGCACCAGGGGCAGGCCTCCTCGGCGCTGCGCCCGAGCGGGTCCCATTGCGCAAGGCTGTCCCACACCGCCTCGCCCGCCTGCTGCGCCCAGGCGTTCAGCTCTCCGAAGTCGACGCCGGGAATGATGCCGTTCTCCATGCGGATCTCGCCGTCGACGATCACCGTGTCCACGTCGTCGCCCACGCCGCATTCGACGAGGCTCTTGACCGGGTCGCGCACCGGCCCGTAGCGCAGCGAGTTGCGGCCCGACTGGTCGATGATGACGATGTCGGCGAGCGCGCCCGGCGCGAGGCGCCCGAGGTCGTCGCGCCCCACCGAGCGGGCGCCGCCCAGCGTCGCCGCCTCCAGCGCCTGGCCGGCCGTGGCGGCGAGGTAGGTGTGGCTCATCACCTTGCCGAGGTAGGAGGCGGTGCGCATGTTCATGATCATGTCGCGCGGATAGGTGTCCGAGCCGATCGAGATGTTCACCCCCGCCGCGCGGTAGCTCTCCCAGCTGTCCAGCGTGCGCGAGCGCCGCACGATGTTGATCGGGCAGTGGGAGATGCTGACACCCGCCTCGCCCATCAGGCGCAGATCGTCCTTGCGCGCGAAGTTCAGGTTCGGGTTGTCGGAGATGAAGTTGCCGTGGCCGATGTTCAGCGTCGGGCGCAGCATGCCGAGGCTGTCCAGCACCTCGATCGGCGTCATCATGTATTCGCGCACGGTCTCGTAGAACTCGATCACGCTGTAGGCGGCGTGGGTCGCCATCGGCAGGCCGAGTTCGTCCGCCGCCTCGCGGGTGCGGCGCAGCAGCTCGAGGCTCGCCGTCTCCACCTCGCGCGGCACCAATATGCCGCGCACCCGCCCGCCGGCGGCGCCGTCGTTGCGGGCGATCCAGTCGAGCGCCACTTCGAGCCCGTCGAGGCCGAGCTTCTCGTCGCGCACCCGCTTCAGCCTGCCCTGCTCGTCGCCCACCCAGCGCCCGCAATCATAGCCCGGCGCCAGATAGGCGCGGGTGCCGAGCCGGGAGACCTCCGCCAGCAGCGCGTCCTGCACCTTGAGCTGGCTGCCGAACTCGATGAAGGTCGTCACGCCGTTGCGCAGCAGCTCGGCCACGGTGAAGGTGGCGTTGCGGGCGAACGCCGCCTCCGCCCCGGGATCGCCGTGCTTGAGGTAACGCGCATCCCCGCTCACCGTCGCGCCTTCCTTCGGCACGCTGATCTCGAGGAAGGGCTGGCCGTAATAGATCGGCCGGCCGGTATCGGAGATCAGCCGGTGCGAGGCGCGGTGGCCCGAATGCACATGGGTGTCGATGAAGCCGGGCGTGACGAGCTTGCCCCGGGCGTCGATCGTGCGGTCCACCTCGCCCTCGAAGGAGGGGCCGACATGGATGATCCGGCTGCCCTCGAACACCACCACGCCGTCGCGCAGCAGCGTGTGGTGGCCCTTCTCATGGCCGACGATCCAGCCGGCTTCGATTTTCGTACGCATCGGACGAGCGATCCCTCGGACTCTTCAGGAGGTGGATGTCTCGGAGCAGGCGTCGGGCTTTGCCGCCCCGCCGCCCGCCGCGCCCGC
This sequence comes from Ancylobacter mangrovi, assembly GCF_024752335.1. Classification (NCBI taxonomy): domain Bacteria; kingdom Pseudomonadati; phylum Pseudomonadota; class Alphaproteobacteria; order Hyphomicrobiales; family Xanthobacteraceae; genus Ancylobacter; species Ancylobacter mangrovi. The sequence continues at coordinate 574,755 of NZ_JANTHY010000003.1, read as the reverse complement.
CTGCCCGCGGGCGAAGCGCAGTTGCCAGCCCATCACCAGCACGAGCAGGACGAGGCCGGCGATCTCGGAGGCGTTGTCCGGCACGATCAGCAGCACGCCGCCGGCGAACAGCGCCGCGCGCGCGGGCGCCGACAGCCGGCCGAGCGCGAACCCGCCCGACGCGGCGGCGGTCGCGCACACCCCGACCACCGCGGTGCCGACCGTGCGCACGATGTCGAGCGCGTCGCCCTGCAGCAGCAGCGAAGGATCGGACACGAAGGCGAAGGGGATGACGAAGCCGGGAATGGCAAGGCCGAACGAGATCAGTCCGGTGGTCCACAGCGAGCCCCCGCTCACCCCGGCCGCGGCATAGGCGGCGAGCGCCACCGGCGGCGTCACCATCGACAGCACCGAGAAGTAGAAGATGAACAGATGCGCCTCCAGCGGCGGCACGCCGAGATTCTGCAGCGCCGGGCCGACCAGGATGGCGGCGACCAGATAGGCGGCGGCGGTCGGCATGCCCATGCCGAACACCAGCGTCAGGAACATCGCCCCCAGCAGCGAGACGAACAGCGAGCTGCCGGCGACGTCGAGCAGCCAGCGTTCGAGATGCAACGCCATGCCGGTGTGCACCAGCGCGCCGACGATGATGCCGGCGACCGCCGAGGGCACCGCCACCTCCGCCGCGCTGCGCGCGCCCGAGACCAGCGCGGCATAGATGTCCTTGAGGCCGAGCCGGGTGACGGGGCGCAGCCAGCTCACCACGATGATCGCCACCATGGTCACGGCGCCGACCCGCATCAGCGAATATTGCGAGGTGAGCAGGTAGACCATCAGCACCAGCGGCAGCAGCACGTGCCAGCGCTCGCGGAAGCCGCGCCAGGATTCGGCGAGCGGCAGGTCCTTGTTCGGCGCCAGGCCGTGGCGGCGCGCATGGCTGTCGACCAGCACGTAGAGCGAGAGATAGAACAGCGCCGCCGGCACGATAGCGGCATAGGCCACCGTGCCGTAGCTGACGCCGACGATGTCGGCGAGGATGAAGGCCGCCGCCCCCATCACCGGCGGAGCGAGCTGGCCGCCGGTCGAGGCGGTGGCCTCCACCGCGCCGGCGAAATTGGCCTTGAAGCCGGTGCGCCGCATCAGCGGGATGGTGACGACCCCGCTCATCAGGACGTTCGCGACCGCGCTGCCCGACACCGTGCCGAACAGGCCGGAGGAGACCACGCCCGCCTTCGCAGCCCCGCCCCAGGCGCGGCCGGTGGCGCAATAGGCGAGATCGACGAACAGCCGCCCCGCCCCGGAGCGCTCCAGGAACGCGCCGACGATGACGAAGTAGAACACCATGTTGGCCGAGGCCGAGATCGGCGTGCCGAAGATGCCCTGGTCGGACAGCACCTGCAGGTCGATGAAGCGCTTCAGCGACATGCCGCTATGGGCGAGCGGCCCCGGCAGATACGGGCCGGCGAAGACATAGACGATGAACAGCACCGCGAGCGCGGCGAGCACGATGCCGGCGATCCGCCGCGCGGCCTCGACCAGTAGCAGGATCAGCACGATGCCGAACACGTAGTCGGAGGTGTAGACCGGATCGACGCCCTCGATCCGCTCCGCCACGCGCCCGCCCTGGCGGAAGAAATAGACCGCGCAGGCGAGCGCGAGCAGGGCGCAGACGAGGTCGAGCACCGGCACCCCCTCGCCTTCCTTGCGCCGGCCGGACTGGCCAACCATCAGGTAGACGATGGCGGTGGTCGCGCCGACATGGGCCGAGAGCAGCGAGATCTCGTAGAGCGCCCGGCCCATGAAGACCGGAATGAACTGCACGGCGGCGAGGCCGAGGGCGATCGCGCCCAGCAGCAGCCTCGCGTGGCGGGGAGACAGAACCATGGCTACTGGCCTCCGCTGAGGTTCATTCCGGCGCCTGCCGCGCCTACTTCATCAGGCCGGCTTCGCGGTAGTACTTGGCCGCGCCGGGATGGATCGGGCAATTGCCGTTCAGCGCCGGGTCGGCGGCCATCTTGGGATCGAAATCGGACAGCGCGGCGTGGATCTTCGGCAGCGCAGCGGCGTTCTCCACCAGCATCTTGGCGAAGGTGTAGGCGACGTCGTCCGGCACGCTCTTGGCGATCAGGATGTTGGAGGCCGCGCGCACCGTCTTCACCGGCTCGGTCTGGCCCTTGAAGGTGTTCGGCGGCACGGTCACCGCCGACCAGCCGTACTTCTCCACCATGCCCTTGATCACGTCGTCCGGCAGCGGGATCATGATCATGTCGTTGACGGTGGTGATCTGGGTGGCGGCGGGGTGGCCCTTGGTCACCACATGCGCCCAGCCGTCGGCCTGCCCGTCCTTGATGATCTCGGCCGTGCCCGAGCGGGTGGAGGGCTCGATCATGCCGCCCTTGGCCGCGACGTCGTCCTTGCTGGAGCCCATCAGCGAGAGCACCTGGCGCACCGCCTGCTCGCCGGTGCCGCCGGCCTTGGTGGTCAGCAGGTGGAACTTGTTCTTGCCGTCGACGATGTCCTGCCACGAGGTGACGCCGGACGACTTGGTGACGAAGGTGCCGAAGTAATAGGTGTCGAGCCCGCCGATCAGGCCCATCACCTTGTCCTGCTTCTCGGGGAAGGTGCCGAAGCCGCCGCAGGCCTCCGCCGAGGTGACCGCGAAGCTGATGCCGAGCTCGGCCTCGCCGTTCTGGATCAGCTTGATGTTGCCCACGCCGCCGGCGATCGGCAGCACGTCGATGGTGGAGCCCTTGGGCAGCTTGGGACCGACGAGGTCCGCGATGCCGGCGCCGTAATTGTACCAGGCCGAGCCGACGCCCACCGTGCCGAAGCGCAGCTTCACGGGCTCGTCCGCGACCGCGGCGCTGAGGGCCGTCGTGGCCGCGAATGCCAGGCTCATGCAGAAAACGCTCAGTCTGTTCATCGTCTTCTCCTGTGGCGGCCGGAACTGGCCAGTTGCGCGAGGCGATGCGGGGTCAGAGGGTGATTCCCGCTCCGCGGAGGATCGAACGGGCGCGCTCGCGCGCCTCGTCCGGAACGACCAGGCGCTCGGCGAATTCCCGCCCGGAGGGACGGGTGGCGTCGATGCCCATCTTGGTGAGGGTGAAGTCCTTCGGGTCGGAGCTCGGGTCGATGATCGCGCCCTTGGCGCCGGGCACGAAGAAGATGTCCTTCTCCGCATGGACGCGGGTGGCGATGGCCCAGAACACGTCGTTGAGGTCGAAGATGTCGACGTCGTCGTCCACCACGATCACGTATTTTGTGTAGAGCTCGGTGGCGAGCGCCGCCATGGCCGCCATCTGCGGCTCGCCCTCGGCGGTCTTCTTCATCGCGATCACGGCGAGGAACGCGCCGCAGGTCGAGTGCGGCACGTGCACCCCGGTCACGTTCGGCAGGTTGCGGCGCAGCGCGTTGAGGATCTCGCCCTCGCGGGTGACGCAGGAGATGAGGATGTGGTCCTTCGACATGCCGGAGGTGACGCTGTGGAAGAAGGCGTCGCGGCGCATGCGCAGGCGGTGGGCGACGAACACGTTCTGCGTGCTGCGGTAGGAGGCGTAGCCGGTGAACTCGCCGAACGGCCCCTCCGGCTCGTGCACGCCGGCGAGGATCTCGCCCTCGATCACCATCTCCGCCCCGGCCGGCGCCTCAAGATCGCCGACCCCGCAGCGGGCGAGCCGGTAGGGCTCGCCGAACAGCGCGCCGATGATCTCGTATTTGCGCACGTCCGCGCCGTAGGCGTAGGTCATCGAGCCCATATAGTGGAGCGGGTGCACGCCGATGGTGATGGCGGCGGGCAGCGATTCCCCGCGCTCCTCGGCCCGGCGGTGATACTCGTACATGCGCCGGCGCGAATGCAGCGAGACGCCGAGCCGGTTCTTGTCCTTCAGCATCAGGCGGTGAAACCCGGTCGTGTCGACGCCGGTGAGCGGGTCGCGCGCCGTGACCTGGCCGGCGGTGATGTAGGGCGCCGCGTCGACCGTGAACTGGTAGGGGATGGGCAGCTTCGTCAGGTCGAGCGCGTCGCCCTCCAGCACCACCTCGTCCCACGCGGCCCGCTCCACCACCTCGCAGGGGATCGGGTTCTGGCTGCGGTCGCGGAAGGCGGTCGGCAGCGCCGAGGGCTCGACGCCGAGGCAGGCGGCGAGCAGCCGGCGGTTGGCGGCGACATTGGTGACGCAGGGCATGTCGAAATCGCCCAGCCGGTCGAACATCACCACCGGACTCTGCCCGGCGCGGTCGAGCTCCAGCACCATCGCCGTCGGCACCAGGCGCGAATCCACCCGCTCGCTTACCCGCAGGAATTCCTCGGGGAAGCGCTCCTGCACCATCGCGAGGAAGCCGCGAAGGCTCTGATCATCCACCCGGTCGGTCACGCTCAAGCACCCCGTCAACTCGTCAGTATACTGACGTTCTTGCCGCCATCCGTGCGCGCCACCTTGATCCGGAGCGTCGGGCCGGCCGTCAGAGATCATCAGTTTGCTGACGACTCAGGGGCTTTCAATGCCAAACATTCGGCAGGAGGCGCCTAGAGATTGCGCAGGACCGTCCGTCCCATACCGTTATTCGACTCCACCAGCAGGGACAGGTGGCGGATGAACTGCGCCCGCTCGGCGGCCGGAAGCGGGGCGATAAGCCGCGTATGCGCGGCGTCGAGCGCGGTCTGCATCTCGGCCAGCATGGCGGCGCCCTCCGGCGTCAGGAAGGCGAGCCGCAGGCGCCGGTCCTTGGGCGATTCCTCGCGCCGGACCACGCCCCGCTTCTCCAGCCGCGTCAGCACGTTGGAGGTGGTGGTGCGGTCCATGCCGATCTCGGCGGCGAGCGCCGCCTGGTCGAGGCCGGGCTTCATCCGCAGCACCTGCATGACGCTGGTCTGCACCGGCGTGGTGCCGAAGCGCTCGCACTCCTTCAGGTAGATCGCAACATAGATCTGGTGGAGCCGGCGCACCAGGAAGCCGGGACGCCGGAACAGGCTCTCGCCCTCGATCTTCACATCATCCGACACGCGCTTGCTCCGCTGGACCCGGTCGATCCTCCGCATTCGCCGAAACGGGCGCGGAATCCAAGCGTTTTCACGCGGCCGGCGCGCCTCGGAGCGGAGACGACGCAACGGAACCCGCGGCCCGATAAATGTGCAGCCCCTCTCGTCGGCGTCCGCTCGCCACGCCGGATCGAGGCGTCGCGCGGGCCGGTTTCCGGTCCCCGGTGGGCGCGCGGGACGTGACGCTGGGGAGTGGCGTTTTGCCTTCACGGCGGTCATTCTGCGCCGCGCCGGCCCCGGGGATGCTCCGGGGAGCCGTGCCGCCACGTCGTGAGGAGGAGCGGGGATGCCCAGCACGATCCATCTGCATCGCGTCCTGGCCACCAGCCCGGAGAAGGTCTACCGCGCGTTCCTCGAGCCGGACGCGGTGGCGAAATGGCTTCCGCCCGCCGGCTTCGCCTGCACCGTGCACCATTTCGAGCCGAAGGTCGGCGGCAGCTTCCGCATGTCGTTCCGCAACTTCACCACCGGCGACAGCCACGCCTTCGGCGGCACTTATGACGAGCTCGTGCCGGGCGAGCGCCTGCGTTACACGGACCGCTTCGACGACCCGAACCTGCCCGGCGAGATGCGGGTCAGCGTCACGCTGAAGAAGGTCTCGGTCGGCACCGAGATCGAGATCGAGCAGGCCGGCATCCCGGACGCCATCCCGCCCGAGGCGTGCTATCTCGGCTGGCAGGATTCGCTGCGCAACCTCGCCAACCTGGTCGAGCCGGACATCCGCTAGGAGCCCGGCTTCCCGGCGCGAACTGTGCGCCGGGAAGCGGCCCGCGTTTCCGCTCAGCGCGCGGGACAGGCAGCGACGCGCCGGCCCTGGCGCTGCGTCATGGCCAGCACCAGCACGAGGCCTGAGGCGGCCGCCACCGCGCCGGCGAGCGCGACCGCCGGATAGCCCAGCCCGCCGCCGATCACCGCCCCGCCCAGCGCCGCGCCAGCGGCATTGCCGAGGTTGAAGGCGCCGATATTCATCGAGGAGGCGAGGTTCGGCGCCGCCGAAGCGGCCGTCATCACCCGCACCTGCAGCGGCGGCACCAGCGCGAAGCTCGCCACCCCCCACAGGAAGATCAGCACCGCGCTCGGCCCGGCGAACGGCATCGCCAGCGCGAACGCCACCAGCAGCGCGGCGAGCGAGGTCAGCGTGACGATCAGCGTGCGGTCGACAGACCGGTCCGCGAACCGCCCCCCGAGCCAGTTGCCGACCGTCAGCCCGACGCCATAGGTCACCAGCATCGCGGTGACGAAGGAGATCGAGGCATGGGTCTCCTGCTGCAGGATCGGCGCGATATAGGTGAAAACGGTGAACATGGCGGTGGCGCTCAGCACGGTGAGCGCGAGCGCCAGCAGCACCGGCCCGCGCCCCAGCACCCTGAGCTCGGACACCATGTCCCCGCCCGCCTCGGCCGGCACATAGGGCAGCGTCAGGCGCAGCGAGGCCATGGCGAGGACGCCGAGCCCGGCAATGCCCCAGAAGGCGGCGCGCCAGCCGATCAGGTCGCCGACCCAGGTCGCCAGCGGCACGCCGACCACATTGGCGATGGTGAGCCCCATGAACATCGCCGCGACCGCGCCCGCGCGCCGGTTCTCCGGCACCAGGCCAGCGGCAACGATCGAGCCGACGCCGAAGAAGGCGCCGTGATTGAGCGAGGTGATGAGCCGCGCCGCCAGCAGCATGCCGTAGCTGTCCGACAGCGCCGCCATCAGATTGCCGAGCGTGAAGATCGCCATCAGGCCGATCAGCAACGTCCGGCGCGGGACCCGGCCGGTGGTGAGCGTCATCAGCGGCGCCCCCAGCATGACGCCGATGGCATAGGCGCTGATGAGCAACCCGGCGGTCGGGATCGACACGCCGAGATCGCCGGCGATCACCGGCAACAGGCCCATCGGCGCGAACTCGGTGACGCCGATGCCGAAGGCGCCGGCGGACAGCGCGAGAAGGGGAGGATTGAGTTTCATGGACGAAGCCTTCGAAGAGACGGGCGCAGCAGGAGCCTGCGGTCAGACCAGCGGCGGGTTGAGGCGGGCGAAGCCTTCCTGCTGGCGGTAGGGCGTGTGCGGATAGGCCGGCAGCACGTCGCTCGCGCCGTCGAGCAGCGCCATCTGCTCGGGCGTCAGCGACCAGCCGACGGCACCGAGATTCTGGCGAAGCTGCTCCTCGTTGCGGGCACCGATGATGACCGAGGCGACGGTCGGGCGCTGCAGCAGCCAGTTGATGGCGATCTGCGGCACGCTCCGGCCGGTCTCGCCCGCCACCGCCTCCAGCGCGTCGACGACGCGGTAGAGATGCTCGTCCTCGACCGGCGGGGCGAAGATCGCGGTCTCGTGCAGGCGGCTGCCCTCGGGGATCGGCGCGCCGCGCCGGATCTTTCCGGTCAGCCGGCCCCAGCCGAGCGGGCTCCACACCAGCGCGCCGACGCCCTGGTCGGCGCCGAGCGGCATCAGGTCGGCCTCGTAGGCGCGCCCGATCAGCGAGTAGTAGACCTGATGCGCGACATAGCGCGGGCGCGCGTCGCGGTCGGCGGCGGCGAGCGCCTTCATGAGCTGCCAGCCGGGATAGTTCGACACGCCGGTGTAGCGGACCTTGCCCGCGGCGACGAGGGTGTCGAGCGTGGCGAGCACCTCCTCGACCGGGGTCGAGGCGTCGAGCGCGTGAAGCTGCAGCAGGTCGATATGGTCGGTGCCCAGCCGGCGCAGCGCCGCCTCGACCTGCCGGATCAGCCGGCTGCGCGAAACGCCCCAGTCATGGGGACCGTCGCCGGTCGGCAGGCCGGTCTTGGTGGAGATCAGCACCGCGTCGCGGCGCCCCTTGATGGCCTCGCCCAGCACCTGTTCCGACGCCCCGTCCGAATAGACGTCGGCGGTGTCGAACAGGTTGACGCCGGCCTCGAGGCAGATGTCGACCAGCCGCCGCGCCTCGGCGGCGTCGGTGCGGCCCCAGGCGCTTAACAGCGGCCCGCTGCCGCCGAAGGTGCCGGCGCCGAAGCTGAGTACGGGGACGCGCAGGCCGGAGGAACCCAACTGACGATATTCCAAGCTCGCCTCCAGAAGTGAGATGATGTCGATGATGACGTTTCGGCAAAGATGGACGACGCCCCGGCGGCGCAGTAGACGTGGCCGAGGCCAAACATTTTTGATCTGGACGCAAAGATGCGAATGGACGGGGCGGATCGCGCGCGCGAGCTCGAAGTGTTCTCGGCGGTGGCGCGCACGGGCAGCTTCTCGGCCGCCGGGCGGGCGCTGCACCTCACCCCCTCGGCGATCAGCCGAACCATCGACCGCATCGAGGCGCGGCTCGGCGTGCGGCTGCTGATCCGCTCAACCCGGGCGCTGACGCTGACGGCGGAAGGGCTCGGCTATCTCGGCGCGGCGCGGCGCATCCTCGCCGACCTCGACGAGGCCGAGCGCGTGATCGCCGACCAGGGCGCGCCGCGCGGACGGTTGCGTGTCAGCGCCGCCTTCTCGCACGGGCGCCTGTGCGTGGTGCCGCTGCTGGGCGACTTCGCCCGGTGCTACCCGCACATACTGGTCGACATCAGCCTGACCGACACGGTGGTGGACGTGGCGGGCGGGCAGGCGGACGTGGCGATCCGCTTCGGCCCGCTGGCCGACAGCGCGCTGACCGCGCGCCGGATCGGCGAGACCGGCCGCAGCGTCGTCGCCTCGCCCGCCTATCTGGCGCGGCACGGCACGCCGCGCGTGCCCGAGGACCTGCACGGGCACAACTGCCTGAACTTCAACTTCCGCCGCGCCGAGCCGGTCTGGCCGTTCCGGCGCGAGGGGCGCGACTACGCGCTCACCGTGACCGGGAACATCGAGGCCAATAATGGCGAGACGCTGGGCCAACTCGCGCTGGACGGGGTCGGCATCACCCGGGTCGGCAATTTCGGCGTCGTCGACGATCTCGCCGCCGGCCGGCTCGTCCCCCTCCTCGAGGCGTTTAACCCGGGCGACGTCGAGCCGATCCACGCCGTCTTCGTCGGCGGCGCCAACATGCCGGCGCGGGTGCGGGTGTTCGTCGACTTCCTGGCCGAGCGCCTGCGCTGAGCGCGGGCCCCGGCCCGTTCACTCGAACACCATCGAGCGCGCGCGCCGCAGCGCCAGCGCGATCACCAGGCCGGCCGCCGCCGCGCCGGCGCCGATCAGGAACACGCGGCCATAGCCGGCGCGGTCGGCGAGCAGCCCGGCCAGCGGCCCGGTCAGTCCATAGGCGAGGTCCTGGAAGGCGGAGAACCCGCCCAGCGCCGTGCCGCGCAGATGCGGCGCAACGAGCCGCACCACCTCCCGCCCCATGGAGGGGAAGATCATCGAGCAGCCGAGCCCGGTCAGGAACGCCCCGGCGAGGGCGGTGAGCGGACCCGGCGCGCTCCAGATCAACGCCTGGCCGAGCGCCTCCACCGCCAGCGAGCCGGTCGCCACCGGCAGGCCGCCGATGCGGTCCGGCAGGTGGCCGAGCAGCAGGCGCACCAGCACGAAGCCGGCGCCGAAGGCGGTGAGCCCGAGCCCGGCATAGCCCCAGCCGCGGTCGAGGAAATAGAGCGTGAAGAACGACCCGATGGCGGCGAAGCCGATGCCCTGCAGGCACACGATCGCCCCGTGCGGCCAGATCCGGCCGATCACGCTCCAGAAGGACGGGCGCGCCGCCGCCGGCACCGTGGCGACACCCGGCAGGCGCGCAATCGCGACGAGGCCGAGGCAGGGCAGCACCGCGCTCGCGGCCATCGCCCCTGAAAAGCCGAAACGGTCGAGCAGCACGAGGCCGACCGGCCCGCCGAGCGCCAGCGCGCCGTAGATCGCCGCGCCGATCAGCGCCAGCACCCGGCCCGAGCGCGCCGGGCCGACGAGGCCGATGCCCCAGGCGATCACGCCGACGGCGACCAGGCTCTCGCCCAGCCCGAGCAGCAGCCGGCCGGCGAGCAGGATCGCGAACGCCGTCCACGGCGCCGGGGTCAGCAGCCCCGCACCGAGCGAGGTCAGCGCGCCCGCCACGTAGAAGCCGAGCCCGCGCGCCGCCGCGAGCCTCGCCCCGCGCCGGTCGGCGAGCCCGCCGGCATAGCCGCGCGTGAGGATGGTGGCGAGGAAGGCGATGCCCACGCCGAGCCCGGCCCAGACATTGTCGAGGCCGAGCTGGCGGGTGACGAACACCGGCACGACGGGAAGCGCCATGCCGACGCACAGATAGGAAAGGAAGAGAATGAGGGTGAGCAGCAGCAGGCGGGCCTGCGCCGGATCGCGGATGGACTGGAAGGGCATCGAAGGTCCCGAGGTTCAACCTCGGTCGACCGGGCGCAAAAAAAACGCACTCCGATCGACGAGGATCGTTGAGTGCGTTGGTTGACGTTAAACGCTTACGGCCAGCCTAGCTGGCGGATGCCCCTCCCTAGGCGGCCACGCCGCCGGTGTCAATGCACCCGCCCCCTATTCCTCGGATCGGCCGGTGCCCTCGCGGTCGCGCGCATAGTGGTGCGCGAGCGGGAACGGCGGCAGCCAGGATTCGCGGCGTATCGTCCACAGCTCGTAAGTCGGCACGAACCGGTCGGGCGCGTCGAGCGTGCCGAGATTGACCTCGATCTCGTCGCCACTGCGTCCGAACACGGAGGAACCGCAGCGCGGGCAGAAGAACCGCCCGTCATAGTCGCGTGTCTCGCCCACGACCGTCACCGCCTCCTCGGGGAAGATCGCCGACGCATGGAACAGCGCGCCGTGATGCTTGCGGCAGTCGAGGCAGTGGCACAGGCCGACCCGGTACGGCCGCCCCCGCGCCACGATCCGCACATTGCCGCACAGGCACCCGCCGGTGACCTGGTCCATCTGCGTCTCTCCCCGCTCGCTCGCGCCATGGTCGTCCGCCGGGGCCGTGACCGCAAGCGGCCGGTCCGGCGGCTCTACGCCATGGCCGGGCGCGGCAAGCCGAGCATCTCGCGCAGCATCGCCCCGTCATAGCCGGTGCGGTAGAGCCCGCGCTCCTGCAGGACGGGCACCACCTCGCGCCCGAAGTCGCCGAGCCCGGAGGGCGAGAGCGGCGGCACCAGCAAGAAGCCGTCCGCCGCCCCGGCCTCGAAGCGCTGCTGGATCGCGTCGGCGATCTGGACGCCGGTGCCCGCCACGGTCCAGTGCCCGCGATTGCCGGCGGTGCGGGCGGCGAGCTCCATCATGGTCAGCCCCTCGCGCTTGGCGAGGTCGATGAAAGGCTGGCGCCGGCTCAGCATGCCGGTGCCGGCCGGCAGGTCCTCGGGCAGCGGCGCGTTCGGGTCGTAGCCCGACAGGTCGATGCTGCCGAGCTTGGCCGACAGGCGCGCCAGCGCGATCGGCGCCGGGATCAGCCGGTCAAGCGCCTCGAGCCGCTCCTTCGCCTCGGCCTCGGTGGGTCCGATCGACGGCATCAGCGCCAGCAGCACCAGCACCGAATCCGGGTCGCGCCCATAGGAAGCCGCCCGCGCCTTGATGTCGGCATAGAAGGCGCAGGCCGCCTCGGTGGTGGTGTGGGTGGTGAACACCACGTCCGCCACCCGCGCCGCCAGCGCCCGCCCGGGCTCGGAGGAGCCCGCCTGCACGATCACCGGCTGCCCCTGCGGGCAGCGCGCAACGTCGAGCGGGCCGCGCACGGAGAAGTACTTCCCGGCATGGTTCAGCACGTGCAGCCCGGCGGGCTCGAAATAGCGCGGCCCGTCGCGGTCGAGCACGAAGGCGTCGTCGTCCCAGCTGTTCCACAGCCCGCGCACCACGTCGACGAACTCCTCCGCCCGGGCGTAGCGGTCCGCCGGGGCGAGGTGCTCCCGATTGCTGAAGTTGAGCGCCATGGCGACGTTGGAGCTGGTCACGCAGTTCCAGCCGGCGCGCCCGCCGCTCACATGGTCGAGCGAGGCGATGCGGCGCGCGACATGGTAGGGCTGCTCGAAGGTGGTCGAGGCGGTGGAGATCAGCCCGATATGCCGGGTCGAGACCGCCAGCGCCGACACCGTCACCAGCGGGTCGAGCCGCTCGATCACCGGGTCGGTGCTCAGCGATTCCATCGGCGCCAGGATCGGCGGCCCGACATCGGCCACCAGGATCAGGTCGAGCAGCGCCTCCTCGGCGGCGCGGGCGAGCTCCAGATTGGCGGCGAAGCTGCCATGCAGATGCGGGGCGGTGTCGGGATGGCGCCAGGCGGCGACGTGCTCGCCGCCGACCGAAAGGAATGTGCCGAACTTGATGTGCCGTGCCTTCGTCATTCTCTCTTCTGCCGGATTGTCTTCTGCTGCCTGATGAGCGGCCCGTCGCCGCCGCCTGCCTGTCCGCCGCCTTCGCCTGCCGCGTCAGCCTCCCGCCGCCGCCCGTCCCTCCGCGCCCGCAGCGGGCTGGTTGACCGGCATCCGGCCCTGCTCGATCCGCGCCTTGAGCCGGAACGAGAAGTCGCGCGGGAACAGGTCGAGATAGCCCTGAACGCCCAGCTCGCGCGCGGCATGCACCGGCCAGTCGGAGTTGAACATCAGCTCGCGCGCCATGCCGATCAGGTCGACCACGCCGCTCTCGAGGATCGCCTCGGCCTGCGGGGCGGTGGTGATCAGCCCCGGCGCCATGGTGACCGCGCCGAGCTCGGCCTTGATGCGGCCGGCATAGGGAAGGTGGAAGCCGGGAACACGTGGTACCAGCGGCATGTCGGTCGGCCCCTCGAGGCCGCCGGACGAGCAGTCGATCACGTCGACCCCGCAGGCGATGAGCTCGCGCGCCAGCGCCACCGTGTCGTCGAGCGACCACACGCCGCCCTTGCCGTCGACGCTGGAGACCCGGAAGAACAGCGGCTTGTCGTCGGGCCACACCTCGCGCACCGCGCGCGTGACCTCCAGCGCGAAGCGCATCCGCCCGGCGCGTTCACCGCCATATTCGTCGGTGCGGTGGTTGATCAACGGCGAGAGGAACTGCTGGATCAGGTAGCCGTGCGCGCCGTGGATCTCGAGGATGTCGAACCCGGCCTCTAGGCTGCGCCGCGCCGCCTCGGCCCAGGCCGCGGCGACGTCGACGATGTCGCCCTTCGACATCTCGTCGGGCACCGGAAGGTCGCGCCCGGCGGCGACCGCGCTCGCCGAGATGCGCCGCCAGGGCGGGCGGCCGGCGCGCGCGTCGTCCTGGGTGAGCGGCGCGCGATCGGCCAGCGGGCCGTGCGCGGAGGCCTTGCCGCCGGCATGGCCGAGCTGGATCGCCGGCACCGCGCCGAGGCCGCGCACCAGCTCGGTCACCTGCCGGAAGGCGGGGATCTGGTCGTCGCGGTAGAACCCGGCGCAGCCATGGGTCTTGCGCCCACGGTCCTCCACCGCCGTCTCCTCGTAGAAGACGATGCCCGCGCCGCCGAGCGCGTAGCGGCCCATATGCAGGAAATGCCAGTCGGTCGGGCTGCCCTCGACCGATCTGTACTGGCACATCGGCGAGGCGACGATCGGGTTGCGGGCGGCAACCCCCTTCAGGGCAATCGGCTGGAACAGTCGCGGCAGAGGCATGACGTCGTTCGCACCGCTACTTTCTTCGCACCGCTCCCCCGGCGCACCGGCCGGAAACGACGCGCCGGCAACCCTGTGCCGGCTCCCGCGCGAGGGGCCTCGCGCGCCGTCTATCGGCGGCCAAGTAGGGGTGTCATGTCAATGATGATCGACTTCGGTTTTTTTAAATCAGCATCAACGTTTTATGTATTTTACCCGCTAGAGGCCCGTAAATACCCTACAAAATGATGATGTAAATACGTAATTTCACGCCTCTGCGTAAAGGCGCGGGAATTTTTGCGCCCTTCCGGGCGCCCATAATCAACGAATACTGAACCTTCCACAAAAGCCGGACAAAGGGGACTCGGGTCGAATGAAGAAGGATGGGCTGATTACTCGCCGTGGCTTTGTGACGATGAGCGCCGCCGCGGCGCTCGCGCCCTATGCCGCGCCGCTGATCTCCGGCCATGCCGAAGCGCTCGCTCAGGCCAGCGACGAGGGCACGCCGAAGTCCGGCGGCAGCTTCGTGGTGGTGATCTCCGCCGACCCTTCCTCCTGCAACACCAGCCTCACCACCAGCGTGCCGGAATCGACCCTCGGCTCCTTCATCTATGAGGGCCTGACGCGCATCGAATCCGACTTCACCGCCGGCCCCAACCTCGCCTCCTCCTGGACCATCTCGGATGACGGGCTGGTCTATACCTTCAAGCTCGCCAAGGCGAAGTGGCACGACGGCAAGGACTTCACCTCCGCCGACGCCAAGTATTCGCTGGAGGAAGTGAGCGCCAAGTATGGCAGCCGCTTCAAGGCCGCCGCCTCCAAGATCAAGTCCATCGAGGCGCCCGATCCCGAGACGCTGGTGATCACCCTCACCTCCTCCTACGGTCCGATGCTGGTCTCGCTCACCGCCTATGGCGGCGCGGCGATGCTGCCCAAGCACATCTTCGAGGGCACCGACCCGCTCAGCAATCCCGCCTCGATCGACAAGCCCGTGGGCACCGGCCCCTTCAAGATGAAGGACTGGGCGCATGGCGACCACATCACGCTCGAGAAGAACAAGGACTACTGGCGCGAGGGCAAGCCCTATCTCGACGAGGTGATCCTGAAGATCATCCCGGACGGCGGCACCCGCGTGCTGGCGATGAAGGCCGGCGAGGTCGACTATTCCTATTTCTACTTCTTCCCGGTGAGCCGCGTCGCCGAGGCCAAGGCCGATCCCAACCTGCAGCTTCGCGAGAAGGCGCTGCCGGAGGACAAGATCATCATCTGGAACGTGCGCAAGGAGCCGTTCAACAACCCGAAGGTCCGACAGGCGCTCTACCGCGCCACCAACATGACCTACATCCAGCAGGTGGTTTACCAGAAGCTCGGCAAGGTCATGGTCAACCACATGGATTCGCGCCTCGGCTGGGCGCACGACGCCTCCATCGACCTGACCGAGAAGTATCCGTTCGACCTCAAGGCCGCGGCGGCGGCGCTGGACGAGGCCGGGCTGAAGCCCGACGCCAACGGCCAGCGCATGACCTTCCGCATGGCCTTCGATTCCGCCGACACCGACTACGGGCGCATCGCCCAGGTGCTGGCCAACAACTGGGGCCAGATCGGCATCAAGCTGGTCATCGACGCCGTGCCGCGCGCGGTGATGATCGAGCGCGTGTTCAAGGACTGGGACTTCGACGGCACCATCCAGGCCTATTCGACCAGCGGCGACCCCGCGCTCGGCGTGGCCCGCCTCTACGTGTCCGACGCCATCGTGAAGACTCCGTTCCGCAACGTGTCGGGCTACTCCAACCCGGAGGTCGACAAGCTGTTCGCCGAGGGGCTCGCCAAGACCGACACCAAGGCGCGCGGCGAGGCCTACAAGAAGGTCTCCGCCATCCTCGCCGAAGACATGCCGGTGTTCCCGATGTGGGAAACCGCGGCGATCAACGTCGCCACCACGCGGGTGCACGGGCGCTGGGCGTGGAGCGACGGCTACAGCTTCTGGGAAGACGTGTGGGTCGACTGATGAACGCGCAGGACATCGCCACGACCCAGGGCGGCCCGTCGCTGACGCGCCAGTTCGCCAATTACTGGTCGAGCGTCAGCTATGAGGAACTGCCGCCCGAGGTGGTGGCGATGTGCAAGCGCCTGCTGCTCGACACGCTGCTGGTCGGCGCGCGCGGCGCCGACAGCGACGATGCGCGCGCCACCACGGCGGGCGCCGCCGACGCCTTCGGCCCGCTCGCCGGCCCCTCGGCGCTGTGGGACGGCAGCGGGCGCACCGCCGCCCCGGCGGTCGCGGCGCTGATCAACGGCACAGCCACCCATGCGCTGGAATTCGACGATTTCGGCGGCTGCGGCCATTCCAGCGCCGTGGTCGTCCCCGCCGTCTGCGCCATCGCCGAGGCGGAGGGCATCGACGGGCGCGGCATGATCCGCGCACTGGCGGCGGGCTACGACCTCGCCCACCGCATGACCGCCGGCGTCGGCGGCTACCGGCCGCACAACGACCGCGGCTGGCACTCGACCGGCACCTGCGGCACCTTCGGCGCCGCCGCCGGGGCCGCCGCCGCGCTCGGCCTCGACGCGGAGCGCTTCACCTGGGCGCTCGGCATCGCCTCCTCCAACGCGGCGGGCACCTGGTCCTATCTCGGCGACGGCGCCATGACCAAGCGCTTCCATCCCGGCCGCGCCACCTCCAACGGCGTGGTCTCGGCCTATCTCGCCCGCAGCGGGCTCACCGGCCCCGCGCAAGCGTTGGAAGCCAGATGGGGCGGCTTCTTCAGCACCTATTGCGGCCCCGAGGCGGTGCCCGAAGCGGTAATCGACAAGCTCGGCGTCGCCTTCGGCGTCATGACCGCGGGCATCAAGCTGTTCCCCTGCTGCCGCGGCCTGCACTCCTCGATCGAGGCCCTGCTCGACATCATGAGCGAGACGCCCTGCACCGGCGAGGAGATCGACACCATCATCGTCCACGGCGCCGAGCGTACGCGCCGCCAGTTCTCCAAGCGCGAGATGACCACCATCCTCGACGGCCAGTTCAGCCTGCCCTACGCGCTCGCCAGCATCGCCACCAGCGGCGACGCCACGCTGGAGGAGTTCATCCCGCTGCGCACCGGCGACCCGCGCGTCGCCGCGCTGATGGAGCGCGTCGAGGTCCGCGCCGACCGCCCGCTCGGCCCCTATGACGAGCCGGACGTGGAAGTGATCCTGAAGGATGGACGCCAGCTCGCCAAGCACGTACCGGTCTCCAAGGGCGCGGCCGCCCGCCCGCCCTCGGACGCCGAACTCGCGCGCAAGCACGCGGCCATCGCCGCCCCGGTGTTCGAGCCCGAGGCGTTCGAGGCGCTCGGCGCCATGATCGCCGGCCTGGAGGATCTGAAGGACTTCCGCGACTGCACCCGTCTCCTCACCAGCGGCCGTCGTCGCTGAATGCGGTACTACATCGCGCAAAGGCTGTTCTGGTCGGTCGTCATCGTCTTCGGGATCGTGGTGGTCAATTTCGTGCTGACGCGGATCGTCCCCGGCGATCCCACGACGGCACTGGTCGGCGAATTCCCGGTGCCGCAGGCCTATATCGACCAGATCCGGCATGATTTCGGGCTCGACCAGAGCATTCCCGCCCAGCTCTACTACTACCTCGTCCATGTGGCGCAGGGCGATCTCGGCTTCTCCTTCGTCGGCCGGCAGAATGTGCTGCCGCTGATCCTCCGGCGGGCCGGCGTCACGCTGATCCTGATGCTGCCCTCGCTGACGCTCGCCTCGATCATCGGCGTGCTGATCGCGGTCCGCGCCGCGCGCCGCGCCGGCTCCTCGCTCAACACCTTCCTCACCGCGCTGAGCCTCGCGGGTGCCTCGGTGCCGGTCTTCTGGCTGGCGCAGATGCTGGTGATGCTGTTCGCGGTGCGGCTCGGCTGGCTGCCGGCGCAGGGCATGGTGTCGGTGCGGGCCAACTACACCGGCCTCGCCTATTTCCTCGACCTGCTGCGCCACCTCATCCTGCCCTCCTTCTGCATCACCATCTTCTATCTCGCCATCGTGGTGCGGGTGGCGCGCACCTCCATGCTGGAGATGCTGCACCAGGACTTCGTGCTCACCGCGCGGGCGAAGGGGCTGAGCGAGAACCAGGTCGTGGTGCGCCATGTGCTGCGCAACGCGCTGATCCCGGTCATCACCGTGATCGGCTACAATTTCGGCTACTCGCTCACCGGCGCGATCCTGACCGAGACCGTGTTCGCATGGCCGGGCATTGGCGGGCTGTTCGTCAGCTCGATCCACTATCAGGACTTCCCGGTCCTGTCGGGGATCTTCCTGCTGGCCGCGACGGCCGTCGTGGCCGCCAACTTCATCACCGACATCCTCTACGCCGTCGTCGACCCGCGCGTGCGCGTGGCGACGCTGAAGCCGGCCTGAGCGGAGGAGCCACCATGTATCCCGCTCTGAGGCGCATGTTCACCAATCCCGTCGGCATCGTCAGCGGCGCGGTCGTGCTGCTGCTGGCGCTGGCGGCGGTCGCCGGGCCGACCCTCTACCCGGTCGACCCCTTCGCGCTTTCGATGGAGGTCAATGCGGCGCCGAGCTGGCTGCACCCGCTCGGCACCGACGATCTCGGCCGCGACGTGCTCGCGGGCATGATCGAGGGCGCCAAGATCTCGCTCTTCGTCGGCATCTCCGCCGCCCTCGCCACCACCGTCATCGGCGTGCTGGTGGGCGCGGTCGCCGGCTATGTCGGCGGGCGGGTGGACGCGGCGCTGATGCGCCTGTCCGAGTTCTTCCAGGTGATGCCGACCTTCATCCTCGCCGTGCTGATCGTGTCGCTGATCGGCCCGGGCCTGACCCGCGTCATCATCGTCATCGCCGTATTGTCCTGGCCGCAGACGGCGCGCGTGGCGCGCGGCGAGATCATGCGCGTCTCCGAGCTCGACTATGTCGACGCGGCGCGCTGCATGGGCATACCGGGCTGGCGCATCCTCTATGGCGAGGTGATCCCGAACGCCATCGCCCCGGCACTGGCACTGGCCAGCCTCATCATGGCGCAGGCGATCCTGCTGGAGGCCTCGCTGAGCTTCCTCGGTCTCGCCAGCCCCGACATCATCAGCTGGGGCCGCATCCTCAGCGTCGCCCAGCAATATCTGTTCACGGCCTGGTGGCTGTCGGTGTTCTCCGGCATGGCGATCTTCATCACCGTGCTGGCCTTCAATCTTCTCGGCGACGCTCTCGCCGACGCCCTCAACCCGCGCCACGCTCACTGAGGGACCCCATGACCCGAACCATTCTCGAAGTCGACCGGCTCGCTCTCGTCTATACCGGGCGCGGCCGCGACGTGAACGCGATCCAGGACGCGAGCCTTCTCGTCAAGGAGGGTGAGGCCATCGGCGTCGCCGGCGAGTCGGGGTCGGGCAAGTCCACCCTCGCCCGCGCGGTGATGGGCCTGCTACCGCCCACCACCTCGCGCATCGTCGGCGGGCGGATCGTGGTCGAGGGCGTCGACGCCACCGGATTCGGCCCGTCCGACTGGCAGAGCCTGCGCGGCAGCTCGGTGGCCATGGTGTTCCAGGACCCGCTCAGCTTCCTCAACCCGGTGGTGCGGGTCGGCCGGCAGATCGCCGAGGGCATCGCCCTGCAGGACCCGCATGCCGACCGCAAGGCGCGCACCCGGGAGCTGCTGGAGCTGGTGAAGCTGCGTCCCTCGGTCATCGACGCCTACCCGCATGAGCTCTCCGGCGGCATGCGCCAGCGCGTGATGCTGGCGATCGCGCTCGGCTGCCGGCCGCGCCTGCTGGTCGCCGACGAGCCCACCACCGCGCTCGACGTGACGACCCAGGGCGAGATCCTCGCCCTGCTGGACGAGCTGCGCCGCACGCTCGGCATGGCGCTGGTGCTCATCAGCCACGACCTCGGCGTGCTGCGCCGGCTGTGCGACCGGATCTACGTCATGTATGCCGGCCACACCATCGAGACCGGGCGCACCGCGCAGGTGCTCGGCGCGCCGGCCCATCCCTATACGCGCGGCCTGATCGCTGCCTCGCGCCTCACCCGCGGGCCGGACGGGCGCTTCTCCACCATCGGCGGCGACGTGCCCTCGCTGCAGCAGCGCATCACCGCCTGCCCGTTCCAGCCGCGCTGCGGCTCCGCCATGCCGGTCTGCGCCGAGATACCGCCCTTCCTCGACACCGCCGAGCCCGACCATCGCGGGCGCTGCTGGCTGCTGACGCCGGAACCGGGCGGCGCGCCCGGCCTGCCCCCCGACACCCGCGCGAGCGAGGCCCGCAATGTCGGCGCCTGAGACCGCACGCGAGGAGACGGCGCAGGCCGGAAAGCCGGTGCTCGAGATCCGCAACATCTCGAAGACCTTCCACCTGCCGGGCGCCGAGGCTTTCAAGGCGGTCGACGACGTCAGCCTCTCGGTCCACCCGGGCGAGTGCGTGGCGATCGTCGGCGAGAGCGGCTCGGGCAAGTCGACCGTCGCGCGGATGGCGCTGTCGCTGCTGCGCCCGGACAGCGGGCAGGTGTTCCTCGAGGGCCGCTCGCTGCTCGACATGAGCCCGCGCGAACTGCGTACCCGCCGGCTCGCCATGCAGCCGGTGTTCCAGGACCCCTCGGCCTCGTTCAACCCGCGCCGCAGCGTGTGGTCGAGCCTGCGCCAGGCCATCGCCCAGGGCACCACGCCCGAGCCGGACATGCGCGCGCGCGCCCTCGAGCTGCTGTCCCAGGTCGAGCTGCGCCCGCCGGAGAACTATGTCGAGCGCTACCCGCACGAGCTCAGCGGCGGCCAGCGCCAGCGCCTCGCCATCGCGCGCGCCCTCGCCCCGCGCCCGCGGCTCATCATCGCCGACGAGCCGCTCTCGGGCGCGGACGTCTCGATCCGCGCCCAGATCCTCAACCTGCTGCTCGACCTGCAGGCGCAGCAGAACATCGCCTTCCTGCTGATCACGCACGACATGCTGGTCGCGCGCGCCCTCGCCCAGCGCGTGGTGGTGATGCATCACGGCCGCATCGTCGAGCAGGGCGAGACCGAGCAGGTGATGCAGTCCCCGCGCGAGGCCTACACCCAGCGCCTGCTCGCCGCCGTGCTCGACGTCGATCTCGCGCCTCCGCCGACGCCAACGCCGACGCCGGCATCCCCCTCGGCGCCGCCCGACAGCCTTCCGAACAAAGCCAGATCGGCGTGATCCGCCGGAGGATTGGGAAATGCTCAAGCAGAATTCGGCTGAATATCGCGGCTACCGCACCCCCGGCATCCGCCTCAAGGAAGAGATGATTCCGCATCTCGGCAAGGTGTATTCGAACCGCACCCAGTCGATGCTGCCGGCGCTGCACGCCTTCGACCAGGCGCACACCATCATGCTGATCGAACAGGGCGTGCTGCCGCGCGAGACCGGCATCGCGGTGCTGCGCTCGATCCGCAAGATGGAGGAGGAGGGCGTGGTCGCCGCACGCATGCGGGTGGGCGGCGGCCTGCATTCGGGCGAGCACTACGTCATCCGCGACCTCGGCGAGGAGAT
Source organism: Ancylobacter mangrovi (assembly GCF_024752335.1). NCBI lineage: Bacteria > Pseudomonadati > Pseudomonadota > Alphaproteobacteria > Hyphomicrobiales > Xanthobacteraceae > Ancylobacter > Ancylobacter mangrovi. The sequence goes on along the minus strand of NZ_JANTHY010000003.1, from coordinate 553,804 downwards.
CGGCGGGCGCTTCCACGTGGCGCGCAGCTCCGGCGACCTCAGCTCGGTCGCCATCAACGTGCTGCAGCGCGAGCACTGCCTCGCCGTGCTGGAGGGGATCAACCGCTTCCGGTCCATGCTGCTGAAGCTGATCCCGAAGCACACCGGCTCGATCCTGCCGGGCTACAGCTTCGGCCAGCACGCCCAGCCCATGACCTTCGCCCATCTGTGGCTGTCCTGGGTGGCGACGCTGGAGCGCGACTTCGCCCGCATCCACGGCGCCTATCAGCGGGTCAACACCAGCCCGGCGGGCGCGGCCATCATGGTCGGCTCGGACTTCCCGATCGACCGCGAGCGCACGGCGGACCTGCTCGGCTTCGACGCGGTGCACGAGAACTGCGCCGACGCGATCCTCGAACTCACCGCCGACGACAGCCTCGAAGTGCCGATGGTGTTCTCCATCCTGTGCCATTCCATGGCCAAGTGGGCGGACGACCTGATCCTGTGGACCACGCGCGAATTCGACTTCGTCGAGATCCCGGACCGCTTCTGCGGCACCTCCTCGATCATGATGCAGAAGAAGAACGTCATCGGCCCGGCCGAGCTGAAGGCCAATTCCGCCGAGGCGATCGCCTGCGTCGTCTCCTCCTACCACGCGCTGAAGGGGCCGACCGGCCTGCCGATCAATGAGCGCTACCAGGCGCTCGACATGCTCTGGCGGGTCGGCGAGAGCCTGGTCGCGCATATGGACTGGTTCGGCGAGTTCCTGCCGGAGCTCACCATCCGCACCGACTATCTGCGCGAGCATTCCTGGCGCCACTGGGCAACCGCCACCGACCTCGCCAGCGCGCTGGTGCGCGGGCGCGACATGCCCTGGCGCACCGCGCACCAGATCGTCGGCATCCTGGTGCGCCTCAGCGAGGAGCGCGGCCTCACCCCGGCCGACGTCACCCCGGAGCTGCTCGACGAGGCGGCGATGCTCTATCACGAGAAACCGGTCGGCTTCACCCGCGAGGAGATCATGACCGCGCTCGACCCGGTGCTCTTCGTCGAGAAGCGCACCCTGCTCGGCGGCCCGGCGCCGAACGAGTCGCTGCGCCAGGTGGGCGTGTTCACAGCGCGCCTGGACGCGGACGAGGCCATCGTCGAGGGCATCCACACCCGCCTCGCCGCCGCCGAGACCAAGCTGCGCAGCACGGTCGACGAGCTCATCGCCTGACGGGCGGGCGCGGCGGCGGCCTCGCCGGCCACCGCGCTTCCTCTCCCCGCCGGGGAGAGGAGTCTCGGGTTTGAATCAGCGGCTTACCGCGCAAAAACCGCGCCCGGCGCGAGCCTTCGCACCCGCCGCAGCCCTCACGCGACCTCGTCGCGCGCGGGCGGGGCGGCGTAGCGGCTCGCCGGGCGGGCGAGGCCGAGATGGTCGCGCAGCATGGTGCCGCTGTAGTCCTCGCGATAGAGCCCGCGCCGCTGCAGCTCCGGCACTACCAGCTCGACGAAGTCGGTCAGGTCGTGCGGCATCACCGGGTGCATCACCATGAAGCCGTCCGCCGCGCCGGTGGAGAACCACTCCTCCATCTGGTCGACGACCTGCTTGGGCGAGCCCTTGAACAGCGTGTGCGAGCCCTGCGCCGCCCAGCGGCTGATCATCTGGCGCAGCGTCATGCCCTCCTGCCGCAGGAGCTGCTCGGCGACACCGAAGATCGCCTTGGAGGCGTTTGAGTTGGAATCGATGCGGCTCGCCGGCACCGGCTGGTCGAGGTCGAGCCCGGAGAAGTCGACCCCGGTCATGAAGAGCTGCAGCGCCGAGAGCCCGGCCGCCGGGTTCAGGCTGGCGCCGAGCCGCGCCAGCTTCTCGTCCGCCTCCTCCTCGGTGCGCCCGACATAGACCGGGATGCCCGGCATCACCTTGAGCTGGTCGGTCGCGCGCCCGAACTTCGCCATCCGCCCCTTGAGGTCGGCGTAGAAGGCCCGGCTCTCCTCGATCGAGGAGCCGATCGAGAACACCACCTCGGCGGTCTCGGCGGCGAACTCCTTGCCCGCCTCCGACCCGCCCGCCTGCGCGATCACTGGCCGGCCCTGCGGCGGGCGCGCGAGGTTGAGCGGGCCGCGCACCGAATAGTGCTTGCCCTTGTGGTCGAGCGGATGGAGCCGGTCGGGAGCGAAGTAGTAACCGCTCTCCGGGTCGCAGATGAAGGCGTCGTCGTCATAGCTGTCCCACAGCCCGCAGACGATGTCGAAGAACTCACGCGCCTTCTCGTAGCGCAGCGCGTGCGGCTCCAGCCCGTCAAGGCCGAAATTGTACGAGGTCGCCTGATGGTCGGAGGTCACCACGTTCCACGAGGCGCGGCCATGGCTGACATGGTCGAGCATGCCGAACAGCCGGGCGACGTTGTAGGGCTCGTAGAAGCTGGTCGAGAGCGTCGCGGCGAGGCCGATATGGGTCGTCTGCGCCGCCATCGCCGCCAACAGCGTCAGCGGCTCGGGCCGGTTCATCGAGTTGGTCCAGCGGGCGATGGATTCGTTCGGTCCCGGCGCCACCGCCGGGGAATCGGCGATGAAGATGAAGTCCATCTTCCCCCGCTCGGCGATGCGCGCGAGCTCGACCCAGTGCGCCAGGCTGGTCGCCGCATCATGCGGCACGCCCGGCTGGAGCCAGGCCGCCGGGTGGTAGCCGAACGCATAGGCGAAAGAGCCTAGGGCCATCTGTGCGGGCGGTCTGTGCGGCATGTCGGGTCTCCGGGGCTCGGGGGTCGGAAGGGGTCGGTCGCTCACGCCGTGCCGGCGCGCCCGCGCAGCGCCTGCATCACGAACAGCAGCACGGCGGCGAACACGACCAGGAACGTGCTGACGACGATGATCGAGGGATCGATGTTCTCTCTGAGGTTCTCGAAGATGTAGCGCGGCAGGGTGCGCTGCTCGGGCCCCGAGATGAACAGGGTGAGCACGATCTCGTCGAACGAGGTGACGAAGGCGAGCAGCACGCCGGACAGCACGCCGGGCAGGATCAGCGGCAGCGTCACGGTGAAGAAGCCGCGCACCGGGCTGGCGCCCAGGCTCGCCGAGGCCCGCGCGAGCCGCGGGTCGAGCGTGCGCAGCGCCGCCGACACCGTAATCAGCACCATCGGCGTCGCCACCAGCGTGTGGGCGAGGATCAGCCCGGTATAGGTCGCCACCAGCCCGAGCTGCGAGAACAGGATGAACAGCCCGAAGGCGACGATGATGACCGGCGCGATCATCGGCGCCAGCAGGAAGGCGGTGAGCGCGGTGGCGAGCTTGCCGGACAGCCGGCTGATGCCGAGCGCCGCGCTGATGCCCAGCACGCTCGCCAGCGCCGCGCTGGAGCTCGCGACGATCAGGCTGTTCATCAGCGCCCTTCGCCACGGGCCGGAGGCCAGCACCTCCTCGTACCAGCGCAGCGACAGGCCGGGCAGCGGGTAGTGCAGGAAGGTGCCGGAGCTGAAGGAGAGCGGGATCACCGCCAGCACCGGCGCCAGCAGGAACACCATGACGAGCGCGCTCACCACCGCATTGGCGACCCACCAGCCGCCGTGGCGGCGGACCATCTCGCGCGAGGCGCCGATCATGACTGCGCTCCGTCGGCGCCGAAGATGCGCTTGCTGGCGACGTAGATGATCAGCGTGATCGCCATCAGGATGATCGCCAGCGCCGCGGCCATCCCCCAGTTCACCGTCTGGGTGGCGTAGAAGGCGACGAAGTAGCTCATCATCATCTCCTTCGGCCCGCCGACCAGGGTCTGCGTCACGTAGAAGCCGATCGAGATGATGAAGGCGAGGCTCGCCGCCGCGCCGAGGCCCGGCAGCGCCTGCGGCAGGTAGGCGGTGAAGAAGGCCCGCACCGGCGAGGCGCCGAGCGAGGAGGCCGCGCGCATATAGGTCGGCGGGATCGCCTGCAGCACGCTGTAGAGCGGCAGGATCACGAAGGGCAGCAGCACGTGCACCATGGCGATGTAGGTGCCGAGCCGGTTGAACAGCAGCGGCAGCGGGCTCTCGATCACGCCGAGCGAGATCAGCGAGGAGTTGATGATGCCGTCCTTCTGCAGCAGCACGATCCACGCGCACAGCCGCGCGATCAGCGACACCCAGAACGGCAGCAGCACCGGGATCAGCAGCAGCCCGCGCCAGCGCGCCGAGGCGTTGGCGAGCAGGTAGGCGACGGGAAAGCCGAGCAGCAGCGCCAGCGCGGTCGCCACCGAGCTCATCCACAGCGTGCGCGCCATGATGTTGAGGAAGATCGCGTTTTCCGCCGGCGCGGCGACGATCGCCCCGTCCGGCTCCTGGCGCAGGTCGAAGGCGGAGAGGAAATAATGCGCCGTCACCGGCAGGGCGGCGCGGCGCACCACCTGCCAGATCTCCGGCTGGCCCCATTCCTTGTCGATGGCGATCAGTGCCGCGCGCGCATCCTGCGGCGGGCCGTCGGCACGCTCGAGCCGGGTCTCGGTACGGGTGAGCAGGCGGCGCGCGCCGGTCAGCTCGTAATTGAGGCGCGAGGCGAGGTGGAACAGCGAGCGCGTCTTGCCCGCCTCCACCAGGTCGCCGGCCATCGCCGCATAGACCGCGTCGGGCGGCAGGCCCTCGCCGTCCCACCGGCGGATCTGCGCCGCGACGTGGGGCAGGCTCTCGCCGACTTCCGGGCTCGCCACCGCGTACCAGAGCGTCTGCACCAGCGGCGCGCCGAACAGGGCGAGCGAGAACAGCAGCATCGGCATCACAAGCACGAAGCCGGCAAGGCGCCGGCGCCAGAGCGCGCCGCGCACTCCGCGCCGCAGCGAGGGGCGCAGCACCGCATCGGCATTGCCGGCGTCGAACACCATGTCGCTCATGCGCGGCTCCCCGGCCGGGCGCCGGCAGCAAGGGACGGCGCCGCAGCGCCGCCCCCGATCGCGCGTGACGCCACGCGGTCTTGCGTCACTGCGCCGCCAGTCACTGAGCGGCCCACGCGTTGAAGCGCTCGGTCAGGTCCTCCAGATGCTCGGCCCAGAACTCGTTGCTGGTGGCCACCGCATTGGTGAGGTTGTTCGGCGCGGTGGGGAACTCGGCGACCCGCTCGGGCTCCAGCATCGCCATCGCCTTCTTGCTGGCCGGACCGTAGGGGATCAGCTTGGCCTGCGCCGCCAGCGCCTCCGGGCTCAGCATGTACTTCATCAGCGCCAGCGCCTCCTCCTTCTTCGGCGAGCCCTTGACGATGACGAAGTAGTCATAGGTGTAGATCTGGCCGTTCCAGATATGCGCCAGCGGCTGGCCCTGGTTGTGCGCGACCGTCACGCGCCCGTTATAGGCGGCGGTCAGGGCGACGTCGCCGCCCGCCAGCCACTGCTGCGGCTGCGCGCCCGAGGTCCACCACTGGATCGAGGACTTGATGGTGTCGAGCTTCTTGAAGGCGCGGTCGACGCCCTCCTTGGTCGAGAGCACCTTGTAGACGTCGTCCGCCTTCACCCCGTCGGCCATCAGCGCGATCTCGAGGGTGAGCTGCGGGCCCTGCCGCAGGCCGCGCTTGCCGGGATACTTCTTGAGGTCGAAGAAGTCGGCCCAGCTCGTGGGCGGGTTCTTGATCTTGTCGGAGTTGTAGGCGAGCACCGTGGCCCAGCTCGACCAGCCGACGCCGCAGGGCGAGCCGAGCGCGCTCGGCACGAAGTCGTCGGTGTCGATCAGCGACTTGACGTCGATGGTCTCGTAGAGACCCTCCTCGCAGCCGCGGTAGAGGTCCTGCCCCTCGACGTCGACCAGGTCCCAGGTGACGTTGCCCGAATCCACCATCAGCCGCATCTGCGAGATGCCGCCGTCATAGGCGGCCTCGGTGATCTTGATGCCGGTCTTCTTGGTGTAGGGCTGCAGCATCGCCTTGCTGACGCGCTCGCTGGAGGCGCCGCCAAAGCCGGTAAAGGTGAGATCGCGCGCCGACGCGCCGGTCGCGAGCACGCAGAGCATGCCGGCGCCGACCAGAAATTGCCACGTGCGGGTCTTCATCAGTCGTTCTCCTGTTGGGGCCGGGTGCCGGCAGCGGAAGCGGGCGCCGTCATGGCGCGGCAATGAACGGGGTCCCAGCGCACCCCGACCGGCTGGCCCGGAAGGAGCCGCTCGGGAACCTGCTGGATCGGCAGCTTGACCATCAGCGTCTCGCCGCCCAGCGCCGAGAGGCGCAGCCGGCAGTGGTCGCCGAGATAGGTGACGTCGATCACGCTCGCGGGCAGCGCGTCGGCCTCGCCCGGGGCGGCGAGCACCATGCGCTCGGGCCGGATCGACAGCTCCACCGCCGCGCCGGCGGCGAGCGTGCCGACGGGCGAGGCGACGATGTGCGCGCCTTCCAGCGCGACCCGGCACTTGTTCCCCTCGATCGTCTCGATCTTCCCGCACAGGCGGTTGTTCTCGCCGATGAACTGGGCGACGAACGGGGTCAGCGGCGCCTCGTAGAGCTCGCGCGGGCCGCCGATCTGCTCGATACGGCCATTGTTGAACACGGCCACCCGGTCCGACATGGCGAGCGCCTCGCCCTGGTCGTGCGTCACGTAGAGCACCGTCAGGCCGAGCCGGCGCTGCAGGTCCTTCATCTCCACCTGCATGTGCTCGCGAAGCTGCTTGTCGAGCGCGCCCAGCGGCTCGTCCATCAGCACCATCTCGGGCTCGAACACGAGCGCGCGGGCGAGCGCCACGCGCTGCTGCTGGCCGCCGGAGAGCTGGGTCGGCTTGCGGTCGGCGAAGGCGCCGAGCCGCACCATGTCGAGCGCCGCGCGCACCTTCTCGCCGGCCTGGGCCCGGCGGATGCCGCGCATGCGCAGCGGGTAGCCGACATTGTCCGCCACCGACAGATGCGGGAACAGCGCGTAGTTCTGGAACACCACGCCGAGATTGCGCCGGTAGGCCGGCACGTCGGCGAGGTCGCGGCCGTTGAGGTAGATCTGCCCCTCGCTCGGCTCGTCGAAGCCGGCGAGCATCATCAGCGTGGTGGTCTTGCCCGAGCCGGAAGGCCCCAGCAGCGTCAGGAACTCGCCGGGCATGATGTCGAGGCTGAGATCCCGCACCACCGGCGCGCCGCGCGTATAGGACTTCGACACGCGGTCATAACGGACGATGGGGATGGGCGGCATGGGCGGGGCCACGCTCCCGGGCGGTATCGACACGTGCAGCATCTCGTGAACCTGTTGAAACGGCGCCCAGTACTGCAGGCACCGTGCCAAGGTACGTATCGTCAGGCTCACGGCGTGGAAAAATCACGTATCGGCCGTTTTTACCTTTTGAGATCGGCTCTGGATAGATATAACTTAACTAGAATATACATTGGGCATATACAGGCGATTACTGAATATGCAGGTGCTAAGCATTTGAACAATGCGAGATCACCTCAAGGCTTAGCGGGCGCCTTGATATGGATCAAATGCCCCCGCCGGAATAAGTGCAACAAGATTGGCTGACGCTTTGTGCGGCAGGCGCCGTATACCGGCCCTGCCCGGCAGATTGCGTGCGCACCAATGCCGCCCGCATCCGCCCCGCGCGCGCCGCCGCGGCGGGTTATAGGGTCTTGCAGCAGACAAACACACGATTGGGCGCACCCGCACCCGGAAAAGCCTTGCGTCAGCATGAAGAAAGCGATCCCGGCGCGCGGATTCACCTTGGCCGCTTAGCGGATCACGCCACCCGCGCGACCCGCTTTGCCGCGCCCGCGGCGCGCCATCCGGCGGCACGGGGCTTGCACACCCGTCACGCGGGCGAGGCCGCCGCGCTTTGCCCGGCCGGTACCCCGTGATAGGTGAAGTCGCCCATGCGATACACGCTGCGTCAGCTCGAATATTTCATCGCCGCCGGCGAGACCGGCAGCATCACGCTGGCCTCGGAACGGGTGCACATCTCCCAGCCCTCGATCTCGACCGCGATCTCCCATCTCGAGCGCGAGCTCGGCGTGCAGCTCTTCGTGCGCCACCACGCGCAGGGGCTGTCGCTGACCGCGATCGGCCAGAACATGCTGGCCGAGGCCAAGCGCCTGATCGAGCAGGCGGAGGGCATGTACTCGCTGGCCTCGGAGGCCAGCACACAGGTGCGCGGGCAGATCAATGTCGGCTGCGTCGTCACGCTGGCGCCGCTGGTGATGCCGGAGCTCGCCCATTCCTTCGAGGCCGCCTATCCCGGCACCCGGCTGCACCAGGTCTCCTACGACCAGGAAAGCCTGATCGCCGCGCTGCGCCGCGCCGAGGTCGACATCGCCGTGTGCTACGACCTGCACCTGCCCGGCGAGATCGACTTCCTGCCGTTGGCCAGCATGCCGCCGCAGGCCTGGGTCGGCGAAACCCACCCGCTCGCCCGCCAGCCGGCCACCACGCTGGAGGAGCTGGCGCCGCTCCCCTACATCCTGCTCGACCTGCCCGGCAGCCGCGAATACTTCCTGGCGATGTTCATGAAGGAAGGGCTGACGCCCAACATCACCGCCCGCTCGGCGCATCAGGAGATCGTGCGCACCATGGTGGCGAACGGCTATGGCTACTCGCTCGCCAATGTGCGCCCGCGCTCGGACATGGCGCTCGACGGACGGCGGCTGATGCGCCTGCGCATCGCCGGCGACGTGCCCTCGCTTCGGCTCGGCCTCGCCACGCTGGCGAACTTCCGCAAGTCGCGCCTGGTCGACGCGTTCCAGAGCCACTGCCAGAACTTCATCAGCGACAGCTACATCCCCGGCATGGCCGCGCTCAGCACCGAGCGCCGCGTGCTGCGCAGCGTCTGACCGCCCTCAGCCGGCGGCGAACAGCAGCCGGCAGCGCTCGGCGAAGGCCTTCACCGCCGGCTTCGGGGCGTCGCCATGTCGCGTCACCAGCGCGATGTGGCTCGGCTCGGTCTCGTCGGTCAGCGGGCGCGCGGTCAGCGCCCGGCCCTCGTAGGAAAGCCCGGAGGCCGGCTTGGTGGCGAGCAGCGCGTAGCCGAGCCCGCGCCCGACCATGCCCCGCACCATCTCGAAGGAGGAGATGCGGAAGCGCACGTTCGGGCTCAGGTTCTGCTCGGTGAACAGCGACAGGAAATAGTCGCCGCTCGGCGGGGCGTCGAGCAGGATCAGCGGCTCGTCGACGAGATCGACCAGCGACACCGCCGCATGGTTCGCCAGCGGATGGCGCTCGGGCAGCAGCACGTAGGGCGAGAGCGCCGCCAGCCGCTCGATGTGGAAGCCCTTGCCGACCGCGATGTCGTAGACCAGCGCGACGTCGACGTCGCCGTTCCTCAGGCTGTCGAGCACGCGGCGCTGGTCGCCCTCGACCAGTTCCAGCGTCACGCCCCCTTCCTCGGCGGCGAGCGATTCGACGATGCCGGGAATGACATAGGGGCCGAAGGTGTGGAACGCGCCGAGCCGGAGCGTGGTCGCCGCGATCTCGCCGCGCGGGCGGATGTCGATCGGCGAGGCGGTGCCGTAGGCCCGCTTGGCGTAGATCAGCGGCGAGCCCTCATCGGCCGAGAAGATGGTGTCGACACTGCCGAACACCACGAGGTGGCTGCCGACCCGCTGGCTCGACATGACCCGGCACTCGAAGGTCACCAGCGAGTCGATCAGCCGCGGCGCCCCGGTCGCCCCGCGGCCCCAGTCGCCGCAGGAGAACTTGTCGCCGTCCTCGGTCTTCACCCGGCTGGCGAAGCACTCGGAAATATAGAACTGGTCGTCGCGCAGCACGTTCACGCAGAACACGCCGTTGTCGATGATCGCCTGGGCGGCGGCCGAGTTGCTGTTCACGCAGATCAGCAGGGTCGGGGTGGCGGTATCGGCGGAGACCGAGGTCATGGCCGAGACGGTGAGGCCGTAGCGGCCGGCCGGGCCGTCGGTGGTGACGATGTTGACGGTGCATGCCGCGAAGCTCATGCCGGCCAGGAACTGCTGACGCAGGGTCATATCTGGCATGTCGAAGCCAACATTCATCGAGGCATTCTCCCACCCGTATTGTCGTGCATGTCGTTAAGCGGCCGCTGTCTCCTGGCCTTTCGGAAATCTGTCCGCCTCTCGACAGGCAGAAGGCCCGGCAATGTCTTGCCCTGACGTCGACAAGATCGCTCGGGGCGACGCCGCCGGGCCCGGTAGCAGGTCACGCATTGCGGATCGCATGACGAGCACTATCGGGTAGCCCCGCCCCGCGCGGGTTCGCAAATTGGATTTTCGGAACTAACGACACGGAAATTGGGAAGCTTGCGCAGCGTATCACCGGCACGCCTCCAGCAAGCGGCCGCGCGGAAACACGCGCGCGGGAAGGCAGCAGGTCGGGCGCGGGGCGGAGTCGGCCAGCCTATGCAGAAGGCCGGATTATCGTAATTTACCCGTTCCGGGCCCGGCCCTTACCGTTGCCTGATATAGATTGGCGAATCCTTCAGCCGGCAAACTGAACACGCGGAGGCGGCGATGGCGGGCAGTGCGAACATGGTCCTCGGCCTCCTCGCCATGCCCAACGGCTCGCACTCCGCCTCCTGGCGGCTGCCGGGCGCGCAGGATGGCGGCGCGATCGACATCGGCTACCAGCGCCGCCTGGTGCAGCTCGCCGAGCGCGGCAAGCTCGACTTCTTCTTCCTTGCCGACTCGCCGAGCCTGCGCGTCGACAACATGGATGTGTGGAGCCGCGCGCCCGCCTACCAGAATATCCTCGAGCCGCTGACCCTGCTCTCCGCGCTCGCCGGCGCCACCACCCATATCGGCCTCGGCGCCACCGCTTCGACCAGCTTCTTCGAGCCCTACAACCTCGCCCGCCAGTTCGCCTCGCTGGACCACATCACCGGCGGCCGGGCGGCGTGGAACGTCGTCACCACCGCCAACGACTACGCGGCCCGCAATTTCGGTCTGCCCCGGCTCCCTCCGCACGAGCAGCGCTACGCCCGGGCGCGCGAATTCGTCGACGTCGTGTTCCGGCTCTGGGACACGTGGGAGGACGACGCCTTCGTCTACGACCACGCGGCCGGCCTGTCCTACCTGCCGGAGAAGTTCCACCCCACCCATCACGAGGGCGCCGTCTTCAAGGTCGATGGCGGGCTGAACATCGCCCGCCCGCCGCAGGGCCGGCCGGTCATCATCCAGGCCGGCGCATCCGAGACCGGCAAGGCGCTCGCCGCCGAGACCGCCGAGGTTGTGTTCGGGCCGAGCGGCGACATGGCGACCGCCATCGCCTTCTACCGCGACCTCAAGGGCCGCCTCCCCGCTTTCGGCCGCGAGCCGGATGCGCTGAAGATCCTCTCCGGCATCTCGGTCGTGCTGGGTGAGAGCGAGGCCCATGCCCGCGAGAAGCTGCAGAGCTGGCACGACCTCGTCCATCCCGACGTCGCCCGGATCCGGATCGGCCAGGATCTCGGCAACAGCCTGATGGACCTGCCGCTCGACGAGCCGGTGCCGGAGGATCGCATCATCGAGGGCGCCGGCCAGCACCGCGCCTATGCGCAGGAGATCGTCGCCATGGTCCGCGAGGGGCTGACGCTGCGCGAGATCTGCCGGCGCTACAATCGCAGCCGTGCGTTCCTGTGCGGGACGCCGTCCCAGGTCGCGGACCTGATGGAGGAATGGATCGGCGCCGGCGCCTGCGACGGCTTCATGCTGTCGCCGCTCTCGCTGCCGGCCTGCCTCGAGGAATTCGTCGCGCAGGTCATTCCCGAGCTGCAGCGGCGCGGGCTGTTCCGCACCGAATATGAAGGCCGCACGCTGCGCGAGCATCTCGGCCTGAAGCGCCCCGAAAACCGCTCCGTGCCGGCACTCGCCGACGCCTGAGGCACTGCCCCGAACCGAAGCAGGCCCCCGGCGCTCGCGGACAGCGCACTCGCAGGCAGGCAGGGTGCTAACGGCGAGCTGGATCTGGCGGCTCGACGCCGCCCGCCCGACCGGCCGCCACTGAGGGCGACGACCGCCGCGCGTCACTCCGCGACGGCGGCCACCCGCTTCGCGCCGACCGACCGGCCGGCGCCTTCGGGCACGGCGAGCCGCGCATGGGCGTCGGCGATCGGGCGCAGCCGCGCCAGCACCGCCTCTGGCGCCGGGCCGGTGCGCCCGGCCGCCACGTCGACATGCAGCAGCATCTGCTCGGCGCTCGCCACCTCGCGCTCCGCTCCCGAGCCGGCGAACAGACGGTGGAACAGGTGGATGCGCTTCTCGTCCATCGCGAGAATCTGGCAGGTCGTGCGCAGCGTCTCGCCGAGGTGCGCCTCGTCGAGATGGCGGATATGGGTCTCGACCGTGTAGTAGCTGTGCCCGGCCTCGACATAGGCGAGGTCGGCGCCGATCAGCCGCAGCAGGGCGTCGGTGGTGTCGCCGAACACCTGCAGGTAGCGGTGCTCGGTCATGTGGCCGTTATAGTCGATCCAGGCCGGCGAGACCCGGCACTCCAGCAGTTCGAGCGGGCCGGACGGGTCCGCCGCGGCCGGCGCCCGCGCCCCGGCGAGCAGCCGGCGCTCGAAACCGGCCAGCAGCGCGCCGCCCCCCCAGCCGGCCCCGCCATGGCCCGCCTTCAGCGCCTGCAGGATGCCGACCAGGTTCTCATCGCGGATGCGCTCCAGCTCGCGGATCGAAAGCCCGCCCGCCTGCGCGTCCGACTGCGCGCCGATCTTCTCCACCAGCGCGTCGTCGAGCTCGACCACGTCGGTCAATCTGGTCCACGGCCATTTCAGGCAGGGGCCGAACTGGGCGAGGAAGTGGCGCATGCCGGCCTCCCCGCCGGCGATGCGGTAGGTCTGGAACAGGCCCATCTGCGCCCAGCGCAGGCCGAACGAGTAGCGGATCACGTCGTCCAGAGTCTCGACGTCGCAGATGTCGTCCTTGACCAGCCACAGCGCCTCGCGCCACAGCGCCTCCAGCAGCCGGTCGCCGACGAAGGCCTCGATCTCGCGGGCGATGACCACGCCCTTCATGCCGATCGCGTCCAGCACCGCCTTCGCCCGCTCGATCGTGTCCGGCGCCGTCGCCCGGCCGCCGACGATCTCGGCCAGCGGCAGCAGGTAGACCGGGTTGTAGGGATGGGCGACGAACAGCCTTTCGGGATGGCCCAGCCCCGCCTGAAGATCGGAGGGGAGTAGCCCGGAGGTGGAGGAGCCGATCAGCGCCCCCGCCGGCGCCGCGGCGTCGATCTGCGCCAGCACGGAACGCTTGAGGTCGAGCCGCTCGGGCACGCTCTCCTGCACCCATTCGGCATCCTTCACCGCCTCATCGAGGCTGGCGCAGAAGGCGAGCCGCCCGCGGGGGGGCAACGGCGCCTGCGTCAGCAGCCCATAGGCGCGCTCGGCATTGGCGATCACCTCGCCGACGATGCGCTGCGCCTCCGGGTGCGGGTCGAACACCGTCACGTCGATGCCGGCCAGCAGGAAGCGGGCAATCCAGCCGCCGCCGATGACGCCGCCGCCGATGCAGGCGGCGCGGGAGATGGGTGCCAGTCGCGTCATGTCCGCCTCCTCAGCGCTTCACCAGCTTCAGCTTCTCGCGCACCTCGGCGGGGCCGATGAGGCGCGCGCCCATGCCCGTCACCACGCCCGCCGCCTTCTCCACCAGCTGCGCGTTGGTGGCGAGCTGGCCCTTGCCGGCATAGAGGTTGTCCTCCAGCCCGACCCGGACATTGCCGCCCGCCAGCACCGCGGCGGCGGGATAGGCGAGCGCGTTGCGCCCGATCGAGAACGCCGAGAAGGTCCAACCCGCCGGCAGGTTGTTGACCATCGCCATATAGGTGTTGAGATCGTCCGGCGCGCCCCAGGGAATGCCCATGCAGAGCTGGATCAGCACCGGTTCCTCGATCAGTCCTTCCTCGACGAGCTGGCGGGCGAACCACAGATGGCCGGTGTCGAACGCCTCGATCTCCGGGCGCACGCCGAGCGCCGTCATCTGTCGCGCCATCTCGCGCAGCATGGACGGCGTGTTGGTCATGACATAGTCGCCGAGATTGAAGTTCATCGTGCCGCAGTCGAGCGTGCAGATCTCCGGCAGGCATTCGGCGACATGGGCGACGCGCTCGGTGGCGCCGGCCATGTCGGTGCCTGCCGCATTGACCGGGAACGGTGCCTCCACCCCGCCGAAGACGAGGTCCCCGCCCATGCCGGCGGTGAGGTTCAGCACCACGTCGACATCGGCCGAGCGGATGCGGTCGGTCACCTCGCGGTAGAGCTCGGGCCGGCGCGAGACGGCGCCGGTCTCGGGGTCGCGCACATGGCAGTGCACCACCGCAGCGCCGGCCTTCGCCGCGTCGATCGCGCTCTCGGCGATCTCTTTCGGCGTCACCGGCACGTGGGGCGAGCGCCCGGCCGTGTCGCCCGCGCCGGTGACGGCGCAGGTGATGAAGACATCGCGGTTCATGGACAGGGGCATGGCGTGGCTCCGGGCTGGCCCGCGCGGTGCGGGACGGGAGAAGCTTGACGGCAAAGCCGAACCGTGACGCAACTGTTTGCGCATCGGATTTGACACTTCGCGAAGCCATGATCTTCACCCATTCCGACGAGCCGTTGGACGTCACCCTGCTGCTGTTCCCGGGCTTGTCGCTGCTCTCGCTGGCGGCGACGCTCGACCCGATGCGCGGCGCCAACCGGGTGCTCGGGCGCACGGCCTATCGCTGGAAGCTGGTGTCGATGGACGGCACGATGCCGATGGCGAGCTGCGGCCTGCCGATCCCGGTCGAGGGCGCGTTCGACCCGGCGGCGCGGCAGGACGCGCTGATCGTGAGCGCCGCCTTCGAGGCCGCGACCTACGCCACCCCGCGCATCCTCAAGGCGCTGCGCGCCGGCGCCGCCCGCTCGCGCATCGTCGGCGGCATCGAATCCGGGCCATGGCTGATGGGCTTCGCCGGCCTGCTCGACGGGCGCCGCGCCACCACCCACTGGGAGGACCTGGAAGACTTCGCCGCCCGCTTCCCCCATGTCGACGTGCAGCCGGACCGCTTCGTGGTCGACGAGCCGGTGTTCACCACCGGCGGCGCGACGCCGGCGCTCGACTGCATGCTGTCGCTGATCCGCGCCCGCAACGGCTATTCCGCCGCGCTCGACGTCGCCAGCCTCTACATCTACGAGGAGATGGGGACCGGCTCGGACGTCCAGCCCATCGTCTCGCTCGGCCGCATTCGCTGGCACGAGCCGCGGGTGGCGGAGGCGATCCGCATCATGGAAACCCATATCGACCGGCCGGTGACGGTCGCCGCCATCGCCCGGCGGGTCGGCATCTCGACCCGGGCGCTGGAGACGCTGTTCCTCAAGACCGTCGACGCCTCGCCCGGCGCGTACTACGTCGCGCTGCGGCTGAACGCGGCGCGGCGGCTGGTGCTCGACACCAGCCTTCCCATCGCCGACATCGCCGAGCGCACCGGCTTTTCCGCCATCGCCTCGCTCTCGCGCGCCTATCGGCGCCAATTCGGCACCCCGCCTTCCGCGGCGCGCCGCGCGCGGCTCTAGCCGGCCGGCTCAGAGCTGGCCCGCCACAGCAGCCTTGTCGATGACCGACCAGACCCTGCGGATGCGCCCGGCGTCGAACTCATAGAAAACGTTCTCGGTGAAGGTGACGCGCCGGCCGTTGACGGGAAGACCGAACAGCAGGCCGGCCGGCGTGCAGTCGAAATCGAGGCGGCAGGCGATGCGCGGCGGGTCGCACATCAGGAGCCCGATCGAAAAGCGCAGGTCGGGGATCGCCCGGAAGTCCTCTTCCAGCATGGCACGATAGCCGGCGAGGCCGATGCCCGCGCCGTTATACTCCACCGCCTCGTCGACGAAGGTGCCGAGCCGGTCGAGCTCCCGCGCGTTGAGGCAGGCGATATAGCCGCGATAGGTCGCGCACAGTTCGTCGCGGGTCATGGCACCTCCCGGCTCGGGCATGGCATGAGGGTCCCACCGCTCGCGGACCCCTTCCGACAACGCACATCCGGCGGACGCGGGTCCGCCGGATGGTGCTTTGAAGATAGCCCGCAGGCGCCTCGGCGGAGCGGTCGCCTCCCCGGGGCGGCCTACAGGCCGAGCCCGCTCTTCACCGCCGGCAGGCCGGGCTTGCCGTCGAGCGAGGTGACGCCGTCGAGCCACTTGTCGAGAATGGCCGGGTTCTCCTTGATCCAGGCCCGCACCGCCGCTTCCGGCTGCATGCCCTTGTCGAGGATGTCGCTCATCAGCCGGTCCTCCATCGCCACGTCGAAGACGAGGTTGGTGAGGAAGCGGCCGACATTCGGGCACTCCTTCGCATAGCCCGGCCGGGTGAGGGTGAGCACGGTGGCGCCGCCGTCATTGGGGCCGAACACGTCGTGGCCGTCGCTGAGATAGGCGATCGGCAGGTTGACGTTCATCGGGTGCGGGCGCCAGCCGAAGAACACCACCGGCTCCTTCTGGCGGATCTTCTGCGCCACCTGGGCCAGCATGCCCTGCTCGCTCGATTCGACGAGGTCGAAGCCCTTCAGCTCGAAGTCGTTGGCGGCGATCATCTTGGAGATGGTGGCGTTCGCCCCGCTCCCCGCCTCGATGCCGTAGATCTTGCCGTCGAGCTTGTCCTTGAACTTCGCGATGTCGGCATAGGTCTTCAGCCCGGCACCATAGGCGTCCTTGGAGGTGGCGAAGCCGATCCGCGCACCTTCGAGATTGGTCGCGACCACCTCGATCTTGCCGGCCTTGACCAGCGGCACCTGGCTCGGCTCCTGCAGCGGCATCCAGTTGCCGAGGAAGACGTCGCGGTCGCCGTTCTCCAGCGACTTGAAGGTGATGGCGACCGACAGGATGGAGACTTCCGGCTTGTAGCCGAGCCCGTCCAGCACCTGGCGGGCGATCTCGGTGGTGGCCGTGATATCGGTCCAGCCGACGTCGGAGAAGCGGGGCCTGGCGCACGCGGCCGGGTCGCTGGCGAAGGCCGGCGACGCGATGAGCGCGGCGGACAAGCTGAGGCAGGCAACGAGACTGCGTGAAATCATTGCTGTTCCCCATGTTGGCGATCATGCCGCAGGCGGCATCGCAAGGGAAAGCCTACGCCGGTCGCCCGGCGCTGATTGATCGGTTCCGAAGGACGGATAACCGAATGCGTAGTCCGAGCCCGGCCTCTTCCCGCAGCGCGGGCACGCCGGACCCGCCTCCGGACGGCACCCGGGTAGCGTCGCGGCGGAGGAGGAAGTCGCTCAGCGGTTGCGGACCATCGGCTCGCGGCAGCGATAGCCGACGAAGCACTGCTTCATGTCCGAGGTCTGTATCCAGACCGGGAAGGTGGTCTCCGCCAGCCCGCAATAGCGCTGGTCCGACACGTAGCGGTCATAGATGTTCGGCCCGGTGGCCATCACCACCGCGCCCTTCTGGCGGACCATGTCGAAGGCGGCGGCGCAGCTCAGGTCGAGCGAGTTCGGCATCGACTGGGCGAGCGCCGGCGACGCGGCGAGGGGGAACGCGAGGGCGAACAGGACGGCACGCATGATGAGCCTCGGCACGCTAGGTGGGCGCCCGCTCCATCGGCGGCGGACGTATGATCATACTACGCGCGTGGGGGAGGAGCGGATCACATTGCGCGGATGCGCGGGAACAGGCGCACAGGTGCAGGCGTGGCCGCACGAGGGCGCGGCGGCATCGGGCGGGGATGCGCGGGCGTGAAGGCGCGGACGGGCGGCTGACGAGGACAGGTGCCGCGCCGGCGGGCGGCCGGAAGCTCAGCGGATGAATTCGATCGTGTCGAGCGCGATGAGCTGGTTGCCCTGATAGTTGTTGTCGTGCAGCCGGCACAGCATGAATCGGTCGGCGACCTCGATCGGGCCGTAGGCGGTGACCGTGTCGCCGCTGCGCAGCTTGATCGTCAGCGCGTGCTTACTGCTGTCCTTCGCCACTTCCTGGATCAGATCGCAGATCGTGCGCGTGCTGGTGCAGATGTTCATGGCATTTTCCCTCCCGTTTCGGCCCTTCGGACCAGCCCCTATTCGGCTCGCCCTTGCTGACGTCGTCAACCGTCAACATTTTCCGGCCTCAACGCGCCATGGAGTATCCGGTTCCTTACCGATCCGGCGCCGGCTTTTTGCCGGCCATCTGCCCCGGGGTCACTACCCCGCGACGCGGCGCGCCCGGCGCCGGCGCAGCACGGCGATGCTCACCAGCGCCACCACGATGATCGCCATCGAGAACACCGTGGTCAGCGTGCCGAGCGCATAGAGCACCGGCGTGGTGACGTTGGTGGTCATGCCGTAGATCTCGAGCGGCAGCGTGTTGAACGAGCCCGAGGTCATCAGCGTGCGCGCGAACTCGTCATAGGAGAGGGTGAAGCCGAACAGGCCGACGCCGATCAGGCTCGGCAGGATGATCGGCAGCACCACATGCGCGAAGGTCTGCCACGGCGAGGCGCCGAGGTCCCGCGCCGCCTCCTCATAGGCCGGGTTGAAGCGGTTGAAGACCGCGAACATGATCAGCAGGCCGAAGGGCAGTGTCCAGGTGAGGTGCGCGCCGAAGCCGGAGGAGTACCAGGCCGGCTCCAGCCCGGCCACGTTGAAGGCGAGGCCGATGCCGAGCGAGATCAGGATCGAGGGCACGATCAGGCTGGCGATGGTGAGGTAGAACAGCGGCCCCGCGCCGAGGAAGCGGCGGCGGAAGGCGAGCCCCGCCAGGAGCGAGACCACCACCGTGGTCGCCATGGTCATCAGGCCGAGCATCAGCGAGCGCGAGAAGGCGCCGCCGAAATCGCCCACCGCCTGCTGCTCGAACAGCAGGTTCTCAAACCAGCGCAGCGAGCTGCCGTTCATCGGGAAGGTCAGGCCCCCGTTCGGGCCCTGGAACGAGAGGATGAAGATCGTCGTCAGCGGCCCGTAGAGGAACAGCACGAACAGCACGAAGAAGGCGGTGAGCACGTAGAAGCCGGGGCCGCGCCGCTCGGAATTCATCTCACAGCTCCTTGCGGATGTTGACGATGCGCAGGATGCCCCCGACCAGCAGCAGCACCAGGATCAGCAGGATCACCGCATTCGCCGCCGCCGCCGGGTACTGCAGCAGCGCGATCTGGTTCGCCATCATCAGCCCGACCGAGGCCGACTGCCCGCCGGACATGAAGCGCACGGTGATGAAGTCGCCCATCACCAGCGTCACCACGAAGATCGAGCCGATGGCGATGCCCGGCTTGGCGAGCGGGATGATGACGTTGGTGAGGATCTGGAACCCGCTGGCGCCGGCGTCCCGTGCCGCCTCGATCAGCGAGCGGTCGATGCGCATCAGCGTGTTGAAGATCGGCGTCACCATGAACAGCGTGTAGAGGTGCACCATGGCGAGCACCACCGCGAAGTCCGAGAACAGCAGGAACTCCAGCGGCTGGTGGATGATGCCCAGACTCATCATCGTCTGGTTGAGCAGCCCGTTGCGGCCGAGGAACGGGATCCACGAGATCATGCGGATGATGTTCGAGGTCAGGAACGGGATGGTGCAGATCAGAAACAGCACCATCTGCGTCGTCGCCGTGCGGATGTGGAAAGCGAGGTAGTAGGCGACCCAGAAGCCGATCACCAGCGTCAGCGCCCACACGATGACGGTGTATTTCAGCGTGTTGATGTAGGTGCTCCAGGTCACCGGCGAGGTGATCGTCTCCTGGTAGTTGGTGAAGACGAAGGCCGGGAAGATCCGGATCGAGTCGTAGTCCCAGAAGCTCACCATGACGATGGTGGCGATCGGCAGCACCAGGAACGCGGCCAGGATCAGCGTCAGCGGCATCGCCTGCAGATAGGGCGCCAGTCGCGGGGCAAGGCGGGAGAGCGTCATGCGGCGGTTCCGGGTCGGGGCCTGCGCGTGGGAAGCCGGGCGAGAGGCGTGGGGCGAAGTCTCGGCGAGGTACGTATCGGCGGAGTCACGGAGTGGGCGAAGGCGTAGCGGGCGGCACCTGATGGAGGGCACCGCCCCCGCCGGGAGGGGGCGGGCGAGAGGCGCCGGCGCCCCCCGGCTCCGAAGCCCTCACCTCACCCCCCTCCCGGCAGGAGAGCCGTTGGCCGCCGCGTCAGGCGGCGATGAATTCGTTCCAGCGACGGACCATGTAGCGGTCCTCGTCCATCACCGAATTCCAACAGGCGACCGCGCCCATGCGCTCCTGGAAGGAGCCGCCGTCGCGGATCGCGCCGGCCGTGTACATCACCTTGCCTTCCGGCGAGAGGATGTCGGCCTTGGCCGGCTTGCCCAGCATCCAGAACGCCCACTCGTCCGGCGTCATGTTCTTCTCGGCGGTGGAGAGCACGGCCGAGTAGTAGCCCTGCCGGTTGAGATAGGCGCCGACCCAGCCGGACAGGTACCAGTTGATGTACTCGTAGGCCGCGTCGAGCTGCGCGCCCTTCAGGTGCTTGGCCATGCCGAGGCCGCCGCCCCAGGCGCGGTAGCCCTCTTCGAGCGGCTGGTAGACGCAGGGGATGCCCTTCGAGCGCACCGCCGCCACCGCCGGCGACCACATGGACTGGATCACCACCTCGCCCGAGGCCATCAGGTTGACGCTCTCGTCGAACGTCTTCCAGAAGGCGCGGAACTGGCCGTCCTTCTTGGTCTTGATGAGGAAATCGATGGTGAAGTCGATCTCCTTCTTGGTCATGTTGCCCTTGTCGGCATATTTGATCAGCCCGGCGCTCTCGCAGATCATCGCCGCGTCCATGATGCCGATGGACGGGATGTTCAGGATCGAGGTCTTGCCCTTGAAGGCCGGGTCCAGGATGTCCTTCCAGTTCTTGATCGGGCGGCCGACGAGGTCGGGGCGGATGCCCAGCGTGTCGGCGTTGTAGATGGTCGGGATCAGCGTCATCCACTGGGTCGGCGCCGAGGCGAAGGTCTTCGAATCCGGCCCTTCGACGAAGCCGACCGTGTTCGGCGCGGTGCCCTGGGCGATCGTCGATTCCGGCGTCAGCTTGCCGGTAGTGAAGATCGGGACGATCTGGTCGTAGTACTTGATCTTGGAGACGTCCATCGGCTGCAGCGTGCCGGCCGCGAACACCTTCTTGCAGATCCAGTACTCGATGTCGGCGATGTCGAAGCTGTTGGGCTGGGTGACGACGCGCTGGGAGACGGCGTCGGAATCGAGCGCCGTCATCTGCAGCGTGATGCCGAGGTCGGCCTTGCACTTCTCGGCGATGGCGTTGAGGTTCGAGACGCCGGTGCCGAACTGGCGCAGCGTGATCGGGTTCTGCGCCCAGATGGTGGGAAAGCCGGTGACGGCGCCCGAGCCGGTGGCGACGCCCGCGAGCGCGGCGGCGCCCTTGAGCATGGTGCGGCGGCTGATGCCGGCGCCGCGCGCGGCCTGCGGCCCGGCGCTCGTGGCGCCCGGCGTGGCGCTTCCCGCGCCCGTGCGATCCGTGGTCTTCCTGGTCATCGAAGTCTCCCGAGCGTTATGCAGCAGATTGGGGAACGGGCGGTTTCCTTGGGCAGTAAGGTCAGGCGGACGGCGACGCGTGCAGCATGTGGACGTCGTCCGCGGTCCAGGCGAGCGGCACCGCATCGCCGACGGACAGGGGCTTGGCGAAGAAGGCGGTCTCGGGCACCTGCACCGAGAACTCGTCGACCCCCGGAGCGGAGAGCGCGACCTGCACCTTCTGGCCGTGATACTCGATGTTCTGCACGAGGCCGGTCAGCCCGCAGCCGGTCGCGGTGCCCCCGGTATCGGCGATGTGCACGCGGTCGGTGCGCACCGCGATCTCGATCGGCTGGCCGACCTCGGCCGGCAGGCTTTCCGGCACCACGAAGGCCGCCCCGCCGGGCACCTCGAACATGATGCGCCCGCCATCCTTGCGGGTCACGCGGCCGGCGATGACGTTGTGGTCGCCCATGAAGCGGGCGACGAAGGCGGTGGCCGGGCGATTGAACACCTCGCGCGGGGTCGCCGCCTGCTCGATCCGCCCGCCATTCATCACCACCACCAGGTCGGACAGCGCCATCGCCTCCTCCTGACTGTGGGTGACGTGGATGAAGGAGATGCCGAGCTGGAGCTGCAGCTTCTTCAGCTCCTGGCGCACCCGGATCTTCAGGAACGGGTCGAGCGCGGAGAGCGGCTCGTCGAGCAGCAGCGCCTGCGGGTCGGTGATCAGCGCGCGCGCCAGCGCCACGCGCTGCTGCTGGCCGCCGGAGAGCTGGGACGGGCGACGCTCGGCGAGGTGGTCCATGTGGACCAGCTTCAGCATCTCCATCGCCTTGGCGCGCCGGGTCGCCTTGTCGACGCCCTTCATCTTCAGGCTGAAGGCGACGTTGTCGACCGTGTCGAGATGGGGGAACAGCGCGTAGCTCTGGAACATCATCGCCGTGCCGCGCTTGGCCGGGGCGAGGTCGGTGACCACCGTCGGGCCGAGCCGCACGTCGCCCTCGCTCACGCTTTCATGGCCGGCAATCATGCGCAGCGTCGTCGTCTTGCCGCAGCCCGAGGGCCCGAGCAGGCAGCAATAGGTGCCGCCGGGGATCTTGAGAGTGACGCCGTCGACCGCAAGCGCCGGACCGTAGCGCTTGGTGAGCTGGACGAGTTCGATGTCGGCACCGCTGGTCATGGTGTGGGCATGGCTCCGCCTGGCGTTCCCTGGACGTCACGCAAGCGATATGCCAATTGGCGGCGGGCAAGGTTTCCGCCGCCGGCAGCCCCGCCGAGGCGGGCGGATGGCGCCCGTCGCCGCGCGAAACGGCGGACGAACGCACATCGATTAGGCATGGTATGCGACACCTGCCCAAACTGGATACAATCTAGAGCTCGATCGTATCCAATCCGAGGATCGGTCGCCGCAACGACGGGCTCACGGGCCGGCTTGTGGGCTGCCTCATGGACGGCCGCAGCGTCTGCCGTCGCGGGACCCCGGCACCCGGGCGCCGCCGCCGCTCCTGATCCTTAGAACACCGTGCCGTCGGCGTCGATAGCGATCGGCGGCGGGCCGGCCGGCGGGCGGCGTTCGGCGGCGATGCGCCGGCCCGCGGCCCAGGTCCCGCCCTGCAGCATCTTCGCCAGCGGGAACTGCGAGGCGTCGAGCCCCAGCCGCTCGCGCACCGGGTCGGCGAGCCGGTCCATCAGCGCCACGGTCAGCGCCCGCCATTCCACCACCATCTCGCTGCCGACCGGCTGCTTCTGCTCGGGCAGCAACGGCGTGCACGGCACGATCGCGCCGAGGTCGATCAGCAGCCCGCCATTGCGGTATTCCGGCAGCGCGGTCAGCGCGTCGAGGTCGGTCACCGCGAAGCCGGCCGCCTCGAACGGCTCCAGCAGCGAATAGGTCAGCCACTGCGACAGCTTGTGGAACGGCACCAGATGGTTCGACAGGTCCGGCACCTCGACCCCCGGATGGCGCCCGACATCGCCGAGCGCGACGCCCTCCACCACCAGCCCCGCCGGCCAGATCGCCGACAGCCCGTCGAGCAGCGCCTCCAGAATGGTCGGCGCCGGCAGCCGGCCGAGCGGGGCCTTGTCGAACAGCGCGTCGTAGAGCCCGCCCGGGCGGATCACCCCGTCGCCGAACAGGTCCCTGCGGGTCGCCAGCGCGTGGCCGAGCCGGTTCAGCAGCGCCACCCGCCCCTCGAGCCCGACCAGCGGCTTGGCCTCGCTCACCTGGAAGTGGCGGGCCAGCGTGTCGGCGTCGATCCGCATCAGCGCGCCCGCATCGGCCCGCAGCGGTACCTTCGGGTCGGAGGAGAAGCCGCCCGCCTCGAACATGCGCAGGCTCGCCACCGCCAGCCCTTCCGAGCGCCCGATGGTGAGCCCGCTCGCCTCCTCGTGGTAGTACCAGGCATCGCCCGCCCCGGCGTCGAGCAGCACGCTCACCACCGCGAGGTCGATCATCACCCGCGCCCGCTCGGCCGCGTCGTTCGTGGGCAGGCGCTGCTCCAGCGCCGGCCAGCGCTGCAGCCCGCCGGCGTCAAAGTGGCGCCAGCGGCTGTGATAGGGGATGTCGAGCGTGGGATAGGCCTGCCGCGTCACCTCGGCCACATAGTCCGCCACCGTGCCGAGCGCCGCCTCGTCGACGGTGAAATGCGCCGAGCGGCCGGCCAGCACGTAGTCGAGCACCAGGTGACAGCGGGAGCGGACCGCGGCTGGCGAGCGCAGGGCGGCGAGTTCGGGCGGGATCATGCGGCGTCCTTGACTGGCTGAAGCGGGCCCGCGCCTGCGAAGGCCCCGCTCGGACGGTTCTGACAGGCGGGCGTCAGCGCCTGCGTACGAATTCGGTGCGCAGCACGAGGCCCTTGATGCCCTCGAAGCGGCAGTCGATCTCTTCCGGGTTGTCGGTAAGACGGATGGCGCGGATCACGGTGCCCTGCTTCAGCGTCTGGCCCGCGCCCTTCACCTTGAGGTCCTTGACGAGGACCACGGAATCGCCATCGGAGAGAACGTTGCCGGCGGCGTCGCGTACTGCGGAGGCCGCGGCCGCCGCGGCCGCCATCTCGGAAGCGGGACGCCATTCCCCGGTTTCCTCGTCATACACATACGCGTCGTCGTCGCCGGCCATATCCATCTCTTTCATCCTCGCACTCGCGCGCACCACCGGAGCCGGAGGCAAGGCGCAAGAGCCTATTCCTTCAGTGCGCGGCCCTGCGTCGCGTCGTATTGGCTCTGGAATCCGACGCCGTAATAGCCCGCGGAAACCTTCGCTTCCATCTCGACCCGCGCATCGGAGGGAATGAGATCGTCCGGGATCGGCACCCGCTCGACCACCTCGATGCCGGCGCGCGCCAGCGCGTTGAACTTCATGTCGCTCATCGAGGCGAAGCGGTCGATGCGGGAGATGCCGAGCCAGTGGAAGACGTCCGGCATCAGTTCCTGGAAGCGCATGTCCTGCACCCCGGCGACGCATTCGGTGCGTTTGAAGTAGGTCTCCGGCAGGTCGCCGCCCTGCTGGCGCTTGCGGGCGTTGTAGACCAGGAACTTGGTCACCTCGCCCAGCGCCCGGCCTTCCTTGCGGTTGTAGACCACGAGACCGACGCCGCCCTTCTGCGCCATCTCCACGCACATCTCGATGCCGTGGGCGAGATAGGGCCGGCAGGTGCAGATGTCGGAGGAGAACACGTCCGAGCCGTTGCACTCGTCATGCACCCGGCAGGCGAGCGGGGTCACGCCGTCGCCGATCTTCGAGGGGTCGCCGAACATATAGAGCGTCATGCCCCCGATCGGCGGCAGGAACACCTTGAGGTCGCCGCGCGTCACCAGCTCCGGGAACATGCCGCCCGTGTGCTCGAACAGCGCCCGGCGCAGCGCCCCCTCGCCCACCCCGAAGCGCTCCGCGATGCCCGGCAGGTACCACACCGGGTCGATCGCCGCCTTGGTGACGCGCACGTCCCCCTTGGGGCCGATGATGTCGCCGTCGATGGCGAGCCGCCCGGCGCGGATCGCCTCGCGGATCTCCGGCATGTCGATATGGGCGCGGGTGATGGCGATGCTCGGCCGGGCGTCGATGCCGGCGGCGATCTCCTCGGCGAACGCCTCCCCGGTCATGTGGCCGTAGGGATCGAGCGAGACGATCTTGCCCGGGTCGCCCCATTGCGGGTGCGGGCCGATCGGGTCGGAGGGCGAGGTGTCGGTGAGGTCGGCGCGGAAATCGGCGGTCAGCGAGCCGGCGGCGATGGCGAGCGCGCGATAGACCGAATAGCCGCCCGCATGGGTGCCGATGGCGTTGCGCCGCTTCGGGTCCGTCAGCGTCGCCACCACCGGGCCGCGCTCGCGCGGGGACGGGGCGCCCCAGTTCAGGGTCGGGGCGTCGGCGGCGACGCCGGTGGGCGCGCCATGGGAGGTGAGGACGATGTGGTTGCGGGAACGACCGCCTGCACTGGCATTGACGGACATGACTGGCTCGCTTCTCGTCCGGCCCTGTGCCGGGCTGCTGGGAAGCACTCAATGTGAGCGCCAATTCCCCCGTTCTGCAAGAGGTTGCGCGCGGAAGTGTTAAAAAATCGGACGAGATGGTCCGTTTTTTGTATCGGGAATCGCTCTTTCCGCTACGCTGTGGGAGGCTGGCGCGACCGCCGACCACCCACCTTCCGCCGACAGTCCCGAGCCCGAGCGAGCCGACGATGAACGCGCCCTCCGCCCCGACCCTAACCACGCCGCCTTCCACCGTCGTCGTCGATCATCCGATGATCCAGCACAAGCTGACGCTGATGCGCCGCACCCGCACGCCGGCGAACGAGTTCCGCCTGCTGCTGCGCGAGATCAGCATGCTCATGGCCTATGAGGTCACGCGCGACATGCCGATGGAGATGATCGAGATCGAGACCCCGCTCGCCACCATGCAGGCGCCGGTGGTGGCGGGAAAGAAGCTCTGCCTGGTCTCGGTGCTGCGCGCCGGCGGCGGCATCCTCGAGGGCATGCTGGAGATCCTGCCCGCCGCCCGCGTCGGCCATGTCGGGCTCTACCGCGACCCGGTCTCGCTCGCCGCGGTCGAGTATTATCTCAAGCTCCCGCGCGACATTTCCGAGCGCACCGCGATCGTGCTCGACCCGATGCTGGCGACCGGCAATTCGGCCGCCGCCGCGGTGGCGGAGGTCAAGGCCGCCGGCTGCCAGTCGATCAAGTTCGTCTCGCTGATCGCCGCGCCCGAGGGCCTCGCCACCTTCCACGAGGCGCATCCCGACGTGCCGGTCTACACCGCCGCCATCGACAGCCACCTCAACGACCACGGCTACATCGTGCCCGGCATCGGCGATGCCGGCGACCGCATCTTCGGCACCAAGTAGCGGCGGGCGGGCGCAGCCCATGCAGCGGGTCACCCTCACCATCGACGACGCGCTGCTCGCCACCGTCGACGCCTATGCCGCCCGCCACGGCTACGCCACGCGCTCGGAGGCGGTGCGCGACGCGCTGCGTGCCGCCCTTTCCGGCGCCTCGCTCGCGCCCCCCTCGCTGTTGGAGGGCGATCCCGCCGGCGAACCCGCGGCGCCTCCCGGCCCTCCGGCGGACCCCGCAGTGCCCTGCCACGCCACGCTCAGCTATGTCTACGACCACGAGAAGCGCGACCTCTCGCGCCGCCTCACCAAGGTGCAGCACGGCCACCACCACCTCGCCGTTGCCTCGCTGCACGTCCATCTCGACCACGATACCTGCCTCGAGGTCGCGGTGCTGCGCGGACCCGCCGACGCGGTGCGGAGCCTCGCCGACGAGGTGGTGACCCAGCGCGGCGTGCGCTACGGCCACCTGCACCTGCTGCCGGCGCCGGCCGACGCCCACCCGGGCCATGCGCACGATAACGCGGCGCATGATTTGCCCTCGCAGGCGCACAAGGGCGATTGACGCCGTCCCCGTCGAACGTAAGCTGACTGCGTCATTTCATCATACGCAGACGTACGCACCGGGGGCTCCCCGAAGGCGGCCTGCCCGTTCCAGAGGGGTTGTCATGTCCAACGTCGTCTCGCCGGCCCGCCGTTCCGTTCCCGGTCTCGCCCGCCACGCGGCGCGCGCCGCCCTCGCCGGCGGCTTCGCGCTGGTGCCCGCGCTCGCCTTCGCCCATCCCGGCCACGGCCCGGCGGTCGGCTTCGCGCACGGCTTCCTGCACCCGGTGAGCGGCCTCGACCACGTCCTCGCCATGGTCGCGGTCGGCATCTTCGCCGCCCAGCTCGGCGGGCGCGCCATCTGGGCGGTGCCGGCGAGCTTCGTGGCGCTGATGGCGGCCGGCGGCTTCCTCGGCATGTCCGGCATCGGCCTGCCCTTCGTCGAGCTCGGCATCGCGCTTTCCATCGTCGTGCTCGGCGGCACGGTGGCGCTCGGCCGGAAGGACTGGCCGCTCGGCGCCGCCATGGCTCTGGTCGGCTTCTTCGCCCTGTTCCACGGCCACGCCCACGGCGCCGAGATGCCGGCGGATGCGTCCGGCCTCGAATATGCCGCCGGCTTCATGGCGGCGACGTCGGCGCTGCACGCGGCCGGCATCGGCCTCGGCCTCGCCATCGGCAAGCTCTCCGAGGCCCGCGCGCCGCGGCTGGCACAGGCTGTCGGCGCCGTGGTCGCGGTCGCCGGCCTCGGCATCCTCTCCGGCGCTCTCTGAAGCCGCCGGGGCGCTTCCTCGAAGGCGCCCCGCCGAAACTTTCGGCGCCACGGCCGGCGCGATGCCGACAATCCGGGCTTCCGGTCCGCCGGGAGCCCGTCTATCGTACCCCGTCCCTAGGGTTCCGGCGCCGGTCGCGGCGCGCCTGGTCCGAGAGGGGCAGCCCGGCGCGGGGAGGCTCCCCACCACATTCGCCGGGTCCACGGCGGGACAAAAGCCCGGGAGGCTCGCGCGACGGTTTCGCGGCGCAGATCCTCCGGCTCCGCAGGGTCTTCCTCGAAACCGTCCGACAGGACCGACGGCCGGCCTCCGGCCAAGCGAGGAGAACGCCCAATGCCTGCGACCCCGATCGACGCCTTCCCGATCACCGCCCGCCCCATGGACGCCCGCCCGATCCATTCGCCCCTGGCCGGCGCCCCGGCCCGCGCCCGCGCCACCCGCGTCGCCGGCCTCATGGCCGCGCCCGAGCGCCGGCGCCGCCACCATCCCAATTTCGAGATCCGCGGCATGCAGGGCTGGAAGGCGCTGGAGGCCGAGGAGGGCCTGTCCGAGGCCGGCTGGCGCAAGGAGCAGCAATGGGCGCTCGACATGGGCCTGCCCGGCGCGGATTCGATCACCGACAAGTCGATACCGACCTTCGCCCGCGGCGAGCTGCCCCATTTCGCCGGCATCAACACCTTCCTCAAGGCGCCCTATGTCGAGAACGTGCGCGACGTGGGCAAGTACGACGCGGCCGTGCTCGGCATCCCGTTCGATTCCGGCACCACCTACCGGCCCGGCACCCGCTTCGGGCCGCAGGGCATCCGCCGCATCTCCGCGCTCTACACGCCCTACAACTACGAGCTCGGCGTCGACCTGCGCGAGCAGATGACGCTGTGCGACGCCGGCGACGTCTTCACCATCCCCGCCAATCTCGAGAAGAGCTTCGACCAGATCTCGAAGGGCGTCTCCCACGTCTTCTCCTCCGGCGCGCTGCCGATCATGCTCGGCGGCGACCATTCGATCGGCTTTCCCTGCGTGCGCGGCATCGCCGAATGCACCTCCAAGCGCATCGGCATCATCCATTTCGACCGCCACATCGATATCCAGGAGAAGGATCTCGACGAGCGCATGCACACCACGCCCTGGTACTGGGCGACCAACCTGCCGAACGTGAAGCCGCAGAACCTCGTCCAGCTCGGCATCGGCGGCTGGCAGGTCCCGCGCTACGGCGTGCAGGAGGCGAGGAAGCGCGGCACCAACGTGCTGACCATCGACGACATCGAGAAGATCGGGCTGGAGAAGACCGCCGAGATCGCGCTCGAGCTGGCCTGGAAGGACGCCGACGCGGTCTACATCTCCTTCGACGTCGATTCGATCGACTGCGGTTTCGTGCCCGGCACCGGCTGGCCCGAGCCCGGCGGCTTCCTGCCGCGCGAGGCGCTGAAGATCCTCGGCCTCGTCGCCGCCGAGGGGCTGTGCGGGCTGGAGGTGGTCGAGGTCTCCCCGCCCTACGACACCTCGGACATCACCGCCCTGTTCGGCCTGCGCGTGGTGGTCGAGGCGCTCGGTTCCATGGTCGCCCATGGCAAGATGGGCGCGCACAAGCACATCATCGACAAGCCGGTGAGCTTCTGAGCCCGGCTCCCGCCGCGCCGGGCCTTTGGTCCGGCCGGCGCGAGGAGGAGAGCGCCATGCATCGCGGCCATGACCACGATCACCCGCACGACCATTCCCACGGCACAGCACATTCGCACGCCCAGGCGCATGCACATGCCCACGCCCATGGCGGCCACAATCACGGCCCCGGTCCGCGCCCGGCGGCGCAGTGGCAGACCCCGCATCTGCCCGAGCCGCCCGAGGAGGGTGACCACGCCCATGTCGAGCCCGATCTCGACCTGGTCGAGAAGGCGTTCGTGGAAGGCTTCGGCTCGGCCTCCGACCCCACCAGCTTCCTGCGCCTCGCCCGCATCCCGTTCGACGCCGTCACCCGCGAGGGCGCGCGGGTCAGCCTGCTGCGGGTCGAGACGGACGAGGCAACCGATGTCGGCGCGGTCATGCCGCAGCTCGGCGGCGGCGCGTTCCGCTACGATCCGCTGCCTGCCTCCATGGTCTCGCGCCGGCGGCGCCTGCGATTCCTCTATTTCGACGGCCGCGCCGTGCTGCCCCTTACGCTGGCGCAGGTGCGCGACCTCGCAGAGACGTGAGCCGGGCGCTTTTCGCAAAAGCGCGCCCGATCGCCGCGTCAGGGGTTTGCCGGGTTGATCGGAACGGCTCCAAAGTTCATGTTGCCGCTCGACGCGCCCCGTTCGCTCTGTGTTCGGGGGCCGGAGTGGGTGCACATGGACTACGGACGCTTTTTTCAGGATGCCGTCGACGCGCTCAAGAACGAGCGGCGCTACCGGACCTTCGCCGAGATCGAGCGCGACACGCAGCGCTTCCCTCATGCCGTATGGCACTCGCCCGAGGGCGAGCGCGACATCGTCATCTGGTGCTCGAACGACTATCTCGGCATGGGTTGCCATCCTGACGTGGTCGAGGCTCTGTGCGCCACCGCGCGCGAGGTCGGCGCCGGCGCCGGCGGCACGCGCAACATCTCCGGCAACAGCCACGCCATCGTCGAGCTGGAAGCCGAGCTCGCCGACCTGCACGGCAAGCAGGCGGGGCTGGTCTTCACCTCCGGCTACGTGTCGAACCAGACCGGCATCTCGACCCTCGCCAAGCTCATTCCCGACTGCCTCGTCCTCTCCGACGCGCTGAACCACAACTCGATGATCGAGGGCGTGCGCCAGGCCGGCCGCGAGAAGGCGATCTTCCGCCACAACGACCTCGCCCATCTCGAGGAGCTGCTGCAGGCGGCCGGCGACCGCCCCAAGCTGATCGTGTTCGAGAGCGTCTATTCGATGGACGGCGACGTCGCCCCGATCGGCGCCATCTGCGATCTCGCCCAGCGCTACGGCGCCATGACCTATCTCGACGAGGTGCACGCGGTCGGCATGTACGGCCCGCGCGGCGCGGGCGTCGCCGAGCGCGACGGCGTGATGGACCGGGTGGACGTGATCGAGGGTACGCTCGGCAAGGCGTTCGGCGTCGTCGGCGGCTACATCGCCGGCAAGGCGGCGGTGCTCGACGCGGTGCGCTCCTATGCGCCCGGCTTCATCTTCACCACCGCGCTCCCCCCCGCCATCGCGGCGGCGGCGGTCGCCTCGGTGCGCCACCTCAAGGCCTCCGGCGCCGAGCGCGCGCGCCAGCAGGCGCAGGTCGGCAAGGTCAAGCGCGCGCTCGATCTCGCCGGGCTGCCCCAGCTCGACACCGAGACCCATATCGTGCCGGTCATGGTCGGCGACGCCGAGGCCTGCAAGGCCGCGAGCGACATGCTGCTCAACGATCACGGCATCTACATCCAGCCGATCAACTACCCGACCGTGCCGCGCGGCACCGAGCGGCTGCGCATCACGCCCGGCCCGTTCCACGACGACGCGCTGGTCGCTGACCTCGCCCGCGCGCTGACCGATGTGTGGAACCGGCTCGGCCTCTCCTTCGTGCCGCGCGCGCAGGCCGCCGAGTAGCACACGCCCTCCCCGGCCGCGGGCCGGGGATCAATCCCGCCGGAGATCA
The DNA here is from genome assembly GCF_024752335.1 of Ancylobacter mangrovi. Classification (NCBI taxonomy): domain Bacteria; kingdom Pseudomonadati; phylum Pseudomonadota; class Alphaproteobacteria; order Hyphomicrobiales; family Xanthobacteraceae; genus Ancylobacter; species Ancylobacter mangrovi. Next base: position 522,363 of record NZ_JANTHY010000003.1, on the reverse strand, counting down.
GTCCTTCGGTTCGCTCTTGTCGATCTCGACCGCCTCGGAGGGCACCACCGCCCGGCCGAAGAACAGCCGCGCGATCACCGGCACCAGCATCGCCAGCGCCAGGAAGCGCATCAGATGGTGGGCGGCGACGAAGGCCGGGTCGACGCCGAGCACGAAGGCCATGATCGTCATCGCCTCCAGCGCGCCCGGCACATAGGCCAACAGCACTTTGGGCAGCGGCTCGTCGGCGAGCCACGAGCCGAGCAGCGCGAAGCCCAGCGCCACCGCCGTCGCGATCACCAGCGCCACCACCGAATCGACCAGGAAGCGGCGCAGCGTCTCCAGCCGCGTACCGGTGAAGCGGCTGCCCGTATTGGCGCCGAGCACCGCGAAGCTGGCGATCAGCAGGAGATCCGGCAGCCGCCCCTCGATCAGCCCGAGGCCGTGGACGAAGCCGCTGGCCAGCATCGCCCCGACCATCGAGCCGCCGGGGAAGTTCGCCCGCTCGGCGACCAGCCCGCCGAGGATGCCGACACCGAGCGACATCAGGAAGCCGGCGAGATCCGGCACCACCGGCGTCACCGGCAGCGTGCCCGCCGGCTGGTGGCCGAGCCCGCCCATCACCGCGGGCAACAGCGCCACCAGCACGAACAGCCGCATCGACTGGCCGAACACCACGCGCCGCGTGTCGGCGCCGGAGCTTTCCGCCATGATCAGCACGGTCGAGAGCGCCCCCGGCACCGAGGCGAAGAAGGCACTGCGCCGGTCCCAGCGCGAGACCTTCTCGAGATAGAGCACCGAGGTGCCGATCATGACCGGCACGGAAAGCCCGAGCACCGCCATCGTCACCGGCCAGGTGGCGATGCCGCGCAGCGTGTCCGGGGTGATGGTCGCCCCCATCGAGGTGCCGATGACCACATAGGTCGCGGTGCGTATGGGCGGGGAGACGGCGACCGGCACGCCGGCCAGCGCCAGCACCGCGGTCAGCACCAGCGCGCCGGACAGCCAGCCCGCCGGCATGCCGGCATAGGCGAACAGCGCGCCACCCACGCCCGCGGCGACGAGGGTCGAGGCATAGCTTGCGAACTGGCGCGGCGAGGAGCCGAAGGTATGCGTGAACAGCTTGGGCAGCGGCATCGGGCGGATCGGGCGGGAGGCGGGAAAAGCGGCGCGAAAAGAAAGGGATGGTCGCGTCCGGTTTGCGCCGGATCAATGCGCCGATTGGCCTCCGCGGTCAAATCCGCTCCATGCATAACTCATCGCTCTTCCATGCCGAGCGCGCCGTGCCGCGCTACACCTCCTACCCCACCGCCCCGCATTTCTCGGGCGAGGTCGGGGCGGGCGAGCACGCAAGCTGGCTGTCCGCGCTGGGGCCGGAGGCGACGCTGTCGCTCTACCTGCACGTGCCGTTCTGCCCCTCGCTGTGCTTCTACTGCGGCTGCACCACCAAAGCGACGCGCCGGCGCGAGCCGGTGGCCGCCTATGTGGCGCGGCTGGAGAAGGAGATCGACCTCGTCGCCGCCAGGGCCAGCGGGCGACGCGTCGTCCACATCGCCTGGGGCGGAGGCACGCCGAGCCTGATCGGCCCCGAGGCGCTGAAGCGGCTCCATGCCCGCATCGCCGGGCATTTCGACCTCGATTCGGTCGCCGAGCACGCCATTGAGCTCGACCCGCGCGAGACCGACGAGGAGCTCGCCGATGCGCTGGCCGCCATCGGCGTCGACCGCGTCAGCTTCGGCGTGCAGGACTTCAGCGCCCATGTGCAGCGCGCCATCGGCCGCGTGCAGCCCTTCGGAACGGTCGACCGCGCGGTGCGGCTGATGCGCGAGGCGGGCGTCGCGGCAATCAATCTCGACCTCATGTTCGGCCTGCCGCACCAGACCGCGCGCGACGTGCGGCGCTCGGCGCAGATGGCGACCCTGCTCGCGCCCGAGCGGCTGGCCCTGTTCGGCTACGCCCATGTGCCGTGGATGCGCACCAACCAGCGGATGATCGATCAGTCCTCGCTGCCCGGCGCGGCCGAGCGGCTGGAGCAGTCGGAAGCCGCGCGCGAGACGCTTATCGAAGCCGGCTATGTGGCGATCGGGCTCGACCATTTCGCCCGCCCGTCCGACCCGCTGGCGCGCGCGGCCGCCGCCGGCCGTCTGCACCGCAACTTTCAGGGCTACACGGTCGACAGGGCGGATGCGCTGGTCGGGCTGGGCGCCTCGGCGATCAGCCGCTTTCCCGCCGGCTTCACCCAGAACGCGCCGGACGCGCACAGCTACCGCCGCGCCATCGACGCCGGCGACTTCGCCAGCGTGCGCGGCGTCGCCTTCACCGGCGACGACCTCAGGCGCGGGGCGGCGATCGAACGGCTGATGTGCGACCTCGCGGTGGATCTCGACGCCGACCTGATGACCGAGGCCGCCCCGCGCCTCGCCTCGCTCGCCGCCGACGGGCTGCTGAGCATAGACGGCGGCCACGTGGCGATGACCGACGAGGGCCGGCCCTTCGTGCGGCTCGCCGCCGCTGCGCTCGACGCGCGCCTGCAGGCCGGCACCGGGCGCCATTCCACCGCGGTGTGAAGGTATGGGGGCGTCGTGCCGCCCCCTCTCCCCCATGGCGGCGACGGCTGCAGCGCAAAAGGAAATGCCCCGCGCGAGGCGGGGCATAAGGCCAACGGAGGGATTCTTCTTGTGGTTATTCGCTGCCGGCCTCAGGCCGCGCCGGCGAGGCGCCGCATGCTGCCGCGATCCTGGATGCGCACCTCGTCGGCGCGCAGCAGGGCGACGAGGCCGCGCCGCTTCAGTTCGGAAAAGGCCCGGCTCACCGTCTCCAGCGTCAGGCCGAGAAAGTCGGCGATCTCCTGGCGCGTCATCGACAGGTGCAGCGTGGTGCCGCCGACCATGCCCTCGGGCATCAGTCGCAGCAGGAAGAACGCCACCCGCTCCAGCGCCGACATGCGGCCGAGCACGAGCGCGTGGGAATGCATGACGCAGAGCTGCGCCTCGAAGCGCCGCAGCAGCCGCGCCGCCAGCACCGGGTCGCGCTCCAGCGCGCTGCGCTCATGGGTGGAGATCACGGAGGGGGTCAGCGCCTCGGCCGAGCAGGCATAGGCTTCGTCATGGGCGAGGCCGAACACGTCGCCCGGCCCGAGCAGCTCGACCACCTGGCGGCGCCCGTCCGGCAGCAGCTTGGTGAGCATCACCGCGCCCTCGACCACTTCCATGATGCGGCGCGCGGGGTCGCCCTCGTGCAGCACCGTGGTGTGGGCGGCGACGCGCAGATTGGCGGCGGGTGCCTCCACCGGCTGCGGGCTGCGCGAAAAGCTGCCGGTCCGTTCCTCGATGATCTGGCGCATATTTCCCTCCGCCGTTGATCTTTCTCAATGGTAGAGGGCTTGCCAGCGCCGCACAGTTCGGTGGGCTGCGTAAGGGACTTTCCCGACCGGCCCGGACGCCGGCCGGTCGCCGGCCAGCTAGTCGCCGGTCAGCACGTGCAGCAGCGATTCCGCGTTCAGCGGCTTGCGCAGCACCCGCACCGGGCTCACCCCGCGCAGCTGGTGGTCGATCGCTCCCTGCGACTGGCCGGTGATGACCACCAGCACCGGCGGCGAGGCGAGCTTCTGCAGCCAGCGGATCAGCTGCCCGCCGGAAATCCCCGGCAGGCTGAGATCGACGATGACGGTGTCCGCACCGGCCGGCGGCGTGGTCCGCAACAGGCCCTCGGCATCGGGATAGAGGATCACCTCGTGCCCCAGATTCTGCAGAATCAGGCTGAGCGAATCGCTCACTCCGGCGTCGTCCTCCACCACATGAACCCGCACAGGCATTCTCCCGCTTGTTGCACGCGAAAGTGAGCCAGGGCCCGGCGCCCTAGCAATTCGTAGGGATGCGTAGAAAATCGAAAGGTTCCCGCCCCGCCGCCATTTCGTCCCTCGCGAGGGCAAGAAAGAGCGAGGCCCCGGCGGGGCCCGGACGGATCTTCCGCTGGCGGTGGAAGTTGCGGCGCGCCCTCAGGCGCGCATGTCCTTCAGCACGATGCGCACAAGGTCGGCGGCGTTCTTGGCGCCGAGCTTCTCCATGATGCGCGCGCGGTGCACCTCGATGGTGCGCGGGCTGATGCCAAGCACCCGCCCGGCCTCCTTGTTGGAGGCACCGGAGGCGATCTGCACCAGCACCTCGCGCTCGCGCGGGGTCAGCAGGTCGTGGCCGGGGAAATGCGCCGTCAGCAGGTCCGAGGGCTCGGCCCCGGCGCGCCGGTTATGCGCGTCGATGGCGTCGCGCACGCGCTCCACCACCGTGTCGGCGTCGAACGGCTTCTCGATGAAGTCGAGCGCGCCGTGGCGGATCGCGTCCACCGCCATCGGGATGTCGCCCTGGCCGGAAATGATGAAGATCGGCGCCGGATAGCGGTCCGCTTCCAGCTCCTTCAATATGTCGAGACCGGAGCGGCCGGGCATGTGGACGTCGAGCACGATGCAGGCCGGGACATGGGTGCGCGCGACCGACAGGAAGGCCGCACCGTCGGAGAAGCCGCGCACGTGATAGCCTTCCAGGCTGAGCACCAGGGAGAGCGCATCGCGGACCGCCGAATCGTCGTCGACGATGAAGACTTCACCCATCTGCGCCATCGGCGCCCCCCTCACCAGCAACGGCCGTGGCCGACGCGAAGGCCGGCAGGACCAAAGAGAAGCAAGCCCCCTTGCCGTGTCCGCCGGGATCGACCAGCAGGTCACCCCCGTGGTTCTGGGCGATCGTCCGCGAAATCGCAAGCCCGAGACCCATGCCGCGACGTTTTGAACTGGCGAACGCCTCGAACAGCTTGGGCAGCGCCTCGGGCGCGATTCCCGGCCCGTTGTCCTGCACGTCGAGGATCACGTCGTCGCCCTTCAGCCGGGTCGAGATGCGGATCGCCGGCTCGGGCGAGACGGAGGCGGCCTCGATCGCGTTGCGCACCAGATTGACCACGATCTGCTGGATCTGCACCGGGTCGACCGACACCGGCGGCAGCGCCGGCCCCTCCTCGCGGTCGATGCGGATGCGGTGGCGCTGGCCGAGCAGCGTCAGGTCGATGGCGTCGTCGATCAGCGGGTCGAGGTCGCGCGCGTGCCGCTCGGGCGCGCGCTTCTCCACGAACTGGCGCATGCGCTGGATGATGTGGCCCGCGCGTTCGGCCTCGCCCGCCGCCTTGTCGAGGATATCGCCGACCACGGTGTTGATGTCGACCCCGCGCGAATGGGCGCGGCGGATCGCCTGCAGATAGAGCATCAGCGCGGTCAGCGGCTGGTTGAGCTCGTGGGCGATGGCCGCGCCCATCTCGTCGATCGCCGACACCCGGGCGAGGTGCACCAGCTCGCTCTGCAGCTCGGCGAGCCGCGCCTCGCTCTCCTTGCGCGGGCGCAGGTCGCGCAGGATGCCGATGAACTGACGCCCGTCCGGCGTCGCCGCCTCGCCGACCGAGAGCTCCAGCGGAAACACCGTGCCGTCGGAATGGCGCCCGCGCACCTCACGGCCGATGCCGATGATCTTCTTCACCCCGGTGCGGATATAGCTGCCGACATATTCGTCGTGATCGGCCGCGTATTCGGTCGGCATCACCAGCTTGACGTTCTGCCCGATCGCGTCGGCCGCGCTGATCCCGAACATGGTCTCGCAGGCCTTGTTGAAGATCAGGATGCGGGCACGCTCGTCGATGACGATGATGCCATCGGCCGCGGTATCGAGCACCGAAAGCAGCCGCGCCTCGGAAACGGTCGGCTGGTCCACGGCGCTTCGCTCGTCACCAAACTCGCGCATGGCGCCAATTTGCGCCGGCCATCTGCCGCCCGCAAGCCTTCCACGGGCGGTAATAGGGGAAGATCACCGCTTCAGCCAGTCGACGAGACGATTGGTCGCTTCGCTCATCTGCGCCTCGCCGCGCGCGAAGCACATGCGGATGTAGCTCTCCCCGCCCGGCCCGAACGCCGTACCGGGGGCGAGGCCGATGCGGGCCTCGTCCACCAGCTTCAGCGCCAGCGCACGCATGTCCTGCTCGCCCTCGACGCCGAAGAACATGTAGAAAGCGCCCGGCGGGCGGGCGAAGCGCACCCGGTTCGAGGTCGCGAGTCCGTCGGCGACGATGTCGCGTCCGCGCCGCGCCCGCTCGATCTGATGGGCGACGAAGCTCTCCCCGCGCTCCAGCGCCACGATGCCCGCGCGCTGCATGAAGGCGGCGACGCCCGAGGTCGAATACTGGATCAGGTTCTCCAGCACGTCGCCCAGCAGCGGGTGGGCCTCGATCCAGCCGAGCCGCCAGCCGGTCATCGCCCAGTTCTTGGAGAAGGTCTGGACGAACAGGATCCGGTCCTCCGGCTCCATGATGTCGTGGAAGGAAGGCGCGCGCCCGCCCTCGCCGGCCTCGTAGTAGAAGCGGCCGTAGATCTCGTCGGCGACGATCCACAGCCCGTGCCGGCGGGCGATGTCGAGCACGCCGGCGAGCGCCCCGCGGCTGGCGACGAAGCCTGTCGGGTTGGCCGGCGTGTTGATGAAGATCACCCGCGTGCGCGACGACACCGCGCTCTCCAGCCGGTCGAGGTCGATCCAGAAGCCGCGCGCCTCGTCGAAGGCGAGCGGCACGTAGACCGGCCGCGCGCCGATCACCTCCGCCGCCGCCGCCGCGTTCGGCCAGGCCGGGGACGGGATGATGATCTCCTCTTCGGCCGAGAGGGTGAGCGCCAGCGCGATCTGGATCGCCTGCATGCCCGAGCCGGTGACGAAATAGCGCTCCGGGTCCTCGCTGACGCCGTAGAGCCCGGCCATGTAGCGGGCGATGGCGGCGCGCAGCTCCGGGATGCCGCGCTGCCAGGTGTAGAAGGTCTCGCCCGCCGCCAGCGAGCGGGTCGCCGCCTCGGCGATGAAGGCCGGCGTCGGCAGGTCGCCCTCGCCGGCCCAGAGCGGGATCATCCCCTCGCGCTGGCGGCCGTAGTTCATCACCTCGACGATGCCGCTCTCCGGCAGCGAGAGCGCCTGCGGGCGCACATGGTCGAGGAGGGAGGGGGCGGCGAAGGGCGGGTCAAGGGTCGTCATGAGCGCACTCGGTCGAAGCCATGGGGCGACACGGCCAAAGGACCTGTCGCCCCATGGCTTAGTGTCCCTCGCCGTCCTCGGCAATCGGGAAAGACGGCGTAGGTGGCACGGTTCAGCGCCGGCGCGAACGTGCCAGCTCGCGCGGAGACACCGCCGGATTGCCCATCACCGTCGCGCCGGGCGCCACCGATTTGGTGACCACGGCGCCCACCGCGATGGTCGCGCCCTTGCCGATGACCAGCGGCCGCCCGCGCCGTCCGTTGGTGATGGTGGCCCCGCCACCGACATAGACCTCCTCCTCGATCACGACATAGCCGGAGATCGTCGCCGAGGGGCAGATGTTGCAATGGTCATGGATGGTTACGTCATGGCCGATCGAGCACATCGGCATCAGCTGGATGTTGTTGCCGATGATCGTCCCCGGGCCGACATAGCAGGGCGAAGCGACGATGGTGCCCACCCCCACCTCGATATGGGGGAAGAGGCTGGGATAGATGTGACGGATGTCGAGCAGCCTGCCGCCGGCGGCGGCGATCTTGTCCGCCATCATCCGCCGGTGAGCGGCGTTTCCGACGGAGATGAACACATCCGGGAGCGGGTCGATCTTCAGCCAGGAATCGCGTGTGATCAGCGGCTTGCCAGCCATTTCGAGGCCTTTGTCGCCATCGATGTCGTCGATATAGGCGATGATCCGCGCGACCTTGTAGACGTCCTGCAGCATGGTCTCGAGCGCCCAGCCCTGGCCGGACGCACCGTAGATGACGATATTGGGAACTGACACGCTCTCTCTCCACTCCTGCCGGCCACGCGATCGCGACGACCCGCGCGTCGCGGCGCCCCGCCCGTCTCAGGGCTCCTCCGCCGGCTCCGCCTGCGGCAGAAGATCGAACTCCCGCCGCATCAACTGGCCGACCCGCTTTATGTAGTCCGCCCGCTTGTACAGCGAGTCATGCAGCGCTTTCAGGTCCTGGTTGACCTGCCGATACATCTCCTCATCTGCTTCGAAATCCCGGATCCGCGCGACGATGTTCGCGATCATGTCCTCCGGATCCGCGAAGATCACCGGCAGGTCCTTCAGGGTTTCCGAATGGAAGAACGTCTCGTTGTAGACGGCGAAACCGATCCCGCCCTGGCAGATGGGCTGGGCGATATAGCCGTCGAACCCCTCGCCGAAGCTGATCGAGAACATGCAGCGGCTGGCGAGGTCCATGAACGTGTCGAACGTGATCTTGAAGATTTCGACGAAGCGGTAATCGGGCAGCGCCTCCTTCAGCGCAGCGAGCACCGCCTCCCGGTACGGCGCCGGGTCGGGCGAATAGATAATGAGCTTTTCCTTGTCGCTGACATCAATCGGCTCATAACCGCTGAGGTCGACATAAGCCGGCAGTAGCAGCGTCGGCAGGTTGTAGAAATCCGCCGTTTGCTGGGTAAAGGAGGCTGGATGGGCGACCGACTGGGTCAGCTCGTCCGCAAGGACACGAAGATCTTCGAGCTCCTCCCGTCGCGGCATCATCTGGATATTCTGGTTCGTGATGTTGATGAACAGGTGCTGGCGCGAGGCCAGATAGTCGCGCAGCTCGTCCGTCACCTGCGTCATGAAGCCGGACACCATGTACTCCGGCATATGGATGTAAAGCCTCTCCACCGACTGGCAGCGCAGCAGCTGCGAGAACCGGAACACGTCCTCGCTGTTGCGGAACTTGTCGTGGCGCGTGATGGTCAGGTCGGACCTGTTGGGACGGGTCATCAGCACGACCTCGTAGCCGTGATTCCGGCGCAGCCGCCCAACGGCGCCGGCGATCGTGAACAGCGAGAGGACGCCCCCACCCATGCCTGTATGTTCAGGCACGAGAAAGACGCACAACGCCTTGGCATTCTCGATATGAGCGGGAAAGGTCGCGTCCTGCAGTTGCCGGATGATGCGCGAACCGAGCAAGGCGTTTTGCGGGGTATCGATGTCCGCGTTGGGCCGCTTCTCCCGACGGCCTCCGCGAATGTAATGGAGAAAGGGATTCATGCCGCTCCGCTCCACGTCCTCGTTGAGCATGAGATAAGCGGCGCTGTTGAAATCCGGGGTGGGATTCCGCTCCTCCTTCCAGCCATGCAGGATATAGTGAAGGACTGGATCCACGCCCGCGTCCCGGACGTCGGGATTGGCCGCGAGATAGTACGGGATGTCGAATTCCGGCCGGATCGCCGCCGCTTCGTCGAGGAGCACCTGCTCCTTGGCCGATCCTGCGCGTCCCTCCGCCCGGCCGTGCCGGACGTAGTGGACGAAAGGGTTCGCTCCCGCTTCGGCGATGTCCGGATTGGCTTCCAGATAGTACCGCGTATCGAACGACGAATTGGGCTTCCTGTATTCCTTCCATCCGAGGGTCACGAAATGGACGAGCGGATCGAGCACCGTCCCGACGACCTCCCGGTACATCGCCCCGTAATAGACTGGGTCGAATGCGTCCGCGATGGCGGCCAGATCGTCGGCCTCCCGGTCGGTCAGGAGGCCGGCATATCCGGGGCCCGGCGCGGTCGTCGCCGCCGCGGCACTCTGGGCGGCCTCCTCCCCCGGCGAGGCGAAGCGCCCCTCGCCCCGGCCATGCTCGACATAGTGAGCGAACGGATTGTCAGCGCTTCCGGCGATATCGGGATAGCGCTGCAGATAATAGGCGGTATCGAACACGGCGTTCGGGTTGCGCCCTTCCTTCCAGCCGAAGCGCACGAAGTGCAGCAGCGGATCCATGCGGGAAGCGGCAACGTCCGGATAGGTCGACAGATAGAAGGCGGGGTCGAAAGCACGCGCGACGATGGCCAGCTCCGCCTCGAGCCTATCGTCCAATGCCTCTGCCCCCATCCTCGCCCCCTTCGTTCCTGTTCCAGCCGCTTCACCTCACGCCCGGGCTCGCCGGGTGGACCGCGCGGCACTTGCGGCCGGACGCGGCCCGCCGCCCTGCGCGCAATGCCCCGAACCATGATGGCGGCGAGATCGCGGGACAATCCCGGCCCCTCGCGCCAGCCAGCCTTCGCTCACCCTCCGCCGCCGGCCCGCGCCAGCGCCTCGTGGAAGATGCTCCAGATCTCGTCGGCGCTGCCCGCATCCTCGCCGTCGTAGACCGGCAGGCACACGGCGCGGGCCGACAGAGCGGCCGCGTTCGGCACATGCGCGGCGCCGATGCCGAGCCCCACCGTCGGGTAGTAGTAGCGCCGCGCCAGCAGGCCGGAGGTCCGGCAGGCGCGCAGCACCCGCTCGGGGTCGATGCCATCGGGCAGGCGCAGCGCGAAACACTGCCAGGGCGAGCGCTCCTCCTCGCCCGGCGCCACGAAGGTCCCGAGCCCCGCCGCCTGCGCCAGCGCGTTGTAGCGCGCCGCCATGGCGCGGCGTTCCGCGAGCCGGGCGGCGAGATGATGGAACACGGCGATCGCCATCGAGGCGGTCAGCTCGTCCATCTTGCCGTTCAGCCCCTCGCCGGGCTGGAGATCGCCCAGCGCCCACAGGCCGAAATTGAGCGCCGAGCGCAGATTGTGCTGGTGCGCCGGCGGCACCACCGCGACACCGCCTTCGCCGACGCCGAACGGCTTGGTCGCGTGCAGCGAGAACAGCTCCATCGCGCCCTCGACCGCGAACCGCTCCACCACCGCCCGGTCGACGCCGATGCCGGCGGCGTTGTCGATCACCAGCGGCACGCCGTGGCGGCGGCAGACCTCGCCCAACGCGCCGATGTCGGTCCAGATGCCGTAGGGACGGACCGCGATCACCGCTCCGATATCGTGGCGGGCGATCAGCTCATCGGCGAGCGCGGCGTCGAGCACGCCGGTCACGGGGTCGACATCGCCCACCACCGCCGCCAGCCCCGCCCCGCGGATCGCCGCCGCCGTCGCGGGAAAGGTGAAGGCGGGGTACAGCACCGGGCGGTTGACGCGCAACGCGATCAGCGCCGCCGACAGCCCGACTGTGCAGTTCGCGCAGGCCACCGCCGACATGCCGGGGAAGTAGGCGACCTCCAGCAACCGCTCGAAATGCAGCGAGGAGGGTCCGAAATTCGAGTAGAAATTGCTCTGCCGCGCCCGCGAGAACTCGGCCTCCACCTCCTGTAGCACCGGCAGGCGCGGACGCACGAAGGGGAATCTCAGCAGCACCTCGGCGGCCGGGATCTGCGGGCCCGCCACCCGGGAGGGAGGGGGCTCGGCCCCCTCATTCAGCAGCTTCATGACGCGTTCTCCCCGCATGCTGCGCGCCACGGGCGGCACCGTCGCAGATCACACCGACCTGCGGACGGCGCAGCGGAAAGCCTGGCCGTGCCGGAAACACATGCATACAAATAACTTTTGTTGCCGCCGCCCCTCCCGGAACTTGCTCTCTGCACGTCGCAGCCCCGAGACCTAAGACCATAATCCAAGGCCGGAAAAACCGGAACTGCCGAGACCGCGGCCGGCGGCCATATTTGTCGGCTCACGATCTACCAGCTGGTGCCCGGCACTCTGAGCCCGGCCATGCCGAGCCCAGCCTTGCCGACGGCAAACGGGATCAGCCGCTCCAGCGCGTGCAGCACGGTGCCGTCGCCGGGCAGCGGCTCGGGCGGGTAGTCCTGCCAGCTAAGATCGAGATCGAGCAGCGGTCGAAGCCCCTCGCGCCGCGCCCAGAACATGGTGCCGAGCGGAAAGTCGAAGAAATCGGGCAGCGGCTCCTCGATCCCCATGCGCCGCGCCAGCTCCTGTGCCACCTCCCGGTTCGCGTTCCAGCCGATGACGTTCGGGTCCTCGGCGATCAGCAGGCCAAGGCCGGGATCCTCCTCGAAGGCCAGCGCCGCCGTGTCTATCATGGCGCCGCGCCCGCCGATCAGGTTGGTCCAAAGGAAGGAGCGCCAGCGCTCGCCCAACTGCGCGTCGACCGCAAGGCTGCGCTTGGCGTGGACATGGCCGATCACGTCATAGGTGTCGGCGCCGATCACGTCGGCGAGCCCGGTCAGGAACGCGCCGACGTCGCGCCCCGCATTCGGTACCGTGCGCACCTCAGAGCGGCCGGGATAGCGCGCCAGCGCGGTCGCGAGCATCTCGGCCTTGAGCGCACTGTCGGTGGTCACGAACAGGTCCGGCCGGCTGGCATTGGCGCGCAGCCGGTCGATCAGGTCGTCCGCCAGCTCGGGATAGTGGAAATGGGCATGGAGCGCGAGCCGCAGCCCGCTCTCGCGCCGCCGGCGCGGCAGGTGCACGGGGCGCGACCACGGGCCTTGCGGGCGCCCGGACTCCAGCCAGTGCACCAGCGGGTCGCGGTCGCCGTCGAGGCATGCCGCGCGGCGCGCGAGTGCGTAGAGCGTAGGATGGAAGCCGGCCACCGCCCGCCGCACCGGGCGCATCGGCGAGCGGCCGTGCTCGGTCGCCGCCACGCCGTTCCATAGCCGCCACTTGATGGCGGCGATGCGCGGCCAGTCATGCGGCGGCGTCCAACTCTCGTGCACCGTGAACAGGAGGAACGGGTCGATCACCGCCATCGCCTCGTTCAGCACCTCCTCGCCGATCGCGAGGCGCTCGGCCGCACGCCGTCCGAACCCGTCGATGTGCGCGACATAGGCCTCCATGTCGAAGGCACGCGCCGCGAGCCGGACCAGTTCCTCGCCCAGCCGCTCGCGCCCGGCGCGGTCCTCCGCCAGCCGACAGATGAGCTGCGCCGCCGCCGCGGCGTCGAGATGGGGCACCACCAGCTCGCGCGTCGCCGCCTCCTCGGCCAGCACCTCGGCGGTGCCGACGCCGCCGGCGAAGCACACCACGGGGATGCCGAGCGACATGGCGTCAATCGCCACATTGGGCTGCGGGTCGAGCCGCGAACTGAGCAGGAAGATGTCCGTCTGCCGGTATATGCCCGCGATATCGTCGACCGCCGGCATCATGGCGAAACTGTCGCCGAGGTCCGAGCGCCGGATCTGATCGTCGAGATAGACGGAATAAGTGAGGTCGTGACGCGGGTCGAAGCCGTCGCCGACCCAGACGAAGCGCAGCTTCAGGTCGGGGCGCAGGCGCCGTGCCACCACCGCGGTCTCAACGAACGCTTCGACACCCTTGCGCAACTGCACCCAACCTGCACCCAAGACGACGATCGCATCTTCCTGCCCGGGCAGGCGGAGATCCGGCGCCCGACCAACCGATGGCTGCCGAACGGGGGCGGAAAGCGGGGCGAAAATCGCATCGAGGCTCTCGCTCCCGGCATCCTCCAGCGCTCGGGACGGCGGCAGCTCGGAGCGCCCCTGCGGCAGGATATGGATCCCCGAGCGGTCCTCCAGCCCCGTCACCATCTCGAAGCTGGACTGCGCCACGACCCGTGCCGGGAACACCACCTCGCTTGCCCAGCCGAACATCTCCTCAAGCTTGGAATGTGGCCGGCTATAGGTTGCGAACTCGTGCACCAGCGCCACCACCGGCACGCCGAGCCGGCCGAGCTCGGCCGCCAGCGGCTGCGTCTCGATGCTGTTGGCGATCACATAGAGGGGGCGGTATTCATTTAGCAGCCGCTTCGCCATCGAGCGCATCTCGACCGGATTGCGCGCTACGCCGTTCAGCGGCGCCACCGAGGCCGCGGCGGCGGCACGGAATTCCTCCTCCAGGTCGCCGCCGTGCAGCAGCACCGAGACCACGCGGTATTTCGGCTCAAGCTGGCGGATGATGTTCCAGCCAAGGATCGGCGCGCCGGTGCGCGAAGCCTCGTGGCAGATCATCAGCACCGCTGGCCGCCGCCCCTCCGGCAGAGGCTCGAAGCGTATGTCGTCGGCATGGGGGCGCCCGCGTCGACCCTCCATGCGCCCGAAATCGTCGTAATGCTTGATGAGGCGCGAGTGCGGCAGGAAGGCCGTCACGTCGGGATAGTTCTCGCGGTAATAGGCCGGGTCGAAATTCTCGCTGGGCCGCAGCCCCACCGCCTCGCCCAGCAGCACGTAGTGCAGCGCCGCGTCGGGCACGTCGGGCACCCATTTGCGATAATGGGCCTCGTCGAAGCTGGCGCTGGTGGCGACTGCGCGCGCGAGCCGCTCGGCGGCCTCGCGCGTCGCCGGCATGGTCAGGCCCAGCGCGTCGAAATAGAGCCAGGCGACGGCGGGCGCCATGTCGAGCCCGATCGAGGCGAGATAGGGCGCGAGATAGGCGGTCTCGATCCCGCTCAGCGGCTCCAGCTCCTGCCGCCACCCCTCGGTCACGTAGTGCAGCGCCGCGTCCGCTTCGGGCGCGAGCCCGGCCAGCTCGCGGTAGGCGCCGGTCGAGAAGGCGAGCGAGGCCGTCAACAGTCCGGCGCCGACCGCGGCGGACTCGTCGAAATCCGGCCGGTCCAGCATCAGATCTCCTCCGCCGGGCCGAGCAGCTTCCGGCGCACGGCTTTGCGCCAGATCCGCGGGGTCACCCGGCGGATCATCTTCTCGACGCGGTCGTGGAGCCGGAAATAGCGGCTCCGCCATTGCTCGAGCTCCATCTTGAGCGTGTTGATCTCGACGCCGCCTGGCTCGTAGCGCCCGCGCAGACCGTCGAGTTCCCGTACCAGATTGGTGGTGTAGCGATGCGCGACCGTCAGCTCGTGTTCGAGCTTCGCGCAACGCTCCGCCAGCCCCGCGACATTTGCCTCGAGTTGCGCCCGGCGGGCCTCGGAATCCTCGTAGAGGTGGCGCCATTCCTTATGGTCGCCCCCCCGCCCAACCGAATTGCGGGTGGCGCCCGTCGAGGCATGGGTGCCGAGGACGGCAAAGCTGCGGCTGGCGACGACCCGGAACATCTCGCTCTCGCGCCGTGTCCGTTCGACCTCTTGGCGTGCTTGGTCGAGGCGGGCGGTCTCGTGGCTGGCAAGCAGCCTCGCCCTGTCCATCTCGCGCCGGTAATGCTCGATATCGGCGTTCAGCCGGTCGACCGAGGCGAGCGCCGTCTTGAGCTGGCCCTCCAGCGCCGCGCCCCCTTGGGCCCGCTCAAGCACGGTCCCGACCGCCCCGTCCTCGATGAACAGCGAGACGGGCGACGGCGGCAGAGCCGTCGCCGAGGCGATGGCGAGCAGACAGGACGCGTGCGGCATGCCCGCATTCACCTCGTAGCGCGCGCCACCGCGCTTCTCGAAGGTGATGAGCCCGGCCGCCGGATCGACCCCGTCCGGCGCCAGCGAGGAGCCGAGCATCGCCCGCTGCGCCAGCATGCGCACATGCGGGAAATGCCGCCGGACCAGCGCCTCCAGTTCGGCCCGGCTCAGCTCGCGCACATGGAAGGCGCTCGCCGCCGCCGCGGAAGGGGACGGCGAGGGCACGTCGCGCGCGGGCATCGAGAGGAGCAGCAGCCCGTCCGGCCGCAGCAGCCGCGCCGCGACGGCCATCACGGCCTCCGGGTCGTCGAGCCGGGGCAGCGTCTCGAAGCAGACGATGCGGTCGACACTCGCCTCCGGCAGCTTCAGCCGGCGCGCATCGCCCTCCTCGAAGCGCAGGCGCGGGCTCGCATAGCTGGCGCGCGCATGGGCGACCGCCAGCGGCGATACGTCGATACCGACGACCGAGCGTGCCACCTGCGCCAGCAACGCGCTGCCATAGCCCTCGCCGCAGCCCAGATCGATGACGTCGCAATCACGGCATAGCTCGCGGGCGAGAAAATAACGATGCAGATGTTCGATCTCTGCCTGACCGGAAATCGCCGAAGTCAGTCGCTCTCCCGTCCAGTCCAGCGCCTTGTCCGGAATGAACCTCTCGAAAATCTCCCCCAAGACTGCCTCGCTCACCTGACGGCATGACGCCTATTATTGTTAATCCAGCGTGGATACTTCGTAACCACGCTCAAAATCCGACAGCGTACGGCGGATACCATCCGAAAAACTCAGCCATGGCCGCCAATTCAGCAAATCATGCATCATCGATATGTCAAGAACGCTCACCGGAACATCATATGGCCGGCCGGCCTTTCGGCGCACCTCGAGCCGGCGCCCCAGCGCGGTCTCCAGCTCGGCCACGATCGCGTTCAGGCTGACCCCGATCCCGCTGCCTATGTTGAAGACGTGCTGCTCGCCGACATCCTCGGTGCAGGCCAGCGTCATCAGCCCGCTCGCCACGTCGGAAATGTGCACGTAATCACGCACCACTTCGCCATTGCCCCAGATCACGATCGGTTCATGCGTGAGGGCGCGATAGAGGAAGGTCGTCACCGCTCCCTGCCCGCGCGCCAGGTTCTGCCCCGCCCCGAACGGGTTGGCGAGGCGGGCGACGCGGCAGTCGAGCCCGTACTGGTTGCGGTAGCAGCTGATGTAGTTCTCGGCCGCCGCCTTGCCGGCGCCATAGGCGTTCAACGGGCTGAGCGGGTGGTCCTCTTGCACCGGCACGCGCCGCAGCCGGCCGTAAACGGTACCTCCGGAGGAGGAGAACACCAGCCGCGGCGCGTCCCCGGCTCCGCGCGCGCGCAGCGTCTCCAGCAGCGCGATGGTCGGCCCGACATTGGACGCCAGGTCGAGTGCCGGGCAGTCGTTGGCGCTCGCCGGCACCGAGCTCCAGGCATAGTGATGGACGACCGCGACGTCCTCGATCAGCTCGGGCCAAGGCGCATCGTCGAGCTCGAAGAAGCGCCAGGAAACCCGATCGCGCAGCAGTGCGGGGAGGTCGTTCGGCAGCGGTGATCGGTCGGCGACCACCACCTCGTGGCCGGCCTTGGCCAGCGCCAGCGCGACGTGGCGGCCGACGAAGCCACTGCCGCCGAGCACGAGATGTTTACCGTCCATGGCGCCCTCCATGGAAGTGGATCGTCCGGCCGCCGCCGGCGCCATGCGCCAAGTGATCGGAAAGTCGTCGGAGGATGATCGGCGAGCCGGCGCTCAACGAACGGGAGATCGGCGAACAGGAGATCGCCGAACGGCGCGAGGCTGCGCGCACGTGAGACGGCGGCCGCAGCAATTCATCGATGTCTGATTGGCGGCACGGTTCTCCCGCACCGCTCCGAGACACGCGCGCCAATTTCAGTATCCCCCCTGCCCCAACGAGCCCATAGCACCGCCGGGCGCGTCAGGCAAGTAACCCGCCACGAATATAGCGTCTTGGTAGGCAAGGACTGCGGGTTTATTTTGGTCTCGACCCGTCAATATCGTAAATACTTGATAAATACCAATAAATGGTATTTAGATAAGGTTTACGTCGAACGACCTATCCGGCGGGCCGAATTGGCGTCCACGCCTTTCCGCGCCGCGGTCAGCCTTTTGGGGTGGTTGGCGGTGCCATGTACCAGCATCTATCTGGCCGGCGCGATGTACCCTCCCGGGGACTTGGACGGCCGCCGCCTGCGTGGCGACGCTCCATGCTCGGATGCCTTCCATCGGATCGGCCCAGGGCCGGAAAGTGCGGATCACCCTGTCCGGCCGCCTGCGAAGGGCGCACCCGTTCCTCGTTAGGACAAGGCTTTAACCCATAATGCAGGCAATTTCCAATTAACACTGCATCAATCGGTGCGGCGCCG
The DNA here is from genome assembly GCF_024752335.1 of Ancylobacter mangrovi. NCBI lineage: Bacteria > Pseudomonadati > Pseudomonadota > Alphaproteobacteria > Hyphomicrobiales > Xanthobacteraceae > Ancylobacter > Ancylobacter mangrovi. The sequence continues at coordinate 504,901 of NZ_JANTHY010000003.1, read as the reverse complement.
CCCGGCCGCCCCGAAACGCCGCCACCTGTTCCCGCTCACCCGCGCCACCCGGGCGTCGCGCACCAGGCGTCGCGCACCCCCTTCCCATGCCGCTCCCCCACTTGGGGATGGAAATCATACGAAAACCTATCTATCCCAGTGGCTCGATCCGCAACGCATCCGACTTCACCTAACGCGGCAGGCCCCCGCATTGGCTTCGACACCCTTGCTTTCCGGCGCATGCCGCCATCCGCTCGAGAGGGCGCTCCGCGTCCCTCTCCACATGGCGCGCTGGATGGCGCCGCGCACGGCAGGGACCGCCCGTGCCTTGCGATTCCCCATGCTTCATATCGTGCCGACAAGCGGGCCGCGCCCATGAAGATCCGGATGCCGAAATGGCTCGCCCGCCTGGCCTTCCATGCCGACGGAAGGCCGCGCGGCTTCGTGCGCCGCGTGCTGTTCCACCGCAACGGGCGCCCGCGCAGCCGGCTCAAGTTCCTGGTCCAGCACAAGTCCGGCCGGCCGCGCCAGGCCTTCCGCGACTTCATGCCGAACCCGGCGCCGCAGGTGGCGAAGGGCGCGACGGACGAACTAGCCTTCGATGCCGGCTGGTACCTCGCCAATTATCGCGACGTGCGCGAAGCCGGCGTCTCCGCGTTCTATCACTACCGGCTGCTCGGGCGCTTCGAGGGCCGCCGGCCGGCCAAGCCCCGGCGCAGCCGGCCGGTCGCTGACGCCCAGCTCCAGGTGCTGCAATACGCCCCGCCCGGCCCGCGCGCGGCGCTGTTCGTCACCCACTCGCCCCGCGGGGTCATCAAGCCCCATGTGCGGCACTATCTCGAGGCGCTGGTGCACGAGGGCATCGAGGTCTACCTCCTCGTCGCCGCCGACCAGCCCTTCGTCGGCGATGCACCGTGGCTGCGCGCGCTCTGCCGCGGCATCTTCGTGCGCGAGAATGTCGGCCTCGACTTCGCCGCCTGGGCGCACATACTGCGCAGCTACCGCGCCTTCTTCGAGTGCCGGACGCTCTATCTGCTCAACGACAGCCTGCTCGGCCCCACCAACGCGGCCGACTTCCACACGCTCATCGAGCGGATCGAGAACCACCCGGCGGCACTGGTAGGCCTCACCGACAATTACGAGCGCGGCTGGCACATACAGAGCTACTTCCTCGCCCTGAAGGCGGAGCTGCTGCGCAGCCAGCCGCTGCACGACTTCGTCCGCGACATCGTCGCCTTCGACGACAAGAACGACGTCATCAACACCTATGAGGTGACGTTCGCCCCCGCCATGCAGGCGGCCGGGCTGCGGGTCGGCCAGCTCTTCGACACCTATGACGAGCACAACTCGACCATCTTCCGCTGGCGCCAACTGCTCGCCGACGGTTTCCCCTTCATCAAGGTGATGGCGATCCGCGATGACATCCCCTTCGCCGACAAGACCGGCTGGCGCGAGGCGCTGGCGGAATACGGCTACGACGTCGCGCTCGCCGACGCGCTGCTGGACGAGCTGGCCGAACAGCGCCGCTTCCCGCTCGGCCCGCAGCCGGCGCGCACGCCGCCGGTCGTCACCTTCATCGGGCTGTGGAACTACAATAACGGCCTCGGCGCCGCCGCGCGCGGCTACCTTACCGCGCTGATGCACGCGCCGTTCCGGCGCAAGCTGCTGCCGATCCGTCGGCCGTTCCACATCCACCAGCGCATCGCCCCCACCATCGCCTGCGCCGACCTGCCGGGTCCCGCGGACGTCGCCGTGGTCCATCTCAACCCGGACGGCTGGGGCACCGTGCTCGACAAGGGCGCCGAGGCGGAGATCGACCGCGCGCTGGTGCGCGTCGGTCTGTTCGTGTGGGAATCCCCGACCCTGCCCGACTATTTCCAGCGCGGCCTCGCCGAGGTCGACGCGGTCTGGGCGCCGAGCGAATACTGCGCGGAGATCTTCCGTCCCTTTGCCCGCGGGCCGGTCCATGTCGTGCCCCATGTGGTGCCGGTGCGCGAGACCCTCGTCCCGCACGCCACCCGCACGCGGCTGCGCCGGCGCTACGGGCTCGACGAGGCGGCGCGCATCATCCTCTACGTGTTCGATGCCTCGAGCTTCCTGGTGCGCAAGAACCCGCACGCGCTGGTGCGCGCCTTCGCGCTCAGCGGCCTCGGGGCGCAGGGCTGGCAGCTCGTGCTGAAGACCAAGCACGTCGACCCGACGCATGCGGACGCCGCCGCCCTTCTCGAACTGTGCCGCGCCACGCCCGGCGTGGTGCTGCTCGACCGTTCCATGTCCGACCACGACCTCGCCGTGCTGCAGGATTCGGCCGATATCTACGCCTCGCCGCACTGCTCGGAAGGCTTCGGCCTCACCATCGCCGAGGCGCTGGCGCGCGGCGTCCCGGTAGTCGCCACCGACTATGGCGGCTCGCGCGACTTCCTCACCGGCGAGACCGGCTTCCCGGTGCGCTACGAGGACTGGACCCTGACCGAGGATTTCGGCGCCTACCGCACCGGCACGCGCTGGGCGAAGGTGGAGGAGGCCCATTTCGCTGAATGCCTCGCCGCCGCCGCCGCGCTGACCCCGGAGGCGCGCGCCGCGCTGGGCGAGCGGGCCCGCGCGCATCTGCGCGCCACGCTTTCCCCGCAGGCGGTGGCGCGGCGTATGGAGGAAAGCGTCGCCCGGCTGCTGTCGGCGCGCAGCGAGGCGGAGGGGACGCCATGAACGACTATCCCCTGACGATCCGGCTCACCCCCGCCGGCGCGCTGGCGCCCGGCCAGTCCTGGCCCCGGCCGGCGCTGGACGACTGGTACGCGCTCGCCGACCCGACCTGCCGGTTCCATCCCGACATCCGCAGCATCCTGCGCGTCGCCGCCACCGCGCGGCCGGACGTCGACATCTTCTATGGCGATGCCGTCGAGACCGCCGCGCCCGCGCGCGGGACCGCCGGCAAGGGCGCGGCGCAGGACCGGCTGATCCTCAAGCCCGGTTTCGACATCACCCAGCTCATCGCCCAGGACTATATCGGCTGGCCGCTCTTCATCCGCGGCCGGGCGCTGGAGGCGCTTGGCCCGCCCGGCCCCGAGGCGGGAGACGCCGCCGGCTACGACCTGCTGCTGCGCGCCAATGCCGCCGGCATGATGGTCGAGCGCATCGCCGAGATCCTCTCCGCCCGCGGCGCGACGCCCGCGCCCGACAACCTCGCCGACCGGCGCCACGCCGTGCGCGCCTGGCTCGACCACCGGCTCGAGGAGGCCGAGATCCTGCCCGGCCGGCTGCCGACGACGCTGCGCCTGCACCGTCCCCTCGCCGAGCCGCCCGAGGTCACGCTCGTCGTCCCCACGCGCCAGACCCTGTGCACGCTTGGCGAGGAGGCGATGCGCGGGCGCCCCCTCGTCCTCAACCTGCTGGAGAGCCTCGCCCGCTCCTCCTGGCCGATGGACCGGCTCACCGTGCTGGTCGGCGACGATATCGAGGACGGCGCCGCCTATGCGGACCGCGACTGGCCGTTCCGGCTGGAGCGCGTCGTCACCCGCCGCGCGCCGGACGAGCCGTTCAACTACGCCCGCAAGATGAACGCGCTCTGGCCGCTGGCGCGGAGCGAGTACGTCGTGTTCCTCAACGACGACATCGTCGTGCGCCAGCCGGACTGGATCGAGGCGTTGATGAGCTTCGCCTGCGACGAGGACGTCGGCGGGGTCGGCGCGCGCCTGCTCTACCCGGACGGGCGCATCCAGCACGCCGGCATGGTGGGCGGGGTCATGGGCACCTGCACCCATGTCTTCATCAAGCAGGCCGCGACCGCGCCGAGCTACGAAAACTGGGCCGACGTGCACCGCGAATATTCCATGGTCACGGGCGCGGCCTTCGCCACCCGCCGCAGCCTGCTGGAGCGGATCAACGGCTTCGACGAGCAGTTCGCGCTCGACTGGAACGACGTCGACATGTGCCTGCGCATGCGCCTGCTCGGGCTGCGCATCGTCTATACGCCCCATGCCGAGTTGACCCATTACGAGAGCGCCTCGCGCGGCGCCAGCAACCTGCCGGGCGCCGACCTCGCACTGTTCCTCGAGCGCTGGAGCGAGCTGCTGGACAATGACCCGGCCTATAATCCGGGACTGGTACGCAATTCGCCCCTGACCGCCCCCGCTCCGCTGACCTATAAGGGCTGGTGGCGCGAGTGAACCGGGCGCTCGCCGGGAGCCCGCGCACCGCGCCGGCCCACCGCTCGCGCGACGCCGATTTGCCCGCCAACCTGCCCGTGAAGTAGCGGACCCCGCCGGCCATGGCCCTCAGCCCCATCCCGCCGATCTGGCTGACGCCGACCTCTGCGCAGGACAGCCGCAGCTTCCTTCCCCCGCCCGCCCCACGCGGCGGGCGCGAGCCCGACGTCGCGACAGTGCTGTGCAGTGACGCCGAAATGCCGGTGACGGTCGAGGTCGAGGATGCCGCCGGCCATGTGGTGGAAACCCTCGTGCTGCGCCCGGGCGAACTCGCCGGGCTCGCCCTGCCGCGCGACACGGCGCGGCTCGTCCTGCGCGACGCCGGCGAGGCGGAGCCCGGCCCGGCGCGGCTCGGCCATTACCCGCTCGGGCGCTGGGCGCTGCTGGTGCACGCGCTGCGTCATGGCGCGTGGGCGGGTGCCGCCCCGGCCCGGCAGAAGGCGCTGAAGCGCGCCCTGCGCACGCTGCGTCGCCGCCTCAAGCAGGCGCTGTGGACCTCCTCCGCCGCCTCGCTGGCGGGCCTGCCCGACTATCGCCGCTTCCGCGCCCGCCATGTCGGCGACTTCGCCGAGGTGCCCCCGGCCGAGGCCGCGCCGCGGCTCGCCTTCCTCAGCGCCGCCGCCGGCGTGGCACCCGGCGCGCTCGCCGCCTGCGCCCGCGCGCTCGACGCCCAGACCGACCCGAACTTCCGCTGGATCCTCGCCCTCCCGCCCGGCGAGGCGGCCGGCTTCGCCCCGCCCGGCGCGCGGCTGACGCCCGTCCCCGTGCCCGATGCCGACCCCGCGCGCGGCCTCGCCGCCGCGCTCGAGGCGGCGGGCGATGACGAGATCGTGGTGCCGCTCGACGCCGCCGGCATGCCGACCCGCGACGCCGTCGCGCTCGTGCGCGCCACCTTCGCCCGGCACCCCGACTGCGCGCTGGCCTATACGGACGAGGAATATCTCTACCCGGACGGCGCCTTGCGCGACGGCGCGTTCAAGCCGGCCTACAACCGGCATCTCCTCGAGGCGATGGACTATATGGGCGCGCTGGTGGCGCTGCGCGGCGCTCGCGCCCGCGCGCTCGGCCTGCGCCCGGCCTTCAGCGCGGCGGCGCGCTACGATCTGCTGCTGCGCTATCTCGACGGCGTGCCGCCCGCCGCCATCCGCCACCTGCCGCGCGTCGCCTATTCCTCCGTACGCGCCAGCCCGGGCTTTGCCGATGCGCCGACCGCGCGTCTCGCCGCCGCCGCCCTCGCCGAACGGCTCGGCGTGCCGGTGGAGGTCGACCCGCTACGCCATCACCTCATCCCGCGCTTCGAGGTCCCTGCGCCGGCGCCGCTGGTGTCGATCATCATCCCCACCCGCGACCGGGCCGAACTCCTCGCGCGCACCCTGGAGACGCTGGTGGCGGTCAGCGCCTATCGCGCCTTCGAGATCATCATCGTCGACAACGGCTCGCGCGAGGACGAGACCTTCGCCCTGTTCGAGCGCGCACGCACGCTGTGGCCGGCGACGCGGATCCTCACCGACGACGGCGACTTCAACTTCTCCCGCCTGTGCAATGCCGGCATCGCCACCGCCACGGGCGAGCTGATCCTGCTGCTCAACAACGACATGGAGATCGTCGAGCCCGGCTGGCTCGGCGAAATGGTTACGCTCGCCTGCCGGCCCGGGGTCGGCATCGTCGGCGCCAAGCTGCTCTACCCGGACAGGAGCGTGCAGCATGCCGGCTTCATCGTCGGGCTGCGCAGCGGCGCCGGCAGCCACTGGTTCGCCCATGCCGCCGCCGACGCGCCCGGCTATCAGGACCGGCTGGTGGTGCGGCAGAACCTTTCCGCCGTCACCGGCGCCTGCCTGCTGGTGCGCCGCGACTGCCTGGAGGCGGTCGGCCTGCTCGACGAGGAGGCCTTCGCCGAGGAGTGCAACGACATCGACCTGTGCCTGCGCGCGCGGCAGGCCGGCTGGGAGGTGGTGTTCACCCCCTTCGCGCGGCTGATCCACCATGAATCCGCCTCGCGCGGCACCGACACCGAGCCGGGAGCGAACCCGCGCCGGCTTGCCGAGCGCGAGCGCTTCGCCGCCAAATGGGCCACGGACACGCGGACCGACCCGCATCTCGGCCCGAATTTCCGCCGCGACAACGAATATGCGCTGCGCGCGCCGGCCCCGCAGGGCAGCCGCGCCCCGCGCACCGACGCCATCGAGTGAGCGCCGTCTTGAAGTGATGGCGCGGGCGCCTCAGTGCCCCTCGTCGGCGAGACGGATCAGATAGGCGCCGTAGTTCGACTTCTTCTGCGCCTCGCCCAGCTTGCGGAGCTGATCGGCGTCGATGAAGCCCTCGCGGAACGCCACCTCTTCCGGCGCGGCGATGCGCAGCCCCTGCCGCGCCTCGAGGATCTGCACGAACTGCGCCGCCTCCAGCAGCGAATCCGGCGTGCCGGTGTCGAGCCAGGCAAAGCCGCGCCCCATCATCGAGACGCTGAGCTCGCCCCACTCCATGTAGGTGCGGTTGACGTCCGTGATCTCGATCTCGCCGCGCGGCGAGGGCTTGAGATTGGCGGCGATGTCGACCACCCGGTTGTCGTAGAAATAGAGCCCGGTCACAGCGAGGTTCGACTTCGGCTTGGCCGGCTTCTCCTCCAGCGAGATCACCCGCCCGTCCGGGCCCATCTCGGCCACGCCGTAGCGCTCGGGGTCGTGCACCGGATAGCCGAACACGGTCGCGCCCTTCTCGCGCTTCACCGCGTCGAGCAGCAGCTCGGGCAGGCCGTGGCCGAAGAACAGGTTGTCGCCCAGCACCAGCGCCACCCGCTCGTCGCCGATGAACTCGCGCCCGACGATGAAGGCGTCGGCGAGCCCGCGCGGGCTCGCCTGCACCGCATAGCTGAGCGAGATGCCGAACTGGCTGCCGTCGCCCAGCAGGTGCTGGAACAGCGCGCTGTCGTGCGGGGTGGTGATGATCAGAATGTCCCGGATCCCCGCCATCATCAGCGTGGTCAGCGGGTAGTAGATCATCGGCTTGTTGTAGACCGGCAGGAGCTGCTTGGAGACCACGAGCGTGATCGGGTGAAGCCGCGTGCCGGACCCGCCGGCGAGGATGATTCCCTTCATGTGCCCCTCGGTCTGGATTCTAGTTTTCGGCGAGCAGCCGGTCGACCACCTCGGCCGTGCGCTGCTGCCAGGGCGCGGCGCGGTAGCCGAAGCGTTCGGCGAAAAGCTCGCTCGACAGTTCGGAATTGGCGGGCCGGCGCGCGGGCGTCGGGTAGTCCGCCGTGGTGATGGCGGCGACCTCGGGCCGCCGGCCGGTATGCCTCGCCGCCCGGGCGACGATCTCGCTGGCGAAGCCGTGCCAGCTCGTCGCCCCGGTCCCGGCGAAATGATAGGTGCCGGGCACCGCCGTCCCGGCGCGGAACGCCTGCGCCGCGGCAAGGATCGCCTCGGCGATGTCGCGGGTCGCGGTCGGGCAGCCATGCTGGTCGGCGACCACGGTCAGCCGGTCGCGCTCGCGCGCCAGCCGCAGCATGGTCTTGAGGAAGTTCGCCCCATAGGCGCCGTAGACCCAGGAGGTGCGCAGGATCAGGTGGGCCGGCAGCGCCGCGCGCACCGCGCCCTCGCCGGCGGCCTTGCTGGCGCCGTAGACGCCGAGCGGGGCGATCGGGTCGCTCTCCACATAGGCGCCGGCGCGGGTGCCGTCGAACACGTAGTCGGTCGAGATGTGGATCAGCGCCGCGCCGTGGCGGGCGCAGGCGGCGGCGATGTCGCCCGGCGCCTTGGCGTTGATCGCGTTCGCCAGCTCCGGCTCGCTCTCCGCCCGGTCGACCGCGGTGTAGGCGGCAGCGTTGATCACGACGTCCGGCTTCATCGCGCCGATCGCCCGCTCGATCGCGGCGGCGTCGGCGATGTCGAGCCCGGCACGGTCGAGCGCGGTCAGCGCCAGGCCGCGCTCGCCGGCAAGGGCGGCGACCTCGCGCCCGAGCTGCCCGCCGGCGCCGAGCAGCATCAGCCCGCTCATTTGGCGAGCCCTATGCGCGCGCGGTCGTAGCGCGCCTTCAGGGGCTCCCACCAGGCGGCGTTGTCGAGATACCAGCGCACCGTCTTCTCGATGCCGCTCTCGAAGGTCTCGGAAGGCACCCAGCCGAGCTCGTTCTTCAGCTTGCTGGCATCGATGGCGTAGCGCGCGTCGTGGCCGGGCCGGTCGGTGACGAAGGTGATCAGGCTCTCGCGCGCGCCGATCCGCTCGTCCGGCACCACGCGGTCCATGATGGCGCAGATCGTCTTCACCACGTCGATGTTGCGGCGCTCATTGTTGCCGCCGACATTGTAGCTCTCGCCGAGCCGCCCGGTGGTGGCGATCAGCTCCAGCGCGCCGGCATGGTCGTCGACATAGAGCCAGTCGCGCACGTTCTCACCCTTGCCATAGACCGGCAGCTTCTCGCCTTCCAGCGCGTTGAGGATGGTGAGCGGGATCAGCTTCTCGGGGAAGTGGTACGGCCCGTAATTGTTCGAGCAGTTCGACATCACCACCGGCAGGCCGTAGGTGTGGAACCAGGCCCGCACCAGATGGTCGGAAGAGGCTTTGGAGGCCGAATAGGGCGAGTTCGGCTGGTAGGGCGTGTCCTCGCGGAACAGCCCGTCCTCGCCCAGCGTGCCGTAGACCTCGTCGGTCGAGATGTGGTGGAAGCGGAACGCCGCCTTGCCGGTCGCGCCCATGCCCTGCCAGTAGCGCAGCGCTTCCTGCAGCAGGGTGAAGGTGCCGATGACATTGGTATGGATGAAGTCGCCCGGCCCGTCGATCGAGCGGTCGACATGCGATTCCGCCGCCAGATGCATCACGAGGTCGGGCCGGAAGCCCTCCAGCACCTCGCGCACCGCCCGCCCGTCGCAGATGTCGGCCTGCGCGAAACGGTAGTTCGGGCTGTTGTCGATCTCGTTCAGCGAGGCGAGATTGCCAGCATAGGTGAGCTTGTCGAAGTTGAGGACGTCCCATCCGGCACGAACCAGGCGGCGCACCACCGCCGACCCGATGAAGCCGGCCCCACCGGTCACAACCACACGACGCGTCATCTCGAACCCTTGCTGCTCACCTCAGCGACGGTCGCTATCACAGCGTAAAGGGCGTTGCATAGTCCTCCAGCTTCGGCTGGACCCGGTCCTTGGCCGAAAGGATGGCTGCCTCCGCCGCGACCGGCCATTCGATACCGATCGCCGGGTCGTCCCACAGGATGCCGGCGTCGTTGGCCGGCGCGTAGGGCGCGTCCACCTTGTAGGCGACGATGGTGTCCGGCTCCAGCGTGCAGAAGCCATGGGCGAAGCCGTGCGGCACCAGGAGCTGCTCGCCCCGCTCCGCGCTCAGCGTCGCCGACACCCAGGCGCCGAAGCTCGGCGAGCCCCTGCGGATGTCGACCGCGACGTCGAAGATCGCCCCGCGCACCGCGCGCACCAGCTTCGCCTGCGCGAAGGGCGGGGTCTGGAAATGCAGGCCACGCACCACGCCGACCTGGCGCGAGAGCGATTCATTGTCCTGCACGAACACCGTGTCGATGCCGAAGGCGTCGAAGTCCGACTTCTTGTACGTCTCGCAGAAATAGCCGCGCTCATCGCCGTGACGCTTCGGCTGGATCAGCACGACGTCCGGCACGTCGAGACGGGTAAAACTGGTCATATCTGAGAATTCCTACCCGATGGGGATGAACGCAAGTCCCTCTGGTCAACACGACACCGCCCGCCCGTCCGCTATGGACCCGAGCGCGGCAGCCCTTTTCCGCAACCTGCCAGCAACACCGCCCCTCCCGGCCCGGTGCCGGAAGCGCGGACGGCATTCACCCCCCGATAGGCCGCCCGCCGGACGGCCCGCCTCTCCATGGCCGCCCGATGTAGCGAAATCAAGACGCCGCTCTCTCCATGCCCGGATACCCTGTGCCCGGATCGCGCGCCGGTCCCTCGAAAGTCCCGCGCCCGCGGCACTCCGCCCGACACTTCCGCCCGGAACCGGACACCACACTCCGGTCGCGCTCAAGGGTCGCGCGGCGAGCCACGCGGGCACACGGGGGGCTGTCGCGCGCCTTACGCCTTCTGCGCGAGGATGTCGCGGATTTCCATCAGGAGGGATTCTTCGCGCGTCGGCGCGGGCGGGGCCGGCGGCGGCTCGGTGGCCGCCTTGCGGCGCAGCCGGTTGATGCCCTTGACGACGATGAACAGGATCCAGGCGACGATCAGGAAGTTGATGACCACGGTCAGGAAGTGGCCATAGGCGAACACCGCCCCCTGCTCGCGCGCGGCGGCGAGCGAGTTCTCCGTCACATTGGCCGAAAGCGGGATGAAGTAGTTGGAGAAGTCGAGCCCGCCGAACACCGCGCCGACCAGCGGCATGAACAGGTCCGACACCACCGAGGTCACGATCTGGCCGAACGCGGCGCCGATGATCACGCCGATCGCGAGGTCCACAACGTTGCCCTTGACCGCGAATTCGCGGAATTCGTTCAGCATCTTGCTCACCGTCGCCTCCATGAGCTGATGGCGGAGCGCCGGCTCGCCCGACTCGCTCACCGCGCCAACTTTGGATCGCCGGCGGGGCTGCGGCAAGTCGTCCCGCGAGCGCCGTCCCCGCCCGCCTTCGCCCATCTCCCTCGTGCCTTCGTGCGCAGCAGGGCCAGGCCCGACGACGACGCGCCGGCCCGGCATCCGCGCCGCCGCCGGAACCGCAGGTTGCGCCGCTTGCCCAGCCCCGCCGTGCGGGCGCATAAAGGGCCGCGCGCGCTTGGTACATTCTTCGCGCCCACTTGCCGCTCGCCTGCCGCCGGGCGCGGCGCCCAACGGAGCCCTTCATGCTTCAGGCCTGGGTCATCATCGCCGTCGCCCTGGTCTATGTCGGTTTCCTGTTCGCGGTAGCCAGCTTCGGCGACCGCCGTCCCGCGCGCCCGCGCCGCGAGGGGCGGCCCTACATCTATTCGCTCTCGCTGGCGGTCTACTGCACTTCCTGGACCTTCTTCGGCTCGGTCGGCCTCGCCACCACCCAAGGGCTCAACTTCCTCACCATCTATGTCGGGCCGGTGCTGTTCTTCGCGCTCGGCGCGCCGCTGCTGCTGCGCATCGTGCGCCTCGCCAAGGCGCAGAACATCACCTCCATCGCCGACTTCGTCGCCGCCCGCTACGGCAAGAGCCAGGGCGTGGCGGCGCTGGTGGCGGTGGTGGCGATCCTCGGCTCGCTGCCCTACATCGCGCTCCAGCTCAAGGCGGTGTCCGCCTCGCTCATCGCCATGCTCGGCGATTTCGAGGGGCTCGGGATGCACTATCCCGTGGTCGGCGACCTCGCGCTGATGATCGCGGTGGCGATGGCGGTGTTCGCGGTGCTGTTCGGCACCCGCCACATCGACGCCACCGAGCATCAGGAAGGGCTGATGCTGGCGGTGGCGACCGAGTCCATCGTCAAGCTGGTCGGCTTCCTCGCGGTCGGGCTGTTCGTCACCTTCGTCATGTTCGCCGGCCCGGCGGACCTGTTCGCGCGCGCCGCCGAGAAGGGCGTGCTGCCGGTGCTCACGCGCGACTTCTCGGTCAGCAACTGGGCGGTGATGACGCTGCTCTCCGCGCTCGCCATCTTCCTGCTGCCGCGCCAGTTCCACGTCGCCGTGGTGGAGAACACCTCCGAGCGCGAGATCCGCACCGCCTCCTGGCTGTTCCCGCTCTACCTGGTGCTGATCAACATTTTCGTCATCCCGATCGCCATCGCCGGCCTCGTCGCCTTCCCGCCCGGCTTCATCGACGGCGACATGTACGTGCTCACCCTGCCGCTGTCGGTGGGCGCGCGCTGGATGGCGCTGATCGCCTTCGTCGGCGGGCTGTCGGCGGCGACCGCGATGGTGATCGTCGAGACCGTGGCGCTGGCGGTGATGGTGTCGAACGACATCTTCATGCCGCTGATGGTGCGCGGCCGGCGCGGCGGCGCGGAGGACGATGCCCCGCGCGCCCTGCACAGCGACATGGGCGAGCGGCTGCTGATGGTGCGCCGGGTCGCCATCTTCGCCATCCTGTTGCTGGCCTATCTCTACTACCGCTTCGCCGGCGAGGCCCAGCTCGCGCAGATCGGCCTGCTCTCCTTCGCCGCCGTGGCCCAGTTCGGCCCGGCCCTGCTGCTCGGGCTGATGTGGCGGCGCGGCACCGCGGCAGGCGCCATCGCCGGCATCGCCGGCGGCATCGTGTTCTGGGCCTATACGCTGCTGCTGCCGAGCCTGATCGACGCCGGCCTGTTCGGGCCGGACCTGCTGCTGCACGGCCCGTTCGGCATTGAGATGCTGCGTCCGCAGGCGCTGCTCGGCGTCCATGCCAGCCCGCTCAATCACGGCGTGATGTGGAGCCTCACCATCAACGTGCTGTGCTTCCTCGGCGTGTCGCTGATGCGCCCGCCGGCGCCGATCGAGCGGCTGCAGGCGAGCGTGTTCGTCGAATCCGACCGCGCCCCGACCGCGCCGAGCTTCCGGCTGTGGCGCTCGCCGGTCACGGTCGGCGAGCTGCTCGGCACGGTCTCGCGCTATCTCGGCGAGGAGCGCACCCGCGCCTCCTTCGAGAGCGTGTCGGCGATGCGCGGCGTCACCCTCGATCCCGGCCGCGAGGCCGACTTCCAGCTCATCCGCTATGCCGAGCACCTGCTCGCCTCGGCCATCGGCGCCGCCTCCTCGCGCCTCGTGCTGTCGCTGATGCTGAGGAAGCGCACCGTCTCCACCAAGGCGGCGCTGAAGCTGCTCGACGATGCCTCGGCGGCGATCCAGTACAACCGCGAGATCCTGCAGACCGCGCTCGACCATGTGCGCCAGGGCATCGCCGTGTTCGACCGCGACCTGCGCCTCATCTGCTGGAACCGGCAGTTCGGCGAGATGCTGGAACTACCGCCCGAGATCGTGCGGATCGGGGTGGGCATCGACCAGATCATCCGCTTCAACGCCACCGGCGGCATGCTCGGCCCCGGCCCGGTCGAGGAGCTGGTGCGCGTGCGGCTCGAGCGCTACGGCCGGCGCAACGCCACCTTCCAGGAGCGCCTCACCCCGCGCGGCGTGGTGATGGAGGTGCGCGTCAACACCATGCCCGACGGCGGCGTGGTGGTGACCTTCACCGACATCACTCCCTCGGTGGAGGCCGCCGAGGCGCTGGAGCGCGCCAACGAGACGCTGGAGCGGCGCGTGCGCGAGCGCACCAAGGCGCTGGAGAAGCTCAACGCCCAGCTCGCCCAGGCCAAGGCCGAGGCGGACGAGGCCAACATCTCCAAGACCCGCTTCCTCGCCGCCGCCTCGCACGACATCCTGCAGCCGCTCAACGCCGCCCGGCTCTACGCCACCAGCCTGGTCGAGCGCACCGAGGGCGTCGAGCAGGGCCGGCTCGCCCACAATGTTGACGCCTCGCTGGAGGCGGTGGAGGACATACTCGGCGCCCTGCTCGACATTTCCCGCCTCGACGCCGGCGCGCTGAAGCCCGACATCGGCGTGTTCCGCATCGACGACATCTTCAGCCAGCTCGAACTCGAATTCGCCCCACTGGCCAAGGACAAGGGTCTCACCCTGACCTTCGTGGCGAGCTGCGCCGCGGTGCGCTCGGACCGGCGCCTGCTGCGCCGCCTGCTGCAGAACCTCGTCTCCAACGCCATCAAGTACACGCCGAGCGGGCGGGTTCTGGTGGGCGTGCGCCACCGGCGCGGAAAGCTGCGCATCCAGGTGCTCGACACCGGGCTCGGCATCCCCCAGGCCAAGCAGAAGCTCATCTTCAAGGAGTTCCAGCGCCTCGACCAGGGCGCCAAAGCGGCGCGCGGGCTCGGGCTCGGCCTGTCCATCGTCGAGCGCATCTCGCGCGTGCTGGAGCACCCGATCAGCCTCGTCTCGACCGCCGGGCGCGGCAGCGCCTTCGGCGTCGAGGTGCCCTCCGCCCCGCCGATCCCGGCGCAGGCGCCGCGCACCCCGCCCCCCGCCCTGCCGGCGGCGGCGCTGAACGAGCTCGCCGTGCTGTGCATCGACAACGACCCCGCCATCCTCGATGGCATGGAGACGCTGCTCTCGGGCTGGGGCTGCCGGGTGGTGAAGGCGCACGACGTGCAGCGCGCGCTGGCGGCGCTGCGTGAATCGCGCATCGCCCCCGACGTGCTGCTGGTCGACTACCATCTCGACGAGGGCGACGGCATCGAGGCGGTCAAGCAGCTGCGCTGGAAGCTGGACCAGCACCTGCCGGCGGTGCTGATCACCGCCGACCGCTCGAAGCGCGTGCGCGACACCGCCCGCGCCACCGAGATGGAGGTCCTGAACAAGCCCGTGCGTCCCGCCGCACTGCGCGCCCTTCTGGCGCAATGGCGCGCCACCCGGGCGGCGGCGGAATAGGCGCCCCGGCCGGACGGGTCGCGCTCAGCTGCTCTCCGCCGGCTCCCCGTTCGCGGCCACGCGCGCGAAGAAGGCGAAGAACTGCGATGCCTGGCGGCGGGCGAGCTGGACGCGCCTCATGTGCAGTTCGTTGATCCGGCTGTCGAAATCGGGGTTGCGGCGATCGATGAACTTCGCCTCGACGATCAGCCGATCGGTCTCGATCCGTCCGAACTCGCGCAGTTCCCAGGTCTCGCGCAGCCGGTAATTGCCGATGAACGCGCCGCACAGGCCCGAAATCGCCGGAAGCAGGATGAGGATGGCCTGGTCCCAGGCATTCTCCGTGGACGGCCAGCCGATCGCGATCAGCACCGAGGTCAGCACGCCGAGAAGCAGGCTCAGTATGGAGAGCCCGAACCATGCGGCCTGCAGCAGGCTGCGGCGGACCACGAACCACCGGCGATCCGACCGGAGCTTCGCGAGCAGATCGTCGCGCCGCTCGGTCCTGAAGGCCCACAGATCTTCCGGGATGCGGGTCTGGTTGAAATCCGTCTCCACGGGGCGCCTCTCGTGCCGAACCGCGCAATGCTGAGCACGGACACGAGCAAAATGCAATTATAAGTTGTGAATGGCCATGGACCGCCAGCGGACCGCCGATCCGGCGGCGCTTCCGCCTACCCCGCCGCCTGGCTCCAGGTGCCGCCCTCGATCTTCGAGGCCGCGATCACCGCCTGGGTGCGGCTCTCCACCCCGAGCTTCTGCAGGATGGCGGAGACATGCGCCTTCACCGTCGCCTCGGAGACGCCGAGTTCATAGGCGATCTGCTTGTTCAGCAGCCCCTCGGACAGCATCATCAGCACCCGCACCTGCTGCGGCGTCAGCGTGGCGAGGCGCGCCACCAGCGCCCTGGTGTCGGTGTCGCCGCCGGCCGAGAGGTCGACGTCCGGCGGGGTCCAGGTCTGGCCGTCCAGAACCGTGCGGATCGCCTCGCCCATCGTCTCGACCGACGACGTCTTGGGGATGAAGCCGGAGGCACCGAACTCCATGCAGTGGCGGATGACGCCCGCCTCCTCATTGGCCGAGACCACCACCACCGGCACGCCGGGATATTGCGCGCGCAGATACATCAGCCCGGAGAAGCCCCGCACCCCGGGCATGGTGAGGTCGAGCAGCACCAGGTCGACGTCGCTCTCGCGCTCGAGCAGGGCCTGCAAATCCTCGAGCCCGCCCGCCTCGAACAGCTCCGCCGAGGGAAACCGGCGCAGCACCGCCTCGCGCAGGGCACCACGAAACAGCGGATGATCGTCGGCGATCACCAGCCGGAAGCTCGTCGTCGTATCCACGTCCCAGCGGTCCTCTCGCTCGCGGGCCGGCGCGCCCCCGCGCCGCGATCATGGTTCGGTCGTACCGGCACCGCAAGTCGGCCCCAATCGCCGAGATTTAGTTGGCATCGCCGACAAACGCCACCACCAATTCACGCCGATGCGCGTGAATACGGTGTTCCACCAGATAGAGCCCCTGCCACGTGCCGAGCGCCATCCGTCCCGCGATCACCGGTACCGCGAGATGGATGCCGGTGAGCATCGCCTTCACATGGGAGGGCATGTCGTCCGGCCCCTCGAGCGAATGGACCCAGCCCGCATCCTCCGGCGCCAGCCGGTCGAGCGCGGTGGCGAGGTCCACCCGCACGTCCGGGTCGGCGTTCTCCTGGATCGTCAGCGACGCGGAGGTGTGGCGGCAGAACACGCTCACCTCGCCCTCGCCCGCCCCGATCGCGGCGAGGAAGCCGGCGACCGCCTCGGTGATGTCGGTGAAGTCGCGCCCGCGCGTCTCGACGCCGAGAACCGTCGTGAAACGCCGCGTCACGGTGCTTTCGCGCACCTCGCCCTGCCGTATTGCCGCCATTGCCGCGTCCTTTCCTCCAGGGCCGCGCTGGACGAATGCGGCCCGCTGGGGTTGGATAGGGCGGATCAAGCCCTGATGACAGACCCGCCCAACGCTATTGTGGAGCGTCCTCAACCTATGTCTTCCCCGCTGCCCGACATCGCGCCGCGCCCTTCCGCCGCCGAGCTCGTGATCGATCCCGCCCTGTTCGACCCGGCGGCGATCGCGGCAGACACCCGCGCCATCAATGCCAGCATCGTCAAGGCGCTCGGCGCCGTGCCCGACCGCTGGGTGTTCCCGATGGCGATGCTGCGCAAGCTCAGGCTGGACGGAAAGGGCCCCTTTCCGCTCGCCCCCGAGAGCCCGTTCGCGCAGGTGATCGAGATCGAGGGCCCGCACGGCCCCGTTCCGCTGCGTGTGCTCACCCCGCCCGCGCCCGCCAAGGGCGTCTATCTGCACATCCATGGCGGGGGCTGGTGCCTCGGCTCGGCGCGCGAGAATGACGGGCTGAACCACCGCTTCGTCGAGCGCACCGGTTTCGCCGTGGTCTCGGTCGACTACCGGCTCGCCCCCGAGGTGCCCTATCCCGCTGCGCCGGACGATTGCGAGGCGGCCGCGCTGTGGCTGCTGCGCGAGGGGCCGGCGCGCTTCGGCACCGACCGCTTCGTCATCGGCGGCGAATCGGCGGGGGCGAACCTTGCCGTCGCCACGCTGCTGCGCCTGCGCGACCGGCACGGGCTGACCCCGTTCCGCGGCGCCAACCTCACCGCCGGCTGCTACGATCTCGGCCTCACGCCAAGCGCGCGCCAGTGGGGCGAGGAGCCGCTGGTGCTGAACACGCGCGACATCAACGTCTTCGTCGGCCATTATCTGCGCCAGGGCGGCGACCTCGCCATTCCCGACATCTCGCCGCTCCATGCGGATCTGACCGACATGCCGCCGGCGCTGTTCACCATCGGCACACGCGACGCGCTGCTGGACGACACGCTGTTCATGGCGCCGCGCTGGCTGGCGGCGGGCAACGCGGCCCAGCTCGGCGTCTATCCCGGCGGCTGCCACGTCTTCATCGCCTTCCCGGGCACCCTCACCGACCAGGCGCTGGCACGCAGCTACGCCTTCGTCGAGGCCTGCTGAGGCCGGGCGCCCCGAAACGCGGGACGGACGGATCGCCCGGGCGCGCCTAAAGCGCCTCGCTCTTGCCCGGCGGCACACCTTGCGGCGCGCTCTGGGGCGTGGTCGCCCCCTCGCCGTGCTCGCGGCGGAAGCGGTCGACCATTTCGAGGAAGCGGCGGAACACGTGCTCGGCCATGTCCATGGCCTTGTCGAGCTGGCGCTGCGCGTCCTCGGTCAGCTTGGTGTCATCCTCCGGCGCGGGCGCGGCCTTAGGCGGCGCATCGGGCCGGGTGGAGGAGCCCGCCCCGCCCTGCTGCGGCGGCGCCATGATGTCGGGCACGCCCGGCGTGGTGCCGCGCCCCCTCTCTAGCGCCGCGATGCGCGCCTGGAGCCGGCCGATCTCCGCCTCCAGCGCCGCCCGGTCGTCGGGCACCGCCTGGCACACCCAGGCGCCGGCCCGCTGGCTGCAGAACGACATCGCGCCGGTGCGAGTATCGAGCTTCATCAGCCCGCCCTCGACCGGCTGCATGGAAAAGCGCGCCGCCTCGCCGGCGGCCGCAGCCGGCGCCACCGCCGGCACCTCCTGCGTCGCGGCCGGCTGCGCGGCAGCCCCGCGCACGAAGCCCGGCGCGGCGAGAAGCCCGGCGGCGGCCAGCATCAGCGCCGCTATCCGCGGAACGCAGCCCGCCTTCCGCGCGGCCTCTGCTCTGATTCCTGTCCTGCCTGTGGTGGTGAGCGTGATCGTGCCGGTCATGGCCCTCACTCCTCGTTCGCCGCGGGCGCACTCAGGGCCTGTACGGCGCACGCCCGCTCGACAACGCCGCATCGAGCATATCGATCCGGTCCTGGCCCCAGAACACCTCTCCATCGAGCACATAGGCGGGCGAGCCGAACACGTCGGCCGCCACCGCGCGCTCCTCATTGGCCGCGTAGGCCGCGACGATCTCGGGCGAATCGGCGGCCGCCATCAGCTCGCCCGGCAGGTCCAGCTCGGCGAGGATCGCCGACAGCGTGGCGGGATCGCCGAGATTCTCCTCGCGCTGCCACACCGCGGCGCCGAACCGGCCGATCAGCGGCGCCACCTCGTGGCCGGCCTTCATCGCGGCGATGATGAGGCGGTCGGTGAAGCCGGACCTGAACGGCCAGAAGGCCGGCCAGATGGTGAAGTCCATTTCGCGCGCGGCGCGCCAGCGCTGCAGCTCCAGCAGCCGGTAGCGCTGGCGCACCGGATGGCGCTTGGCGAGCGGCAGGCCGCCGGTTTCGGAAAAAAGCTCCCCCAGCCCGACGGGGATGAACTCCACCCGCGCCTCGTGCCGGCGCGCGACTGCGAGGAAGGTGGAGAGCCCCAGAAAGGCCCACGGGCTCGCGGTGGAGAAATAATAGTCGATGCTGCGCGACATACTCGCTCCCGGAACCTGCGACACGAAACGGCCGGGCGCAGGCTAGAGCAAGACGGGCGATCGGGAAACGGGCGCGGCAACCTGCCGAAACGACAACGGCGCCCGCGAGGGGCGCCGCTGCCGGACAATCGAAAGGAGAGAGGGACGGGGAGAAGGTCCGCGCCGCGCTCAGGCCGCCGAACGGGCGGAGAAGGCGGTGACCATCTGGTGCAGCTCGTCGATGGCCTCTTCGATCTCGGCCTTCTGCTGCTCCAGCAGGGCGAGCTGCTCGACGCATTTCTCGCGGGTCAGGGCGAGGCCGCCGGTCGGTACCGGGCCGCCCTCGCGCAGCGCCACCATGGCCTTGATCTCGGCGAGGGTGAAGCCGAGCTTCTTGCCCTTGAGGATGATCGCGAGCCGGTCACGCTCGGCGACGCTGTAGAGGCGGGTAAGGCCCTCGCGGCGCGGGGCCAGCAGGCCCTTGTCCTCGTAGAAGCGCAGAGCGCGGAGCGTCACGCCGAACTCGCGGGCGAGATCGCCGATGGTGAAGAAATGCGGCTCGGACGCATTCGTGACCGACGATTCGGCGACGTGGTCGGTCTCGAAGGAAGTGAAATCCATGTCGACAACTCCGGGTGGATGGCGGGGTGGGCCGGTGAATTGCTGAGAATGTGACAGACCAGCTTCCGCTAGGGGAGAAAGTCGCACCCGACGTTAGGGCAACTTACTGTTAAACGGAGAACCAACCGTTTGATATAAAAGAACTTTTCTGAAAGAGCTCACGCTGCATCGCAGCATCCGCCCCGCTTCCGGGTGCAGGGCAATATCGAGAATCGAACCAAAATTGCTCGCGCAGAGGCTGTCGACATGGCCGTCGCGTACGTCTTCGCCGCCGCTTCGGAGGCGCCGCGTCCGACGCATTAACGCCGCATTTACCAAGATTTCGAAACATTCGACCGCATCAGCCTCAGCGCACGGCCGGCGATTCTCGCCCTGCCGCCGCGCCCGAGCGAGGAGATTAAGGTGCGGCAAGAAGCGGCCACGTCCGGCCAGATCGCTCCCGAAGCGTGGCGCGCGATGAGCGAGGCGGCCGAGCGCGCCGGCCTGCCGCTCGACCAGTGGCTGAAGGCCCAGCTTCTGTCGACCACCGGCCCGCAGGAAGGTGCGGGCGGCGACATCAGCGACCTGCAGCGCCGCGTGCAGGAGCTTGCCGGCCGCATCGAGCAGCTCGTCGCTGTGCGCCCCGAAAGCACCTATGCCGAAACGTCCCACGCCGAGCCCGCCGAACGCGAACCCGCTTACGCCGAAGCGGCTTATGCCGAGCCGGCCTATGCCGCCCGCGCCGACGTCGTGCCCGCCCATCCGGCCCCTGCGGCGCCTCCCGCCGCGCCGCGGGCGCCCGATTCGGCCGACGGGCGCATCGACGCCGCCCTCCGCCAGATCAACGAGCGCATCGAGGCGATGAACCGAGCCCGCCCCCGTCCCGCCGCCCGCGTCGAAAGCCGCGTAGAGGAGAACGACCGCCGCCTCGGCGACATCCTGCGCGCCGCCGAGACGGTGAGCCGCCGCGACCACCGCCTGCCCTCGGTCTCCAGCGCGCAGGACATCGAGGCCGCCGTAGCCGAGATCGCCGCCCGCCAGAGCGAGCTCGAAGGCGGCCGCGCCGAGCGCCGGCCCGACTGGCGCGTCCCGGAACGGGCACCTGAGCGGGCTCCCGAGCGCCCCGCCGAGCCGCGCCCGGCCCAGCAGCGCCCCTCGCGCTCCGCTTTCGAGGAGCCGGCCTCATTCGAGGAACGCGCTTCCTCCCCGCGTCGCCCCTCGCATGAGGAGCGCCCGGCCTTCGAGCGCTTCGCCCCCGAATTTGCGCGGCACGAATTCGCGCGTCCCGAACCCGCCCCCGAGCGCAGTTCCCCTCGCGAGCGCCCCACCACCCCGCCGGTCTCTGCCCCGCCGATCGCCTCCCACGCCGCGCCCGCACCGTCCGGTGAGGCGCTCGACGCGCTGCAGCGCGAGCTGGCGGAGATGCGCCAGGGCCTCTCCTCGCTTGCCCCGCGCCGCTCGGTCGACGAGCTCCAGCGCACCGTCGCCCGCCTCGCCGAACGGGTGGAGCGCACCGGCGCCGGCGACGACGAGCTGCGCGCCACCCTGCTCGCCCTGCGCGACATGATCGGCGCCCTGAAGCTGCCCGAGCATCCCAGCGTGCTGACCGGGCGCATCGACACGCTGGCGCGCAAGATCGACATCGTCAGCGCCAAGACCGTCGACGGCGCCGCCATCGCCCGGCTCCAGGCCCAGGCCTCGGAGATCCGCGAGCTGCTCGGCCGCGCCATCTCCAACGATGCGGTGCGCCTGCTCGCCGAGCAGGTGGCGATCCTCGCTGCCAAGGTGAGCCAGATGGCCGGCGCCGACGAGGCGCTGATCCGCTCCGCCGTCGGCGGGCTGGAGAAGCGCATCGACGCGCTATCCGAGCGCATCGCCACCCCGCCCTCGGCGCTAACCATGGACGAGATCCAGCGCCGGCTGGAGACCATCCAGCAGGGCCTCGCCGCCGCCCGCCGCGAGGGCCCGCAGGTGATGGAGACGGGGCTGCGCGACATCGCCGCCCGGCTCGAGCGGATCGAGCGCGTCGAGCCCCCCGCGCCCGCGCCGGACCATGGTCCGCGCTTCGACGCGCTGAGCCGGCAGATCGCCGAGATCACCGACAAGCTCGACGCCGCCGCCCCGACCAAGGGGCTTGGCGACCGGCTCGCCGGCCAGCTCTCCACCATCGAGCGCGCGGTCAACGACCTCTTCATCCAGATGGAGGAGACGCGCGCCACCGTGCTCGCCAATGCCGGCCATCGCGGCCGTCCCCAGGGCGGCGGCAATGGCGGCAACGGCGCCAGCCTGCTGAAGCGCGAGATCGCCGCCATCGAAGCCGCCCGCGCCGCCGCCCCGACCTCCGGGCCGGCCTCGTCCGCCGCGCCGGCACCCGCATCCGCTCCCGCCCCGGCTCCGGCTTCCGTTCAGAACGAGGCTCCCGCCGCTCCGGTGGCCGCGCCGCCTCAGGCCGCCCAGCCGGCCGTCCCGCCCGCGACCTATGCCGCGCCCTCCGAGCCGGTGTTCACGCCCGAGCCTGCCTCGATCCCCAAGCCGTTCGAGCCGCAGCTCATGCGCGCGGCGCTGGAGGAGCTCTCGCGCTCGCCGGAAGCCGCCGCCGCCTTCCGCCGGCCCGCGCCCCGTGCGCCCGAGCCTCGCATCGCCGATCCTCTGGCCGAGACCGACGACACCGGCCGCATCCCCGACGCGCTGGGCGACATCTACAGCGACGACGGGCGGCCCGCGCCCGCCCGCACCGCCGGCCCCCACGTCCCCGCCGCCGTCAACGACGACGCCGACCCGCAGGACGCGAGCGAGGACGCGCAGGAGAACCTTCAGGACGGCATGGCGCAGGGCGTCCCCGCCGGGGCCGCGCCGGCGCGCACCCAGTTCATCGCCCAGGCCCGCCGCGCCGCCCAGCCCGCCACCGTGGTCATCCCGCAGGTGCACAGCCGCATCGGCGAGCGTGCGCCGCGCCGGCCGACCCCGTGGCTGGCCCGCATCCGCGCCATGCTGCTGATCGGCCTGTGCGGCTCGGCGCTGGCCTATGGCTCCTGGCACCTCCTCAGCACGATGCGCGAGGGCCAGCTCCGCGCTTCCGGCCCCTCCTCGCTGCCCGCCACCGCGCGCGGCGCCGGCCCGTCGCTGGAGGACATCACCGGCTCGGTCGGCAGGCCGTCCACCGGCCCGGCGTCTCACGGCGACCTCGGCCTGCCGCCGCCCGTCATGCCGTCCGCGCCCGCGCCGCTCGTCCCCGGCGACACCGCGCCGGACGCCGACGCGCCGGACGGCGTCAAGCCGCAGGCGCCCGGCCCCTCCAGCTTCAACCAGCCGAGCGACCTGCCCGGCAGCATCGGCAGCCCTGCCCTGCGCGCGGCGGCGCTCGGCGGCGACCCCGACGCGGCGTTCGAGATCGGCCGGCGCTACATAGACGGCATCGGCGTCGCGACCAGCGCGGTGCGCGCGGTCGAATGGTTCGAGCTCGCCGCCAATCACGGCTCGGTCCCGGCCGCCTACCGGCTCGGCTCGATCTATGAGAAGGGCACGGAGGGCGTGCCGCGCGACGTCGCCAAGGCGCGCCAGCTCTACGAACAGGCCGCCGACGCCGGCAATGTGCGCGCCATGCACAATCTCGGCGTGCTGCTAGCGGCGGGCATAGACGGCCAGCCCGATTATCGCGACGCGGTGCGCTGGTTCCGCCGCGCGGCGGAATACGGCCTGCGCGACAGCCAGTACAACCTCGCCGTACTCTACGCCCGCGGCTTCGGGGTCGCGGTCAATCTCGGCGAGGCCTGGCGCTGGTTCTCGCTCGCCGCCGCCGGCGGCGACAGCGAGGCGGCGGCCAAGCGCGACGAGGTCGCCTCCAAGATGGATACGCGCACCCTCGCCGCCGCCCGCGCCTCGCTCGACGGCTGGACCCCGCGCGTGGTCGACGCCAAGGCCAATGGCAGCGACGCCCCGGACTGGCAGCACCCCGACAGCCTGCCGCGCAAGACCGCTTCGCGGTGAATTTCCGCCTCGCGCTGAGTTTCCGCGTCGCGGCAAGCCTCTGCGCCGCGCGCCGAGTTGTGGGTCGCTCCGACCTTCCTGCGTCCGCTGAGGCTCCTCCGCCCGCCGCTCCGGACGCGCATTCGCGCTGAACGCTACGCCTCGCGCAGGAACACCGGCCCGGTAGCCAATGTCACCCGGCAGAATCTCCGCCGGGGAAGCCACCAGGTCTGCCGCCGCGCAGCAGGTTCGGCCAAGTCCCGCCGCTCATCCCATGAAACGCTGCACTTGAAGCCCCCGCGCCGGGTGGAACCGGCGGCGCGCGACGGCGACCCGCGCCTACCGATCCGGCAGGCAGGCGTGATGGGCGATGCGGTAGGTGCGCGCGGCGCCGACGAGATGCGCCGCATAGGCGCCGGCGAACAGCCGCGCCAGCGCCGCGTCGCGGATGTTCAGCCCGCCGGCATAGGCGCCGAGCGCCGGCATGACGAGCCGCGCCCCATCGGTGGCGAAGCAGCGCCGCCTCAGACCCCGCCCGCGCACCACCAGCCGCGCCACAGGATGGAAATGGCCGGCGATCTCGCCCCACGCCGCCTCGTGCGCGGCGGCGCCCCCCTGTGCCGGCTCGTGGCGCAGGCGCAGCGGCCCGATCGCCAGCTCCGGCAAGTGCACGCCGCCGAGCTCGGGCGCCGGGTCGGGATCGTGATTGCCGGCGATCCACACCATCTCGCGTCCGCGCGCGATTTCCGCCAGCGCCTGCCGCTCGCCCGCGCCGAGCCGCCCCGCCCCGCCCCCGTCATGGAAGCTGTCGCCCAGCGTGACGATGGTGCGCGGCTTCGTGCGCTCGACGATGCGCGCCAGCAGGGCGAGCGTCGCCCGGCTGTCATAGGGCGGCAGCGGCACGCCGCGCCGGGCGAAGGCGGAGCCCTTCTCGAGATGGAGGTCGGCGACCACGAGCAGCCGCTCGGCCGGCCAGTAGAGCCCGCCGGCGGGGTCGAGCGTCAGCCACGCGCCGGCGAGCTCGATCCCCTCGCCCGCCCCGGCCCGGCCGTCCGCGTCACCCTCCGCCATCTCCAGCGCCATCCAGCGCCTCCCTGATGAGTTCGTCCTCGGCCTCCGCCAGCAGCGCCTCGGAAGCCCCGCCGGCCACCATCTCGCGGCCGATCTCCAGCATCACCGGCACCGCCAGCGGCGAGACGCGGGTGAGCGGCACATGGTCGATTCGCCCGCGAATGCGCACCAGCATGTCGGAGAGCCGGCGGATGTCCAGAAGCCCGGTCGCCGCGTCCGCCCGCGCCGCGCGCAGCAGCACGTGGTCCGGCTCGTGCCGGCGCAGCACGTCATAGACGAGATCGGTCGACATCGTCACCTGCCGGGAATTCTTCTCCTTGCCGGGGAAGCGCCGCTCGATCAGCCCGCCGATCACCGCGCATTGCCGGAAGGTGCGCTTCATCAGCGCCGATTCGGCGAGCCAGTCCTCGAGGTCGTCGCCCAGCATGTCGGCGTCGAACAGGCGGTCGAGATCGAGCCGCCCCTGCGCGACCGCGAGCGAGAGGTCGCGCACGCCGTAGATCGCCAGCGCGTAGTCGTTGGCCATGAAGCCGAGCGGGTGCAGCCCCAGCCGGTCCAGCCGGCGTGTCAGCAGCATGCCGAGCGTCTGGTGCGCGAGCCGCCCCTCGAACGGGTAGGCGACGAGATAGTGCCGCCCGCCGCGCGGGAAGGTCTCGACCAGCAGGTCCTCGCGCGCCGGCAGGCGCGAACGCCGGCGCTGGATCTCCAGCCATTCATGCACCTGCGCGGGCAGGCTCGACCATCCCTCGGGCGCGGCCAGCAGCGCGCGCACCCGCGCCGCGAGGAAGGTGGAGAGCGGGAACTTGCCACCGGCATAGGAGGGCACCTTGGGCTCGGCGGCATTCGAGCGCGCGACCCGCACCTCGTCCTCGACGATGGTGAGATATTCCAGCACCTCGCCGGCGAAGACGAAGGTGTCGCCCGGGCTCATGGTCTCGACGAAATACTCCTCCACCTCGCCCAGCACCCGCCCGCCGAAGCGCGACTTCGCGCCGGCGAGCCGCACCTTGAGCATGGTCGATTCGACGATGGTGCCGACATTGAGCCGGTACTGCTGCGCCACCATCGGGTTGGCGACCCGCCACAGCCCGTCCTTGCGCCGGCGGATGCGGGCATAGCGCTCATAGGCGCGCAGCGCGTAGCCGCCGGTGGCGACGAAGTCGACCACGTCCTCGAAATCCTCGCGCGTCAGGCCGGCATAGGGCTCGGCCGAGCGCACCTCCTCATAGAGATGCTCCGCGTCGAACGCCTCCGCGCAGGCCATGCCGAGCACGTGCTGGGCCAGCACGTCGAGCGCGCCGCGACGCTCCACCGCGCCGTCCTGCGCCCCCGCGCGCACCGCCTCCAGCGCCGCCCGGCATTCCAGCACCTCGAACCGGTTGGCCGGCACCAGCACCGCGCGGCTCGGCTCGTCGAGCCGGTGGTTGGCCCGCCCGATGCGCTGCATCAGCCGCGAGGACCCCTTGGGCGCGCCGACATTGACCACGAGGTCCACCGCGCCCCAGTCGATGCCGAGGTCGAGCGAGGAGGTGCACACCACCGCCCGCAGCCGGCCCTCGCCCATCGCCGCCTCGACCCGCCGCCGCTGCGAGACATCGAGCGAGCCGTGATGCAGGGCGATCGGCAGGTTTGCCTCGTTGATGCGCCACAGCTCCTGGAATAGCAGCTCGGCCTGCATGCGCGTGTTCACGAACACCAGCGTGGTCGTGTTGCGCTCGATCAGCGCGTAGATCTCGGCCAACGAATGGCGCGCCGTGTGCCCGGCCCAGGGCACATGGGCGACGCTCTCCAGCATGGAGAGGTCCGGCGTCGCGCCGGGCTCGGCGACCACCACATCGCCCATCTCGCCGCCCATCACCTGCGGCACCAGCCAGCGCCGCAGCGTGTCGGGGTCGGCGACGGTGGCCGACAGCCCCACCGTCTGCGCCTCGGGCGCGATCCGCCGAAGCCGGGCGATGCCGAGCGAGAGGAGGTCGCCGCGCTTGGAGCCGGCGAGCGCGTGCAGTTCGTCGAGCACGATGCGGCGGAGGTCGCCGAACAGGTGCGCGGCGTCGGCCGAGGCGATCAGCAGCGCGATCTGCTCGGGCGTGGTCAGCAAGATGTCGGGCGGGTCGCGGCGCTGGCGCTGGCGGCGCGAGGCCGGCGTGTCGCCGGTGCGGGTCTCGATGCGGATCGGCAGCCCCATCTCCGCCGCCGGCCGCTCCAGATTGCGCGCCACGTCGACCGCCAGCGCCTTGAGCGGGGAGATATAGAGCGTGTGCACGCCGGGCGGGCGGGCGCTGTTGCGCGCGCGCGGCCGCTCGGCGAGCTCCACGAGGCTGGGCAGAAAGCCGGCCAGCGTCTTGCCTGCCCCGGTCGGCGCGATCAGCAGCGAGGAGCGCCCCTCGCGCGCCTTGGCCAGCAATTCGAACTGGTGCGCGCGCGGCGCCCAGCCACGGCCGGCGAACCAGCGCCGGAACGGCTCGGGCAGGTCGGCGAGGCCCGCATCCGGCTCGCAGCCGCCCGCGCTCCGGGAATCCTCCTCCCGGACCTCGTCCTCTCGCCTGTCGTCGCGGGCGTCATCCATCGGCACGGCGAGAAGCTAATGCCTCGCCGCCGAATTGCGAGGGCAAACGCTCCGCGCGTCCCGCCCGTCACCCCTCCCGCAGCGCCACCGCGACCAGCCCCGGGACCAGGGCGCCGTTCTCCCGCCGGATCCATTCCTGCGCGCAGGAGACCAGCGTCAGCCCCGCGCCCTCCACCCGCTCGCGCATATAGGCGGGCGCATGGGCGAAGCGCAGCGTCTCGCGCAGCAGCACGCCCTCGCCCTCATGGGTCTCGTCGGTGAAGGCGACGAGACCGCCCGGCTCCAGCACGCGGCGCGCCTCGGCCAGCACCGGACCGAGATCGTCGAGATAGCAGAAGGCGTCGCCGGCGAAGACGAGGTCGACATCGCGCGCCGGCCGCTCGGCGAGGTAGGCCACCATCTCGCCCGCCGCCAGCGCGTCGTAGACCCGGCGCTTCCGTGCCCGGGCGATCATGTTGGGCGAGAGGTCCACCCCCTCCATCGCCCCGACATGGTCGTTGAGCCGGGCCGCCACCAGCCCGGTGCCGCAGCCCAGATCCAGCCCGCGCGCGAAGGCGTAGGGCCGGCCGAGCGCGGCGCAGGCCGCGGCGAGCGCGTGGTCGATCAGCTCCGGCCCGCGATAGTCGAGCCGCGCCAGCGCCGCGTCGAAGCGCTCGGCATACTGGTCGAACAGCGTGCGCACATAGGCTTCGCTCATGCTGGCGACCGCGCCGTCGAGCCGCGCCAGCCTCAGCGCAGCGCCGAGCCGGTCCTCCTCGTCGAGCGACAGCGCCTCCTCGAAGGCGCGCTTCGCCCCCGCCCCGTCGCCGCCCGCCTCGCGCGCCTCGCCGAGCAGGAACCAGCCCGAGGCATAGCCCGGCGCACGCCGCACCGCCTCGGAGAGCAGCTCGGCGGCATCGCCCGGATTGCCCTCATCCATCAGGGCGCGCGCCCACTCGATCCGGCGGTCGACCAAAGGGTCGCCGGAAGAAAGGACCAGCAGGCCGGCACTCATGGCGGGGGGTCTCGCGGAAATTGGGCGGCGAGCCCTATATCTTGTTCGTGATGCGCCCGGAAGAGCTACTTCATACCACCCCGCAGGGCCTCTATTCGCCCGCCGGCGACTTCTTCATCGATCCCGTGCGGGCGGTGCCTCGCGCGCTGATCACCCATGGCCATTCGGACCATGCCCGCCCCGGCCACGGCGCCGTGCTGGCGACCCGCGAGACGCTCGACATCATGGCGATCCGCTATGGCGAGGACTTCACCGGCGCCGCGCAGGAAGCGGCCTATGGCGAGCGCGTGAAGGTGAACGGGGTCGCCGTCACCTTCCTGCCGGCCGGCCACATCCTCGGCTCGGCGCAGATCCTGGTCGAGCATCGCGGCTGCCGCATCGTCGCCTCGGGCGATTACAAGCCCGGCGCCGACCCCACCGCGCCGGCCTTCGAGCCGGTGGCCTGCCACGTCTTCATCTCGGAGGCGACCTTCGGCCTCCCGGTGTTCCGCCATCCCGACCCGGCGGCGGAGACGGAAAAGCTCACCGCCTCGCTCGCGCTGTTTCCCGAGCGCGCCCACCTCGTCGGCGCCTATCCGCTCGGCAAGGCGCAGCGGCTGATGGCGCTGCTGCGCGCGGCCGGCCACGAGCGGCCGATCCTCATCCACGGCGCGATGGAACGGCTCACCGCCTATTACGCCTCACGCGGCATCGGGCTCGGCGAGGTGAGGCTGGCGCGCGAGGCCGCCCCCGCCGAGCTCGCCGGCTCGGTCGTCATCTGCCCGCCCGGGGCATTGAGCGACGTGTGGTCGCGCCGCTTCCCCGATCCGGTCACCGCCTTCGCCTCCGGCTGGATGCGCATCCGCGCCCGCGCCCGCCAGAACGGGGTCGAGCTGCCGCTCATCATCTCCGACCATGCCGACTGGGACGACCTGCAGGCCACCATCCTCGCCACCGGCTGCGAGGAATTGTGGGTCACGCACGGGCAGGAGGACGCGCTGGTGCACTGGGCACTGCTCGCCGGGCTCAGGGCGCGCCCGCTGCACATGGTCGGGTATGGCGAGGAGGAGAGCGAGAGCGCGCCCGATACGCCCGTTCCCGACACGCCCGCTCCTGCCGACCGGGAGGACGGCGCGTCATGAACCGCTTCGCCGCCCTGCTCGACCGCCTCGCCTATGAGCCGCGCCGAAACGGCAAGATCCGGCTCATCGCCGACTATTTCCGCCACACGCCGGACCCCGAGCGCGGCTATGCGCTCGCTGCGCTCACCGGCGCGCTGTCGTTCCGCAACGCCAAGCCCGGCCTGATCCGCCAGCTCATCGCCGAGCGCACCGACCCGGTGCTGTTCGCCCTCTCCTACGACTATGTCGGCGACCTCTCCGAGACTGTCGCGCTGATGTGGCCCGCCCCGCCGCCCGACACGGGAGACGCATCGGATGAAGGGGAAGCCGCCGAGGGCGATCCCCCCTCCCGAAGCGGCGAACGCGACCTCCCGCTCTCGGCCATCGTCGACGCCTTCTCGACCATGGGCCGCGCCGAGCTTCCCGCCGTGCTCGCCGCCCTGCTCGACCGGCTGGACGAGACCGGCCGCTGGGCGCTGCTCAAGCTCATCACCGGGGGCCTGCGCATCGGCGTCTCGGCCCGGCTCGCCAAGACCGCGGTGGCCGCGCTCGGCGAGCACGCGCCGGACGAGATCGAGCTGGTCTGGCCCGGCCTCGCCCCGCCCTATGAGGAGCTGTTCGCCTGGGCCGAGGGGCACGGACCGCGCCCCGAGACCGACGACCCCGCCCCGTTCCGCCCCGTCATGCTCTCCCACCCGATCGAGGACCCCGACTTCGCGGTGCTCGACCCGGCCGATTTCCGCGCCGAATGGAAATGGGACGGCATCCGCATCCAGGCGGTGCGCGCGGCGGGGGCGGACGGGCGCCCCGTCACCCGCCTCTACAGCCGCACCGGCGAGGACATCTCCGGCGCCTTCCCCGACCTCTCCGGCGCGCTCGCCTTCGACGGCGCGGTGGACGGCGAGCTGCTGATCCTGCGCGAGGGACGGGTGCAGTCCTTCAACGTGCTGCAGCAGCGGCTCAACCGGAAGGTCGTCTCGGCGAAGCTGATCGCCGACTTCCCGGCCCATATCCGCGCCTACGACCTGCTGGTCGAGGCCGGCGAGGACCTGCGCGAACTGCCCTTCGACGCGCGCCGCACCCGGCTCGCGGCGCTGGTCGCCGCCCACCCGGAAGAGGGCCGGCTCGACCTCTCGCCGCTGGTGCCCTTCGCCTCCTGGGAGGCGCTGGCGGCGGCCCGCGCCGACCCCGCCGCGCATGGAGCCGGAGCGGATGCGGAGGCGGTCGAGGGGGTGATGCTCAAGCGCGCCGACAGCGCCTATCTGCCGGGCCGGCCCAAGGGGCCGTGGTGGAAGTGGAAGCGCGACCCGCACAGCATCGACGCGGTGCTGATGTATGCCCAGCGCGGCCACGGCAAGCGCTCCTCCTACTATTCCGACTACACCTTCGGCGTCTGGACC
This sequence comes from Ancylobacter mangrovi, assembly GCF_024752335.1. Lineage (NCBI taxonomy): Bacteria > Pseudomonadati > Pseudomonadota > Alphaproteobacteria > Hyphomicrobiales > Xanthobacteraceae > Ancylobacter > Ancylobacter mangrovi. The sequence continues at coordinate 474,332 of NZ_JANTHY010000003.1, read as the reverse complement.
CGCGAGGGCGAGCTGGTGCCGGTCGGCAAGGCCTATTTCGGCTTCACCGATGCCGAGTTGATCGAGATCGACCGCTTCGTGCGCCGCAACACGGTCAACCGCTTCGGCCCCGTGCGCGAGGTGGTGCACACCTCGACAGAGGGGCTGGTGCTGGAGGTGGCCTTCGAGGGGCTCGCCCGCTCCACCCGCCACCGCTCGGGCCTCGCCATGCGCTTCCCGCGCATCGCGCGCCTGCGCTGGGACAAGCCGCCGGGCGAGGCGGACCGGCTGGAAACGCTGGAAGCGATGATCGGCGATGAAGGCCGTGCTCCCCGTCGCCCCTCGCCCGTGCTAGGTGAGGACCGTTCGCGTGCCGAAGGAGCTTGAAGAGAGATGGCCGACAATCAGCTCACCCGCTGGATGGGTGGCTCGCCGTTCTGGGTGCTCGTGCGTCTGATCCTGCTCTGCGTGGTGGTCGGCGTCATCCTCTCCGCGCTCGGGCTCGACCCGATGAACATCCTGTCGAGCCTCGAGGGACTGGTGCGCCACCTGTTCCATTTCAGCTTCGACGCCGTCGAGAAGCTGTGGCGCTACTTCGTGCTCGGCGCGGTCATCGTCATCCCGCTCTGGCTGATCACGCGCATCGCCAGCCGCGGCCGGTGAGGCCGTGAACATCGGTGCCGACGGCCGGGTGGAGGTCACCTCCCGGCGCTTCCTGGCCATCGCCCTGCCGGCGACCCTGGCGCAGATGACGACGCCGCTGCTCGGCCTCGTCGCCACCGGCGCCATCGGGCGGCTCGGCGACGCGGTGCTGCTCGGCGCGGTCGCGGTCGGTGCGCTGCTGTTCGACTTCACCTTCTGGATCTTCGGCTCGCTGCGCATGGGCACGGCGGGGCTCACCGCCCAGGCGCTCGGTCGCGGCGAGGGCGTGGAACTGCGCGCCGTGCTGGTGCGCGCGCTCATCATCGCCGCCGCCATCGGCCTCGTGCTGATCGCGCTGCAGTTCCCGATCGGCCACGCCGCCTTTTCGCTGATGGGCGCGAGCGAGGGCGTGCATGCCGCGGCGGCGCTCTATTTCTCGATCCGCATCTTCTCCGCGCCGTTCGCCATCGCCAATTTCGCCCTGCTGGGCTGGTTCGTCGGCGTTGCGCGCACCGATATCGGGCTCGGCCTCCAGTTCCTCATCGCCGCGGTGAATGCGCTCGCCACGGGGGCGCTGGTGCTGCACTGGGATTTCGGCGTCGCCGGCGCCGCGCTCGCCAACGTGCTTGCCGAGACCGCCGGCACGCTGGCCGGGCTGGTCGCGGCGGCCCGCCTCGTCGGCCGCGACTGGCGGGTGCCGTGGCGCGCCGTGCTCGACCGCGCCCGGCTGGTCGAGACCGTCGCGGTCAACTCCGACATCATGGCGCGCACCGGCCTGCTCATGGCGGTGCTGATGTTCTTCACCACGCAGGGCGCGCGCACCGGCGACGTGACGCTGGCCGCCAATGCGGTGCTCTACAACATGGTCATGGTGAGCGCCTTCTTCCTCGACGGCTTCGCCACCGCCGCCGAGCAGGTCTGCGGCCAGAGCATCGGCGCGCGCGACCGGCCGGGCTTCCGCCGCGCGGTGCGCCTCACCCTCGCCTGGGGCTTCGGCTTCGCCGCCCCCGCGACGCTGGCGATGCTGCTGGGCGGCGGGGCGCTGATCGACCTGCTCACCGCCAACGGGCAGGTGCGCCTCGTCGGGCGCGAATTCCTGCCGCTGGCGGCGCTGACCCCGCTCATCGGCGTCGCGGCCTTCGCCTATGACGGCATCTACGCCGGCTCCGCCTGGGCGCGCGACATGCGCAACATGATGCTGCCGGCGGTGGCGCTGTTCTTCGCCGTGTGGTGGTTCGCCCAGCCGCTCGGCAATGGCGGGCTGTGGTTCGCCTATCTCGCCTTCATGGGCGGGCGCGGCCTGTTCCTCGCCTGGCGCATGCCGGCGCTGGAGCGGCGCTCCTTTCCCGGCCCCGCGTCCGCCGGTCCGCTGAGCCCGCAGTCGGGCTCCTGAGCCGGCAACGCGCGACCCGCCGCGCTCAGCCAGCCACGCTCAACCCGGGAACGGCTCGGCGAGCCGGGCGGCGACGCCGCGACCGACCAACGCGGCGAGGCTCACGCCTTCCTTCTCCAGATGCGCCAGCAGCCCGGCCTTGATCCGCTCCACCAGCCCCAGCCCCTCATAGACCAGCCCGGAATAGAGCTGGATCAGGCTGGCGCCGGCCTCGATCTTGGCGATCGCGGTCTCGGCGCTGTCGATGCCGCCGACCCCTATCAGCGGGAAGGCGCCCTCTACCCTTGCATGGCTCTCCGCCAGCATGCGGGTGGCGAGCGGGAACAGCGGCCGGCCCGAGAGACCGCCCGCCTCGTCCTTCTCCCGCGCCCGCAGGCCGGCCGGGCGGGAGATCGTGGTGTTCGCGACGATCAGCCCGTCTATGCCGCGCCGGCGGGCCACCTGCACGACGCCGTCGAGATCAGTAAGGGCGAGGTCGGGGGCGATCTTCACCAGCAGCGGCACGCCCGGCGCCGCCATGTCGCGCGCCTCGATCACCCGCGCCAGCAGCTCGTCAAGCGCCTTCTCCTCCTGCAGGTCGCGCAGGCCCGGCGTGTTGGGCGAGGAGATGTTGGCGGTGAAGTAGCTCGCCAGTCCGGCGAAGGTTCTTATGCCGGCAACATAGTCGGCCGCGCGGTCGGTGCTGTCCTTGTTGGCCCCGACATTGACGCCGACGATCCCCGCCCGTCCGCGCCGCGCCATGACCCGCGCCACCAGCCGCGCCTTCGCCGGCCCGTGGCCGCCGCTGTTGAAGCCGTAGCGGTTGATCACGCCGCGGTCCTCGCTGAGGCGGAAATTGCGCGGGCGCGGATTGCCCGGCTGCGGGCGCGGCGTGATGGTGCCGACCTCGACGAGGCCGAAGCCCGCGCCCAGCATCGCGTCCGGCACCTCGGCCTCCTTGTCGAAGCCGGCGGCGAGGCCGACCGGGTTGGGAAAGGCGAGCCCGAACGCCTCGACCGCGAGCCGCTCATCGTCCGCCCCGGCCCGGCGCGGCGGCAGGCAGGACAGGGCGCGGATGGCAAGGCCGTGCGCGCTCTCCGGGTCGATCAGCCGGGCGAAGGGCAAGGCGAGGTCGAGCAGGGCGCTCATCGGCGGTCAACCTTCCTCGGAGGAGGGGAAAATGTCGGGCGGAAACATATGCCGGCCTTCCGGGCCGAGCGGCAGCTCCCGCACCCAGGCGACGGCATCGAGCGGCAGCGGCCCGTAGAGATGGGGGAACAACGCGCCCCCTCGCGAGACCTCCCAGCGCAGCCGGCCCAGTTCCAGCGCCGCGGTGCGGACCGCGACCAGCAGCAGGTCGGCCTGCCCGGCGAAGTGCTTCGCCGCGGTCTCCGCCATCTGTCCGGCGGTCGAGAAATGGATGAAGCCGTCCGCCAGATCGACCGGCGCGCCGGTGAAACGGCCAGCCGCCTCGGCCGCCTGCCAGGGCGCGCACGGGGTGATCTTGAAGATGAGCGAAGCATTGTCCGGGGCCATGACAAGGGCTCTAGCGGTCGCCGCCCGAACTGGCAACTTTAACTCCAGGTTGCAAGTTGCCAAACATTGGACTTCTGCGAGAATAGGGTATATTTCCCATGGCTTAGATAAAAGTCCGGCCCCCCATGCTGACCCATGCCCAGATCTGGCGGGCGATCGATCGGCTTGCCGAGCGCCACGGCCTGAGCGTCTCGGCTCTGGCCAAACGAGCCGGACTCGACGCCACCACCTTCAACCGGTCCAAACGCGAACAGACGGACGGGCGGCCGCGCTGGCCCTCCACCGAGAGCGTGGCCAAGATCCTCGCCGCCACCGGCACCAGCCTCGACGATTTCATGCAGTTGGTAGCCGGCGTGCGGATGGGCGGGCGCCCGGTGCCGCTGATCGGCTTCGCCCAGGCCGGCGCGGGCGGCTATTTCGACGATGCCGGCTTTCCAGTCGGCGGGTTCTGGGACGAGATCGTCTTTCCCGACATCGGCGACGACCATGCCTACGCGCTGGAGATAGCCGGCGATTCGATGATGCCGCTCTACCGCGACGGCGACGTGGTGGTGGTCTCGCCCTCGGCGCCGATCCGGCGCGGCGACCGGGTGATCGTGAAGACGCGCGAGGGCGAGGTGATGGCCAAGGAGCTCAAGCGCCGCACCGCGCGCACCATTGAGCTGCGCTCGCTCAATCCCGAGCATCCCGACCGGATGCTCCACGACCGCGAGATCGCCTGGATCGCCCGCGTGCTGTGGGCGAGCCAGTAGGTCCGGCATCCACGAACATCCGCGCCCATGAAAAAAGGACGGCCCGCGCGGGGCCGTCCTTCCATTCGCTGGCGAAGCGCTGCCGGTCAGCAGCGCACGGCGATCCGGTTGCCGTAGCGGTCGCGCGTCCAGCACTCCCTCGGAGCCGTGGCGGCGCCGACGACCGCTCCGGTGCCGGCACCGATCGCCGCGCCCGCGGCCGCGCCCGAGCCGCCGCCGGCGATGCCGCCGATGATCGCGCCCGCGCCGCCGCCGACCAGCGCGCCCGTGCCCGCGCGACGTTCCGTGGTGGTGCAGGCCGCCAGGCTGAACGCCACCGCGCCGATTGCCAGAATCCTGAGCATCATGGTTTCTCTCCAGACTTGGCCGCCCCGAGAAGCCGGCCCCATTGATCCGGTGCGCTAACGCCCGGACCGGACGGTCGGTTCCGGCCGAAAGGCCGTTCGCGCCCGCCGCCGGCCTCGCCAGTCGCCGCCGGACCGCCGCCTCGCGCCGCTTTCCCGCCGTTTCCGTGGGGTCCAACCCTTCCGGCCGGCGGGTGCCGACACTACGTTCCGGGGGACCCTTTCCGACCCGTGGAGTTGCACATGAGCATCCGCCTTGGAGACACCGTCCCCGATTTTGAAGCGCAGACCACCGAGGGCCCGATCCGCTTCCACGAGTGGCTCGGCGATTCATGGGGCGTGCTGTTCTCTCACCCGAAGAACTTCACCCCGGTCTGCACCACCGAGCTCGGCCAGGTGGCCCGGCTGAAGCCGGAATTCGACCGCCGCAACGTGAAGGTGATCGGCCTGTCGGTCGACCCGCTCGACGCCCACGCGAAATGGGCCGACGACATCGCCGAGACCCAGGGTTTCGCCCCCAACTTCCCGCTGATCGCCGACGAGGACCGCACCGTCTCCGGCCTCTACGACATGATCCATCCCAACGCCTCGGACACCATGACCGTGCGCTCGGTGTTCATCGTCGGGCCGGACAAGAAGCTGAAGCTCTCCCTCACCTATCCGGCGAGCGCAGGGCGCAATTTCGACGAGATCCTGCGGGTGATCGATTCGCTCCAGCTCACCGCCAGCCATTCGGTGGCGACGCCCGCGAACTGGAAGGAAGGCGAGGACGTCATCATCGTTCCCTCGGTCAGCGACGAGGCGGCGAAGGAGAAGTTTCCGCAGGGCTGGAAGACGCTGAAGCCCTATCTGCGCATGGTGCCCCAGCCCGGCAAATGAGCGGGGAACAGCCCGGCATACGGGCCGGCGGATAGCCGGGAAAGGATCACGCCCGGCGTGCTGCCGCAGCGCGGGGACACCTTACGGGTCGAGCCCCCTGCCGTACTCGATGAAGCCCGAGCGCTCGGCGACGCCGTCATAGAGCCGACGCGCCTCGGCATTGGTCTCGTGGGTCAGCCAGTAGACCCGCGAGCAGCCGAGCCGGCGCGCCTCCTCCCCCACATGGGCGATCAGCGCCCGCCCGACGCCCCGGCCGCGCGCGCCCTCATCAACGTAGAGGTCGTTGAGATAGCAGTAGTCGCCGACCGCCCAGGTGGTGCGGTGGCGCACATAGTGGGCGAGGCCGAGCGCCTGCCCGTCGGCAAGCGCCAGCGCGCCCCACATCGGCTCCACCTCGTCGAGCATGCGCCGCCACGCGGTCTCGCCGACCTCGGCCGGAATGTCGACCTTGTAGAAGCGCTGGTAGCCTTGCCACAGCGGCAGCCAGGCCGCGTGGTCCTCCGCGCGCAGCCCGCGAACCTCGATCACGCCAGCACCGTGCCGGCTCCAAGCGGATTGCCGCGCAAAAAATCCGGCGCCGACATCGCCCGGCTGCCCGCCTTCTGCACCTCGACCAGCCGCACCGCGCCCTCGCCGCAGGCGATGGTGAGCGCGTCGTCCAGCACCTCGCCCGGCGCGCCCGCGCCGTCGGCCAGGCTCGTGCGCAGCACCTTCACCCGCGCCCCGTCGAGCTCGAACCAGGCGCCGGGAAAGGGCGAGAGGCCGCGCATGTGGTCGTGCACCTGCCTTGCCGGCCGGCGCCAGTCGACCCGCGTCTCGCCCTTCTCGATCTTGGCGGCATAGGTCACGCCCTCGCCGGGCTGGGGGGTGAAGGCGAGCGCGCCGCGCTCCAGCGCCGCCAGCGCCCGGCCCATCAGGTCGGCGCCGATCCCCATCAGCGCGTCGTGCAGCTCGCCCGCCGTCATGTCCGGGCCGATGGCGACGCGCTCGATCAGCCCCACCGGGCCGGTGTCGAGCCCCGCCTCCATCTTCATCACCGCGACCCCGGTCTCGGCGTCGCCGGCCATGATGGCGCGCTGGATCGGCGCCGCGCCGCGCCAGCGCGGCAGCAGCGAGGCGTGCAGGTTCAGGCAGCCGAGCGTGGGCAGGTCGAGGATCGCCTGCGGCAGGATGCGGCCATAGGCCACCACCACCGCAACGGCCGCCTCATGGGCGGCGAAGGCCGCCGTCGCCTCCTCGCCGCGCAGGGTCGAGGGGGTGAGCACCGGCACGCCGAACTGCTCGGCCGCCCGGTGAACCGGCGAGGGCACGAGGTCGAGCCCGCGCCGCCCGCCCTTGGCCGGGGCGCGCGTATAGGCGGCCACCACCTCGTGGCCGCGCCCGACGATCTCGGCGAGCGTCGGCACCGCGAAATCCGGCGTGCCCATGAAGACGATGCGCATGATGGGGCCTCCCGGGGCGGTACGTAATGGTCGGGGTGCGCGGGAAGGCGCACGGGCAAGCCACGCGAGACCGGCGGCGGCTCAGGCGCCGTCGCGCTCCTTCTCCCGGGCGATCTTGGTGAACTTCTTCACCACCCGGTCGCGCTTGAGCTTGGAGATGTGGTCGATGAACAGCACGCCATTCAGATGGTCGATCTCGTGCTGCACGCAGGTCGCGAGCAGTCCCTCGGCGTCGATTTCGCGGGTCTCGCCGCTGAGGTCCATGTAGCGCACCCGCACCCGCGCCGGGCGCTCGACCTCGGCGTAATATTCCGGGATCGACAGGCAGCCCTCCGAATAGACCGACAGCTGGTCCGAGGCGGCGATGATCTCCGGGTTGATCAGGGCGATCGGGTTCTTCTTCCGCTCGCCCTCCTCCTCGCCGTCCTCGTCCTCGCCTTCGCGCGGGCCGACATCGATCGTCACCACGCGCTCGGGCACGCCGACCTGGATCGCCGCCAGCCCGATGCCGGGGGCTTCGTACATGGTCTCGAACATGTCCTCGACCAGCGCGCGCACCTTGGCGTCGACCCGGACCACAGGGTCGGAGACGAGGCGCAACCGCGAATCGGGAATGATGACAAGAGGGCGTATCGACATGATGGCGTTGAGATAAGCGCTGCGTGCCCGCGGGTCAACGGAGCCCGGTGCGGGCGCGTTCGCCTTCTGTTCGCATCCGGTGCGGAATCTGCTACAAGCGCGCCATGGATCAGGTGCTCCTCACCCTCGCCGGCCGCCCGGTGACGCTCGCCGAGCTGGTCGCCGGGGCGGCGGGGCTCGCCATTCTCATGCTGCTCCTGCTGCTGCGCTCGGTCGCCCGCAGCGCCCGCGCCCGCGCGCTGGAGGCGGACGAGCAGGCCCGCCGCGCCGGCGAGCTGGAGGAGCGCCTTCTCGAGCTCGCCCGCAGCCAGGCCGAGACCAGCGGGCGGGTGCGCTCGATGACCGAATATCTCGCCCAGCGCCAGGGCGAGCTCGCCCGCGCCGTGGCCGAGCGGCTCGACGCCTCCTCGCACCGCATGGGCGAGAGCCTCGCCCGCGCCAGCGAGACCACCCACGAGAACCTCGCCCGGCTCAACGAGCGCCTCGCCCTCGTCGACCAGGCCCGCCAGAGCCTGGGCGAGCTCTCCGGCCAGGTGATGAGCCTGCGCCAGACGCTGTCGAACAAGCAGGCGCGCGGCGCCTTTGGCGAGGGCCGCCTGCAGGCCATCATCGCCGACGGCCTGCCCAGGGACAGCTTCGCCTTCCAGCACACGCTCGCTAGCGGCCGGCGCGCCGACTGCGCGGTGTTCCTGCCGGGCGACAAGCGCCCGCTGCTGATCGATTCCAAATTCCCGCTGGAAGCCGTCACCGCCTTCCGCGAGGCGGAGAGCGCGGAGGCACGCAAGCAGGCCGAGACCCGCCTGAAGCAGGATGTCGGCAAGCATGTGCGCGACATCGCCGAGCGCTACCTCGTCGGCGGCGAGACGCAGGACCTCGCGCTCATGTTCGTGCCCTCCGAGTCGGTCTATGCCGAGCTCAACGAGCATTTCGACGAGGTGATCCAGCAGGCGTTCCGCGCCCGCGTCATCCTGGTCTCACCCTCGCTGCTGATGCTGGCGGTGCAGGTGGTGCAGGCGATCTGCCGCGACGCGCGCATGCGCGAGCAGGCCGACCTGATCCGCACCGAATGCGGCCGGCTGGTCGCCGACGTGACGCGGCTGCGCGAGCGCATCGGCAATCTGGAGAAGCACTTCGCCCAGGCCGGCGAGGACGTCGCCCAGGCGGTGATCTCCGCCGACAAGGTCGCACGGCGCGGCGCGCGCATCGAGCAGCTCGAATTCGACCGCCCCGCGCCCGAGGCGGCGGGCGGAAACAGGGAACGCGCATCCGGAGACGCGGCGGCGGAGGCTTCGGCCGCTCCGGCCGAGCATGGGACCGAACACGGGGCCGGGGACGCCGCCGACATCCTCCCCGCCCCGCTCGGCTTCGGCGCCGCCGGCCGGCGCGCGGCGGAATAGGCCCTCGCCCCTCGCTCAACCGCCGCGCATCCCCATCCCCGCCCGCACGGGTGCGCCCGCATGTCCCGTCCCGGCCGTCCTGTTTTCGTTCGCTCCGGAAAGACAATCTGATAGATTGATAGAATCTTTCTATCGTGCGCGTAGCCGGGAAGCGTGTGTGATCGACCGTTTTGAACTTTTGCTGGCGCTCGCCAAGGAGCGCCATTTCGGCCGTGCGGCGGAAGCCTGCGGCGTCACCCAGCCGACGCTGTCGGCCGGCCTCAAGCAGCTCGAGGAGCAGCTCGGCGTGCGCCTGGTGGAGCGCGGCTCGCGCTTCATCGGCTTCACGCCGGAGGGCGAGCGCGCGCTGCAATGGGCCCGCCGCGTCATCGGCGACGTGCGCGCCATGCGCCAGGAGATCGCCGGCATGCGCAAGGGCCTGGCCGGCCATCTGCGCATCGCCGCCATCCCCACCGCCATGCCCATGCTGTCCGAGCTGACCACGCCGTTCCACGAGAAGCATGCGGACGTGCGCTTCACCCTGATGTCGGCGAGCTCCAACGAGGTGCTGCGGCTGATCGAGAATCTGGAGGCCGACGCCGGCGTCACCTATCTCGACAACGACCCGCTCGGCCGGGTTAAGACGGTGCCGCTCTACAAGGAAGGCTACCGCTTCCTCACCTCCGTGCACGCCCCGCTCGGCGACCGCGCCAGCGTGACCTGGGAGGAGATCGGCCAGGTGCCGCTCTGCCTCCTCACCCCGGACATGCAGAACCGGCGCATCGTCGACAAGCAGCTCGCCGAAGCCGGCCACGCCGCCATCCCGATGCTGGAGGCGAACTCCACCATCGCCCTGCTCTCGCATGTGCGCACCGGCAAATGGGCGAGCGTCGTCGCCAACACGCTAGCCGACGTCTTCGCCTTCCCCGCCAGCATCCGCTCAATCCCGATCGAGCAGCCCTCGGTGCTGCACCAGATGGGGCTGGTGGTGCTCGACCGCGATCCGATGACGCCGATCGTCACCGCGCTGATGCAGGAGGCGCGCAGCATCGCCGCCACCCTCGCCACGCGGATCTGACGCCGGCCCGCGCGCAACCGAATCCCGCGCGTCGCGCCTCGGCGGCGAACCGAACCCGCCGGCCGAACTCCGTGTCGCCCCGATGCCACCCGCAGGCACCGCTTTCCGCCCGCTCACGCCATGTTTAGCCGGGTGGGAACCGGGCGAGGCCTGCGTCGTTGTCCTGACGACGCGGCTCTGCCGCATAGCACAGTGGAGGCTCACATGCTCGGTTGGGCGCTGACCTTTCTGGTGATCGCGCTGATCGCCGCGGTCCTCGGCTTCGGCGGCATCGCCGGTACGGCCATCGGGATCGCCAAGATCATCTTCTTCGTCGCGATCATCCTGTTCCTCATCTCCGCCGTCTTCGGCATGATGCGCGGGCGCGGGGTTCCCTGATCCCCGCCGGCGCCGCCGGACGAAAAGTTTCGGAACAGAAACGAAAACGCCTCCGCACCATGCGGGGGCGTTTTTGTGTGTGCCTTTCAGCGGCGCCCCGGAGGGATCGACGGGAAGAGATCCCCCAGGATAGCGGCGCGTCACCGGTTCACATGCATACGCACGCAAACGCGGAACGGCACGCGCCGCCTGTCATGCCGGCGCGTGCCGAAGCTGGTGCAAAAAGGGGATAAGGAAAAGCCTAGCCGGCGGCGAGAACCGCCCGGGTGGTCTTGTCGGGACCGAAATCCTCGACATCCTCGATCGCCAGCAGCTCACCCAGCCGCCGCCGCGCGCGGTTGACGCGGCTCTTGATGGTGCCGACCGCGCACTGGCAGATATCCGCCGCCTCCTCGTAGGAGAAGCCCGACGCCCCCACCAGGATCAGCGCCTCGCGCTGGTCGGAGGGCAGCTTGTCGAGCGCGGTGCGGAAATCCTCGAAATCCAGATGCGTGTTCTGGTCCGGATTGCTGGTCAGCGTGGCGGCGAAATTGCCGTCCGAATCCGGCACCTCGCGGCGGCGCTTGCGGTATTCCGAGCGAAACAGGTTGCGCAGGATCGTGAACAGCCACGCCGGCAAATTGGTGCCGGGCCGGAAGCTGCCGATGTTTGCGAAGGCGCGCAGCAGAGTCTCCTGCACCAGATCGTCGGCGCGGTCGACGCTGCCGCTGAGCGAAATGGCGAAGGCCCGGAGATTCGGGATCGCCGCAATGATCTCGTCGCGCAAGGCCGGATCGAGGTTGGTCACCGCCGCATCCCTCACTTGTCGCCGGATTCCGAGCTTTTCGGACCCTTCGCATCGAGCTGCGCCAGGAGATCCATGAATCGGTCCGGCACGCCCTGCCGCACGACGTCGTCATACATGGCGCGCAGATGCTGGCCGATCTTGGCCTGAATTTCGCTGCCGAGGCCCGACTCGTGCGAGTTCGGCAGATGTGTGTTCATCAGGGTGTCCGCGCTCGCGGTCCCGCCCCCGGACTGCTCATCATTCATTGTCTTTTTTCCCGACATTGAGCCTCCGAACGCCTGGTGTGGAGGGATGGCTCCGTCGCTGCCTGCCAACCGATAACAACGAAAAGGACAGACAGTTCCCGGTGCCAAACAAATTTCGAAACGATTTAGTACGCACTATGGAACCGCAGGGCCGATGTCACGTTAATGATGGCTTGGTCACGCATTCCGGGGAGATCACGTGTGAGCACATCCCAACTCGTCGCGCAGCACCTTCCGTTCCTGCGCCGTTACGCTCGCGCACTCAGTGGAAGCCAGTCCGCGGGCGATGCCTATGTCACGAGCCTGCTCGAGACGCTGATTGCCGAGCCGAGCACCTTCGACCAGACCAACGGTCCGCGCGTCGGGCTCTACCGCCTGCTGACGCAGCTCTGGAACTCGGTGTCGATCAATGCTGAGGTAGACAAGGGCCCGCTCCCCATCCAGGGTGAGCAGCGCCTCGGCCACATAACGCCGGTCGTGCGGCAGGCGTTCCTTCTCGTCTCGCTCGAAGGCTTCGCCGAGGAAGAGGCGGCCGCCATTCTCGAGATCGACGTGCCCACGCTGCGCAACCTCGTCGAGGAGGCCGGCCGCGAGCTCGCCGCGGAGATCGCCTCCGACGTGCTCATCATCGAGGACGAGCCGTTCATCGCGCTGGACCTCGAAGGGCTGGTAGAGAGCCTCGGCCACAGGGTCACCGGCATCGCGCGCACCCATTCGGAAGCGGTCAGCCTCGCCCGCCGCAAGGCTCCCGGCCTGATCCTGGCCGACATCCAGCTCGCCGACGGCTCCTCGGGCCTCGATGCGGTCAACGAGCTGATCGAGAGCGTCGATGCGCCGGTGATCTTCATCACCGCCTACCCCGAGCGCTTCCTCACCGGCGTGCGGCCGGAACCGGCCTTCCTCATCGCGAAGCCGTTCCAGCCCTCCACCGTCGCCGCCGTCATCAGCCAGGCGCTATTCTTCGATCGCAAGGCACGTCCCCGGGAGCAGCGCGCGACCGCCTGATCCCGTCGAATGAACGATACGTTTCTCGGCTACGTGGACGACACCGCGCGGTTCATTACCGTGGTGGCATCCCTGGGTATCGCCTGCGGTCTGCTGCTGCTGCTCAACCGGCGGCGCAACCTGACCGCCCGCATGTACCTTCTCGGCTATGTTCTGACCGGGCTGGTGCTGTCGTTCGGGCTGCTGTCGCTGCTGGCGATGTTGAACGCGGCGCAGGCCATTCCCAGCCTGCAGACCGCGATCAGGGTCGGGCTCGCCGCGCTGAACCTCATCGGCGTTGCGGTGCTGTGGTACAATTTCCGTGCCCTGGTGAACCTGCCCGCGCCCGACTATGTGGCGCGCGAGCAGCGCCGGCTTATGCTGGAGCTCGCCACCGCGCTGCAACGCTACGAGATGGCGCTGCGCGGCTCGAACGTGTCGATCTTCACCCAGGACCGGGACCTGCACTACACCTCGGTGTCGAACCCGCTGTTCGGCTTTCCGGTCGACCAGGTGCTCGGCGCCACGGATGCCGACCTGCTCGGCGAGGCGCGCTCGCACCCCATCGTCATCCTCAAGCGCGAGGCGCTGCTTTCGGCCGAGGCCCGCAAGGGCGAGACCGAGGTCGAGGAGGACGGCGCGAAATACTGGTACGACCTGCATATCGAGCCGCTGCGCGACCTCTCCGGCAACACGGTCGGGCTCACCGGCGCCGTGGTCAACGTCACCGAGCGCAAGGAGAACGAGCGCCATCTGCGTCTGCTGATGCGCGAGCTCACCCACCGCTCCAAGAACCTGCTGGCGGTGATCCAGGCCATGGCCCGCCAGACCGCGCGCCATGCCGGCTCGATCGACGCGTTCGTCGAGGTGTTCAGCGCCCGGCTGCAGGCGCTCGCCCGCTCGCACGACCTGCTGGTGCAGGAGAGCTGGCACGGCGCCTCGCTGGCCGACATGGTGCGCTCCCAGCTCGGCCATCAGATCGACCGCGAGAACAGCCAGGTCGAGGTCAGCGGGCCGGATATCTTCCTCAAGCCCGAGGCGGCGCAGAATATCGGCCTCGCCCTGCACGAGCTCTCCACCAACGCCGCCAAATACGGCGCGCTGTCGGTGCCCAGCGGGAAGGTGAACATCACCTGGGGCCGGTGCCCGCCGGAAGCGGGCGGCGGCTTCGAGCTGTCCTGGCGCGAGAGCGGCGGCCCGCCCGTCTCGCCCCCGCGCGAGCGCGGCTTCGGCTCGCTCGTCATCGAGCGCAACCTCGCCCGCGCCCTCGACGGCGAGGTCACGCTCGACTTCGCCCCGACCGGGCTCAACTGCCAGATCAAGGTTCCCCAGGCCCACCTCCTCGCCGGACGCTGAGCCGGCGACGGAGGACTTCCCGCACGTGGGAAGGAGGCCTCGCACGGAATGGTCGTCCCGCGCGGCTCATCGCGGCCGCACGCTTCGACATGCTCCCCCGCGCTCCCGCTCCGCGCACGCGCTCGTGATGGCACCGGGGAACCAATGCGTTTCACCAACGTTAACCACGCGGCGGACGGGGAATAAGTCCTGTCGCGCCTTTGCCAGTGATCCTCGCCCGTCGGACGGTCCCGCCGGGAGCGCGTCGTGCGCTCCCGCGATCGGATTTCCACGTTCCGTATTCGGGTTGGGATGCCGCGGCCGGCGCCGCGGCGGGTGCTGTTCCGGTATCGGGCCGGAAGACACCGTGGGGCGCCGGGATCGAGGCGACGGGGGAGCGGGCGCGGACGATCGGCACGGAGCCGGTTGGGGCGCGGGCCGGCCACGCCGCCCAGGGAAGTGGGAGAACGCAGATGGTTCGCATCGGCAATGTGGTTCTCAGGTCATCGGTCTATCTGGCCGGCGCCGCGACCGGCGTCGTCGTGGCGCTGCCGCTGATGGCGGCATCCTTCGGTGCCGTGGCGGCCTCGCGGGCGGTGCCGCCGGTCGTCGCCATCGGCGAGATGGGCCCGCACGAGCCCGTCTACCAGGCCTCCATGGTCAACCGCGCGGCCAAGGGCCCGCGGCTCGACATCGGCATCCCGACCGCCAGCACGGCGGGCGAAGGGGCGCCGGTCGCCATTCCCGTGGGCGCCACGACCTTCGCGCCCCCCGTCGTCCCGGCCACCGCGCCGGGCGCCATGACGCCGGCGGACGCCACGCCGTCCGCAATTCCCGCCTCGACGATTCCGGCTTCCGCCATCCCCGGCTCCCCGGCCCCGACGCGGGCCATGGAGACGCCGCGCGGCTGCCTGTCGTCGCTGGGCGTCACCAAGTCGAATCTCGCGACGGAAGAGATGACCGTGTGCGTCGCCGACGCCTCGCTCATCAATTGAAATATATTGAAACAAGACTTCAGAGCGTCAGCAAATAATACCTAGGAACTAACCTTTAGGTACTTCGTTGTTGAGGCAGTACGGTTCACCTGACCGGCTTACTGAGACAGTCTTTTCCATATCAGGAGAGAACGAATGACCAGCAAGCTCGCCACCCTCACCGCGATTACGGCCCTGTCGCTCGCGCCCGCCGTGGCGTTTGCTCAGAGCCCCTCCGGTACCGACACCACCACCCCGCCGGCTGCCACCCAGACCACGCCTCCGGCGTCGAGCCCGCAGGCCCCCGCGGCCGAGATGCCCGACTCCACCATGCCCAACGCGTCGGGTTCGACCAACGCCATGCCGAACAGCAGCGCCGACGCGACCAAGACCGTCGCGCCGAACACGCCGAAGTTCGTCAGCACCCAGTCGAGCGGCCAGTGGCTCGGCTCGGACCTGATCGGCACCGACGTCGTGACCTCGAATGACGAGGACCTCGGCTCGATCAGCGATCTGGTCGTGGAGCGCGACGGTACCATCGTCGCCGCCGTGATCGACGTGGGCGGCTTCCTCGGCATCGGCGCCAAGCCGGTCGCGGTGTCCTTCGACTCGCTGACGCCGACCCCGACCGACAACGGCCAGAAGATCGTCGTCGCGCTGACCAAGGAAGAGCTGAACGCCGCTCCGGAGTTCAAGACCCTTGAGCAGATGCAGGACGAGTCGGCCTCGAAGACCAACTGAGGCGCGTCGGCCGGGTCGTGAGTTGAATGACCGGCATCTCGTGAGTTCGACCGCGATCGCGGTCCCCGCCTAGCGACGTCATGCATCACATGCGACGTCAGGACGGACATGCCCGGCCGTGCGCCGGGCATGTCGCGTTTTAAGCGAAGGGTTTCGAGGCAATTCGCCTGCTCGCCGCGCCGCGGCGCACCAATCGCGGCAACGCACGATGACGCGGCGGGATGGATCGGTTAAAGCGGTGGTCCGATCAGGACCGCACCATGAACGACATCCGCCGCCGCAAACGCCCCGAGACCCCCTTCAAGGAACTGTTCGACATCGACGCCATGCGCGTCGAGCTGTCCGCGCTCGCCCGCGAGGTGCTGGGAGGGGCCAAGGGCGGCGGCGAGATCGAGCTGCGCGGCCAGCTCGCGCGCCGCCTCAAGGTCGCCTACCAGGAAGGCCACAAGACCGCCGAGCGCTGGCTGATGCAGGACGGCTCCGGCCGGCGCTGCGCCGAGCGGCTCTCGCGCCTGCAGGACGAGATCCTCCAGCTCGTCCATGAACTGGTGGTGAAGTTTCTCTACCCCGCCGACAACCCCTCCACCGCCGAGCGCATGGCGATCGTCGCGGTAGGCGGCTACGGGCGCGGGTTGATGGCGCCGGGCTCGGACACCGACATCCTGTTCCTGCTGCCCTACAAGCAGACCGCCTGGGGCGAAAGCGTCGCCGAGGCGATGCTTTATGTACTGTGGGACATGGGGCTGAAGGTCGGCCACGCGACCCGCTCGGTCGACGAATGCATCCGCCAGGCGCGCGCCGACATGACCATCCGCACCGCGCTGCTGGAGGCGCGGCTGCTGCTCGGCGAGCAGGCGCTGTTCAACGAGCTCGCCACCCGCTTCGACAAGGACGTGGTCGAGGGCACCGCCGCCGAGTTCGTCGCCGCCAAGCTCGCCGAGCGCGAGGAGCGGCTGCGGCGCGCGGGCCAGTCGCGCTATGTGGTCGAGCCTAACGTCAAGGACGGCAAGGGCGGCCTGCGCGACCTGCACACCCTGTTCTGGATCGCGAAATACGTCTACCGCGTGCACGAGACGCGCGAGCTCGTCGCCAAGGGCGTGTTCACCGCAGAAGAGGCGAAGATCTTCCGCCGCTGCGAGGATTTCCTCTGGTCGGTGCGCTGCCATCTGCACTTCCTCGCCGGCAAGCCTGAGGAGCGCCTCTCCTTCGACCTGCAGCGCGAGATGGCCGAGCGGCTCGGCTATATGGAGCATCCCGGCCTGAAGGACGTGGAACGCTTCATGAAGCACTATTTCCTCGTCGCCAAGGACGTGGGCGACCTCACCGCCATCGTCTCGGCGGCGCTGGAGGAGCGCCACGACAAGCCGGTGCCGCGGCTCAACCGCATGATCGCCCGGCTGCGCCGCTCGCCCAACCGCAAGCTCAAGGAGAGCGCGGACTTCATCGTCGACCACGACCGCATCAACGTCGCCGATTCCAGCGCCTTCGGCCACGACCCGGTCAACCTGATCCGCATCTTCCAGCTCGCCGGCAAGCACGGCCTCGCTTTCCACCCGGAAGCGATGCGCCTCGCCACCCGCTCGCTCAAGCTGATCGACCAGCGGGTGCGCGAGCATCCCGAGGCCAACCGCCTGTTCCTCGAGATCCTCACCTCGCGCAACGCGCCCGAAATCGTGCTGCGGCGCATGAACGAGGCTGGCGTGCTGGGCCGCTTCGTGCCCGAGTTCGGCCGCATCGTCGCGATGATGCAGTTCAACATGTACCACTCCTACACGGTGGACGAGCATCTCATCCGCTCCATCGGCGTGCTGTCGCAGATCGAGCGCGGCGACCGGGCCGAATACGGCCTCGCCAACGAGCTGGTGCAGCAGATCAAGAACCGCCAGTTGCTCTATGTCGCGATGTTCCTGCACGACATCGCCAAGGGCCGGCCGGAGGACCATTCGATCGCCGGCGCCCGGGTGGCGCGCAAGCTGTGCCCGCGCTTCGGCCTCTCCTCCAGCGACACCGACACGGTCGCCTGGCTGATCGAGCAGCACCTCACCATGTCGAGCGTCGCCCAGTCGCGCGACCTGTCGGACCGCAAGACGATCGAGAACTTCGCGAGCGTGGTGCAGAACCTCGAGCGCATGAAGCTGCTGGAGATCCTCACCACCGCCGACATCGCCGCGGTCGGGCCCGGCGTGTGGAACAACTGGAAGTCCCAGCTGCTGCGCACGCTCTATTACGAGACCGAGCCGGTCGTCACCGGCGGCTTCTCGGAGACCAACCGCGCCCGGCGCGTCGCCCGCGCGCAGGCCGAGTTCCGCGCCGCCGAGCAGGACTGGGACGCCGAGGCGATCGACGCCTATGTCGCCCGCCATTATCCCAGCTACTGGCTGCAGACCGATCCCGGCCAGCAGGTCGCCCATGCCCGCTTCATCCTGGCGGCGGAAGCCGAGGGGCGCGCCCTCGCCACCACCTCGCAGACCGACGTGCGGCGCGGCATCACCGAGCTCACCGTGTTCGCGCCCGACCACCCCAAGCTGCTCGCCGTCATCGCCGGCGCCTGCGCGGCGGCGGGCGCGCACATCGTCGACGCGCAGATCAGCACCACCACCGACGGCCGCGCCCTCGACACCATCGCACTCACCCGTACGCTCGAGCGCGACGAGGACGAGCTGCGCCGCGCCGACCGCATCGCCGCCGCCATCGAGAAGTCGCTCTCGGGCGAGATCCGCCTGCCCGACGTGGTGGCGAAGAAGCTCACCCGCCGCCCGCGGGCCTTCACCGTCGAGCCCGAGGTGACGCTCAACAATTCCTGGTCGAACCGTCACACCGTGATCGAGGTCTCCGGCCTCGACCGGCCGGGCCTGCTCTACGGGCTGACCCAGACCCTGTCGCGGCTCAACCTCAACATCGCCTCGGCCCATGTGGCAACCTTCGGCGAGCGGGCGGTGGACGTGTTCTACGTCACCGACCTGATGGGGGCGAAGATCCTCGGCGCCGCCCGCCACTCCGCCATCCGCCGCGCCCTGCTCCACGTGCTCGACGCCGACGACGAGGCCAACGCGGCCTGAGGCGGGGCTTCCGGCGCTGACCCTGCCGGCGTCCGCCCGCCGCGTGCGGGCGTGACCCGCCGACACGGCGGGCCGGCGTCATCCCGCCACCCAAAATTGCCCCCTTAGCCCTTCCTGGCGGGTTCCCGTCGGGCCATCCGCGAAATGGTCCCGCGAATGGCCCGAACCGCGAACCTAACTGGTGGCGTGGCGCCGGCCGGTGATCCGGTTGCGCATAGGCTTTTCTACGAACAGGAAAAGCAGTGTCGAGACGGTGAGCGTCAGGACCAGATAAACCGACAGCGCCAGCCAGGGCGGCCACGCAGCTAGCCCTTCGACGAACCTCGTGATGACGACGAGGATGATGAAGTGAACCATGTAGATGGCGTAGGAAATCTCGCCCAGGAACACCATCGGAGGTACCGCGAGCAGGCGGCTGATAATGCCGTTGCCGTTCGCCAGCGCGATGATCAGCAGCGCGAATGCGGGCACGAGCCCGTTGGACAGGTTCATCCATAGCTGGACGCGCTCGCCGAAGACGATATCCAGCCCGCGCATTTCGGTCATGTGGTAGCCGAGCCACCAGCCGAAGATGACGATCCCGATTTCAACCGCGGATGCGAGGATGAACGATCTGGGCAGCAAATGGCGGAAGCGCATCCATGCTAGGCAGCAACACATCCCGACCATGAACTGGAACAGGCGAGACAACGGATTGACCAGTCCCAGGGCCTCAGCTGTGATTGTCGACGGAGCGCCGGTCATGGGGATCGAAAGGACGGCGGTAGCCCAAGCGATCATGAAGCCTGAAAGCAACGAGGCACCGAGCTTCCAATGCCAGTTCCTCGACAGATTGCGCCGCAAGACCGGAAACAGGGCGTAGAAGAATGCTTCGTTCGACAGCGACCAGCTCACCGCATTGAACGAGAAGGCCGCCCCCATGGTCGGCCACCAGCTTTGCAGGAGCACCAGATTGAGGCCGGCTATCGCCGCCGTTTCGAACGGCGTCGGGAATACGGTGTTCACCGCGAGGACGATGGCAGCGATGAAGGTAACAAAATGCAGCGGCCAAACCCGCGCAAACCGGGCGATATAGAAGGCTCGTAGCCGCCTCGGTCCTTTCACGTCCTCATAGACATAGGTGAGGATGAAGCCTGACAGAACGAAGAACAGGGTGACCCCGTGCCCGAGCGGGTACTCGACAGCCGGAACGCCGAAATTCCCATTCAAATGGAAGATGACGACCCCCAACGCGGCAAAAAACCTGAGACCCGTGAGTGCGTCTGGACGCGATTTTTGAAATGGATCGACGGCACCGGAAGTCATATGCGCCTACTGGAAGAACACTGCGGATCGGCACTATATCCGTTGATCGTTCTTTCCATAGCGGCTCGGGGCTGCGGGCGAGATGCTCACTGCTCGAGCACGTGGACTTTGATGCCGACCTACGCGGCGGCTGCCGGGGCGTCCACGAAGATCGTCAGCCCCGGATAGCCGACCCGACCGCCACCCCATCGCAGGCCCGCCGCAGACGGCGCAGGAACCGCATGTCGTCGCGGGTCTCCCGCCGGTCCCGAAACGGCCGGGAACACCCCTACCCGAGGGCCGTTGAAAACAAAGGCGTGTCACAAAATAGCCTGTTAGGCCCCTCTTAAACGGCCCGATTTAGGGTTCGTTTACCGGCCGCAACGGAAGCGGGGACGCTGATCCCGGAAGGGGCAAGGGGAATGGGCATGTTCGCAGGTCGAGGCAATGGCGAGCGGCGCGAGCCGGTGTTGAGCACGCCCGGCTTCCGGTCCGAGCTGCGCCTCACCTCCGAGGACCGCCCCACCCTCGATTCCGCCCCCATGGCGCGCGAGCGCGGCGCCTCGCGCACCGGCGCCGCCGCGAAAGCGGGCAAGGGGAGCGGAAACGGGGGCGGACGTGCCGCCGGCAACCGCCAGGGCGGCTCGCGTGCGGCGAACGGCGGCGGCGGGCGCGGCACCGCGCGCCCCTCAGGCGGTGGCGGCGGACGTGGCGGACGCCCGCGCCGCGGACGCTTCGCCCGGCTGCTCTACTGGGGCTTCGTGCTGTGCATCTGGGGGGGCATCGGCCTCGCCGGCCTCATCGCCTACGAGGCGAGCCAGCTTCCCCCGATCCAGAACCTCGCCATTCCCGAGCGCCCGCCCACCGTCACCATCAAGGGCGTCGACGGCACCACCATCGCCACGCGCGGCGAGATGGGCGGGGCCAGCGTGCCGCTGCGCGCCCTGCCGCCCTACCTGCCGCAGGCCTTCGTCGCCATCGAGGACCGGCGCTTCTACTCGCATTTCGGCCTCGACCCGCTCGGCCTCGCCCGCGCGATGTTCGTGAACATCACCACCGGGCGGCTGCGCGAGGGCGGCTCGACGCTGACCCAGCAGCTCGCCAAGAATCTGTTCCTGACCCAGGAACGCACCATCTCGCGCAAGATCCAGGAGCTCATCCTCTCCATCTGGCTGGAGACCAAGTACTCCAAGAACCAGATCCTCGAGCTCTATGTGAACCGCGTCTATTTCGGTGCCGGCGCTTATGGCGTGGAGGCCGCCGCCCAGCGCTATTTCGGCAAGTCCGCGCGCCAGCTCACCCTGTCGGAATCGGCGATGCTGGCGGGGCTGGTGAAGTCGCCCTCCGCCCTCGCCCCGACCCACAATCTCGACGGCGCGCAGGCCCGCGCGGCCATCGTGCTGGGGGCGATGGAGGATGCCGACTTCATCTCCCCGGAGATGGAGAAGACCGCGCTCGCCCATCCCGCCACCCTCGCCAAGGGCCGCGGCCCGGATTCGACCGGCTATGCCGCCGACTGGGTGATGGACCGGCTGAAGGCCGCCATCGGCCCGATCGACCACGACCTCGTGGTCGAGACCACGCTCGACCCCTCGCTGGAGGCGGTCGCCAGCGATGCGCTGAAGACCACGCTCGACAAGGACGGCAAGAAATACGGCGTCGAGCAGGGCGCGGTGGTGCTGATGGACACCAATGGCGGGGTGAAGGCGCTGGTCGGCGGCAAGTCCTATGAGGAGAGCCAGTTCAACCGCGCCGTCACCGCCAAGCGCCAGCCGGGCTCGGCCTTCAAGCCCTTCGTCTACCTCACCGCGCTCGAGCGCGGCCTCACCCCGGAAACGGTGCGCGAGGATGCGCCGATCCAGATCAAGGGCTGGAAGCCGGAGAACTACTCGCACAAATATCGCGGCCCGGTGGAGCTGAAGACCGCCCTCGCCTTCTCGCTCAACACGGTGGCAGTGCGTCTCGCGATGGAGGTCGGGCCAGCCGAGGTGATCAAGACCGCGCACCGGCTCGGCATCACCTCGAAGCTGGAGCCCAACGCCTCGATCGCGCTCGGCACCTCGGAGGTCTCGGTGCTGGAGCTCGTCGGCGCCTACGCGCCCTTCGCCAATGGCGGGGTCGGCATCACGCCGCACGTCATCGAGCGCGTGCGCGACGCCTCCGGCAAGGTCATCTATTCCTACGACCAGCCGAGCCGCGGCATGGTGATGGCGCCGCCGCACGTCGCCATGATGAACCGGATGATGCGCGAGACGCTGCTGGTCGGCACCGCGCGCCACGCCGACCTGCCGGGCTGGCCGGCCGGCGGCAAGACCGGCACCAGCCAGGACTACCGCGACGCCTGGTTCGTCGGCTACACCGGCCGCTTCGTCGCCGGGGTCTGGCTCGGCAACGACGATTCCTCGCCCACCAAGCGCGCCGGCGGCTCGGGCCTGCCGGTGACGATCTGGAGCGAGGTGATGAAGGCTGCCCACAAGGGCCTGCCGGTGGTTCAGCTTCCCGGCACCGGCACCTACCAGCCCGGCGACCTGCCGCCCGGCGACGTGAGCGACGAGCCCATGGTCACCAGCGAGCCGCAGCCCTCGGACGGGCACAAGCCCGCCACCATCGACAACTGGCTGCTCGACAAGCTGTTCGGCCGCGGCTGAGGCGGGGGCCCTCTGCCCGCCCGCCTTTGTCTGCGTGGCCCACCCGGAGCCCGCGCGGTTATTCCCCCGTGCCGTAGCGGTGCAGCTCGGCGCCGTGCTTCTTCAGCCAGCGCTCGGCGGCGTGGCGCTCGGGGAACAGCCGGTCGACCAGCGCCCAGAAGCGCGGGCCGTGGTTCATCTCGCGCCGGTGCGCCACCTCGTGCGCGGCGAGGTAGTCCAGCACGAAGGCCGGGGCCAGGATCAGCCGCCAGGAATAGGACAGCGCCCCGTTCGCGGAGCACGAGCCCCAGCGGCTCGCCGTGTCGCGCAGCGTCACCCGGCTGATCGAGACGCCGAGCGCGCGCGCATGGCGGTGCGAGGCCTCCACCAGGTCGCGCCGCGCCTCGCGCTTGAGGAAGTCGGCGACCCGGCGCGGCACATGGGCGACGTTGCCGGCGACATGCAGCACCGGCTCCTCCTCGCCCCCCGTCCACACCGTGCCGCGCGCCTCGGGCCGGTGGACGATGCGATGGGGCACGCCCCGCACCGGGATCACCGCGCCCTCGACGAAAGCCACCACCTCCGGCAGACGGGCGAGCCGCACCTCAATCCAGCCGACATGGCGGCGGGCGAAGTCCAGCGCCTCGCGCAGCGATCCGCGCTCGGGCATGGTCAGCACCACGTCGCGCGTCGCCGCGCGCACACGGAGCGTGTAGCGCCGGGCCCGGGCGTTGCGCTTGAGCGTGACGGCGACCTCGCCGGTCGTCAGCTGCAGCGTGACCTGGGACGGTTCGGGATGGACCGGCGCCTTCTGGCGCGCGGTCTCTCGGGCGCGGAACAGCATCGCGGGCGGCCTCGGGCGTATCGTGCCGGAATCGGGCCGCCATTATGGGGACCGGCGGGCCCGGGCGCCATAGGCGCGCGCCCGGCCTTCGGAGCCCCGCTTCGCCCCCTCTCAGCGCGCGGCGCGGCGCCGGCTGCGGTCCTGCACCGGCTGGTAGGCGATGCGCGCGTGGAAGGCGCAATAGGGCAGGCCGATCTTGGTGCGGCTGCCGCAATAGAAGAAATCGTCCTTGCCGGGGTCCCCCACCGGCCAGCGGCAGGTGAACTCGGTCAGGTCGAGGATGGTGCAGCGCTCGGCCATCGGCACCACATTGGCGACCGGATCCGGCATTTCCTCCGGCTCCGGCTCCACCGCCACCCGGGCGGCGGTCGCCAGCGCCGTGTTGCCGTGGATGACCGGCCGGCTCGACACGTTGCTGGTGGTCACCGGGCGCGGCTTGCGCGGGCGCGGCGCCGGGGCGCTCATCGGCTTGGCGCGGCCGGAGAGCCCGAGGCGGTGCACCTTGCCGATCACCGCATTGCGGGTGACACCGCCGAGCTCGGCCGCGATCTGGCTCGCGGAGAGCCCTTCGGACCAGAGTTTCTTGAGCAACTCGACGCGCTCATCCGTCCAGTTCATCGCTGTGCCTCCTTCGCCTTCCCGGTCTTGGCCTTCCCAGGGCGCGGGCGGAATCCTTCAGCCCTCCGGCCGAGGGGAGCCCCGACCAGGATGAACGCCGCTAACGCCACAGGAAATGCCGCCGCACGAGATGTCGTATCTGACAGGCAGGAGGCTACAATATGCGTAGACTCGCGGACAGTAGGTTCACGTCCGAAACGATTGTTTTCCCCAATTGAGAGTCCGCGCGGCAACACTCCGGCGAGGAGCCGAGTCGGATCAAGGACTTGACTCGGCAGCGCTTCAGGGCCGCGGGCGCGCCGCTGTTGACCCCTGCGGCCTCTTCTATAGAATTCGACGCATCGGGTGCCGCCCCCGCAAGGGCGGCACGTTTCGTTTTGGGACTGCCCCTGACCCGCTACCGAGGCGGCCGCGGGCGCGTGGAGAGAGAGGGAGGGGACAGATGATCGATCCCATCCTGCCGACCTATAACCGTGTGGACCTCGTCTTCGAACGGGGAGAGGGCGCCTGGCTCTTCACCAAGGACGGCGAACGATATCTCGACTTCACCGCGGGCATCGCCGTGAACGTGCTCGGCCACGCCCATCCCCATCTGGTGGCGGCGCTGACCGAGCAGGCCGGCAAGCTCTGGCACATCTCGAACGTGTTCCGCATCGAGGGCGGCGAGCGTCTGGCGAAGCGCCTGACCGAAGCCACCTTCGCCGACACCATGTTCTTCACCAATTCGGGTGCGGAAGCGCTGGAATGCGCGATCAAGATGGCGCGCAAGTACCACGACGCCAATGGCGCGCCCGAGCGCTACCGCATGATCACCTTCGAGGGCGCCTTCCACGGGCGCACCCTCGCGACCATCGCCGCCGGCGGCAACCCGAAATATCTGGAGGGCTTCGGCCCTGCCATGCCCGGCTTCGACCAGGTGCCGTTCGGCGACCTCGCGGCGGTGCGGGCCGTCATCGGGCCGCAGACCGGCGCCATCCTGATCGAGCCGGTGCAGGGCGAGGGCGGCGTGCGTACCGCCTCGTGGGCGTTCCTGCGCGAGCTGCGCGCGCTGTGCGACGAGAAGGGCCTCCTGCTGATCCTCGACGAGGTGCAGTGCGGCGTCGGGCGCACCGGCAAGTTCTTCGCCCATGAATGGTCCGGCATCACGCCGGACATCATGGCCGTGGCGAAGGGCATCGGCGGCGGCTTCCCGGTCGGCGCGTGCCTCGCCAAGGAAGAGGCCGCCAAGGGCATGGTCGCGGGCACCCACGGTTCCACCTATGGCGGCAACCCGCTCGCCATGAGCGTCGCCAATGCGGTGCTCGACGTGGTGCTGGCCGAGGGCTTCATGGAGCAGGTCCAGACGACGTCGGCGCGGCTGCGCCAGAAGCTCGCCGAGCTGAAGGACCGCCACCCGGCGGTGATCGCCGAGGTGCGCGGCGAGGGCCTGCTGGTCGGCCTGCGCACCCACGTCCCCAACACCGACCTCGTCGTCGCCCTGCGCGCGGAGCACATGCTGGTGCCGACCGCAGGCGAGAACGTGGTCCGGCTGCTGCCTCCGCTCACCATCGGCGAGGAGGAGATCGAGGCGGCCTTCACCCGGCTCGACGCCGCCTGCACCAGGCTGGAGAGCGGCCTCAGGCCCGAGGCCGAGAAGCAAGCCGTGAAGGGAGCGGCGGCATGAACACGAACGCACACCCGACAAATGCGCCCGCCAACGGCGCGGCCAATGGCGCCGTGAAGCATTTCCTCGACCTCGACCTGCTGCCGCCGCAGGAGCTGCGCGGGCTGATCGAGCTCTCGCGCGACCTGAAGAGCCGGCGCCACGAGGTCGCGGCGGAGAAGCCCTTCGGCGGCAAGGTGCTGGCGATGGTGTTCGACCAGCCCTCGACCCGCACCCGCATCTCCTTCGACGTCGCCATGCGCCAGCTCGGCGGCGAGACCATCATGCTCACCGGCGCCGAGATGCAGCTTGGCCGCGGCGAGACCATCGCCGACACGGCGAAGGTGCTCTCGCGCTATGTCGACGCGATCATGATCCGCATCCTCGACCACCACGCGCTCGAGGAGCTCGCCCGCCACGCCAGCGTGCCGGTCATCAACGGCCTGACGCGCGACAGCCATCCCTGCCAGATCATGGCCGACGTCATGACCTTCGAGGAGCATCGCGGGCCGATCACCGGGCGCACCGTCGCCTGGACCGGCGATGCCAACAACGTGCTGGCCTCCTGGGTGCAGGCGGCGCAGCGCTTCGACTTCGCGCTCAACGTCGCCACCCCGCCCGAGCTCACCCCGCGCCCGGCGCTGGTCGACTGGGCGCGCGCGAACGGCGCGCGGGTGAATTTCGGCACCGACCCGGAGGCGGCGGTGGAGGGCGTGGACTGCGTCGTCACCGACACCTGGGTGTCGATGGGCGATGCCGAGTACGAGCGCCGGCACAATTTGCTGCGCCCCTACCAGGTCAACGGCGCGCTGATGAAGCGCGCCGCACCGGACGCGATCTTCATGCACTGCCTGCCCGCCCATCGCGGCGAGGAAGTCACCGACGAGGTGATGGACGGCCCGCAGTCGGTGGTGTTCGACGAGGCCGAGAACCGCCTGCACGCGCAGAAGGGCATCCTCGCCTGGTGCCTCGAAGGCGCCGCGGCGTAGCCGCAGCGGGAAGGCAGGCGGCGCCAGGAGGCAGCCGCCGCCCCTCTCACTAGTGAAAGCGGAAACGCTGGCGCGCCCCTCTCCCGCTGGGAGAGGGGACATTGGCACGCCCTTCCTCACCTCCGCCGAGAAGTCGGAGAGACGCGCCCGAGCAATCGCCCTATCCGCGTCGCGCGTCCGACCTCGCCGCCTCCCCCGGCCCCGAACCTGCGACGCCCCGCGCCGCAAATCCCCGCCGGTACCCATATGCGCCGCCCCCCTCGCATTCGGCCCGGGGCTTGCCTATATGGGCGCACGGAGCCGCCATGACATCACATACCGATCCCCATAGCCGCGCGCCCGCCGCCGAAGCGGTGGACGACCGCGTTACCCCCTTCCACGTCGACGGGCTCGACGTGCGCGGGCGCATCGTGCGCCTGGGCACGACGCTCGACGCCGTGCTCGCCCATCACGACTATCCGCCGGTGGTCAAGCGCCTGCTCGGCGAGGCGGTCGCGCTCACCGTGCTGCTCGGCTCGACGCTGAAGATCGAGGGCCGCTTCATCCTGCAGACCCGCACCGACGGGCCGGTCGACCTGCTGGTGGTGGACTTCACCGCCCCGCAGGACGTGCGCGCCTATGCCCGCTTCGACCTTGAGCGCCTGCGCGCGGCCGAGGAAGCCGCGTCCGCCGGCGCCGGGCCAGACAGCGGCGTCCTGCTGGGCTCCGGCCATCTCGCCATGACCATCGACCAGGGCCTCTCGGCCAACCGCTACCAGGGCGTGGTGGCGCTGGAAGGCGGCGGGCTGGAGGCGGCGGCGCACGAGTATTTCACCCAGTCCGAGCAGATCCCCACCCGCGTACGCCTCGCCGTCGCCGAGGAGGTGCGCCCGGGCGGCGCCGCCTCCTCCTGGCGCGCCGGCGGGCTGATGGTGCAGTTCCTGCCCACCGAGGGCGGGCGCATCCGCACGGCCGACCTGCATCCGGGCGACGCGCCCGAGGGCACCGAGATCCCCGAGACGCAGGAGGACGACGCCTGGGTCGAGACGCAGTCGCTGATCGGCACGCTGGAGGATGTCGAGCTGGTCGACGGCGCGTTGTCGAGCGAGCGGCTGCTGTTCCGCCTGTTCCACGAGCGCGGCGTGCGGGTGTTCGACGCCGAGAACGTCGTCGCCCGCTGTTCCTGCTCGCGCGAGCGGGTGATGAACGTGCTGACGAGCTTCCCGCCCGAGGAGCGCGCCGACCTCGTCGAGGACGGCAAGGTCTCGGTCACCTGCGAGTTCTGCGGGCGCAGCTACGACTTCCGGGCCGAGGAGATCGTCGAGGCCGAGGGCCCTCAGGGCTGAGCCCGGCGCGCGGCACCCGCCGGCGGGGCCGGGAACGGCTCGACATGGGTCTCCGCGGTGCGCCCGATATAGAGCGCGCGGCGGCCGGAGAACGAGACCACATAGCCCGCGCATCCCGCCTGCACCGCCTTGCGGCAGAAGCCGCCATAGGTGTAGCCGGGCGCCTGCTGCTGCGCCTCGCGGATCGCGGCCTGGACCATCGCGCCGTCGAAGCGCGCCGCGACCGGCCCACCGGCCGCGCGGGCGGGCAGTTCGAGGCTCTCCCCGTCCGGCAGGTAATAGGTCGCGACCGCGCGCCGGAAGTCGACGGCGTAGCCCTCGAATCCGGCCTGTGCCAGCGTCCCGACGATCTCGGGAAAGCTCCGTGTGCCGTCCTCGGCCCCGGCGAGGCAGGCCCGGGCGACGGCTTGCTGCTGTTCGTTCATGGACGTGCTCCGTGGATGACGACGCAATCAGGCGACCGGCACGCCGCGCATCCCGCCGCGCTCGGCCAGGCGCTTCAGCAGGCGCTCGAGGCTCGCGCGCTCCTCGTCGGAGAGGCCAGCGAAGAACTCCTCGTCGTTGCGGTCGGCCAGCGCGGCGAGTTCGGGCACGAGGCCCGCGCCGCGCTCGGTGAGTGTGAGGGTCTGTGCCCGCCCGTCCCGCGCGCTCGCCTCGCGCCGTAGCAGCGCCTTGGCGATCAGGCGGTCGGCGAGCTTGGTGATGGCGCCCCGCGTCATCCCCATCTCGTCCGCGACGCGGCTGGGCGGCATCGGGTCGCGGCCGTAGAGGGTGCGCAGCACGCACCATTCCGCGACCGTCACCTCCCGCTCCGCCAGCTTCTGCGCGAAGGCCTGCGAGGCGTGGTTCGACACCATGCGCAGCCAGAAGCCGAGATGGGTGGTGAGGTTCGAAACCGTGGAGATCGAAGCCATGGCCCTCTCTTTGGTTGACTAGGAAACTATATCGAATCAGTTTCCTAGTCAACCATATTCGCAAGGCGGCTCTGTACGCCGGGGCGGCTCAGGGCCGCCCGCACTCGGCAATCAGCCCGGCGAGGAAGCGCTCGCAGGCGCGAAGCTGGCTCACCTCGATGAACTCGTCCGGCTTATGCGCCTGGTCGATCGAGCCCGGCCCGCAGACGATGGTCGGAATCCCCTGCTCCTGGAAGTGCCCGCCCTCGGTGCCGTAGGAGACCGTATGGGTCCGGTTCTGCCCGGCGAGGCGCAGCGCCAGCAGTTCGGCCATCGAGCCCGTCTGCGGCGCCAGCGGCGGCACGGTGTAGACCGGCACCGTGCCGATCGAGGCTTCCGGCGCGCTCGCCTTCAGCTTGGGCAGCACCACCTCCTCGGCGAAGCGCTCGAAGCGCGCCAGCAGCGGGCCGATGTCGAACTCCGGCAGGCCGCGCACGTTCCAGCGCAGCGCGCACTGGCGCGGCACGATGTTGCCCGCCGTGCCGCCCTCGATCACCGTCACCTGCACCGTGGTGCTGGGCGGGTCGAAGCGGCCGGAGGGGTCGCCGGCCTCGATCAGCTCGGCGCGATAGCGGTCGAGTTCGCCCACCAGCTCGGCGGCGGCGAAGATGGCGTTGGCGCCGAGCTGCGGCATCGAGGAATGCGCCTCGCGCCCAGTCACCGTGGTCACGAAGGCCATGCCGGACTTGTGCGCGTCCACCACCCGCATCGAGGTCGGCTCGCCGACGATGCACGCGCGGGGCAAGGGCAGGTCGACGCCCAGCTTCCGCACCGCCGGCACCACGCCGGTGCAGCCCACCTCCTCGTCATAGGAGACGATCAGGTGGATCGGCGTCGCCAGCTTCGCCGCCGTCATCGCCGGCACTGCGCCGAGGCAGGCGGCGAGGAAGCCCTTCATGTCGCAGGAGCCGCGCCCGTAGAGCCGCCCGTCGGCGGGCGTCAGCGTGAACGGGTCGCTCGACCAGGACTGGCCGTCCACCGGCACCACGTCGGAATGGCCGGACAGGCACACCCCGCCGACGCCCGGGGGCCCGATGGTGGCGAACAGGCTCGCCTTGTCGCCGGCCTCGCTGGGGATGGTGACGCTCTCCACCCCGTAGGCGGAAAGATAGTCGCGCACGAAGCCGATCAGTTCGAGGTTGGAGTTGCGGCTGGTGGTGTCGAAGGCGACCAGATGGGCGAGAAGTTCCTCGGTCGTGGTCGGTCCGGCCAGCATTGCGTTTCCTCATCGATGGTACGCCGCAGCATAGGCTGCTTCGGCGCCGCACCCAATCCCGCAATGGCGCCGTCCCCGGCCGGATTCGCCCCACCCCCGCGCCTCGGCGGGCGATGCTCAGCGCCGCCAGAAGCTCGGCAGAAACAGCACCAGCACGGTGAACAGCTCCAGCCGCCCGAGCAGCATCGCGAAGGACAGCAGCCAGATCACATGGTCCGGCAGGCTGGCGAAGTTCTGCGACGGGCCGACCACCGGGCCGAGGCCCGGCCCCACATTCGCCAGCGCCGTAATCGAGGCTGAGAACGAGGTGATCAGGTCGAAGCCGAGCGCGTTCACCACGATGCCGATCACCAGGAAGGTGGCGAGGTAGAGGAACGCAAAGGAAAGCACCGAGGCCACCACGTCGTCGCCGATCGGCTTGCCGCCGTAGCGCACCGGGAACACGCCGTTGGGATAGATGATGCGCCGCAAATGCTGGCCCAGCGCCGAGCCGAGGATGGCGATGCGGAAGCTCTTCATGCCGCCCGCGGTCGAGCCGGTGCAGGCGCCGAGGAACATGACGATGAAGTAGAGCGCATCGGTCGGCGGTCCCCAATTGGTGTAGTCGACCGCGACGAAGCCGGTAGTCGACATCAGCGTCACCACGTTGAACAACGCGTGGCGCATCGCCTCCTCGCCATGGGCGATGTTGCCGCGCACCTGCTCGACGAAGGAGATCAGCGCGAACAGCACCACGAGCGACAGGAACAGCCGCACCTCGGTGTTGGCGACCAGCCGGCTGAAATCGCCGGCCAGCACGCGCACATAGAGCACGAAGGGCAGCGAGCCCGAGAGCATGAAGAAGATCGCCGCATACTCGATCGCCGGGCTGTGGAAATAGCCGATCGAGGCGTCATGGGTGGAGAAGCCGCCGGTGGAGATGGTCGCCATGGCGTGCGCCACCGCGTCGAAAACGCTCATGCCGCAGATCGCATAAGTGAAGGCGCAGGCGACGGTGAGCAGCACATAGGTGCCGACGATGCCCTTGGCGAGCTGGGCCGCGCGCGGCAGCACCTTCTCCGACTTGTCGGAGGATTCGGCGCGGAAGAGCTGCATGCCGCCGATCCGCAGCATGGGCAGCAGCGCCATCGCCAGCACGATGATCCCGACGCCGCCGTACCAGTGCAGGAAGGCGCGCCAGATCAGGATGCCGGCCGGCCGGTGATCGAGCCCGGAGATCACCGTCGCGCCAGTGGTGGTTAGGCCCGACATCGCCTCGAAATAAGCGTCGGTGAAGGAGAGCGCGGTGTTCGCCCACATGAAGGGGATGGCGGCAAACGCCGAGAGCAGCCCCCAGCTCGCCGTCGTCAACACGAAAGCCTGGCGCAGGTCGAGCTTCTCCACCTCGCTGGTGCGGCCGGCGAGCCAGAGCGAGAGACCGACGAAGGCGGTGATGACCGCCGCCGCGGCGTAGACGACGTAGTCCCCCTCGCCCGTGACGACGTCCACGAGCGCCGGAATCATCATCGTGGTGCCGAGGATGGTAAGCAGCACGCCGAGGATGGCGGCGATCGGGCGAAGATCGATCACGAGGGGCTGGGACCGTGTATCGCGACTGAGGCTCGGCGGCGTGCCGGCGTGAGACTCGGCGCACCATAGCCGCTTCGCCGGGGCGCCGGAAGCCGCCGGGAGGAATGAGGTGGAGCGGTCCGTCGGCCGCGCGGTTTCGCCGTCAGTTCAGCGTGCGCGCCGCGCCCGGCAGGTCGAGCGAGAAGGCCGGCACTTCGGCGTCGAACATCTCTCCGCTCTGGGTGACGAGGTTGTAGCTGCCCTCCATGATCCCGGTGGAGGTCGGCAGCGGCACGCCGCTCGTATATTCGAAATGCGCGCCCGGCGGCAGCACCGGCTCCTCGCCGACCACCCCGGCCCCGCGCACCTCCTGCACCCGACCGAGCGCGTCGGTGATGATCCAGTGCCGCGACTTGAGCTGCACCGTGTCGACGCCGAGGTTCACGATCTCGACCGTATAGGCCCAGAAATACTGGCCGCGCTCGGGATCCGAGCGCTCGGGCGAGAAGCGCGGCGTCACCGTGACCTGCACGCCCTTCGTCGTCGCCCGGTACATGAAGTCTCCTTCCCGCCCCGCCGCTCGGGGTCGATACGGCTCCAGTCAAGGGCTTTTGGCCGGCAAGGGCAAGGTGGGGCGGCCTCACGAGCACGTTTCGTCCCACCGCCCGGCGCCGCCGGCCCGCCCTTCGCTTCAGAGCGCCTGCAGCGCGCGCACGGCGTCGTCGGTCAGGTCGTCGACATGCTCGAGCCCGACCGAGAGCCGCACCATGCCGTCGGAGATGCCCATCTGCGCCCGCGCCTCGGGAGTGAATCGCTGGTGCGTGGTGGTCGCGGGATGGGTGACGAGGCTCTTGGCGTCACCGAGATTGTTGGAGATGCGCGCCACCTTCAGCGCGTTGAGGAAGCGGAAGGCGCCGGCCTTGCCGCCCTCGACCTCGAACGTCACCAGCGTGCCGCCCCCGCGCATCTGGCGCCTGGCGAGATCGTGCTGGGGATGGTCGGCGCGGTAGGGGTAGATCACCTTGGTCACGCCGGGCTGCGCCGCCAGCCGGTCCGCCAGCGTCGTCGCGCTCGCCTGCGCGCGCTCGATGCGCAGCGGCAGCGTCTCGAGGCCCTTGAGCATCACCCAGGCGTTGAAGGGCGAGACCGAGGGGCCGGTCTGGCGCAGGAAGGTCTGCAGGTGGTCGGTCAGGAACTTCTCCGAGCCCAGCACCACGCCGGCGAGGCACCGCCCCTGCCCGTCAATGTGCTTGGTCGCGGAATAGACCACCACGTCGGCGCCGAGGGCGAGCGGGCTCTGCAGCATCGGCGTGGCGAACACGTTGTCGACCACGAGGCACGCGCCGGCCGCCTTCGAGATTTCCGCCACCGCGGCGATGTCGACCAGTTCCAGCGTCGGATTGGTCGGGCTCTCGAGGAACAGCACCTTGGTCTCGGGCCGGATCGCCGCCTTCCAGGCGTCAAGGTCGGTGCCGTCGACCAGCGTCGAGGCGACGCCGAAGCGCGGCAGCAGTTCCTCGATCACATAGCGGCAGGAACCGAACAGCGCGCGCGCCGCCACCACATGGTCGCCCGCCTTGAGCTGGCACAGCAGCGCCGCCGTCACCGCCGCCATGCCCGACGCCGTCGCCCGCGCCATCTCGGCCCCCTCCAGCAGCGCGAGGCGGGTCTCGAACATCGCCGCGGTCGGGTTGGAATAGCGGGTGTAGATGAAGCCGGGGTCCTCGCCCTTGAAGCGGGCCTCCGCCTGCTCGGCGGTGTCGTAGACATAGCCCTGGGTCAGGTAGAGCGCTTCCGCGGTCTCGCCGAAGGGCGAGCGCAGGATGCCGCCATGCACGAGGCGCGTGTCCGGGCGCAGCGCGGCGATCTCGGCGGGCGAGAGCTTGTCGGTGGAGGAACTGGCATTGGAGGACATCGGCGGCTCCGGTCATAAATGCCGGGGCGCCCGCGCAAGAGATGCGCGTCCCCGGCCTTTTAGCATCCTTGTTTAGCGTGGCGGCAAGCCGGCCGGCTCAAAGGACCACGTCAGCGGCAATTACTCCCGCCGCCCGCTTGGCGTCAAGGGGCGCGTCCGGTAAACCGAACGCACGCTGCGGGACGGAGTACACGCGTGACGGATTTTGGTCTGACCGGCGAGGGCATTCTGCCTGGCCATGCCATCGAGGCGCTGGCCGGGCGCGGCGCCATCCTCTCCGCGCGCCCCTTCGACGAGGACCAGGTGCAGCCGGCGAGCCTCGACCTGCGGCTCGGCCCGGTCGCCTGGCGCATCCGCGCCAGCTTCCTGCCCGGCCCGCGCGAGACCGTGGCCGAGCGGCTCGACGGCGTGCGGCTGCACGAGCTCGACCTGTCGGGCGGCGAGGTGCTGGAGACCGGCTGCGTCTATCTGGTGGAGCTCGAGGAGGCGCTGGCGCTGCCCGCCGACATCGCCGCCTCGGCTAACCCGAAGAGCTCGACCGGCCGGCTCGACATCTTCACCCGCGTCATCGCCGACCGCACCCGCGCCTTCGACGTGGTGCCCGCCGGCTATCAGGGCAAGCTCTATCTCGAGATCAGCCCTCGCACCTTCCCGATCCTGGTGCGTCAGGGCTCGCGGCTGTCGCAGATCCGCTTCCGGCGCGGCGACGCGCGGCTCGACGAGGCCGAGCTCGCCGCCCTCAACACCTCCGACCGGCTGGTCGACGCCATGAGCCCGGACGTCGCCGGCGGCGGCATCGCGGTCAGCGTCGACCTGTCCGGCGCCGGCTTCAGCGGCCTGCTCGGCTTCCGCGCCAAGCGCCACACCGGCCTCATCGACGTCGACAGGCGCGCCGCCTGCGAGGTCGAGGACTACTGGGAGCCGCTGATGACGCGCGGCCGGCGCGAGCTCATCCTCGACCCGGATGCGTTCTACATCCTCGCCTCCAAGGAAGCCGTGCACGTGCCCCCGACCCATGCGGCGGAGATGGTGCCGTTCGACCCGCTGGTGGGCGAGTTTCGCGTCCACTATGCCGGCTTCTTCGACCCCGGCTTCGGCCACGCCGCCGCCGGCGGGCTCGGGGCGCGCGCGGTGCTGGAGGTGCGCTCGCGCGAGGTGCCCTTCATGCTGGAGGACGGCCAGATCGTCGGCCGCCTCGTCTATGAGCGCATGATGGAGCGCCCGCGCACGCTTTATGGCGAGGCGCTCGGCTCCAACTACCAGGCCCAGGGCCTGAAGCTCTCCAAGCACTTCCGAAGCTGGTCGCGCGAAGGCTGAAGGCGCGCCGGCTCACCCCGCCGGCGGGTCGCGGCCCTCGACGAAGGCGCGGATCAGATGGTGGGCGATCGCCATCTGCGGCGGCGCCGTGAGCCCGTCGGGATGGGTGCGCGCGAGCAGCAGCGCCGCCTCCTCGCGCGCGAACCAGCGTGCCCCTTCCAGCTCCACCGGGTCGATGGTGATGTCGGTGCTTTCCGCCTGCAGGTGGAAGCCGATCATCACCGACATCGGGAACGGCCAGGGCTGGCAGGCGAGATAGCGCGCCTGCCCGGTGCGGATGCCCGCCTCCTCCCAGGTCTCGCGCCGCGCCGCCTGCTCGAAGGTCTCGCCTGGTTCGACGAAGCCGGCAAGGCACGACCACATGCCGGGCGCGAAGCGGGGCGAGCGCCCGAGCAGGCACCGCTCCCCGTCTACCGTGAGCATGATCACCACCGGATCGGTGCGCGGGAAATGCTGCGCCCCGCATTCGGGGCATTCGCGCCGCCATCCGCCCTCGCCGACATTCAGCCGACCGCCGCAATTGGAGCAGAAGGTGCGCCGCGCGTGCCAGGCCAGCATCGCCTTGGCGGTGGCGAGCTCGCCGATCTCCTCCGCGCTCACCAGCCCCTCGACCGCGATGCTGCGCAGGTCGACCATGTGCAGGTCCTCGCGCTCGGTCAGCGGCGCCAGCGCCGCCGCATGCAGCGGCAGCACGAAATGCGGCGCCAGCCCGTCGAGCCCGAGCAGGCAGGCTTCCGCCGAGCGCCCGCCAAGCCCGGCTGCCTCGGAGAGCGGGAACAGCGCGCTGAAGCCCCCCTCGGTCCGCCGCAGCACGATGGTGTCGCCGGCGATCAGGCAGGCCAGCGCGCGCGGATCCTCCAGCAGCGCCGCCGCCTCGCTGCGCCTCTCGCTGGCGCGGTCGAGGCTGGCGCCGGTATAGCCGAGATGCGGCCAGGGGCCGAAACGCTCGAGCACGGTGTCCCTCGTCATGCCGACGCTCCCAGCGCCGCGCGCAGCTTGGAGCCGAACATCATCGCCTGCGGCGCCGCATGGCTCCGGCGCTCGCCCACGCCCCATACCGGGCCGGGCCAGGCCGGATCGCCCTCGAAGCGGGCGATCACGTGCACATGGAGCTGGCGCACCATGTTGCCGAGCGCGGCGACGTTCAGCTTGTGGCAGTTCGTCACCGCCTTCAGCGCCCGGCTCGCCGCGTCGATCTCCGCGCTCAGCGTCGCCCGGTCGGACGGGTCGAGGTCGATCAGCTCCACCAGCTCCGGCCGGCGCGGCACAAGGATCAGCCAGGGAAAGCGCGCATCGTCCATCAGCCGCACGGTGCACAGCGAAAGATCGGTCACCGGGAAGCTGTGGGCCTCGAGGCGCGGATCGAGAAGGAAGGCGGGCGTTTGCGCGGTCATCGCTGGGCGGGGCTCGATTCGGCGGTCGGAAGGAGGAAGGGCGGTCGCGGAGCTGACGGATGGAGACGGGGCGACGCCCACCTATACCCGGAAGGCAGGCGCCGGCGCCATCCGCTTCGCCGGCCATCAGCCATGCCGCCCGCCCGGCTCTTCACATAGGCGAGAACTTACCGCCGGGAAGCCCCGTCCCCGTTGACGGCGGCCATGTCGAGACGCGAGCATGGACGGCGGAGGGGGCTCCCGCGCATCACATGCCACGCCCTGATACGGCCACGTCGCGACGCATGCGTCACGGCGGCCCGGCCGCGTCACGGCATTCCGGCGGTGCGCGTTCATCGGAAAAACGATCATGTTCCAATGCATCGGCTATGCGGCCCAGGATGCCGCGTCACCGCTCGCGCCGTTCAGCTTCGAGCGCCGCGACACGGGCCCGCACGACGTCCATATCGAGATCCTGTATTGCGGCGTCTGCCATTCCGACCTGCACCAGTCCCGCAACGACTGGTCCAACTCGCTCTACCCGATGGTACCGGGCCACGAGATCGTCGGGCGGGTGGTGGGCGTCGGCGCGCAGGTCACCAAGCTGAAGGCGGGCGATTATGCGGGCGTGGGCTGCCTCGTCGATTCCTGCCGCGAATGCGCCGCCTGCACCGCCGACCTCGAGCAGTACTGCCTCAACATGCCGACCCCGACCTATAACGGGCGCGAGCGCAACGGCGAGGCACTCACCTTCGGCGGCTATTCCGACCAGATCGTCGTTGACCAGCGCTTCGTGGTGAAGATTCCCGACACGCTCGACCTCAAGGGCGCGGCGCCACTGCTGTGCGCGGGCATCACCACCTATTCGCCGCTGAAGCACTGGAAGGTCGGCCTAGGCCAGAAGGTCGGCGTCATCGGCCTCGGCGGGCTCGGCCATATGGGCGTGAAGTTCGCCAAGGCGCTCGGCGCCCACGTCACCATGATCACCACCTCGCCGGAGAAGGGCCGCGACGCGCTCCATCTCGGCGCCGACGAGGTGCTGGTCTCGCGCGACGCGGACGCCATGGCGAAGGCGGCGGGGAGCTTCGACTTCCTGCTCAACACCATCCCCGTCGGCCACGACATGAACCCCTATCTCGGCCTGCTCAAGCTCGACGGCGCCATGGCGATCGTCGGCGCCCTCACCCCACTCGACCCGGTGCTGGGCGCCCACCTCATCATGGGCCGCAAGAGCATCGCCGGCTCGGCCATCGGGGGGCTCGCCGAGACGCAGGAGATGATCGATTTCTGCGCCGAGCACGGCATCCTCGCCGACATCGAGATGATCGCCATCGCCGACATCAACGCCGCCTATGAGCGGATGCTGAAGAACGACGTGAAGTACCGCTTCGTCATCGACATGGCGTCGCTGAAGGTGGCCGCAGCCGCCGCCTGAGGCCAGGTCCGCCGCCAGCGGCAACACAGAAAACGGCCATCGCCGGCATGCGCGCCGGCGATGGCCCCTGCCCGCAAGCCTCGATTGTCGATGATGCGGCTTTGTTCTAGTGAAGGGGCGCGCCGCCTTCCCGCGGCCGCCCGAGTGCCCTTCCGATGACGATGAACGCCCCGGCGGAGCTGGCCCGCCGCTCCGCCATGCCGGTCCTGGTCGCGCTGAGCGTCGCGCATCTGCTCAACGACATGATGCAGTCGCTGATCCCGGCGATCTACCCGATCATCAAGCAGACCTACGCGCTCGACTTCGGCCAGATCGGCCTCATCACCCTCGCCTTCCAGATCTCGGCCTCGCTGCTGCAGCCCGCCGTCGGGCTCTATACTGACCGCCGGCCGATGCCGAACTCCATGGCCATCGGCATGGGGTTCACCTTCGTCGGGCTGATCGGCCTCGCCTATGCCGGCAGCTTCGCGCTGCTGCTCACGGCGGCAGCGTGCGTGGGCATCGGCTCCTCCATCTTCCACCCGGAAGCCACCCGCATGGCGCGCAGCGCCTCCGGCGGGCGCTACGGCTTCGCACAGGGCCTGTTCCAGGTCGGCGGACAGTTCGGCCAGGCGGTCGGCCCGCTGCTGGCGGCCTTCATCGTGGTGCCGCACGGCCAGGTCAGCCTCGCCTGGTTCTCCGCCGTCGCCCTGCTCGCCATGATGATCCTCGGCTGGACCGCGGCCCGCCATGCCGAGCTCGACGCCGCCCGTCCCGCGCGCCGCGCGGGGGCGCCGGGCACCGAGCCGCCGGCCCGCCCGCTGCGGCAGGTGCTGCCCGCGCTTCTCATCCTCATCGCGCTGCTGTGCTCGAAGACCGCCTATACGGCGAGCTTCACCTCCTTCTACACCTTCTACCTGATCGAGCAGTTCCAGGTGTCGGTGCAGGTCTCCCAGCTCATGCTGTTCCTGTTCCTCGTCTCCTCGGCGGCGGGCGTGCTGTTCGGCGGCATCGTCGGCGACCGGATCGGGCGCAACAAGGTGATCTGGTTCTCCATCCTCGGCGCCCTGCCCTTCACCATCGCCCTGCCCCATGTCGGGCTGGTGGCGACCGCGGTGCTCACCGTGGTGATCAACCTCATCATGTCGAGCGCCTTCGCCGCCATACTGGTCTACGCCATCGAGCTGCTGCCGCACCGCGTCGGCCTCATCGGCGGCTTCTTCTACGGGCTGGTGTTCGGCCTCGGCGGGCTGGCGGCGGCGGCGCTCGGCCTGCTGGCGGACCATTACGGCATCGACGTCGTCTACCAGCTCTGCGCCTTCCTGCCGGCCTTCGGCCTGCTCGCCTGGTTCCTGCCGAGCCTCAGGTCCGCGCGCGAAGCATAAGCGCGCGGGCGGGTGCGGCGCCGGGCGGCCCTCCCGGCCGTGCCCGGCGGGCGTAGAATGGCATCGTCGCCCGTGAGTCGACATCCCGCCCGTCCCGCTCCGCCCCTCCGCCGGAACCCGCCATGACAGACCTGCGCACGCTCTACCCGCCGATCGAGCCCTTCGAGAGCGGCATGCTCGACGTCGGCGACGGCCATTCCATCTATTACGAGCGCGTGGGCACGAAGGGCGCCAAGCCCGCCGTGTTCCTGCATGGCGGGCCGGGCGCGGGCATCTCGCCGGACTATCGCCGCCTGTTCGACCCCGCGCGCTACGAGGTGGTGCTGTTCGACCAGCGCGGCTGCGGGCGCTCGGTGCCCTATGCCGACCTCACCGACAACACCACCTGGCACCTCGTCGCCGACATCGAGCGGCTGCGCGAGACCTTCGGCTTCGAGAAATGGCAGGTCTTCGGCGGCTCCTGGGGCTCGACGCTGGCACTCGCCTATGCCGAAACCCATCCCGACCGGGTGTCGGAGCTGATCCTGCGCGGCGTCTACACCCTCACCCGCGCCGAGCTCGACTGGTATTACCGCTTCGGCGTCTCGGAGATGTTCCCCGACAAATGGGAGCGCTTCCTCGCCCCGCTGTCGCCGGAAGGCCGCGCCGACCCGGTCCGCGCCTATCGCGCCCTGCTCACCGGCGACGACGAGGCGAGGAAGCTCGAGGCGGCCAAAGCGTGGTCGATCTGGGAGGGCGAGACCATCACCCTGCTGCCCAACCCGGCCTTCACCGCGCCCTGGCTGGACGGGCATTTCGCCCTCGCCTTCGCGCGGATCGAGAACCACTATTTCTTCCACAACGCCTGGCTCGACGAGCGCCAGCTTCTCGACAACGCGCATCGCCTCGCCGGCATTCCCGGCGTCATCGTGCACGGGCGCTACGACATGCCCTGCCCCGCCCGCTACGCCTGGGAGCTGCACAAGGCCTGGCCGGATGCGCAGTTCCACCTCATCGAAGGCGCCGGCCACGCCTATTGCGAGCCGGGGATACTCGACCGGCTGATACGGGCGACGGACGGGTTCGGAGGATGAAGCGGTCAGGGGCCGACCGCTACGGGCATCGGCTGACTAAGCAATCGAGGCAACAGGCATTTTGCTGCAAGCCCGAAAGCCACCCAGTCCAAACGACCGCCAATCAGCGCTCCGTTGACAGCGCTGGCGTCGGAATTGAACCCCGGCGTTTTCAAAACCCATCGAGCTCGATCACGACCTTCCCCGGAGAAATATTCGACTATGTGCTCCTTCATATTTCTAAGATCACGGATATTTTTCCTCGAAAAAGAGTCTATCTCTGAATAATCAATATCAATACAAATACCCAGAGATATAGTCCAATCTCTATATTCAAATAATTTGTTTGCAGCTATACAAAAATAGTGATATTCCGTTCGCAACATGCGGTCATGAAAATGACTACGATCTATCATAGTATCTAGTTTAGTATTTTTTCGATCATTATTCATCTTCGCGAGCCGCTCATATTGAGCGCAGACGGCCATAGTCCAGTCAAGTAATCCTTCAAATGCCATAAAGCGCTCTTGATCGAGCGTCATAATTTGAATTTTCGCATGTTTCTTCTTACCCATCTGTGACACCTTCACGATCTTGGCGTCTCCAGTTTAGTCCGCGACAAGCTGCCCGCGGAAGCGGTTCTCCCCGACTGGCTCAGTGCCGGGAGAGCCCTTCGCTACCCCACCTAAAGGCCCTCTGTCATTTCACCCTACCCCACCTTACGCAGCAGCGCCGAATGGATCGTCATCGGCTCCAGCAGCGGCTGGGGCGCTGCGAGCATGCGGGCGTGCAGCTCCGACTCGAGCCGCGCGGCGAAGGCGGTGCGGAACGCCGCGTCCCGCGCCGGGTCGAGCGCCGCGATGAGGGACGGCATGAAGGGCGCGCGGAAGAAGCCGAGATGCCGCCCGGCCAGGGCCTCGGCGTCGCTATCGGCGCGATATGCCGGCCAGAACGGATCGGGCATCGGGCGTGCCTCCTCCGCCACCATCTCCAGCCCGGCGAAGGCGCCGGAGGCAAATGGCGCGCGCAGTTCGTCCAGCCGGCGCTCATAGACGAGGAGCGTCATCCGCCGGCGCTCCGCCGTCGTCAGCATCCCCTCGCGCTCCATCGCCTCGAGCGCCTGCTGCGTCCAGTCCATCAGCACCGGGAACGTGGTCGCCACGCCCTCGCCGAGGCACGGCTGGACCACGACCAGCGCTCCGCCCGGCTTCAGCTCGCGGGCGCGGCTGGCGAGGAAGCGGCGCCAGTCCTCCGCTGCCTGGGCAGCGAAGCGCTGCTCGACCGCCGGATCGGCGAGATGCGGCCAGACATGACCGGCGTCAGTGACCGGCGCCGCGCTCAGCCAATGGGCGGCGAACGAGCTCCAGCCGAAATCGACCGAGCCGGACGGCAGCACCTGGTCGAAATGCGACCGGCCGACCGCCGAGGCGAACACGTTGGCGTCGGCGCGCAGATAGCTTTCGCCGTCGTCGCGCAGCAGCAGGAACAGCGCCGCGAAGTCGTTGGCCGGCTGGTCGACATGCACGACCGAGATCGCCGGCTCCGCGCCGATGAGCGCCCGCGTGCGGGCCAGCGCCTCGGCGAGCGGCCGCAGCGAATTGCGTCCCTGCGCACAGCCGTAGTCGGCCAGCACCACCGGCCCCGATGGCGCCATCGATGCGAAGGCGGGGGCGATCATCGGCAGGCCGAAGGCGCCGCCCGTGGCCTGGTGGTGGGAATGGTCGTTGTAACGGCCGCCGGCCTCCATCGGCGCCGGCTGGCGCTCCCCCGCGTCGTCGGCCATGCTGCGCTCCCCCGATCCCGCGCGTTCCGCCGCGGTCCCGTGGCCAGTCTGCACGCAATCGCCCGCGACCCGAAGCGCAGACGCGCAGCTCGCGAACCGACGGCCGCCCCGCACCGCCCCCGCATCCAGCCCTTGCATCTGCCGCCCATCTGCCCGATATAGCCGGCG
The DNA here is from genome assembly GCF_024752335.1 of Ancylobacter mangrovi. Classification (NCBI taxonomy): domain Bacteria; kingdom Pseudomonadati; phylum Pseudomonadota; class Alphaproteobacteria; order Hyphomicrobiales; family Xanthobacteraceae; genus Ancylobacter; species Ancylobacter mangrovi. The sequence goes on along the minus strand of NZ_JANTHY010000003.1, from coordinate 432,337 downwards.
GGAGGTTGGCGGTGGACGAGCCACTCGCCAACCGGGTCAGGTCCGGAAGGAAGCAGCCCCAACGAGCCCGGTCTCGGGTCTCTGTCCAGCCTCCCACCCTTTTCCCGTCCCGGCCGACGACATGGCGCCGCCCGCGCGCGGCGCGACGGCTTCCCGCTCGGCCCCGCGCACGTTCCCCGCGCGCTTGCCGTTGCGGATACTTGCCTCGCCCGGCCTGCCGCTCTAGGCATTTGCGGCGCTTCCCCTGTGCAGCACCGGAGTGATCCCCATGTGGGCCATCGTCATCGTCGCGCTCAACGCCCTCACCGGCCCGCATATCCGCGTGGTCACCAAGCCGGCCGAGGTCCAGCACGTCTTCGCCAGCGAGGAGGCCTGCCAGTCCGTGCTGAAGGCCGACATCCCGTCCAAGCTGAAGGACGAGACGCGCAAGGCCTATGAGGACGGCTACCGCCGCTATTTCTGCGTGCGCGTGCGCGACGCGGATTCGCTCAGCCCCGGCAAATAGGCCGCGCGGCCGCCCGGCCCATCCGCTCCCCCGATCGCCGAACCGTTCCGCCGCGCCGCCTCCTCGCGGGCGCGGACGGGCGGCATTGCGGCCGGACGCCGGAAATTTCCCGTCCCGAGGCTCCCCTTCTTGCCCCTCCCGCACCGGGCGATGATATGAAGGGGCCATGAGCGACATCAGAACCAGCGAGAGCGACATCAGCCCCGGCGACGGCGATATCGGCACCGCCGGCAACGGCGGCGGCCCGGAAGGCGGCGCCGTCGAGACGCCGGCCATGCCCGGCCTCGGCCTCGATTCGCCCGCCCCCGGCGCCTCCCCGCCCGCCGCGCCCTACCGCGTGCTCGCGCGCAAATACCGCCCGCAGACCTTCGCCGACCTCATCGGCCAGGACGCGATGGTGCGCACGCTCCGGAACGCCTTCGCCTCCGGGCGCATCGCGCAGGCCTACATCCTCACCGGCGTGCGCGGGGTGGGAAAGACCACCACCGCCCGCATCCTGGCCCGCGCGCTGAACTATGAGCCCGCCGACGGCCCGGCCGGCGCGGGCGCGCCGACCCTCGACATGCCCGCCCTCGGCCGCCACTGCCGCGACATCATCGAGAGCCGCCATGTGGACGTGCAGGAGATGGACGCCGCCTCCAACACCGGCATCGGCGACATACGCGAGATCATCGAGGCCGCGCGCTACAAGCCGGTGCTGGCCCGCTACAAGGTCTTCATCATCGACGAAGTGCACATGCTCTCCACAGCCGCGTTCAACGGCCTGCTGAAGACGCTGGAGGAGCCTCCCGAGCATGTGAAGTTCATCTTCGCCACCACCGAGATCCGCAAGGTGCCGGTCACCGTGCTCTCGCGCTGCCAGCGCTTCGACCTGCGCCGGGTCGAGGCCGGCACCATGGCGCGGCACCTGCGCGCCATCTGCGAGGCGGAGGAGGTGGGCATCGACGTCGAGGCGCTCAGCCTCGTCGCCCGCGCGGCGGAAGGCTCGGTGCGCGACGCGCTGTCCCTGCTCGACCAGGCGATCGCCCATTCGGGAGCCCAGTCGGCCGGCGGCACCGTGCATGGCGAGCAGGTGCGCTCCCTGCTCGGCCTCGCCGACCGCGGCCGCGTCATCGACCTGTTCGAGGCGCTGATGAAGGGCGAGGTCGGCCTCGCCCTCACCGAGCTGCGCGAGCAGTACGATTCCGGCGCCGACCCGGCGGTGGTCGTCGCCGACCTCGCCGAGTTCACCCATCTCGTCACCAAGCTGAAGATCCTGCCCGAGACCGCCGACGACCCCGCCCTTGTGGAGGCCGAGCGCACGCGCGGGCGCGACTTCGCCGAGAAGCTGTCGATGCGCGTGCTGGCGCGCGCCTGGCAGATGCTGACCAAGGGCCTCGCCGAGGTGCAGCAGGCCGCCAAGCCGATCCAGGCGGCCGAGATGGTGCTGGTGCGCCTTGCCTATGCGAGCGACCTGCCCACCCCGGACGAGGCGCTGCGCCGCCTGCGCGAGGGATCGTCCGCGCCCGAGAGCCAGTCGCCGTCCCCGGCCGCGCCCGGCAATGGCGACGGCGCGGGCCGCAGCGCGAGCGCGGGCGGTGGTCCGGGCTCGGGCCCCGGCGCCGCGCTGGCGGCCGGCGGATCGCGTGGCCTTGCCGCGCCGGTCGCGTCCTCCGCGCCCTCTCCCGCCCCGACATCCGCCCCCGCTGCGGCGCCCTCGGCGGCGAGCCATCTCTCGCTGGCCGCGCGCGGCGAGCCGCGTCCCGCTCAGGCGCCGGCGCGCGAGCAGGCTCCCACGCTCGCCATCGCCAGCCTGCCCGAGCTGGTGGCGCTGGCGGCGCAGAAGCGCGACCTGCGCCTCAAATTCGCGCTGGAGAACCACATCCGCCCGGTCGCCTTCGAGGACGGCCGGATCGAGGTGGCTCTCGCGCCCGGCGGCTCGCCGGTGCTGGTGCAGGAGCTTCAGGCCAAGATTTCCGAATGGACCGGCCGGCGCTGGCTGGTCGCGCTCTCCCAGCACGAGGAGGGCGAGCCGACGCTGGCCGAGAAGGCCGCCGCCGAGCGCGACGCGATGATGACCGGCGTGCGCGCCGACCCGCTGGTGGCCGCCGTGCTGGCGCGCTTCCCCGGCGCCTCGATCGTCGACGTGCGCGCGCAGGCGCCGGACGAGGGCCCCGCCCCGGTCTCGCCGGACGAATACGAGATGATGGCCGCCGCCGGTCCCGACGACGACCCCTCGGACGACGATATCGAATTCTGATCAGGAGCCCCCATGAAAGACCTTCTCGGCATGATGTCCAAGGTGAAGGAGATGCAGGCCCGCATGGAGCAGTTGCAGGCCGATCTCGAGGCCACCGAGGTCGAGGGCGCGGCAGGCGGCGGCATGGTGACGGTGCGCCTAACCGCCAAGGGCACGCTGAAGGCCATCGCCATCGACCCGAGCCTGCTGAACCCGGATGAGGCGGAGATCCTGGAAGACCTGATCGTCGCCGCCCACACGGAAGCGCGCAGCAAGGGCGAGCGGCTGATCCAGGAGAAGACCCAGGAACTCACCGCCGGCCTGCCGATCCCGCCGGGGATGAAGCTGTTCTGAGGAAACCTCTCCAGTCCCGATCCCCGCGACCTATGGCGGGATCGGGGCCCAGAGATCCAGCATGGCGTCGGCAATCTGGCGCCGCTCGATCCGGCGCACCCCGCCTATCCGGTAGTCATAAGGCTCCCACATGGCGGAGCCGCGGAGCGACAAGCCTATTTGCATGATGAACGTACGCTCGGGGTCCGCCGGATCATAGGTTTCGACCCGCTCCGGAACTCCATGTTCATTCACCGGCCCCACCTTGAGAACGCCAGTTCTCTTTCCGCCCTCCAGCTCATGCTTTTCCATCGGCATCCTCAGTACGCCGAGATCCCGAAATACGGCCTTGAAGGCGTCGGTCTTCTCGACAGCCACGCGTTCGTTGACGACGCGAACGACTTCATAGGCGCTGCCTACCCACATCTCGGCCAGATGCAGCGCGTGATCTTCGCCTGAACCGACGTCGATGTCGTGCCGGATTGCATCGGCGATGTCGTCCTCCATGCATCGGAGCAGGACGTCCAGTTCGCCGATACGTTGAATGGCCACGGGCAGTAGCGATCTCGGCAGCCTGTAGCCGATCATCGCCACCGCTCTCCAGCGCTGCCTTATGGCTTCCTGCCGCTGCGCCGCCAGCGCGAACGCCGCGCCGATGTGTTCAGTCACGTTCATGCGTCGGCTCCCTACCGCGCCGCCGCGACGATCCCCTCCACCGCCCGGGCGATCTCGCCGGCGCGGGCGCCGAGCGAGCCGTCGAGCCGGCCGTAGAGCGCGAAAACCGCCGGCTGCACCACGCAGCCCAGCGCCATCGCTCCCGCCAGCGTCGCGCGCGCGGCGGGCACGCCCGCGCGGGCCAGCATCCGCTCCACCGCCGTCACCACATTCGCCTCCGGCGCCTCCGGCACATGAGCGAGATGGTCGTGCTGGTGGATCAGCAGATAGGCGAACAGCGCCGGCTCGGCGTCAAACAGAGCGCATGCGAGCTCGACCACCGCGGCGAGCTTTTCCGCCAGCGTCGCCTCGCGCGCGTCGATGGCGCAGATCTTCCCCGCCAGCGCCGCGTAGCGCGAGAGGAACAGCGCCCGCGCCAGCTCCTCCTTGGAGACGAAGTGCCGGTAGAGCGCGCCCTCGCTCACCCCCGCGCCCTGCGCGATGTCGCGCACCGAGGTGCCGTCGATCCCCTTCTGCGCGAACAGCCGCAGCGCCTCGGCCTCGATGCGCGCGCGCGTCGCCGTGCCGTCGCGTCCGCGCCGGGGAGCGGGCCGGCCCGCCGATCCGCCTTCCGCGATGCGTTCCGCCGGCAACCGTCGCGCGGGCGCGCTCATGCGCCCTCTCCCACCGGCGCCCTGCCGCGCGCGGCGATGACCTCCAGCGCCTTCACCCGCGCCTTGGTAAAGTCCACCTTGCCCGAGCCCAGTAGCGGCAGCTCGTCCATCGGCAGGATCTCGGCCGGGATCATCAGTTCGGTCACGCCGAGCTCGCGCCCATGTGCCTGCAGCGCAGCCCGGGTCAGGTCGGAGGCGGTGGTGAGCAGGATGACGCGCTCACCGCGCTTGGCGTCCGGGACCGCGACCGCGACATGCTCGGCATCGGGCCGCAGCGCCGCCACCATCGCGTCGACCGCCGCCAGCGAGATCATTTCGCCGGCTATCTTCGCGAAGCGCTTGGCGCGGCCGCGAATGGCGACGAAGCCCTCATCGTCCACCGCCACGATGTCGCCGGTGTCGTACCAGCCGCCCGCCGGCGGCTCGATCACGCCCGGCTTCTCGGCCCGCAGATAGCCGAGCATCACGTTCGGCCCGTGCACGTTGAGCCGCCCGCCCTCGTCGATGCCCGGCACCGGGTCGAGCCGGTAGTTGATGCCCGGCAGCAGCCGCCCGACGGTGCCGGCGCGGTTGAACATCGGCGTGTTCACCGCCAGCACCGGGGCGCATTCGGTCACGCCGTAGCCCTCGAGGATGCGGTGGCCGAACTTCTCCATCCACACCCGCCGCGTCTCCGCCTTCACCGGCTCGGCCCCGGCGACGACGAAGCGCAGCGAGCGGAAGTCATAAGGGTTGGCGGTGCGGGCATAGCCCATCAGGAAGGTGTCGGTGCCGACGATGGCGGTGGCGTTGGTGGCGTAGACCATCTCGGGAATGATCCGGTAGTGCAGCGGCGAGGGGTAGAGGAAGGTCTTCAGCCCCGAGACCATGGGCAGCACCAGCCCGCCGGTCAGCCCGAAGGAATGGAACACCGGCAGCACGTTGAACATGATGTCGGCGGGCGAGAAGTCGATCCGCGCCGCCACCTGCGCGACGTTGGTCAATATGTTGCGGTGGGAAAGCACCACGCCCTTCGGGCTTCCCTCCGAGCCGGAGGTGAACAGGATGAAGGCCGGCTCGTCCGGGCTCACGGGCTTCGGCGCCGGGGTCGGCAGCAGGCCGGCGAGCTTGTCGAAGCCGGTCACGCGCCCGCGCAGCTCCTCGCTGGTGAGGATGCGCACATGGCGGGCGAGCTCGGCCACCTCGCTCTCCAGCCGTGCCTTCTCGACGAAGGTGGTGGAGGTGATCACCAGCTTCACCTCGGCCGCCTTGCACGCGGCGACGAGGTTCACCGCCCCGGCGGTGTAGTTCAGCATCACCGGCACGCGGCCGTGGCGCGACAGGCCCATCAGCACCACCGCGATGCCGGCGGCATTGGGCAGCAGCACGCCCACGCGTTCGCCCGGGCCGGTCTCGGCGGCGAGCTTGTCGCCGAGGATCTTCGCCCCCATCAGCAGCTTGCGATAGGTCAGGCTGCTGCCGAGCGGGTCCTCCACCACGGTCCGCCCCTTGCCGAGCCGCACCGCCGTCTCCTCCACCGCCTGGTAGACGGTGATGCCGGTATGGCTGGTCTCGAACACGAGGTCGGACATGATGTCGTAGAGCGCCGCCCCGGCCGCGCGACGCCGCCGCCGGCCGATCAGCTCCGGGTCGATCTGGATCCGCTTCGGCGGCAGGATGGTGACGCGCACCTTGGGGAACAGGCGCTTGCGGGTCTGGTCGGTGGTCAGGCGCGAGAAATAGGTCTGCTCCAGCCCCTCGATCCGCACCGGGATCACCGGCGCCTCGGCCTTGTCGGCGATCAGCGCCGAACCGTCATAGATCTTCATGATCGAGCCGGTCACGGTGATCCGCCCCTCGGGGAAGATCACCAGCTGCTCGCCCTCACGCACCAGCCGGATCAGGTCGCGCGTCGCCATCGGCCGGGTCGGGTCGAGCGGGAAGGCGCGCACCAGCTTGAGGAACGGCCTGATCCACCAGCGCTTGGCGATGGTCGCGTCGACCGCGAAGATCGGGTCGTTGTCGAGCAGCGCCATGATCAGCGGCGCGTCGAGGAAGCTCACATGGTTGATCGCGATCACCGAATGCGGGCCGTAGGCGGACAGGTGCTCCTGCCCCTTCACCTCGACCCGGAACAGCACCTTGAACACCAGCCGGATCAGGTCGCGCATCACATGGCCGCGGAAGGCGCGCCCGACCATCACCGCCACGACGAGGCTGGCGAGGCCGATCAGCGCCACCAGCACCGGCGCAGAGAGGCCGGCGAACTGCAACGTGGCGATGAACACCGCGCCGGCCACCATGAAGGCGGCGTTGAGCACGTTGGTGCCGGCGATCACCCGCGCGCGCTGCTCCTCGCCCGCCTCGGCCTGCACATAGGCGAAGGTCGGCACCACGAAAGCACCTCCCGAGGCGGCGAGCCCGACCAGCGCCAGCGCGGTCTCGAGCCCGATCGGCGAGGTGAGGAAGGCGTACCAGCCGAGCTCCGGCACCGCCGGCTCATGGGCGCCGATCAGCGCCGCCAGGGCAAGGCAGAACCCGCCCATCGTCAGCCCCGCGAACGGCACCACCGCGAGCACGATCCGCCCCTCGGAGAGCTTGGCCGCCAGCGTCGAGCCGATGGCGACGCCGATGGTGAACAGCGCCAGGAACAGCGTCACCACGCTCTCCCCGCCGCCGATATCGTCCTTCACCAGCGTCGGCAGCAGGGCGAGCACCACCGCGCCGACCAGCCAGAACCAGGAGACGATCAGCGCCCCCTGCCAGGTCGCCTTGCGCCGGCGCAGCTCGCCGATCAGCGCCCGCGTGCCGCGCCAGACGTTGCGATCGATTACGAGGTCCGGCGCCGCCGCCAGCGTGGGCGGGATGTTGCGCGCGAAGATCCACGAGGCGATGGCGAAGGCAAAGGTGAAGCCGGCCACCGCCCAGTCGCCGGTATGGGTCATGGCGATGCCCCCGCCCACCGTGCCGGCGAGGATGGCGGCGAAGGTCGCGGTCTCCACCAGCGCGTTGCCGGCGACGAGCTCGTCCTTGGCGAGATGGTCCGGCAGGATGCCGTACTTCACCGGACCGAACAGCGCGCTGAGGCAGCCCATCAGGAACAGGCCGACCATCAGCACCGGCAGCGACTGCATGACGAAACCCGCGCTCGCCACCAGCACTACCCAGACCTCGACGAATTTCAGCCGCCGCGCGATCAGCGACTTGTCGTAGCGGTCGGCGAGTTGGCCGCCGAGGCTGGAGAGCAGGAAGAAGGGCAGGATGAAGATGCCGCCGGCCAGCGTGATCATGGCGCCGCCATTCTCGACCGCGAGCCCGTAGAGAATGAGCAGCGCCATGGCGTTCTTCACGAAATTGTCGTTGAACGCCGAGAAGAACTGGCACCAGAACAGCGGTGCGAAACGCCGCGCCGCCATCAGCCGCGTGAACATGGACCGTCCTCCCCCATCAGGCCGCCCTCGCGCCGCCCTTATGTATGTGAACGATCACTTACATAAAATGAGGAGGGGGTCAAGAAGAGGCGCGCGCAGCCCGTGGGTCCGCGTCCGACAAGCACTGATTTCCCGGCAACGGCAGGCTTCCAACCAAGGCCGACGGTCGTCGGCGCATGATCGGGGCACATCCGGCTCGGCGCAGGTTCATGACCGGCGGAGGGAATCCCGTTGCGGTTCTTCGGAAAGCTGAAGGGATGGAAAGGCAACGCCGGAGCCGCGCGATCGCCGACAAGGAAAGACGTCCGACTGCCGGCTTCGGCCGCCGGCAATGCTCTCCGGTGTCGTGCCGCCCCGGACCGGCGCCGCTACACCAACGCCCCGGCCAGCGCGGCGATGAGCAGCGCGCCGTCGTGCAGCGCGAGTTGCGCCCGCGAGGGCGTGCCGCGCTCGTGCAGCATCAGCGTGGCGGCGAGGGTGGCGAGCGACCAGCCCGCCCCGACCGCGAGGAACGCCGCGACGATGCCCGCCGCCTCCGGCAGCAGCCGCACCATCGCCGCCGCAGCGAGGCAGCCGGCGAGCGCGACCATCGCGAGCGGGGCGGCGCCGATCCGGCGTGCGATCCAGCCGCCCGCAAGCGCCGGCGCGTACATCGCCACCACGTGCCAGGCGACGAAGCCCGAGATCGCCGGGACGCCGATGCCGCAGCCGGCGAGCGAGAGCGGCGCCCCGGCCATGGCCGAGGTCATCGCCCCCCAGGCCAGCGCCCCGAGCGCGAGCGGCGCCGCCATCGCCCGCCAGCCGAGCGCGCGCGGCGCCCCGGCGGCCGGCGTCGCCGCGCGCATCGCCTCGACGGTGAGGTCGGCATGGGAGAAGCGCGCCTCGGGCAGGCTTACCGCGAAGGCGAGCGCGCCGAGCTGGGCGAGCGCGGCGAGCAGCAGCGTGCCCGCGAAGGTGTAGGGCGCGGCCAGCGCCTCCGCCCCGCCCGCCAGCAGCGGGCCGGCGAGACCCGCCAGCGCCCCCGCGCCAAGGAGCCGCGCCACCGCACCGGCCCGTCCCTGCGCGCCGGCACCGAAAGCGGCCGCGTGGCGATAGAACATGCCGAAGCCCTGCGCCGCGCCGAGCCAGGCGGCGCCGACCACCAGCAGCGGCAGCGCCGCCACCATCATCGCATAGGCGCACACCACGCCCCCGGCGACGCCGAGGCTGGCGCCGAGCGCGAAGCCCGCGCGCCGGCCGAACGTGTCCAGCAGGAAGCTCGCCGGCAGGCTCGCCACCGCCGCACCGGCGAGGAAGGCGGCGAGCGGCAGCGCGCCCAGCGGCACCGGACCGTAGCTCTGGCCCGCCGCCAGCATGGCGCCGGCAAGCGGCAGCACGCCGAGCGTCAGCGCCTGCGCCAGCACCACCAGCGCGAAGCCGCCCGCGAGCCGCCCCTCGCCGATCGGCCGGCGCAGCGCGCGCGGGGCGTCCTCCGGGCAGGCGCAGGCGAGCCGCCCGGCGCGCGCCTCGTAATCCTCGAACAACCCGTCCGCGCTCATCGCCGCCCGGCTCCATGGGGGCGCGCGTCGCGGGCATCGTCGTCGTGAAGATCGTCGTCGCTCAGCACCCGCACCGCGGCGCCGTCGAGATCGTCGTACTGGCCGGTGCGCAGCGACCACATGAAGGCGGCGAGGCCGAGCAGGCCGAGGCTCAGCGCCGCCGGCACCAGATAGAGCAGCACGGTCATCGTGCGTCCTCCCTCGTGCGGCCCGGGGTCACGGAGGCCGGCGCCTCGAAATCTGCCTCGAACACCGCCATCTCCCGCCCGCCCGCGCGCCGCGCGCGCAGCGCGTTCAGCGTCACCAGCAGCGACGAGCCGGACATGGCGAGCGCCGCCACCAGCGGCGTCACCGCGCCGGCGATCGCCAGCGGCACCGCAACCGCATTGTACATCACCGCGATGGCAAGGTTCTGCCGCATCAGCGCCCGCGCCTTGCCGGCGATGGCGAGCGCCGCCGCCACCGGCGCCAGCCTCTCGCCAAGGAACACCGCATCCGCCTGCGCGCGCGCCACGTCCGCCGCCGTGATCGGCGAGATCGAAACATGGGCGCTGGCGAGCGAGGGCGCGTCGTTGATGCCGTCGCCCACCATCAGCACGTTGCGCCCGCCGGCTTCCAGGCTCTCCAGCACCGCGATCTTCTCCGCCGGCCGGGCCCCGCCCCACCAGTCCTCGACATGGAGTGCGGCCGCCACCGGCGCCACCGCCTCGCGACGGTCGCCCGACAGGATGACGATGTGCCGCCCGGCGCGCCGCAGCGCCTCGACCACCGCGCCCGCATCGGGCCGCAGCGCCTGGCGGATCTCGATCAGCGCCCGCCTCTTCCCGAGGCTCACCGCCACGTGGGACGTGCCGGGCGCGCCCTTGGTGTCCGCTTCGTCGAATCCGCAGAAGGCCGGGCTGCCGAGCCGCGCGGTCTCGCCCCCGACCACGCCCTCGACGCCGAGCCCGGCGACCTCGCGCACCTCCTCGGCCGGCGCCGGATCTGGCGCGGCGGCCGCGATCGCCCGCGCCAGCGGATGGGTGCTGGCATGCGCGAGCCGCCCCGCCGCCGCCATCAGATCGGCCGGCACTGCGTCAGTGTTGGCGATCGCTGGCTCGGGCAGCGTCAGCGTGCCGGTCTTGTCGAAGGCGACCGCGTCCGCCTCGGCGAGCCGCTCCAGCGCGTCGCCCGAATTCAGCAGCACGCCGCGCCGCATCAGCGCCCCTGCCGCCACCACCTGCACGGCCGGCACCGCCAGCGCCAGCGCGCAGGGGCAGGTGATGATCAGCACCGCGACGGCGATCAGCGCCGCCTGATGCAGCGAGGCCCCGGCGATCAGCCACCCGGCGAGCGAGAGCGCGGCGGTGGCGTGCACCATCGGCGCGTAGAGCCGCGCCGCGCGGTCGGCGAGCCGCACATAGCGCCCGCGCGCCGTGGCGCCCCGGTCGAGCAGCCGCTCGATCTCCTGAAGGAAGGTGTCCTCGCCCACCGCCGTCGCGATCAGGCGCAGCGCGCCGTCCTGCACCAGCGCGCCGGCGTGCACGGTCTCGCCGGCGGCGAAGGTGCGCGGCAGCGTCTCGCCGGTGACGAGGCTCTCGTCGACCGCCCCGGTGCCGGAGAGCACCCGCCCGTCCACCGGCACCCGCTCGCCCGCGCGCACCACCACCTCGTCGCCCGGCTTGACCGCGGCGGCGGGGACGGTGACGAGGCTGCCGTCGGCGCCGATCCGGTTGGCGCTGGTGGCGCGAAGCGCGGCGAGATTGCCCGCCTCGGCGCGGGTCCGGCGCCGCATTGCCTGGTCGAGATAGCGCCCGGTCAGCAGGAAGAAGAGCAGCATCACCGCCGAATCGAAATAGGCGTCGCGGGCATGGTTGAGCGTCTCGAGCACGGAGACTCCGAGCGCCAGCATCACCCCGAGCGTGATCGGCACGTCCATGTTGAGCGAGCGCGCCTTCAGCGCCCGGAACGCGCTCTGGTAGAAGGGCTGGCCGGCGTAGGCCGCCGCCGGCAGCGCGATAAGCGCCGAGAGCCAGTGAAACAGGTCGCGCGTCTCCGGCGTGATGTCGGACAGGTTGCCCGACCACACCGAGACCGACAGCAGCATAATGTTCATCGCCGCGAAGCCGGCGACGGCGAGGCAGCGCAGCAGATGGCGCGAGGCGCCGCGCTCGCTTTCCTCCACCCGGTCGGCCTCGAACGGATAGGCGCGGTAGCCGCGCCCCGCCAGCGCCGCCATCACCCCGGCCGGTCCGGGCTCGGCGCCGGGTGCCCAGGCGACGGTGAGGCGATGGGTGGTGTAGTTCAGCCGCGCCTGCGCGACGCCCGGCTCGGCCTCGGCCGCGTCCTCGATCTCGTCGATGCAGGCGGCGCAGTCGATGCCCTCGATGGCGAAGGCCATCTCCACCAGACCGCCCGGCGCCTCGTGCAGGAACAGCGACAGGTCCTGCGCGCCCGGCTGTGCGCCGGCGTCCGGAATGGCCGCCCCGGCCCGCGCCGCGCGAGCCTCACGCGCGGCAGCCTCTCGCGCGACAACCTCGCGAGCGGGCATGCCGAAGCCCGGCGCCCGCATCTGCGCGCCCGTCGCCATGCCTATTTCACCAGGATGCGGTTGGCGGAGCGGAACTGGCGCTCGCCGTTCCGGCTCAGCTCGATCATCAGCTCCCACTGGCCGGGCGCGATGTGGTCGCTCGCCCGCCAGCGGCCGGGCCCGACCGGCTCGGGGGTGAGCTTCTCGTCATAGCGCCGGTCGGTCGGGTGGTGGAGGGTGAGCGCCAGCTCGGTGCCGACGATCGGCAGCCCCTGCGCATCCTTCGCGCTGACCTCGATCCGGCCGGTCTCGATATGCGCGTCGACGCTCCAGTGCCGCGCCGCCTGCGCGGCCGCGGCCTCGCTCTCCTGCCGGAACAGCAGGCCCGCCTGGTAGGAGCTCTCGGTCTCGACGCCACCGAAGGTGGTCAGCGCCTCGCGCACCAGGAAGAAATTGGCGACGAAGACGACGCCGAAGAAGCCGACGAACCAGACCAGCACCGTGCGGCCGGTGACCGGGCGGCCGGGATGCTCGTCGATCGGGCCGGTGACGGGCGAGGCCATGGCGTACTCCCTTGCAAGGCGGTTCGGACCGGAACCCTCCGGCGCCCGCGGTGGCGCGGCGCTCAGGGGCCCTTGAAGTGGTCGGGCGCCGAGCTGGTCTCGCCGCTGGCGACGTCGGTGATCTGGAAGCTCATCTCGAGCGAGGCGTTGGCCGGCAGCCGGGCCTCGGTCGAGACCAGCGCGCGCAGCTCGAAGGTCTGGTCGGGGCCGACCTCGACCACGGGCCGGCCGTCCTCCATCCCGGTGGTGCCGCCGGCGATCTCGAGCCGCGCCTGCGGCACGCCCGTCACCGAGATGGCGAAGCGGCGCGGCATGGACTGCTTGTTGACCAGCCGCAGCGTGTAGGCGTTGCGGATCGCCCCGTCGGAAAGCTGCACGAAGAGCGGGTTGCGGTCATGGATCACCGCGACCGATTCCGAGCCGCGCATCGCCAGAGTCGCCACCATGATGCCGCCGACGATCACGATCAGCGCCGCGTAGAGCACGGTGCGCGCGCGCAGGATCTTCGTCACCGGCGGCAGGCCCTTGATCCGCCGCTCGACGTTCATCTCGGTGTCGTAGGCGATCAGCCCGGTCGGACGGCCGACCTTCTTCATCACCGTGTCGCAGGCGTCGATGCACAGCCCGCACTGGACGCAGGAGAGCTGGCTGCCGAGACGGATGTCGACCCCGGTCGGGCAGGCGGCGACGCATTGCCGGCAGTCGATGCAGTCGCCCGCCGGCAGTCCCTCGAGCTTCAGCGCCTCGGTCTTCTTGAGCGAGCCGCGCGGCTCGCCGCGGTCGTAGCGATAGGTGACGTTGAGCGCGTATTCGTCGGTCAGCGCCGCCTGGATGCGCGGCCACGGGCACATATAGGTGCACACCTGCTCGCGCATGTGGCCGGCGAGCACATAGGTGGTGAAGGTGAGGATGGCGATCCACAGATAGGCGACCAGCGGCGCCTCGCCCTTCAGGAGCTGCATGGCGAGGGTCGGCGCGTCGGCGAAGTAGAGCACCCAGGCGCCGCCGGTCCACCACGCCACCATCAGCCAGAGCGCGTGCTTGGCGGCGGCCTCGAAGGCGCGCTGCGTGCGCGAGGCGTGCTTGAGCTTGTCGCGCCGCTGGCGCGGGTCGCCCTCCACCATGCGCTCGATCGCCTGGAACAGGTCGGTCCACACGGTCTGCGGGCACAGATAGCCGCACCACAGCCGCCCGGCGACCGCGTTCATCAGGAACAGCACCAGCGCCGCCAGGATCAGCAGGCCGGTGACGTAGTAGATCTCCTGCGGCCAGATCTCGATGAAGAAGAAGTAGAAGCGCCCGTTGGCGAGGTCGACCAGCACCGCCTGCGAGGGCGCGTTCGGCCCGCGGTCCCAGCGCACGAAGGGCAGCAGGTAATAGATGCCGAGCGTGATGACGAGCAGCGTCCACTTGATGCGGCGGAAGGTGCCGTGCACCGCGATCGGATAGATCTTGCGCCGCGCCTCGTAGAGCGGGCCCTCGATGTCGGTATCCATTTCCGCTTTCGTCGCCACGTTCATCTTGCCTGTCCCGGCCTTTCCTCGGCTCCTTTTAGGCGTTCGAGAATAGGCCGTTGATCCGGTCCATGCCGGGCGGGAAACTGCTTATGCGGCGGCACGCCGCTGAGGCGCCCCGCCGCAGCCGGACGCTGCGCGCAACTTCGCTTGAAGCCCTCGGAGGCAGGGCGCGGGAAGGGAGTGAGGGGGCTCGTCCGCCCCCCGGCCGGAGCCCCCTCACCGGCGCGCCGCGGCCCGCTCGCTCATGCGGGTGCGAAGGCCGCGGGCGCCTGATCCGGCGCCGGTTCGGGCCGCCCCTCCGCCGCCCGGCCTCGCCTGTCGGGCGCTTACTTTCCGCCGCCCAGCGCGTGGACATAGACCGTGAGCGCCTTGATGGTGCTCGGGTCGAGCCGGCCCGACCAGGCCGGCATGATGCCGCCGCGCCCGTTGGTGACGGTGGCGACGATCGTGTCGCGGTCGGACCCGTAGAGCCAGATGGCGTCGGTCAGGTTCGGCGCCCCGAGCTCGGGATTGCCCTTGGCTTCCGGCCCGTGGCAGGCGACGCAGTTGGCCTCGAACACCTGCTTGCCGGCCTCGAGGTCGGTTGCCCCCTCCGGCGTGTGGCCGGACAGCGAGAGCACGTAGTCGGCGACCGCGAACACCTGCGGCCGGGTCAGGATGCCGTCGCGCCCGAAGGCCGGCATGTCGCCCATGTGCCCGCCATCGTCGGTCGAGCGCGCCCCGTGCAGGATGGTGTTCTGGATCTGCTCCAGCGTGCCGCCCCACAGCCAGTCGTCGTCGTTGAGGTTGGGATAGCCCTTGGCGCCGCCGGCGCCCGCGCCGTGGCACGGCGCGCAATTGTCGCCGAACGCCGCCCGGCCCTGTGCGCGGGCGAAGGCGAGCAGCTCGGGGTTGGCCTCGATCTCTTCCAGCGAAGCCGCGTCCAGCTTGCCGGCGAAGGCGGCGCGCTGGGCGTGCAGCGCCGCGAGGTCCGCCTGGATCGCCTCGCGCGAGTTCCAGCCCAGCAGGCCGGAGGTGTAGCCCGAGACCAGCGGCCAGGCCGGATAGGCGAACCAGTAGACCACGGCCCAGGCGATGCAGGCATAGAACAGCCACAGCCACCAGCGCGGCAGCGGGTTGTTCAGCTCCCTGATGCCGTCCCATTCGTGGCCTGTGGTCGACACGCCGGTGACGGCGTCGACCTCGTGCTTGTGCGCGTCCTGTGCGTGTGCGTTCTGCGCATGAATGTCGGCCATGGTCTCAGTCCTCGCTCAGAGGCAGGCGGGCGGCTTCGTCGAACTCGCTCTTGCGCCGCGGGTTCAGCGCATAGGCGAGCACGCACAGGAAGATCGCGACGAAATAGACGAGGCCCCAGGTCTGGGCGAACTCGGCAAGGGCGCGGTAGGTCTCGTTCATGTCATGCCTCCTCAGCGCACATTGGCCTTGTCGTCATAGAGCTTGAAATCGACCATGGTGCCGAGCGCCTGCAGGTAGGCGATAAGCGCATCGGCCTCGGAAAGCAGGGCGGGATTGCCGTCGAAGTCGCGCTGCTGGGCGCCCGGATAGCGCTCGTCGAGGGCGTCGGCGTCGGCATTCGGGTCGGCCTGAGCGCGCAGGTCGGCGAGCGCGTTCTCCACCATCTCGGGCGAGTAGGGCACGCCGAGCTCGGCCTGGGTCGACAGGTCCTCGGCGATGTACTCGCCCTTCAGCCGGGTGCGCGCCAGGAACGGGTAGCCGGGCATGATCGAGCCCGGCACCACCGAGCGCGGATCGGCGAGGTGCTGGCGCTGCCACTCGTCGGAATACTTGTTGCCGACGCGGGCGAGGTCCGGCCCGGTGCGCTTGGAGCCCCACTGGAACGGGTGGTCGTACATGCTCTCGGCCGCCAGCGAGTAGTGGCCGTAGCGCTCCACCTCGTCGCGCAGCGGGCGGATCATCTGCGAGTGGCAGTTGTAGCAGCCCTCGCGCACATAGATGTTGCGCCCGGCGAGCTCGAGCGGCGTCCAGGGACGCACGCCCGAAACCTTCTCGATCGTGCTCTTGAGGTAGAACAGCGGCACGATCTCGACCAGGCCGCCGATGGCGACCACGATCAGGATGCCGATCACCAGCCAGATCGAGTTCTTCTCGAAGAAGGCGTGCTTGGCCCAGAGCGAGGTCGGGGTCTTCTTGGTTGCGGCTTCAGCCATGATGGGGATCCTCACTCGGCCGGCACGAGGGACGGCGCGCGCGCGCCTGTGTCGGCCTCGACCGCGTCGGGCTGGCGGATGGTCATGTAGAGGTTGAAGGCCATCAGCAGCGCGCCGAGCAGGAACAGCACCCCGCCCACCGCGCGGATGATGTAGAAGGGATGCATCGCCTCGACGGTCTCGATGAACGAGTATTCGAGGAAGCCGAGCGAGGTGTAGGCGCGCCACATCAGGCCCTGCAGGATGCCCGCCACCCACATCGCCGAGATGTAGAAGACGATGCCCAGCGTCGAGATCCAGAAGTGCCAGTTGACGAGGCGCAGGGAGTAGAGCTCGCGCTTGTTCCACAGCCACGGCACCAGGCAGTAGATGGCGCCGAAGGAGATGTAGGCGACCCAGCCCAGCGCGCCCGAATGCACATGGCCGATGGTCCAGTCGGTGTAGTGGCTGAGCGAGTTCACCGCCTTCACCGACATCATCGGCCCCTCGAAGGTCGACATGCCGTAGAAGGCGACCGAGACCACCATCATGCGGATCACCGGGTCGGTGCGCAGCTTGTCCCACGCGCCCGAAAGCGTCATCAGCCCGTTGATCATGCCGCCCCAGGAGGGCATCCACAGCATGATCGAGAAGGTCATGCCGAGCGTCTGCGCCCAGTCCGGCAGCGCGGTGTAGTGCAGGTGGTGCGGGCCAGCCCAGATGTAGAGGAAGATCAACGCCCAGAAGTGGATGATCGACAGCCGGTAGGAATAGACCGGCCGGTCGGCGCGCTTGGGGATGAAGTAGTACATGATGGCGAGGAAGCCGGCGGTCAGGAAGAAGCCGACCGCGTTATGGCCGTACCACCACTGCACCATGGCGTCCTGCACGCCCGACCACACGATGTAGGACTTGGGCGAGAACACCGAGACCGGAAGGCTCGCATTGTTGCCCAGGTGCAGCATGGCGATGGTGACGATGAAGGCGAGGTAGAACCAGTTCGCCACGTAGATGTGCGGCTCTCTGCGCCGCCACAGCGTGGCGAGGAACACCAGCAGGTAGGTCACCCACACCACCGTCAGCCACAGGTCGGCGTACCATTCCGGCTCGGCATATTCCTTCGACTGGGTGATGCCGAGCAGATAGCCGGTGCCGGCGATGACGATGAAGAAATTGTAGCCCAGCACCACGAACCACGGCGCCAGCTCGCCCGCCAGCCGCGCCCGCGAGGTGCGCTGCACGACATAGAACGAGGTGCCGATCAGCACGTTGCCGCCGAAGGCGAAGATCACCGCCGAGGTGTGCAGCGGCCGGAGCCGGCCGAAGGCGGTCCAGGGCAGGTCGAAATTGAGCCAGGGAAAGGCGAGCTGGAAGGCGATGATGACGCCGACCGTGAAGCCGGCAATGCCCCAGAACATCGCCGCCACGGTGGCGAACTTGACCGGCCCCATATTGTAGTTGGGCTTGCCGGCGATCTCGAGCGGGGACAGCGCGGCCGGCCGCTCCACATAGCGGTTGAGGATGACGAACACCGCCGCCACGCTCGCCAGCGCCGAGAGATAGGCGTGGAAGGCGTAGCCGGGATCCTGCGCCCGCGAGGCGACGGTGATGCACACCAGCGTCATCACCGCGAACACGAAGGCGAGGCCCCCTTCGCCGAATGTCAGCTTCTTGCGGCCGGATTGATCGACACCTGGCTCGGTGGCGCCCGACCCGCCGTTTTCCTGCCTCGTGGCGCTGCTCAGTTGCGTCATGCGACCCTCCACGCCCCCGATCTCCTTGGATCTGGAACGACTCCATTCAATCGGGTCGACCATTCGCCTTGCGGCACCCCGGCAGCCTTGATTCAGGTCAAGGCTACGGGTCTTCACGGAGGCGCGAGGTGGCGGCGGAACGACGCAGCGGAACGCCGATGGGGAACCCGTCCCTTCCCGCTTACCTCCCGCCGGCCGCGCCTCCCGCCCGCCGCGGGGGCACCCGCCCCCGCTCACCCGGCGGCACGCCTGCCCGGCAGCCCGCCGCTTTCGCCGCTAAGGCCCGTCCCGCGACCGGATGCGGCCTTGCGGCGGGTCGGCGATGGCGTCTAAGAGGACAGGGCGTCCGCAAGGACGCGACGTCTGGGAAAGCACGGCGGCCGGGGAATATCGGGGCGCCGTGTCGGGGCCGTTCGGGGGACAGACCACAGCATGATCCGCTTCCTGTTGCGCTTCGTCGGCATGTGGCTGCTGGCCGGCGGGTTCGTCGCCCTCGTGCTCGATGGCGTGCGCTCGATCGCCTCCTCGAGCCTGGTGATGACCCCGCTCGGCGTCACCTGGCTCGCCACCAGCGAGACCAGCCTCGCGCGCGCCGAGGATCTCGTCAGCTCCAACCTGCCCGGCGCGACGTGGGAGACGGTGATGGTGCCGCTGCTGCAGGCGCCGCTCTTCGCCGTGCTCGGCGTGCTCGGGCTCCTCCTGATCCTGATCGGGCGCCCGAAGCGCCGCTGACGCCCGGCGCGCCGGCGACCGGATCGCGCACGCGCGCACCCGCACCCGCCGCCCTTTCCCGGCGGCACGGCCACGCTTGCGCGATCGCACGGCGCCGCCCTCGCAAGCGCGGCCCGGAATGACTACATTAGGCAGCGGAAAACGAGGGACGAAGCCATGTTCTTCTTCAAGAAGAGTCTCGACCTGCCGACCCCCGACACCGCCCTGCCCGGGCGCCCGCGGCCGATCCCCACCTCGGTCCGCCATGTGGTCAACGGCCACGACCTCAAGGGCCCCTATCCCGAGGGCTACCAGACCGCGATCTTCGCGCTCGGCTGCTTCTGGGGCGCGGAGCGCAAGTTCTGGCAGACGCCCGGCGTCTGGGTCACCGCGGTCGGCTATATCAACGGCATCACGCCGAACCCGACCTATGAGGAGACCTGCACCGGCATGACCGGCCACGCCGAGGCGGTGCTGGTGGTCTACGATCCGGCGAAGGTGTCCTACGACGAACTGCTCAGGCTGTTCTGGGAGAGCCACGACCCGACCCAGGGCATGCGCCAGGGCAACGATGTCGGCACCACCTACCGCTCCGGCATCTATGTCACCTCGCCCGAGCAGCGCGCGGCGGCCGAGGCCAGCAAGGCGGCCTATGACGCGGCGCTGAAGGCGAAGGGTTTCCCGCCGATCACCACCGAGATCGTCGACGCCCCGACCTTCTATTTCGCCGAGGACTACCACCAGCAATATCTCGCCCGGAACCCGAACGGCTATTGCGGGCTGGGCGGCACCGGCGTCTCCTGCCCGATCGGCACCGGCGTGAACGCCTGAGACGTCATCCCCGGAAAGTACGAAGGGACGCGGCACCGCCGCGTCCCTTTCTTTTCAGCCCAACTCATTGGGGAGCGCGTCTGCGCCAGCTCAGCCGCCCTGCGCGATCGACGAGATCAGACCGCTGACGATGCCGATCATCAGGTACTCGTTATTGACGCGCACCCACTTGTAGCCGCGCGGCGGCGGGGCGAGGTGATAGCGCCGGTAGTCGGTCACGACGTTCTGACGGTAGCCGGCCGGCAGCCGCTTCCCCCGCGACCACTGCGAGTGATGGGGCTGCGCATGATGTGGCTTGGCCTGCACATGGTGCTGGGCGCGCCCGTTCGCCTGCGCGTGCGGCGGCGGCCCGTGCCGGGTGGGCGTGTTGTGCGGCTGCGCGTAGGGAGGCTTCTGGTGCCCCTGCGAGGACCCACCCTGCGCGAACGCCATGGGGGTGCCAAGCACAGACAGAAGAGAAGCGGCAATAACCAGTCGTTTCATGACGTATACTCCAAGCGCGATGTGTCGTTTCACACCATCTATGACAGGAACGATGCAGCTCACGACATGAACGCCCAATGAATACGTTCCTAAACAATTTGTAATGGAGCGATGACAACGCCAGGTATTGCGCAGGTACTCTCCAGTTGGGCGCCGATTAGCTGGATCTCCTTCGTGATGCAGGCCACACGCGGGGAGACAATCCGCAAGCGCCCGGCCGGTTCCCGCAAACATGGCAGTTGGCCAATGCGTTGCGCGTCCCGCATGGCGCCCGCTTCTGCGGCAGGTCGCCCGCCACGCTGGGGCAGGCAGCCCATAATTCACATTAAAATATCGTTTATTGACTGGAATAAACGCACCTTGTATGTGTTAAACGATCCCGCTCATTGCCGGCACCTGATGTCATGACTGAAGCCGACCGCTCGCCCGTCCCAACCAACCGCACCGCCCG
Organism: Ancylobacter mangrovi; assembly: GCF_024752335.1. Lineage (NCBI taxonomy): Bacteria > Pseudomonadati > Pseudomonadota > Alphaproteobacteria > Hyphomicrobiales > Xanthobacteraceae > Ancylobacter > Ancylobacter mangrovi. The sequence continues at coordinate 412,039 of NZ_JANTHY010000003.1, read as the reverse complement.
GCCCGTGGCCGCGCGCATGTCGGCGCTTGCCCGGCTGCCGGTGTTCTTCGCCCTTCAGGGCCGGCGCGTGGTGCTGGCCGGGGGCTCGGAGGCGGCGAGCTGGAAGGCGGAGCTGCTGTCCGCCGCCGGGGCCGAGGTCGAGGTGTTGGCCCCCGCCCCCTGCGAGGATCTCCTGGCGCTCGCCGCCGCCCCGCCGGACGGACCGGTCCGCCTCGTCGCCCGCGACTGGACGCCGGCCGACCTCGACGGCGCCACCCTTGCCATCGGCGCGATGGACGAGGACGAGGAAGGCGCGCGCTTCGCCGCCGCCGCCCGCGCCGCCGGCGTGCCGGTCAACGTGGTCGACAAGCCGGCCTTCTGCGATTTCGCCTTCGGCGCCATCGTCAACCGCTCGCCGCTGGTGGTCGGCATCTCGACCGACGGCGCCGCCCCGGTGTTCGGCCAGGCGGTGCGGGCCAAGATCGAGGCGGTGATCCCGCAGGGCTTCCGCCACTGGGCCGAGGCGGCCCGGAACTGGCGCCCGCTGGTGAGCGCGCTCGGGCTCTCCCATCACGGCCGCCGCCGCTTCTGGGAGCGCTTCACCGCGCGCGCCCTGGAGGCGCCCGAGGCCGAGCCCGCCCCCGCGCTGCGCGATGACCTGCTCGCCCGTGCCGAGTTCGAGCGCGGCGCCGCCGGGCGCGGCTCGGTGGCGCTGGTCGGCGCCGGCCCGGGCGACCCGGAACTGCTCACCCTCAAGGCGGTGCGCGTGCTGCAGTCGGCCGACGTGGTGCTCTATGACGATCTCGTCGCCCCGGCGGTGCTCGACGTCGCCCGCCGCGAGGCGAGGAAGATGCTGGTCGGCAAGACCGGCTACAAGCCTTCCTGCAAGCAGGACGACATCAACGCGCTGATGGTCTCGCTGGCGACGCAGGGCAAGCGCGTGGTGCGCCTCAAGGGCGGCGACCCGATGGTGTTCGGCCGTGCCGGCGAGGAGATCGCCGCCGCCCGCGCCGCCGGCATCCCGGTCGAGGTGGTGCCCGGCATCAGCGCGGCGCAGGGCGCGGCCGGCCGTCTCGCCGTCTCGCTCACCCATCGCGACCATGCGCGCCGGCTGCAATTCGTCACCGCCCATGCCCGCGACGGCCGCCTGCCGCGCGACCTCGACTGGTCCGCGCTCACCGACCCGGCCGCGACAACGGTCGTCTACATGCCCCAGCGCACCTGGGCCGAACTCGCCACACAGGCCATCGCCGCCGGGCTAGATCCGGCGACGCCGGCGATCGCGGTGTTCTCGGCCACGCGGCCGGAGGAGCGCCAGGTTCCCGCCACCGTCGGCACGCTGGCGCCGGCGCTGGAGCGGGCGGTCGCGGAAGGCGCGGGCGGGCCGTGCCTCATCCTGTTCGGCCACGCCATCGGCGAGGCCGCCGCCTTCGCCGGCGAGCTGGAACGCGAGGCCCTCGCCGCGCTCGCCTGAACCGGCTTGTCCGGGCCTCAGTCGGCCGGGGCGAAGCCGATCCGCGCTTCCAGCTTCTCGTAAAGCGGGTTCTCGGCCGCGAACACATAGTCGAGCGGGCCGACCGAGACCGTCGCCGCCCCCTTCTCGCGCAGGAACACGGCGAGCGCGTGCAGCGTGTCGGGCGGGCAGTGCAGCGTCACCATCCCCGAGGAGGTCGGCGCCCCGAACGGCGCCACCGCCCCGAAGCGGCGCACCGCCTCCTGCACGATCGCGCTGTCACAGGCGGAAAAGCGCGTCTTCACCTCGCGCATGGTGGCCGCGCGCTTGGCTGCCGTCACCCGGTCGAGCAGCGCCCGCGCCGCCGCACGCGCCGCCGGGCTCCAGTCGGCGTGGAGCGAGGCGACGAGGTTCGCCTCCGAGCGCAGCATCACCCCGTCCTCGATCACCTTCAGCGCATTGGCCGCCAGCGTCGAGCCGGTGGTAGTGATGTCGATGATCAGCTCCGCCGTCCCCGCCGCCGGCGTGCCCTCGGTGGCGCCCAGGCTCTCGACGATGCGGTAGTCGACGATGCCGTGGCGCGCGAAGAAGGCGCGCGTCAGGTTCAGATATTTGGTCGCCACCCGCACCCGCCGCCCGCGGCTGGCGTGGAAATGGGTCGCCACGTCGTCGAGGTCGCGCATGGTGCGCACGTCGATCCAGGCCTGCGGCACCGCCACCACGACATTGGCGAAGCCGAAGCCGAGCCCTTCCACCAGCAGCACCTTGGCGTCGGCGTCGGCGATGGTCTCGCGCACCAGATCCTCGCCGGTGACGCCGAGATGCACCGCGCCCGAGGCGAGCTGGCTGGCGATCTCGGAGGCGGACAGATACGCCACCTCCACGCCTTCCACGCCCGACAGCGTGCCGCGATAGTCCCGCGCCCCGCGCGACTGGGTGAGGTTCATTCCCGCCCGCGCGAAGAACGCGCTCGCATTCTCCTGCAGCCGGCCCTTGGAGGGCACGGCGACGACGAGCGATGATGCCTGTGCGCTCATCTCCGCTCCCTCATATGCGCGCTTCGGCGGCGTCGAGCCGGCCGAGCCAGACCGCGAATCCCACCGCCGGCACCGGGTCCGGCGCGCCGAGCCGGGCGAGCAGCCCGTCATAGCGCCCGCCGGCCACCAGCGGCGCGCCCGCGCCGTTCTCGTGCAGCTCGAACACCATGCCGGAATAGTAGTCGAGCGGCCGGCCGAAGGCGGCGGCGAAGCGCAGCCGCTCCGGCGCCACGCCCTGCGCGGCGATGAAGTTGGTGCGGCTCTCGAACGAATCGAGCGCCGACGCGAGGTCGAGCCCCGCCTCGTCGGCGAGCGCGCGCAGCGCCCGCGCCGCCGTGTCCGGATCGCCCGCGATGGAGAGGTAGCGCTCGATCACCGCCACCTTCTCCGGCGCCAGCCCTTCCGCATCGCCCGGCGCCGCCTGTTCGAGGAAGCGCTCGGCGATCTCCGGCACGGTGCGTCCGCCCACGGTCGAGATGCCGGCGATGGAGAGCAGGTCCGTCACCAGCGCGTGCGCCGCCGCCGGGTCGGAGCCGGCGAAGGCGGAGAGCACGCCGGCATAGGCGCCCGCGCCGCTGCCGCCCGGTCGCGCCTTGAGCGCGGCGAGATCGGCACCGAGGTCGCCCGAGCGCGCAAAATCCTTGATCAGCCGCCGCCGCCAGCCCGGCGGCAGGTGCAGCGCGTCGAGCAGGGTGGCGAACAGCCCGGCATCGCCGAGCCGGATGGTGGGGTCGATCACCCCCCACAGCGCCGCCGTCTCCAGCCCCAGCGCCAGCAATTCGGCATCCGCCGCCTCGCGGTCGGCGCGGCCGAAGGATTCGACGCCCGCCTGCAGCAGCTCGCCATTGGCGACGTCGGAGCGGAACACGGGACCCAAATACGCGAAGTCGCGCGGCTGGGCGGCGCCGTCGGCGATGTATTGCCGGCACACCGGCAGCGTCAGGTCCGGCCTGAGGCACAGTTCGCGCCCGTCCGGGTCGGTGGTGATGAACATGGTGCGCCGCATCTCCTCGCCCGACAGGTCGAGGAAGGCATCGGCGGGCTGCAGCACCGGCGGCTCGACGCGCGCGAAGCCGGCCCGCGCATAGAGCGCGAGCAGTTCCTCGGCGTGGTTCGTCGCGGAGAGCATGGAACGGGGTCTCGGCTCGTGGTTCGTGGATCTCGGACGTGGGTCTCGAACGCGGCGCCGGGATCGGTCCCGGCCTGACGGATCTTCGGGCCTGACGGCGCGGTATGTCCGTCGGGCAGCGCGCTTCTAGCAAAGGGGGGCGGCGGGGTCCATGCGCACGGCCGCCCGCCGGCAACCCCTGCGCAGCGATCGGCCCCGCGCGGCGGCCTCAGCCCAGCGCCTCGCCGTGCGGGACGCCGTGATGGTCCAGCACCTCGATCACCTTCGCGACCAGCTCGTCCTCGGCGCAGGCGAACTGCGCCGGCCGGCTCTCGCGCCATTCGGCATTGTCGGTGATGGCGGCGGCGGCCTTGGCGCCCTCGATCAGGTCCTTGATCTGAACCTGTCCCGCCGCGCGCTCCTCCGAACCCTGGATGACGACGCAGGGGCTGTTGCGCCGGTCGGCATATTTGAACTGGTTGCCGAGGTTCTTCGGGTTGCCGAGATACATCTCGGCCCGGATGCCGGCCTTCCGGAGCCTGGCGACGAGGCCCATGTAGTGGGCGACCTCGTCGCGATCCATCACCACCACCACGACCGGGCCGTACTCCGGCGCGGCCTCTGCGCCCTTCAGGTAGGACAGGGCCGAGGCAAGGCGCGAGACGCCGATGGAAAAGCCGGTCGCCGGCACGGGTTCCGAGCGGAAGCGCCCGACCAGCCCGTCATAACGCCCGCCCCCGCCGACCGAGCCGAACCGCACCGGGCGGCCCTTCTCGTCCTTCACCTCGAAGGTCAGCTCGGCCTCGAAGACCGGGCCGGTGTAATATTCGAGGCCGCGAACGACTGAGGGGTCGATGCGGATGCGATCCGGCCCGTAACCGGCGGCTTCTGTCAGCCGAGCGATCTCCGCCAGCTCTTGAATGGCCTCGGCACATTGAGGAAAGCTGGTGGTCTTTCTCGCAAGTTCAGCGACCGTATCTTTGTTGGATACGCGAAAATTCCCGGTTTCGAGATCAACCTCAGCACCGAAGATGAGCCGATCAACGTCAGTCCAAGCTTCTACGTCAAACCTAGTTCTGTCGTCCGTCGAACGACTATCCTCCGCTCCGCTAAATCCGGGATGGTCCAGGCCGGGGCCACTAATCAGGACACCCAAAAGCGGGCCGAACTGCTCAACCGACAGTCCCGCGCCCTTGGTGAAGTCGCCGCTCTTGGCCTCGGGGTTCTCCCACCTGCCATCTCCGAGGAGATCCCGCACGCCCTTGATGCCAACCTTGTCCAATTTGTCGATCGCACGCAGCACAGTGAGTCGACGGCCAGCATTTTCTTCGCCACCAATCCCCATGCCATCGAGCAGTCCATCGAGAAGTTTGCGGTTGTTGACCTTGATCACATAGTCGCCGCGCTTGATGCCCAGCGCTTCCAGCGTGTCCGCCGCCATCATGCAGATCTCGGCGTCCGCCGCGACGGTCGGCGCGCCCACCGTGTCGGCGTCGAACTGCATGAACTGGCGGAAGCGGCCCGGTCCCGGCTTCTCGTTGCGGAACACCCAGCCCGCCCGGTAGGAGCGGAACGGCTTGGCCAGCCGGTCGAAATTCTCCGCCACGTGGCGGGCGAGCGGGGCGGTCAGGTCGTAGCGCAGCGAGAGCCACTGCTCGTCGTCGTCCTGGAACGAGAACACGCCCTCGTTCGGCCGGTCCTGGTCGGGCAGGAACTTGCCGAGCGCGTCGGTGTACTCGACGAACGGCGTCTCCAGCGCCTCGAAGCCGTAGAGCTCGTAGACCTTGCGGATGGTCTCCAGCATGGCCCGCGTGCCGGCGAGCTCGGCCTGGCCGCGATCGGCGAAGCCGCGCGGCGTGCGGGCCTTCAGTCGGCTGGTCTTGTCCTTGGCCATGATGGGCGTCGTTCCTGCGGGGTCGTTCGTGGAAAGGTCTCGGTCGGCGCGGGTTTAGTTGATGGCTCGCCAACCAGCAACCATCGGCCGCCTCGCGGGCCCGTCGAACCGGCCGCGCGTCAGTCGAACAGCTCGGCCACCGCCTCCTCGGCGATGGCGAAGCCGGTGGAGGCGCCGGTGCCGCTCGTCACCACGACGAGGCGGATCGCCGGGTCCGGCCGGTCGATGAAGGCGAGCCGGTCCGGCGCGGAGGCGTAGGTGCCGGTCCAGCGCTCCACCACCCGCTCCGGCCCGGCCCCGAACAGCGCCGCATATTCGTCGAGGATCAGCTCGTCGACACGGGCCGGCGCGAACGGGTCGGGCGTCGGCGCATAGTGATGGCTGTCGCCGATGACGAGCGAGCCGTCGGCCGACTGCACCACGATCAGGTGCACCCCGTTGGCGAGGTGCTCGCCTTGTTCGGCCGCGAGCCGCCGCTTCAGCGGCTCGGCCTCGGGGAACTCGGCATAGCCGAGATAGCGCGCCAGCGAGAGGTCGGTCATCACCGCTCCGGGCAGCCGCCCCAGCCGCGGGTCCGCGACCCTCAGCATGTGCAGCTTGCAGCGGGTGAGGCCGTAGGGCTTGAAGCGCTCGCCGAGCAGGCTGTGGAAGTCGTCGCCCGGCGCCACCACGAGGCGCGCGGCATGCACCGGCCCGCCCGAAGTGTCGATCCGCCCCGGCTCGATCCCCGTCACCGCGGTCTCGCGGCGGAAGTCGACGCCCTCGCTCTCCAGCCAGGCGGCGAGCTTCGGGATCGCCTCGCGCGATTCGACCCGCAGGTCGCGCGGGCTCCACATCCCGCCCGTCACTCTGCCCTCCAGCGCCGGCAGGCGGGCGCGGGCCTCAGCGGGTGAAAGCCGCGCGCAGCCCTCCCCCATCTCGCTCGCGAGAAAGGCGTCGAGCACCGGCAGCGCCTCCGGCCGGCGCACCGCGACGAGCAACCCGCGATGGACGATGTCGATGCCCGCCTTCGGCGCCACCTCGGCCCAGATATCGCGCGTGCGCATGGCCCGGCGCCAGCACTCGCCGCGCTGCTGGCCGGTCACGGTGACGAAGCCGAAATTGCGCACCGAGGCGCCGTTGGCGCGCGCGTCGCGGTCGACCACCACCACGCGCAGCCCGCGTCGCAGCGCCGCCAGCGCGTGGCCGAGGCCGACGACGCCCGCGCCGACGATGGCAAGATCGAAGCGTTCCGACATGGGTGATCCGATGACGCGTGCGGGAAGTGGGAGAGCGGAAGGCGGGGGCCGGTAGGCTCAGTCCGCCGCGGCGGAGGATTTGGGGATCGGCAGGCCGGCATCGGCGAGGTCGTTCGCCACCCGGAGCGCCACGGACGGATCGGGGAAGAAGCGCTCGATCATCAGCCTGGGCTCGGTGCGCCAGGCGGGCGCGATCTCCACCAGCTTGCGCAGGTCCGACTGCGCCGCCTCGCGCTCGCCGGCCATGTTGCTGGCCAGCGCCCGCGCCAGCAGCCCGGGCGCGTAGCCGTCGCCCATGAGCTGGTCGGCGGCGGAGGCCGCGCCCGGCGCGTCGCCGCGCAGATAGGCCGCGATCACCCGGTAGAAGTCGACCCAGGGCGGCATGCCCGGCGCGGCCTGGGTCGCGCTGGCGAGCATCTTCTCGCCGCGCTCGACCTCGCCGAACGCGATCAGCCGCCCAGCGAAATCCGCCAGCACGTCCATGTCGTAGGGGTTGAGCGCCAGCGAGGTCTGGCCGGAGGCGATCGCCGCCGAGCGTTCGCCGCGGAAGAAGTGCACATCCATCAGCACGCGCTGGGCGAAGGCGCTGGTCGGCTCCAGCTCGACCGCCTGCTCGGCGGCGGCCAGCGCGCGGTCCAGTACCGGCTGGTCGGAGCGCGGCTCGACCCCGGTACGGATCTCGTCGAGGTCGAGCTCGGCCAGCAGCGCATAGCCGAGCGCGAAGGTGCTGTCGGCGGCGACGGAACGCTCGAGGCACTGCCGCGCCCGGCGATGCTCGGCCGGCAGGTAGCTGCGCCAGTAGGAATAGGCGTCGAGCACGCAGCCATAGGGGCCCGCCTTGTCCGGCCCGCCGGAGGCGGTGACCCGCGCCCGCGCCCGGGCCTGGATCACGCCATAGGGCTCGGCGATGGCGGCCATGATGTCGCGCACCAGCGCCACCTCGGTCGCCGAAGGGTCCCCGCCCGGCTTCAGGCTGTCGAACTCGCGCGACCACACGATGGTCCCGTCGCACAGGTCCGAGAGCCGCAGCAGCACCGACATGCTGCCGTCCTCGTGATTCTCCACCAGCCCGCCGAGCGCGAAGGCCGAATAGGGCGAGACGCCCGCGCTGCCGCAGCTCACCACCGGGTGCACCTCGGGGCTGGCGAGCACGTCGAGCATGTCGAAGCGCGCCAGCGCGTCGCGCACCCGCACCTCGATCGCCCGCGCGGTGAACTCGCCGCTGGTGACGACCCCGGCGCTGCGGGTGATCTCGCTCGGCGGCAGCGGCGCGCCGCCGGTGGAATCGAACGGGCGCACCTCAACCATCGGCATGCCCAGCCGGTTGGCGCGCTCGATCGGGCGCAGGGCGATGCTCGACACCAGCGCACGCCAGGCGACCGGCTCCACGGTCTCGATCGCGATGCCCGCCAGCACCACCGCCACCAGCAGCACCAGCGCGCCGGCGACGAAGCCGCGCAGGCTCCAGCGGCGTCCGGCGTCGGCGGGGACCAGCACCACCGGGTCGCCCTCGTCCGGACCGGCCGGCTGGGTCGCGGGCTCGGCCGTGCCGGGTACGGGCACGCCGACCCCGGCATCGCTCGGCCGGCGCGGCGTGAACTGCGGCACGTAGCTGCCGCGCGGCACCACGATCTCGATCTCGTCATTGGCGCCGGCGCCGGCATAGTAGCGCTCCAGCGCCCGACGCAGGCGCGTCGCCTCCACCCGCACGATCGGGTCGGCCTGCGGATCGAAGGAGGCGTCGCGCCCCAGCGCCTCGACCGCGATCGTGTAGCCCTTGATCGCGTCGCGGCGCCCTTCCAGCGTCGCCTCCACCACGAAGCGCAGGATGTTGGAGAGCTGCGGCGAGGAGCTGAGTTCCTCGGAGTCCAGCACGCTGGCGAGGGCACGCCGAACCTGCTCGGGCGGCACAGCATCCGCCGCCGCGTCGGTCGAAACCGGCACGTCGTCCGACGGTTCGGTGTTCGTGCTGTCGAGCACTCGGCGGTCCTCTCGCGGCGGCCGACGGAATGCGCTTCCGCGAACGGCCTGTCAAAAAACCTAACGCTAGGTGACTCTAGCACGGCTTGCGGCGAGTTGATGGCCGCACGCGCCCTTCGAGGTCAAGCCGCCCGTGAGGTGGAAAGCGCGGCCGGCTCATGACATAGAAGGGATCGTGATCACATCATCACAATTTCTCGTAAGCGTATCGATGCTCACGCATTGTACATGACTAAAATCACGGCCCCGTCCAGCGAGCACTTCCCCGGAGACCGATCATGTCCGTCGCCTACGATTTCGATGCCGTCAGCACCACGACGCCGAACGACCTCGAAGCCTTCTGGATGGGTTTCACCGCGAACCGCGCCTTCAAGGCCCGCCCGCGCATGGTCGCGCGCGCCAAGGACATGCACTATTTCACCCCCGAGGGCCGGCCGATCCTCGACGGCTCGGCGGGCCTGTGGTGCGCCAATGCCGGCCACAGCCGCGACCCGATCGTGCAGGCGATCCAGAAGCAGGCGGCCGAGCTCGACTTCGCGCCGACCTTCCAGTTCGGCCACCCGACCGCCTTCCGCGTCGCCTCGCGCATCGCCGAACTGGCCCCCGGCGATCTCGATCATGTGTTCTTCTGCAATTCCGGTTCGGAAGCCGACGACACCGCGCTGAAGATCGCCCTCGCCTATCACGCCCTCAAGGGGCAGGCGACGCGCACCCGGCTCATCGGCCGCGAGCGCGGCTATCACGGCGTCGGCTTCGGCGGCACCTCGGTCGGCGGCATTTCGCCCAACCGCCGCTTCTTCGGCAGCCTGCTGCCCGGCGTCGACCACCTGCCCTCGACCTATGACCGCGAGAAGCAGGCCTTCTCCAAGGGCGAGCCGGAATGGGGCGCCGAGCGGGCCGAGGCGCTGGAAGGGCTCGTCGCCCTGCACGACGCACAGACCATCGCCGCCGTCATCGTCGAGCCGATGGCCGGCTCCACCGGCGGCCTCCCCGCGCCCAAGGGCTATCTCAAGCGCCTGCGCGAGATCTGCGACAAATACGGCATCCTGCTGATCTTCGACGAGGTCATCACCGGCTTCGGCCGCCTCGGCTTCCCCTTCGCCGCCGAGCGCTACGGCGTGGTGCCGGACATGATCGCCTTCGCCAAGGGCGTCACCTCCGGCACGGTGCCGATGGGCGGCGTGATCGTGCGCAAGGACATCTACGACACCTTCATGAACGGCCCCGAGCACGTCATCGAGCTGTTCCACGGCTACACCTATTCCGGGCACCCGCTGGCCTGCGCCGCCTCGCTCGCCACGCTCGACCTCTATCGCGACGAGGGCCTGTTCGAGCGCGCGCGCGCCATCGAGCCGATCTTCGCCGACGCGATGATGGGCCTGAAGGGCAAGCCCGGCATCCTCGATATCCGCACGGTCGGCCTCGTGGCCGCCTTCGACATGGCGCCGAGCGCCGAGGGCGCGGGCAAGCGCGGCTTCAAGGCGATGGAAGTGGGTTTCCACGACAACGGCATCATGTTCCGCGTCACCGGCGACACCATCGCCGTCAGCCCGCCGCTGATCATCAGCGAGAGCCAGATCGGCGAGATCGTCGACAAGCTGAGCAAGACCATCGACGCGGTGATGTGAGGGCGGCACCTCCGCGACGAGGGGGCGGGGCCTCGCGGTGCCGCCCCCGATTCTGCTATCTGCAGGCGCCATGCGCGCCTTCGACACCTCGCTGCCCATCGATGATGCCCTGCCGGCGCTGACGGACGCCCTCGCGGCCGGCACCGCAGCCGTCCTGGTCGCACCGCCCGGGGCGGGCAAGACCACCCGCGTGCCGCTGGCGCTGCTCGACGAGCCGTGGGTGGCGGGGGGCAAGATCCTGGTGCTGGAGCCGCGGCGCCTCGCCGCCCGCACCGCCGCCGAGCGCATGGCCAAGACCCTCGGCGAGAGCGCCGGCGCCACGGTCGGCTACCGCGCCCGCTTCGGCTCCAAGGTCGGCCGGACCACCCGCATCGAGGTGATCACCGAGGGCATCTTCACCCGCATGGTGCTCGACGACCCGGAGCTTTCGGGCATCGCCGCGGTGCTGTTCGACGAGTTTCACGAGCGCAGCCTCGACGCCGATCTCGGCCTCGCCCTCGCGCTCGACGCGCAGGGCGCGCTGCGCGAGGACCTGCGCCTCCTCGTCATGTCGGCAACGCTGGACGGCGCGCGCGTGGCCGGCCTGCTCGGCAAGGCGCCCGTGGTCGAGAGCCTCGGCCGCCTGTTTCCGGTGACGACCCGCTATCTCGGGCGCGAGCCCGGGCGGCCGGTGGAGCGGCAGATGGCCGACGCCATCCTGCGCGCGCTCGCCGCCGAGGACAGCTCGATCCTCGCCTTCCTGCCCGGCGCCGCGGAAATCCGCCGCACCGAGCGTCTGCTGCGCGAGGCGGTCCGCGATCCCGCGGTCGAGATCGCCCCGCTGTTCGGCGCCATGGACCCGCGCGAGCAGGACCGCGCCATTTCCCCCGCCCCGCCGGGCCGGCGCAAGGTCGTGCTCGCCACCTCGATCGCCGAGACCAGCCTCACCATCGAAGGCGTGCGCGTGGTGGTGGACTGCGGCCTCGCACGCCTGCCGCGCTTCGACCCCGGCGTCGGCCTCACCCGGCTGGTGACGGCCCGCGTCTCCCGCGCCGCCGCCGACCAGCGGCGCGGCCGCGCCGGGCGCACCGGGCCGGGCGCCTGCTGGCGGCTGTGGAACGAGCCGGAGACGGCGAGCCTGCCGGCCTTCGCACCGCCGGAAATCCTCGCCGCCGACCTGTCGCGCCTCGTCCTCGACCTCGCCGTGTGGGGCGTGCACGATCCCGCGAGCCTCGCCTTCCTCGACCCGCCCCCCGCCCCGGCCGTGAACGAGGCCCGCGCCCTGCTGCGCGAGCTCGGCGCCCTCGATGCCGACGGCCGCGTCAGCGCCGCCGGCCGCGCCATGGCCCGGCTGCCGCTGGAGCCGCGCCTCGCCCGGATGGTGATCGAGGGCGCCCGGCGCGGCGCGGCGGAAAGAGCGGCGATGATCGCCGCCATCGTCGGCGAGCGGGGGCTCGGCGGGGATTCGCCCGACCTCCTCCATCGCCTCGACGACCTCCGGCGCGAGCGCTCGCGCCGCGTCGAGGAGGTGCGCCGGCAGGCGACCGGCTGGGCGCGCGAGGCGGAACGGCTCGCCGGCCCGCCCGACCGCGAGGCGTCCCCGCCATCCGCCGCCGCGCTGCTGGCGCTTGCCTTCCCCGACCGCATCGCCCGCGCGCGCGGCGACGGGCGGCGCTTCGTGCTGGCCAATGGCCGCGGCGCCGCGCTCGACCCGGCGTCGTCGCTGGCGAGGGCGCGCTTTCTCGCCGTCGGTGAGGTGGCGGGCGAGGCGGAGGAAGCACGCATCCTGCTCGCCGCCGAGCTGGACGAGGCCGAGATCGAGAGCGCGTTCGGCGACCTTATCGAGGAAACGGTCGAGACCAGCCTCGATCCCGCCTCGGGGGCGCTGCGCGCCCGCCGCCTGCGCCGCCTCGGCAGCCTTGTCCTTGCCGAGCGCACCGCGCCGCTGGCGCCGGGCCCGGAGACCGCGCTCGCTCTGGCAAGGGCCGCCGCCGCGCGCGGGCTGGAGCGGCTCGGCTGGTCGAACCACCAGCGCCAATGGCTCGACCGGGTGCGCTTCCTCCATGCGAGCGCCCCCGACCTCTGGCCGGACCTGTCGCCGGAGCGGCTCGCCGCCACCGCCGACGACTGGCTCGCCCCGGCGCTCGAAGGGGCAACCTCGCTCGGCGCGATCGACGCCGACCGGCTCGGCCAGGCGCTGGCGGGGCTGCTGCCCTGGGACCTCGCGCGCCGGCTGGAGGAGGAGGCGCCGACCCATGTCGAGGTCCCCACCGGCTCGCGCCTGCCGATCGACTACGCCGCCGAGGGCGGCCCGCTGCTCGCCGTGCGCGTGCAGGAACTGTTCGGGCTGAAGACCCATCCGGCCATCGCCCATGGCCGGGTGCCGCTGACCCTCTCTCTGCTCTCGCCCGCGCACCGGCCGATCCAGGTCACGCGCGACCTGCCCGCCTTCTGGGCCGGGTCATGGGCCGATGTGCGCGCGCAGATGCGCGGGCGCTACCCGAGGCACCCCTGGCCGGAAGACCCGGCCAATGCCGAGCCGACCCGCCGCGCCAAACCGCGAAGCTGAACCCTGTCGCGCGGCTGAGCCCTATAGCGTGGCCAGCCCTGCCGCGCCGACGGCCGACCGGGCCTTTCCGCCCGCGCCCGGCACCTTGCTACCCCTTGTCCGTAAAGCATTAACCACGGGTCGAGAGTCCGGAAGGTGACGCTGCGCTTTAACGCGTGGTCAACATCTGCGGCCCAAGGTGTCAGCACAATAAAATCTGTCTTCAGGCAGATCGGATGCAGAAAAGCGCAAGCAGAGAACGGATCATGAGAGAGCTGGTGGAAAGGGAGCTGGTTGATGGCCGTCTGGCCGGCCGCCGTCCGGCCTATGGCCGGCGCACCGCGGTCGCCCGCCGCCCGCACGGCACCGGCCTCGAATACGGCCTGATCGCCGCCGCCCTCGCGGTCGCCATCGTCACCGTCGTCGCCGGGCTCGGCGCCCGCTATGGCGGCGCGCCGGACACCACCCCGCCGGCCATCGCCGGCGCCGTGCAGCACGCCATCGACTGAGGCGCGCCCGCGCGCGCGGTTCAGCCGGCCAGCGGCGCCCGCCGACGCGGCGTGACGGCGCGGCTCACCAGCAGCTTGTCGACGCGCCGACCGTCCATGTCGACCACCTCGAACCGCCAGCCCATCGCCTCGAAGCACGACCCCTCCTGGGGCAGCGCCTTCATCTCGTGCAGCACGTAGCCGGCGGCGGTGTGGAAGCCGGCATCGGGCGGCACGCGGATCGCCAGCGCCTCGGCGAGCTCGTCGATCGGCGTCGCGCCGGCCACCAGATAGCTGCCGTCGGCCCGCTCCACGACGTGAGGGCTCACCTGCCCCGTCTCGTCCAGCACCACCGTGCCGGCGATCGCGTCGAGCAGGTCGGCCGGCGTCAATATGCCGACCATCGAGCCATATTCGTCGACCACGAGCGCCAGCGGCGATTCCGCGTGGCGCAGCGACTTCATGGCGTCGAGCGCCCCGGCCGTCTCCACCAGCACCGCCGCCGGCTTGACATACTGGCGCGGGTCCGGCGTCTCGCCGTTCAGATAGGCCTCGAGCAGGTCGCGTATGTCGATCACGCCGACGCTCTCGTCCGGCGTGCCCTCGCAGGCGGGCATGCGGGTATGGCTGGTCTCGCGGATCGTCTGGCGGACGGTCTCGGGGTCGTCATTGAGGTCGATCCAGTCGACATCGGTGCGCGGCGTCATCACCGCGCGCACCGGGCGGTCGGCGAGCCGCATCACCCCGGCGATCATGCGCCGCTCGTCCGGGTCGATCACGCCGGCCGTCTCCGCCTCGGCGACGATGGCGCGGATCTCCTCGTCCGAAACCTTGCTCTCCTCGTGGCTGCCGGTCTCGCCGAGCAGGCGCAGCACCATCCGCGAGGACAGGTCGAGCAGCCAGACCGCCGGCGCGGCGATGCGCGAGAGCAGCATCATGCTGGGCGCGACAAGGCTCGCCAGCCGTTCCGGGCTCTGCAGCGCGAGGCGCTTGGGGATCAGCTCGCCGACGATCAGCGAGACATAGGTGATCGCCGCCACCACCAGCGAGTAGCCGAGCCCGCCGGCCATGCCCGGCGACACGCCGTGCTGGCGCAGCCATTCGCCCAGCATGTCGCCGAGCGTGGCGCCGGAGAAGGCGCCGGCCAGGATGCCGATCAGCGTGATGCCGATCTGCACCGTGGAGAGGAAGCGTCCGGGATCGCCTGCCAGCGCCAGCGCGATGCGCGCACCGTGCGAGCCGCCATCGGCCATGGCGCGCAGCCGGGCGGGACGGGCGGAGACGACGGAAAGCTCGGCCATGGCGAGGGCGCCGTTGATCAGCACGAGCAGCAGGACGACGGCGATTTCGAATAGTGGCATCGGGGGATGGGAGCAGCCTCGTTTCGCCATTATGGAGCATGGAGCATGCCTTGGCCATGGCCGGCGCCCGAAGCCGCGCCCGCCGCCCCTCGCGCCGCGTTTGACGCCCGCCCGCCGGGCGCCTAAAAGCCGCCGAGCCTTCATTGCGAGCGCGAATTCCGGCATGTCCTTCAACACTTTCGGCCAGCTCTTCCGCGTCACGACCTTCGGCGAAAGTCACGGGCCGGCGATCGGCGGCGTGGTGGACGGCTGCCCGCCCGGCATCCGCTTCCGGCTGGAGGACATCCAGGCCGCGCTCGACCGCCGCCGCCCCGGCCAGTCGCGCTTCACCACCCAGCGCCGCGAGCCGGACCAGGTGAAGGTGCTCTCCGGCACGATCGAGGACAAGGACGGCGTGCTCACCACCACCGGCACGCCGGTCGCGCTGCTGATCGAGAATGTCGACCAGCGCTCGAAGGACTATGCGGCGATTTCCGAGAGCTACCGGCCCGGCCATGCCGACTATGCCTATGACCGCAAATACGGCCTGCGCGACCATCGCGGCGGCGGGCGCTCCTCGGCCCGCGAGACGGCGGTCCGCGTCGCCGCGGGCGCGCTCGCTTCCAGGGTGCTGGCCGGCGTCACCGTGCGCGGCGCGCTGGTGCAGATGGGCGAGATCTTCATCGACCGCTCGCGCTGGGACTGGGACGAGATCGACCGCAACCCGTTCTTCTGCCCGGATGCGGACGCGGCACAGGCGATGGCGGAATATCTCGACGCGATCCGCAAGTCCGGCTCCTCGGTCGGGGCGGTGATCGAGATCGTCGCCGAGGGCGTCCCGCCCGGCCTCGGCGCGCCGGTCTACGGCAAGCTCGACGCGGATCTGGCGGCCGCCTTCATGAGCATCAACGCGGTCAAGGGCGTCGAGATCGGCGAGGGCTTCGCCAGCGCCGGCCTCACGGGCGAAGCCAATGCCGACGAGATGCGCATGGGCAATGACGGCGCGCCCCTGTTCCTGTCGAACCATGCCGGCGGCATTCTCGGCGGCATCTCCACCGGGCAGCCGGTGGTGGCGCGCTTCGCGGTCAAGCCCACCTCCTCCATCCTCACCCCGCGCCAGACCGTGACCCGGCACGGCGAGAACGCCGAGATCGTCACCAAGGGGCGGCACGACCCCTGCGTCGGCATCCGCGCGGTGCCGGTGGGCGAGGCGATGATGGCGTGCGTCCTCGCCGACCATGTGCTGCGTGCGCGGGCGCAGGTGTCCCCGCCGCCGGCCTGGCCGTTTCCGCGCTGATTCCACTCCAATCCTGCAATTTCAGTATTGCTGAAAAATCTTCGCGGGTTTCATTGCAGCCGAACCTCGCCGGTCCTAACATGCCGGCATGAAGCTCGCGGACTGGCTCACCCTGACCGGCACGACCCGCAGCGCCTTCGCGCGCGCCGTCGGCCTGTCGCCGGCGAGCATCACCGCTCTGTGCAACGACCAACGACCCTGGATTTCCCGGGAGGCCGGCTCGCGCATCGTCGCGGCGACCGGCGGCGCGGTGACGCCGAATGACTTCCTGGGGCTCGAAGGCGTAGAGGTGGCTAACATGACCGACAATCTGCAGTCCCGCGTCGAAGCGGCGATCGAGGCCTTCGCGCGCGGCGACATGCTGGTCGTCACCGACGACGACGACCGCGAGAACGAGGGCGACCTCATCCTTTCCGCCATGCACGCCACGCCGGAGAAGCTCGCCTTCATCGTCCGCCACACCTCGGGCATCGTCTGCACGCCGATCACGCTCGAGCACGCCAAGCGGCTGCGGCTCAGCCCGATGGTGACCGACAACGACGCACCGCACGCCACCGCCTTCACCATCTCGGTCGACTACCGCCACGGCACGACCACCGGCATTTCCGCCGAGGACCGCACCGCCACCGTGCGCGCGCTCGCCAACCCGAACGCAGGCGCGGCCGACTTCGTGCGCCCGGGGCACATCTTCCCGCTGATCGCGCGCGAAGGCGGCGTGCTGATGCGCTCGGGCCATACCGAGGCCGCGGTCGACCTGTGCCGGCTCGCCAATGTCGAGCCGGTCGGCGTGATCTGCGAGCTGGTGAACGACGACGGCACCGTGATGCGCGGGCCGAAGGTCGCCGACTTCGCCAGCGAGCACGCGCTGACGCGGATCTCGGTCGCCGACCTCATCGCCTATCGCCAGCTTCGCGAGAAGCTGGTCTCGCGCACCGCCGAATTCGCCGCCCCGACGGTGGTCGGCGAGATGCACGGCATCTCCTACATCACGCCGTTCGAGCCGGTGAACCACATCGCCCTCGTGCACGGCAAGATCGGCGACGGGCGCGACGTGCTGGTCCGGCTCCACCGCGCCGACCCGATCGGCGACGTGTTCACCGGCGGCAAGGCGATCCGCGCCTCGCTGGAGCGCATCAAGGCCGAGGGCCGCGGCGTGCTGGTCTATCTGCGCGACGGCACCGCGGGCGTTCCCGCCACGGCGGTGGGCGGCGACGAGAAGATGGAGAGCGCCCGGCTGCGCGACGAGAACTGGCGCGAGGTGGGGCTCGGCGCCCAGATCCTGCGCGACCTCGGCATCTCCTCGATCCGCCTCCTCGCCTCGCGCGCCCGCACCTATGTCGGCGTGGCCGGCTTTGGCATCGAGATCACCGGCACCGAAACACTGGACGTCTAGGCCCGCCTACCCTGGTAGCGACGCTCACGCGAATGGCATCGCGCGCGGCGCCCTGCCTGCAATTTCGCCTTTCTGGCCGCCGCGCAGCCGTGCCACCATTATTGTGACGCGTCTCTGACACGTCGAGGTCCCGTCACCGACGGAGGTCGCGATGTCGTGCGTGCGCCTTTTCCAGGTTGCGTTTGCGTTGCTCGCGGGTGCGCTGGCCAGTTCCGGCGCCTGGGCGGACGAACCGGTCGACGTCGAGCTGGTGCTCGCGGTCGACGTGTCCTACTCGATGGATCTCGACGAGCTCGCCCTCCAGCGGGAGGGCTACATCAAGGCCGTGACCTCCCCCGAGTTCCTCAATGCGCTAAAGCTCGGCCCGAACGGCCGGGTCGCCATCGCCTATGTCGAATGGGCAGGCATCGAGGACCAGAAGGTCGTGGTCGACTGGACCTTCATCAGCAACAAGGCCGAAGCGGAAGCCTTCGCCGCCGCCATCCACGACGCGCCGCTGCGCCGCGTCTACCGCACCTCGATCTCCGGCGCGATGGAGTTCGGCGCCGACCAGATCGAGCATAACGGCATCCGTGGCCTGCGCCGCGTCATCGACATCTCCGGCGACGGCACCAACAACCAGGGGCCGATGGTCGAGCCGACGCGCGACGACCTCGTCTCGCGCGGCATCACCATCAACGGCCTGCCGCTGATGCTGAAGGAGCCCGCCGGCTCCATGCTCGATATCGGCCAGCTCGACGTCTATTACGAGGACTGCGTCATCGGCGGGCCGGGAGCCTTTGTCATCCCGGTGCACGGCACCCACGAATTCGCCGACGCCATAAAGACCAAGCTGGTGCTGGAGATCGCCGGCGTGGTGCCGCCGACGCGCGAGCTGGTGCAGCGCGTGGCCGACAAGCCGCGCATCTCCTGCACAGTCGGCGAGCGCATGTGGATGGAGCGCTGGGGCAACTGAGCGACCGGCCCGTCAGCGCCGGAACACGCCCACCAGCTCCACATGGGGCGAGTAGAGGAACTGGTCGACCGGAGTCACGTGCTCCAGCCGGTAGCCGCCCTCGGTAAGGATCGCGGCATCGCGCGCGAAGCTCGCCGGATCGCAGGAAACCCCGACCACCAGCGGCACGGCGCTCGCCGCGAACTGGCGCGCCTGCGCCTCCGCACCCTGGCGGGGCGGGTCGAACACCACCGCGTCGAAGCCCTTCAGTTCCATCGGCAGCAGCGGCCGCCGAAACAGGTCGCGCGCCTCGGCCGTCACCGGCTTGAGGCCGGAGGTCCCGCGCACGGCGCGCAGCAGCGCCTCCACCGCCGG
Organism: Ancylobacter mangrovi; assembly: GCF_024752335.1. Taxonomy (NCBI): domain Bacteria; kingdom Pseudomonadati; phylum Pseudomonadota; class Alphaproteobacteria; order Hyphomicrobiales; family Xanthobacteraceae; genus Ancylobacter; species Ancylobacter mangrovi. The sequence goes on along the minus strand of NZ_JANTHY010000003.1, from coordinate 393,368 downwards.
CACCGCGCTCTCATAGGCGGCCACCCGCGCCTCGCCGGCAAGGCGCAGGGCGAAGGTGCCCACGCCCGCGAACAGGTCGGCGATCCGCCGCCGTCCCGTCACCGCCTCCTGCACCAGGGCGGACAGCACCGCCTCCCCCCGCGCCGTCGCCTGCAGGAAGGAGCCGGGCGGCAGCGTCACCCGCGCGCGGCCCATGGTGACGAGCGGCGGCTCGCGCTGCAGCACCAGCTCGCCATGGCGCGTCAGCCGCGCGAGGCCGAGCGTGCCGGCCGCTTCCGCCAGCGCCGCGACGCGCGCCGGCTTCAGCGGGCCGCTGCCGCGCACGTCGAGATCGAGCCCCGTCTCGGTCGCCGTCACCTGGATGTCGAGCGGCTTGGCGAGCGGGGCCAGCACCTGCGCCACCGCCCAGGCGGCGGAAAGCGCGCCGGCCATGGAGGGCGCGAGGATCGGGCAGGCGTCGATGGCGACCACCGCATGGCTGCGCCGCCCGGCGAAGCCGACCGCGAGCAGATCCTCCCCGCGCCTGGCGCTGCCGCCCGGGCTGCGGGCGTGGAACGTCGCGCGGCGGCGCCCCTCGCCATGGGCGGTGACCAGCGGCGCCACGTCCGGCGTCAGCCCGACGCGGGCCAGCGCCTGCGTCACCAGCGTGCGCTTCCACGCCTCATAGGGTTCGCGGCTCCAGTGCTGCAGCGCGCAGCCTCCGCACTGGCCGACATGGCGGCAGATCGGCTCGATCCGCTCCGCGCTCGGCTCGACCACCGAGACCAGCCGCGCTCGGTCGCCCACGCGCTCCACCTCCACCAATTCGCCGGCGAGCGTCAGCGGCACATAGACCGGCCCTTCCGACGTCGTCGCGACGCCATCCCCGCGATGGCCGAGATGATCGATGGCGAGCTTGACGCGCTCCGCCTCCGCAAGCCGGCTCATCGTGGCATCTCCCCGCGCCGCGCGACCAGCAGGAACTCCTCATTGCCGTCGCCGCCCGCGATCGGCGAAGCGAGGCGATGGGTCACGCTCCAGCCGAGCTCCGCGAGCACGGCCGCAATCCTGTCCACCGCATCGGCGCGCGCCTGCGCGTCCTTGACGATCCCGCCCTTGGAGAGCCTGTCGCGCCCGACCTCGAACTGGGGCTTCACCAGCGCGGCCAGCACGGCCGCGGGCCCGGCATGGGCGAGCGCCGCGGGCAGCACCTGCGCCAGCGAGATGAAGCTGACATCCATGACGACGATGTCCGCCGCCGGCACCGCGCCCGGCGCCAGGGCGCGGATGTCGGTGCCCTCGAGCGACACCACCCGCGCGTCGGCCCGCAGCCGCGCGTGAAGCTGGTCGCGCCCGACATCGACCGCATGGACCCGCCGCGCGCCGCGCGCCAGCAGCACCTGCGTGAAGCCGCCGGTCGAGGCGCCGACGTCCAGCGCCTCGAGCCCCGTGACGTCGAGCCCTGCCCGGTCGAGCGCGGCCTCGAGCTTGAGACCCGCGCGCGACACCCACTCATAGGCCTCGCGCGCCTCGATGACGGCGCCGGCAGCGATCATGTCGGAGGCTTTGGCGACCTGTCGCCCGTCCGCGCTCACAAGGCCGGCGGCAATCGCCGCCTGCGCGCGGGCGCGGCTGTCGAACAGGCCGCGCTGCACCAGCACCCGGTCGGCGCGCTGGCGCCCCGTACCGGCCGGTCCGTCCGCCAGCTCGCCGGGCATGTCGCCATTCATCCTCGCCGCTCCCGGCGGGGCTCAGCCGCGCAGGAGCGCAAGCGCCGCCGCGTCCTCCGCGCGCCCGAGCGCCGCGAACACGCCGCGCACGATGCCTTCCGCGTCGAGGCCGGCCTCATGAAGCTGGCCCGCGGGGCTCTCATGCTCGATGAACCGGTCCGGCAGGTGAAGCGTACGCACCTTCAGCCCGTGCTCGAGCGCCCCGACCTCGGCCAGCATGGACAGCACATGGGCGCCGAAGCCGCCGACCGCGCCTTCCTCGACCGTGATCAGCACCTCGTGCGCGCGCGCGAGGCGCAGGATCAGGTCGCGGTCGAGCGGCTTGGCGAAGCGCGCATCGGCCACCGTGGTCGAAAGGCCGAAGCCGGCGAGCTGCTCGGCGGCGGCCGTGCAGGCGGCGAGCCTTGTGCCGAGCGACAGCAGCGCCACCTTGGAGCCCTCGCGCACGATCCGCCCGCGACCGATCTCCAGCGGCTGGCCGCGCGCGGGCCGCTCGACGCCGGCGCCCTCGCCGCGCGGGTAGCGGAAGGCGATCGGCCCCTCGTCATAGGCGGCAGCCGTCGCGACCATGTGCACGAGCTCGGCCTCGTCGCTGGCGGCCATCACCACCATGCCCGGCAGCGTCGCCAGCATCGGCACGTCGAAGGCGCCGACATGCGTCGCCCCGTCCGCCCCGACCAGACCGGCGCGATCGATGGCGAAGCGCACCGGCAGGCGCTGGATGGCGACGTCGTGGACGATCTGGTCGTAGGCGCGCTGCAGGAAGGTCGAGTAGATGGCGCAGAACGGCTTGTAGCCCTCGCTCGCCAGCCCGGCGGCGAAGGTCACCGCGTGCTGCTCGGCGATGCCGACGTCGAAGGTCCGGTCCGGGAAATGGTGGCCGAACAGGTCGAGCCCGGTGCCGGCCGGCATGGCGGCGTTGATGGCGACGATGCGCTCGTCGTGCCGCGCCTCCTCGACCAGGCTCTCGGCGAACACGCTGGTATAGGTCGGCGCGTTCGAGGCCGCCTTCCGCTGCGTGCCCGTGGCGACGTCGAAGCGCTGCACGCCGTGATACTTGTCGGCCGACTCCTCGGCCGGCGGATAGCCCTTGCCCTTCTGGGTCACGACATGGACCAGGATCGGCCCGGTCTCGGTGTCGCGCACATTGCGCAGGATCGGCAGCAGGTGGTCGAGATTGTGCCCGTCGATCGGGCCGACATAGTAGAAGCCGAGCTCCTCGAACAGCGTGCCGCCGGTCCAGAAGCCGCGCGCGAACTCCTCCGCCCGCGCCGCCTGACGCCCGAAGAACTTCGGCAGATTGCCGGCGAGCTGCTTGGCGGTCTCGCGCAGCGAGCGGTAGGTCCGGCCGGAGATCAGCCGGGCGAGATAGGCCGACATCGCCCCCACCGGCGGGGCGATCGACATGTCGTTGTCGTTCAGGATGACGATGAGCCGCGAATCCATCGCCCCGGCATTGTTCATCGCCTCGTAGGCCATGCCGGCCGACATCGCCCCGTCGCCGATCACGCAGACCACGTTGCGCCGCTTCAGCCCGGGATCGCGCGCCGCTTCGAGGTCGCGCGCCACCGCCATGCCGAGGCCGGCGGAGATCGAGGTCGAGGAATGGCCGGCGCCGAACGGGTCGTATTCGCTCTCGGCACGGTTGGTGAAGCCGGACAGCCCCCCGCCCTGGCGCAGGGTGCGGATGCGCTCGCGCCGCCCGGTCAGGATCTTGTGCGGATAGCACTGGTGGCCGACATCCCAGATCAGCCGGTCATAGGGAGTATCGAAAACGTGATGCAGCGCGACCGTCAGTTCGACCACGCCGAGCCCCGCGCCCAGATGCCCGCCGGTGACGGACACGGCATCGATGGTCTCCTCGCGCAGCTCGGCGGCAAGCTGCTGAAGCCTGTCGTCCGGCAGGCTGCGCAGATCAGCTGGTTCGCGGATCGCATCGAGAAGAGGGGTGGAGGGACGGGTCAATTACGTCTCCGGTCACGTCACGTCGGTCTTAAAGGCAAATGCGGTGCCGCGGACGAAGTTCAATCGCATACACAATGCTTTCTTCAGGTGCAACGCACGCGCGTCCCTGCCGGCCCGCGCCCGCCATGGCTCCGACGCGGTGCCGCACCCCGGTGCGCCCGCCGCAACAGGATGTGGAGACTGCCTGCCGGGCATGCACAAATGTTGGCCTACCGCCACGTCATTGTTTAGAACCGCCGCATGATGAACGTGGCGCCCGAGGGCGTTGATTCAGTGGAACGGGACCCGCAGACCGATGGCGGGAATGGCGGCCGGCGGCTCGTCCTCTTCCTGCCCGGCCACGACCCGACCGACATGGACTATCACCACGACCGCTTCGTCTACCAGGCCGGCCTGTTCGCCGCGCTGTGGGGGGCGCAGGTGGAGGTTTCGCCGCGCCTCGACGACGGCACGGGCGTGGCCGCGCGCTGGGACGTGTCCGCGCACGGCCCGAACTGGCGCATGCGGACCGACTACCGCATCCTGCGCTGGGACGACATCGTGGTCGCGCTTGATGAGCGATCCGATCCGCGCCGGCTCGTCGGCGGCTTCCGGGGGCTCTGGGAGGTGCTGGTCAGCGGCACGGCGCGGCGCTACATCAAGGCGAGCCCGCGCTACTGGTTCTTCTTCGCCTTTCCCTTCGCCATCGTCGCGCTGTTCGCCGCCGGTGGCATTCTCGCCGGCTGGCTGGCCGGCCATCTCGCCGCCGGCGCGATGCCCTCGCCGCTTCCCCTGCTCGTCGGCCTCGCGGTCGCGGGCGGCGCGTTCTTCACGCTGTTCCACCGGCCGGGTCGCGACTGGCGCCTGCACCAGGCGCTCGACGACTGGGACCTCGCCCATCACTACCTCCACGACCGCGCGCCCGAGCTCGAGGCGCGGCTGGACCGCTTCGCCGACGTCCTGGTCGAGGCGGTGCGCTCGGGCGGGCATGACGAGATCCTGCTGGTCGGCCACAGCCTCGGCGCCACGCTCATGCTCGGCGTGATCGAGCGGGCGCTCGCGCGCGAGCCCGGCCTCGCCCGCTCCGGCACGCGGCTGTGCCTTCTCACCTGCGGCGCCACCATCCCCAAGCTCGCACTGCACCCGAAGGGCGAGAAGGTGCGCGCCGCCGCCCGCCGGGTGGCCACGACCGAGGGTCTGGTCTGGGTCGAGTACCAGGCCCGCCACGACGCCATCAATTTCTACAAGTTCCACCCGGTCACGCTCGCCCGCGCCGATTTCGACGACGAGGCGCCGGTGCAGCCCCTGCTGCGCAACGCCAACATCAAGCGCATGCTGACGCCGGAGAAGCTGCGGCGGCTGCGCTGGCACACCATGCGCATCCACTACCAGTTCCTGCTGGCCAATGAGCGGCGGGCCGCCTACGACTACTTCATGTTCGCGCTTGGCCCCATCCCCTTTGCCGAACTCAGCCTCCGGCAGGATGGGCCGATCGGACGGTTTACCGCCGACGGCGCGCTCATCGCCTCAACGACGGACGTTCCATGAATCTGCTTGTCGCCGCCAAGATCATCTGGGCCGCCGGTGTGATCGGGTGGTACCTCATCCGCCTGCCCTTCGAACGCCGGGTGAAGCGCGAGCGCGTGGTCGACGCGCGCCACCGCGTGCGCGAACTGGTGCTGCTCTCCTGCTCGACGCTGGGGCTCGGCATCATCCCGCTGCTGTGGGCGACATCGAGGCTCTTCAACGCCTACAACTATCCCTATTCGCCGTTTCAACTCGCGCTGGGCACCCTCATCTTCGCGGCCTCGCTGTGGCTGTTCCGACGGACCCACAAGGACCTCGGCCGCAACTGGTCGGTGACGCTGGAGATCAAGGACACCCACAAGCTGATCACCGAGGGGGTCTACCGCTATGTGCGCCACCCCATGTACTCGGCCTTCTTCCTGTGGGCGCTGGCGCAGGCGGTGCTGATCCCGAACCTCGTCGCCGGCCCGGCCGGGCTGATCGGCTTCGGCATCCTCTACGCCTTCCGCATCGGGCGTGAGGAGGCGATGATGCTCGACACCTTCGGCGACCAGTACCGCGCCTACAGCGCCCGCACCGCGCGGCTCGTGCCCGGCCTGTACTGACCCCGCGCCGACCGATCGAGGACGGACCATGCTGGAGCTGAGGCCGAACTGCGAATGCTGCGACCGCGACCTGCCGCCCGGCTCACGGGACGCTATGATCTGCACCTTCGAGTGCACCTTCTGCGCCGGCTGCGCCGCCGACGTGCTCGGCGGCACCTGCCCCAATTGCAGCGGCGAACTGGTGCGCCGGCCCGTCCGCCCACCCGCCGCGCTGGCGCGCCATCCCGCCGCCACCGCGCGCACCTTCAATCCCGACTGCCGCAGGAAGCTTACCGCCTGAGCGCCGTCAGCCGCCGATGAAGCGGGCGGCGGCGAAGCCCTCCGCCGCAACCCCGGTGCACAGCTCCGACCACTGGCAACGCGCGCAGGCGTCGCGGATGGTGCCGGCCGCGAAGGCGGCGCGCATCGCGCTCACCTGCTCGCGGCCGAGCGGCACGCGCGCCCCGGGCCGAAGCTCCGGGCCCAGCACGGACCGCAACGCCTCGATCGCCTCGCCATCGCGGGCGGCGATGCGCGGCTTCAGGCAGTGATGGCCACCCTCCAGCATCGGCGCGCAGATCTCGTCGGGCCCCTCGACCAGCACCGCCTCCTCGCCCGCATTGAGCCGGGCAACGACGCGCTCGTAATGGGCGACGAAGGCGGGGGTGTAGCCCTTGCCGACATAGGTGAGCAGGCACAGGAGGTGATGGGCGCGCAGGCGGACGCTCATGGTGAGCCGCGCCTCGCCGGCTAGTCGCCGTCGAGCGGCTGGGTGCCCGAGGGGCGGCCGTCGGCGCCGAGGGTGATCTTCTCGACCCGTGCCTCGGCGTCCTTCAGCAGCGCGTCGCAGCGCGCCTTGAGCGCCTCGCCGCGCGCATAGAGGCTGATCGATTCCTCGAGCGGCACGTTGCCGCTCTCCAGCTTGGCGACGATCGATTCGAGCTCGGCGAGCGCCCGCTCGAAGCTCATCCCATCAACGTCCGTCATGCCGCCGGTCGCCGGATCGCCGCCCGTCCTGTCGCTCATCGCCGTCTCCCGCTGCGAGTCGCGTCCTTATACAGTCTCGCACCCGCCGGTTCGACCCCGGCCCGCCTCACCCGCGCATCAGCGCCGTGACATGGGCCGAGGCGGAGCGCGCCAGCCCTTCGAGGTCGTAACCGCCCTCCAGCACCGAGACGATCCGACCCCCGCAATGCTTGTCGGCGACGTCCATCAGCTTCTTGGTCACCCAGGAGAAATCGTCCTCGAGCAGGTTGAGCGCGGCGAGCGGATCGCGCGTATGGGCGTCGAACCCGGCCGAGATGATGATGAGCTCCGGCCCGAACGCCTCGACCCGCGGCAGGATCCGGCTTTCGAACGCCTCGCGGAACTGCACGCCGTCATCGCCCGGCCGCAGCGGCGCGTTGACGATGTTGTCGGTCGTGCCGCGCTCGCCGACCGCGCCGGTGCCCGGGAACAGCGGCATCTGGTGGGTCGAGGCGTAGAGGACGTCGGGATCCGACCAGAAGATTTCCTGCGTGCCGTTGCCGTGATGGACGTCGAAATCGACGATGGCGACGCGCCCCAGCCCGTGCACCGCCCGGGCGTGGCGCGCGGCGATGGCGGCGTTGTTGAACAGGCAGAAGCCCATCGGCGTGCGCGTCTCGGCGTGGTGTCCGGGCGGGCGCATCGAGACGAACGCGTTCTTCACCTTGCCCGAGAGCACCTCGTCGACCCCGAGCACGGCGCCGCCGACGCCGCGCCAGATCGCCTCGCCGGTGCCGGGCGACATGACGGTGTCGCCGTCGATCCGCACCAGCCCCTCGGTCGGCACCGCCGCGTCCAGCGCATCGACGAAATCCTCCGGGTGCACGCGGATGATGTCCTCGCGCGCGCCGAGCGGCGCCTGCTCGCGGGCGAGATTGGCGAACTTCTCGTCCTCGAACACGCGGTTGAGCACCCGCACGCGGTCCGGCCGTTCGGGATGGCCGGCCGGGGTGAGGTGTTCGAGGCAGGCGTCGTGCTGGATGAGAAGGGTGGTCATGGCGTTCCCGGATGCTGCTCTGCGTATCGTTATGGATGCGGCTATTATCTAGGGCATGGTGGACGATATGCCACGTGCGCCCGCCGAACCAGCCGAAGCCGCCGGCCATAGCGCCTCGCGCCGGACTTTCCCCAGCCGCGACGCGGTTGACCTCGCCCCCTCGAAATCCTATTCGACCCCGCCTTGTTGCGGAGAGCAATAGCGTGAACGCGCCCCGTCAGCCGCGGACGACCCGCCTCGTGCCCGCCGATGCGCCCGGCATCGCGCGGGCGGCGCAGCTCATCGCCTCGGGCGGCCTCGTCGCCCTGCCTACGGAGACGGTGTACGGCCTCGCCTGCGACGCCACCGATCCCGTGGCCGTCGCCAGCCTCTACGAGGCGAAGGGGCGCCCGACCTTCAATCCGCTGATCGCGCATGTGCCGGACGTCGACGCCGCGCGGCAGGTCGGGCACCTCACTGCCCCGGCGCAGATGCTGGCCGATCGCTTCTGGCCCGGCCCGCTGACCCTCATCGTGCCGGCCCGCGAGGGGGCCACCTGCGCGCTCGCGCGCTCGGGGCTTTCGACGGTGGCGATCCGCGTGCCCGGCCACGAGGTGGCGCGGGCCGTGCTGCGGGCGGTGGGGCGGGCCGTCGCGGCGCCGAGCGCGAACCGCTCCGGCCACGTCTCCCCGACCACCGCCGGCCACGTGCTGGCCGATCTCGACGGGCGCATCGATCTCATCCTCGATGCCGGCCCGACCCCGGTCGGGGTGGAATCCACCATCATCGACTGCACCGGCACCAGGCCGGTCCTGCTGCGTCCCGGCGGCCTGCCGCGCGAGGCCATCGAGGCGGCGCTCGGCGCTCCGCTCGCGAGCCCCGCCGCGCCCACGGCCGAGACCGCGCCGCTCGCGCCCGGCATGCTGGCCTCGCATTACGCGCCGTCCGTTCCCGTCCGGCTCGGCGCGCGGGAGGTGCGGCCCGGCGAGGCGCTGCTCACCTTCGCCGCCGCGCGCCCGCCCGGCTTCGAGCAGGCGAAGGCGTGCCGCGATCTCAGCCCCTCGGGCGATCTGGTGGAGGCGGCGGCGAACCTGTTCGCGCATCTGCGCGATCTCGACGCCAGCGGCGCCGATTCCATCGCCGTGGTGCCGCTGCCCCGGCAGGGCCTGGGCGAGGCGATCGCCGACCGGCTGGGCCGCGCCGCCGCGCCCCGCTGACGCCTCATCCTATCCAGAAATGGCCATGCCGGCGCCAATCGGCGGCCAAGCGCCGCCGGCATTAACCCCCTCGCAAGGTTAATACGCGACAACCATGAAGTCATGAACGCGCGGTCTTGCCTGTCGCCGGCAAACCACGCGGGCGGCGCGGTTCAGTTGTTGCGTAGGCGTCGGATGCGGATCAAGTCTCGGGTCAAGAACTTCGGAATCAGGCTGGCGCTGCTCGCGGCCATGGTGGTCGGCGGCAGCGTGAGCATCGGTCCGCAGGACATTCGTGACCTTCTGGCCCACCAGCCAGGCGTCGCCGAGCGCGTCCGCTTCTCCATGCTCTCGGGCTCGCTGCACGTCCTCAAGGCCTCGACCTTCGCCTGGCCCTCCCACTCGGCGCTGCTCGCCAGCTCCGCCATTCCCGAGGCGCCGCATGCGGTGCCGCTCGGTTTCGACATCAACCGCACCGACAAGGGCGACCGGCTGGCCATGGCCCCCATCGCGCCGGTCGACGCCGCGCCCGACGAGCCGGGCCCGCTCGCCCTGGCGGGTGACATGACGCCGGCGGGCACGAGCGGTGCGGGCACCGCGACCACCACCGCATCCACCGGCGGGACCGGCACCGGGACGGGCACCGGCGTCGGCACCGGCTCGCTCGCCGATGCGGGCATCGGCACCGACCCCGACGAGGCGGCCGATGACGACACGGACGCGCCGAACGCGGCCGCGCGCGCCACCGAGGGCGTCTACTCCGTCGCCGCCGGCGATCCGACCGGCGACCCGAGCCAGCTCGAGGATGGCGGCGGGCCGGCGGTGACCCTCGGCCCCGACGACGGCGACGCCGCGGACGACCCCAATGCCCGGACGGCCGAGGCCGAGGAGCAGCTTCCGCTCTACCGGCAGTCCGCCTTCATCTTCGGCTATGACAGCGTCGCGCTGCCGCCGCAGCCCTTCCTCCATTCCGAGGACCCCGACGACGACGGCGGCACCACCACCGCCGAGAAGTCCGGCGACCCGGACGACGATCAGGCCATCGACGGCCCGAGCCCGGCGGAACGGCTCGGCCTCACCGGCAAGCGCCTCGCCCGCTCGGTCAAATGCCTCGCGGAAGCGGTCTATTTCGAGAGCCGGGGCGAGCCGCTGCGCGGCCAGATCGCGGTGGCGCAGGTGGTCGTCAACCGTGTCTTTTCCGGCTACTACCCGGCCGATGTCTGCCGCACGGTCTACCAGAACGCCAAGCGCAAATTCGCCTGCCAGTTCACCTTCGCCTGCGACAATGTGAAGGACGTGGTGACCGAGCCGGAGCTGTGGAAGCAGGCCGAGCAGATCGCCGACGACATGCTGAACGGGCGGGTCTGGGACGAGAAGGTCGGCCGCGCGACGCATTATCACGCCCGCTCGGTGCACCCGCGCTGGGTGCGGGAGATGCGCAAGCTCGACCGGATCGGCGCGCACACCTTCTACCGGCCGCGACGCTGGTCGAGCTGACGCGGGTGTGCCTTGCACGCCGATGCGGCGGCGCATCGGGCCGGACGGATGGCTCGGCCGCGCGCGCGAGCCCGGCGGGCGGGATACTTTTTCCGAAAGCGTCGCTGTCTGCGGACGACTCGACTGCGCGCCAGAACCGGGTGGGCGATGTAATTCCCAAATCGCCAGTGTCTGCGGACGGCTTGTTCGGGCACCGGAGCCCGGTGGGCGCATATATTTTTTCTAAAGGCTTGTTGTCGGCCGGGGTTCGATCTCCCGGTGGAAGCTCGTTGCGACGTGTTGCCCACGCCGGCGCCGCCGAAGGAGGAGCCCGGGTCCTCGGCCGCGCCGGGCCCATTCGGCGTGGCCTCCGCTTCCTGCGTGATTTCCGCTTCCTTGAATGACCGCCGCTTCTTGCGCGATCCTCGCTTTCTTCCTGCGCTGTCCTCGCGCGGGGCCTGAGACTGGCCAGAAGCGGGGGATACGATCCGACGGCATTCGCCCGGTCATCGGCGCGCTCCGTCGCGGACCAGCACCGGCGCGCAGCCAGCCGCCACCGCCCCAAAGCGCCCGCACCCGGCCCGCTGTGCCCTGCCCCGAACACCCAGTCCGAACCGATCGCCACAGGCCCGCAAACGCAAGATGCCCGGCGCGAGGCCGGGCATCTGAAAACGTCATCGGAAAGAAGTCAGCCGCCGGTCAGTTCAGCTTCGACTTGACCTCGGAGACCGCCTCGTCGAGCAGCTTGTCGGCGGTCTTGCCCACCACATTGGCGGTCAGCAGCGTCTCGGCCGCCTTCACCGCCGCGTCGGCGGCGGCCGCCTTGACGTCGGCCAGCGCCTGCGCCTCGGCCTGCGCGATCTTCTGCTCCGCCATCTTGGTGCGGCGCGCGATCATGTCCTCGAGCTTGGTCTTGGTCTCGGCGGCGAGGCGCTCGGCCTCGGCCTTGGCGGTGGTGATGATCGCCTCGGCCTCGGCTTCCGCCTCGCGCTGGCGGCGCTTGTATTCGGCCACCAGCTTCTGCGCCTCTTCCTTGAGGCGGCGCGCCTCTTCCAGCTCGGCGCGGATGCGCTCGCCGCGCGAGTCGAGCGAGCGCGCGATGCCGGAGAAGGCACCGGCCCGGATCACGATCGCCATGAAGATGACGAAGGCGATGGCTACCCAGAGTTCGGCTGTACCCATTTCCGCGCCCTCAGCTCTTGATCGCGTCGTCGACGGCCGCCTCGACCGCCTGCGGCACCGGGGCGGAGCCCATCAGCTCGCCGACGATGGCACCGGCCGCGTCCACGGCGATGCCGCGCACATTGGCCATCGCCGCCGTCTTGGTGGTCGCGATCTGCTCCTCCGCCGCCGCCAGCTTGGCGGCCAGCTCGGCTTCCAGCGACTTGCGGCTCGCGTCCGATTCGGCCGAGAGCTTGTCGCGGGTCTCGGTGGCGATGCCGTGCGCCTTGCCGCGCGCGGTGGCGAGCGCGTGCTCATAGGCCTGCGCGGCTGCCTCGCTCTCCGCCTTCAGCTTGCCCGCCTCCTCGAGATCGTCCGCGACCCGGTCGTGGCGCTCCTCGAGGATGTTCGCGATGCGGGGCAGCGCGATGCGGCTCATCAGCAGGTAGAGCGCGCCGAACGCGATCGCCAGCCAGATGATCTGCGAGGGGAAGGTGTGCACGTCGAAGGGCGGAAAGCCCCCGCCATGCGCTTCGGTCGACGGCACCTCGAACTCCACGCCGTCACGCGGCGGCGTGCCGTGCGCGACGGGTGCGTCCGCCTGGGCGATGACGAGAATACCGGCCGGACCCTGGGTCTCGGGCATGGTTCAGGCTTCCTTCAATGGAACGTCGGCTTTTGACGCCACGGACAGGCCGCGCGGCGGCCCGCCCGCGACGCTGAAGGCGTCAGACCACGAACAGCAGAACCAGCGCGACGACCAGCGCGAAGATGCCGAGACCTTCCGCGAGGGCCGCGCCGATGAAGGCGCGGGCGAACTGGCCGTCGGCGGCCGACGGGTTGCGCAGCGCGCCCGAGAGGAAGTTGCCGAAGATGTTACCCACACCGATAGCGGCAAGGCCCATGCCGAAACAAGCGAGACCGGCGCCGAGGAACTTGGCGGCAATCGGATCCATGGTCTTCTCCTATTGAATTTCGCTGATTGAGTTGAAGGCTGGATGAGTGTCCCGCGACGCGCCGATCAGTGCCCCGGATGCAGCGCGTCGTTGAGATAGATGCAGGTCAGCACCGCGAAGACGTAGGCCTGCAGGGCGGCGACCAGGAATTCGAGCGCGGTGAGCGCGATGACCATGGCGAGCGGAAGCGTCCCGCCCAGCAGGCCGAGGAAGCCGCTGGCGCTCATCATGACGATGAAGCCGGCGAACACCTTCATCGCGATGTGGCCCGCGAGCATGTTGGCGAACAGACGCAGCGACAGGCTGATCGGGCGCGAGAGGAAGGAGATGACCTCGATCACGACCATGAAGGGGAGCAGGAAGGCCGGCACACCCGAGGGCACGAACAGGCCGAGGAAGTGCGTGCCGTGGCGCATGAAGCCGTAGATGATCACGGTCAGGATCACCACCAGCGCCAGCATGGCGGTGACGATCAGGTGGCTCGTCACCGTGAAGCCGTAGGGGATCATGCCGATGAAGTTCGCCACCAGCACGAACATGAACAGCGAGAACACCAGCGGGAAGAACTTCATCCCCTCATTGCCGGCGGTCGAGCGCACCATCGAGGCGACGAACTCGTAGGACATCTCCGCCATCGACTGCAGGCGGCCAGGCACCAGCGTGCGCCCGCGGGTGGCGAAGGTGAGGAAGAAGAAGATCAGCGCTACGATGCCGAACATGAACGCGGCGGAATTGGTGAAGGCGAGCTGGACACCGCCGGGCTCCCCCAGATCCACGATCTTGAGAATGTGGAACTGGTGGATCGGATCGATCACGCTTTCGCTGGCCATCGCCGGTCGCTGCCCTCAAACGCGGCGCCGTCCGGCGCCCGCCCCGTCTCTGGCACCGGCCCTGCGCCGGCACCGTTCAATTCAACTGTCGCTCACGCCCCGCCTTCCGGCGGCGTTTTCCGGCCGGTTTCCCCGGCGGCGCGCATCATGTTCAGGATGCTCGCCGCGAAGCCGAGCAGCAGGAACACGATGAAGCCCCATGGCGAGGTGCCCAGAAGGCGGTCGAAGCCCCAGCCGAGGCCGGCGCCGACCAGCACCCCGGCGACGAACTCGCTTCCCAGCCGGAAAGCCAGCGTCATCCCCGCCGAGGTCGATGTCCTGTCCTTCGACAGCGACACCTCTTCTTCGTCCACCTTGCGCTCGGCGCGAACCTTGTCGATCGCGCGGCCGAGCCCATGGAGCCTGCCCGAAAGCTCGGCATCGGAGATTTCCGGCGAGCCCGAACCTTTCTGGCCGTCCGTTTTGTCCCGGTCGTCCATAACCTGCGCTCGAGCCCTGCCAGAGAAGGATTTTCCGACCCCGAAGCCGGGCGCACCATAGTGATCGCCCCAAGGGGTGTCAAGGATATGAGCGCATCTTTTAACCTATTGAAAAATAACTACAAAATTGACGGGTGGACAGCCTGTCGCAGCCCTTCGGGACGCGCCCCGGCACCAAGGGAAGGTCATAACCATGTTTTTGGCATACCAGGCGACGTGACGGAATACGCCGAACGCCGCATCGGCCCGGAACGGGCGCCGATCAGCTGGCCTCGCGCCAGCTTTCGGCGGTCGCGAGATCGACCGAGACCAGCTTCGACACCCCCTGCTCGGCCATGGTGACGCCGAACAACCGATTCATCCGGCTCATCGTGATCGGGTTGTGGGTGATGGTGACGAATCGCGTCTCCGTCAGCCGCTGCATCTCGTCGAGCAGGTTGCAGAAGCGCTCGACATTGGCGTCGTCGAGCGGGGCGTCGACCTCGTCGAGCACGCAGATCGGCGCCGGGTTGGTCAGGAACACGGCGAAAATCAGGGCCATCGCGGTCAGCGCCTGCTCGCCGCCCGAGAGCAGCGAAAGCGACTGCGGCTTCTTGCCCGGCGGCTTGGCGATGATGTCGAGCCCCGCCTCCAGCGGATCCTCCGAATCGGTCAGCACCAGCCGGGCCTCGCCGCCGCCGAACAGCGTGCCGAAGAGCTGCTGGAAATGGCCGTCCACCACCGCGAAGCTCGCCTGCAGCCGTTCGCGCGCCTCGCGGTTGAGGCCATAGATGCCCTGCCGCAGCCGCTTGATCGCCTCGGTCAGGTCCTCGCGCTCGGCGGCAAGACCCTGCTGGCGGGTCTCGATCTCGGCGAGTTCCTCCTCGGCGCGCAGATTGACCGCACCGAGCCGCTCGCGCTCGCCTTTCAGCCGGTCGAGCTCGGCTTCCACCGCGGCGAGCTGGGGAAGCGCCGAATCACTGTCGAAGCCGGCGATCTCGCGGGCGTTCTCCGGCGTGCCGTCGAGCATGTCGGCGATCTCGCGCATCAGGTCGTCGCGGCGCTGGCGCAGCGCCTCGTGCCGCGCCTCGCCGCGCGCACCGGCCTCGCGGGCGGCCGCCAGCGCGTCGAGCGCGGCACGCGCGGCGCGGTCGGCCTCGTGCTGGGCGAGCTCGGCGGCGGCGAGCCCGTCCGATGCCTCGCGGCGCGCGGCTTCCGCCTTCGCGGTTTCGTTCAGCAGCGCGCGGCGGCGGCCGGCGAAGAGGTTGGGCGCGTCGTCGAGCTCGGCCCGCTCGTGCCCCGCCTCGGCGAGCCGGGCCTCCAGCGCCGCCACCCGCTCGCCCGTGCCCGAGGCGCGGGACTGCCAGGACGCCTGCTCGCCCCGGATCGCGGTGAGCCGGCGCGCGCGCTGCTCGCGCTCGCGGGCGACGCCCTCGGCATGGGCGCGCGCCTCGGCCAGCGCCGCCCGGTCCTGCGCCACCTGAAGGCGCACCTCGGCGAGCCGGGCCTCGCTTTCCACCATCGGCGGCAGTTCCGTCACCGCCTGCCGGGCCTCCTCCAGCGCGATCGCCGCGTCCTCGCGCTCGCCCTCGACCCGCTCGAGGCTGGCCGCGAGCGCCGCGACCCGCGTCGCCTCCTCGGCCGAGGCGCGCTCGGCGCGGGTGAGTTCGTCGCGCGCCGTCTCCATGGCCCGCAGCGCGGCACGCCGCGCATCGCGGGCGGCGTTCTCCCGGTGGCCGGCGCCGCGCAGCACCCCTTCGGCCGCCTCCAGCGCCGCCCTGTGGGTGGAGACGACCGCACGTGCCTCGATCAATTCGGCCTCGATGTCGGCGAGGCGGTTGCGCTCGGCGAGGCGCCGCGCGGCGGCGGTCGGCGCATCGGCGGCGGCGTCGAGCCCGTCCCAGCGCCAGCTATCGCCTTCGCGCGACACGAGGCGCTGGCCCGGCTTCAGCAGCGGGGCGAGACGCCCGCCGTCCGCGCGCTCGACCACGCCCACCTGGGCAAGGCGCCGTGCGAGCACCGTGGGCGCCTCGACATGGCGCGAGAGCGGCTCCGCGCCCGGCGGCAGCGAGGCGTCGCCCTCGCCCGGGCGCAGCGACCAGTGCACCGGGGCCGCCGGATCGTCCGGCGCGTCGAGATCGTCGCCCAGCGCGGCGCCGAGCGCGGCCTCGTAGCCGCGCATCGCCCGGATCGAATCGAGCACCGGCTTCCAGCGCTTGGCGGTGCCGACATCGAGCAGCTTGGCGAGCGTGCGCGCCTCGGTGTCGAGGCGCTGGGCCGTGCGCTCGGCCTCGGCCAGCGGACGCCGCGCATTGTCGAGCGCGGCGCGCGCCTGCGCATGGGCGGCCTCGGCCTCCTGCGCCGCGGCCTCGGCGGCGGCGAATCGCTCCTGCGCCCCCTCGGTCGCGGCGCGGCGCTCCTCAAGCCTATGCGCGCCCGCGCCCGCCTCAAGCGTCCGCCGCTGGCCGGCGAGCTGCTCGTTCTCGCGCTCCAGCCGGGCAAGCCGCTCGCCCGCCTCGCGCACGGCGCGCTCCAGCGCCCCGCGCTGGGCGGCACCCTCGGCGAGGGCGGCGGTCGCATCGGCGAAGGCGCGCTCGGAATCGGCGAGGCGCATCGCCGCCTCCTCGCGCGCGGCGAGGACGTCGCTCTCCATCTCCTCGGCGCCGGCCTGCGCCTCCTCGAGCTCGATGGTCTCCTCGACGAGCCGCTCCAGCATTTCCTGCGCGTCGGCGGCGAGCGCGCGCTCGCGCTCCATGTCGCCGCCGAGCTGGACGAGCCGGCGGTCGAGCTCCTCGCGCCGCGCGCTCGCGCGGGCTTCCTCGCGGTCGAGTTCGCCCTGCGCCAGCACGAGGCGCTGCAACGTCGCGGCCGCCACCGCATCGGCCTCGCGCAGGGCCGGAATGCCATGCGCGGCGATGGCGGCCTGCCGCGCCGCCTCGCCCTGCGCGATCGTGCAGGCGGCGATCTCGCGCTGGGCGAGGTCGAAGGCTTCTCCCGCCTCGCCGAGCGCGCCGGTCACCTCCAGCCAGCGCAGCCACAGCAGCGCCGCCTCGTTGCGGCGGATGTCGGACGACACGGCGCGGTAGCGCGAGGCCTGGCGCGACTGGCGCCGCAGCGCGTCGAGCTGGCCGCTGATCTGGCCGATCACGTCGTCGAGCCGGGTCAGGTTGGTCTCGGCCGCGCGCAGCCGCATCTCCGCCTCGTGCCGGCGCGCATGCAGGCCCGCGACCCCGGCCGCCTCTTCGAGCAGGCGCCGGCGGGCGGAGGGCTTGGCACCGACGATCTCGCCGATCTGCCCCTGCCGCACCATGGAGGGCGAGCGCGAGCCGGAAGAAGCGTCCGCGAACAGGATCTGCACGTCGCGCGCGCGCACCTCGCGCCCGTTCACGCGGTAGGAGGAGCCGGCCTCGCGCTCGATCCGCCGCGAGATCTCCAGCATGTCGGCTTCGTTGAAGATGGCGGGGGCCGAGCGGTCGAGATTGTCGACCACCAGCATCACCTCGGCGGTGTTGCGCGCCGGCCGGTTGGTGGTGCCGCCGAAGATGACGTCGTCCATCCCCTCGGCGCGCATCGCCTTGTAGGAGCTCTCGCCCATCACCCAGCGCAGCGCCTCGACCAGATTCGACTTGCCGCAGCCATTCGGCCCCACCACGCCGGTGAGGCCGGGCTCGATCAGCATGTCGGTCGGCTCCACGAAGGTCTTGAAGCCGGTGAGGCGCAGCCGGGTGAATTTCATGACGCCAGCGTGCCGTCGCCGAGACACAAGTTCAAGTGGAGGCGGGCGCGCGATCCACGAGATGTTGCGTTCCTGACCGCTTCTTTCCGGCCCGATCGTCCTTTCCGGCGAGCGGGCTCGCGGCAGATCGGACAGCGCTTCTGACCAAAGCCTAATTGCCACGCGGCACGCCCTGCCCGCATTCTCCTTGCGAACGACCGATCCTGCTTCGAAACCGGCATCAGGAGGCAGAACATGCGTCCGCCTGCGCTCGACATGTTCGATCTGCGCATCCTGCGCGAGCTTCAGGAGGATGGCCGGCTCACCAACGCCGAGCTGTCCGAGCGCATCGGCCTTTCGCCCTCCCCGTGCCTGCGGCGCACGCGGCGGCTGGAGGAGGAGGGCCTGATCGCGCGCTACCAGGCCCGGCTCGACGCCAGCCGGCTCGGGCTCGGCGTGCTGGCCTTCATCCAGGTCCATCTGGAACGGCAGGTCGAGGAGGCGGCCAACGATTTCGAGGCCGCGGTGATGGCGCTGCCGCAGGTGATCGCCTGCTACAGCGCGACCGGCGACAGCGACTACCTGCTCCAGGTGGTGTGCGAGGATCTGGAAGGCTTCGCCCGCTTCGCCCACGACATCCTCATGGGCCTGCCCGGCGTGCGCGGCGTGCGCTCCTCACTCGCGCTCAAGCGGGTGAAGGAGAGCGGCCGGCTGCCGCTCGAGCATCTGCGCCCCACCCCTCTCGCGGCGGATTTGGCTGCCGAAAAAGAGGGCAATGGAACGCGAAGCCCAGGAAAGCGGCCCTGAGCGGCAGAATCTGCCGCCATAGCGCGGACGCGCGACCAACAACGCAAGGACATGCCGCATTGGGTCAACTACACTGACCTATATCGGCAATGCGGCGATGCCCTACCGGCAGCGCCTGTCCTTCGGACCCTGGGAGACGCGTCATGGCATTCGTGGCAGACACGTTGAATCCGTTGGTTTCGCGTACCGCCGGCAGCGCCCGCGCCGGTCTCGCCGGTTCGCCCGCGACCTTCGCCGCGCTCGCCCTCACCGGGGCCGCGCTGCTCTGGTCGGGCAACTTCTTCGCCGGCCATCTCGCCGCCGACGTCGTCTCGCCCGCGACCTTCTCGGCCCTGCGTTGGGCGCTCGCCTTCGCGCTGCTCCTGCCCTTCACCTGGCGCGAGCTGGCGCAGAAGCGGGGCGAGATCGCCCGCCTCTGGCCGCTCTGGGCCGCCTCGGGCGTGCTCAACATCGCCGTCTTCACCGTGCTGATCTATGCCGGCCTCGCCCGCACCACGCTGGTCAACGGCTCGATCATCGGCTCGGCCGCGCCCATCGTGGTCGGCCTCTTCGGCTGGCTGATCCTCGGCGAGCGCACCAGCACGCGCTCGCGCCTCGCCCTCGCCCTCTCCACCGCCGGCGTGGCGCTGATCGTGGCGCGCGGCGACATCGGCAACCTGATCGGCATGGATCTGCGCGGCGGCGACATGCTGCTGTTCCTCGGCATCTCCGCCTTCGCGCTCTATGCCGTGCTGCTGAAGCGCTTCCCTTCCACGCTGTCGCCGGCCGCCGCGCTCGCCGCCAGCATCCCCTTCGGCCTGCTCGCCCTCGCCCCGGTCGCCGCCTGGGAGATCGCGCAGCGCGGCTTCGACGGCGAGGCGGCCGGCACCACGACGATGCTCATCCTCTATGTCGGCAGCCTGCCGACCTTCGGCTTCGTGCTCTGGGCGCGCGGCGTCGCCGTGCTGGGGCCCACTCGGGCCGGCCAGTTCCTCCAGCTCATGCCGGTGTTCGGCGCCGCGCTGGCGGTCGGGCTGATCGGCGAATCGCTGCACCTCTACCACGCGCTGGGCTTCGCGCTGGTACTGTCCGGGCTCGCCCTGCGCGACCGTCGCCTCGCCCCGGCGTGACGGCGGCGAGGAGCGAGCGCGCGGCGAAATGACGCCGGGCGCCTGAAAAAAGCCGCGAGCGGGGTATGAAGGAGGGATAAATCCCGTTCGCCGCCCGTGGAAGGCCTCAATGAGCAACGCACAACGCACGCCTCGCCCCTCGGCCAGCTTCGACATCGCGGCGGTCCAGAGTTCGCGCAAGCTGGTGCTTTTCATCCTCGGGGCGGCGGCGGTCGGCGTGCTGCTGTTCGGCCATTCGCTGTGGCCGGACGAGGGCGAGAACAACCTCCACGAAACGATCGAGACGATCGGCCTCGCGCTGATCCTCGTCGCCATCGCCGGGCGTACCTGGTGCTCGCTCTACATCGGCGGGCGCAAGAAGGCGACCATCGTCGAGGTCGGCCCCTATTCGGTGTGCCGCAACCCGCTCTACGTCTTCTCCTTCATCGGCGCCGCCGGCGCCGGCGCGCAGTTCGGCAGCGCCACGGCGGCGGTCGCGGCCGCCATCATCACGGTGCTGGTCTTCACCGTGGTGGTGCGCAAGGAAGAGCGCTTCCTCTCCGAGGCGTTCGGCGAACCCTATCTCTCCTACAAGGCGCGGGTGCCGCGCTTCCTGCCGAAATTCGGCCTGTGGCGGAACGTCGACACGCTGGAGATCCGCCCCCGCCTCGTGGTGCGCACCTTCGTCGACGCCTGCGTCTTCCTCGCCTCGATCCCGCTCGCCGAGGGCATCGAGATGCTTCAGGCCCACCACGTTCTGCCGGTGCTGTGGATGGTGCCCTGACGCTCAGCGCCCGAAGCGCGTGAGCAGGTGCCGCCCGACCCTGTCGAGGCCGAGCGCCACCATCGCGAACGTGCAGCCCACCGCGACGTCGACCAGCCGCTCGATGATGTCGTGCGAGGCGCCGGCGACGCTGCCGGCCACCAGTTCCAGCAGCAGCATGATGAAGGCGGTGAGCGCCGCCGTCCCGAGCGCGCCGTGGAGCTGTTGCGCCGGCCAGCGGATCAGCGCCGCCACCGCCATGCCGACCAGCAGCGCGGAATGGGAGGGCAGCACCGCGCCATAGGCGAGCGCCAGCGCCACCCCGATCGACGTGCCGAGCAGCACCTGCCCCATCTGCTGGCGGCTGGAGAGCGCGTCGGCCCTCAGCACCAGCACGATGGCGATCAGCGCCCAGTAGGGGCGGTGCAGGCCGAGCGACAGGCTGCAGATCAGGGCGAGCGGCACCGCGATCGCAACCGAGGCCGCGAACACCCAGCGCGGCCCCTCGGTGGCCCGCAGGCGCGCCAGCACCTCCGCGAACGAGGGCGCGGTGGAGGGCCGCAGCGTGCCGGTCAGCAGGTCCCAGGCGATGGAGACCGCCCAGGCATAGGCGGCGAACGCCGCGACCACGAGCACGTCGCGCCCGGCCAGCGGCGCGTAGAGGGCGCCGATCGCCAGCGTCAGGCACATGAAGCGCGCCGCCGCCGCCGCGCTCGGATCGATGCTCTCGACCAGCGCGTAGAGCGCCCCCGCTCCCGCAAAGGCGACGAGCAGCAGGCCGGTATGGCCCGCCGCCAGCGTCCCGACCCCGGTGCCCGCCACCACCACAAGTCCCGCCACCGCCATGAGGGTGAAACGCTGGGGCGCCGGCCCGCCGGTGTCGAGGGCGAAGCTCAGGATCGAGGTGACCATGGCGTAGACCAGCCAGGTATCGACGCCCACCAGCGTCCCGGCCGTGATCGGCGCCATCACCGTCAGCGCGAAGCGGATGGAGCGGGCGATCAGCCCGTCGCCGTGCCAGCGCGACGGGTCGGGCGATACGTCCCCGGGAAAGGCATCGGCGGGCGTTGCCGGCGGCGGCATGTCGGCCATGTCGCGATCCTCACCCGATACCTTTACTCGGTATTTACCCTGACCAACGGACATTGTGGATACGAATTCCGTAGCGTCCTGTAAGCGTCGGGTAAGCGTTCATGAAGCTGGTGGTGCGTAATGGGGAGGCCCGCCGGGTCTCCCGTCCGGGAGCCTCGCGCTCCTCCGGCCTCGATAGCGGCCTTCCCCTCGATTCGATCCTGCGGGGCGACTGCATCGCCGAGCTGTCGCGGCTGCCCGCGCGCTCGGTCGACCTCGTCTTCGCCGACCCGCCCTATAATCTGCAGCTTCAGGGCGAATTGAAGCGGCCCGATGACAGCCGCGTCGACGCGGTCGACGACGCCTGGGACAAGTTCGAGAGCTTCAAGGCCTACGACGCCTTCACCCGCGCCTGGCTGCTCGCCGTGCGCCGGGTGCTGAAGCCGACCGGCACGCTGTGGGTGATCGGCTCCTATCACAACATCTTCCGCGTCGGCTCCCTGCTGCAGGATCTCGATTTCTGGATCCTCAACGACATCGTCTGGCGCAAGACCAACCCGATGCCGAACTTCCGCGGGCGGCGCTTCACCAACGCCCACGAGACGCTGATCTGGGCCGCGCGCGATGCCGGCGGCAAGGGCTACACCTTCAATTACGAGGCCATGAAGGCGGCCAATGAGGACGTGCAGATGCGCTCCGACTGGCTGTTCCCGATCTGCTCGGGCGGCGAGCGGCTGAAGGATGAGGAGGGTGGCAAGCTGCACCCGACCCAGAAGCCGGAGGCGCTGATCGCGCGCATCCTGCTCGCCTCCTCGCGGCCCGGCGATGTCGTGCTCGATCCCTTCCTCGGCTCGGGCACCACGGCGGCGGTCGCCAAGCGGCTCGGCCGGCACTTCGTCGGCATCGAGCGCGACGAGGCCTATGCCGAGGCCGCCCGCGCGCGGGTCGACGCGGTAGAGCGCCTGCCCGAGGCGGTGCTCGCGCCCGCGCCCAGCGCCCGCGAGGCGCCGCGCATCGCCTTCGCCGCGCTGATCGAGCGCGGGCTGATCGCGCCCGGCACCCTGCTCACCGACGCCAGGAGCCGCTTCCGGGCGCTGGTGCGTGCCGACGGCACGCTGTCGCTGGAGACCGCGCCGGGGCTCGGCATGGTCGGCTCGATCCACCGTGCCGGCGCCTTAGCCCAGGGGCTCGACGCCTGCAACGGCTGGACCTTCTGGCACATCGAGACCCGCGAGGGCCTGCGGCCGATCGATTCGCTGCGCGCGCTCGTGCGCTCGGAAATGGCGATGGCGGCGGAGTGAAGCCAGCAACGGGACGGCGGCCATGATCACCCTCTACGAGCAGCCCGATTCCGGCAATTGCTACAAGGTCCGGCTCGTCGCCGCCCATACCGGCCGCGCGCTCGAGCGGGTCACCGTCTCCTCGCGCGACGGCTCGACCCGCACGCCCGCCTATCTCGCCATGAACCCGATCGGCAAGGTGCCCGCGGTGAAGCTCGCCGACGGGCGCTTCCTCGCCGAATCGAACGCCATCATGCTGCATCTCGCGGAAGGAACGGCGCTGCTGCCGGCCGACGCCTATGACCGCGCAAAGGCCTATGAATGGCTGTTCTTCGAACAGTACAGCCACGAGCCGGCGATCGCCGTGCGCCGTGCCTTGCTCACCTATGCCGAGCGCGCCCACCTCGCGACGCCAGAGCGCCTCGGCGCGCTGCTGGAGGCGGGAAACGCGGCGCTCGCGGTGATGGAGGCGCGCCTGGCGCGCGCGGACTGGCTAGCGGGCGACGCCTTCAGCGTCGCCGACATCGCGCTCTACGCCTACACCCACACGGCGGAGGAAGGCGGCTACGACCTCGCGCCCTTCCCCGCCATCCGCGGCTGGCTCGCGCGCGTCGCCGCGCTGCCGGGCCATGTCGGGCTGCTGGACTGAGCGGCACGAGCCGCACCGCGCTCGAGCCCCTTTCGGCGCCCGCCAACGGAAAAGGCCGCCTCGCGGCGGCCTCTCCGTCCCGGCAGGCGGGGCGTGTCAGTGGGCGGCCTTCTTGACCGCATCCTTGGCCTTGCCGACGACCTTCTGGCCCTCGCCCTTCAATTCCTGCACCTTGCCCTCGGCCTGGAGCTTCTTCGAGCCCGTCGCCTTGCCGGCCGCCTGCTTGAGGTTGCCGACCGCCTCGTTGGTGTGGCCCTTGGCCTTGTCCATCGTGCTGCTGCTCATCTTCGTCGTCTCCCTAAGTCCCGCCCGTGCGGGACGCGCGCCGGACAACGCGCGGAGACGCCGCCGGTTCATTCCGGCCGCTCAGAATTAGTCGATGTATTGCAATACCTTGACCATGACGCTCGGAAAGGCCTCGGCCTCGAAGCCCGTGCGCGGCACCCAGCGGTGACCCGAAGGCGCGGGCGTGGCCGCCGGCACGCGGGCGCGCCAGAGCGCGAGCTCGAGCGCGAAATGGCTGAACACGTGGCTCACGCGCGCGTTCAGCGCCGTCCACTGCGCGGTCAGCGGCGCATGCGCCAGCGGATCGGCGAGGGCCTGCGTCTCCCACGGCGTCGAGGGCACCTCGCTCATGCCGCCGAGCAGCCCCTTCGCCGGGCGCGAGCGCACCAGCACCGCACCGTCCGCCCGCACGACGAGGAAGGCGACACCCTGCCTGGTCGGGCGCGCCGCCTTGGCGGCCTTCAGCGGATAACGCTCGGGCGTGCCGCCGGCATGGGCGGCGCAGTTCTCGCGCCACGGGCAGAGCGCGCAGGCGGGCTTGCGCGGGGTGCAGATGGTGGCGCCGAGATCCATCATCGCCTGCGCGAAATCGCCGAAGCGCGCCTGCGGCAGCAGCGTCAGGGCCAGCGCTTTGAGGCGCGCCTTCGCTTTCGGCAGCGCCTCCTCGAGCGCGAAAAGCCGCGCGACCACGCGCTCCCAATTGCCGTCGACCGGGGCGGCCCGCCGGTCGAACGCGATCGCCGCGATCGCCGCCGCCGTGTAGGGGCCGACGCCCGGCAGAGCCAGCAGGGCCGCTTCCTCCTGCGGGAACCGGCCGCCATGGTGCTCGACCACGGCGCGGGCGCAGGCGTGCAGGTTGCGCGCCCTCGCGTAATAGCCGAGGCCGGCCCAGCGCGAGAGCACCTCCTCGAGACGCGCGCCCGCCAGCGCGCCGACATCGGGCCAGCGGGCGAGGAAGTCCGCGTAATAGGGGCCGACCGTCACCACGGTCGTCTGCTGAAGCATGATCTCGGAGAGGAACACATGGTACGGGTCGGCCCGCTCGCCCGGCGCCGCGCGCCAGGGCAGCCGCCGCCGGTGGCGGTCGTACCACGCGAGCAGCGCGGCGAGCGGCGGAGGGGGCAGGCGGGACGCCGTGGAAGGCGCGGACGGAAGGCGGGCTGGATTGGCGGCGTCGGCCATGCGATCCTCGGAATGGAAGCCCGGCAGGGTGGCGGCCCGGCGCCGTTCCCGCAAGGCATTCCGCCCGAACCGCCTTTTCCCCCGCGCCCCTGCCGGCCGCCGCCTGTGGATTTCCCTCATGCCGCCCAAGCCGCCCGGCTCATACGTGCCCCGATCCTTCGCCCCCCGGCCGCTGGCGGACCTGGTGGACGCCACCATCTCCGAGAGCTGCCGCCAGCGCGGCATCGCCTCGGTCGAGATCGTCACCCGCTGGGCCGAGATCGTCGGCGACGTGATGGCGGCGCGGGCCTTGCCGGTCAAGCTGGTCTGGCCGAGCCGGCCGGAGAGCCCGGAGCCGGGCGTGCTGCATGTGCGCGTCGAGGGCGGCTACGCCATCGAGCTCCAGCATCTCGGCCCGGTCGTGGTCGAGCGCGTCAACCGCTATTTCGGCTGGCGCTGCATCGGCCGGCTGGCGCTGCGCCAGGGGCCGGTCGCCAACCGGCCCGCGCGCCCGCCCCGCCCGGCCGAGCCCGACGCCGCCGCGCGCGCCGACATCGCCCGCCGGCTGGGCCCGTTCGAGGACCCCGAGCTCGCTGCGGCGCTCGCCCGTCTCGGCGCGCTGGTCGCGCGCGACCGCCGCACGCCGGCGGCGCCGGCCCCATCGCGGCCCTTGCGCATGCGGCCGCGGCGCTGACACTTCACGCAGCGGTGACAAAGACCAGCGGTGCCCCACCGTTGCCATGTTCGCGCGCTGCCTGTAGGCGCATTCCGTCCGGGCCGACCGATCGCCCCGGCACCTGTTTTGGAGACCGACCATGATCGATCGCCGTCGCTTCCTCGAAGGGCTGGGGACCGCCGCCCTCACCGCGGCCGCCCTGTTCACGATCGCCAGTCCGGTGAGTTTCGGCGCCGGCCAGATCGCCTTCATCAGCAGCGCCGAGGCGCAGACGGTGGAGATGGCCAAGCTGATGGCGCCGGGCGCGCTGCCCGATCTGGTGCTCGGCAAGGCCGACGCGCCGGTCACCATCGTCGAATACGCCTCCATGACCTGCGGTCACTGCGCGCATTTCCACGAGACCACCTACCCGGTGCTCAAGGAAAAATACATCGACACCGGCAAGGTGAAGTTCATCCTGCGCGAGTTCCCGCTCGACATCGTCGCCAAGGCCGCCTTCATGCTGGCCCGCTGCGCCGGGCCGGACAAGTACTACCCGATGGTCGACACGCTGTTCGAGACCCAGAAGAGCTGGGCCTTCACCAACAACCCGGCGCAGGCGCTGCTCACCATCGCCAAGCAGGGCGGCATGACCGAGGAACAGTTCAACGCCTGCCTCAACGACAAGAAGCTGGCCGGCGAGGTGGACCAGGTGGCCGAGCGCGGCTCGAAGGAATTCGGCATCGACGCCACCCCGACCTTCTTCATCAACGGCAAGAAGATTTCCGGCGCGATCAGCCCGGACGAGCTCGACAAGGAGCTCGAGCCCCTGCTCACCGCCAACTGAGCCGGCGAGAGGCTGGGTCGGCGAGAGGCTGAGTCGGCAAGAACGCCGCGGCGAGAGCCTGAGCCGGCAGGAGCGCGCGGCGGCGAGGGCTGGCGGCGATCCGAGCGGCCGCGGCAGTGAGAGCCCACGGCGGTCCAGGCGGCCGCCGTGGCGAGAGTTCGCGGCGGCGTGAACGGCCGCCCAAGCGGCCGCCACGTCTGCCTGCCAAGGCGAGCCGGCTCCGCTAGTCCGTCCCCGCGGCCTTCATGCCGCGGGAAGCCCGCGGGCATCGCGACGAAGGGCACGTCCTCACGCCGGCAGGATCAGCCGGCCCTCCTCGTCGAGCCCGAATCCGGGATTGTGCGCGATCTCCCAGGGGTAGCCGTCGGGATCGGCCACATAGCCGGAATAGCCGCCCCAGAAGGTCGCCTGCGCCGGCCGCAGCGCCCGCCCGCCCGCCGCCACTGCGCGGATGAGCGTGGCGTCGACATCGGCCCGGCTCGCCCGGTTGCAGGCCAGCGCCACGCCGCCGAACTGGCCGTGCCGGCCGTCGACGACGCCGGCATCGGTCGCCAGCTCATGGCGCGGATAGAGCGCCAGCACCACCGGGCCCGCCTCGAGGAACACCACGCCCCCGGCCTCGCGCACCTTCCGCGCCAGGCCGAGCTTCTCGTAGAAGGCGGCCGCGCGCGCGAGATCCGCCACGCCAAGCGTCACCAGCGACAGGCGCAGCGGCGGGACCTCCCGCCCTCCCCGCCGCACCGCCTCGCGCGTCAGTTCCCGGGCCGGCGCGTCCTCCGGCCCGTTCTCGCATTCCTCCACCGCGATCATGCATCCTCCCCGAACAGCGACAATTGCTCACCCTTGCGTGGCGGGCGGTTGAAGGCCCGCGTCGTCAGGCGCGTGTGGCGGCGGTTCAGGCCGAGCCGCTCCACCGCGATCTCGAAGCGCCGCGCCATGGTCCAGGCATAGGGGCCGCTGCCGGTCATGCGATGGCCGAAGGTGGAATCATATTCCTTGCCCCCGTGCAGTTCCCGCAGCTGCGCCAGGACGTGGCGGTAGCGATCCGGGAAATGGGCCAGCAGCCACTCCTTGAACAGGTCCTTGATCTCCAGCGGCACGCGCAGCATCACATAGCCCGCCTCCGACGCGCCGGCGGCGGCGGCGGCGTCGAGGATGCGCTCCATCTCCATGTCCGTCACCGCCGGCACGACCGGCGCCACCAGCACGGCGGTGGGCACGCCCGCCTCGCTCAGGCGGCGCAGCGCATCGAGGCGGCGCATCGGCGTCGCCGCGCGCGGCTCCATCACCCGCGCCAGCTTGTGGTCGAGCGAGGTGACCGACAGCGCGACCTTCACCAGCCCCCGCTCGGCCATCGGCGCGAGGATGTCGAGGTCGCGCAGCACCAGCGCGGACTTGGTGACGATGCCGACCGGATGGCCGAAATCGCTCAGCACCTCCAGGATCCGGCGCGTCAGTCGCCATTCGCGCTCGATCGGCTGGTAGGCGTCGGTATTGATGCCGAGCGCGATGGTGCGCGGCTCGTAGCCCGGCTTCGCCAGCTCCTTCGCCAGCAATTCGGGCGCGTCTGCCTTGGCGAACAGCCTCGTCTCGAAGTCGAGCCCGGCCGACAGGCCCTGATAGGCGTGGGTCGGGCGGGCGAAGCAGTACACGCAGCCATGCTCGCAGCCGCGATAGGGATTGATCGAGCGGTCGAAGCCGACATCGGGCGAATCGTTGCGGTTGATGATGGTGCGCGCCCGCTCCACCGTCACGTCGGTGCGGAAGACCGGCAGCTCGTCGAGGCTCTGCCAGCCGTCGTCGAACGCCTCGCGCGCCTGCGGCTCGAACCGGCCCGCCGCGTTGGAGAGCGCGCCCCGGCCGCGCCGGCGCCCGGCCTCGACCGACGGCCCGGCCGGCTCCGGCCCGCCATCCATTTCCGACAGCGTCGAGGTGTCCCGCGCCTGCGCGCGCTCCTCCTTCTCCCGCATCGCCCGCCGCTCCTCGGCCAGCCGGCCGAGATGCTTCGGCGCCGCCGCCGGCGGCGACTTTTGTCGGGGGAGAAGTTCGGTGCGGCGTTCCATGCCGGATTCTTAGTCCAGCCATAAGAACATATCAAGAACATACATCGAAATGCGGAAGACGCCGCTTCACGCGCGCGGACGCCTGCTATAGGCAGGGCAACGCCTTGCGCTTTGCGTGCAGGGTCCTCAGCCGCACCGCCCTCCGCCCCCTTTCCGCTTCAGGGAGCCGCAGCCAAGCGTGATCTCGGTCGTCGTTCCCACGAGTGGGTCCCACCGCCTCCTGATCCCCGCGCTCGCCTCGCTGGTCCCGGGCGCCGCCGCCGGCGTGGTGCGCGAGGTTCTGCTGGTCGACACCGGCGCCTCGCCGGAAATCGCCGAAATCGCCGATGCGGCGGGCTGCGAGTATCTGCGCGGCCCGGCCGATGCCGGCGCGCGCCACCGCCAGGGCGCGGCGGCGGCCCGCAGTCCGTGGCTATTGTTCCTGGAGCCGGAAGGCATCCTCCAGGAAGGCTGGGCCCGCGACGTGCGCGCCTTCACCGACCAGGTCGATCGCATCGGCGCCGCCGACCGGCGCGCGGCCACCTTCCGGCTCGCGCTCGACGGTTTCGGCGTGGCGCCGCGGCTGAAGGAAGCGGCCGCCGTGGCGCGCCACGCGCTCACCGGCCGGCCGCGCCCGGAGCAGGGGCTACTGATCCATCGCCGCTTCTACGAGGCGCTGGGCGGGCACGAGGCCGGCGCGCAGTCCGCCCGCCGGCTGGTGGCGCGGATCGGGCGCGGGCGGATGGTGCTCCTGCGCTCGCAGATGCTGCTGCCCGAAAGCTGAGACCGGCCGGCCCGTGTCTCAGGCCGGCGCGCGCAGCTTGCCGCGCTTGAGGTGCTCGTCGAGCCTCGGCAGGATCTCGACGAAGTTGCAGGGCTTGTGGCGGATGTCGAGCTGGTGGACGAGGATTTCGTCCCAGCCGTCGCGGCAGGCGCCCGGCGAGCCCGGCAGGCAGAAGATATAGGTCGCGTTGGCGACCCCGGCGGTCGCCCGGCTCTGCAGGGTCGAGGTGCCGATCTTGCCGAACGAGATCATGTGGAACACGGTCGAGAAGCCCTCCATGCGCTTCTCGAACAGCGGCTCGATCGCTTCGGGCGTCACGTCGCGCCCGGTGAAGCCGGTGCCGCCGGTGGTGATCACCACGTCGACCCCCGCATCGGCGATCCAGCCGGCGACCCGCACGCGGATGGTCTCGACATCGTCGGGCACGATGGCCCGGTCGGCGAGTTTGTGGCCCGCCGCCGCGATCCGCTCCACCAGCGTGTTGCCGGAGCGGTCGTCGGCGAGGACGCGCGTGTCGGAGATCGTCAGCACCGCGATGGCCAGCGGCACGAAAATCTTCTCGGCGGATTCGGCACTCATGGTTCAGTTACTGCTCTGGAACGTATTGCACTTGCCCATCGAGCCGGTGTCGAGCCCGGTGCGGAACCACTTCACCCGCTGCGCCGAGCTGCCATGGGTGAAGCTGTCGGGCACCACATAGCCCTGCGCCTGCTTCTGCAGCTTGTCGTCGCCGATGGCGGAAGCCGCGTTCAGCGCCTCCTCGATATCGCCTTCCTCGAGGATCTGCCACTGCTGGTCGGCATGGTGCGCCCACACCCCGGCGAGGCAGTCGGCCATCAGCTCGACCCGCACCGAGAGCGCGTTGGCTTCCGACCGCGAGACCTGGCGCTGGCGCGCCTGCACCTTCTCGAGAAGCCCGATCTGGTTCTCGACGTGGTGGCCGACCTCATGGGCGATGACATAGGCGGCGGCGAAGTCGCCGGGCGCGCGGAAGCGCTGCTTCATCTCCTGGAAGAACGAGGTGTCGAGATAGACCTTCTGGTCCAGCGGGCAGTAGAACGGCCCCATGGCCGACTGCGCGGTGCCGCAGGCCGAGCGGGTGGCGCCAGAGAACAGCACCATGCCCGGGTCCTGGTAGGTCTCGCCCTGCGCCTTGAAGACGGCGGTCCACACATCCTCGGTCTGCGCCAGCACGGTAGCGGCGAACTGGCCGATCTGGTCGCTCGGCGCGCCCTGCTTGCCCGAGGGCGCCGGCGACTGCTGCTGGCTGTAGCCGCTGTCGCCGCCGCCCATCAGGATATCGGCGCCGCCGATCAGCACCGCCGGATTGATGCCGGTCGCCCAGGCGATCAGGCCGATGATGATCAGCCCGCCAATGCCGAGGCTGCCGCGCCCGCCGGGTATGCGCCCGCCGGGCCCGCCAAATCCGCCGCCGAAGCCGCCACTGCCGCGGCGGTCCTCGACGTTGTCGCTACGCCGGAAATCCTCCCAACGCATATTGGCCTCCACTGCCTGCCATTGCGGCATGATAGTGATGCAGCCGCGCCGTGGCAGCAATGCGGATGACGGCAACATGTTCCCTAAGGGATCATGCCGCCGCTTCCGCCGGGGCGGCGAGCCACCCTTGGGCGAGGCTCACATCGGCCTGCGAGAGGCCGTGGCCGGCGGGCAGCAGCCGGTGCTCGACACGCGCGCCGGCCGCCCGGAGCTGGCCGGCGAGCCGCTCGGCGTTTTCGCTCGGCACGATCGGGTCCATCGCCCCGGAGAGCAGCAGCACCCGCGTATCCGAGGGCGCTGCCGCGGGGGGATTGGCGAGCGGCACCATGGCGCGCAGCAGGATCGCCCCGGAAAACGTTCCCGGCCGCAGCAGCAGCGTCGCGGCGGCGATGTTGGCGCCATTGGAGAAGCCGACGGCGACCGGGGTGGCAAGGCCATAGGTCTCGCGCGCCTCGCGGACGAAATCGGCGAGCTCGCCCGCGCGCCGGCGCACGTCCTCCTCGTCGAACACGCCTTCGGCGAGGCGGCGGAAGAAGCGGGGCATGCCGCCTTCCAGCACCTTGCCGCGCGGGGCGAGCAGCGCCGAGCCGGGCGAGAGCATCCGCCCGAGCCCGATCAGGTCGTTCTCGTCGCCGCCGGTGCCGTGGAGCAGGAGCAGCGGAGGAGCGTCCGCTTCGGTGGCGGGTTCGAAGCGATGCACGAAGGAAAGCGGAGCGTTCGCGCTCATGACGGCCTCCTCGTCTGGATGGGAAGGCGCCGCCCGCGAGAGGGCGGCGCCGGGATGTCAGGCGATCTCGGGAAGCACCGACTCGATCTGGCTGCGGCTGCCTTCCAGGAAGTCGGGCAGCTTCAGCGCCTCGCCCAGATGCGCCAGCGGCTCGTCCGCCGCGAAGCCGGGGATGTCGGTCGCGATCTCGAACAGCACGTGGCCGGGCTCGCGGAAGTAGATGGAGCGGAAGTAGTTCCGGTCCTTCTGCTCGGTGGTGCGGATGCCGTGGTTCTCGTTCAGCTTCTTCACCATGGCGAACTCGGCCGCGTCGTCCGCGGCGCGGAAGGCGATGTGGTGCACCGAGCCGCCGCCCATGCGGGCGGGCAGGAAACCGCCGGCCTCGTGGATGTCGACGACGCCGCCGATATCCGTGCCCTCGGCCTTGAAGCGCACCAGCGGGCCCTCGCGGCCGACTTCCTTGAAGCCGAACACGTCGGTCAGGATGGCGCCGGTCGGCGCGGCCTCGGCGAGCAGGAGATTGACGCCGTGGAAGCCGCGGATCGCATGCTCGGCCGGCACGTCGGTGCCGATCCAGGCCGGCTCGTTCTCGATGCCGGGCACGCCGATCAGCGCGAGGCGCATGCCGTGCGGGTCGCGGAAGGCGAGCACGCTCTCGCCGAAGCGGCGGATGATCGGCTCATGCGAGACGCCCTTCTCGACGAAGCGCTGGGTCCAGTAGCCGATCGAGGCCGCCGGCACGCGGAACGCGGTCTCCTGCGTCTCGCCGATGCCGAGCCGTCCCGGCGCCACATGGTCCCACGGAAAGAAGGTGAGGATGGTGCCGGGCGAGCCGGCCTCGTCGCCGTAATAGAAATGATAGGTGCCCGGATCGTCGAAATTGACCGTCTTCTTGACGAGGCGCAGGCCCAGCGTGCGGGTGTAGAACTCGACGTTGCGGCGCGCATTGCCGGCGATCGCGGTCACGTGGTGGATGCCGTTGCGGATCATGGTCTAACCCTCCTGCGAACCCGCCTGGGGCTCGCTTCGATCGGTGAGCGCGACATCCGCGCTCGTCTTGGCGAGGAAGATAATCCGGCACTGACGCAATGGAATGCCCATTCAATTGCGTTGACGCAATCTCACTCCTGCTGCTATGGTGCCCATCGTTGCGGAGCTGATTTCGACTGCCATCGCAGAGACTTGGTCGGGCCCGCGGGTCCGGGAGCGGGGAGACGCCGATGGCCGAGCCTTTCAAGAACCTCGCCTGGGACGATTTCCGCCTCATCAAGGCCGTGGCCGACGCCAAGGGCCTGCCGGCCGCCGCGGCCCAGATCGGCGTCAACCATTCCACCGTGTTCCGCCGGCTGAAGCAGATCGAGGAGAGCCTCGGCGCCATCCTGTTCGAGCGCCACCGCACCGGCTACGCCCTCACCCCGGCCGGCGAGGAGCTGGTCGCGCTCGCCAACCGGCTCGACGAGGAGATCACCGCGGTCGGGCGCAAGCTGGCCGGCCGCGAGCCCGCCCCCTCGGGCGAATTGCGCGTGACGGTGCCCGATTCGCTGCTGATCCATCTACTGGTGCCCATCCTCGCCGGCTTCCGCGAGCGCTACCCCGAGGTGCGGCTCGACATCGTGCTCTCCAACCAGGCGCTGAACCTGTCCAAGCGCGACGCGGACGTCGCCATCCGCGCCACCGACCATCCGCCGGAGAACCTCGTCGGCCGCCGGGTCGCCCGCATCGCCTGGGCGCTCTACGGCCGGGCCGAGGACTTCCCCGAGCCGGGCGAGGTCACGCAGGAGCAGCTCGACGCCCGCAACTGGGTCTCGCTGGGCGACAGCCTCGGCTCGCTCAAGGCGGTCAAGTTCGTGCAGGAGCATGTCGCGCCCGAGCGCGTCGGCTACAAGATCAACAGCGTGCTCGGCCTCGCCGAGGCGGTGGAGGCGGGCATCGGCATCGGCCACATCCCGTGCCTGATCGGCGATTCGCGCCCGTCCCTGGTGCGGCTCGGCCCGCCCGACGACGACTATGCCGCCGATCTGTGGCTGCTGACCCATCCGGACCTGCGCCATTCGCCGCGCGTGCGTGCCTTCCTCGACTTCCTGGCCGGCGAGGTCGCCCGGCACCGGCGCTTCATCGAAGGCGAGGCCGGCCACCAGAAGGGGCTGGCGGCGAGCGACGCGGCTATTTGAGGCGCGAGAGCAGCGTGTCGCGCACCGTGGTGAGCTGCGAGGTCAGCGCGGCGATCTCGGACATGTCGCGATCGATGCAGCTCCCCATCTCGCGCGGGATGTTGACGGCCTCGCGGCGCAGCTCCCGGCCCTTCTCGGTGAGCAGGATGCGCACCTGCCGCTCGTCGGTGGCGTCGCGCACGCGGCGCACCAGCCCGGCCGCCTCCAGCCGCTTGAGCAGCGGCGTGAGCGTGTTGGTCTCGAGCAGCATCTTCTCGCCGATCTGCCCGACCGTGAGCCCGTCCTCGCCCCACAGCGTCACCATGGCGACATATTGGGGATAGGTCAGGCCCAGCCGGTCCAGCATCGGCTTGTACACACGGTTGAAGGCGTGATTGGCCGAATAGACCGCGAAGCAGAGGAAATCGTCGAGCTTGAGTGTGTCGTCGGCGGGCATGTTCACCTGTTGGCACAGCCGGTAATGATTAGACGGCTTTGCGGGGGAAAGGTGCCTCGCGCGCGACATGACCACAAGCGGGTTTTTGCGTAAGCCACCCTGACAAATGGGGCCTACCGCGATTTGAACAAGCAGGTGCGCTCCTCTATAGCATCGCCGATGCGAGCGCTGCCGCTACGTCTTTGGAGGGAAAGAGGAAGCCGATGACGGGGGGAGCCACGCCCAAGCCAGATGCCCTCGTCCGCCCGGGTTCCGGCAAGGATGGTCGCGGCAAGGACGCACGCGAGGCGCCCGCTGCGCCGGCGACCGCCGCCTCCACCCCCGCCGAGCCCGCCGAGCCCATCCACGGCGAGCTCAGCGCCACCGGCCGGCGTTCGGCCCGGCTGCGGCTGCGGGCGGCGTGGATGTACTATGTCGAGGGCATGACGCAGAGCGCCATCGCCTCGGCGCTCGACATCGGCCGCGTCACCGTGGTGCGCCTGCTGGCGGATGCGCGGGCGCTGAACGAGGTCAAGATCTCGCTCAGCCGCGAGATCGCCGAGCTGCCCCGGCTGGAGATGGGCCTGCAGAAGGCGTTCGGCCTGCGCGAGGCCGTCGTCGCCCCGCTGTCCGGCCCGCTCGCCGACCCGACCAGCGCCATCGGCGCGGTCACCGGCCAGTTCATCTCCGACCTGATCCGCCCGGACATGAAGATCGGCTTCGGCTGGGGCCGCACGCTGATGCGCGCGCTCGGCTTCATCGACGAGAAGAACGTCGCCAACGTGTCGGTGATCTCGCTTCTGGGCGGCATCACCAAGGCCAAGCAGTACAACCCGTCGGAATTCGCCTGGCAGCTGTCGCGCCTGTTCCAGGCCGACTGCCACCTCATCGCGGCCCCGGCCATCGTCGACAGCGTCGAGACCAAGCGCGCGCTGATCGAGCGCTGCGGCCTCGGCACGGTCTACTCGCTCGCCCGCGAGATGGACGCCGTTGTCCTCAGCGTCGGCGAGATGGAGGGTGACAGCACCTCGATGCGGTTCGGCTTCTTCACGCCGGACGACTGGGCCTCGCTCATCGCCGCCGGCGCGGTGGGCGACGTGGTCTACAACTTCATCGACATCGAGGGGCGGCCCATCGACCACCCGGTCAATACGCGCGTGATGTCGATCCCGATCGAGACGCTGCAGGCGACGCCCGAGCGCATCCTCACCTCCGGCGGGCCGGGCAAGACGCAGGCGGTGATCGCCGGGCTGCGCATGCTGCGCCCCACCGTTTTCATTACCGACGAAGTGACCGCGGCCGCCGTGCTCGACGCGGTCGGCGCGGATTACTGACTGCAGAATTGCCGCAGCGCACTATTTTCCTTGGCCTCAATGTCGAGTACCGAAGGACGTGACGCGGCCGCGGCACGCGATGCGGGGCAGATGCTCGCGGCGGGTCGCGCCGGCACGGATGGGCCGGCGGATGCGCGGTCGAAGGAAGGGTGTGAGTGATGCTCGGGGCAAAGGGGATCGTGCGGTCGGGCATCGCCGCCGAGCTCGAACAGTGGACCGCGGCCCATGGCCCGGTCACCATCGGCCTCGCCGGCGCAGGGCAGATGGGCACCGACCTCATCGTGCAGGCCGCGCTGATGCCGGGCGTGCGCATCGGCGCCGTGACCGAGCTCAACGCGCAGACCGCGATCGACGCGGCGCTGATGGCCGGCCACCGGCGCGAGGACGTCGTGTCCGCCTCCTCGCCCAGCCAGATCGACCGCGCGATCGAGACCGGCCATATCGCCCTCACCGACGACTACCGGGCCATGTGCGCGGCGGGGAACATCGACGTGGTGATCGACGCCACCGGCAGCCCCAATATCGGCACGCTGGTCTCGCTGGAGGCGATCCGCAACGGCAAGCATGTCGTTCTGCTGAGCGTGGAGGCCGACATCACCATCGGTCGCTTCCTCAAGCAGGAGGCGCGCTCGGCCGGCGTGGTGCTGACCGGCGCGGCGGGCGACGAGCCGGCCGCGACCATCGAGCTCATCGGCTTCGCCCAGGCGCTCGGCTTCGAGATCGTCTGCGCCGGCAAGGCCAAGAACAACGCCTTCAAGCCCGACGCCGTGCCCGACGAGTTCGCCGAGGAGGCGAAGGCGCGCAACATGAACCCGCGCATGCTGGTCGAGTTCGTGGACGGCTCCAAGACCATGGTGGAGATGACCGCGCTCGCCAACGCCACCGGCCTGGTGCCGGACGTGCCCGGCATGCACGGGCCGGCGGCTGACCGCGAGGCGCTGGCGCAGGTGCTGTGCACCCGCGAGGACGGCGGCATCCTCTCGCGCGCCGGCGTGGTCGACTACACGCTCGGCAAGGGCGTGGCGCCGGGCGTGTTCTGCATCGTCAAGCCGCGCCATCCGCGCGTGCTGGAGCGCATGGCGGACCTCAAGGTCGGCCCCGGCCCCTGCTTCGCGCTGATCCGGCCGTTCCATCTCACCAGCCTCGAAGTGCCGCTCTCGGCGGTGCGGGCGGTCATGAGCGGGCGGCCTGACATGGAGGTGCTCGACCATCCGGTAGCCGAGTGCATCGCCGTCGCCAAGCGCGACCTGCGGCCCGGCGACGTTCTGGGCAGGATCGGCGAATACGACTATCGCGGCTTCTGCATGGGCTGGCGCGACGCGCGCGACGGCTTCGCCCTGCCGCTCGGCCTCGCCGAGAAGGCAAGGGTGCTGAAGCCGGTGCGCGCCGGCGAGCAGCTCACCTACGACAATTGCGCGCCGGACGAGGCGCTGCTGGTCACCCAGATCCGCCGCCGCCTCGACCAGGCGGACGCGCAGTATCTGGCGGCGTAGCGGTCGGAGGCGCTGCGCCCGGCGGGCTGTCTCAGGCCCGTCGTCCGGCCACCGCGCCGTAGACGAACAGCACCAGCACGGCGCCGACGACGGCGCCGATGAGCCCGGCGCCCTCGCCCGGCGCGTACCAGCCGAGCGCCTGTCCGAGCCAGGTGGCGACGAACGCCCCGACAATGCCGAGGATCGTCGTCAGGACGAATCCGGACGGTTCATTGTTGCCGGGCATAATGAACTTCGCGATGATGCCGGCCGCGAAGCCGATGATGATCGTCCAGATGAAACCCATGCAACGTCTCCATATAGGTCGCGCCGAAGCGTGGTGACAAAGTGGGACGCAAAGGAAACCTGTTCGTTCGTCGTTGGTTTCCTTGGCGCATAAGAGCACTTCCGAGGAGGAAACGTCATGACCAATCGTGGATTTCCCTCGATGACTGCGCTGCTGGCCCTTCTGGCGGTCGCCGGATACCAGAATCGCGACAAGATCATGGAGATGATGCGCGGCGCGACGGCCGGCGGACAGGGCGGGGCGAGCCCGCAGCCCGGCCCCTTTGGCACGCCCGCGCCGTCCGGGACGGAGAATGCCGGAACGGGCGGTCTGGGCGGGCTTGGCGGGCTCGGCGGCCTGCTCGGCGGTCTTTTCGGCGGCGCGGCGGCCTCCGGCAACGTGGTTCAGGACGGGCTCGGGGAACTGCTCGAGCGCTTCCGCGAGACCGGGCACGGCGAAGCCGATACATGGGTCGGCAACGGCCAGAACCAGCCGATCGACGACCGCAATCTCGAGCACGCGCTCGGTCCCGACGTGATGGACACGCTCGCCCGCGCCACGGGCCTGTCGCGCGAGGAGCTCCTCGCCCGGCTGTCGCGCACGCTGCCGCAGGCGGTCGATTCCTACACGCCGAACGGCCGGCTCGAAGGCTGACGGCAGCCCCGCCGGCCGGAGCGCGATCCCACGGCTGGGTTCGGGGACGCGGCGTGGGCGTCGATGCGCCGGGCCGCGGTCGCCGAAGGCTTACGCCGTTCCCGGCTTCGTGCCGCCGGCCAGCCCGGCGAAATGCGCGTCGGCGAGGC
Source organism: Ancylobacter mangrovi (assembly GCF_024752335.1). NCBI lineage: Bacteria > Pseudomonadati > Pseudomonadota > Alphaproteobacteria > Hyphomicrobiales > Xanthobacteraceae > Ancylobacter > Ancylobacter mangrovi. Next base: position 355,673 of record NZ_JANTHY010000003.1, on the reverse strand, counting down.
GCGTCTCGGCCTCGTTGAGCGCATGGGCGAGCTGGCGCACCTGCTCGGGGTCGAGCACGAGCTGCAGCGCCGGCACCGGATCGCCGGGCTTGAGCGGGGCGGCGCCGATCTCGATGCGCAGCCCCACCTTCTCGGCGCCGAACAGCGCGGTGGTGAAGGCCTGCATCGGCCAGACCTTCAGATGTCCCTTGTCGTCCTTTTCCCAGTCGTCGAAGCGGCCGGCCATGGCGGTCTCCCTCGGATCGCGGCGCGGCGCGCGGCGCCGCAGGTCTGAGTGATCCCTAGCACCGATCCGGGCGTGCGCGACAGACCCGGCGACGGCGGGACGGTCGGCCGGACCATGCCGCGGCCGTCGCGTGAGGGACCCGAGGCCGCCTTCGCGAGCTCGCGCGGTCCGAAGCAGAAGCAGATGGAACGGCACGCCGGACAGAGGCGCCAAGGAAGGCGTCCGGGCAAGTTCTGGAAATATCGAAGCGGGCGTGGGGATAAGGCTGCAAACAACGCTCCGCCGACGCGCCCCCACCGGCCCCGCGCCACCATGCGCCGGACACTCAGCGCCGGACGCGGGGCATCGCGCACCACACCGGCTATCGGCGGGTGTGAGGCGAACGCGAAAGTCGCGCCGGCCCGATGCCCCTTGCCTTGCCTTGCCTTGCCTTGCCTTGCCCCGCATTCCCGGCGCAGGTCCGCACGGCCTCAATGGAAATCGCGCGATTTCGGCAGCAGCCGCACCTGGCGCGGGTGGCCATGGCCGGCCTGGCCCGCGCTCAGCCGCCCGCCGGTCCGCCCCCGCGCCCGCTCGTCCCGCCCCGGATCGATCTGCGGGGCGGGAACGACGGCCTTCCCCGGCCCCTCCCCTCCGGCCGCCTCGCGCGCGGGCGCCTCGAACAGCCGGCCGAGCTCGGCGGAACGGTCGAAGACCCGCTCGCCCATGATGTGGACGACGCCCTCCTTGCTCTTCTGCACCCGCCCCTCCACCACGGCGAGGCGCGCACCCATCACCTCGGCCCGGAAGCGTTCGAACTGGCGGGTCCACAGCAGCACGTTGACGATGCCCTCCTCGTCCTCCAGCGTCATGAAGATGGCGTTGCCCTTGCCCGGCCGCTGGCGCACCAGCACGATCCCCGCCACCCGCACATAGGCCCCGTCGCGGGCGCACGCGACGCCGGCGCTCGACAGTACCCTCTCGGCGGCGAAGACCGGCCGCAGCATGCCCATCGGGTGGCCCTTCAGCGAGAGCCGCGTGGTCTGGTAGTCGACCGCGATGTGCTCGGGCAGCGGCATGTCGGGCAGGCGCGCCTCCGCGTCCGCGCCGAGCTCGCGCGCATCGGCGGCGGCGAAGAGCGGCAGCGGCGCGTCGTCCGGCAGCCGCCGCACCGCCCAGGCGGCCGCCCGCCGGTCGAGCCCCATGGAGCGGAAGGCGTCCGCCTCGGCGAGCCGCGTCAGGATGGCGACCGGCAGGCCGGAGCGCCGCGCCAGCGTCTCCACGTCGCCGAAGCCGCCGCCCACCGCCGCCCGCGCCTCCACCAGCCGCTTGGCCGCCTCCTCCCCGACGCCGTCCACCTGCCGGAAGCCGAGCCGCAGCGCGAGCCTCCCGTCCGCCCGGCGCTCCAGCGTGTTGTCGTGGAGGCTGTGGTTCACGTCGGCGGCGCGCACCTCCACCCCGTGCTCGCGCGCGTCGCGCACGATCTGCGCCGGGGCGTAGAAGCCCATGGGCTGGGAGTTGAGCAGGGCGCAGGCGAAGGCCGCCGGGTGCCGGCATTTGATGTAGGCGGAGATGTAGACCAGCTTGGCGAAGGAGGCGGCGTGGCTTTCGGGAAAGCCGTATTCGCCGAACCCCTTGATCTGCTCGAAGCAGCGCGCGGCGAAGGCGGGGTCGTACCCGCGCGCGCTCATGCGGTCGATCAGCATGCTGCGGAACTGGCCGATGGTGCCGAGATGGCGGAAAGTCGCCATGGCCCGGCGCAGCTGGTTGGCCTCGACGTCGGAGAACTCGGCCGCCACCATGGCGAGCTGCATCGCCTGTTCCTGGAACAGCGGCACGCCGAGCGTACGCTCCAGTACGCCGCGCAGCTCGTTCGGGTCGTTCGGCGGCGCGGGCGAGGGGTAGTCGACCTTCTCCAGATCGTCGCGCCGGCGCAGATAGGGGTGCACCATGTTGCCCTGGATCGGACCGGGGCGGACGATCGCGACCTGGATCACGAGGTCGTAGAGGCTCGCAGGCTTGAGGCGCGGCAGCATGTTGATCTGCGCCCGGCTTTCCACCTGGAACACGCCGATGGAATCGCCCTTCTGCAGCATGGCGTAGACGTCGCCCTGCTCCCTCGGCACCTCGGCGAGGCCGTATTCGATGCCCTCGTGATCGCGCATCAAATCGAGCGCCTTGCGGATGCAGGTGAGCATGCCGAGCGCGAGCACGTCGACCTTCATCAGGCCGAGCGTGTCGATGTCGTCCTTGTCCCATTCGATGAAGGTGCGGTCCTTCATCGCCGCGGGCCCGATCGGCACCGTCTCGTCGAGCCGCCCGCGCGTCAGCACGAAGCCGCCCACATGCTGGGAGAGGTGGCGCGGGAAGCCGAGCAGCCGGACGGCGAAGCCGATCGCCCGCGCGATCACCGGATTGCGCGGGTCGAGCCCCGCCTCGCGCGCCTGGCTCTCCTTGATCTCGTCGCCCCAGCTTCCCCACACCGTGCCGGCGAGGCGGGCGGTCACGTCCTCGGTGAGGCCGAGCGCCTTGCCGACGTCGCGGATCGCGCTGCGCGGGCGATAGGAGATCACGGTCGCGGCGATGCCGGCCCGGTGGCGCCCGTAGCGCTCATAGATGTGCTGGATCACCTCCTCGCGCCGCTCATGCTCGAAATCGACGTCGATGTCTGGCGGCTCGCGGCGCTCGCGGGCGATGAAGCGGGAGAACAGCAGGTTGCTGGCGGCGGGGTCCACCGCCGTGATGCCGAGCACGTAGCACACGGCCGAATTGGCCGCCGAGCCCCGCCCCTGGCACAGGATGCGGTTGCGCTGGGCGAAGTCGACGATGTCGCGGATGGTGAGGAAATAGGGCGCGTAGTCCAGTTCCCGGATCAGCGCCAGCTCGGTGTGCAGCTGCGTCTCCACCTTGGGCGGCACGCCCTCCGGGTAGCGCATGGCGGCGCCGCGCCAGGTCACCTCCTCCAGCCAGTCCTGCGGCGTGCGCCCCGGCGGCACCGGCTCCTCGGGATATTCGTAGTGCAGCTCGCCGAGCGAGAAATCGATGCGGGCGAGGAAGTCGCGTATCTCCTCCACCGCCTCGGGCGCCTCGCGGAACAGGCGGGCCATCTCGGCCGGCGGCTTCAGGTGGCGCTCGGCATTGGCCTCGAGCAGCCGCCCCGCCGCCTCGAGGGTCACGCCCTCGCGGATGCAGGTGAGCACGTCCTGCAGGTCGCGCTGGTCGGGGTGGTGGTAGAGCGCGTCATTGGTGGCGATCAGCGGCACGCCGGCCTGCACTGCTAGCGCCTTCAGCGCCGCGAGGTGCCGGCGGTCGTCGCCGCGCCGCGCCATGGTGGCGCCGAGCCAGAGCGAGCCGGGCGCTGCCTCGTGCAGCTTCGCCAGCGTCCCGCGAAGCCCGGCGACTACCTGTGCCGGCAGGTGGCGCGGCGGCATCAGGACCAGCGAGAGGCCGCGCGCATCGGCGAGGAGGTCGTCGAGCCTGAGATGACACTCGCCCTTGATGCCGGCGCGCAGATTGCCGACCGTGAGCAGGCGGGTGAGCCGTCCCCAGCCGGCGCGGTCCTGGGCATGGGCGACGATATCCGGCGTGCCGTCGGCGAAGACCAGCCGCGCGCCGACGACGAGGGTGAGGGCGAGCTGCGGCGCCGCGCCGCGCTCGGCCGCCTCCCCGGCGAGCGTGCGCACGACCCGCTCCAGCGCATCCTCTTCTTCCGGCGGGGCGGTCGGGCTGGAGAGGGCCGCGCCGGCGTCCTTTCCGGGCGCCCGGCCCTGCGGAGGCGGGGCCTCCGGTGCCGGACGCCGCGAGGACGAAATCGCCGATACCGGGCTCCTCGATATCGGGCTCTGCGAGGCCGGATCACCTGAGGCCGGGCCTTCCGGCGCCAAGCCTTCGGGTGCCCGATCCTGCTCCCTCTCGCCGAGCGCCTGCGCCGGCTCGGACGGAGCGCCGTCGGCCGGTTCGCCGGTGCCGGCCTCCGCGGCCTGCGCGTGCCGCGCGAGAACCGCCGTCCGGGCCTGCCACGCCTCGGCATAGACCTCCTTCGCCCGCTCCACCGCCGCATAGGCGCGCACCACGCCGGCCACCGTGTTGCGGTCGGCGATGCCGATGCCGGCATGGCCGAGGGCGAGCGCCTGCGTCACCAGCGCCTCCGCCGGCGAGGCCCCGCGCAGGAAGGAGAAGTTCGAGGCCGCGACCATCTCGGCGAAGAAGGGGGTGCTCATCGCCGCCTCACGCGAACAGGCCGTGCAGGAACCAGCGCGGCGCGGCCGGCTCGCGGTCGTAAAGGCCGGCGCGGAACAGCCAGAAGCGCCGCCCCTCGCGGTTCTCGACACGGAAATAGTCGCGCGTGAGCTCGCGCGCATGCGGGGCTCCGGGCACGCCGCCGGGCACGCGCCACCATTCCGGGGCGATCCGCTCGGGCCCCTCGGCGCGGGTGACCTCGTGCACCACGCGCCGCCAGCGGAAGCGCAGCGGCGGCCCGTCGGGCACCTCGGCCAGCGCCTCGACCGGCTGGGGCGGGTCGAACAGGGTGAGCGGGCGCGGCAGCAGGAATTCGGGGCGGGCCATGGGCGGCACCGGCTCGCCCGCCGGCACCTGCACGCTGACCCGCTCCGGGTCGTGGGTGTCGCGCATCGAGAAGCGCAGCACCCGCTCGCGCCCCAGCCGCACGGCGAGCCGGTCGGTCAGCTCCGCGACCTCCTCCTCCGCGACCGCGCGCCCGTCGAGGCTCACCTGCGCGGGGGTGAGCGACTCGGCGCGCAGCACGGCGAGCCGCACCAGATCGAAGCCGAAGCCGGGATCGATCGGGTCCGCCAGCGCCGCGATCCGCTCGCGGTAGAGCCGCATCAGCGCGGGCGCGTCGCGCGAGGGCCGCGCGGTCTCCACCTTCAGCCGCCGCACCGCGCCGTCGGCCCGGAAGAACGAGGCCTCGAAGGCCCGTCCGCCCTCCCCGCGCGCTTCCAGCATCAGGGCGAGGTCCCCGACCAGCCCGGCCAGCGCGCCCTCTATGTCCTCCGCGCGGCCGATCGGCTCGGCGAAGCGGCGCTCGGCGATGCAGGCCGGCAGCGGCCGGCGCGGCACGATGCGCACGTCCTCATGGCCGAGCGTGCGGCGCAGGCGCACCAGCAGCTCCTCGCCGAAGCGCGCGGCGAGCGGCGTGCCGGGCCGCTCGGCGAGGTCGCCCATGGTCTTCAGCCCGGCCCGGGAGAGCCCGCTCGCGATCGTCTCGTCGATGCCGAGCAGGGCGACGGGAAGCGGCGCCACCGCCCGCGCCTCCCCGCCCGGCGGCACCACGCCGCCCCGGCTCGCCCGCGCCAGCGCGCGCGCCGCCTCCGGCGTGCCGGCAATGACCGCCGTGGCGCCGAGCCCGCGCCGCTCCAGATGGTCGAGAAGGCGCGCGCGCATCATCGCTTCGCCGCCGAACAGATGCGCGCAGCCGGTGATGTCGAGCACCAGCCCGTCGGCGCCGTCGAGTGCGACCAGCGGCGTCCAGCGGTCACAATCGTCAGCGATCGCCTCGAGAAAGGCCGCGTCCGCCACCGGGTCGTGCTCGATCACGGCGAGGTCGGGAATGCGCGCGCGCGCATCCGCCAACGTCAGGCCGGGCGCGAGCCCGCACCGGCGCGCCTGCCGGTCCACCGCGACGAGGCGCAGCGCGTTCTTCACCGTCTCGACGAAGACCAGCGCCGCCGGCGCGGGCAAGCCGTCAGCCCGCGCGGCGGAACGGCGCGACGGCGCGCTCCCGCCCCGCCGGCTTCGCTCCAACCGGTCCGCCGGCAGGAACGGGAACCACAGCGCGAGGTAGCGCGGGGAGGTCGCGGAAGGAACATGTCTCACGGTCCCACTCCAGTTTCCATGTGCCCCCTTCCACCGGCCGTCCCTCGGGCCCGCCGCGATGGCGCAGCAGGCGCACCTCGAAGGCCGGGGCGCCGGGGGCGTGGCCCTCCAGCGGCAGCGAGGGAACGGGCGCCACCCGCCAGCGCGTCGCCACGGCGGTGGGAACGCTCCGCGCCGCCCCGCGCAGCAGCAGGCCGGTGACGCCGGCCGCCGCGGCGCGCAGGCAGAGGCGGCGGGTGGCGGTGAGGTCGAGCACCTTCGGCGCGCCCCAGATCTCGATCAGCACGGCCCCGAGCGCGGGACAGCGCAGCGCGTCCTCGCCCGCGCGCAGCGCCGCCGCCGCGTCCGGCGCCCGCACCAGCACGAGGCCGGCGGGATCGATCCCGAGCCCGGCAAGGCCGGCGGCATCGAGCCGCCCGAGCTCGGCCTCGGCCATGTCCTGCCGCACCCAGAGCACCGGACGGGCGCCCGGCCGCAGCGGCACGGGAGGGGCGTGCCCAGAGCCCGCGAGCGGAAGAGGCGCTGGAGACACGGGCATGGGGGGCAGGTGCGCCGCCTGCCCGGCCCGCAAGGCCAGCGCCAGGGCGAAGCCGGCCGCTGTCGGCTGGTCCGCGCCCCGCTCCGCCTGCACCTCGTGCAGCGTCCCGCGCCCGAGCGCGATCTCGCCGGTCCCGGCGGCGCCGAGGGTGAAGGAGGAAGCCTCGCCGGGCAGGCGCTCCGCCTCAAGCCCGGCGAGCAGCTGCCTCAGCGCGGAAACGTCTCGGGCAGGGCCCATCGTCGCGCTCACATTAGTTCATGTTTTGTTCTCATAAAGACGACTCGTTCCGCCTCGCGAGTCAAGCCTCCTTGCGAAACAGGATGCGCGCGCAGGGGCGGGACGGCATAGTGCGCTCCTGCCTGCACGGGGCGCCGGAAAGCGCGCCGCGCCCCGGCAGGCCGGGAGTAGCGACGCCATGCAAGACACCGAATCCTCCCGCCCCGCACCCCTCGCCCCCGTTCCCTTCGACCCCGCCTCGACGCCGGACTGGATCGGCCCGCTCGACCGCGCCGCCGGCCCGCTCTACGCCCAGATCCTCGCCGCGCTGGAGGATGCGGTGGCGCGCGGGGTGCTGCGCCCGGGCGAGCGCCTGCCCACCCAGCGCGCCCTCGCCGAGCAGCTCCAGGTCGATCTCACCACGGTCACGAGGGCCTATAGCGAGGCGCGCCATCGCGGGCTGATCGACGCCGTCACCGGGCGGGGCTCCTTTATTCCCGGCGGCTCGGGCGCGGCCGTGCCGGCGCTCGACCTGTCGATGCTGATGCCCCCGCCCCCGCGCGGCCTGTCGCTCGGCGCGCTGGTCGAGCGCGGTCTCGCCTCGCTCCTCGCCCGCTCCAATGCCGACGTGCTGATGGCCTATCACATCGGCCCCGGCGCCGCGCCGGACCGGCTGGCCGCGACGCAATGGCTGGAGCCCGTGCTCGGTGCGGTGGACCCGCGCCGCGTGGTCGTCACCCCCGGCACCCAGCCCGCGCTGGCCGCCCTGCTCTCCATGCTGGCCCAGCCCGGCGAGGTGATCCTGGCGGAGCCGGAGACCTATCCCGGCTTCCTCGCCGCGAGCGCCGCGCTCCGCCTCGCCGTGACGCCGGTCGCCTGCGACGCGCAGGGGCTCGAGCCCGAGGCGCTGGCGCGCGCCTGCGAGACGCTGAAGCCGCGCGCGCTCTACATCCAGCCGACCATCCAGAACCCGACCACCCGCACCATGCCGCCGGCGCGGCGCCACGAGATCGCGGCGGTGGCCAGCGCCTACCGCCTCACCGTGATCGAGGACGATCCCTACAGCCGGCTGATCGACCGGCCCGCCCCGGCGCTCGCCGCCCTGCTGCCGGAATCGGCCTATCACGTCGCCACCCTCGCCAAGTGCCTGACGCCCGGCCTGCGCACGGCCTTCGTCACCGTCCCGCAGCGCGAGGATCCCGAGAGGCTGGCGGCGGCGCTGCGCGCGCTCACCCTGATGCCGGCGCCGCTGATGAGCGCGCTGGCGACGCGCTGGATCGCCACCGGCACCGCGACCCATCTGCTCGGCGCCATACGGCGCGAGGCGCGCGAGCGCCAGCGGCTGGCGCGGGACCTGCTGCCCGCGGGCAGCCACGCGCATCCGGACGGGCTTCACGTCTGGCAGCCCCTGCCCGCGCGCTGGGACAGCGCCCGCCTCATCGAGGCGGCGCGGCGGCAGGGGCTGGGGATCATGCCGGCCGAGGCCTTCAGCGTCGACGGCACGGCGCGCCGGGCGGTGCGCATCGCGCTCGGCGCGGTGGCCGACCGTGCCCGCCTCGCCGAAGCGCTCGGCGGGCTGGCGGCCCTGATCGAGGGGAAGGAAGAGCGTTCAGGCGCGCGGGGCTGATCCTGCCGGCCCGCCGGCGGGCGCGCCGGGAACGGAGGGATCGACGAGACGCCCCTCCTCGGCCTTGTAGAAGTACTGGCTGGCGACCAGCCATCCCTTCAGCGGCCGCAAGGGCGGAATGCAGGTGGCGAGCATCACCGGCACGGTGGTCACCAGATGCACCCAGTAGGGCACCTGGAACGCCACTTCGAGCCAGAGCCCGAACGCCACCGAGGGCACGCAGCCGAAGCAGATGACGAAGAAGGCCGGCCCGTCCGCCGGATCGGCGAAGGAATAGTCGAGCCCGCACACCTCGCAGCGCGGGGCGATCTTCAGGAACCCGTTGAAGAGATGGCCCTGCCCGCAGCGGGGACAGCGCCCCTTGATGCCGCATTCGAAGGGCGACAGCTTCGGCCATTCGCGATTGAGCATGGCAGCCTCCTGCTTCGGATCGGAGGCAGGAACCGCCGCCCGACCCCGCTCATCTGGGCGCGGCGGCATACAATGTCAACGAAACCGCCCGATTGCATGGGCATTCACGGGCAATGCATGGGGCGACGAGGCTTTTCCGCCGGGTGGCGAAGCTGACGGTACCGGAGGGGGACGTTAACCAATCCCGCGCAAGGTGGTCGACGGGCGCCCACCCACCGATTCGCCGTCCCTTCGTTCATCCGTCGAAAGTCGCTTCATGAGTAGCAGCCTTATGAGTAACGTCATTCCGTTCCCGGCAAGGCTTCCCGAGCCCGACATCGCCTCCGATTCCGCGCCCGATATCGACCTGTTCACCGCGGTGGACGTCGCCATTCGCGACCTGCGCGACATCGCCCGGCGCCTGCATGGCGACGAGAGCGGGCAGGAGCAGGCCGAGCAGTGCCTCGACATGCTGACCCGGGCGCTGGAAAGCGCGCGCGACGTCGGCTGACTCCTGAACGGTCGACCCGGGCCTTCGCGCTCAGCCGAACAGGCTCTTGAGCAGGTAGAGCCCGGCGTGCACGAAGCCCCAGATGACGCCGGACACCACGCCGAGCGAGGCGACCGCGCACAGCATGCCGACGAGGATCCAGACCCCGTCGCGCTCCAGCACGCCGAGCGCCAATATGCAGATGGCGAGCGCGGGCAGCATGTTGCCGAGCGGGATCGGCAGCACCAGCACCGTCGCCAGCACGAAGCACATCACCCCGATCACATATTCCGCCGGCGGATGGGCGAGGATGCCGAGGCGCGGGCGCAGCAGCCCCTCGGCCTTGGCGAGCCAGGGCGTGGCGCGGCCGATGAAGGCGGCGAAGTCCCTGCGCGCCACCGAGCGGCGGGCGATGAAGGGCGGCAGCCACGGCTCGCGGCCGAGCGCGAGCTGGGCGGTGAGGAACACCAGCGGCGCGCCGAGCACGGCCGAGGTTCCCGGCGGCGTCGGCAGCACGTTGGGCAGCGCGAAGATCAGCATCAGCGGCCCGAACGCCCGCTCCCGCATCACGGTGAGCAGATCGCCCACGGCAATGCGTTCGCGCTCCACATCGTTGGCGATGCGGTTCAGCACGTCGGACAGGCGAAGCACTTCGTAGTCTTCCCCGCCCGGAATTTTGGCGCTGTCGATGTCGGACGGCATATCGGACGGCACGGCGGGCGACACTCCTCCCCGGACGGCGGACGACTCTCCACCGCTGGCCCGTCAGATAAGCACTGATTGTGACATTAACCAGAAGCGCGGAACTCGGGGGGAACGCGCGAGGCGCCGGTTCAGGTCCAGCTGAACAGGAAGGCCCCGACGGCGATCAGCAGAATGATCACCGCCGCGATCGAATGTTTCACGGTCCAGTCATGCATGGTCATGCGCGTTTCTCCACCCTTTGACGCTGGTGTGAGGCCTGCCGCGCCCTGCGTCAACCTCGGCCCGCGTGCGGCTAGCCGTGGCGCAGATGGAACGACTTCGGCCGGGTCAGCATCTCGAAGCCGATGCGCGAGAGCGAGGCGCCGCGCCCGGTGTCCTTCACGCCGGTCCAGGCGAGGCCCGGATCGAGATAGTCGCAGCGGTTCATGAACACGGTGCCGGTCTCGATCCTGTCGCCGAGCCGCTCGGCGGCGTCGAGGTCGGCGGTCCAGATCGAGGCGGTGAGGCCGTAGACGCTGTCGTTCATCAGCGCCAGCGCCTCGGCATCGTCCTTCACCTTCATGATGCCGACCACCGGGCCGAAGCTCTCCTCGCGCATCACCGACATCGAATGGTCGACGCCGGTCAGCACCTGCGGGGCGAGATAGGGCGTGCCCTCGCGGCTCGCCGGGAAGGAGGCGGGGTCGATATGCGCCTTGGCCCCCTTTGCGGTCGCCTCGGCGGTCTGCCGGCGGATGAGGTCGGCGAAGCGCCCCTGCGCCATCGGGCCGAGCGTGGTCGCCTCGTCCAGCGGATTGCCGAGGACATAGTTCGAGGTCAGCTCGACGAAGCGGCCGACGAAACGGTCATAGAGGCTCTCATGCACATAGATCCGCTCGATGCCGCAGCAGCACTGGCCGGAATTGTAGAAGGCGCCGTCGACGAGGTTGGCGACCGCGAAATCGAAATCGGCGTCGGCGCGCACATAGGCGGGGTCCTTGCCGCCGAGCTCGAGGCCGAGCCCGGTGAAGGTGCCCGCCGCCGCCCGCTCGATCGCGCGCCCGCCCTCCACCGAGCCGGTGAAGTTCACGAAGTCGACCGCGCCGGAGCCGATCAGCCGCGAGGTCTGCTCATGGGTCAGCACCAGATTGGTAAAGAGCCCGGCGGGCAGGCCGGCGCGGTCCATCGCCGTCTGGAAGCGCTCGCCGACCAGTATGGTCTGCGCCGCATGCTTCAGGAACACCGCGTTGCCGGCGATCAGCGCCGGGGCGATCGTGTTCACGGCGGTGAGGTAGGGGTAGTTCCACGGCGCCACCACCAGCACCAGCCCGAGCGGGTCGCGCTTGATGTAGCGCCGGAAGCCCGGGCGCTCGTCCGGCGGGATCAGCGGCGCGAGGGCGGATTCGGCCATTGCGGCGACATAGCGCACGCGCTCCTCGAAGCCGCCGAACTCGCCGCCATAGCGCACCGGCCGGCCCATCTGCAGCGCGAGCTCGGGCACGATCTCCTGGTTCATCGCCAGCATGGCGTCGAGGAAGGCCAGCACATGGGCCGAGCGCTCCGCCACCGGCACGCTCGCCCATTCGCGCTGCGCCGCCCGGGCCGCCTCCACCAGGCCGGGAAGGGCGGCGTCGCTCGCGGCGGGGCGGCGGGCGAGTTCCGATCCGTCGATCGGCGAGCGGCAAACAATATCGTTCATCGACCTACTCCGGCACCACCTGCGCCCCTGACGTCGGATATAGCCTGACGCCCGCTCCCGCGTCCAACGGCGCGATGACGGAGCTGACGTCACCCGGCGAGCCGCTTCGCGCACCCGTTCCGGGCGCGAACCGCGCATCAGGGTGCACAAATTGGAATGATTGGTCCATTTATTCGGTCGCCTGGCATGGCCCGGGCGGATATTTTACGGGCCGCGCACGCCCTTCATGAGCTACAAGGGCAGCGTTGATGAACAGTGGACCAGACATGCTCCATCTGACGAACGGCACGCTGACGGACAGCGATTCCCGCGATTTCGTCGAAATGTTCGACCTCGCTCCGATCTCGCTCTGGCTGGAGGACTTCAGCGCCGTCGGCGAGCTGTTCGCGACCTGGCGCGCCGAGGGCGTCACCTCGCTGCGCGACCATCTGCGCGGGCACCCCGACCGCGTCGCCGAATGCTCGAAGCGCATTCACGTGCTGAAGGTCAATCGCCGCACGCTGCAGCTTTTCGAGGCCGACAGCCTCGCGCACCTCGTCGACAATATCGGCCGGGTGTTCCGCGACGACATGCTCAAGACGCACATCGACGAGCTGGCGCAGCTCTGGGACGGGAACCTCACCTTCGCGAGCAACACGGTCAACTACACGCTCAGCGGCCAGCGGCTCGACATCCAGCTCAAGGGCATCGTGCTGCCCGGCTACGAGCAGAGCCTGGCGCGGGTGCTGCTCTCGGTCGAGGACGTGACCGAGCGCGAGACCGCGCGCCGCCAGGCCGCCCGCGCCGAGGAATATGCCCGCGGCCTGTTCGAGCATTCGCCGATCTCGCTGTGGGTCGAGGACTTCTCGAGCATCAAGCAGCTGATGGATGACGTGCGCATGCGCGGCATCACCGATCTGCGCGTCTTCACCGACGTGCATCCCGAATTCGTGCAGCGCTGCCTGAGCGAGGTGCGGGTGATCGACGTCAACCAGCACACGCTCGAGATGTTCTCCGCCCCCAGCAAGGCGGCGCTGATCGGCAATATCGGCTCGGTGTTCCGCGACGACATGCACCGGCATTTCCGCGAGCAGCTCATCGAGCTGTGGAACGGCCACCTGTTCCACCAGCGCGAGGTGGTCAACTACACGCTGAGCGGCGACGAGCTGCACGTGCACCTTCAGTTCTCGGTGCTGCCGGGACACGAGCACGACTGGTCGCTGGTGCAGATCGCGCTCACCGACATCACGGCGCGCAAGAAGGCCGAGGCCTATCTCGAATATCTCGGCAAGCACGACGTGCTCACCAAGCTCTACAACCGCTCCTTCTATGTCGACGAGCTCAACCGGCTGGAGCGCAAGGGCCCCTTCCCGGTCACCGTCATCATGGTCGACCTCAACGATCTGAAGCAGGTCAACGACCAGCTCGGCCACGCCGCCGGCGACACGCTGCTGCGTCGGGCCGGCGAGGTGCTGTCCAAGGCGGTCGACAAGCCCAACTGCGCGGCGCGCATCGGCGGCGACGAGTTCGCCGTGCTGCTGCCCGGCACCGACCGGGCGGGTGGGCTCGCCGTGATGGAGAACATCGAGAAGCTGGTCGAGCTGAACAACCAGTTCTACTCCGCCAGCACGCTCGCCCTCTCCATGGGCCTCGCCACCAGCGTCAATGGCGAGCGGCTGGAGCAGGTGGTCAAGCGGGCCGATTTCGAGATGTACGAGGCCAAGCGCAACCAGGAGGGCGGCGCGCACGGGCGCGACTGAGGCGGCCGGGCACGCTCACCCCTCCGCCAGCCCGTCCGCATGGACGAAGCACAGCTTGTTGCCTTCGGGATCGCGGCCATAGGCACCGTAATAGTCCGGCCCGTAATGCGGCCTGAGGCCCGGCGCGCCCTCGTCGGTGCCGCCCTGCGCCAGCAGCGCCTGCCAGGCGGCGTCGACCGCGGCGCGCGAGGGGGCGGCGAAGCTGACCTGCGTGCCGTTGCCCCAGGTGGCGGGCAGCCCGTTGAACGGCATCTGGACGAAGAATTGCGGCCAGCGCCGGCCGGGCATCACCCACATGGCGCCGGGCGGGCCGCCATCGTCCTCCGCCTCGGCCCGTATAAGGCCGAGCGGCGCCAGCACCGCGTCGTAGAAGGCGGTCAGGCGGCCAAGATCGCGCGCGCCCAGGATGATATGGCTGAACATTGACCTGCCTCATGGGCTCGTGCATCCGGCGCCGACATGTTCCATCCGCACCCCCCGCCCGCGCAAGCGAGAGTCGACAGCCGCCACGGAGCGCAGTAAACGGGGCACAGGGAATTACATGGACTTCCGGTTTGTTTGGAAGTTTTCACAAAAATGGTTCGTAAATGAGCAACCTTCACCACGAGCGCGTGCTGTCCGTCCACCACTGGACCGATAATCTGTTCACCTTCACCACCACGCGCGACCAGGCGCTGCGCTTCAAGAACGGCCAGTTCGTGATGATCGGCCTCCAGGTCGAGGGCAAGCCGCTCCTGCGCGCCTATTCGATCGCCAGCGCCAATTACGAGGAGACGATGGAGTTCTTCTCCATCAAGGTGCCGAACGGCCCCCTCACCTCGCGCCTCCAGCACCTGAAGGTGGGCGACGAGATAATTGTCGGGCGCAAGCCGACCGGCACGCTGCTGGTGGACTATCTGGTGCCCGGCCGCCGGTTGTACCTGCTCGCCACCGGCACCGGCCTCGCGCCCTTCATGAGCCTCATCAAGGACCCGGAGACCTACGACAATTACGAGAAGGTCATCCTCGTGCACGGCGTGCGCACGGTGGCCGAGCTCGCCTATCAGGACTTCATCGAAAACGAGCTGCCGGACAACGAGTATTTCGGCGATCTGGTGCGCGAGAAGCTGATCTACTACCCGACGGTGACGCGCGAGCCCTACCGCAACCAGGGCCGCATCACCGACCTCATCACCTCGGGCAAGCTGTTCGCCGACCTCGACCTGCCCCCGCTCGACAAGGAGGACGACCGCGTCATGCTGTGCGGCAGCCCGCAGCTGCTCGACGACATGCGCGTCATCCTGAAGGACAGGGGCTTCGAGGAAGGCTCGACCACCGAGCCGGGCGACTTCGTGATCGAGAAGGCGTTCGTGGAGAAGTGATCGCCGTCAGCGCAGGCGACGGTCGGGACCCCAGTTGGAGTTCCACGGCGAGCCCTCTTCGCGCGCGGCCTCTTCGGGCGAGAGCACGCGGTATTCGGCGTCGATGACCGTGGAGCCGCTCGCCCGGCCCCGCGACTTGCGGCCGCCGAACAGGCGGTAGGCGAGGCCGGCCAGGGCGAGGATCGGGAACACCACGAGGAACACGCTCGCCGCGACCAGCGCCAGCGCAATGCCGACGGCCACGGCCACGGCGACCACCAGCGCCACCTGCCACCAGCTCACGCGGCGGACGGTGAATCGCATGCGGTCGAACGGATCGGTAGAGTTCATCCTTGGTGTCTTTCCTCCGGAGTGGTCGCCCACTTTCTTGGAATATGGTAGCGCCTCGCCGTCCTGCCAGCATCGGACGGCGAAAATCGGGCGCGCTCGCCCTGCGGAGACCGATCGGATGATCATACGTCCTGCGGCGTTGCCGGACCTGCCGGCCATTCTCGCCATCTACAACGATGCCGTGCTGACCTCGACCGCGATCTGGAACGACTCCCCCGCCGACCTGCCGAACCGCGCGCTCTGGCTCGCCGACCGCCACGCCAAGCGCTACCCGGTGCTGGTCGCCGCCGAGGGCGAGGAGGTGCTCGGCTATGCGAGCTTCGGCGATTTCCGCCCCTTCGACGGGTTCCGCATCTGCGTCGAGCATTCGGTCTATGTCGCGGAAGGCGCGCGCGGGCGCGGCGTTGGCCGGCAGCTGGTCGAGGCGCTGTTCGAGCCGGCGCGCGCGCTCGGCAAGAAGGTGATGATCGGCGGCATCACCGGGGGCAACGCCGCCTCGGTCGCGCTGCACCGCAAGCTCGGCTTCGTCGAGACCGGCTACATGCCGGGCATCGGCACCAAGTTCGGCCGGCGGCTCGACCTGGTGCTGATGCAGAAGGAGCTGTGAGGCCGTCTGGCCCGCCGTTCCGCCTCAAAGCCCGCGCGAAAACGACGAAGGCCGGGACGGGCCCGGCCTTCGCACCTGTCTGATGGATCCGCGCCGACGCCGCCGGCACCCGCCTCAGTAGCGGTAGTGGTCCGGCTTGAAGGGGCCCTCGAGCGGCACGCCGATATAGTCCGCCTGCTCCTTGCTCATCTTGGTCAGCTTCACGCCGAGCTTCTCCAGATGCAGCGCGGCGACCTTCTCGTCGAGCACCTTCGGCAGGGTGTAGACCTGCTTCTCATACTTGCCCGGATTGGCGAACAGCTCGATCTGCGCCAGCGTCTGGTTGGAGAAGGAGGAGGACATCACGAAGGAGGGGTGGCCCATGGCGTTGCCGAGGTTCACCAGCCGGCCCTCGGACAGCAGGATGATGCGGTTGCCGCCCGGGAACTCGATCTCGTCGACCTGCGGCTTGATGTTGGTCCACTTGAAGTTCTTCAGGCCCGCGACCTGGATCTCGTTGTCGAAGTGGCCGATGTTGCAGACGATCGCCCGGTCCTTCATCTGCCGCATGTCCTCGACGGTGATGATGTCGCGGTTGCCGGTGCAGGTGACATAGATGTCGGCGCGCGAATAGGCGTTCTCGATCGTGGTGACCTCGTAGCCTTCCATCGACGCCTGCAGCGCGCAGATCGGGTCGACCTCGGAGACGATCACGCGCGCGCCGGCCTGGCGCAGCGAGGCGGCCGAGCCCTTGCCCACGTCGCCGAAGCCGGCGACGAAGGCGACCTTGCCGGCCAGCATCACGTCTGTGCCGCGGCGGATGGCGTCGACCAGCGACTCGCGGCAGCCATAGAGGTTGTCGAACTTCGACTTCGTCACCGAGTCGTTCACGTTGATGGCCGGGAACAGCAGCTTGCCCTGCTCGGCGAGCTTGTAGAGCCGGTGCACGCCGGTGGTGGTCTCTTCCGAGACGCCCTGGATCGAGGCCGCGACCCGCGCGAACCAGCCCTTCGGCTTCTCGGCGAGCAGCTTCTTGATGAGGGCGAAGAAGATCTCCTCCTCCTCCGAGCCGGGGCTCGCGAGGAAGGCGTCGTCGCCCTGCTCGGCCTTCAGGCCGTAATGCACCAGCATGGTGGCGTCGCCGCCATCGTCGAGGATCATGTTCGGCACCTCGCCGCCGTCCCAGTCGAACAGCTTGGCGGTGAAGTCCCAGTATTCGGTCAGGGTCTCGCCCTTGAAGGCGAAGACCGGCGTGCCGCCGGCAGCGATGGCCGCGGCCGCGTGGTCCTGGGTCGAGAAGATGTTGCACGACACCCAGCGTACGTCGGCGCCCAGCGCCTTCAGCGTCTCGATCAGCACCGCGGTCTGGATCGTCATGTGCAGCGAGCCGGCGATGCGCGCGCCCTTCAGCGGCTGCGAGGGGCCGTATTCGGCGCGGATCGACATCAGCCCGGGCATCTCGGTCTCGGCGAGGTCGATCTCCTTGCGGCCGAAGTCGGCGAGGCTGATGTCCTTGACGATGTATTCGCTGGCGACGGCCATGATGCAGCAATCCTTCTGCCCGACACGGGTGGCTTTGCGGGTGGCTTCGGCCGCGTGATATCAGCCTCGCCCGCCGAATACAATAACGATATAAAGATGTCTTTATGTGACGTTCGGAGGAAACCGTGCCGGCGTAGGCGCGCCCGCCTGCCCTATTCCTCTTCGCCGAAGCGGCCCGCAACCAGCTCGGCCAGCGCCTCGAGCGCGGCCTCGGCGTCCGGCCCCTCGGTCTCGACCAGGATCGTGGTCCCGGGCGCGGCGGCGAGCATCATCAGCCCCATGATGGAGGCCCCGCTCACCGTTTCGCCGCAGCGCGTCACCCGCACATCGGCCTCGAAGCGCTCGACCGTCTGGACGAACTTGGCGGAAGCGCGCGCATGCAGGCCGCGCTTGTTGACGATGGGCAGTTCGCGGCTATGCAGCACGGTCGCGGCCACGGTCATTTTCCGGCCAGGACGCGGCTGGCGATGTTGATGTATTTGCGCCCGGCCTCCTGCGCCTGGGCGACGGCCTCGCCCATCGGGATCTCGCCGCGCACGGTGGCGAGCTTGACCAGCATCGGCAGGTTGATGCCGGCGACCACCTCGATGTCGGGCGAGGTCATCACCGAAATGGCGAGATTGGAGGGCGTGCCGCCGAACATGTCGGTGAGGATCACCACGCCAGCGCCGCTGTTGACGGTGCCGACCGCCTCCACGATGTCCTTGCGGCGCTGCTCGATGTCGTCGTCGGGACCGATGGTGATCGTCTCAAGCTGAGGCTGAGGTCCCATGACGTGTTCGAGCGCAGCGCGGAATTCGCTGGCAAGGCGGCCGTGCGTTACGAGTACGAGACCTATCATCCTGTCCGCCGCGCCTGTTTCGGCACGAGTGCTGTCTGCTTGTGGGGCGGCAAGGTATTGAAATCCCGCCGTCCCCTTCGCGGGGCGCACATCATCGTTGCACCGCACACGAATGGCAAGTACCGCTCAAGAACCGTTGTAAATTTCCCGGTGCACATCCTGGCGACGAACTGACGCTGGGTCAGTATCCGCGTGCCGTGAGCAGCACGGCGAGCACCTGCTGCACCGCGTCGCCCCCCGCCAGCATCGGCAGGCGGTCGATGTCGACGCCTTCGATCCGGGTCCGCAGCGCCGCCTCGGCCGGCAGGCGGGCGGCGTCCGTCGCGCCGAGATCGACCACCAGCCCGACCCGCGCCCGCGGCACATGGGCGAGCCGCCGCAGCCCGGCGCCCCGCACCTCGATCAGCCCGGCGAGCTCGTCCGGCGGCGCGGCGAAAAGTCCCGCCTCCCCGGCAGCGAGCCGCACCCGGTCGTCCGCGACCAGTTGCACCGGCGGGATCGGGCCCGTGCCGCCGGCGAGGATCAGCGCGAAGGCGAGATGCGACTTGCCCGAGCCGGATTCGCCGCGGATCAGCACCCCGACCTCGCCGACCCGCACGCAGGAGGCATGGACGCTCGGCGGCGGGCAATCCTTTTCCATCGCGCTCACGCGGCCGGAAGGTGGATGACGAAGCGCGCGCCGGCCGAGCGCGGGCCGTCGGCCTCGGCGTCGCGGGCCTTCTTGCGCCCGCCGCGCCGGGCCTTGGTCTCGGCCGGGCGGTTCTCCGCCCAGATGCGCCCGCCATGGGCCTCGATGATCTGCCGCGAGATCGACAGGCCGAGCCCGGAATTCTGGCCGAAGCCCTGCTCCTCCGGCCGGTCGGTGTAGAAGCGCTCGAAGATGCGCGTCAGCGCGTGCGGAGGAATGCCGGGGCCGTCGTCGTCGACCATGATCTCCACCGCGTCCTTCAGCCGCCGGCAGGTGACGCGGACCTCCCCGCCCTTGGGCGAGAAGGAGCGGGCATTGTCGATCAGGTTGTTGATCACCTGGCCGAGCCGGGAATCGTGGCCGGGGACGATGAACTCGCCGCCGGCGCCGGCCGCGTGCTCGAAGGCAAGCTTCACCCGCACCTCGTCGCCGCGCACCACGTCGTTGTGCACGCCCGTGACGGTGTTGAGCAGCCGCGTCAGGTCGACCGGCTCCGCCTCCTGGCGCTGCAGTTCGGCATCGAGCCGGCTGGCGTCGGAGATGTCGGTGATGAGCCGGTCGAGGCGGCGCACGTCGTGCTGGATCACCTCCATCAGCCGCCCGCGCGAATTGTCGGTCTTGGCGAGCGGCAGCGTCTCCACCGCCGAGCGCAGCGAGGTGAGCGGGTTCTTCAGCTCGTGCGACACGTCGGCGGCGAAGCTCTCGATCGCCTCGATGCGCGAATAGAGCGCGTCGGTCATGTCGCGCAGCGCGCCGGACAGATGCCCGATCTCGTCGGAGCGGCGGGTGAAGTCGGGGATCTCGACCCTCTGCCGTGTCCGCCGGCGCACCCGCTCGGCGGCGTCGGCGAGCCGGCGCACCGGCCCGGCGATGGTGCCCGCGAGCAGGAAGGAGAGCACGCCCATCACCGCGATCGCGACCAGGAACACACGCACGATGGCGAGCCGCTCGGCCGCCACTGCGGCATCGATCTCGCCGCCCTGGGTGGAGAGCAGCAGCACGCCGAGAATGGCGCGGAAGCGCTGCACCGGCACCGCCACCGAGACGATCACCTGGCCGCGGTCATTGACCTGCACCGCGCTCGACTTCTGGCCCTGCAGCGCCTCCACCACCTCCGTGTAGCCCTTGCCGTTATTGGGGCCGAGGTCCTTGTAGAGCGGCAGGTCGCCGCGCTCGAACCAGGTCTTCAGCTTGTTCCACGCACGCTCGAACCAGTTCGGCTTGCGGGTGGTGGGCGGGGGCATGTCGAAGCGCAGGATCTCGCCGCGCGAATAGAGCGAGCGCGAATCGAGCAGCAGCACGCCGTCGCGATCGTAGATCCGGGCGCGGGTGCCGGTCGGCTCGACCAGCCGCTTCAGCACCGGCGCCACGCGCTCGGGATTGATCGGGAATTCGAGCGGCGCGAAGCCCTCCTCGCCCGGCCCGTAGCTCTCGCCCGCCTGCAATTCCAGCAGGCGCTCGGGATCGATCGTGATGGCGTTGGTCTCGACCTGGGCCGAGGCGGCGATGGCGCCGGCGATGATCTCGCCCTGCACCAGGAGGCTCTGCACCCGGGCGTCGATCAGCCCGGCGCGAAACTCGGACAGATAGAGGATGCCCGACACCAGCACGCACATGCCGGCGAGGTTGAGCAGCACGATGCGGCGGGTGAGGCTGGAGAAGCTCTTGAGCGCAACGGCGTTCGGCAGCCGCCGGATCGCACCCAGCAGCCTGGCGATACGCCCTTTCCGGGGGGCATCCGCGGGGGGAGCCTCGGCGTCCTCATACGGCGCCTCTTCCTCCTCGGCCGCGGTCCGGGCGGAATCGGGATCGAGCAATTAGCCGCTACTCCTTGAAGCGGTAGCCGACGCCGTAGAGCGTCTCGATCATCTCGAAATTATCGTCCACGACCTTGAACTTCTTGCGAAGCCGCTTGATGTGGCTGTCAATGGTGCGGTCGTCGACATAGACCTGGTCGTCATAGGCGGCATCCATCAGGGCGTTGCGGCTCTTCACCACGCCGGGCCGGGTGGCGAGCGCCTGCAGGATGAGGAACTCGGTGACGGTCAGCGTCACGTTCTCGTTCCGCCAGGTGCAGGTGTGCCGCTCCGGGTCCATGCGAAGCTGCCCGCGCTCCAGCACCTTGGCGCTGTCGCTCTCGCGCGGCAGGGTGCCGTCCTTGGGAGCGACGCGGCGCAGCACGGCTTTGACGCGTTCCACCAGCAGACGCTGCGAAAACGGCTTCTTGATGAAGTCGTCCGCCCCCATCTTCAGGCCGAACAGCTCGTCGATCTCGTCGTCCTTCGAGGTGAGGAAGATCACCGGCATGTCGCTCTTCTGTCGCAGCCGG
This sequence comes from Ancylobacter mangrovi, assembly GCF_024752335.1. NCBI lineage: Bacteria > Pseudomonadati > Pseudomonadota > Alphaproteobacteria > Hyphomicrobiales > Xanthobacteraceae > Ancylobacter > Ancylobacter mangrovi. The sequence continues at coordinate 334,573 of NZ_JANTHY010000003.1, read as the reverse complement.
CGCAGAAGCTCCATCCCGTCCATGCGCGGCATCTTGATGTCGAAGATGGCGAGGTCGGGCGGGTTGGTCTTGAAGCCGTCGAGGGCCGTGGCGCCGTCGGTATAGGTCTGGATGCGATAGCCCTCGGATTCGAGGGCGATCGAGACGGAGGTCAGAATGTTGCGATCGTCGTCGACGAGAGCGATGGTCGGCATCTGCACACTTTCCTGTTCGGCACCGATAGACGCAGGGGCGGGTGAACCGTGCCGGCGTGGCCAGAATGTGACACGCAAACTGATTCCACCGAAATTAGCGCGTTTCGAGGCACATAGCCAATCCGGCGGCGGTGCTTGACGCAAGCGCCCGCGCTGGCGCACGACTGCCCTGTCGAGCCTGAGGAGACCGCCATGCCTGCCGCGCCGCGCCCCGAGGACGGATTCCAGCCGACCGCCGCGGTCCGGCGGCTGCTGCGCGAGGCGCGCACAGGTGCCCTCGCCACCCTCGACGAGGACGGCGCGCCCTATGCCTCGCTGGTGCAGGTCGCCCCGCTCAATGACGGTTCGCCGGTGTTCCTGCTCTCGGGCCTCGCGCGCCACACCCGCAATCTCGGGCGCGATCCGCGCGTGTCCCTGCTGGTCGACGAGCATCGCCACGGCGACGAGCTGCAGGGCGCGCGCGCCAGCCTGAAGGGGCGCATCGAGCGGCTCGCCGACACCGGCACCGCCCGACGCCGCTTCCTCGCCCGCCATCCCGACGCCGAGGGGTTCGCGGGCTTCGCCGACTTCGCCTTCTACCGCCTGGTGCCGCAATCCGCCCATCTCGTCGCCGGCTTCGGGCGCATCACCGATGTGGAAGGCCCGCAGTTGCTGACGGAGCTGGCGGAGGCCGACGAGCTCCTCGCCGCCGAGGCCGGCGCGGTGGCGCACATGAACGCCGACCATGCCGACGCCATCCAGCTCTACGCCATGCAGCTCCTCGGCGCCGGCCCCGGCGAATGGCGCATGATCGGCATCGACCCGGAAGGCTGCGAGCTGATGGCCGGGCTCGACGTGCGCCGCCTCGCCTTCCCCCGCCGCGTCACGAGCGCGCGCGGCATGCGCGAGATGCTGGTCGAGCTCGCCAACGCCGCGCGCGGCGCCAGCATCGACTCCCCGCAATAGTTCGCGAGCGGCCCGCGGCGATATCCACAGCCCGCCGCGGCATCGGCGCGCATCATCGCTTCGGCGTGGTTTCGCCACACTGTGGACCCGGAATTTCAGCCAAAACGCCCGAGTGGGCGCGCACGGTGCCCCTGCATGTCACGCGTCAGGAGGAGCCGACCTTGCACCAAACCGGCATACGCAACCAGGATCACGACGCCGCCGCGTCCGGCCTTGCCGGCCCCGGCAAGGTCTTCTGGAATCTCACCGAATCCGTTCTCTACGAGCGCGCCGTCGCCCGCGGCGAGGCCCGGCTGACCGCCACCGGCGCGCTGGCCGCCGAGCCCGCCCCCCAGTCCGGGCGCGGCCCCGTGCATCGCTGCGTCGTGCGCGAGGAGGCGAGCGAGGAAAGCATCGCCTGGGATGGCACCGAGGCCCTGTCGCGCGAGCATTTCGAGGCGCTGAAGGAAGACATCCTCGCCCACGCCGCCGGCCGGACCCTGTTCGCGCAGGACCTTCACGCCGGCGCCGACCCGGCCCGCCGCGTCGACGTGCGTGTCTATACCGAACACGCCTGGCAGAGCCTGTTCGCCCGCAACATGCTGCGCCAGCCGGAGCATGAGGAACTGCTCGCCTTCGCGCCGCAGCTCACCGTCCTTTGCGCGCCGGGCTTCCGCATCGAGGCGGAGCGCCATGGCGTCAGCAAGAACGCGGTCGTCGCCGGCGACCTCGCCGATGGCCTGGTGCTGATCGCCGGCACGCTCGACGCCGGCGAGATCCGGCAGGCGATCGTCGACTATGTCGCCTATCTGCTTGCCGAACGCGGCGTGCTCCCCCTCAAGGGCGCGGCGAATGTGGGCGACGCGGGCGACGTCGCCCTGTTCCTCGGCCTTTCCGGCACCGGCAAGAGCGTGCTCACGGCCGACCCGGCACGCCGGCTGATCGGCGACGGCGCGATCGGCTGGTCGCCGGAGGGCATGTTCAACCTCGAAGGCGGCTGCTACGGCCGGATCGCCGACACCTCGATCACCCACGCCTCGGATGCGGGCGAGCCGACCATCGCCGCCGCCGCGCAGCGCTTCGGCACCGTGCTGGAGAACGTCCCGCTCGACCCCGACACCCGCGTGCCGGACCTGCACGCCCATCCGCAGGACGCGCGCGCCGCCTGCCCGCTCGCCTTCATCGCCCATGCCGATGCGAGCGGGCGCGCCGGCACGCCGCGCGCCCTGTTCATGCTGACCTGCGACACGTTCGGCGTGATGCCGCCGATCGCCCGGCTGACGCCGGCGCAGGCCATGTACCACTTCCTGTCCGGCTACAGCGGCGAGGTCGCCGAGGCGCCGAACGGCGCGGGCGAGCCGCAGCCGCTTTTCCACGCCGGCTTCGCCGCCTCCTTCGCGCCGCGCCAGCCCTCGCTTCACGGGCAGATGCTGGGCAATCTCATCGCCGAGCACGACATCGCCTGCTGGCTGGTCAATACCGGCTGGACCGGCGGTCGGGCAGGCATGGGCACGCGGGTGCCGGTCGAGACCACGCGCCGGCTGGTCGCGGCCGCGCTCGACGGCAGCCTGGCGGAGGCCGAGATGCGCACCGATCCCTATTTCGGCTTCGCCATCCCCGCCGCCGTCGAGGGCGTCGATGCGCGCCTGCTCGACCCCTCGCGCGCCTGGGCGAGCCGCATGGACTATGCCATGACCGCGCGGCGGCTGGTCGGCATGTTCACCGACAATTTCACCCGCTTCGAGACCGCGGTCGATGACGAGGTGCGCCACGCCCAGCCGCGCCTCGCCATCGCCGCCGAGTAATGACAGACTGCGCGCCTCCCACGACCCGGAGGCGCGCATGTCCCCCCGTCCCGCAGCGTTGGTCCTTGCGCTCGCCGCCGCCGGCCTTCTGCCAGCCTTGGCCCGCGCCGAGACGCGCGTGAGCTTCCTCGCGCCGCAGACCTACACCGACGGCAATCTCGGCTGGGGCCCGGTCGACCAGCGCCTCACGCTGGAAGGCCTCGAGCGCATCATCGGCAAGCTGGCGGAGAAGCGGCTGGCGAGCGGCGACGATCTCGACGTCGCGGTGCTGGACATCGACCTCGCCGGCCAGATCAACCCCGTGCGCGCGCCCTCCGGCACGCTGCGGGTGATGCGCGCAGACACCTGGCCCTCGATGCGGCTGCGCTACACGCTGCGGCGCGGCGGCCGGACCCTCGCCCGCGGCGAGGAGACGATCCGCAGCATCGACTATCTGTCGGACCCGTCCACGGTGCGCTCGCTCGATCCGCTGCGCTTCGAGAAGGCGATGCTGGCGGACTGGTTCCGCGCCCGGTTCGGCGGCGCCACGCCGGGCCGCCTCCCGCCCGCGAGCTGAGACCGGCCTACAGGAAGTAGAGCCAGGTCAGCAGCGCGAAGCACGGCAGCAGGAACAGGCACGACCAGGCCATGTAGCCGAAGAAGCTCGGCATGGCGACGCCGCGGCTGCGGGCGATGGCGAGCACCATGAAGTTCGGCGCGTTGCCGATATAGGTCAGCGCGCCCATGAACACTGCGCCGGCCGAGATCGCCTCCAGCGTGGTGGCGTATTTCTCCATCAGCGTCGCCGCGTCGCCGCCGGCGAGGTTGAAGAAGACGAGATAGGTCGGCGCATTGTCGAGGAAGCCCGACAGCAGGCCGGTCATCCAGAAATAGCCGGCGTTGAAGGGCTCGCCCGCCGCCCCGGTGACGAGGGCGACGAGCGGCGAGAGCGCGCCGTCCATGCCCGCCTTGAGGATGGCGATCACCGGAATGATGGTGAGGAAGATGGCGGCGAACAGCTTGGCCACCTCGCGGATCGGCTCCCAGTCGAAGCCGTTGCGCTCGCGGATGAAGGCCGGCGTGATCCACATCGAGATGCCGGCGAAGACCAGTAGCAGCACGTCACGCACGAGCGAGGGCAGCGACAGGTGGGTGCCGAGGATGTTGAACTCGATGCCCGGCTGCCACAGCGCGCTCATCAGGATGGCGGCGATCACGCCGAGGATCAGCGGCAGGTTGCGCAGGCCGCGAAGGCCGAGCCGCTCGGTGTCCGGCGTCGGGTCCTCCTTCGGCGGCAGCTTCTCCTCGCGGGCGTAGAAGTAGCGGTCCAGCAGGTAGAAGCACAGCAGCAGGATGGCGGCGATCAGCGCCGTGTCGTGGAACAGGTGCTCGGTGGTCCAGAAGAAGCCGACGCCCTTCAGGAAGCCGAGGAACAGCGGCGGGTCGCCCAGCGGCGTCAGCGAGCCGCCGATGTTCGACACCAGGAAGATGAAGAACACCACCGTGTGCACATTGTAGCGCCGCTCGTCATTGGCGCGCAGCAGCGGGCGGATCAGCACCATCGAGGCGCCGGTGGTGCCGATGACGCTCGCCAGCACCGTGCCGATCGCCAGCATCACCGTGTTCACCTCCGGGCTGCCGCGCAGGTTCCCGGTGAGCAGGATGCCGCCCGAGATGGTGAACAGCGTGAACAGCAGGATGATGAAGGGCAGGTATTCGAGCAGCGCGGCGTGCACCACCTCGTAGCTCGCGGTGCCGGTGCCGAAGGTGAGGGTGAACGGCACCAGGAAGGCCAGCGCCCAGAACAGCGCCACCTTGCCATAGTGGTGATGCCAGAAATTGCCGGCGAGCAGCGGGACGACCGCGATCGACAGCAGCATGCCGGCGAAGGGAATGCCCCAGGCGAGCGAGAGGGCGGCTCCGTCGATGCCGGCGCCTTCCGCCGCGTGCGCCGGCGCCGCGAATGAAAGAATGGCGGCAAGGAATACGGCGGCACTGGCGGCGGCTTTCGTCGTCGTCATCGGTTCTCCCCGGAGGCTCTCTTATCCGTTGCCTCCCGGTTATCAACGCCCCACCGCGGTGTCGAGCGAAACCGGATTTCACTGCTGGCGATGTGATTGCCCGTCCGGGCGGCCGAACGAGGCGCATGTGAGCGAATGTGGCGCTTGGCGCCGCGCGCCCCGGTGCGCTAGACCGGAACCCGCCGGGTCGTCGCCGGCCGTGAGGATGCCATGCCGCGTGCCGTCGCCGGTCCCGAAATCGAACGCCTGATCAGTCTCCTGGCCCGGGTCCCGGGGCTCGGCCCGCGCTCGGCGCGGCGTGCCGCGCTGCAGCTCATCAAGAAGCGCGAGCAGCTCATGGGCCCGCTGGCGGCGGCGATGGAGGACGTGCTGGGCAAGATCGCGACCTGCCGGGTCTGCGGCAACGTGGACGTGCGCGACCCCTGCTCGATCTGCACCGACGACACACGCGACCCGAACCTGCTGGTCGTCGTCGCCGACGTGTCCGACCTGTGGGCGCTGGAGCGGGCCGGGGCGCTGAACGCGCGCTACCACGTGCTCGGCGGCACGCTGTCGCCGCTCGACGGCATCGGGCCCGACGACCTGAACCTCGCCTCGCTGGTCGGGCGGGTGCACGAGGGCGCGATCAAGGAAGTGCTGCTCGCGCTCGGCGGGACGGTCGACGGGCAGACCACCGCCCATTACGTGACCGATCTGCTGCGCGAGTCGGGGGTGAAGGTCACGCGCCTCGCCCATGGCGTGCCGGTGGGCGGCGAGCTCGACTATCTCGACGAAGGCACCCTCGCCGCCGCCATCCGCGCCCGCACCAGCCTCTAGCCGCTCAGGTCACCCGCCGCGGCTGATGGGCGAAGGGGCTCAGCCCCAGCCATTGCTGCATGGAGCGGGCCAGCGCCGGGTCGCCGTCGATCTCGAGCTCGCCGCTTTCCTCTTCCTTGCGGATGGTGCTCACCCCCATCCAGATCGCCGTCATGGAGCGCAGAGAGCTCGTCACCAGCAGGTCGAGCTGGTGGCCGGGATCGAAATTGCACAGGTCCACCGCGCCGCCCTCGACCACCAGCCACCACCGCTTCTGCGAGGGCGTCAGCTCGGGGTACAGAAACTGTATCGTGCAGCGCCGGGCCGGCATGAGCTGAAGATCGATGTTGCGGCGCATGTCCCACATCAGCAGCGAGGGATCGAGGTTCTTCAGCGACAGCCGCGATTCGATCCAGCTCTGCGCCCAGCTTCCGAGCCCCATGATGAGCGGGCGCAGCTCCTCGCCGGATTCGGACAGGTGATACTCGACCGAGCCGTTGGGCCGGCGCGAGACCGTGATCACGTCGGCCTGCTGCAGCTCCTTGAGCCGCTTGGACAGCAGCGCCGGCGACATCTTCGGCACGCCGCGCCGGAGATCGTTGAACCGCGTGCTGCCGCACAGGAGTTCGCGCAGGACCAGCGTGGTCCAGCGGCTGCACAGGATTTCCGAAGCCATCGCCACCGGACAGAACTGGCCGTAACTGCCGCGCTCTTCCATCTCGACACCTGACCGTCTCGTGCCGCTCCATCGTATCCGATCGGCGGGCGGCGGGAAACGTCGCCAGTACAGTTGCTGAACTGGACCCCACGCCGGTGGCGGCGCGATCCTCGGGCGTCACACCTTGGAGGGTGCCATGTCCCTAAGAACAGTATCGGAAACGCCCCTGTCGCCCATCGATCACCACCCCGAACCGCCCGTCGACGTGGTGGCGATCGCGCACCGCCTGGCGCCGGAGATCGCCGCGCACGCCGCGACGGTCGACCAGGATGAGGTCTTCGTCGCCGAGAACTACGCCCTGCTGAAGAAGGCGGGGCTGCGGGAGGCCGGCGTGCCGCGCGAGCTCGGCGGCGGCGGCGCGGAGATTCCCGCGCTCGCCGAGATGCTGCGCGTGCTCGCCCATGCCTGCGGCTCCACCGCGCTCGCCTTCTCCATGCACACGCACCAGGTCGCCATTCCGGCCTGGCGCTGGCGGCACCAGAAGGTCGCCGCCGTCGAGCCGCTGCTGAAGCGGATCGCCAGCGAGCGGCTGATGCTGCTCTCCTCCGGCGGCTCCGACTGGATCGGCGGCTCGGGCCGGGCCGAGAAGGTGGACGGCGGCTACCGCGTCACCGCCCGCAAGATCTTCACCTCCGGCGCCGAGGCCGGCGACATCCTGATGACCGGGGCCATCCACGAGGATGAGCAGGGCGGCCGTTCCGTCGTCCATTTCGGCGTGCCGATGAAGTCGCCCGGCGTGCATATCGAGGATACCTGGCACACGCTCGGCATGCGCGGCACCGGCTCGAACGACGTGGTGATCGACAATCTGCTCATTCCCGACACCAGCGTCGCCTTCACCCGCAAGGCCGGCGAGTGGCATCCGGTGTTCCAGATCATCGCCACCATCGCGCTTCCGCTGATCTACTCGGTCTATGTCGGCGTGGCGGAGAGCGCGCGCGACATCGCCGTCTCCCTCGCCGCGCGGAAGGCGCAGCCCGACGTCGCCCTCGCCGGGCGGATGGACACGGAGCTGCGGGCGGCCCAGCTCGCCCATCGCTGGATGCTCGACCAGATCGCGCTCAACGCGCCCTCGGCGGACACGGTGAACGAGGTCATGATCGGGCGGACGCTGGTCGCGCAGCACGCCATCAAGGCCGTCGAGTTCGCCATGGAGGTCGCGGGCGGGCAGTCCTTCTACCGCTCGGCGGGCCTGGAGCGGCGCTTCCGCGACATCCAGGGCGCACGCTACCATCCGCTGCAGTCCGGCCCGCAGGCGCTCTATGCCGGGGCGAGCGCACTCGGCCTGCCGACGGCGACGGTGTTCTGAGCGGGGCGGCGGGCGGCGGAAAGACCGGGGCCTACCTGCCCGCGCCGGCCAGTTCGCGGAAATGGCCGCGCGCCTGCAGATAGGCCAGCAGGGCGAGCCCCGGCAGCGCCGCCAGCGCCGTGACGGCGAAGAAGGCGATCCAGCCGGTCTCTTCGGCGATGAAGCCGGCGCCGGAGGCGAGGAAGGTGCGGCCCACCGCCGCCAGCGCCGTCAGCAGCGCATATTGCGTGGCGGTGTGGGCGCGGTCGCCGCACAGCGCGGAGATGTAGGCGACGAAGATCACCGTGCCGATGGCACCGGTGAAGTTCTCGACCACGATGGTGAGCGTCAGCGCACCGAGATCGACCCCGACCCAGGCCTGCCAGGAGAAGACGAGGTTGGAGGCCATCTGCAGCACGCCCGCGATCCACAGGCTGGTGGAAAGCGGCAGCGCCCGCGCGATCATCCCGCCGGCGAAGCCGCCGAGCAGCGCCGCGGCGAAGCCGACGCCCTTGACGATGCCGGCATAGGCCGCCTTGTCGAAGCCGATGTCGATGACGAAGGCCCCGGTCAGCACCCCGGCGAAGGCGTCGCAGAACTTGAACAGCACCACGAAGGCGAGGATGGCGATGGCGCTGCGGCGGGAGAGGAACGCGCCGAACGCGCCCGCCGCCGTCTGCGCGATGCGCCGGAACACGTTCACCTCGTGCGAGATCACCGGCTCGCCCGCCGGCTCCGTCGCCAGCAGCGAGGCGACGAGCCCGACGCCGACCATCAGCGCGGCGGCGAGATAGCCGTAGAACCAGACATCCGCATGCGGCGCGCCGAGCACCTCGAACCACGCCACCAGCAGCACGACGCCCGCGCCCGAGGCCAGCATGCCGACCCGGTAGGCGGCGACGTAGCCCGCCATGCCGGCCGCCTGCTCGCGCGTCTCGAGGCTCTCGACGCGGAAGGCGTCCACCACGATGTCCTGCGTCGCCGAGGCGGTGGCGACCAGCAGCGCCCCCAGCGCGACGTGCCAGGGCGCCAAGACCGGATCCTGGAAGCCGAGCCAGGCGATGGCGACCGCGAGCAGCAATTGGGTAAAGACCAGCCAGCCGCGCCGACGCCCGAGCCACCGCCCGAGCAGCGGCACGTCGAGCGCGTCGACCAGCGGCGCCCAGACGAACTTGAAATTGTAGGGCACGCCGACCAGCGCGAAGAGGCCGATCGTGCCGAGATTCACCTTCGCCTCGGCCATCCAGATGGTCAGCGTCGCGCCCGACAGCGCCAGCGGCAGGCCGGAGGAGAAGCCGAGCAGGATGACGATGAGCACCCGCGGGCGCAGATAGACCGCGAGACTGGCGAGGAAGCCGTCATCCTCCTCGGCTGCGGCGGGCCGTGCGTCCTGCGGGGCGGCTTCGGTCATGGCGGCTCGCGCTCTGTCGCCGGGCGCGCCGCGCCGGGGCGATTCGGGTTTCCTGCTCGTCTATGTCTAGAGCGCTTTGGTGTCCGGTTGAATCGCGAATGCGCTCCCCACGCCAGACGACGGGCGCGTCAGACCACGGGCGCGCTCGCGTCCGGCATGTCGATCGGGATCACGTCGACCGCGACGTCGAGCTTCTGCCGGCCCGAGCCGAGCAGCACGCCGCCGATGGGGGCGACATCGGCATAGTCGCGCCCGACCGCCAGCACGACATGGTCGGTCGAGACCAGCAGCGCGTTGGTGGGATCGAGCCCCTGCCAGCCGATCTCCGGCCCGCACCACACCATCACCCAGGCATGGGTGGCGTCGGCGCCCTGCAGCCGCTCCTCGCCCGGCGGCGGCTCGGTGCGCAGGAAGCCGCTGACATAGGCCGCCGGCAGGCCGAGCCCGCGCAGCCCCGCGATCATGATGTGCGCGAAGTCCTGGCACACCCCGGCGCGCATCTCGAACGCCTCCAGCGCGGGCGTGGAGACGTCGGTCGCGCGCGAATCATAGGTGAACTCGTCATGCAGCCGGTGCATCAGCTCGATCGCGGCGGCCAGCATCGGCCGGCCGGCGGCAAAGCTCTGCGCCGCCCAGTCGGTGATCGGCGGGCTGAGCACCACGGCGGGGCTGGGATAGATGTGATGGGCGGGCGAGGCGGCGGTGAGGTCGTCGCTCGCGGCCGCCATCTCGCGCACCTCCTCCCAGGCGGGGGAGGCCTCCGGCTCGCGCGCCGGCTCCGGCTCGACCAGCACCCGCGCGCGGGTGTGGACCTTGAAGTCGGTATGGGGCGTGTCGATGCGGATGTGCAGCGTCTTGTTGCCGAAGAAGTCGCGCGTCTCGGTCCATTCCGTCGGCTCGGGCTCGACGCTGATATGGCTGACGATCACCCGCTGGCGCGCCCGCTCGACCGGCACCATGCGCACCACGTGCCGCGCCACCGGCACCGGGTGGGCGTAGGAATAGGCGGTGGTCTGGTGAATGTCGTACATCATGCCATGAGGTCCCACGGCGTCTCCACCGGCGAGTGGTGGATGAAATAGCGCTCCGCCACGTCGTTGGAGAGCTCCATGAGCTGGCCCTCGAGCTGGCGCAGCCGCTCGTCGTCGAACTCGCCGGCGTCGAACGCCTTCATCGAGGCGACGAGGCGCGCGGCGAGGCGCTCCTCCGGCGGGGGCGGCTCGTCGCCCAGATGCCCCGGCAGCGCGTCGAGATGCGCCATGATGGCGTCGATCTGGAACGCCAGCGCACGCGGATTGACCGGGTCCAGCAGCACCAGGTCGAGCACCGGCGCGCGGCTTTCCACCATCACGTAGCGCGAGCGATAGGTGATCTGGCTGTCGCACAGTTCCAGCAGCACGTCGAGCGTGCCGGCGGTCGGGCTCTCGCCGACCAGGGCGCGGGCGAAGCGGCAGGTGGCGATGCCACGCTCGATGCGCCGGCCGAGATCGAGGAAGCGCCAGCCGGCCAGCCGGTTCATGTTCTCCGAGGCGAGGCCGGAGAAGGCGGCGAGCGCGCGCAGTGCCCGGTCGGAGCGCTCATAGGCGTCGGCCTGGGCGCTGCCGGCGGCGGGCACCGGCTCCTGCGTCATCGCCACCAGGTCGGCGAGGGTGCGCCAGGCGTCGGGCGAGAGGCGGTCGCGGATCACGGCGGCGGTCTGGCGCGCCGCGTCGATGATGTTGGGCAGAGCGCCCGGCAGGTCGCTGCGGGTCAGCGCCGCCAGCGCGTGCCGCGCCGGGCGGGTGCGGGCGAGGTCCTCGGGGATCGAGCCCCAGGACTGCAGCAGGCTGATCAGCTTGGTGACCGAGGCCCCGCCGCCCTCGGCCGAGGAGGAGAGCCGGCCGACCAGCGTGCGCAGCAGCCGCAGCGTGGTCTCGGCGCGCTCCAGATAGCGCCCCAGCCAGTAGAAATTGTCGGCGGCGCGGCTCGGCAGCGGCCCGGTCTGGCGCCTGATCTCGCTCTGCCCGGTCTTGGTCAGCAGCGTGATCTGGTCGGTGGGATGGCCGTCCAGCACCCAGACGTCGGCGGAGCGCCCCCCGCTCTGCATGGTGACGGCGCGCGCGTCGAGGCTGTCGGAGACGCGGCAGAAGCCGCCGGGCATCACCTTCCAGCCATTCTCGGTCGCGGCGACGAAGATGCGCAGGATGAAGGGGCGCGGCTCCAGCCGCCCGTTGCGCCAGACCGGCATGGTGGAGAGCTGCACCGCCTCCTGCCCGACGATGTCGACGCCGCGGGTGCGGATCGCGGTCTCGATCGCCGCGCGGCGCTTGGGATCGAGGTCGGCGCCGATCACCGAGCCGGTGTCCATCAGCCCGCGCAGCGGACGCTGGAACGCCGGCGACAGCACCAGGTCGTCGAGCGTGTCGAGCACGCGCTCGCGCTCGGCCTTCTGGCCGCACCACCAGGTGGCGACGTTGGGCAGATCGAGATCCTCGCCCAGCACCTGGCCGCCGAGGCGCGGATAGAAGCCCATCATCGCCGGCGCCTCGACGAGGCCGGCGCCGACCGCGTTCGCCACCGCGACGCCGCCCGAACGGATCGCCTGCACGAGGCCGGGAATGCCGAGCCGCGAGCGCGGGTTGAGCTCCAGCGGGTCGCAGAAGTCGGAATCGAGGCGGCGCAGCAGCACGTCGACCCGCTTCAGCCCGGCGACGGTGCGCACATAGACCACATTGTCGCGCACCGTGAGGTCCTCGCCCTCCAGCAGCACGAAGCCGAGATAGCGGGCGAGATAGGCGTGCTCGAAATAGGTCTCGTTGAGCGGGCCGGGCGTGAGCAGCCCCACTCGCCCCTCGCCCGAGCGGTCGAGCCGGGTCAGCCCGGCGCGCAGCGCCTGGAAGTAGCCGGCGAGGCGCACCACGTTCAGCGAGCGCGCCAGCTCCGGCAGAGCGCGGGCGATGGCGATGCGGTTCTCCAGCGCGTAGCCCGCGCCCGAGGGCGACTGGGTGCGGTCCGAGAGCACCCACCAGCGCCCGTCCGGCCCGCGGCCGAGATCGGCGGCGTAGATCCGCAGGAAGCTGCCGCCATGCGGGTCGACCCCGACCATGGGGCGCAGGAATTCCGGGCTGCCGGCCACCACCGCCGCCGGCAGCGCGCCCGAGCGCACGAGATTGGCCTCGCCATAGAGGTCCGCCAGCACGCCCTCGAGCAGCTGCGCGCGCTGGATCAGGCCGCGCTCCAGCGCCCGCCATTCCTCCCCGTCGATGACGAGCGGCAGGTGCGACAGCGGCCATGGCCGCTCGCCGCCATTGGGATCGCCATAGACGCGGTAGAACACGCCGGAGCGGTAGAGCTGGCGGTCGGCGGAGGCGAAGCTGCGATTGACCTCGTCGACGCCCATCTCGGCCAGCGAAGCGAGCAGCGACGTCCAGTGCGCGCGCGGGCGCCCGTCCGCGTCGATCAGCTCGTCATTGACCCCGGGCAGCGGCTGGTAGCCGGCCAGCAGCGCGTCGACCGCTTCCTCCTCGAAGCGGCGCGTGCGCACCCGGGGGTCATTGCGTCGTCCCATCCGTCCCTCACACCACGCCCGGGGTCCGCCGCCGGCCGGCCGCGCGGGCGGCGGCGGGCGTGCGAGGGACCAGGGGCGCTCACGCTTTCCTGCCGCCAGCCGTCAGATGTTGGCCGGGCGCCGCAGGTCGAGCGTGGCGGGGAACTCCGGCGTCGGCTCTTCCGGCGGAACGAACAGGTAGCCGGGAGTGTGGCCGTAATCTTGGAAACGCGCCAGACGCCGCGCCTGCGCCTCATAGGAATTCACCGGGAAAGTCTCGTAATTGCGCCCGCCCGGATGCGCCACATGGTAGACGCAGCCTCCCAGCGAGCGGTTCGACCACAGATCGACGATGTCGAAGGTGAGCGGGGCGTGCGCCGGAATGGTCGGGTGCAGGCCGGAGGCCGGCTGCCACGCCTTGAAGCGCAGGCCGGCGACGTATTCGCCGAAGCGCCCGGTCGGCACCAGCGGCAGGCGGCGGCCGTTGCAGGTGACGACGTGGCGGATCGGGTTCAGCCCCTCGACCCGTGCCTGCAGCCGCTCGACCGACGAATCGACGAAGCGCACCGTGCCGCCGACCGCGCCCTCCTCGCCCAGCACGTGCCACGGCTCCAGCGCCTGGCGCAGCTCCAGGCTCACCCCGCCATGCTCGACCTGGCCGAAGAAGGGGAAGCGGAACTCGCGCTGCGCCTCGAACCACATCGGGTCGAAGCGGTAGCCGGCGCGGCCGAGATCATCGAGCACGTCCATGAAGTCGGACCAGACGAAATGCGGCAGCATGAAGCGGTCGGCAAGCGCGGTGCCCCAGCGGGCCAGCGGCCCGTCCTGCGGCTCGCGCCAGAACCAGGAGATGAGCGCGCGCAGCAGCAATTGCTGGGCGAGGCTCATGCGCCAGTCCGGCGGCATCTCGAACGAGCGGAACTCGACCAGCCCCAGCCGGCCGGTCGGCCCGTCCGGCGAGAACAGCTTGTCGATGCAGATCTCGGAGCGGTGGGTGTTGCCGGTGACGTCGGTCAGGAGGTTGCGGAACAGCCGGTCGACCAGCCAGGGCGGGGGCGCCTGCCCGGTGCCCGGGGCGGGCACGTTGGCCATGGCGATCTCGAGCTCGTAGAGGCTGTCGTGCCGGGCCTCGTCGATGCGCGGCGCCTGGCTGGTCGGGCCGATGAACAGGCCGGAGAACAGGTAAGACAGCGCGGGGTGGCGCTGCCAGTAGATGACGAGGCTCTTGAGGAGGTCCGGCCGGCGCAGGAACGGGCTGTCCGCCGGGGTGGCGCCGCCCACCACCACGTGGTTGCCGCCGCCGGTGCCGGTGTGGCGCCCGTCGACCATGAACTTCTCGGTACCGAGCCGGGACAGCCGCGCTTCCTCGTAGAGGTCGCGGGTGATCTCGACACAGGTCTTCCAGTTCGAGGCCGGGTGCACGTTGACCTCGATCACGCCGGGATCGGGCGCGACGCGGATCACGTTGAGCCGCGGGTCGACCGGGGGCGTGTAGCCCTCGATATGGACGGGAAGCTTCAGCTCGCCCGCCGTGACCTCGATCGCGGCGAGCAGCTCGAGATAGTCCTCCAGCCGCTCCGTGGGCGGCATGAACACGCAGAGCCGGCCGTCGCGCGGCTCGACCGCGAGCGCGGTGCGCACCGAGCCGGTCCCGGTCAGCACCTGGTCGACCTGGTCCTGCTGGTTGTCGTCCACCGAGGTGCGGCGATAGAGCTGGTGCAGCGTCTCCGCGTCCGGCAGATCGCCGGCGATGGCCATCGGGTCGGCCGGGTTGACATAGGGATAGGCGGCCGGCGGAACCCAGGGCAGGCTCGCCAGCGGCAGCCGGTAGCCGACCGGCGAATCGCCCGGCATAAGGAACAGCTTGCCGCGCCGGAACCGCCACTTCTCGCTGATCCAGCTCCGCTTGGAGCGGCTCTGCCAGCGCTGCACCGGCAGCACGTAGCCGGTCGGCCGGCCGAGGCCGCGCTCGAACACGCGCATCAGCCGGGCGCGCGCCTCGGGATCCTCCAGCTTGGAATCGAGCGCGTCGACATTGTCGGGCAGGTCGCCTTCCTTCAGCACCCAGTGCGCCGGGTCCTCATAGGCCGGCGTGGCATAGGTGTTGCCGATCCCCAGCCGCTCGGACAGGCCCTCGGTGAAGAGGCGCGCATCCTCCACCGTGGCGGTGGCGAGGCTTTCATTGGCGATGAGGTCGGCATCGCGCCAGATCGGCTTGCCGTCCTTGCGCCAGTAGAGCGAGAAGGTCCAGCGCGGCAGGCTCTCGCCCGGATACCACTTGCCCTGGCCGTAATGCATCATGCCGCCGGGCGCGAAGCGCTTGCGCACGCGGCGGATCAGGTCGTCGGCGCGCATGCGCTTGGTGGGGCCGACGGCGGAGGTGTTCCACTCCGCGCCCTGGTAGTCGTCGATCGAGATGAAGGTCGGCTCGCCGCCCATGGTGAGGCGCACGTCCTGCGCCGCGAGGTCGGCGTCGACCCGGTCGCCGAGCGCGTCGAGCGCCGCCCAGGCGTCGTCCGAGAAGGGCAGCGTGACGCGCGGCTTCTCCGCCACGCGGGTGACCCGCATGTCGAACTCGAAATCGGTGCGGGTGTCCTCGTCGGCGGCATAGGAGCCGGCGATCGGCGCCGCCGAGGCGAAGTTCGGGGTGGCGCAGAGCGGGAGATGGCTCTCCCCGCACAGCAGGCCCGAGGTCGGGTCGAGGCCGACCCAGCCGGCGCCGGGCAGATAGACCTCGCACCAGGCGTGGAGGTCGGTGAAGTCGACCTCGGTGCCGGTCGGTCCGTCGAGCGCCTTCACGTCCGGCTTGAGCTGGATCAGGTAGCCCGACACGAAGCGCGCCGCGAGGCCGAGCCGGCGCAGGATCTGCACCAGCAGCCAGCCGGAATCGCGGCAGGAGCCGGCGGCGAGATCGAGCGTCTCGTCCGGCGACTGCACGCCGGGCTCCATGCGGATGAGATAGCTCACGTCCGACTGGAGCTGCTGGTTGAGCTTGACCAGATAGTCGACCGTAGCGTCGCCCTCGGCGGGGCGCACCTTCTCGACATAGGCGTCGAGCAGCGGGCCGCCATCCTCCGCCTCGAGATAGGGGATGAGCTCCTTGGCGAGCGCGGCGGGATAGACGAAGGGCAGCGTCTCGGCGAATTCCTCGACGAAGAAATCGAACGGGTTGTAGACCGTCATGTCCGCGATCAGGTCGACCTCGATGCGGAACTCGGTCGCCTTCTCGGGGAAGACGAAGCGGGCCATCCAGTTGCCGAACGGGTCCTGCTGCCAGTTCACGAAGTGATTGGCGGGCGTCACCTTCAGCGAATAGCTCTTCACCGGGGTGCGGCAGTGCGGTGCCGGGCGGAGCCGGATGATCTGGGGCCCAAGCGCGACCGGGCGGTCGTACTTGTAGCTCGTGACGTGATGCAGGCTCGCAAAGATTGTCATAGGCACCCACTGGACTTCAGGACCGCGGCGCGGCGACGAAGCTTAGGAGCACCCGGTCGCGGAACCAACACGCCCGGAAGCGAACGCACGAATCGTGCCGCAATCCGGCCACAGGCCGCCGCGCGGCCGGCACGGCACCGGCGGCGCCGGCGGTCGGGATCGGCCCGTCGCTCGCCCAGAGTTTCACCACCCTGATGCCGCAAATTGAGGCGAAGCGGCATCAAGCGGGAAGCACCGTCGCGGCAAAGGCCGGGCGGGAGACCCAGCCCACGGCGAGCGGCAGGTCCGCCCTGCCGCGAGCTTCGCGCGAACCCGTCCGTGCCGGGCACTTCGAAGCCGTGCACGTCGAAGCTGGGCCCTTCCGGCCCGGCGTGCGATCCCCGGCCTCAGGCCGTCGGCGTCGCCTCGCCCGCGGCCGGGCCCTCATGCGCGGGCGCCGCGGGGGTCTTGCCCTTGCGGCCGGCCCGCCATTCCTCGAAGCGCTGGAACACCGTGTAGAAGGACGGCACGAACAGCACCGCGAGGCAGGTCGAGGCCAGCATGCCGGAGAACACCGCGATGCCGATCGACTTGCGCGAATTGGCGCCGGCGCCGGTCGCCAGCACCAGCGGCAGCACGCCGAGGATGAAGGCGAAGGAGGTCATCAGGATCGGGCGGAAGCGCAGCCGCGCCGCCTCCACCGCCGCGTCCATGATCTCCATGCCCTCGGCCCGTTTCTCGCGCGCGAACTCGACGATCAGGATCGCGTTCTTAGCCGATAGTGCGATCAGCAGGATGAGGCCGATCTGGGTGTAGAGGTTGTTGGCGATGCCGATCGCGGTCAGCGCGCCGACCGTGCCGAGCAGCGCCAGCGGCACGGCGAGCAGCACCGAGAGCGGCTGGATCCAGCTCTCATACTGGCCGGCGAGCACGAAGTAGACCAGCAGGATGGCGAGGCCGAACACGAAGTAGACCTCGTTGCCGACCGCTTCCTCCTGATAGGACATGGCGCTCCAATTGTAGCCCATGCCGCGCGGCAGGGTCTGCTCGGCGACCTGGCCCATGATGTCCAGCGCCTGGCCGGAGCTGAAGCCCTGTGCCGCGCCGCCGACGATGGTGGAGGCCGGGTAGAGATTGTAGAGCGTGATCAGCGGCGGGCCGAACATCGGGCGCACCTTGGCCAGCGTGCCGATCGGCACCATGTTGCCGGCGGGGGTGCGGATCTTGAGGTTCAGGATCTCCTCCGGCGTGCGCCGGAAGCCGGATTCGGCCTGGATATAGGCCTGGAAGGTCTGGCCGAAATCGTTGAACTGGGTGACGTAGGTCGAGCCGACATAGCCCTGGATGGTCGAGAACACCTGCCCGACGGTGACGCCCAGCGTCTCCGCCTTGACGCGGTCGATCTCGAGGAAGAGCTGGGGCACGTTGGCGCGGAACGAGGTGCTCAGGCGCTGCAGCGCGGACTGGCTCGAGGCGTTCTTGACGATCTGCTGGGTCACGCTCTGCAGCTCAACGAAGTCGAAGCTGCCGTCCTTCGATTCAATCATCTGGGTGAAGCCGGAGGCGTTGCCGATGCCCTGGATCGGCGGCGGCACCAGCACGAAGGTCGAGGCGTCGGTGACCTTCTCCAGCTCCTTGCTTAGCGTCTCATAGATCCACAGCAGACCCTCGCCCTTCTTGTCGCGCTCGTCCCAGCCCTTGAGCATGACATAGGCGACGCCGGCATTGGGCAGGGTGGCGTTGTTGTCGAGCACCGAGATGCCCGAGATCGCGAGCACGTCCTGCACGCCGGGCGTCTTCGAGACGATGTCGGAGATCTCCTTCATCACATCGTCGGTGCGCTGCAGCGAGGCGGCGTCCGGCAGCTGCGCGCCGATCAGCACATAGCCCTGGTCCTCGGTCGGCAGGAAGCCGGTCGGCACCCGCGTCAGGCCCCAGATGGCGATGCCGATCAGCACCAGCGCCACCGAGACGGTGATGTAGCTCACATGCACCATGCGGCTGATGAGATGGGCGTACCAGCGCTCGGCGACGTCGTAGACCGCGTTGAAGCCGCGATAGAAGAAATTGCGCTTCTCCGGCGGCACCGGCGGGCGCAGCCACAGCGCGCACTGCGTCGGCTTCAGCGTCATCGCGTTGATGGCGGAGATGAAGGCCGTCGCGGCGATGACGAGCGCGAATTGCTGGTAGAGCTGGCCTGTCAGGCCCGGCATGAAGGCCGCGGGTATGAACACCGACATCAGCACCAGCGTGATGCCGATGATCGGGCCGAACAGCTCGTCCATCGCCTTCTCGGCCGCCTGCCGGCCGGGCAGGCCCGCCTCGATGTGGCGCGCCACGCCCTCCACGATGACGATGGCGTCGTCGACCACGATGCCGATGGCGAGCACGATGGCGAACAGCGTCGACAGGTTCACCGAGAAGCCCATCGCCGCCATGGCCGCGAAGGTGCCGATGATGGTGACCGGCACCGTGGTCGCCGGCACCAGCGTCGCGCGCCAGTCCTGCAGGAAGACGAGGATGACGATGAGGACGAGGATGCCCGCCTCGAACAGGGTCTTGTAGACCTCGTCGATCGAGGCGGTCACGAACACCGTGGTGTCGAACGGGATCTGGTAGGCGAGGCCGGGCGGGAAGTTCTTGGCGAGCTCGGCCATCTTCGCCCGCACCTCGGTCGCCACCTGGAGCGAGTTCGCCTCCGGAAGCTGGTAGATGCCGAGCGCGGCGGCGGGCTTGCCGTTGAAGGTGAAGGTCTGGCTGTAGGTCTGCGAGCCGAGCTCGACCCGCGCCACGTCGCGCAGCCGGGTGATGCGCCCGCCATCCTCGTTGCTCACCTTGACGATGATGTTCTCGTAGTCGGCGGCGTCGTTCAGCCGCCCGGCGACGGTGAGCGTGTACTGGAAGTTCTGCCCCTTCGGCACCGGCGGCATGCCGACCACGCCGGAGGCGACCTCCTGGCTCTGCTGCTGGATCGCGTCGATCACGTCCTGCGGGGTCAGCCCGCGCGACTGCAATTCGTCCGGGTTGAGCCAGACCCGCATCGCGTATTCGCCGGCGCCGAACACGTTGACGTTGCCGACGCCGTCGAGGCGGGCGATCTCGTTCTGCAGGTTGATGATGCCGTAATTGGCCAGGAACAGGCTGTCATAGGAGCCGTCCGGCGAATAGAGCGCGACGAACTGCAGGATCGCGGTCGATTTCTTCTGCGTCGTCACGCCTTGGAGCTGCACCGCCTGTGGCAGCGAGGCCATGGCGATGGCGACGCGGTTCTGCACCAGCACCTGCGCGAAGTCGGGATCGGTGCCGATGGCGAAGGTGATGGTGAGCGTGTAGGTGCCGTCCGACGCGCTGGTCGACTGCATGTAGAGCATGCCCTGCACGCCGTTGACCTGCTGCTCGATCGGCAGGGCCACCGTGTCCACCAGCGTGCGCGCGCTGGCGCCCGGATAGCGCGTCGTCACCTGGACGGTCGGCGGCACGACGTTCGGGTACTGCGCGACCGGCAGCTCGATCAGCGCCACCGCGCCGATCAGCACGAACACCAGCGCCAGAACGTTCGAGAGAACCGGCCGTTCGATGAAGAAGCGTGAGATCATGGCTCTGACCTTCGGTGCGGGCGTGCCGGGGGCGAGGCCCTCGGATCAGGGCGCGGATTTCGCGGGCGACTGGTCGGCAGGCGATGAATCAGAGGGCGCGGAGCCGGAAGGCGCCGTGCCGGCCGGCGCGGACTCCGCCGGTTTGGCATCCGCGGGCTTGCCGGCATCCGAAGGCGTTCCATCCGCAGGCTTGCCGTCCGCACCGTTCGCCGGCTCGGGCGTCGCCGCGACGAGATCGGCCGGGGCCTTCGGCGGCGGCTGCATCTGCGGGTCGACCTTCGAGCCCGGCGTGGCGCGCTGGATGCCGCCGACCACGATGTGGTCGTCCACTGTCAGGCCGGATTCGACCACCCGCAGGTCGCCAATCTGCTGGCCGGTGGTGATGACCTTCTGCTGGACCACATTGTCCTTGTCGACCACCAGCACGTAGCGGCCCTGCTGGGCGTCGCTGATCGCGGTGTCCTCGACCAGCAGCGCGTCCGGGATCTTCTGCACCGGAATGCGCACGCGCACGAACAGGCCCGGCAGCAGAGCGAGGTTCTTGTTGTCGAAGATGGCACGCACCAGCAGCGTGCCGGTCGAGGGATCGACCTCGGGCGAGACGTAGTCCAGATGGCCCTTGTGCGGGTAGCTGGTGCCCTCGTTCTGCAGGCCGATGTCGATCTCGACCTCCTTCACCTGCTCGATGGTGCGCCCGGTGGCGGCCAGCGCCTGCTTGATCCGCAGCACCTGGTTCTCGCTCAGGCTGAAATAGGCGTAGATCGGGTCCATCTGCACGATGGTGGCGAGCTTGGTGGGCTCGCCATGGCCCACGAGCTGGCCGACATCGGCGAGGTGGCGGGTGACGATGCCGTTGAACGGCGCCACCACGTTGGTGTAGCCGAGATTGATGGTGGCGATCTCGATATTGGCCTTGGCCGCGTCGACCGACGCCTGCGCCTGCTCCATCGCCGCGCGCGCCTTGTCGACCACCGCCTGGGACGAGAAGTCCTGCTGGCCGAGGGTGGACTGGCGCTGATATTCGGCCTGCGTGTTGGTGAGCTGGGCCTGGGCCGAGGCAAGCTGCGCCTTGGACTGGTCGAGATCGGCCTGGTAGGTGTCCTGCTGGATCAGGAACAGCCGGTCGCCCTTCTTCATCACCGCGCCGTCCTTGTAGTCGATGGCGGTGAGGAAGCCCTCGACGCGGGCGACGAGATCGACCGTGTTGATCGAGGCGGTGTTGCCGGTGAGCTCGAGATAGCGGGTGACGGGATGCGCCAGCGGCGTGGTCACCGTGACCTGGGGCGGCGGCGGGGCGACGTACTTGTTCTCTTCCGAGCAGGCGGCGAGCGCTCCCGCGGTCGCCACGACCACGATCGCTCCCAGCCAACGGCACCGCAGACCGGACCGACGTGCGCTCGGATTCATCCCGTTTTCCCCATGCCTGGCAATTCCGCGCTGGAAATATACCGGCGGCACTAGGCTTGTCTACCGCCGTGGAACGGCTTTATCGCTCAAGTAAAATCCAAGTTTATCCTTGCATAGTGTTGTATGGGTCACGCTTCTCCCGGCCGCGGGCCCGCGCACCCGTCCTTCCCCGTCCCGGCTGCCGGCGGCGGGGCATCGTCGGGCGCGCCCGTCCCCGACGATGCCCTTATGGCATGACGTTGCGGCGGACTGACGGCGCAATCGGGTTGATTTGGCCGGCGCAGCCACTAGGCTCGCGCTGCGGCGGACGCTATTGCAATCAGCCGGGCCCGCACGCCGCCGGCCGCCCGTTCGCGAGATAATCGATGAAGCCCAACGCTTTCCTGCTGGCCGTTCCTGCCCTGGCGGGCGCCATGTTCCTCGCCGCCGTCCCCGCCGGTGCCGCGGAGCCGGCCCTGGAGCTTCATCAGGGCCAGATCTTCTCCGATCCGGTGGGGTCAGTGATGAACGTGTCGGTCACCAACGGCACCCAGGCGACGCTGGAGAGCGCGGTGGTGAACTGCGACTTCACCGCGGGGAGCAAGCCCGCGGGCAGCGCCAGCGTGACTCTCTACAACATCGTCGCCGGCACCAAGGGCGACGGCCAGGTGCACCTGATGGGCGTCAAGGCCGACACCGCGACCTGCGCCATCACCTCGACCACGCCGCCGCAGTAGCGGCGCGGTCTCCGGGGCGCGCGTCTTATCCGCGCCGGGGGCGGCATCCGGGGGCTACGACGGCCGGCGCGCGCTTGCGCCATCGCATCGCCCCCTCGCGGCCGGCCGGGCCAGGCCGGGGACACGCAATGATCCGCTGCGTCGCGAAGCCGAACGTGCCCGGCCGCCGGGCGCGGCCTCCCGCCGTAAGCGGCCGGCCGGATCTTCCGGCCTGTCTATGGACTTGCCAGCCGCCCCGCTTCCCTATATCTCGCGCCCCTGCGGCGGCGAAGCGCCTGCCGATGGAGGGGTGGCCGAGTGGTTGAAGGCGCACGCCTGGAAAGTGTGTATACGGGGAACCGTATCGCGGGTTCGAATCCCGCTCCCTCCGCCAACTTCATTGCATTAGCCATTGATTTTATTAAATCTTTTGACGTTCACCGATGCAGTTACCGCCATTTCACCCCACATTATTGCATTGCTGAGTGAGCAGGGCTGTAGGCTGACGAAGTGGGTTCACCAGCCCGCTTAGTGAATTTCTGCATTTGAGGGGGCGTTCGGGTCTCCTTTCGCCAAGAGGCGGAAGTCGTGCCAACGCAAAACGGACCTTGGCTGGGGTCGCTTCGTCGCCATCTTCCCTTCGCGGACGCCCTACAGCGCCTTGCGCATCTGCCCGGAATAACCCAGGAGCCTCCGCACTTCGGGCAGCATGTAAAAGGCTCCCACAATCAGTTGCAGCGCGGCGAGAAGGACAGCCCGATCGTCCTTCTCGATCTCCCGAACGACGTCCTGCGCATGGCGCCCATGCGCCCGGGCGACTAGATCGCGCACAGGAACCAGAAGCTCCGGCCGCGCGCCGAGCGCCCGATCGATCGGCCCCTCGCACAATCCGACATCGGATGCCGATGGCATGTCTCCATAGCGCGGCACCAGGATATCGGCGATCTCCGCCAGCACGGCGCGCTCGCGGGATGTCAGCGATAGAGGTTCGCCGTTCATCAGGACTGCCCCCGCGTGGCGATCAGCTGCTCGGCCGCTCGCAGGGCGAGAGCGGCGATCGTTGCCGCAGGATTGGCGCAGGAGCCGGTCACCAGGATGCTACCATCCACGATGTGCAAGCCTGGCACGTCGTGCGAGGCCCCGAAGCGGTCGACGACCGACGTCATGGGATCGTCGCCCATACGGCATGTTCCCAGCGGATGCCATCCAAAGTCCGGCAGCAGCGGCACGGTAAGGGTCTGGATGGCTCCGGAGGCCTGCAGCGACTCCTCCGCCCGCGCAAGGTTGAAGGCGAGCATCGCCCTCGAGTTTTCCGAAAGCCTGTAGTGCAGAATGGGGATGGGACTTCCATCGGCATCGAGCCTCGCAGGATCGATCTCCACCCGGTTCTTCTCTTCCGGCAGGTCTTCGCAGATGATGCCCCAGACACCGCTGCGGCCGAGCCAGGCATCGACATGGCGATGCAGCGCTTCGCCCCAGAGCGGTTCGTTCGGCCAGGGAAACAGCGCGGCGCCAAGCGGCCCGCCGGACGGGCCGAGGTTCCACTTTGCGCCGCGAACGAAGCCCACATCGGGGCGGGTCGCGGCAAATTCGAGGGAATAGACGGTCTGCCCCCAATGCCCCTGCCAGCTTTCGAGCGGCTCGTCGAACAGGCCGACCGCCCGGCTGAACGGGTGCAGCATCAGCCGCCTGCCGACCATGCCGGAGCGATTGGCCAACCCATCGAGAAACATCGCCGAGCGTGAGGCGAGGAGAAGGCGTGCGGTGCCGATGGCATTACCGGCGACGATCACCGTTCCCGCACGTGCCTTGCGCTCGACGCCGTCCGATGCCCGGAACACGACGCCATCGACGCGCCCGTACGCGTCCAGCGTTACGCGGGAGACGCGCGCGCCGGTGAGAAGCCGCGCGCCGCGCGCCGCGGCGACGGGCCAGTGCGTGATGTCGACGCTGGTCTTGGCGCCGACCGGGCAACCCTGCCCGCATACGCCGAGCTGAACGCAGGGCTGCCGTCCCTGATAGGTGCGGCTGGTAATCGCGTTCGAGCCCGGCCAGCAGTGCCAGCCGAGCCTGGCGTGCCCCTGCATGATCTTGCGGCCGACGGGCGACAATGGCAGCGCCTCCATCGGATAATCGGGCTGGGGCGGCATGGCCGGATCGCCGTTGCGGCCGGAGACGCCGAAATCGATATCGATCCGGTCGTAGAAGGGCGCGAGTTCCTCGTAGGAAACCGGCCAGTCGTCGCCCACTCCGTCGGTCGAATAGGTGCGGAAGTCGGACGGCATGAAGCGCATCCACTGCGCGCCATAGAGCACGGTGCCGCCGCCGACGCCGTTGTACATCATCGGCTTGATATCGGAGCGGCTGTCGTCGATGAGGTAATCGCCGGGTCCGCGGCGGATGTTCGGACTGGCGCTCCAGGGGCCGAAGGAGGTTAACTCCCAGTCGTCATGCTCTCCGCGATAGGAGGCGGGGTCCGGACGCGGCCCCTGTTCCAGGCACAGCACGTCCACGCCGGCTTCCGCCAGTCGCCGGGCGACCACGCTCCCCGATAGCCCGGCCCCGACGATCACCACCTCGGCGGCAAGAATGTCGCGGTCGAGAGGATCGGGGTTCACGCAACCTCCTCGTCGTCGCTTTCGTTGCTGATGGCGCTCAGGAACTGCCGGGTGCGTTCCATCTTAGGCCTGTCGAGCACATCGGCGGGCGCTCCCTCCTCGACGATGTTGCCGTCGTCGAAGAACACGACGCGGTCGGCGACTTCTCGTGCGAAGCGGATCTCGTGGGTGACGATGACCATCGTCATGCCGGCCTCGGCAAGTGCGCGCATCACGCTCAACACCTCGCCGACCAGCTCGGGATCGAGCGCGGAGGTCGGCTCGTCGAACAGCATGAGACGCGGCTTGACCGCGAGAGCGCGGGCGATGGCGACACGCTGCTGCTGGCCGCCGGACAGGTGCTGGGGCAAATGGTCGGCATGGCTGGAGAGGCCGACCGCGGCGAGGAGCCGGCGCGCCAGCGCCTCCGCCTCGGCTTTCGGCACGCCGTGGACGCGGACCGGCGCTTCCATGATGTTCTCGAGCGCGGTCAGGTTGGCGAACAGGTTGAAGGACTGGAACACCATGCTGACGCCCACTTCCGCGCGCGCCCTGGCGCGGCCCGAGGTCGGCTTGAGATGTCCATTCTCCTTGACGTAGCCGACATAGCGTCCGCCGACGCGGATCTCGCCCTGGTCGATGGATTCGAGATGGTTGACGAGGCGCAGGAGCGTCGACTTGCCCGATCCGCTCGGCCCGATGACGGCCACCACCTCGCCGGGCTTCACGTCGAAGCTGATGCCCTTGAGCACGTCGCGCTCGCCATAGGCCTTCCAGACGTTGGTGCATTGAAGGAACGGCTGGTCGGACGAAGTTGCCGATGACGCCGGAATGAGCTCGCGCACGGTTTCGACGCGGGAAGCCTTCCTCGCCGGACCCGCGACGGCCACCGGCGCGGCGACCTGTCCCCTGCGCCCGAAGCCGAGCCGTCCGCGCGGCCCCGCCTGCTGGCGCCGGTCCGGGTCGAGCGAGCGCTCGAGCGTCATCTGGACGATGGAAATGATGCTCGTGAGGAGCAGATAGATGAGGCCGGCCCCGGCGAAGACGGTGAAGAACTTGAAGTTCTCGCCGACGATCTGCTGGGCGCGGAACGTGAGCTCATTGACGAAGATGACGGACGCGACCGACGTCATCTTGAGCATGCCGATCGTGTCATTGGCGAGCGCCGGCAGGATGGCGCGCATGGCCTGCGGAAGCACGATGCGCCGCAAGGTCAGCATCGGCCCCATGCCGAGCGAGGAGGCCGCAACCGCCTGCTGCGGGTTTACCGAGAGGATGCCGCCGCGCAAAATCTCCGCCGAGAACGCGGCCTGATTGAGCGAGAACCCGATGACGGCCGTGGTGAAGCTGTCGAATTTGAGCCCGATGAGCGGCAAGGCGTCAAAGATGAACACCAGCTGCAGCAGCAACGGCGTGCCGCGCATGACCCAGATATAGACCCAGGCGACGCCGGCGATCGGGCGATATTCGCTCATGCGCATCAGGGCGAGGAAGAGGCCGAGGGTAAGCCCTATGACCATCGACACGACGGTGATCTTCACGGCAAGGACGGCACCGGCCCAAAGAAAGTCTGATGTGAAATAGCTGAGGACTTCGGTCGCCCACTCCACCGGATCACTCCCAGGAGAAAGAAGGAGGCGCGCCGCGAACCGGCGACCTCGCTGAGGCCGCCGGACGAGTGCGCATGTCGATCAGTCTTGCCCGATCAGTTGGTCTTGAGTTCGGCGGGAAGCTCGAGCGCGGGATCGACACCGTACTTCTTGAAGACCTCCTGCTCGCCGCCGGAGGCCTGCACGGCCTTCAGTCCTTCGAGAATGGCGTCCTCGAGCGGCTTGTTGCCCTTCTTCACGGCGACGCCGATCTGGAAGCTGCCGATGATCCCGTAGGCGCGCTCATAGACAGTCGGGTTGTCCACCACCGTGCGGTCCACCAGCGCAAGGTCGGTGAGCATGATGTCGGCGCGGTTGTTGGCGATCAGCCGGAAGCCGGCGGCGTGGTCGGAATAGGTCATCACGTTGACCGTCTCCTTGCCCGCCGCGACGCACTTGCCGCCGAGCTCCTTCATCTGCGCCTCCTCGACCGAGCCGAGGCCGACCGCGACCGTCTTGCCGCAGAGGTCGTCCTGCGACTTGATGTTCTTGGGATTGCCCTTCTGCGTCAGCGCGCCGGTGCCGGCCTTCATGTAGACGATGAAATCGCCCTGCTGCGCCCGCTTCTGGTTGTAGTAGAGATAGTACATGAGATCCATCTGGCCGGCGACGACCGCCGGGAACAGCCCGGACCAGGCGGCCGGACGGATTTCGTATTTCACGCCGATGCAATCGAAGACTTTCTTGGCGAGATCGATATCCGAGCCGACCAGGGTGTTGGTCTTGGAGTCGAGATAGGCATAGGGCGGGGTCTGGCCGTCGGCCCCCATCAGCAGCGTCTTGCCGGCGAGTTCCGGATACTTCTCGGCGACCTTCTCAGGTTCGCATTTGGGCGCATCGGCCAGAACCGGCGCGCTTGCCAGCGCGATCGAAGCAGCGATGGCAAGGCTTAGCACAGACGAACGCATGGCTGTTCTCCATGAAAGAATGGCAACTGGAAGTTGTGGTTATCAGGACGTTGTCTCGCCGTGGCGCCGGTTCTCCGCCGGCCTGCAGGGCGATCTGCTCGCCTATTTCTCCGTCCGCCCGGGCCGGGCCGAAGGATGCATGAACCGCTCGACCGGCGCGGAAGCGCCCCGCGGATTATAGGAGACCGACAGAATATGGGCTGCGCTCTTGCTCACGCAGACGTAGACGTGCCGCATGCCGCTGTCGAAATAGGCACTTCCCCCGGGGCCGACGCGAAACGGCGCGTACTGGTCCGTATGAATCTCGATTTCTCCCGAGATCACATAGACGAACTCTTCGCCTTCATGCTGACCCCAGTCCGCGAACTCGTCCGGAGAGCGCGCCGTTACCCACATCTCCAGCGGAATCATGTTCTTGCGGGAGATTTCGGTCGAATGGGCGAGATAGGCATACTGCTCGGTGGAGAACGGCACGCCCTGGCCGCGCTCGGTCTGGGTCTTGCGACCGCTGACGGTCGGCTTCAGCCCCGGCGTGACGAACTGCTCGATGGCGATACCGAGGCCTTCGCAGAGCCGGATCACCACGTCGAAAGACGGCGACACCTCACCACGCTCGATCTTCGAGAGGTTGGAGACGGAGACGCCGGTGCGCTGGGCCACATCGGCCAGCGTCAGCCCGGAATCCTGCCGCACCAGCTTCAGGCGCTCGCCCACAGCGTTCGTGCCGAGAGAGGTCTTCTGCAATTGCGGCTTAGTCATTGGCCTGCACGCATTCCTTCATCGATCCCGTCATCCACACTGAGAAGATAATTTCACCGACAGGAAAAAATCAACTTGATTCTCGCATGAGAAATAATTTTCATATCGGCGAATAATCGTCAGTTGCGCCATCGAGGAGAGTTCGCGTGAAGATCAAGGCCGTGGAAGCTGTTCCGTTCGCATTGCCCGTCCGGCGGCGCTTTCGTTGGAACGGCCTCGATCAGGAGCTCGGCGAATTCGTGCTGATCCGCGTTGTTTCCGATACGGGAATCGTCGGCTATGGCGAGGCGACCCCGCTCGCGACCTGGGGCGGCGAGCACGGCCGCCATGGCGGGGAGACGCTGGCCACCGTCAGTCACATGGTAGGATCGGTGATCGGCCCTCATCTGGTTGGTCGGGATCCGACGCTGATCGGATCCATCATCCCGCTCATGGATGAGCTCGCCATCGGTCACACCTATGCGAAATGCGCCGTCGAAATGGCCCTGCACGACCTGTGGGGCAAGGCGCTCGGCCAGCCGGTTCATCGCCTGCTGGGCGGGGCTGTCCGCCTCGGCGTCGTGGTGGCGCACATGGTCGGGCTGATGGAGGTGGGAGAGGCGATCGCCGAAGCGGAGGCCGCCGCTGCCGACGGCCTCAAGGCCTTGCAGATCAAGGGCGGCCAGGACGCCGAGCGCGACGTCGAGCTGATGTGCGAACTGCGCCGCCGGCTGCCGCAGATGTGGCTCCGTCTCGACGCCAACCAGGGCTATCGCCCGCTGAAGGCGGCGTTCGACCTGGCGCGGCGCCTCGAGGGCGAAGGCATCGAGTACATAGAGCAACCCGTCGCCGGCCTTCCCGACATGGCGCGGATGACGGCCGAAAGCCGCATAAAGATCATTGCCGACGAGAGCTGCTGGTCGCCGCGAGACGCGCTTGATCTGGTTGCCGCGCGCGGCGCCGACGCGATCTCCATCTATCTCGCCAAGGCCGGCGGCATGCGCCGGGCGGGTGACGTCGCGACCATCGCCGAAGCGGCCGGGCTGCCGTGCGACGTCAACGGCTCCATCGAATCGGGCATCGGCAATGCGGCCAATCTGGCCGTCGCTCTGTCGGCGCGCGCTGTCAGCCTTCCATCGGTGATCCCCGTCTCGGCGCCGGCCGGTACTCATCCGTGCAGGATCGGCGGGCACTATTTCGAGGACGACGTCATCTCCGCGCCCTTCCCCTTCGCCGATGGCATGCTGCTGCCGCTGGAAGCTCCCGGTCTCGGCATCGAGGTGGACGAGGCCAAGGTTCGGAAGTACGCGCTGTGAGCACGACGACCGCGTCGAGCGCTGCCGGCGCTTTCCGCCTCGCCGTGGACATCGGCGGCACCTTCACGGATGTGGTGCTGATGGCGCCGGACGGGCGCCTCGCCACGACCAAGGTTCCCTCGACCCCGGACGACTATGCCCGGGGCGTCATCGAGGGTTGCCGGCAAATTCTTCTACGCGAGAATGTCGCCGCCTCCGATGTCGCGGAAATGCTGCACGCCTCGACGGTGGCCACCAACGCCATTCTCGAAGGCAAGGGAGCCCGCACCGCTCTCGTCACCACCGAGGGCTTTCGCGACGTGCTGGAGCTGCGGCGCATCCGCGTGCCGCGGCTCTATGAACCGCTCTATCGCAAACCGCCGCCTCTGGTGCCGCGTCGCTACCGCTTCGAGGTCGCCGAGCGCATGGGGCCGCGTGGCGATGTGCTGCGCCCTCTCGACGAAACGGCATTACAGCCTATCGCCCGTCAGATCGATGCCGCCGGAATAGAGGCCGTGGCGGTCTGCTTTCTGCATTCCTACGCGAACCCGGATCACGAGCGCCGCGCCGGAGAGGTGTTGCGCGCGCTGCTGCCCGGCCGCTTCGTGACGCTGTCGATCGATGTATTGCCCGAAATCCGGGAATATGAGCGGACCAGCACCACCGTCATCAACGCCTATGTCGCCCCGCCGGTCAGCCGCTACCTGACCTCGCTGCGTGCCGGCCTGGACAGGGAGGGGATCACGGCGCCCCTCTTCATGATGCAGTCCTCCGGCGGCATCCTCGATCTCGAGACCGTCCTGCAACGGCCTGCTCTCGTCGTGGAGAGCGGCCCGGCGGCCGGCGTGATCGGCGCTGGCTATGTCGGGCGCCGTGCCGGCTTCGAGAACGTCATCGCGCTCGATGTCGGCGGCACGACGGCCAAGGCCTCGGTGGTCGAGCGCGGGCGCTATCTCACCACCGACGAATATGAAGTCGGCGGAGGCATCTCGCTGTCGAGCCGCCTCGTGAAGGGCGGCGGCTATGCGCTGCGCCTTCCCGTCATCGACGTCTCCGAGGTCGGAACCGGCGGCGGCAGCCTCGTGCGCTTGAATGCCGCCGGCAACATCAGCGTCGGGCCGCAGAGCGCGGGAGCCATGCCCGGGCCCGTCGCCTATGGAAGGGGCGGCGTGGAGCCGACCGTTACGGACGCCAATGTCGCGCTGGGCTATCTCAATCCGGTGGCCATTGCCGATGGTACGGTCGCGATCGACCTTGCGGGGGCCCTCGCCTCGATCGCAGGTAAGGTGGCTGCCCCGCTGGGGCGCCCGGTCGAGCAAGCGTCCTATGGCGTCCTCGCCATCGCCAATGCGCTCATGGCGCGTTCGGTACGCTCGGTCACCACCTCGCGCGGCCGCGACCCGCGGGACTTCGCGCTGCTCGCCTTCGGCGGCGGCGGAGGTCTGCATGCGGTGGGCCTTGCCGCCTCGCTCGGCATGCGCCGGGTCATCATCCCTCCGGCCGCCGGCGTGTTCAGCGCCTTCGGCCTGCTCTATTCGCAAATCGAGTTCGCGCAGTCGCAGGGCTTTCTCGCTTCGCTCGATGCCGCCGACCCGGCTGCGCTGGAGAACGCCTTCGCCGCGCTGGAAGCCGGCGTCCTGCACCATCTCGGGCGCCCGGCGGACACCATCCGCCTGCGTCGACGCGTCGACCTGCGCTATGCCGGACAGGCGTTCGAACTCGCCGTTGACATGCCGAAGGGCGCGTTCGACGCCGCGATGCGCGATACTCTCGCCGCCGCATTCGACGAGGAACATGCGCGCACCTACGGCCACAGCCTGCCACGTGCCCATCCCCGCGAAATCGTGACGTTGCGGGTGATCGGGACGGTCATCGCCGAGCGGCCCGCGAGCCATCTCGCACCGCGCCCGGAACAGCGGGAAGTCACCACCCGTCCGGCCTATTTCGGCGAGGACGGCTGGCTCGACACGCGCATCGTCGAGCGCCACGACCTCGCCACGCCGCTCGCCGGCCCGCTGATCGTCGAGGAGCCGGACGCGACCACCATCGTTCCGCCCGGTTGGACCGCGAGCCTCGACGACGGGTTCAACATCCTTATCGACCAGACCGTGGAGGTGCCGGCATGAGCGACGCAACCGCTCGGGAAAGCGGCGAGACCACTGATCCGCTCCTGCTGGAAGTCATCCGCAACGGCCTCGACACCGTCGCGGACGAGATGGCGCTGATCCTGATGCGGACCGCCTATTCGGCGATCATCCGAGACTCCATGGATTATTCGACGGCGGTCTGCGACGCCGAGGGCGAGATCGTCGGCCAGGGCCTGACGACGCCGATGCATCTGGGCAGTTTCCACGATGCGATGCGCCATCTGATCGGCGAATATGACGGCGATATCCACGACGGCGACATCTTCATCGGCAACGACCCGTATCTGGCGAGCGGCCAGCACTTGCCGGACATCTATATCATCAAGCCGTTCTTCCACCGGGGACGGCTGGAGGGCTGGGCGACCACCATCGCCCACCATGTAGATGTCGGCGGGCTGGTGCCCGGCTCCAACTCCATAGGCGCCACCGAGATCTATCAAGAGGGGCTGCGCCTGCCATTCCTCAAGCTGCGCGAGGCCGGTGTCGACGATCCCAAGATCTGGCGCATCGTCGAGGCCAATGTGCGCGTGCCCCATCTCGTGCTGGGCGATCTTCGTGCGCAGGTCGCGGCGGCGGAAGCCGGCGTGCGGGGCCTCGACGAACTCTACACGCGCTTCAGCGCCGACCGCACGCGGCAGGCGCTCGCCGATCTGCACGACCTCGCCGAGCGGATGGCCCGCCATCACATCGCGACCATTCCCGATGGCGTCTATCGCTTTACCGATCATATCGATGGTCTCGGCGATCATCCCGAGCCGATCGTTCTGAACGTCGCCCTGACGGTGAGTGGCGACACCATCATCGCCGACTGGGAAGGTACCGCGGCGCAAGTGAAGGGCGGCATCAATGCGCCGCTGTCGTTCACCAAGTCGAACGTCTACGCCGCGCTGCGCTCCGTCATGCCGCAGGAAATGCCGAACTGCCATGGCTACACGCGGCCGATCACGGTGCGCGCGCCCGAGGGGACGCTGGTCAACTGCACGCTGCCGGCGCCGTGCGGAGCGCGCGGAATCACAGGCTATCGCATCATCGACTGCATTTTCGGCGCCCTCGCTCCCGCGCTACCCGACCGGGTGACGGCGGACGGGGCCGGCGGCTCCACCCTGCCGACCTTTGCCGGACGCCTGGACGGGAAACCCTTCGTATTTTCCGAATGCATCATGGGCACATGGGGCGCCAGCCAGGACGAGGACGGGCAGGACGGCGTCCCGCATATGGGCTCCAACCAGTCCAACGTGCCGGTGGAGATGATCGAGGCCGGCTACCCGCTGCGCATCGAATATTACGGGCTGGTGCCGGACACGGGCGGCGTCGGACGGCGGCGGGGCGGGCTGGCGCTGCGGCGCGACTACCGCGTGCTGACCGACGACTGTTTCCTCGGCGTGCGGTCGGACAAGCGAGCCTTCCCGCCGCACGGGCTGTTCGGCGGCGGCGAGGGGACGCCCTCCATGAATGTGGTCGAGAACGGCAATCAACGCACCGTGCTTCCCGTTCTGCCGACCGTGCCGCTGACGCTCCGGGGGGGCGCGCTGTTCAGCCATGTCATGGCGGGCGGGGGCGGCTTCGGCAACCCGCTCGAACGTGAGCCGGAGCGCGTGCTCGACGACGTACTGGACGGACGTCTCACGCGCGAAGCCGCACTACGCGACTATGCGGTCGCTTTGGACGCTGAGGGAGGCATTGACCGGGAGGCGACCCGTGCGGCACGGGCGGCACGGGAGAGCGTGTCATAGCTAACATTCTCATAGCGGGTGGGGCGACCGGCATCGGGCGCGCGAGCCTGCGGGCCTTCCGCGCGCAGGGCGACAATGTCCTGCTGGTCGACATCAATCGGGCGGAAGCCGAGGCGGCCTGCCGTGAACCGGGCGCGGGCAGAGCACTGGCGCTCGTAGGCGATCTCACCGACGCTGCCCTGCCGAAGTCCGCCGTTACCGCCGCACTGGACGCTTTTGGCGGCCTCGACACCGTGTTCGTGAATGCCGGCCTCCTGCGCGCGGCGCCGCTCGCGGACTGGACGCTCGCCGACTGGCAGGCGAGCCTTGCGGTGAACCTCACGGCGCCGTTCCTGTTCGCGCAGGCGGCGGCGCCGGCGCTGCGGGCCTCGCCGAGCCCGAGCATGCTCTTCACCTCGTCGACCGGCGCATTGCGCGGGCATGCAGCCATGCCCGCCTATCATGCGACCAAGGCCGGCCTCGTCGGACTTTGCCGCAGTCTTGCCGACGAGCTTTCGCCGCAGGGAATTCGCGTAAACTGCTTGCTGCCGGGCTGGGTGGACACGCCGTTCAACGGTCCGTTCTGGTCACACCAGCCGGACAGGCAGATGGCCGAGCGTGATCTCGTCGGAGCGATACCGCTGCGTCGGCAGGGCACGCCGGAAGAACTCGCCGCCACCGTGCTGTTCCTCGCCTCGCCCGCCGCCGCCTATATCACCGGCGCCTCGCTGGTGGTCGATGGCGGCTACACCGCTGTCTGAATCGCCGAGAGTTTCCCCATGCGCATCGCCGACCCGTTTTCCTCGCGCCAGCGCCCCGTCCTGTTCGGCAATCACGGCGCCGTCGCCGCGGCCCATCCGCTGGCGGTCACGGCGGCGACCGAGATGCTTACTGCCGGCGGGTCCGCCGTCGACGCCACCATCGCGGCGCAGGCCGTTCTCTGCGTGCTCTCGCCGGACAATTGCGGGCTCGGCGGCGACCAGCTCTGCCTGGTGCGAAGCGTTGATGGCCAGGTGATGGCCGTCAACGGCACCGGAGCCGCTCCAGCCGCCATGATCCGGGCGGACACCGATGGTGGGAACAGCGTCTCCGTCCCCGGGATCGTCGACGCCTGGGTGGAGATGAGCCGCCTGTGGGGGCGGCTACCGCTCCAGCGCGTCGTTGTGCCCGCAATTCGTCTGGCGGAGGGCGGCATGCTGGTCGGCGAGGATCTCGCGCAGACCTTCCGCCATTGCGAGGAGCGGCTGGTGCGAGGCGGCGCGCAGAACTGGCCCCTGCGTTCTGCGCGCGCCGGCACCCGCCAGTCCCAGCCGGAACTGGCGCGGCTGCTCGCCGATATCGGCGAGAACGGCCGAGAGGCCTTCTATTCCGGGGCGATGGCCGATGCCATCTGCGGCGCGATCCAACGACATTGCGGTGCGATGGCTCCCTCCGATCTTGCCGGTCATGCGAGTGTGGTCGCTCCGCCTCTGGCCACGAACTGGCGCGGCCGCCGGCTTCATGTCCAGCCGCCGATTTCGCAGGGCGTCCTGCTCTCCATGGTGCTGGCGGCCGAGGAGAGGCTGCCCGATCTCGCGCCGGAGCTGCGCGACCATGTCGGCATCGAGTTGACCGCGAGCAGCTTCGCCTTCCGCGATCGTGCCGGCGAAGGGGCGGCGCTGCTGTCGGAACGGCTTGCCGTCGATATCGAGAAGGCGAGCGGGCGAATCGGGCCGCGCGCCTATCTCCACACGGCGGGCGTTGCGGTCGCCGATAGCGACGGCCTCGTCGTATCTTCGCTCATCAGCGTGTTCGACAGCTTCGGCTCGGCGGTGTTCGTGCCCGAAGGCGGCTTCACGCTCAACAACCGGGCGGCCGGCTTCACCGTGGCCCCCAATGACAGCGCCGGCGGCAAGCGGCCGGTCCACACCCTGGCCCCGGCATTGCTCGAGACGACCGACGGGTGCCTCGCGCTTGCGACACCGGGCGCCGACGGGCAGGTGCAGACCCTTACCCAGGTTCTCAGCCATATGTTCGCCGAGGATGACGACCTCGCGACCGCCATTGCCCGTCCGCGCTGGCGCAGTCAGGACGGCAAGCTGCTGGTCGAGTGCGCGCATTCTTACGCGACGCAGCTGAAGGCCAAAGGCCACGACGTCATCCTCACGCAGGACGGCGACCTTCGCTTCGGTGCGGTGGTCTGCGCCGGCATGCGGAATGGCCAACCCTTCTCTTGCGCGGACTGGCGGCGAGAGACCTGGGCGGGAGCGGCTTGAACGATCGGGAGGCCCGGCTTCGGCGTTCCACCATAGTGCGTCAGAACGCGACGCTCGAACCTGCCGATCGAGATCGCGGACAACGCTGCAAGCTCGCAGGCTCGCGCCGGGCAGAACGGCGCGGGCCATCGACGGGAGGGCTCGGGTCAGTCCGGAAGCGGAATGTGCTCGTGCCGGTCATCGACCGGCAGGTCAAACAGCCCCCTGCCCCATTTCTGCGCGCGCCATTGGGCCTTGGCCTCTTCGATGCGCTCGCGCGACGAGGCGACGAAGTTCCACCAGATGTAGCGCGGCCCCGGCAGCGTCGCGCCGCCGAGGATCATCAGGCGTGCACCTCTGTCGCCGGCGGCGACCGTGATCCGGTCGCCGGGGCGGAAGACCATCATCCGGCCCGCCTCGAAATCCTGGCCGGCGATCGAGATCGAGCCGTCGACGATGTAGATGCCCCGGTCCTCGTGATCGTCAGGCATCGGCAGCCGGCTTCCTGCTTCCAACGCCACGTCGGCGTAGAAGGTCTGCGAGTACATCGTCGCGGGAGCCTTCTCCCCATAGGCGTTCCCGAGAATGAGCCGGACCGAGACGCCGCGATCCTCGATCACCGGCAGCGCAGCCCCGCCATGGTGCTCGAACATCGGCGCCATATCCTCGTCACGCTCGGGCAGCGCCAGCCAGGTCTGGATGCCGAACAAGCTGTTCGGACCGCTTCGGGCCTCCGCCGACGTGCGCTCGGAATGGGTCACGCCGCGCCCGGCGACCATCCAGTTCAGCTCGCCCGGACGGATCGTCTGGTCGGCGCCGGTACTGTCCCGGTGATGGAAGTCGCCGCGAAAGAGGTAGGTGACGGTGCCGAGACCGATATGGGGGTGCGGGCGGACATCGACGCCCTGCCCGGTCAGGAACTCCGCCGGCCCGGCCTGATCGAAGAAGATGAACGGCCCGACCATCTGGCGCTTCGGCGCCGGCAGGGCGCGCCGAACCTCGAAGCCGCCGAGATCGCGCGAGCGCGGAACGATGAGCGTTTCGATCGCGTCGAGGCCAACCTCATCGGGACAGCCCGGTTCGAGTGCCGGATTCCAACTCATGCGCTCATCCTCTCCCGGGCTTGCGGCAGGCCTCGCCCTCGCCGATGCAAATGCGCAAGGTGGCGGATGGGCGTCGACCCGGCTAGGCCCGCCATGCGTCGAGCTGTGTCGCGGCAAGCGGAACATGCCGGCCATGTCGTCCACACCGACGGCCCAGCGGAGAGCCCCGCCGGACACCCTACGCCGACGACGCTTCGTCCCGCCCCTGCTTCAACGGTCGATACCCCAGACGTCCGGATTTCGCGCGAAGTACTCGGTCAGCATGTCGATGAGGACGCGCACTTTCCGGGCGGGGTGCTGTCCGGGTGGCCGGACGACATACACGCCTGCCGAGGGCGGCGGAAAACGCGTCATCACCGCAACGAGCGCGCCCGAGGCCACATATTCGTAGGTGACGCAGTCGGGGAGCCAGGCAATGCCGAGACCAGCCGCCGCCGCGGCGGCAAGCGCGGTCGCATTGTCGGCCTTGAACCGGCCCTGCGGCTGCACCGTCGCGATCCTGTCGCCATCCATGAACTGCCAGGATTCGGTTCCCTGCATCAGGGCCTGATGGTCGGCGAGCTGCTCCAGCGTCTCCGGTGAGCCATGCGCCCTGATGTAGTCCGGACTGGCGACGAGCTTTCCATAGATCGGCCCGACGCGCTTCGCGATCAAATTGGAGTCCTGGAGATATCCGACACGGATCGCGCAATCGAACCCCTCGGCGATCAGGTCGACGAAGCGATCGCTGTAGACGGTATGGATGTGGAGCTGCGCATGCCGGCGCGCCATCTCCGCAAGCACGGGGGCGAAGTGGGTCGGGCCGAAGGTGAGCGGCATGGCGACCCTGAGGCGCCCGCGCAGCTCGCCTGTCGGGAGGATCGCTTCTCGGGCCGTATCGATCTCGGCACTGGCCCGGGCCGCATGATCCCTGAAGGTCATCCCCGCTTCGGTAAGCGCGGCGCCGCGGGTCGTGCGCGCAAGAAGCTGGACGCCGAGCTCCGCCTCGATCCGAAAGAGCCGCCGGCTCACGATTGACTTCGAAATGCCGAGCCGGCGCGCGGCGGGCGATACGCCGCCCGCATCGGCAACGGCGACGAAGGTCTGCAGATCCTCGATGTCCAATTCGGCGTTCCCCGTTCCGCGACACAGCGTGCCCGATCATGGCACTACTTCATCACCTAACGGAACGACAAATTGCGCCCGGCACGCGTCGCCCGCCGACGCATGTCTCCGCAAACCCAGCGCCGCTCCAAACGGCAGCAAAGGACGCAGCAATGACTTTTCGTAACGGCCTCGCTTCGCTTCTTCGTCCCGAAGATTCGGTCCTCGTTCTGATCGACCACCAGCCCTACCAGCTCGCGAACCTGAACAGCCACGAGCCGCAGATGGTCATCAACAACACGGCGGGACTGGCGAAGGCCGCCAGGGCCTTCGGTGTCCCCACGATCCTGACCACCGTCATTGCCGAGCGGGGCGGGCTGCTCTTCCCGCAGATCACCGACGTCTTCCCCGCTCAGGAGATCATCGACCGGACGCTGATCAACACCTGGGAGGACCCGAAGGTGGTGGACGCGGTGAAGGCGACCGGCCGCAAGCAGCTGATCATCGCCGGCCTGTGGACCGAGGTGTGCGTGGCGATGCCGACGATCCAGGCGCTCGGCGAAGGCTGGGACGTGACCGTGGTCACCGATGCCTGCGGCGGCGTTTCGGTCGAATCGCACGAGGTCGCCATCCAGCGCATGATCGCGGCCGGCGCGAACATGATGACCTGGATCGCGGTGGCGGCCGAATGGCAGCGCGACTGGGCCCGGCTCGACACGGCCGGCAAGCTCACTGAGGTGTTCGTACAGCACGGGGGCGGCAGCGGCATCGCCTATCTGTGGGAGCAGCAGTTGCTCAACACGCCGGTGCCGACCGCCGCGGCCTGATTAGAGAGCAAACGAGCCCCCTAGCGAGGCAATTCACCGGAGCCGCCGTCGCCCTCGACGGCGGCGTGATCGCTTGCCTCGCTCACGCGTCCTTCCGACGCGGGGCGGACGCGAGGAGGAGCGGCGCTCCTCATGCATGTCGAAAGAGTGCTCTCGCCGCCCTTTCCGTCTCGACTTCGGGCGCAGCGCCTGTTCGTCCATACAGCGCGGCGTCGAGAGCGGCGGTTTCCCGTCCGCTCACCGGCAGGCCGAGCTCGCGGCGGCGATGCAGATAGCGTTCGGCCGCACGCCGCACCGCCGGGAGATCGCCGTGGCGAATGGCGCGTTTCAGCGCGCGCCGGGTCGGGTCGAAGGGTAGGAACCGGCGCAGGTTGCGCCACGCATCCTCCTTTCGCCGAGGCGACAGCCCGGCCACGACGACGATCAGGCCCGCGACCACTCCCGCCGCCAGAGCGAGCAGGGCGACACCCGCCTGCCCGCCGGAAAGGCCGCCCGCGCCGGCGCGATTGTTGCGGAAGCTCGCATAGCCGAACGGGATCGCCGCGATCTCGGCGCTGCGCATCTCTCGCGCGAGCGTATCGAACCACGGGATGGAGACCCCCTGCAGCACACCCGGTTCGCCGGTCTTGGGGCGCAGGTGCCATTCCCAGACGACGGTCGTAACCGGCCCGGTCGGCGAGGGCCGCATCTCGCGCCGCTCCGGCGCGGCGAAGCTGATCAGCCAGGGCTCGCGCATCGCCGGGCGCGGCGGCAGCAGATGCGGCAGCGCGCCGTCCGCCGTGAGCGTGACGCGGCGCACCAGCGTCTCGCCGTCGCGCAACGCGCCGGGCGCGGCCGACAGCGTGTCCTCGACCGTCAGGCCATGCGCAGCCAACGGCGTGCCCTCCGCCGGAAAGGGCGCGACGTCCAGGCGGACCGGCGGCGCGGTCACGTCCAGCGGCTCGCGCAGCGTGTCCGGGCGAACCACGGTGAGGCGATGCGTGACCGGCCCGATCTCGAGCGGGCCGGCCTTGCGGGGAAACACCGCGATGCGCCGCTCGAACACCCGGACGGTGCGCCCGCCTACCTCCTCGTCGCGCCACTGGTCGCGGGCGAGCTGCATCCAGTCATAGTCTTCGGAATTGGGAAAGGTCAGCGCCTCCAGCGCGATCCGGCTCGTATACTCGCCCCTCAGCGTCACCGGGACCATCTCGCCGACGACCGGCCGCATCCGCGGCACCTCGAGACGCAGGCTGTCGGCATGGGCACCGCCCGCGAGCAGGATGAGAAGGACGGGGACCCACTTCACCATCTGTCGCCCTCCTCCGGCCGGAGCAGGCCGAGGCCCGCCCGGCGCTCATATTCCTTGCGCAGCCGCACGCGCAGGAACGCGCCGGGATCGTCGGCGAGCGTGTCGAGCCAGGCGTCGGACGCCGCGAAGCCGCGCGCCTCGACGGGCTTCTTCCCCGCAGGGTCCGGGGTGGTGGCCATCATCCGGCCGCTCGCCTCGCCCGAGGCGTCGAGGCCACCATGACCGGGAAGCCGACCAGGCACCGACCCGTCGCCGGTCGTCTTGGGCACCAGCGTATCGACGAGATCGCGCAGGCGGCGCGCCTCCGCGTCGCCCGGGGCGGCGAAGAGCACGGCGTCGAAATAGGCGACGGACAAGGCGTGCCTGCCGGTCGCGGCCAGGGTGAGGGCTCGGTTGAAGGTCTGGCTGCGGCCCGCCTCGGCGAAGGCGGCATCGGCGGCGGCATAGGCGCCGTCGCGATAGAGCGCTAGGCCGCGCGCGGCGGCGCCGTCGAGCAGCGTCGCGCCACCCGGAGCGCCGGTCCACACGGCGAGACGCCCCCAGGCGGCCGGGCCGGCAAGAACGATGCAGGCGAGGCCGGCTGCGGCCAGCAGGCCGACGCGGCTCATCTGCGCCTCCGGAACAGGCCGAGCAGCGGAAAAACGGCGAGCGCCGCGACGAACGGGCCGAGATCACGGAATTCCAGCGCCGCCAGCTCCGGATCGCGTTCCAGCCCGCCCCCGCGCGACAGGCGGCGCAGCACCGGCTCCGGCGCACGGGCGGGAGCGGCGACGCCGCCGAGCGCCTCGAGCGCCGTTATGTCGGCCGCGCCGCCCGCGCGGCCCGCGAGCGTCAGCACCGACAAGCCGATGCCCGCATCGGCGAGACGTCCGGCCTCGGCGCGGGTGGCGTCGTCGATGCCGCCCCCGTCCGAGATCAGCACCAGGTCGGCATTGCGGCCCGCCTCCAGCATCTGTCGCGCCAGGGCGAGCGCGGCGGCGGGCCGGCTGCCGCCGCCCGGCATGGTGTCGGGGCCGAGGACGGCGATCTGGCTTTCCAGCGTCGCCGGGTCCGCGGTCGGGGCGGCGATCGGGTAGGCCTCGCCGGAATAGAGCAGCAGGCCAACCGGACGCCCGTTGGCGGCAGCCAGCACGCCCGCCGCGGCGGCCTGCGCGTCCGCTCTGGCCGGGCCTTCGGCGACCGAAGGCGAGAGGTCGAGGGCGATCAGGATCTCGCCGCTCCCCGCGAGCAGCGGTGCATCGGCGCGCGGCACCGCCGGGCCGCAAAGGCCGAGGCCGATCAGCCCCGCCGCGATGAGCGGCGTGAAACCCGCGTAGGCGACGGCACCGCGCAGATGGCCGAGCGCCCGCATCGCCGCGAGCGTGGCGGGCGGCATCACTCGCTCCCAGCCGCCGGCGGCCGGGCCGCGCCACCAGCGCCACAGCGCGACGGCCAGGAGAAGGGGAAGCACCGCCAGCCATCCGGGGCGCAGCAGGACGAGATCGTTCATGCCTGCCTCCGCAATGCCAGCAACAGGGCGGCCGCCAAGGCGATGCCGGCCGGCCAGATCCAGAGCGGGCGCCAGTAGCTGAGCGGCGGGCGGTTCATCGGATTGGGCTCGAGCGCGTCGAGCGATGCGGCCATGGCCTTGAGGTCCTCCATGCTGCGGACCCGGAAGCTGGT
This sequence comes from Ancylobacter mangrovi, assembly GCF_024752335.1. NCBI lineage: Bacteria > Pseudomonadati > Pseudomonadota > Alphaproteobacteria > Hyphomicrobiales > Xanthobacteraceae > Ancylobacter > Ancylobacter mangrovi. The sequence continues at coordinate 293,554 of NZ_JANTHY010000003.1, read as the reverse complement.
GCCGTGGCCGGCCCTGGCCATGGCGTCGAGCGCGGCGGCGTCCACGGCGTCGCGGGACTCCGGCTGGCTTTCCAGATCGTCCGGCCCGAGCGCGATGGTATGGATCCGCACGCCGTGGCTGGCGGCAAGCCGCGCCGCGTCGATCGCCTGCACCTTGCTGGAGGTATCGAGGCCGTCCGACAGCAGCACGACGACCTTGCTCTCCGCGTCGGACTGCATCAGCCGCCGCGTGGCAAGGCCGAGCCCGTCCGAAATCGCCGTGGAGCGGCCGGACACGCCGATCTGGGCGGCGTTGATGGCGTAGGCCACCGACTCCACGTCGAACGTCGGCGGCTGCGCGACGTAGGCCTGGTCGCCGAAAATGACGAGGCCGATGCGGTCGCCGCGCCGGGCGGCGACGAAGCGGGAAGCGACGCGCTTGACCGCATCCAGCCGCGACAGCGGCTTGCCGTCGAGCACGAAATCCTCGTTCACCATGCTGCCGGACAGGTCCAGCGCCAGCACGATCTCGCGCCCCGACGCGGTGACGACATTCTTCACCGCCGGAACCCGCGGACCCGCCAGCGCCAAGACCAGCGCCGCCCATGAAGCGACCATCAAGGCGAGGCCCACCCGGTCGTCCCGCCCCCGCGCGGGCGCGACGGCGCCTAGGACATCGGCCGGGACGCGCAAGGCCGCAGCCTCCGGGGCCCGCACGGCCAGCAGGCGCCAGACAAGCAGGGGCAGCGGAAGCAGCAGCAAGGCAAGGGGAAAGGCGAAGCTCATTGCGGTCGGCGCCTCGCCGTCAGCGCGATGCGCTCGACAATCGCCGGGTCGGGCGGCGGAGCGGCACCGTAGGCCTCCGCGCGCAGCTCGTCCGGCAAATGGCCGAGGATGCGGGCGATCGCCAGTGCGCGCTCCTGGGGCGGCATGGCGCGCGTGGCGCGGATGAGCGCGCGCCGTGACGGCCGGCGCTTCAGCATCGGCATCGCCAGCACCGACAAGAGCGCGGCGAGCAGGAGCCCGGCACCGAACAGAAGCAGCAGGTCGGCGGCGTGAAGCTGCATCAGCTCGGGCGGCAGGCGCCCCTCGGGAAGCGCGGCGATCAGCTCAGCCTGCGTCATGGCTGATCGCCTCGAGGCTGACATTCAGGACCCGCAGCCGCCTTGCCAGCGCGGCGGGATCGAAGGGCTGCAGCCGCGCGAGGCGATGCTGCGTGCCCGCCCGCACCGGCAGCGCCCGTCCGGGCGGGGCCGTTTCCAGCGGGTCCAGCGGCAGGAGCAGGCGGACCTTGCGTCGTCGCGCCAGCCGCGCAAGCGCCGGCTCGTCCTGCGGAGCGATGCCGTCCGTGCCGCTGGCGATCAGCACCTCGGCGCCGGGCGGAGCGAGCCGCATGGCACGCAGGATCGCCTCGGAGAGCAAGGGCGCGTCGGCGCCGGCACCGAGGGCCCGGTCATGGCGGCTGGCCAGCATATGGCTGATCCGGCCCATCTGCGGCACGCCGCCGCCGAGCGGAACGCTGGCCAGCCCGCTCGCATCGAGGCTCATCGCCGCGAGCGAGGCCCCGCGCGCGGCGGCCTGCCAACCCCACCGCACCAGCAGCCGCGCCGCGCGAACCGAACGCAGCGTCGCGCCGGTGCCCCAGAGCATGGGCGGGCGGAAATCGGCGATCAGCAGCAGCGTGTCGTCGCGATCCTCGTGGAAGCTGCGGATGTGCGGCGTGCCGGTGCGGGCGGTGGCGGCCGGATCGATCCTCCGCGCGTCGTCGCCCTCCACGAAGCCGCGGATTTCGCGCAGGTCCATGCCCGCCCCGGGTGCCCTGGCGGGGACGGCGCCCGGCCGGCGCGTGGCGGGACGATGGCGGACCGGCTGCGGCAGCCCTTCGCGCAGGGCCAGCAGCTCGGCGACCTGAAGGCGGATGCCGGGCGCCGCGAGCGCCGCGCTCACCATGGCTCGACCATCCGCAGCATGTCGGCGACGAGGCTGCGCCCGGTGCGGCCTTCGCCGAGCGCCGTCCAGCTCGGGATCAGGCGATGCGCCAGCGCGTCGGGAGCGAGAGCGGTGACATCCTCGGGCAGCACATAGTCGCGCCCCTTCAGCCAGGCCCGCGCCTGCGCGGCGACGGCGAGGGCGAGCGTGCCGCGCGGCGAGATGGGGTGCTCGACCCACTGCGCGACCGCGCCACCCGGCCGCGACGCCATGACCAGCCGGACGATGAAATCCTTGAGCGCCGGCGCGAGATGCACGCGCGCGACCTCGGCCCTGGCCTCGAGCAGCACGTCGGCAGCGAGCGGAGGCGCCGCGAGGGCGGGAGGCGCGATGCGCTCGGCGGCCACCAGATCCAGAATGGCCCGCTCCTGCTCGGCCAGGGGCAGGCCGAGCGAGAGATGCAGCAGGAACCGGTCCATCTGCGCCTCGGGCAGCGGGAAGGTGCCTTCGTGCTCGATGGGGTTCTGGGTGGCGACCACCATGAAGGGATCGGGCAGCGGACGGCTTACTCCGGCGGTCGTCACCTGGCCCTCGGCCATGGCCTCCAGCAGGGCCGACTGAACCTTCGGCGGCGCGCGGTTGATCTCGTCGACCAGCACCAGCGCGTGGAACAGCGGGCCGGGCACGAAGTCGAAGCCGCCGGTTTCCGGGCGGAACACCTGCGTGCCGGTGAGGTCGGAGGGCAGCAGGTCCGGCGTGCACTGGATGCGCGCATGGCTTCCCGGCAGGCAGGCGGCGAGCCGCTTGACGGCACGGGTCTTGGCGATGCCGGGCGGTCCCTCGATCAGCACGTGCCCGCCCGCGAGCAGGGCGACGAGCAGACGCTCGACCATCTCCTCATGGCCGATCAGCCCGGCCGCGACCTCGCCGCCGAGCCGCGCGATCGGATGGCTCATGTCGTTCATGCGGCACCTCCCCGTGTCGAGGGAGGATGCGCCGGAGCGGAAGCAGTCGCCAGAGAGGGCTTCCCGGCCGGCCCGGGAAGATCACCCGGATCAGTGCGGCAGGCGGGCTATGGCGCGCATGCCGCCCTCGACCGGCGCGAGGGTGAAGCTGCCGCCGAGCGCGTCGACCCGCTCGCGTATGCCGAGCAGGCCATAGCCATCGCCGATCGGGCCGTCATGACGAGGCGAGCCGTCATGGCGAGGCGAGCCGTCATCGGTGGCGGTGAGCGTGATGGCGTCGGCGACCTCGATCCGCAGGGCGACGGCCTTCGGCGCGCCGTGACGGATGGCGTTGGTCACGCATTCCTGGGCGATGCGGTAAAGGCTGAGCGCCAGCTCGTCCGACACGCCGTCGATGTCGCCGACAAGCTCCAGGGCGAAGCGGATCGCCGGCGCGCGGTTGCGCCAGTCGGCGATCAGCCGCTCCAGCGCCGGGCGCAGCCCGAGATCGTCGAGGTCGGGCGGGCGCAGCCGGGAGAGCTCGGCGCGCAGGCTGTCCATCATCTGACCGGAAATCTCGGCGATGCGGGTCCCGTCCTGCGCGGTGGATTCGCCCGAATGGGCGATCGCGGCGGCGAGCGCGCGTGTCGCCGTCAGGCACTGGCCGAACTCGTCGTGCAGCTCGCGCGCCAATGCCCGCCTCTCGCTCTCCTGCACGGTGAACAGGCGGCGGGTGAGCTCCGTACGCATCGCCTGCGCCTCCTGAAGGGTGGCGGCGGTGTCGTTCAGCGCCGTGCTCAGCCGGTCGAATTCCGTCACGCGCAGATGCGGCAGATGGGTGGCGAAGTCCCCGCGCTGAAGGCGCTCGATACCCCGCAGGATGAGGCGGAACGGCGCCAGCAGCCGGACCACGAGCAGGCCGGTAAGGAGGGCGCCGCCGATCGCCATGCCCACCGCCACGCGCATGAGATCGCCAGTGCGGGCCCAGGCACGGGCCACGATGACGCCGGGATCGGCGCTTGCGGTGACGCGGGCGTCGGTCGCGTAGCGCATGCGCACCGGCGTGACGCTCGGGGCCGGCACCAGTCCGATCCGCTGCGCCAGCCAGACGAACCAGCCGGGCGGAAACCCCTCCGCGGCGAGATAGGGGCCGCAGCGCCGGTGCGCGGGCTGATCGCGCGCGCCGAACTCGACGCACACGCCCGGCGCGATCAGCGTCCAGGCGGGGAACTCCTGCCAGTCGCGGAATACCGGGGTCGGCGCCACGCCGCCGAAGGCGAGGCCGATGAAGTCCGGCCGCGCGGCGATGGCGTCGGCGACGCGGGTGGAGGTGATCCCCACGTCGTGGCGGGCGGCGTTCGCCGTGTCCCACAGCACCCAGCCGGCGGCGACGATCACCGTGACGAACCCGGCCGCCAGCACCCGAAGGACGAGCTGGGGCAGCAGCCTGCGCATTACAGGGCCGGGACGAGGCCGGCGCGCTGCGCCTTGAGCACGAGGTCGGCGTCGCCGGAGGCGCCGAGCTTGGCGCGGATCTGCGACAGGTTGTTCTGCACCGTCTTCGACGAGAGGCCGAGGTCGAGGGCGATGGCACGGCCGTTCTTGCCGCGCACCAGCAGGAACAGGATGTCGCGTTCGCGCGGCGTCAGGCTGGCGAAATCGTCATCCTCGATCGAGGTGCGGGCGAACTCCTGCGCCACGTCGGACGAGAGCGCCCGCCGTCCCGATATGACGGTCCTGATGGCCCGGACGAGCTCGTCCGGCGGGCTGCTCTTGGAGACGAAGCCGCGCGCCCCGGCGGCCATCGCCTTCTGCGCGAATATGGCGCCCTGGTGCATGGACACGACGAGGATGCGGGCCTGGGGATCGCGCGCCAGAATGGCCTCCACCGCCGCGAACCCACCCCCGCCCGGCATGGAAAGGTCCATCAGCACGATGTCCGGCCGGTGTGCGGCGAACGCGGCCGCCGCGCCCTCGCCATCCCCGGCCTCCGCCACGACCGAGAAGCCGGGATGACGTTCGAGCAGGCGTCGATAGCCCTCGCGCACGATCGGATGATCATCGACCAGAATGATGCGGATCAGATCCATGCCGTCAGGATATAGCGAGCCCGTCACCACGCAAACGGCGACGGGGGTGCGAGCGCACGGGTTGCGCGGCCCCGCGCGACCTCATGCCTTCGATGCGCGATGGCGCCGCAGCCGGGCATGGGAATGTCGCGGCCCGGGTGAGACCGGGAGGGGAGCGGCGGTTCGGATATTTTCACAAAAGCCGGATATTTTAACAAAACATGGAACCTTGGGTCGCGAACGCAGTTAGTGGGCGCCGGGAGGGGCGGCAATCACCTGCGCCGGCGCGCCATAGACCGATAGTGCAACTCAAGGTTTATAGATGTCTCTCTGCCGTGAGAGTGGGCCCTCGACGGTTCTTGTTGTCGACGATGAGTTCTTCGTAAGAATAGATACCATCAATGCGGTCGAATCGGCCGGATTCGCGACCATCGAAGCGTCAACCGCCGATGACGGCCTGGCGCTTCTCTCGTCCCGCCCCGATGTTCGCGTGCTGATCACCGACATAGAAATGCCGGGAACGATGGACGGCCTGCAGTTCGCCAGAAGAGTGCGCGAGCGCTGGCCCTCGATTCATGTGATCATAATCTCCGGCCGGCGCCCCGTTGCCGGCGACGACATTCCCGCGAACGGGATTTTCCTGAACAAGCCCCTGTCCAAGACCCAGCTGTCGCAAGCGCTGCGCGGCTTGATCGGCGACGGGGAAGAATGATGGTCTCGACCTTTCGGTACCCCCTGCGTGCCGGCTGGCGGCTGCCGCGCAAGGCGAGCCATCGTTCTCGCACCCTTTCTGAAAGCCACTTCTCGCGAACGGCAGCGTCATGACACAAGGTTCGGCAATGGGTGCAAAGGAACGCGGACTCAAACGCGGGTTGGCGCGCGGGCTGGAGCTGGGGCGCGGGCTGGGGCTCGATCCCGCGGTCGCGATCGGCCTTCTCGGAGCGATCGTGTTCTTTCTGCTCAGCGGCACGATCGCCTATTTGAATCTTCAGGCGCTGAAGGACAACAGCCAGAGGATCTTTCATTCGCACGAGGTCATCGTCGCACTGGCGGCGATCCGCTCGAGCGCCCAGGACGCGGAGACGGGCCAGCGCGGCTTTCTGCTGACGAATGACGAGAAATACCTCGAGCCGTACCAGCTCGCGCTTGCCGCCATTCCGGCCAAGATCGACGAGGTCGCGGAGCTGACGAGCGACAACCCGTCCCAGAAGCCGAAGCTGGCGCTGTTGCGGCTGCACGTGGCAGCCAAGCTGGCCGAGCTCGGCGAAACCATCAATCTGCGCCGAACCGAAGGGCTGCCGGCGGCTCTCGCCGTCGTCAACTCCGACCGCGGCAAGGTCGAGATGGACGCGATCCGCACGCAACTCGCGGCCATGACGCAGGAAGAAGTCCGGTTGCGCGGCGAACGACTGGCCCAGATGAACCGGTCCCAGCAGGTCGCCCTCGCCAGCAGCCTGCTGTCCGGCCTTCTCGGCATCCTGCTCACGCTGGCGATCGCCTTCCTCATCCGCCGAGCCACCCTGGCCCGACGCCGCGACGAGTGGCTCCAGGGCGGTCAGGTGGGGCTCGCCGCCGCGATGATGGGCGACCAGAACATCGAGCAGCTCTCGCAGACCATATTGGCGTTCCTCACGAAATATCTGGGCGCCGTCGCCGGCGCGCTGTTCGTCGCCGACAGTTCCCGCTATCGGCGCACGGCCACCTATGGCGTGCCCGACGATGCGAACATTCCCGCCGAGCTGCGCGTCGGCGAAGGGCTTCTCGGACAGGCGGTGGTCGAGAACCGGCCGCGTCTCATCGACGACGTGCCGGACGGCTACCTCGCCTTCGGCTCGGCGATGGGGCAGGACAAGCCGAGGACCATCGCCATCTCGCCCGGCGGCGTCGACGGCAACGTCAATTCGGTGATGGAGCTCGGCTTCCTGCAGCCGGTCGACGCCGCGACGCTCGAACTGCTCGACCGGGCATCGCAATCCATCGCGCTGGCCGTGCGCTCGGCGCGGTATCGCAGCGAATTGCAGGCCCTTCTCGACGAAACGCAGCGCCAGTCGGAAGAATTGCAGACGCAGAGCGAGGAGCTTCGCGTCTCGAACGAGGAGCTGGAGGAACAGAGCCGCGCCCTGAAGGAATCGCAGGCCCGGCTCGAGCAGCAGCAGGTGGAGCTGGAGCAGACCAATTCCCAGCTGGAAGAGCAGACCCAGTTGCTGGAGGCCCAGCGCGACGACCTGGAGCGCGCCAATGCCTCGGTCCAGCTCAAGGCGCGCGAACTCGAGCAGGCCAGCCGCTACAAGTCCGACTTCCTCGCCAACATGTCGCATGAGCTGCGCACGCCGCTGAACTCCTCGCTGATCCTCGCCAAGCTGCTGGCCGACAACCCCGACGACAACCTGACCGAGGAACAGGTCAAATACGCCCGCACGATCCAGTCGTCGGGCAACGACCTGCTGAACCTCATCAACGACATTCTCGACCTGTCCAAGATCGAGGCCGGCCATGTGGAGATCCAGCCGGAAACGCTTCCGCTGCAGCGCGTCGCCAACAATCTGCGGCCGCTGTTTCAGCCGGTGGCGGCGCAGAAGCAGCTGGACTTCGTCGTCGAGCTCGCGCCCGATTGCCCCGCCACCATCGACACCGACAGCCTGCGCCTCGAACAGGTACTGAAGAACCTTCTGTCGAACGCCTTCAAGTTCACGGAGACGGGCAAGGTCGTCCTGTCGATCAGGCCGGCGGGCGACGGGCGGATCGCCTTCGCGGTGTCCGACACCGGCATCGGCATCAGCGCCGAGCAACAGAACTCGATCTTCGAGGCCTTCCATCAGGCCGACGGCACGATCAGCCGCAAATATGGAGGCACCGGCCTCGGGCTTTCCATCTCGCGCCAGCTCGCGAGGCTTCTGGGCGGCTCGATCGAGCTGAAGAGCCGCGAGGGCGCGGGAAGCACCTTCACCCTGATCATTCCCACCCAATACGACCCCGCCAATGTCGCGCCACGTGACCTGCCGGCGCCGCGCGCGGCCGTGGCGGCGCCGGCGGAGCCCGAAACCGGGCGGGCGGCGCCCGCAAGGCCCCACCGCAAGGTGGACGACGACCGCGACGCGCCCGCCGACGAGAAGCGCGTGCTGCTCGTGGTCGAGGACGACGACACCTTCGCGGAGATCCTGCGCGATCTCTCGCGCGAAATGGGCTTCCGCGCGCTCATCGCCGGAACGGCCGAGGAAGCGCTGGCGATGGCGCGGCAGTTCATGCCCAACGCCATCGTGCTCGATGTCGGCCTGCCCGATCAGTCCGGCCTCTCGGTGCTCGACCGGCTCAAGCACGATGTCCGCACCCGCCACATCCCCATCCACATCGTCTCGGCCACCGACAACATGGAGACGGCGCTTTCGCTCGGCGCCGTCGGCTATGCGCTCAAGCCGATACAGCGCGAGCAGCTGGTCGAGGTGTTGAAGAAGCTCGAGGCCAAGCTCCTGCAGCGCCTCCACAGGGTGCTCATCGTCGAGGACGATCCGGTGCAGCGGGACGCCGTCGCGCAGCTCCTGTCCTCGCACGACGTCCAGACCGTCACCGCGGGAACGGCGGCCGAATGCCTCAAGCTGCTCGAGGAGCAGACCTTCGACTGCATGGTGCTCGACCTGACCTTGCCGGACGCCTCCGGCTACTCGCTGCTGGAGACGCTGAGCCAGGAAAGCGCCTACGCCTTCCCGCCGGCCATCGTCTACACCGGCCGCGAACTGTCGATGGACGACGAGGAGAAGCTCCGCCGCTACTCGAAATCGATCATCATCAAGGGCGCCAAGTCGCCCGAACGCCTGCTCGACGAGGTGAGCCTCTTCCTGCACCAGGTGGTGTCGGAACTGCCGGACGAGCAGCAGAAGATGATCCGCAAGGCGCGAAACCGCGATGCCCTGCTGGAGGGCCGGCGGATCCTCGTGGTCGAGGACGATGTTCGCAACGTCTACGCGCTGACCAACATCCTCGAGCCGAGGGGAGCGATCGTCGAGATCGCCCGCAACGGCCAGGAGGCCCTCGATGCACTCGCCAAGTCGGCCGACGCGGCGGCGGGCTCCATCGATCTGGTCCTGATGGACGTGATGATGCCGGTGATGGACGGGCTCACCGCCATGCGCGAAATCCGCCGGAACGCGGCCTTTAGGAAACTGCCGATCATCGCCCTCACCGCGAAGGCGATGCCCGACGACCAGCAGAGATGCGTCGATGCCGGTGCCAACGACTACATGGCCAAGCCGCTCGACGTCGAAAAGCTCCTGTCCCTCGTACGCGTATGGATGCCGAGGTGACAGACGACCTTGCCCATGAGCGGACCGAGGACATCGAGATCCGGCTGCTGCTGGACGCCCTCTATTACCGCTACCACTATGACTTCCGCGACTATGCCATGGCCTCGATAAAGCGGCGGCTGCGGCAGGGGCGCCAGCAGCTGGGGTTTGCCAGCTTCTCGGCCATGCAGGACGCGCTGATGCGCGATCCCGACATGCTGCCGCGCCTCCTCGGCTTCCTGACCGTGCAGGTCAGCGAGATGTTCCGCGACCCCTCCTATTTCCGCGCCATCCGCGAAAAGGTCGTGCCGCATCTGCGCACCTACCCTTCCCTCAAGGTGTGGATCGCGGGCTGCAGCGCGGGCGAGGAGCTCTATTCCATGGTCATCCTGTTTCGCGAGGAGGGCCTCGAAGAGCGGACGCTGTTCTACGCCACCGACATCAATCCGGAGGCGCTTCGCGCCGCGGATACCGGCATCTTCAGCCTCGACCGCATTCCGCTCTTCACCGAGAACCACCGCAAGTCGGGCGGGCGTCACTCGCTGTCGGAATATTATCACGCGGCCTATGGCCGGGCGTCCTTCGACAAGAGCCTGCGCCGGAAGGTGGTCTTCTCCGACCACAGCCTGGTGACGGACGCGGTCTTCGGCGAGATGCACCTCATCTCGTGCCGGAACGTCCTCATCTATTTCAATCGCTCCGCGCAGGATCGCGCGCTGGGCCTTTTCGAGGGTTCGCTGGTGCGAAAGGGCTTCCTGGGGCTGGGCGCGAAGGAGAGCCTGCGCTTCTCCAGCCACGCCGGCTCCTTCGTCGACTTCGTGCGCGAGGAGAAGATCTACCAGAGGAGCGCGCAATGACGGCGCGCTCGGAAGCGGTCGTGATCGGCGCCTCGGCCGGGGCGCTGGAGGCGCTGTCGGCCATTCTGCCCCAGCTGCCGGCCGGGTTCAGGCTGCCGATCATGGTGGTCGTGCATGTGCCCGCCGACAAGCAGAGCGTGCTGGCGGAACTGTTCCAGAACAAGTGCCTGGTCGAGGTGCGCGAGGCGGAGGACAAGGAGCCGATCACCGGCGGCACGGTCTATTTCGCCCCGCCGGACTATCATCTCCTCGTGGAAATGGACCGGACGCTTTCGCTGTCGAGCGACGAGCCGGTGCTGTTTTCCCGCCCCTCCATCGATGTGCTGTTCGAGAGCGCGGCCGACGCCTATGGGCCGGCGCTGATCGCCATCGTGCTCACCGGCGCCAACCAGGACGGCGCGCACGGGCTGAGCACGGTCGTCGATCTCGGCGGCACGGCGCTGGTGCAAAATCCCGACGAGGCATTCGCGTCGGCGATGCCCGAGGCGGCGATCGTTCTTTGTCCGGACGCGCAGGTCATGTCCCTGAGCGCGATAGCTGAATATCTGCGGGAGGTTTGAACGCGACAATGAGCCCCGTTCCCTTCCTGCTGGTCGACGATCTCGAAGACAATCTCGTCTCTCTCGAAGCCCTGCTGCGCCGAGACGATCTGCTGCTGCTGAAAGCCCGCTCCGGCGACGAGGCGCTGGAACTCCTGCTGCACAACGATGTCGCGCTGGCCCTCATCGACGTCCAGATGCCCGGGCTGAACGGGTTCGAACTCGCCGAGCTGATGCGCGGCAATGAGCGGACGAGGCGCATTCCCATCATCTTCGTGACCGCCGGCAGCGCCGACAACCAGCGCCGCTTCCGCGGCTACGGCGCCGGAGCGGTCGACTTCATCCAGAAGCCGATCGAACCGGACATCCTGCGCAGCAAGGCGGACGTCTTTTTCGAGCTCTACCAGCAGCGGCAGATGATCGCCGCCCAGCGCGACGAGCTGGAAGTGCAGGCCGAGGCGCTCCGGGAGGCCGGCCGGCGCAAGGACGAGTTCCTGATCACCCTGACCCACGACGTCCATCGCCATCAGCACGCCCGCGAGCAGCAGGAAATGCTCCTGCGCGAGATAAATCACCGCATCAAGAACCTGTTCGCCGTCGCCGTCGGCCTGATCGAATTCAGCACGCGGGCGGCCGGCAGCGCGGAGGAGCTTGCCAGCGACCTGCGCGCACGGCTTCAGGCGCTGGCGCGCGTGCACGATCTCACCCTGCCGGACCTGAGCAGCGACGGCGAAGCGAAATCCGAGACGACGGCCGTCGCCCTGCTGAACGCCATCCTGGCCCCCTATCGCTGCCCGCAGAGCACGCGGATCTCGGTCAGCGGAGACGACATCGTGCTGGCCGGCAACGCGCTGACCTCACTGGCACTGCTGCTCCACGAATTCACGACCAACGCGGCGAAGTATGGCGCCCTCTCGCAGGCGCAGGGACGGCTCACCATTCACGTCACCTCGGTCGACGACCGGTTCCACATGACATGGGTCGAACAGGCCTCCCTCGAGAGCGGCACCTCGCCCTCGCGCGAGGGCTTCGGCTCGGTGCTCGAGAAGGCGGTGCTGAGGGCGATGGGCGGCACGGTTTCCCGCGACTGGACGCAGGAGGGCCTCTCGCTCACGCTCGAAATTCCGATGATGAATATCGCCCAGACGTGAGGCGCTCGCCATGCGGCGACCGCCGGTGGCGGGGGCGTCCCGATGGCCAGCTGGTCGCCATTCGGGAAGAAGCCGTGGCTTCGAACGATGAAGAGAACATGATCGCGAGACACGGCCGGTGAGCGCCGGGCGCGGGCATGATCTACCTCCTTCATTCGCAGCAAAAGTCCGGGCGCGCATAAGGATTTTTTTGCCGCTCGTGGACGTAATTCGATGCCTACCTTTAAGTCAGATAGCGTTGTAGACTGACATCGTCGAGCATCGGCCGCTCGATATCCGATGGTTGTCGCCTGCGCGACAGTGCCGGGAGACCGGAGCATGACCGCTTTCGGTACAGTTCTCGCCATCGCCGATGCGCTCCTGCCGCATGGGATCGGCCCCGCACTTTCCCGAGGAAAGCCTTCCGCACGAGCCTCTGCGGCGCGGAGGGATGGTGGGCGCCATCAGAAACCACTGGAAGCTGATCCCTCCATTCGACGCGACATGACGTCGATCCATGAGGCAGCGGGAGTGCGGGTCGTCATGACAGAACCTTCCCGGATGCTGCAAGCAACCATGCCCGCCCACCGATGGCTCGCCGCGGCCCGGGGCCGGGCCCTCCTTCGCACCATCTTCGTCTGCCTTTGCTCGATATCGATCGGTGTGGTCGCGACGTCGCTAACCATCGGCCCGCGCGTCGCCTTCGCCCAGACCGCCGACACGACCGACGCGGGGGACGCGACGGACACAGGAGACGCGGTCGCCGCGGCCGACGAGCCATTGAGCGAGCAGGAATTGCAGATCCTCGTCGCCCGGATCGCGCTTTATCCCGACGACCTCGTCGCCGCCATCGCGGCCGCCTCCCTCTATCCGCTGCAGATCGTCGAGGCCGCCCGCTTCCTGGAGGCTCGCAAGAAGGATCCGAAGCTCGAGCCGAAGGCGAGCTGGGACGGCAGCGTCGTCGCGCTGCTGAACTATCCCGAGATCGTCGCGATGATGAGCGAGGATCTCGACTGGACGCAGGCGCTCGGCGAGGCGTTGGCGAACCAGCAGAAGGACGTTCTGCTCGCCATCCAGCAGCTTCGTGACGAGGCGGTGGCGGCCAACATCATCAAGTCCGACGACAAGGTGACGGTGACCAAGGAGAACGACAACATCGTCATCCAGCCCGCCACGCCCGAGCAGGTCTACATTCCCCAATACGCTCCCGAAATGCTGTACGAGCCGGGCTATGCGGTAGCGCCGGTCACCTACGCCGCCGACCCCTATCCTTCCTATTTGTGGCCGACGGCGACCTTCTTCACCGGCGCGGTGACCGGCGCGGCGTGGGCGGCGGCCGTCGACTGGAACGACTGGGCGTGTGGAGCGGCCGCTGGCGCAGCGACGTCGATTTCAACTGCAACAACTGCTTCCACAACCGCAATTTCAGCGGCCGGATCCATGCCAACGACATCGACTGGAAGGATGTCGACCGGAGCAAGCTCCACATCGATCGCGACCAGCTCGGCAAGCTGGATCGCAACAATATCCGGCAGGGCCTGCGCAACGACCGCGGAAACGACCTGCGTGCCAGGGCGGCCGACGTGCGCCGCAACCATCAGGTCCCGCCGGGCGCGGGCAAGATCGGCGACATCCGCAAGAACGCGCTTCAGAACCGCCCGGGCGGCGACCGGCCGGGGCGCCTGCCGGGCGGCCAGGGCAGGCCCGGCGTCGCCAACGCCGTTGCGCAGCACCCCAATGTGGCGGGCCGCGTCCAGGGTGGTGGCGGGAAGGGCGGGCAGATCCAGCGTCCCGCAGGCGGCGCCGGCGCGAAGGCCAGGGCCGCCGCAGCCGGTCGCGCGAAGGCGCCCGCCTCGATCAACCGCCCCGTCCACGCACCCAAGCCCGGCGGTCGCATCGACCATCGGCCGAAGGTGCCCTCGGGCCTCGGCGAAATCCGCTCCGGCCGCTCGGCGCAGATCCACTCGGCACGGGGGGCCGCCGTGCGAGGCGGAGGGCAGCGCGCGGTGCCGCATCGCCAGGCGGGCGGCGGACGGCCTCGTCCGCACCCGGGCGGCCGACGGCACTGAGGATGAGGAGAGCGGTGATGCCAAACCATCTGTTCCGCGGACTGTCCCGTCTTCTGGTCCTCGCCGTCGCCACCGTCGCGACCGCCGGCCTGATGCCGGTCCGGGCACTCGAACTGAGCGCCTATCGCGCCGAGCAGCCGCCCCCCGGCTTTGCCGAGCCGGGCGGCGCGGTCGACGCGTTCAAGGCCGCCCTCGCCGGCGATGATCTCGATGCGCTGGCCCGCCTGCTCGGTCTCGATGCCGCCCGACTGCGCTCGAATGAAGGGGTGATGGACACGTTCTCGAAAATGCGGGAGGGCGCCGCCCAGCGTGTCGACGTCGAGGACGTCGGCACCAACCGCAAGATTCTCGACATCGGACGCGAGCTGTGGCCGCTGCCCTTTCCCCTGGTGAAGGCCAAGGACGGCAAATGGGCGTTCGACACCGAGGCGGGCCTCGACGAGATCGCCAACCGGCGGATCGGCGAGAACGAGATCGAGGTCATCGCCACGCTGCGCGCCTATGTCGACGCGCAGCGGCTCTATGCGTCGGAAGATCGCGACGGCGACGGCGTGGACGAATTCGCGCAGAAGCTGATCAGTTCCCCGGGCAAGACCGACGGCCTCTACTGGCCGCCCGGACAGGGGGATGGCGACAGCCCCGCCGGCGCCTCCATCGACCCGGGAAATCTCGACAAGGCAAAGCAGGGCGAGGGCTACTTCGGCTACCGGTTCCGCATCCTCCGCGGCCAGGGCAACCACGTCGCCGGCGGCCGGTATGATTACGTCATCAACGGCAACATGATCGCCGGCTTCGGCCTCGTCGCGTGGCCGGTGACCTATGGCGAGACCGGCGTGCACACCTTCGCGGTCAACCAGGCCGGCATCGTTTACGAGAAGGACCTGGGCAGGGATACTGCCGCCATCGTGGCGAAGATTCGCCGCTTCGATCCCGACGACAGCTGGACCGTGTCGGAACACTAGGGCGGCGTAGAATGACAGCCGTTGCGCTCATCGCCGTCAAGCTGGCCGTCGCCGTGCTGATCATGGCGATCGGCATGGGTTCGTCCTTCGTCGACGTGACCTATCTGCTGCGCCGGCCGGCGCTGTTGCTGCGCTCGCTCGGCGCGATGTACGTGCTCGTCCCGCTCGTGACCGTGCTGATGGTGGCGTTCCTGCCGCTGAACACCGGCGTCAAGGCCGCGCTTATGGTCCTCGCCGTTTCGGCCGGCGCACCTCTCCTGCCGCGCAAGCTCCAGCAGTTCGGGGATGGGGCCTACGGCTTCAGCCTGGTGGTGGTCTCGTCGGTCGTCGCCATCGTGGTGACACCGCTGTGGGTCGCGCTGCTCGCCCGGCATTTCGGCGTGTCCGCCGAGCTGTCCTGGCGCGACGCCGCCCTGGCGATCGGCACCGCCTTCCTGGCGCCGCTGATGGTGGGGATGGCGCTCGGCGCCTATTTCCCTCGCCTTGCGGCCGACTACGCGGAGCGCCTGTCCGCCGCGGCCGCACTGGTGCTCACGACGGCAGGCGTCGTGCTCCTCGCCGTCAACTGGCACATCCTGGTGGAGGTGCGGCTGACAGGCATGCTGGCCCTGCTCGGCGTGATGATCATGGCGCTGGTCATCGGCCACATCTGCGGCGGACCGAAGGAAATGGACCGGACGACGCTGGCCATCGCCTGCGCCACGCGCCACATCGGCATCGCGGTGATCGTCGCGACAGCCTTCCGGGGCCCGCGGACAATCGTCATCCTCGCCGCCTATGTCGTGGCATCGGCCCTGGTGTCGATACCGTATCTGCGGTGGCGGCGGGGCTCGCCGCGCGTGGCGAAAAGCGGGGAACCGGCGTGAATCCTGCCGTTCGATCCCGTTCAACGACACGAATATTTCCAGCGTCACCCTGGCCGGCATCGTCGCGCGACAACGGCCCGGCATTCCCCAACACGCTGATCGCCCGACATGCATAGCGCCACCGACATGGCGTCGGGAAAATGCGCGACGGCGACAGATCGATCCGGCAGCAATACGTCTTCTGGGCTAATCAGATATCGTGCCGGCTCGCCGAACCCGCCGTAACTCACATCCCCGTCCCGCATGACCGCACGCTACGATCTGCTCTCCCGGCCTCCGCCGACCGTGCTGCTCACCGCGGTCGCGCAGCATATGGGGCTGATGGCGGTCACGCTGGTCTTTCCGCTGCTCGTCGCCCAGACGGCCGGCGTCGGGCAAGCCGTGCAGGTCCATTACCTCCAGCTTTCCATGCTGGCCATGGGCCTTGCGACGCTGGCGCAGGCGTGGGGCGGAGTGTTGCTTGGCCGGACGCGGATCGGCAGCGGCTTCCTCCTGCCGGCCGTGTTCACGGCGGCCTATCTGCCGGCGGCGCTGGCGGCGGCGCGCAGCGGCGGACTCGAAGCCGTCGCCGGGCTCACCATCGCCGCCGGCCTGACGGAGATCGTCCTCAGCCGGTTCATCGGCCGGCTGCGGCCCTACCTGCCGGTGGAGATCGTCGGGCTGACCGTCCTCATGATCGGCATCATCCTCGGCATCGTCGCGCTGAAGCTCATGCTCGGCTACGACCGGGCGCAGCCGCTCACCGTCACGGAGACGGGACCCGCCCTGGCGGCGCTCGCCATCATGGTCGCCCTCGCCATATGGGGCGGCGCGCGCCTGCGCAGCATGGCGGTCCTGGTGGGGCTTGCGGCGGGCATCGGCCTGCATCTGGGCTACGGCTTCGCCGCCGGCGACGCGCACCTGAACATTCCCGCCATCGTGCCGGAGCTGTTCACCTGGCCGCTCGTCACGCCGCACTTCGAGGCGGCTCTGCTGCCGGGCTTTCTCGTCGGTGCGCTCGCCTGCACGCTGCGCGCCTTCGGCGACATGGTGGCCAGCCAGAAGGTCAATGACCGCGACTGGAAGCGGCCGGACTACGCCAATATCGAAGCCGGCGTGCTGGCGGACGGGATCGGCACGCTGTTGGCCGGCGTGATCGGCACGATGGGGCTCAACACCTATTCGGCCAGCGTCGGCCTTTCGGTGGCGACCGAGGTGCTGGCCCGCCGCGTCGCCATCGGCGTCGGCATCGGCTGGATCGTGCTCGCCTTCCTGCCGCGCGCGGCGGGCGTGCTGATCGCCATTCCCCAGGGCGTGCTCGGCGCCGCCCTGCTCTTCGCCTCGACCTATGTGGTGCTGTCCGGCATGTCGATCCTCGGGCAGCGCCTGCTCGACGCACGGCGCACGCTGGCGGTCGGGCTGAGCTTCTTCCTCGGCATCTCCTTCGACGAGATGCCCGGCTTCTATGCCGACCATCTGCCGCCGGCCCTGCATCCGCTCATCACCTCCTCGCTGGTGCTGGCGCTGCTGACGGCGCTGGTGCTGAACGCCCTGTTCCGCATCGGCACGCGCAAGCGGCACCGGCTGAGCTGGGAACCCGGAGCCGGCGTCGCGCCGGTGCTGCAGTTTCTGGCCGACGCCGGCAGCCAGGACGGCGCGCGCGGGACGGCCGTGCTCCGCCTGTCTCAGATCGCCGAGGAATTCGCCGAGGCCGCCCCGCAGCTCGCGGACGACCGCATGGAGGTCGCCACACGCTTCGACGAGTATACGCTCGAACTCGCCTTCTCCTGGCACGGCCGGCCGCTGACGGGCGGCGCGGCGCCCAGCCTCGACGAGACGGCCGACGAAGACGCGATCATGAACGGCGTCGCGCTAGCGCTGATGACGCGGCTGGCCGACCGGCTGACGACGCGCTCGCATGCCGGCGGGCAGCATGAGCTGGTCTGCCAGGTGGAGCAGTAGCCAGGCGGGCTGAGCCGGACAGCGCCGGAAGCATGCCCGGCTAACGTTGCGGCCCGTCACCCGTCATCCCGCCATCGGCGCATCTCGAAGGCGCGCTCGTCAGCAACCTGCTGATGCTGCCGACGCCGGCGAGCCCCGTGCTGTTTCCGCTGAACGGGCCGTCCTGGTCGCAGCGCAACCGGCGGGTCCTGGACGGGCTCGACGACACGCTCGGCGTCAGCGCCTGAGCCCCGATACGAAGACCCCGCCCGCGCTCACGAGGTCTGCCCGCGCCGGGCCGGGCCCATGCCGGTCCAGCGCCGGCAGGCGTCGTGATCGATGCCGAACAGGTCCAGCGCCCGGCCGACCGAGTGGTCGACCATCTCCTCCAGCGAAGCGGGCTGTGCGTAGAAGGCTGGCACCGGCGGCATGATGACCGCACCCATCTCCGTGAGCGCGCTCATGGTGCGCAGATGGCCGAGATGCAGCGGCGTCTCGCGCACCATCAGCACCAGCCGGCGGCGCTCCTTCAGCACCACGTCGGCGGCGCGGCTCATCAGGCTGGAGGTCACGCCGGTGGCGATCTCCGACATGGTGCGCACCGAGCAGGGCGCGATCAGCATGCCGAGCGTGCGGAACGAGCCGCTGGAAATGGAGGCGCCGACATCGGCCACGTTGTGGACGACGTCCGCCTTCCCGCCCAGCGCCGCCGGCCCGAGTCCGAGCTCCTGCGACAGGGTGAGATGGGCGGAGCGGGTGACGACGAGGTGCGTCTCCACCCCCGCCGCCCTCATCAGCGCCAGCGCCCGCACGCCGTAGACGGCGCCCGAGGCGCCGCTGATGCCGATGATGATGCGCGGGCGCTCTTCCATGGCGCTTGCGTCCCCGCCCACGCTCAGGCGTTCTCGAACCAGTCGGCCAGGTTCACCTGGTCGGCGAGGCGGATCTTCTTGCGCTCGAACTCGGTGCGGCGGGCGAACGGCTTGGTGGCGTCGATCAGCAACCGCCCCCAATGGTCCTTGTGCTCGTCGCGGTAGAAGGAGGGCGTGTCGGGAATGATGATCATGTCCTTGTCCGGCCGGCAGCGCGTGAGCACGGCCCACATCACGTCGTCCATGCTGTAGATGTCGACGTCCTCGTCGACCACGGTGATCACCTTGGCCCAGATCGGCTCGGCGCCGATGGTCGCCAGCATCACCTGCCGGGCATGGCCCTCGAACTGCGGGTCGATCTTGACGATGGCATGGGTCACGAAGGGCTGGCAGGTGACGTCGAGAATGCCCGGCAGCGCGGCGGAAAGGCGCTGATAGATGTTGGCCGAGACCGAGAGCTCGAGCGTCAGCACCTCCTCCGGCGAGCCGCACAGGATGGAGTGGAACATCGCGTCCTTGCGCACCGTGACGCCGAGCACCTCGAACACCGCGTTCGGGCCCTCGGGCACGTAGTAGCCCATGAACTCGCCGAACGGGCCTTCCGGGCGGCGCTCGTTCGGCAGGAACCGGCCCTCGATGACGACCTCGGTGTCCGCCGGCACCTCGAGGTCGATGTACTTGCACTTGCGCATGGCGATCGGGCCGCCCTTCAGCCGCGCCGCGACCTCGAGCTCGTCGACGTCGTAGGGCAGCGGGGCGGCGGCGGTGAGGAAGGAGGTCGCCGGCGCGCCGATCAGCATCGCCGCCTCCAGCGGCTTGCCCATCTTCTCGGCCTTCTCGTGATAGATGGTGAGATGGTGGCGCGGGGCGAGGCGGCAGCGCAGCTCGTCGTCGCTGACGAACATCGAGCGGTGATAGGACAGGTTGCCGACCCCGGTCTCCGGGTCCTTGGCGATGAACATCGCCGAGGTGAAATAGGGCGCGGCATCGCGGTCCGAATAGGTGATCAGCGGCAGCTCGGAGAGCTTCACCTCGGTCAGCCCGTCGTCCTCGACCTCGACGAAGGGCTCGCCGGTGCCCTTGCCGAGGCTGGCGAGGTTGCTCCATTGCCGGCAGAAATCCTTGGCGTCGATGCCGATCACCTCCGCCAGGCGCTCGCGCGAGCCATAGACATTGGTGACGACCGGGAAGCGGGTGCCCTTCACATTGGTGAACAGGATGGGCTTGCCCCAGCGCTTCTGCGCCGCATGGGTGACGGCGGCGAGCTCGTGGAACGGGTCGATCTCCTTGTCGACCACGAGCAGGTCGCCGCGTTCGCGCAGGCGTGAGATGTAGTCGCGCATTCGTCAGATACTCCGGAAGACAGGGGCGCTGTGCGTGGCGTCACCGCCGGCGCTGGGAGGGTCGCCAGGTCAGGAAGGCGTTCTCGAACAGGGACACGGCGCCGATGCCGAGCGTCGTGAACAGGGTGATGGACAGCAGCGTCGCGAACACCAGCGGCGTGTCGAGGTTGAACTGGCCCGACAGGATGATGTGGCCGATGCCGCTGTTGCCGCCGATGAACTCGCCGACGATGGAGCCGACCAGCGCCAGCGGGAAGGCGACCTTCACCGCGTCGGCGATGTAGGGCACGGCATTCATCAGCCGCACCTTGACGAAAATCCGCCACCTGTTGCCGCCGGCCAGCGTCGACAGGTCGATCAGGTCCGCCTCGATCTCGCCGAGCCCGGTGACCGAGTTCACGAAGATCGGGAACAGCGCCAGCAGGAAGGCGAGCAGCACCTTGGATTCGTAGCCGAGGCCGAACCAGATGACGAAGAGCGGGGCGATGGCGATCTTCGGGATCGAATTGAAGGCGGCGAGCAGCGGCGTGATCATCGAGCCGAGCAGCGGCACGTAGATGATCAGCAGCGCCAGCAGCACCCCGACCACCAGCGCCAGCCCGAGGCCGGCGAGCGTGGTGAACGCCGTCATCGCCAGCCCCTGCATCTGCACCGAGAAGGTCTCGACGAAGCGCTGGGCGATCTCGGTCGGCAGCGGCAGCACATAGGAGGGTATGCCCGCGAGCGGGGCGCCGTACTGCCAGATCAGCACCAGCACCGCGAAGCCGGCGAGCGGCTTGGCGATCGCGGCGAGCCGCTTCGACATGGACTCGCTCATGGTCTCACTCCATCCACTGCGCTTCGATGCCCTCGCGCACGCGCTCGGACAGTTCGAGGAAACGCGGCTCGCGCAGCGTGCCCGGGTGGCGCGGCCGCGGCAGGTCGATCGGCACGATGTCGCGGATGCGGCCGGGCCGCGGGGTCATCACCACCACCGTGTCGGAGAGCAGGACGGCCTCGGTGATGCTGTGGGTGACGAACAGCACCGTGCTGCGGCTCTCGTTCCACAGCGTCTGCAGGGCGTAGCCCATGCGCTCGCGGGTGATGACGTCGAGCGCGCCGAACGGCTCGTCCATCAGGATCAGCGGCGGCTTGAGCAGCATCGCCCGGCAGATCGAGGCGCGCTGCTGCATGCCGCCCGAAAGCTCGTGCGGATAGCTCGCCTCGAAGCCGCCGAGCCCGGCGAGCTGCATCAGCTCGAGCGCGCGCTCACGCCATTGCGAGGTCTTCTGCCCGCCCATCTCGGCGACGAACAGGATGTTGTCGAGGGTGCGCCGCCAGGGCAGCAGCACCGGCGACTGGAACACCATGCCGATGTTGCGCAGCGGTCCTTTCACCGGCACGCCGCGCACGTCGATGGTGCCGCTGCTCGGGTGGATCAGGCCGGCGACGAGGCGCAGCAGGGTGGACTTGCCGCAGCCGCTCGGCCCGACGATCGAGACGAAGCTGCCCTCCTCGAGCGCGAGGGAGGCGTCGTCGACCGCCAGCGTCGACCGGAAGCTCTTGGAGACGTTTCGGATGTCGACCGACATGGAAAACTCGCATCACGGCAGCGCGGCGACCAGGGCGTCGCGCCGCCTTCCGCACCGACCGGGGCGACGCGGCGCCCCGGCTGCCAGATGGGGCGGAGGCCCCGCCGGCCCTACTTGCCGAGCTGGACGAAGACGTCGGACGGCGTCACGTCAGTCTGGAGCTTGAGCGCCGTCTTCACGAGGTCGATCGACTCCCTGAGGCGCTCCTCGGTGGCGGTGCCGTAGCCGTTCTTCTTCGTGTAGGGCGTCTGCATCGACTGCAGGGCGCCGGCGAGCTGGGCCTTCACCGTGTCGAGCGACATGGTCGGGTTGTACTTGACCATGATCTCGGCTGCCTCGTCGGGATGGGCGATGGAGTACTCGACCGCCTTCTTGGTCGCCTCGGCGAAGCGGGCCGCATCCTCCGGGTTCTTCTCGATGGAGTCGCGTGCGCCGAGCAGCACGTAGCCGAACATATCGTAGCCCCAGTCGGCGAAGGAGGCGAAGTGCACCTTCTTGCCCTGCTTGTCGGCGGCCTTCACCAGCGCCGGCACGTCGCCGTCGGAGGTCGCGGTGAACATGTCGACCTGGCCGGAGAGCAGCAGCGAGAAGTAGACGCTCGGATCGGCCGACTGCCAGTCGATCTTGGACGGGTCGAGCTTATGGGCGTCGAAGATGATCGGCAGGATCACGCGCACGCTGTCGGTCTGGCCGGCGGCGACCTTCTTGCCGATGACGTCCGCCGGCTCGGCGACCGGCGACAGCGAGGCGAGGCCGTTGGTGGTGACGTCGGTGTAGACCGTGAAGGCCTTCACCTTCGCGCCCTTGGCGACGTTCTGGGTGACGGAGCTGAAATCGGCCATGCCGTAATCGGCCTTGCCGCTGTCCACTGCCGTGATGACGAAGCCGCTGCCGGTCGCCGGGGCGATCGTCACGTCGAAGCCGGCGTCCTTGTAGAAGCCCTTCTCGACCCCGACGAAGAACGGCGCGTGCCGCCCGTTGAACACGTAGTTGGTCAGGAAGGTGATCTTCTTCGGCGCCGTCGTGTCGGCCGCGGCCGGCAAGGATCCGGTCAGCAGCGCCAGCGCCGCCACGGCCGCACGAAAATTCGTCATCGATTTCATGGCTTTCTCCGTTCCCCATCGTCCCGTTTTCGGGTGCGACTCTCTCTGGTGTTGCGTATTGCGCAACAGTGTTTCAATTATTAGGCTTCAGTTGACGGCATATCTTGTCAAGCTGAAATTATGGACAGGCACAGGGAGCAGGCTTTTGGGTGGGCGCGTGAAAGGGCAGGCCGGGATGGCATCAGGCGGGGAAGCGGGCGCGGCGCCGGGGGCGGAGCCGGCCGCCCGCCGGAACACGATCGGCTCGGTGGAGCACGCGATCGAGCTGCTGCGCTGCCTCGCCGCGGCGGAGGCGCCGATCGGCACCAACGACCTCGCCCGCCGCATGAGGCTGCACAAGAGCTCGATCTCGCGGCTCGCGGCGACGCTGGAGAATGCCGGCCTGCTGCGGCGCGAGCCGGCGACCGGACGCTTCGCGCTCGGTCCCGGTCTCATGGCGCTGGCGGCGCCGCTCTTCGCCGATTTCGCGCTGACCGACGCGGTGGAGCCGATCCTGGCGCAGTTCGCCGCCCGCACCGGCGAAACCTGCAGCTTCAACATCTGGGACGGGCGCGATTCCGTCTCCATCGCCCATGTCGCAGGCTCGAATTCGGTGCGCGCCTTCTCGCAGCCCGGGCGGCGCAAGCCCGGGCACGCCACCGCGACCGGCAAGATCCTGCTGGCCTATCTGGGTGAGGCGGCGCTGGCGGCCTATTGCAGCACGCCGCTGCACCGCTACACCGGCAGCACCATCACCGATCCGAAGGCCCTCGCCGAGGAGCTCGATCTCGCCCGCCGGCGCGGCTATGCGGTGAATGTCGGCGAGTTCGAGGCCGATGTCGGCGCCGTCGCCTCCGCCGTGCTCGACAGCGCCGGCCGCGTGATCGGCTCGGTCACCGCCACCGTCCCGCTCTACCGCTTCCCGCCCGAGCGCCACGCCTGGTTCGGGCAGGCGGCGATCGACTGCGCCGCCGAGATCGGCGCCCATCTCGGCATGCTGCGCCGGCGCAGGTGAGGCCGCTCAGGACGCCTGCGCCGAGCGCAAGCCCGGAGCCGCGTCGCCCGGCTCTTCCGCCTCGTCCCAGTAGCCGGGGCGGGAGTAGATCGCCTGCAGATGGGCGATGAACAGCCGCGAGAGCCGCGCCGGCCTGTTGCGCGGGTAGACCGCGGTGATGTCGAAGCTCGGCAGGGCGTGCTCGTCGAGCACGCTGACCAGCGCGCCGGAGCGGAGTTGGGCGCCCACCTCCCAGGTGGAGCGCCAGGCCAGCCAGTCGTCCTCCTGCGCCCAGCGCACCAGCACCTCGCCGTCGCTGCAGTCGATGTTGCCGTCCACCTTCACGGCGATCGGCCGGCCGCCCTTCTGGAACTGCCAGTCGCGATGGCTGTCGGCCTGCAGGTTCACCGCGAGGCAATTGTGGTGCACCAGTTCCTCGAGCGTGCGCGGCTTGCCGTGCTTGGCGAAATAGGCCGGCGTGGCGCAGACCACGCGCCGGTTGGTGGCGAGCGTGGTGGCGACGAAATGCGGATCGATGACGTTGCCGATGCGGATGCACAGGTCGTAATCGGCCTGCACCGGGTCGAGATAGTCGTTGGTCAGGTTGAAGGAAAGCCGCACCGCCGGATAGGCGGCGAGGAAGCTCGCGGCATGGGCGGCGACATGCCGGCGCCCGAAATAGGGCGGCGCCAGCACCAGCATCTGGCCGGAGACCTCCGAGGTATCGGGGAACAGCTCGGTCTCGCCGAGCTCCAGCTCCAGCAGCAGCTCCTCGCAATGCTTGAGGAACAGCCGCCCCTGCTCGGTGAGGGTGAGCAGGCGCGTCGTGCGGTGCAGCAGCTTCACCCCCAGCCGGCGCTCCAGCTCGTCGATGCGCCGGCCGAGCATGCCGGAGGAGATTTTCTCCTTGATCGCCGCCCTCGCCATGGAGCCTTCCGTCGCCACGGCGACGAAGGCCTTGATCTCGCGATAGCGGTTCACCGCCCGCCCTCCCCGGCCGGCGCCGCGGTCCAGTAGCCGGGCCGGGCATAGACCTCGCGCATCCAGGCGATGAACAGGCGGATCTTCGCCGGCACCGGGTTCTGCGGCGGGTAGGTCGCGAAGATGTCCTGGTTGGCGAGGGTGAAGTCGTCGAGCACCGTCCGCGCGATCCCGCGCGCCAGCGCGCCCGCCACCTCCCATTCCGGCCGCCAGGCGACGCCTGCCCCTTCCAGCGCCCAGCGGGTGAGCATGGCGCCGTCATTGCTGGTGAGGCTGCCGCTCGGGCGGATCGTCACCGGATGGCCGCCATTCTGGAAATGCCAGCCGCGCGGCTGGCCGCCATGCTCGTTATAGGCGAGGCAGTTGTGGTGGGAGAGGTCCTCGGGCATGCGCGGCACGCCGTGGCGCGCGAAATAGGCCGGCGTGCCGCAGACCACCATCCGGTTCGGCGCCAGCCGGGCGGCCACCAGGTTGGGATCGGTGACCGGGCCGGTGCGGATGCCGATCGTGTAGCCCGTGCGCATGAGGTCGACGACGTAGTCGCTCAGATTGAGCGAGATGTGCACGTCCGGGTTGGCGCGGATGAAGTCGCGCAGATGCGGGGCGACGTGCTCGCGCCCGAAATTCGACGAGCATGTCACGGTCAATTGACCCGTCGCGAAGTCGCGCCCGGTGCGCACGAGGCGCTCGGCGGTGCGCAGCCGCCCCAGCATGTCGAGCCCGTGGCGGTAGTACTGCTCGCCCGCCGGGGTGAGGGTGAGACGGCGCGTGGTGCGCTCCAGCAGCTTGCCGCCAAGCCGCTGCTCGATAAGGGAAATCCGCCGGCCGACCATGACCGGCGTGACCCCCGCGGTCTCGGCCGCGGCGGCGAAGCTGCCGGCCTCGACCACGCCGACGAAGGTCTCGATGTCGCGCAGCTTGTCCATGCCGGCACTGCACTCCGTATATTTCGTCAATAATGAAAGACGTATTTGTCCAATTATCAATCCAAAAGTTTGGCAGTAGCGTCGCTGGAAAATGATCCGGGCAATCGGATCGGGACAGCAGGGACGGAAATGTCGAGGATCGCGAGCGTGGAGACCTTCTCCACGCAATTCATCAGCATCGTGCGTATCAGGACCGAGGACGGGCTCGAGGGCTACGGCCAGGTCGCCCCCTACAATGCCGACATCACCGCCGCCATCCTGCACCGGCAGATGGCTCCCGTGGTGCTGGGCCAGCAGGCCGACGACATCGACGCGCTGGTCGACAAATGCTGGGTCGGCGCGCACAAATTCCCCGGTTCCTATACCTGCCGCGCCATTGGCGGCGTCGACACCGCGCTGTGGGACCTGAAGGGCCGGCGCGAGGGCCAGAGCGTCGCGGCGCTGCTCGGCGGCACGCGCACCCACCAGCCAGTCTACGGCTCCAGCA
Source organism: Ancylobacter mangrovi (assembly GCF_024752335.1). Taxonomy (NCBI): domain Bacteria; kingdom Pseudomonadati; phylum Pseudomonadota; class Alphaproteobacteria; order Hyphomicrobiales; family Xanthobacteraceae; genus Ancylobacter; species Ancylobacter mangrovi. The sequence goes on along the minus strand of NZ_JANTHY010000003.1, from coordinate 267,757 downwards.
TGCGCCGCGACATCACGCCGGAAGACGAGGCCGCCCGGCTCGCGAAGCTCCAGCAGGAATGCGGCTTCGAAGCCTTCAAGATCCGCATCGGCAACAATTTCGGCAACGACGTCGACCGCTGGCCGGGCCGCACCGAGGCGATCGTGCCGACGGTGCGCAAGGCGATCGGCGACGACAGCGAGCTGCTGTGCGACGCCAATAGCGGCTTCACGCCGAAGCGCGCCATCGAGGTCGGCCGCATGCTCGAGGACCACCGCGTCGGCCATTTCGAGGAGCCCTGCCCCTACCCCGAGCTGGAATGGACCGCCGAGGTCGCCGCCGCCCTCGACATCCCGGTCTCGCAGGGCGAGCAGGAGGTCGATCTCGCCCAGTTCCGCCGCATGATCCGCATGGGCGCGGCCGACATCGTGCAGCCGGACATCTGCTATGTCGGCGGCATCAGCCGGGCCCTGCGCGTCGCGCGCATGGCGCAGGAGGCCGGCCTGCCCTGCACGCCGCACGCCGCCAACCGCTCCATGGTCTCGCTCTTCACCGTGCACCTCCAGTCGGCGCTGCCCAATGCCGGCCACTACATGGAACTGAGCATCGAGGAGGCGCCGTGGATCGACGGGCTGTTCACCTCCGACCCGTTCGAGGTCGTCGACGGGAAGATCGCCGTCCCCTCCGGCCCCGGCTGGGGCGTCGAGATCAGCCCTGAATGGCTGGCAAGCGCCGAACGCCGGGCCAGCACCCTCTAGGGGCCGCTCCTTCGGGAGCCGCGCCCCCGACGCATCCCGGCGGCCGCTCGACCGGCCGCCGCCATCTCAAAACGACAACCGGGTACCGAGCCCGGGAAAAACCCACGGGAGAAACGCAAGTGACGACGACAAGAGCCTTATCGGCAGGCGCCCTGCTGCTCCTCGGGGCGATGTTCGCCCCCGCGCAGGCGCAGGACACGTCGCGGGACATCAAGATCGTCCTGCCCTCCGCGGTCGACGTGGTCGAGCCCTGCCACATGAACTCGACCGGCTATATCGGCCTCGTGCTCAAGGAGAACGTGGTCGAGACGCTGCTCAAGCTCGATCCCAAGACCAGCAAGCCGCTGCCGAACCTCGCCACCGAATGGAACCAGGTCAACCCGACCACCTGGCGGATCAAGCTGCGCGAGGGGGTCAAGTTCCACGACGGCACGCCGTTCGACGCGGACGCCGTGGTGACCGCGCTCAAGCGCCAGTTCGTCCCCGAGCTGGCCTGTCGCGACAAGATCCGCTCCTTCGGCAGCATCACCATCCAGCCGAAGGCGATCGACAAGGATACGGTCGAGATCGTCACCAGCGAGCCGATGCCGCTGCTGCCGCTGAGCCTGGCCCAGACCGGGATGACCGCGCCGAGCACCTCGATGAAGGAGGCCGAGCGCCACCCGATCGGCACCGGCCCCTATGTCTTCACCAGCTGGGACCCGGCGCAGAGCCTGGTGCTGACCCGCTTCGACGGCTACTGGGGCAAGAAGCCGGAGGTCGCCAAGGCGACCTATGTCTGGCGCTCCGAGCCGGCGCTGCGCGCCTCGATGGTCGCGGTCGGCGAGGCCGACATCGCCCTGCAGCTCGCCGTGCAGGACGCGACCAACAAGGACACCGACATCGGCTACCTCAACGCCGATACCAGCCGCGTGCGCATCTTCATGGACAAGCCGCCGCTGAACGACAAGCGCGTGCGCGAGGCGATGAACCTCGCCATCGACCGCAGCGCCTTCATCGGCACCATCGTCAGCCCGCTCTCGGTCCCGGCCAGCCAGTACATGCTGCCGAGCGTCAACGGCTACAACCCCGACCTGAAGCCGTGGCCCTACGACCCGGAGAAGGCGAAGCAGCTCATCGAGGAGGCCCGCAAGGACGGCGTTCCGGTCGACACGGAGATCGAGCTCTACGGCTCGGAATTCATGCAGGCCAACCTGTCGGAGATGCTCGAGACCCTGGTCCAGTACTGGCAGGAAGTCGGCCTCAACGTGAAGATCAACATGGTCGACAAGATCCAGCACTCGGCCATGCGCCGCAAGCCGTATCCGGCCGACCGACCGCCCTCCATGGTGCATGAGCTGCACGACAACACGGCCGGCGACGCGTTCTACACGATGATCGTCTACTACACGTCGGATGGCGGCCTCTCCAACATCTCCAATCCCGAGCTCGACAAGCTGCTGAAGGAAGCCTCACTCGCCACCGGCGAGAAGCGCACCAAGCTGTTCCAGGAAGCCAACCGCATGATCCAGCAGGACATCATTCCCGATGTCATGCTGTACCACATGGTCAGCTACATCCGGGTGGGCAAGCGGGTGCATTACGAGCCCAACTTCACGACCCAGGGCCAGCTCGAGCTGAGCGCGATCACCTTCAAATAGGCCGCGCGCAACGAGGCCGCGCGGGCGCGCCCCGCGCCGGCACCGAGACGATCCGGGCGGCCAGGCCGCCGGTGCGCCCGCCGCGCCGCCCGGATTCCGCACGCCGCCCACGGCCTGCGCCACGATCCGCCGAGAGAGGAAGACCCATGCCCATCTACAAGTGGGACAACGCCGCCTTCGCGGGCGAGCATGTCCTCGACAACCCGCCGCCCTTCCACCAGAAGCTGAGCAATTACGGCGCGCGGCCCTACTGGTCGCCGGACGGCAAGCGCATCGCCTTCGTCGAGAAGGCCTACGGCGACGTGCACGAGATCGACCTCGAGACCCGGCAGATCCGCAACCTCACCGGCAATCTCGGCAAGCACCACAGCTTCCTGCGCGTGCTGTTCCTGCGCAATGGCGACTACCTTCTGATCGGTCCGAAGGAGTTCAAGCACCACCACGTCAGCCGCTACGTGGAATCCGAGCTCTGGTACATGGACAAGGACGCGAGCGAGCCGCCGCGCCCGATGGGCCTGACCTTCTTCGAGGGCATCGGCGTCTCCTCCATCGCCGACCGCATCACCTATTCGCGCCATGGCGAGCACGACCCGCGCCTCGGCGGCTTCGAGGATTTCGAGTGCTACGTCACCGAGCTCGACTACGGCCCGAACGGGGCCGAGCTCGGCGCCACCCGGCCGATCTACCGCTCGCCGACCGGCCTGCGCCGGCCCGAGCCGCAGGACTTCCGCAACAACGACACCGAAGTGATCATGGCCGAGTATATCGGCCCGCGTGACCGCTCGACGACCTGGAAGACCCAGACCCGCGGCATCGACCTGAAGACGCTCGACGTGAAGACCTATATCGACGAGCCGCTGACGCATAACGAGCCGGAAGGCATCTTCCCGGACCAGCAGCACATCTGCCTGGAATCTTCCTGCGACTTCGTCGACCAGTTCCCGCCCATCGACCTGTGGAAGCTGAAGCTCGACGGCTCCGGCCGGCGCGTGCGCATGACCCGCATGTTCGACCGCCAGCCCTGGCGCGCGAGCAACTCCAACGTCAGCCCGGACGGCAAGTGGCTGGCCTTCATGGTCAACACCTACACCAGCGAGCCAGGCTTCGGCATGGGCATCGGCCTGATGGACCTCGAAGCCTGGGAAAAGAGCGAGTACGCCCAGCAATGGGAGACCCCCGCCGAGCGCGAGGTGATCCGCCGCCGGAACGGCGAGTACGCCGACACCAAGTGAGCCACGCCACCGGATGAACGGTGGCGTCCCCCGTACCGCCGGCGGCGCCGATGCGTCGCCGGGCCCTGGCAACAGCGGAGAGCGACCGTGAACGGCTATGTCACGAAGCGAATGCTCCACAGCCTCATCTCGATGATGGGGCTGATCATTCTGGTCTTCTTCCTGTCGAGGCTGACGGGCAATCCGAGCGATCTCTATCTGCCGATCGACACCCCGGCGGACGTGCGCGCGGCATTCTCGCAGGCGCACGGCTTCGACGACCCGATGATCGTCCAGTTCGGCCACTTCCTCGCCAATCTGGTGCATCTCGACTTCGGCAGCTCGATGCGCCTCGAGCGCCCCGCGCTCAACCTGGTGCTGGAGGCGTTCCCGGTCTCGCTCACCCTCGCCGTCCTAGCCATGGCGCTGGCGCTCGTCATCGCCATCGTCGCCGGCTCGCTCGCCGCGCGCAGCCCGAACGGCGTGCTCGACCGCTTCATCAACGTGATCTCGCTGTGCGGGGCGAGCGTGCCCAACTTCTGGCTCGCTCTGGTGAGCGTGCTCGTCTTCGCGGTGTGGATGCGCTGGCTGCCGACCTCCGGCATGGGCGGGCCGGAATACTGGATCCTGCCGGTGATCGTGCTGGCGGTGCGGCCCTGCGGCCTGCTGGCCCAGGTGGTGCGCGGCTCGATGATCAGCGCGCTCTCCTCCGCCTATGTGAAGACCGCCCGCGCCAAGGGCGTGAGCCAGCGGGTCATCGTCTTCGTCCACGCCCTGCGCAACGCCATGCTGCCGATCATCACCGTGGCCGGCGACCAGGCGTCGGGCATGATCAACGGCGCGGTGGTGGTGGAGGTCATCTTCGGCCTGCCCGGCATCGGCCGGCTGATGATGGAATCGATCCAGTACCGCGACTTCGCGGTCATCCAGGCCGGCGTGATCCTCACCGCCTGCGCCATCTTCCTGCTCAACATCGCGATCGACCTCGCCTACGCGCTGCTCGACCCGCGCATCAAGCACGCATGAGGGCCCAATGACCATGACGGCACCTCCCATCGCCATGACCGAGCCCTCGCTCTGGCGCCAGTCGCTGGGCCTGCTGTGGCGGGACAAGTTCGCCTTCGTCGCGGTCCTGTTCCTGCTGCTGGTCGTGTTCGCGGCCCTGTTCGGGCCGACGATCTTCGGGCAGAGCGCCACGCGCATCAATCTCGCCGCGCGCAATGCGCCGCCGATGTCGATGCATCTCGGCTGGCACTACGTGCTCGGCGCGGATTCCCTCGGCCGCTCGATCCTCGCGCGCATCGCCGTCGGCACCCGCAACACCATGATGGTGGCCGGACTGTCGGTGATCGCCTCGCTGCTGATCGGCTCGCTGCTGGGCTTCATAGCCGGCTACCGGGCCGACTGGACCACCGGCGTCATCATGCGCGTCGCCGACGTGCTGATGAGCTTTCCCTCGCTGCTGCTGGCGATGATCGTGCTCTACGTGCTCGGCGCCGGCATCGCCAATCTGGTGCTGGTGCTCGCCATCACCCGCATCCCGATCTATCTGCGCACCACCCGCGCCGAGGTGCTGGAGATACGCGAGCGCACCTTCGTCGTGGCCGCGAAGGTCATGGGGGCGTCCCCGCTGCGGCTCGTCTGGCGCCACATCCGCCCGACCGTGACGCCGACGCTGGTGACCATCGCCACGCTCGAATTCGCCTTCGTGATGCTGTCCGAGTCCAGCCTCAGCTTCCTCGGCCTCGGCATCCAGGCGCCGGAATTCACCTGGGGCGCGATGGTGGCGCAGGGCCAGAGCTATCTCGGCACCGCCTGGTGGGTGGCGTTCTGGCCCGGCCTCGCCATCACCCTCACGGCCATGTCCCTGAACCTCGTCGCCAACTGGCTGCGCATCGTCACCGACCCGGTGCAGCGCTGGCGGCTCGAAGCACGGAGCAGCAGCAATGGCGGCGGCAATGAGTGAGACCTCCGGCCATCTCGTCGAGGTGAAGCACCTCTCGGTCGAGTTCCACACCCGGAACGGCGTCGTGCCCGCGGTGCGCGACGTCTCCTGGCACATCGACCGCGGCGAGACGCTGGCCATCCTCGGCGAAAGCGGCTCGGGCAAGAGCGTGTCCTCCTCGGCGCTGATGGGGCTGATCGACATCCCGCCCGGCCGCATCACCTCCGGCGAGGTGCTCTATTGCGGCGAGGACCTGCTCAAGGCCACGCCCGAGCGCCAGCGCGAGATCAACGGCTCGCGCATCGCCATGGTGTTCCAGGACACGCTGGCGGCGCTCAACCCGGTCTACCCGATCGGCTGGCAGGTGGCAGAGACCTTCCGCACCCACGGCGTCGCCCGCGCGGAAGCCAACGCGAAGGCGCTTGAGCTGCTGGAGCGTGTCGGCCTGCCCAACGCCGCGGCGCGCTTTCGCGACTATCCGCACCAGTTCTCGGGCGGCCAGCGCCAGCGCATCATGATCGCCATGGCGATCGCGCTGAACCCGGACCTGCTGATCGCGGACGAGCCGACCACCGCGCTCGACGTCACGGTGCAGGCGCGCATTCTCGGCCTCCTGAAGGAGCTGCAGCGCGAGCGCGGCATGGGGCTCCTGATGATCACCCACGACCTCGGCATCGTCGCCGGCATGGCCGACCGGGTGGTGATCATGAATGCCGGCCGCATCGTCGAGGCCGGCACCGTCAAGCAGGTATTCGAGTCTCCCCAGCACCCCTATACGCGCAGCCTGCTCGACGCCATTCCCGGCCGCCACGGCTTCCCCGACATCGCCGAGCGCGCGGCGCCGGCAGAGCCGCTGCTGCGCGTCGAGGAGCTGACGAAGGAATATGTGACGCCGGCCGGCCTGTTCCGCCCCGCCCGTCCGCCGGTGCGCGCGCTCGGCGGCGTGTCCTTCACGCTGGCGCAGGGAGAGACGCTCGGCATCGTCGGCGAGAGCGGCTCGGGCAAGTCGACGCTGGTGCGCACGCTGATCGGGCTCGAGGAAGCAACCTCGGGCGACGCCTTCTTCCGCGGCCGCAGCCTGATCCACCCCACCGCCGAGACGCGCGATCTGGCGCAGCGCCAGATCCAGATGGTGTTCCAGGACCCGACCGCCTCGCTCAACCCGCGCATGAGCGTGTTCGAGATCGTCTCCGAGCCCTGGGCGATCCATCGCGACGCCCTGCCCCGCGCGCAGTGGGAGCAGCGGGTCGGCGACCTGCTGGAGGAGGTGGGCCTGAAGCGCGAGCATGCCGGCCGCCATCCGCACCAGTTCTCCGGCGGCCAGCGCCAGCGCATCGCCATCGCCCGCGCCCTGGCGCTGAAGCCCGACATCATCATCTGCGACGAGGCGGTGTCCTCGCTGGACGTGTCCGTGCAGGCGCAGGTGATCGCGCTGCTCAAGGCGCTGAAGGACGAGTTCGGCCTCTCCTATCTCTTCATCGCCCATGACCTGCCGGTGGTCCGCAGCTTCGCCGACCGGGTGCTGGTCATGCACAAGGGCATGATCGTCGAGCAGGGACCGACCCGCGAGATCTTCGAGAACCCGCAGCACGACTACACGCGCGAACTGCTGAACGCCGACCCGCTGCTGAGCCACCACGCCGCCTGACCCGAGCCCACCCCGTTCCACCCGCCACGCGCAGTTCACCGCGCGGCGGGCGCGGCCGACCGACATAGGTACACGCATGACTTCCCACATCGACCATAGCTGGCTGAAGCGTTCGCTCGTCATGATCATGACGCTGCGCGAGGGAGACGCTGGGACCTGGGACGCCGAGAAGATGGCCGACTTCGCCCAGTCCTTCTCGCTCGACGCGCTCGGCTTCTCGGTCGGCGGCATCGTCGCCTTCTACCCTACGCAGGTGAAGCACCATCCGCGCGCCGCGACGCTGGGCGAGCGCGACCTCGCGGCGGAGATGATCGCGGCGCTCAAGAAGCGCGACATCCGCCCCGTCGCCCGCATCGACCCCTCCATGGCCTCGCGCGAGCTCTATGAGGAGCGGCCCGAATGGTTCGCGCAGGACAAGAACGGCAAGCCGATCGGCGTGCACGGCCATTTCATCACCTGCCCGAACGGCGGCTACTACCGCGACTTCATGATGCGGGTGATCGAGGAGATGCTGACCCGCTATCCGTTCGACGCGGTCTGGGCCAACGCCGCGCAGTTCTCACCCTGGCACACCCCGCAGTGCCATTGCGGGGTCTGCCGGTCGAAGTTCCGCGCCCGCACCGGCAAGGCGCTGCCGGCCGAGAACTGGGGCGACGAGACCTGGCGCCAGTACAATGAATGGCGCTACGAGTGCATCGCCGAGTGGAACGCCGAGGTTCAGGCGCTCAAGAACCGCGTGCGGCCGGAGGCGGCGTGGATCCCGCTCAGCCAGGTGGCGGAATCCTGGGACCATTCGCGCGTCGGCGGCTGGGACCTCGACTATACCGAGCCGCATCAGGACGGCATCGTGCTGGAGGCCCAGCGCCGCTACGCCAACATGTTCTGGCCCGGCCTCGAGGCGCGCTACATGCGCGACCTCGCCCCGGAGAAGGGCGGCGGCATCACGGTGAGCTACTTCCTGCCCTGGTGGCGCTTCTACGCGGTGCCGGCGGCGGAGAACCGCATGTGGGCCGGCCAGATCATGGCGCAGGGCGTGATGCCGTGGATCCATGTCACCGGCTATCAGGAGACCCATTTCGACAAGCGCGGCCTCGACAGCCTGCGCGCCACCTTCGCCCGCTTCCGCGCCAACCGCGACACCTATCTCGACAACCGCTCGGGGGCCGAAGTGGCGCTGGTCTATTCGCGGCACAGCCTCGACAATATCGGCCAGCAGGACCCGACGGGACGCTATCTCGACCATTTCCGCGGCGCCTACAACGCGATGATGGACCAGCGCGTCCCGTTCGACATCCTCTCGGGCCACCGGCTGAATCTCGAGGCGCTGAAGCGCTACCGCGCCGTCGTGCTGCCGAACGCCGCCTGCCTGTCGGACGCTGCCTGCGACGCGCTGGAAGCCTATGTGCGCGGGGGTGGCCATCTCGTCGCCACCCATCTCTCGGGCAATTTCGACGCGCTCGGCAATCCGCGCGCGCAGACGCTGCTGGGCCGCCTTGCCGGCATCACCCAGACCGGGGTGACGTGGACGAACCTGCGCGCCGCCTATGGCGTGATCCGCGAGCCGGACAACCCGCTGATGGCCGGCTTCGAGGGTACTGACCTCATCCCGGTCGCCGGCGACATCGTGTTCGTGCGCACGCCGGACGGCGAGAGCGAGAGCGAGGGCGAGGGCAAGACGGCGCCGCTCACCCTCGTCCCGCCGGTCGAGGGCGAGGTCGGCAGCGGCATCAGCGTACCGGAATTCAACGTCATCAAGCACGTCACCGACTACCCGATGGTCGTCGACCGGCCCGTCGGCGAGGGCCGCGTGGTCTATTTCCCGTGGCAGCCTGACCTGATCGGCTTCCGCTACGGGCTGCGCGACCTGTTCCGCCTGCTCGCCAATGCGGTGAAGGCGGCCGAAGGCTTCCAGGACGTGCTGCGCGTCACCGGGCCGGGCCTCGTCGACCTCGCCCTGCTGCGGCGCGAGGACCGGCTGGTGCTGTCGCTGATCAACTTCTCCTCGCCCGGCAGCTTCAACACCGGGCAGCGGCGCATCATCGAGGAGCTGGTGCCGTTGCACGACCTCGTCATCGAGATCCGCGCGCCGGAAGGCTTCGAGGCCGGCACCGCGCGACTGGTCTTCGCCGAGCGGGACATTCCGGTGGAGCGGCAGGGTGCGTATCTGCGCCTGACCCTGCCGAAGCTGGAGGCGATGGAGACCATCGAGATACGCGGCGCGGGGGCGGCATGAGCTTCTGCCCGACCGGCTGGGGGCGCCTGCACTACCGGGTCGACGGCCCGGACGGCGCCCCCGCGCTCCTGCTCTCGAACTCGCTCGCCGCCGACGTCTCGTTCTGGGACGCGCAGATGCCGTCCTGGGCGCGCAACCGGCGCGTCGTGCGCTACGACCAGCGCGGCCACGGCCGCTCCGACGCGCCGGCGGGCCCCTATTCCATGGCCGGGCTCGGCGCCGACGCGCTGGCGCTGATGGATCATCTCGGCCTCGCACAAGCCGACTGGTGCGGCATTTCGATGGGCGGGATGACCGGCATGTGGCTCGCCGTGAACGCGCCCGGCCGCCTCGGCCGGCTCGTGCTCGCCAACACCGCGGTGCGCATGCCCCCACCCGAGCTGTGGGACCAGCGGGCCGCCATGGCCCGCGAGCAGGGCATGGAGGCGATCGCCATCGCGACTATGGCGCGCTGGTTCGCTCCCGCCTTCGCCGACCGCGAACCGGATACCATCGCCCGCCTGCACCAGGTGGTGGCGGCGACCCCGGGCGAGGGCTATGCCGGCTGCTGCGCCGCCCTGCGCGATTTCGATTTCCGCGACGAAGTCGGGAAGATCCGCCATCCCGCGCTGGTCATCGTCGGCGAGAGGGACGGCTCGACACCACCGGAAGCCGGCGCGTTCATCGCCGGGAGGATCCCCGGTGCGCAGCTCGTGCGCCTCGACGCCGGCCACGTCTCGAATGTCGAGCAGGCCGGCGAGTTCGCGCGGCAGGTCGAGGCGTTCCTTTCCGCCCCGGCGTGAGCCGGCACGCCCCGCCGGGCATCACGGCACGGACGGGGCGAGCACCGAGCGAAGCGACACGATCGAGCCGACGGCGACGATGGCCGGCGTGGCGAGGTTTGCGCGCTGCACGTCCTCGACCAGCCGGCCGAGCGTGGTGACGAGCACGCGCTGGTCGGGCAGGCTCGCGCGGGCAACCGCCGCCGCCGGCGTGAGCGGCGCCATGCCCGCCCCGAGCAGGCCGCCGGCGATCTCCTCCAGCACCGCCATCGCCATGTAGAAGACGACGGGCAGGCGCGAATTGACGATGGCCTTCCAGTCGATCGCCATGCCCTCCGCGCTTGCCAGATGGCCGGTGAGGAAGATCACGCCGTGATTGGTCATCCGGCTCGTGAGCGGGATGCCGGCCGAGGCGAGGCCGCCGATGCCGGCGGTGATGCCTGAGACGACATGGAAGGCGATGCCCGCCTCGCCGAGTGCCATCGCTTCCTCGACGCCCCGGCCGAAGACGAACGGATCGCCGCCCTTCAGCCGCAGCACGCGCCGGCCCTCGCGCGCCAGCTCGATCAGCCGCCGCGTGATGTCGGGCTGCAGCGCCGACGGCCGGCCGCCGCGCTTGCCCGCGAACTCCCTCGTGGCGCCGGGCGCGGCCAGCGCCAGCACCGCCTCGGAGACCAGCGCGTCATGTACGATGACGTCGGCGCATTGCAACGCATGGATCGCCGCCACCGTCAGCAGCGCCGGGTCGCCGGGCCCCGACCCGACGAGCCAGACCGTGCCGGGCTCGAAGGTAGGCATATGCTGACGGAGCGGCCCGAGATCGATCAACGCACACCTCGCTATTCCAATGATAGCGCCCGATCCCGGCCGCCCCTCGCTAAGGGCCGGCAGGGATCGCTTCCCTCACCCCGGCCTGCCCTCCGGCTCGTCATGCCGGGCGCAGGCCACGGTCACCTTGTATTCATGCCGCCCGGAAATTCCAGCGCCGACAGGCGGTTCGCGAATGTCATTTCGTCGGGCGCCTTCAGCCGGTCGCCTGCCCGGCGCGGGCGAGCACTTCGCCGGCGAGGTAGAGCGAGCCCGAGACGACGATCCGGGCCGGGTTCCGGCCCGCCAGCCGGGCGGCGAGTTCCATCGCCTCGTCGAGCGAGCTGGCGGGCCGGCAGGCGATGCCGACATCGGCGGCACTCGCGCACAGCTCCTCGCAGGAGAAGGCCGGCCCCTCGGCAAAGGCGAGCGGCACGGCGACGGCCTGCTCGACGAGGCCGCGATAGGGGCGCAGGAAGCCGGCGGGGTTCTTGGTCGCCAGCATGCCGAAGACCAGCAGGTTGCGGCGCGGGCCGGCGGCGTCGAGGCGGGCGATCTCGGCGGCCACCGCCTGCGCCGCGCCGGGATTGTGCCCGCCATCGACGAGGAGGCTCGCCCCGCGCGCGAGCCGGACGCCGAAGCCGCCTTCCACGCGCTGCAGCCGGCCCGGCCAGCGCACCAGCGGCAAGGCGCGCGCCAACACCTCCCGCGACGGAGCGAGACCCGCAGCCTCCAGCGCGGCAATGGCGGCCGCGGCATTGTCGATCTGGTAGCGGCCCGCGAGGCCAGGCAGCGGCAGGTCCATGGTGCGGCCGTCGGCAACGTAGCTAAAGCCGCCGTTGCACGGTTCGGCGTCGAAGCCTGAACCGGCCGAGCGGAGCGGGGCGCCGATCTGCGCCGCCGCCCGCGCGATCGCACGCGCCGCCTCGCTGAAATCCTGCCGCGCCAGCACCGCCGGCACGCCGCGCCGGAAGATGCCGGCCTTCTCGAGCGCGATGGAGATGATGGTGCGGCCGAGAAAGGCCTGGTGATCGTAGGACAGCGAGGTAATGACCGTCGCCGCCGGTTCCGGCACCACATTGGTGGCGTCGCAGCGCCCGCCGAGCCCAGTCTCCAGCAGCACGACCTCGGCCGGCAGGCGCGCGAACAGCAGCAGAGCGGCGGCGGTCGTGCCCTCGAAGAAGGTCAGCGGCTGGCCGCCATTGACCTCCAGCACCTCGCCGAGCGCCTCCGCCAGCACCGCGTCCGCGACCGGCGCCGACCCGCCCGCGCCGGCGAGCCGGATGCGCTCGTTGAAGCGCACGAGATGGGGCGAGGTGTAGCTGTGCACGCGCCGGCCGCCCGCCTCCAGCAGCGTGCGCATGATGGCGAGCGTCGAGCCCTTCCCATTGGTCCCGGCAACGTGGATCACCGCCGGCAATCGGCGTTCCGGCCGGCCGAGATCGGCGAGCAGGCGGTCCATCCGTTCCAGGGAATAGTCGATGACGGCGCCATGCAGGCTGGTGAGATCGCCGAGCGCGCGGGTAACCTCGCGTCCCGCGTCCCGGTCCGCCGGGCGAAGCCGTCCGGTCCGGGCGTCCGGCGCCGGCGGGGGCGCGGCGGTCGTTTCCATCTCCCGGGCTCCGCGCGGGATCAGGCGGATGCCAGCGCCAGCGAGCCGGCGCTCTGTGCGAAAATGTTCTCGGCGCAGTGCAGCGTGTTCTCCATCAGCGCCGCGACCGTCATCGGGCCGACCCCGCCCGGCACCGGCGTGATGGCGCCGGCGATGGGGGCCACCTCGTCGAAGGCGACGTCGCCGCGGATGACCGAACCTTCCGGCGTCGCCACGCGGTTGATGCCGACATCGATCACCACCGCGCCCGGCTTCACCCAGTCGCCGCGCACCAGCCCCGCCCGGCCGACCGCGACCAGCAGGATGTCGGCCTCTCGGCAATGGCCGGGCACGTCGCGGCTTTCCCGGTGCACCACGGTGACCGAGCAGCCGGCATTGAGCAGCACCTGGGAGGCCGGGCGGCCGACGATGGTCGAGCGCCCGACCACCACCGCATTCAACCCGGTCAGGTCGGCACGTACGGTCTCGATCAGCCGCAGGCAGCCGAGCGGGGTGCAGGGCACCAGCCCGGCCTTCTGACCGGTGGCGAGCAGGCCGGCATTCAGCGGGTGGAATCCGTCGACATCCTTGGCCGGGTTGATGTGGTTCAGCACCCGCTCGGCCGAGATCTGCGGCGGCAGCGGAAGCTGGACCAGAATGCCGTCGACCGCCGGGTCCTCGTTGAGCTCGTCGAGCAGCCGCAGCACCGCGGCCTCGCTGGTGTCCGCCGGCAGGTGGTGCTTGAAGGAGGCCAGCCCCGCCTCCGCCGCCCGCCGGGTCTTGGCGCCGACATAGACGGCGCTCGCCGGGTCCTCGCCGATCAGCACCACCGCGAGCCCCGGCCGCCGGCCGGCACGCTGCGCGAAGAGGGCCGCCCGGCTGTTCACGCCTTCCACGAGGCGGGTAGCTTCCGCCTTCCCGTCGATGATCCTGGCCGTCATGTGTGTGCAACCTTCTTGAGAAGCGGACGAAGTCGCGGTCAGTCCGGGAAAACGACGGTGCGGTGGCCGTTGAGCAGCACGCGGTCGGTCACGTGGTAGCGCACCGCCCGGGCCAGCACGCGACGCTCGATGTCGCGACCCTTGCGGACCAGGTTTTCCGGTGAATCGTAGTGGCTGATGCGCTCGACATCCTGCTCGATGATCGGCCCCTCATCGAGGTCGTCGGTCACGTAGTGAGCGGTGGCGCCGATCAGCTTCACGCCGCGCTCATGCGCCTGGTGATAGGGCTTGGCGCCCTTGAAGCCGGGCAGGAAGGAGTGGTGGATGTTGATGCACCGCCGCGCCAGCCCCGCCGACAGCTCGGCCGAGAGCACCTGCATGTAGCGGGCGAGGACGACGAGGTCGGCGCCGGTCTCCTCGACCAGTTCGAGGATGCGTTGCTCCTGCGCGGGCTTGGTCTCCTTCGTCACCGGCAGGTGGTGGAACGGCAGGCCGCCGAAGTCGATGTGGCGGTAGTTCTCCGCCCCGTGGTTGCTGACGACTGCGGTGATGTCGATCGGCAATTCGCCGATGCGCGCGCGGTAGATCAGGTCGACCAGGCAGTGGTCGAACTTCGAGACCAGGATCAGCACCTTCTTGTGCTCGCCCTGCCGCGTCAGGCTCCACTGCATCGCGAACGGGTCGGCGATTGGCTCGAAGGCGGCGCGCAGCCGCGCGGGCTCGATCTGCCCGCCGGCGCCGGCGAACACGACCCGCATGAAGAAACGCTTCTCGGTCGGGTCCTCGAACTGCTGCGCCTCGACGATGGTGCACCCCGCATGCAGCAGGAAATGCGAGACCGCCGCCACGATGCCGGGACGGTCGGGGCAGGCGAGCTTCAGGATAAAGGCGGATGTCTCCACGGCGGGCTCCTCCATGCGACGCCGATCCGTCGGTGGCGTCGCTTATTCATTTTATTACGTTAACGTATGATTTGTTGCGTGCCGCTTTGTCAAGCACCTTGCCGGCACAAGGCATTGTAGAGCCAAACCGCGTGCGCTACGGCCGGAGCTGGCCGGAGGTGACTGTTGACTTGAAAGGAAGATAATCTAACGTTCACGTCATAATCGTCGTGCGCTCAACGCCCGACAGGAAACAGCACAGCGTCGCTCTTCGCCGCCCGCAAAGCCCGGGACGGCAGCGGGACCGACCCGGCGCCGGGCGCGCCGGCGGCGGCCCGGGGCACGCGAGAGGGAGGAAGGAACGCATGGCCGAGCTTCACGAGATCAACCTGGGCAAGGTCACCATCGGCGGCCCTCTCGGCGGGCGGACCGGCATGCTGGTCGGCTCGATCTTCTACGACAAGCATTCCATCGTCACCGACGCCTTCGCCGGCACGTTCGACGAGGAGCGCGCCGCCAAGCTGATTCAGCGGGTGAACGACACCCACCGCACCTACGGCATGCAGATGGCGTTCGACGTCATCGCCGCCTCGGAGGAGGCGATGGACCGCTTCCTGCGCTTCGTCGCTGCCCGCACCGACCTGCCGATGCTGATCAACGCCACCGAGGGCGAAGCGCGGGTGCAGGGGCTGAAGACCGCCGCCGAGATCGGCTGCCTCGACCGCTGCATCTTCGCCTCGCTCAACGAGGACACCGAGCCGTTCGAGATCGACGCGCTGAAGGAGCACAAGCCCGGCGCGGTGATGATCCTCGCCTATGACGTCGCCGACCCGACGCCCGAAGGCACCGTCAACATGATCGAGAACACCTTCCGCCCCTGGCTCGACGAGATCGGCGTGACCGCGCCCATCGTCGATTGCGGCGTGATGGACCCGCCCTCGATCGGCATCACCAACCGCGCCATCAAGCTGGTGCGCGAGACCTTCGGCTATCCCGCCGGCGGCGCCGTGGCGAACTGCTTCCCGCAATGGACCGGGCTGAAGTCGCTCGGCAAGGAGTTCGTCAACCTCTCACTCGGCGCCAGCCTGCTGTCGATCCGCTTCCATGGCGGGGATTTCCTGCATTACGGGCTGATCGAGCGCACCGTGCCGGCGGCCCATGCGGTGGCGAGCGGCGAGGTGTTCCTCGGCTTCGCGGCGCAGGAGCTCGACGGCCAGAAGCTGCCGAGCCCGCACCCGGTGCTCTCCATGTTCAAGCTGGCCTCGCCGAGCGCGCCGCCGGCCGCCGCCGCGGAATGACGCCCCGGGCGCGGCTGGCCGCCCTGCTCGCGGGGCGGCAGGTCGACCGGCTGCTGGTCGATGTCGGCACCTCGACCCTCACCGCGCTACGCCCGGGCGAACGCCCGGTGCCCGGCGGCGGCGGGGCCTATGGCGATCCGGTCATGCACCTGCCGCTGCTCTCGCCGGCCGAGCTCGACGCGCTCGGCGCGCAGACCCGCCGCGTCGGCCCGGCCTTTGCGGGCGCCGCGATCGACCCGGACAAGGACGGCTTCACGGACCGCGACGGCGTGTCGTGGATCTGGGCCGATGGCGAGCCGGCCCCGCTCGACCATCCGCTCGCCGGGGCGGGCATCGGCGCCATCGCCCGCGCGCCGCGTGCACCCCTTCCTCCCCTCGCCGGCACCGGGCTTCTGGCCGATCCCGCGCGCGAGCAGGTCGTCGTTGCCGACGTCCCCTCGCCGGGGCTGATCGACACCGCCTTCCGCCTGCGCGGCTATTACGAACTGCTCGACGACACCGCCGAGCGCTGGCCGGTCGCCAATGCGGTGTTCGACCGCGCCGCCGACCTGATCGCGCGCGACTACCGGCAGATGCTTTCCGCGCTGCCGGGCGCGCCCGACCTCATCGTCTATGGCGACGACCTCGCGCACCGGACCGGCCTCTATCTGTCCGGTGAGCGGTTCGGCTTCTTCCTGCGCCCGCGCATGGCGCGCCTCTTCTCGGTCATCCGCACCGCCTGCCCCGCCCCTCTCCTGTTCCATTCCTGCGGCGCGATCCGGCCGATCCTCGACCAAATCCTCGCGCTCGGCGTGCGGGTGCTGAACTTCGAGCCGGAAGCGTCGGGCATGGCGATCGCCGACGTGCGCGCGGCGGCCGGGCCGGACATCGTGTTCCACGGCGTGCTGGACTTTCCCGGCCTCGCCGCCGCGCTGCGCCGGCAGGACCGGGGCCGGCTGATGGCGACGCTCGACGACATCGTTGCCGGCTGGCCGATGATCGCCGCCCCGCGCGACAACATCCCCGCGCAGTGCCCGCACGCCGACATCCGGCTCGCCACTGCCTTTCTCGAAACGCTGGACGTGCCGCGTCTGCTCGCCGGGGACCGTGCCGGCGTGCTCGATGAGGCGCTCGACGAGGCGCTCGCCGCGATGCTGTTGCCGGAATGAAATCGTAGCGTCGGCCGTCAGCCGCGCAGCGCCGTCTCCAGCCGCCGCCAGTCCGCCTCGGGACCCGGCAGGCCGAAGCGCAGCCATTCCGGCCGTTCGTCGAAGCGCCGGACGAGGATGCCGGCCCGGCCGAGCCGTTCGAACCAGCCGGCGGCGTCGGGACTGCGCACCAGCCGGAACAGGCTCGTGCCGCCGACAGCGTCGAGCTCGGCGCGTTCCAGCAGGCGGTCGAGACGCGCGGCGGCTGCCTCCAGCCGGGCGATCTCCGCCTCCATCCAATCGCGGTCGGCCAGCGCGGCAGTGCCGATCGCCAGCGCCGGCCCGGAGACCGGCCAGGCGCCGAGCCGGGCCCGGATCTGCCCGGCGGTCGCGGGATCGCTGATGGCGAAGCTCAGCCTAAGCCCTGCCAGCCCGTAGGCCTTGCCGAAGGAGCGCAGCACGATGGTGCCGGGCGGCAGCCTTGGGGCGAGGCTCTGCGAGGGCCGCACCACATCCATGAACGCCTCGTCGACAATGAGCCGCCCGCCGCGCGCGGCGAGGCTCTCTCCAACCTCCCGCAACGCCGCGGCATCGGTGAGCCGCCCGTCCGGGTTGTTCGGGTTCACCACCAGCGCGACCTCGGTGCCGGGCGCGGCGAGCTCGTCCACATTCTCGACGATCCGCACCTCGGCCCCCGCCGCCCGCCAGCAGGCGGGGTGCTCCTGGTAGCCGAAGCCGAGGATCGCGACCCGCCGTGCCGGCAGGAGCTGCGGCAGCAATTGCAGCAGCGGCTGCGTGCCGCTCGCCGCGACGAGGCCGCGCGGGTCGGGGGCGCCATAGGCGGCGGCCGCGCTCGCCTCGAGCCGCTCGATCTCCGCCGGCTCGGGCAGCCGCGTCCAGGCGCTCGCCGGAAGGTTCAGCGTCTCCATCGGATAGGCGAGCGGATTGATGCCGGTCGAAAGGTCGATCCATGGCCCGGCCGCGTCGGGAAAGAGCCGGCGCGCAGCGGACAGGTTGCCGCCATGGGCAACCGCCGGGCCGGACCATACGCTGCGGGGACGATCAGCCTTGATGTTCAAGAGGGTACCTTCTCACTCGGCCGGCGAGGGCCGGGAGACCAGCGGGTTGGGCCGGGTCAGTCTGACGGCATTGCACCGGCAGGCATAGCTGTGCCCGCACGACCGGGCATCCGCGCCCGCCTCCGCCCCGTCCTCCACCGCGGTGGCGGAGAAGCCCTGCACGCGCACCGACAGCACCGGGGCGACGCGCATCGTGCCGCCGCAGGCGAGGCAGATCAGCTCCAGCTCGCGCGAGCGCTCATAGTCGACGAGGACGTCGCGCGCGGCGTCGCACTCGCCGCAGCGGAATTCATAGGCCGGCATGGCTGCCTCCCTTCTCTGGCCCTCGCGCGAGGATAGCGGCGCGACGGCAGGACGGCGACGCCGCGGCCCGGCGGACCGGAACCGCGGCGGTCCCTATCCATCACGCGGCGACACGGTGCTCAAGATACTCCTTCACCAGGCTCACCGCCGCATTCGCGTCGAGCCCGTAGCGCACGCCGAACTTGTCGGCGATGCCGCGATTGGCCGCCGCCCCGCCCATCATCAGCAGGTACTTGTCGTCCTTGCCCTGGGATTTCAGCATCTCCACCACCTTCTCGACATAGACGGTGGAGGAGTTGGTCATCACCGACATGCCGATCGCCACCGCGCTTTCGCGCTCGGCGGTGTCGATGAACTGTTCCGGCTTCACGTTCTTGCCGAGGTCGATGACCTTGTAGCCATTCGCCTTCAGCATCAGGCAGACGAGGTTCTTGCCGATGTCCTGCGTGTTCCCGCGCACGAGGCCGACCACGATGGTGCCGCTCGGCCCGCCGGAATTGCCGGAGGATTCCAGCAGCGGGGTCAGCAGCGGCATGGCGGCGTCCATCGTCTTGGCCGCCTTCAGCATGTCGGTGACGAAGCGCTCGTTGCGCTCATACATGTCGCCGACGATCTTCATGCCGAGCGAGAGCCCGTCGAACACGATCTTCTGCGCCGAGATGCCCCGGTCGAGGCCGACCTGAACCCACTCCTTCGCCTTCTCGGCGTCGTAGTCCATGATCGCCTCGACGAGCTTCTCGTAGACCTCGTCCTCCGGCGTCTTCTCGCCCCTGTGCTCCTTCGCCGCCTCGACCTTCTCGTCGCCCGCCACCGAGGAGCTGCGCTTGCCGATGTGCTTGGGATGGCCGGCGATATAGACGCTGGAGAGGTCGCCGAGGGCGGCGATGTCCATCGGATAGCGGATCTCCGCGCATTGCTGGATCATGGCGTGGAGGTTCTCGTCCGGAATGGTCCAGTCGATGTCGCAGCCCGGCATGCAGATGAAGCCGCCATTGTAGCCGACCTCGGCCGCGAGCTTCTTGACCTCGTTGCGCACGTCCTCCGGCGAGCCGTGCATCAGGGTGGAGAAGGGGGAGAGCGTGCCCATCAGCGAGATCTGCCCGCCGATGGCGCGCTTGGCGTGGTCCATGCCCGGATACATGTCGCCGTTGAAGTTCAGGCAGCCATTCTCGGCGATGTCGCGCCAGATCGGCTGGGTGAAGGTGCAGGTATGGGTGAAGCCGATGCCGCCGATCTCCTGAATATAGGCGAACAGGCGCTTCTGGAACGGCAGCCCGTGCTTGCGATAGACGTCGGGAGGCAGAATGTCGGAGGAATTGAACGGGTCGAGGATGTTGCACACGTCGATCCCGGCCTCGAACATCATCCGGCAGACGTTCTTGACGATGTCGAGCGCGAGCTCGGTGACCTCCAGCGCATAGTCCGGATCGTCGCTGAGATATTGCAGGAACTCGGAGGATCCGGTCATGAGCTGGGCGGTGGTGATCGGCCCGCCGACCGGGGTCGGGATCACATGCGTGTCCTTCAGCCCCAGCTTCACCATGGTCCGCGCTTCCCTCTGGATCTCCAGCACGCGGGCGGAAGGCTGGAAGCCCTCCCGTTCATATTTCTCCTTGAAGCGGTAGAACGCCTCGCGGGTCGGGGTGGGGTGCTTCACCAGCGAGGGCTGGGCGTAGGGGAGATAGTCGAGTTCGCAGCCCTCGACGCATTCCACCGGGGTGAACAGATCGGTGCCGGCGATGATGACGTCGCCGCCGAACTTGGCCAGCGCCTTGGCCTTCGCATGCGCGGAGGCCTCGCCGTCGCGCAGCGCCTCGTCGACCGTGATGCCCCCCTCGCGGATGCCGCGCGCCATGAGCAGCGGCACGCAGGGCACCTGGTCGGGAAGATCGGTCATCGTCACCGCCGCGAACATACGCTCGCGGCTCGTCATCCTGCCACCTGCTCCAGCCATAGCGTCTTCCTCCGTTGTTGGTTGTGATCTCAGATCGGATCGGTTCCGGCCCGCGCGCGCGCCCCGCCTTCGGGCGGGCGGGCGCGGTGAGGACGGGCCGGTGCCGGGACGGCGGGGCGTGCCAGCCGGTCGGGCGAGACGCCGGGAAGCGCACCTTCGCGCGCCAGCAGCCGCACCCGCTCCACGGCGCGCTCGATCGGCGCGCGCACCGGGCCGAACCGCGCGAGGTCGCCCAGTTCATCGGGCGCGAGTGCGGCGAGGAACGCCGCGCCGCAGGCGGCATCGGCAAGCTCGCCCTCGGCCATCGGCCCGCCGGGCGCGGCGATGACCGGCATCGCCTCGGCGAGCTCGCAGGCCAGCAGCGCGGTACCGCGCAGATCCCCCCTCGCGACGCAGGCGCCGAGCGCGACCAGATCCGCCGTGCCGTGCAGCACCACCTCGCGCCCGACCGCACCGCGCACCCGCTCGGCCACCATGCCGCGCGCGCGGTGGTCGATCCCGATCACCTCGACGCCGAGATCGGCGATCAGCGGCAGCAGCGGCAGCGTCGCCCCGCGCAGCATGATGCCGATACGCGGGGCGCCGAGCCCGCGAAGGACGTCGACCACGCCGGCAAGGCGCGGCAGCACGAACCGCCGGAACTCGGACTCGGAGAAGAACGGCGCCTGGTCGGTGCCGACGACGTCCTGATAGAGGACGAGATCGGGCGCGCGCGGCAGCCGCCGCAGGAGCTCGGCATAATGCTGGCGGGCGCAGGCCGCGCCCCAGTCGAGCAACGCCGAGGCGAGCGCCGGCTCGTCGATGAAGATTTCGAGGAAACGCCAGGAGCCGACGAGCGCGAGCGCGGTGCCGACCACCCCGGGCGTCGGCGCGTCGAGCACCGTGTTCATGCCGGCCGCGTCGGCGAACTGAAGATCGGGTGGCAGCGGCGGGAAGGGATGGGCGGCGACGTCCGAGAGGCCCGCCTCGGCCAGCGGATGCTCGACCGGCGAAGGACCCGCCGAGCTCATCCGCCAGCTCACGCCCAGTTCGTCCTTGAAGCCCTTCGCGCCGCCGGCGGGAGGCGGCCTCAGCACGCCGCAACGGACGAAATCGCTGCCACGGGCGCGGGCGACATCGCCCGCGAGCGGCATCACCGCCTCGATCGCGTCGATGAACGGGCCGGCCCGGTCCGCGCCGGCGGGATCGACCCGCAGGCCGCTACGGGCGGTGCAGCCGATCTCGACCGGAATGCTCCGCTCGAGCCAGTCGGCCATCGGATATCGGGGCAGGAATGCTTCCATCGGCCCGGCTCCGCCTTGCGCTCAGTGCCGTGACGGGGCGCTGCGATGGGCAAACGGGCGCGGCGGGGTGGCCTGCGGCGAGGACGGACGGGTGCGGGCGGCCTTCACCCGATCGGCATGCCGATCCTCGATGGCCTGCATCATGGCGTGCATCGCGTTTCCTCCGGGCCCAGAGCCGGTCGGGGATCCGCTAGGGGTCGGACTTGCGGTCCTTCCCTGGCATGGGCCCCATCCGCCGTTTGCGGCGGCATTTTCATTATCGAACGTATGATGGAGATATTTAAAGCTGCAAGTCAACCGCCCGGGCTGGCGTATAGCCGAGCGAGCCAGACACGGGCGCATATAGGGGCGCGGGGCGCTCACGATCCGGCCCCGCTTTCCCGGCTGACAGCCGCGGACTCGAAGGTCGCCATGCCGCAATGCGTCGCCACCGCCGCCTTCGCCACCGCGACGGCGAGCGCGGCGCCGGAGCCTTCGCCGAGGCGCATGTCGAGGCTGAGCAGCGGACGCTTGCCGATCGCCCGCACCGCGCGCTCATGCGCCGGTTCGGCTGACAGGTGCCCGACGAGGCAATGGTCGATGGCGCCCGGCGCCATGCGGTGCACGACCGCTGCCGCAGAGGTGGCGACGAAGCCGTCGACCAGTACCGGCACGCGACGGTGCCGCGCGGCGAGGATGGCGCCGGCCATGGCCGCGATCTCGCGCCCGCCGAGCTGGCGCAGCGCCTCGAGGGGCGGCATCTCGCCCGGCCCGCTCGCCTGCCTCGCCCGCCGCGCCGCCGCATCGACCACCTCGACCTTGGCCTGCAGGGCCGGCCCCTGCACGCCGGTCCCCGGCCCCACCCATGCCGCCGCCTCGCCGCCGAACAGGGCGTGGAAGAGCGCCGCCGCGGCGGTGGTGTTGCCGATGCCCATCTCGCCGATGCAGAGCAGGTCGATCTCGTCGTCGAGGGTCTGCGCGCCGCATTCCATCGCCTGCGCGCATTGCTCCTCGCTCATCGCGCTCGTGAGCGTGAAGTCCTGCGTCGGGCGGGCGAGGTCCAGCGGCACCACCTTGAGAGCGAGGCCGAAGGCGCGGGCGAGCTGGTTGATGGCGGCTCCGCCGGCACTGAAATTCGCCACCATCTGCACCGTCACCTCGGCGGGATAGGCGGAAACCCCGCGTGCGGCCACGCCGTGATTGCCGGCAAAGATGGCGACCAGCACGCGGTCGGCGGCGGGCATCTCGCGGCCCTGCCAGGCGGCCAGCCATTCGGCGATTTCCTCGAGCCGGCCGAGCGAGCCGGGCGGCTTGGTCAGGTTGGCCTGACGGGCGCGCACGGCGCGTGCCGCCGCCTCGTCCGGCCCCGGCGCGGTCTTCGCGAGCCGGGCGAAGCGCTCGAGGCCGGGCGCCGTGATGGCCTGGTCCATCGTGGCGGCCTCAGACATCCTCGAACGACACGCGCACCCGCGCGCCCTCCGCCTTGCTGAGGCAGGCAAGCGCGATGCCCTCGCCCAGATCCTCCGGCGTGAGGCCGATCAGCTCGTGCCGGCGCATCCGCACCGCACCTTGCTCGACCCGGCACATGCAGGACAGGCACGTGCCCTCCTGGCAGGAGAACGGCGCGTCGATCTCCGCCCGCTGCAGGGCGGCAAGGATGGTCTCGCCCGGCTGCGGGACGATCGAGTGCTCCTCGCCGTCGATCGCCACGGTGAGTTCGGTCTGCGGCGCGGCGGCGACCGGCGCATCCTCGGCCGTGCCTTCGGGGAGGATGCGCACCGTGGTCTCGTCGTCCAGCGCGTCGGCGGACACCGCCTCGGCAGTCGCGAAGCTCTCGCGCCTTATGTCGCGCGGGGCGAGGCCGCGCTGCTCCAGCGCTTCGGCGACGGCGGCCATGAAGGATTCCGGCCCGCACAGATAGGCAATCTCGGGAAGCCCGCCGGCATCGCGCGGGCCGAGCAGGCGCTCGATCGCGTCGGCGACCAGGCGGCCGCTCTCGCCGGTCCAGCCCGGCGCAGGGCGGGAGAGCACATGGACGAGGCGCAGCCGCTCGCCATGGGCGGCGGCGAGCGCGTCAAGCTCGGAGCGGAAGATGATGCCGCTCTCGCAGCGGCTGGCATAGACCAGCGTGACCCTGTCGCCGCGCTCCCGGCCGAGCAGCCATTTGAGGATGGAATAGAGCGGGGAGATGCCGCTGCCCGCCGCGAACAGCAGGTAGTGGCGCGCCGGCCCGGCATTCTCGTCGAAGAAGCGGCCCTGCGGCTCGGAGACCTCCAGCCGGTCGCCGCGCTGCACCTGCTCGACCAGGAACGGCGACAGCGCGCCGCTCTCGACCCTCTTGATGGTGAGCTGGAAGTGCGGGTCGACCTGCGGCGCCGAGCTCAGCGAATAGCTGCGCTCGACCGGCGCCCCGTCGACCACGGCGCGCACATGCACGAACTGGCCGGGGCTGTAGGCGAAATCGTCGGCCACCTCGGCCGGCAGCTCAAAGCGGAGCGAGCAGGTGTCGTCCGCCTCATGGATCTTCTCGACGACCACCAGATTGT
This sequence comes from Ancylobacter mangrovi, assembly GCF_024752335.1. NCBI lineage: Bacteria > Pseudomonadati > Pseudomonadota > Alphaproteobacteria > Hyphomicrobiales > Xanthobacteraceae > Ancylobacter > Ancylobacter mangrovi. The sequence continues at coordinate 243,793 of NZ_JANTHY010000003.1, read as the reverse complement.
AGCGAGTCATCTCATTCCTCCCGTCAACGGCCAGTATCTGGCGCATTTTTTACAACGTTAACGTCGGATTTTTGAGATCGTCAATAGGCTCGCTGCGGCCGTGCCTGCCGGTCGCGTCCGATTTCGCCGGCCGGGCATGGGTCGGCAATGGCGCAAGCGCGCCGTCGGCTGGCGGCCGGTCGGGTCGGTCTCGATGGGGGTGAGACGGGGGTGGACGGGGGTGGACGGGGGACGCGCGAAACGGAGGATTTGTGAGAGGTGGCCGGTGCGCCGCCGTCCCTTCCCGCTGCTACACGGAGGCAAATGAGCGGAAGCCCCCCCGGCCCGACCGGCCGCCCGGGCCACGGGCGCGTCAGCCCGCGGCGGCCCGCCCGATCCGCGGGCGACCCCGGCTCAGTCCGCGGCCGCGGTGGTCTTGCGCTGGCGCTCGCCCAGATTCCGCCGGCCCGGACGGCGCTTGGGCTGCGGCCCCTCCGGCTCGGCGGGCACCGGCTGGACGGACACCGGCTCGGCGAGGCCGGGCTCCGCGTCGGCGACGTCCGGGAAGCTCGCCTCCATGCATTTGGTCGGCGGCTCGCCGGGATTTGACGGCGGCAGGTTGGGACGGTCCGGGTCCCAGGTCAGCCACATGAGTTGCGACTGGTCCATCTGGACCTCGCAGGGGCATTTCGGGCAGGTGCGCCGGGTCGGGCGGTTGGGGCAGTCCCAGCACATGCGGATCATGAGGCGGCCGCGCTCGAGGTCCTGCTTCATGAATTCGAGGTGGCGGATCTGGCGCGAAATGTCCTCGACCAGCCCGTCGAGGATGCCGCACAGCTTGCGGCCGGATTCGTCGCCCGTCTGCGCATTGGGGCGGGTGGTCGCGAGGTCGCGGATCGTCTTCAGCGGCACGCCGAGGCAGGAGAGCTTGTAGGCGACCTCGAACCGCTTGATGTCGGCGTCCGAATACATGCGCGTCCCGCGCGCCGTCTTCATCGGCGACAGGATGCCCTGCTCCTCGTAATAGAGCAGCGTGCGCGGCGTGGTGCCGAAGATGTCGGCCACCTCGCCCACCTTCTTCAGGCCGCTGCGTCGGGCTGTCTTGACGTCCATAAAATCCAACCGTCGTTTCGCTCTTTTCAAGCCTACCGCGTCCGGGACGAGACCTCAACGCCTTGCCCGGCAAGGCCAGTCCGCCCGTCGAACGACGCGCTTGACAGCACAAAATCCAACTTTAACGTAAGAAATAATAACGGAAACGCCAGAGCCCAAGGGGCAAACTCCATGCAATTCAGCTCTGCCGAGCGCGATCGCGCGCATGCGGATGAAACGGTCGGCCGCCCGGACCACGCGCTCGCCCTCGCCGCGCTGGCGCAACGCTTCTCGATCGAGGTCTCGCCGAAGGAGGCATTGCGCGGGGCCGCCGAGCTCGACGTGCCGGCGGGAACGCGCACCTTCGTTACCCGCCTTCCGAAGGGAAGCTTCGAGGAGACGCTGGCGGCGGCGAGCGCGCTGAAGCGGGCCGGGCTCGATCCCGTCCCCCACGTCACGGCGCGGACCATTCCCGACGCGCCGACGCTGGAGGCCTGGCTGACGCGCTTCGTGCGCGAGGCCGGCGTGCGCGAGATCCTGCTGATCGCGGGTTCCAACGAGCAGCCGGCCGGCGCCTTCGCCGAGACGGCGGACGTGCTGCGCACCGGCATCGTCGAGGCGTCGGGGCTGCAGGCGGTGAACTTCGCCGGCCATCCCGAAGGGCATCCCAGCGCCGACGCCGCCGAGCTGCAGCGCGCGCTCGACCTGAAGAACGAATTCGCCGCCCGCACCGGCCTGCCCTGCGCGCTGGTCACGCAGTTCTTCTTCGACGCCGCGCCGGTGATCGCCTGGGAAAAGCGGCTGCGCCAGCAGGGCAACAGCCTGCCGGTCGATCCCGGCCTGCACGGGGTCACGGGCGTGCCCAGCCTGCTCAAGCATGCGCTGGCCTGCGGCATCGGCGCCTCGATCAAGGCGCTGTCATCGCATTCGGGCGGCATGCTCCAGTTCGCGCAGATCCGCACGCCCGACGCGCTGGCACGGGCCATCGCCGAGGCGCGGGCCAGCGACCCCGACAGCCTGTTCCGCGGCTTCCACCTGTTTCCGCTCGGCGGCCTCGCCCGCACGGTGAGCTGGATCAGGCAGCTTCGCGGCGATGCCGGCTAGGAGCCGCGCCCGACGAACATGTCCGCCCCCGCGCGCAGCTGCGCCGGAGCGGACGGAAGGACACATCGGCGAAAGCCCGATGCACCCTGATTCCGGCCTGCCGGAATCCGCCATGTGGGGACATGGTCGGTATTAGCGCGGCTTCGGCCGCGCTCTTTTTTTGCGGCACCGTCCTGCGATCTCCCCGCCGGCCGGAACATCCCCCGCCATGCCCGGTTAGCCTTCCGGCGGTGCCATTGGCGCGCGGCACGGGCGAGAGGCGGACGCGGCCATCATCACCCGTCCGCAGCGCGTAGCCGGAGCGGCATCCCGTCGCGCCGGAACCGCCATTCATCCAGGGGGTGCATTCGAGCAAGGAGGTTTCCATGCCGAAACAGTCCGAAGCCCAGAGAGAGACCGTCGAGCGCGTCATGCACGAATACAAGCAGGGCGAGCTGAAGATTCGTGGCAGCGGCCCCAAGGTGAAGAGCCGCCGGCAGGCGATCGCGATCGCGCTGAACGAGGCCGGCGCCACCAACCAGAAAAGCCCGGCCGAGAACCGGCGGAACCTGCGCCGCACCAAGGGCAAGGAGCGTCGCGGCGAGACCGCCGAGGCCGAGGCCGAGGGCAAGGCGGCGCAGGAGCACACCCTGCACGGCACCGCGCGCCGAAGCCGCTCCTCCGGGGGAAGCCGCGCCTCCGCGCGGGGAGGCGAGAGCAAGAGCGACCTCTACGCGGAAGCCCGGCGCCGAAACGTCCCCGGCCGCTCGAAGATGTCGAAGGGCGAGCTTGAACGCGCCCTCGGCCACTGAAACACGCCACGCGGAGAAGCCCCATGAAGGCCAGGCAGGTTTCCGGCGATGCGGACGAGCGCCGCTTCATCCTCGTGCTCGATCAGCAGGAGGAGGCGTTCGCCGCCATCAACGAGTTTGCGAAACGCGAGAAGATCCTCGGCGGCTCGCTGACCGCGCTCGGCGCGTTCAGCCGGGCGACGGTCGGCTGGTTCGACTTCGACACCCGCACCTATCGGCGCATCGCCGTGGACGAGCAGTGCGAGGTGCTGAGCGCGGTCGGCGACATCGCCGAGGGCGACGATGGCGGGCCGAGCGCGCATATCCACGCCGTGCTCGGCCTGTCGGACGGCTCGACGCGCGGAGGGCATTTTCTCGAGGGCATCGTCCACCCCACGCTTGAGGTGATGCTGGTCGAGACGCCCGCCCATCTGCGCCGGCGCAAGCGGCCGGAGCTCGGCATCGCGCTGATCGACCTGTCCGTCTAGAAGCGTTGGCGTGAGGCTATAGACGGGACGCTCCGCGCGGGCTCACTCCATCACGACGGCGTGGTCCGTCGGCGCGGGACTGGCCGGGCGGCGCAGCAGCAGCACCAGCGGCATCGCCACCAGCGTGAGCAGCATCATGAACTTGAAGTCGTCGATATAGGCGATGATCGTCGCCTGGTGGGTGATGATCTCGTCGAGCGCCGCGCGCCCGCTCGCCAGCAGCGGGTTGAGATTGTCGTGCACGGCCGGGTCGTCGAAGGCGCGGTTGAACGGCGTCACATAGGCGCCGATGTTCTCGTGGTTGATCTGCACATTGTCCGACAGCAGCGCCGTGACATAGGCGATGCCCGCGCTGGAGCCGATGTTGCGCGAGAGGTTGTAGAGCCCGGTGCCGTCGCCGCGCATATGCGCGGGCAGGGTCGAGAAGGCGACCGTGGTGAGCGGCACGAACAGGAAGCCGAGCCCCGCTCCCTGCACGAACCCGACCCAAACGATGGTCCATTGTGAGACGTCGGGCGTCCAGCCGGTCATCTCATACATCGCCCAGGCGGTCAGCCCGAGGCCGAGCGACAGCAGGATGCGGGTGTCGACGCGCCCGATAAGCCGCCCGACGATAAACATGCAGACCATGGTGCCGAGGCCGCGCGGCCCCATGACGATGCCCGCCGTCATCACCGGATAGCCCATCAGCGTCTGCAGATAGGGCGTCATCAGCGCCAGCGAGGCGAGGTAAGTGACGCCGACGATGAAGATGAAGAACATGCTCACCGCGAAGTTCCGGTCGAGGAACATGCGCGGATTGACGAAGCTCGACTGCGGCGGCGCGGTGAAGGTGTGGACCAGGAACAGGTAGGTCGCCGACGCGCAGACCAGCGCCCAGATCATGATCTCGCCGGAGGCGAACCAGTCGAGCTGCTCGCCGCGGTCGAGGAAGAGCTGGAGCGCGCCGATGGCGACGCTGAGCGTGCCGAAGCCGAGCCAGTCCAGCCGGGCCTGCATGTTCGCCTTGGTCTCGGTGACGAAGGCGACGATGCCGGCAAAGGCGAGGATGCCGATCGGCAGGTTGATGTAGAACACCCAGCGCCAGCTCAGGTTTTCGGTCAGCCAGCCGCCCATGACGGGGCCGAGCACCGGGCCGACCATGACCGAGACGCCGAACAGCGCCATCGCCGACCCGCGCTCCTCATGGGTGTAGATGTCGAGCAATATGCCCTGCGACAGCGGGACAAGCGCGGCGCCGAACAGGCCCTGCAACAGGCGGAAGCCGACGATCTCCAGCAGCGACTGGGCGATGCCGCACAGGATCGAGGCGACCACGAAGCCGGCGATCGCGGTCAGCAGCACGCGCTTGCGGCCGAACCGGTTCGACAGGAAGCCGGAGGGCGGGGTCATGATTGCCGCCGCGACGATGTAGGAGGTCAGCACCCAGTTGATCTGGTCGGCGCTCGCCGACACGCTGCCCTGGATATAGGGCAGCGCGACATTGGCGATCGTCGTGTCGAGCGCCTGCATGATCACGGCGAGGATGACGCAGGCCGTGATCGCGCCCCGGTTGGCGACAGGCGCGTCCGCTCCGCCCGCCGAGGCGGCGTCAGCCATTGGGGCGCCCCTCGCGCGGGCCGCTCGCCGCGGCCGCCGGCTTGATGTTCTGGAAATAGCCCGCGAGGTCGGAGACGAGAGTGGGAATGCCGCGGGCGTGGCCGGTATCGACCGAGACCGTCGCGCTCATGCCGACGCGCAGGTCCGGCTTGCCGTCGAGATCGTCGAACCGCACGATCATGGGGATGCGCTGCACCACCTTGACCCAGTTGCCGGTGGTGTTCTGGGCCGGCAGCAGCGAGAAGCTGGAGCCGGAGGCGGGGCTGATGCTCTCCACCCGGCCGTGCCATTCGACATCGGGATAGGTGTCGACGCTCACCGTCACCCGCTGGCCCGGCTTCACATAGGTGAGCTCGGTCTCCTTCGGGCTCGCGGTCACCCAGACGTTCGAGGTCGACACCAGGCTGAAGGCCTGCTGGGCGGCGTCGAGATAGGCGCCGACCTGCATCGAGGGCACGTTGGTCACGATGCCGTCGAAGGGCGCGCGCAGCACCGTCTCCTTCAGGTCGCGCTCGGCCTTGTCGACCGCGGACTTCGCCTGCAGGTAGGTCGGGTAGGCCTCGACCGGCTTGCCGGCATCGCCGCCGAGCTGGGCGAGGGTCGCGGCGGCCTGCGCCTTCGCCACCTCGACCTTCTGCTCGGCGCTGTCGAGATTCTGCTTCGCCTGGTCGTAGGCGGCCTTGGAGGCGGCGGCGCTCGCGACGAGGTCCTTCTGCCGCTCGAACGCCTTCTGGTAGAAGGGAATGTCCGCCTCCGCCTGGGCGATCTCGGCCACCATCTGCTTGTACTGCGCCTTCAACGCCAGGATCTGGTTGCGCGCCATGCCGAGCTGCGCCCGCGCGCCCTCAAGCGCGATCTCGAACGGCTCCTGCTCGAGCTGGAGCAGCACCTGTCCCTTCTTGACGAGCTCGTTGTTGCGCACGTCGATCGAATGCACGATGCCGGCGACGTCGGAGGTGATGCCGACCGTGTCGGCCTGCACATAGGCGTTGTCGGTTGAAACCACCTGTCCGCCGGTCACGTACCAGTAGCCGCCGGCCACCAGCAGCACCGGCAGCAGCAGGAACAGGATGCGGCGCACGGCCGAGCGGCGCGGCTTTGCCGGCGCACCGGCTGCCGGGCCGGCAGCGGCCGAGGCGCCCGCGCGCGGCTCGTTGGTGCGCGGCTCGTCGGCGCTCGGTTCGTCGGGCTCCACCGGCGCATCGATCCGGTCTTCCACCGGCGCCGCCGGGTCGGCGGGTCGCTCGGTGAGCGATGTGTCAGCCATTCAAAGCTTCCTCGTCATTCGTCTGGGCGCAGGCCGCGACAAGATTGGACTTCATCATCGACAGGGCCTCCACCAGGCACCGGCGCTTCTCGGCCGACAGACCCTCGAGCGCATCGTGCCGCGTCGCGTCGCCGACTACGTGCATCTGCTCGATCAGGGGCCGGGCCCCCTCGCGCAGATAAAGCAGCCAGACCCGCCGGTCGGTCGGATGGGCGCGCCGCTCGATCAGCCCGCGCTGCTCGAGCTTGTCGACGACACGCCCCAGCGTGATCGGCTCGACCTCCAGCATGTCCGCGAGGCAGCCCTGCTGGATGCCTTCGTTCCGGCTCAGATAGGCAAGCGTCTGCCACTGCGTCCGGGTCAGGCCGGACTCCTTCGCCCGCTGCTCGAAACGCTTGCGCAACAGACGCGCGACGTCGTGGAGCAGGAAGCCCAACGTCGGTTCATTGTCCATGGCTGGAAGCACCCATATGATAAGCACCCTTATAATATGGGCACAACCGTCTCGCAATCCATTCCCGCGAACGGCGAAGCGGCTTGTAAAATGGTCGGCAAGCACCAGCAGGACGCTGCAATGCTGACCGAATTGCGGCCGGCAGGCACCTTCCGTATGGCTGGCGAGCTTCTGCAGGCCCCGCTATGTCGTTGCGCTATCGGGCGGCGGAGGCTGCACGGTGCGGCGCGTCACCAGGGCACGGTCCGGCCGAGATAATCGAGATATTCCAGGCCCGGCCGTTCCCTCTTGGCGAGCAGCACGTTTACGAGGTTCGGAATGCTGTCCCCGATCGAGAGCGGCGCCGAGGCACCGCCCAGTTCGGTACGGATCCAGCCCGGCGCCATCAGCGCCATCGCGCGCGGCGGCACGGCCTCGCGGGCGGCGAAGCTGCGCATGAACATGTTCAGCGCCGCCTTGCTGCCGCGATAGACCTCGCGCAGGCCCTTCACATTGTTGGCAACGCTGCCCTGCCCGGAGGACATCGCGCCGATCAGCCCGTCCGCCGGCACGAGATCCTGCAGCGCCTCGATCGCGCGCATCGGGCTGAGCGCGTTGGTGACCATGACGCGGACGAACTCCTCCGTGCTGACCTCGCCGATGCGGACATGCTCCTCATGCGTGGTGGTGCCGGCATTGACGAACAGCATGTCGAGCACCCGGCCCGACAGGCGGGTACGCAGCGCGGCGATCTGGCCCGGCTCGTTGATGTCGAGGGTCTCGATCTCCACCCGCCTCTCGTTCTCATCGGCCAGATCGTGCAGCAGGGTGCGGGCGCCGCCACGGACGGTGCCGATGACGTGCCAGCCCTTCGTCACGAACTCGGCCGCCATCGCATGGCCGAGGCCGCGCGACGCGCCGATGATGAAGATGGTGGGAGAAGGAGCGGTGACGGGGGAGAGGGACATGGCCTCGATCCTTTCACTGACAGGGTTCGCGGCCGATATGAGCGGCGGCTGATAGATGCACCAGACGCACGCACTGCAATAAACAATTGCGTCCGGCGCTATGCCTCGGCGCGCAGGCGCGCTACCACTGGGCGATGCAGGACGTCGACCTGAACCTCCTCGTCGCGCTCGACGCGCTGCTCGCCGAGCGCAGCGTGACGCGGGCGGCCCGCCGGCTCGGCCTCAGCCCGTCCGCCATGAGCCGCACGCTGGCGCGGCTCCGCCGCGTGACCGGCGACCCGCTGCTGGTGCAGGCCGGCCGCGTGCTCGTTCCCACTCCCTATGCGGACGAGCTGGGCGGGCGGGTTCACGCCCTTGCCCGCGACGCACTGGCGGTGCTGCGCCCGGCCGGTAGCGCCCTCGACCTCGCCTCGCTGGAACGGACCTTTACCCTGCGCGCCGGCGAAGGCTTCGTCGAGCTCGTCGCCGCCCCGCTGGCGGCGCAGATCGCCGGCGCGGCACCGCATGTGCGCCTGCGCTTCGTGCCGAAGCCCGACAATGACGCCGAGCCGCTGCGCGACGGGCGGATCGACCTGGAGATCGGGGTGCTGGGCACCTCGGCGCCGGAGCTGCGCACCCAACTCCTGTTCCGCGACGGCTTCGTCGGCGTCGCCCGGCTCGGCCATCCGCTTCTCGCCGCCCCGGTGACGGCCGAGCGCTACGCCGCCTGCCGCCACGTGGTGGCCTCTCGCCGCGGGGAGTTCGCCGGCCCGGTCGACGAAGCGCTCGCGCAGGCGGGACTGCGCCGCACCGCGATGCTGGTCGTTCCCGGCTATCCCGAGGCGATGCGCGTGGTGCGCCATTCGGATTTGGTGGCGCTGGTGCCGCGCTCGTGCCTCGGCAACGCGCTCACCGGCGATCACGCCGCGCTTCTCGGCCTCGGCAGCTTCGAGCTGCCGGTGCGCACGCCCGCGTTCAACATTTCCGCCATCTGGCATCCTCGCCTCGATGCCGAGCCGGCCCAGCGCTGGCTCCGCGCCACCGTCGCGGCGGTCTGCCGCGAGGCCTATCCTTGAGCGCCGGCGGGCCGCCCCTCACATGGCGAAGGCGAGATAGCCGCTGATGGTCAGGACCGAGATGATGGTCGACACCAGCACTACCCTCGCGGTGATGCCCGCCTCGCGCCGGTAGAACTCGGCCAGCATGAAGGGTCCGGTCCCGGTCGGCAGCGCGGCGAGCAGCACGGCGGTGTGGGTCAGCAGCGGCGGCAGCCCGAAGACGGCGGTGGCGAGGACCCAGGTGACGACCGGCTGAACCACCAGCTTGAACCCGACCAGCAGCGCGACCGGGCCGGCATTCGGCTCGGTATGTTCGCGCCGATCCGCCAGGAACAGGCCGAGCGCCACCAGCGCGCAGGGCGAGGCCGCGCCGCCGAGCAGCTTCAGGAAGCTCTCGACCGGAGCGGGAATCTCGAGGCCGCAGAGCGGGACGACGGCGCCGAGCACCGGCGCGACCAGCAGCGGATTGCGCGCGAGCGAGCGCCCGACCTTGAGGACCAGATGCGAGCGGCGCTTCTCGGTCTGCAGCCCGACCTCGATCAGGACGATCGCCACCGCGAAGACGACGCAGACCGTGATGATGGTCGCCACCAGCGTCGGCGCCATCGCCTCGCGCCCGAGCGCGACCAGCGCCAGCGGGAAGCCGATGAAGCCGGTATTGGCATAGCCCGCGTTCAGCCCGTCGATGGCCGCGTCGGCGAGGTGGCGGGGACGCCGGAGGCGCACCGCGACCGTCAGCGCGAACACCAGCCCGCTGCCGAGCCCGAACGCGGCGACGAAGCCCGGCTGCCACACATCGGCCCAGCGCGCATGGGCGATGATGTCGAACAGCAGCGCCGGCAGGGCGAGGTAGACGACGAAGCGGTTCAGCTCCGTCGTCGCATGCGGCCCGAGCACGCCGATCCGCCGGGCGAGCCTGCCGGCGAAGATCAGCGCGAAGATGGGAAGGACGACAATGAGCGTCGAAAGCATGGGTGCGGGCCGGGCGTTGAGGGACGCGACTGGACTAGCCCACCCGCTTCATGCCATCCAATGCCGATTGACGGCCGGATCCATACCCGTTCGGTATCATGATCGACATTCGCCAGATGCGCTATTTCGTGGCGCTGGCCGAGACGCTCCATTTCGGGCGCGCGGCCGAGCGCCTGCACATCAGCCAACCCCCGCTCAGCCGGCAGATCGCCGCGCTGGAGAAGGAGCTCGGCGTGCGCCTGCTGGAGCGCGGCTCGCGGCGCGCCACGCTGACCCATGCCGGCCGACGCTTCCTCGAGGACGCGCGCGCCGTGCTCGCGGCCTATGACCAGGCCTGCCGCAATGCGCGCCTGGCGGATCTCGGCGAACTCGGCGAGCTCTCCGTCGGCTTCATGATGCACGCCGCCTACACGGTGGTGCCGAGGCTGACGCGCCGCTTCGTCGACAAGCACCCGCTGGTGCGGATCGAACTGCGCGAAGCGGTGCCGAGCCTGCTGGCCGATGCTGTGCTGGCGGGCCGGTTCGACGCCGTCATCACCTTCGACCCCGGCCCGATGCGCGGGGTGGCGGCCCATCGCCTCCATGAGGAGCGGCTGTGCCTCGCCCTCAATCCGGGCCACCGCCTTGCCGGGAAGGCCGCGGTCGGCCCCGAGGACCTCGCCGGCGAGCCGCTGATCGCCGCGCCGGCCGAGGCGGTGCCCACGCTCCACGACGCCATCGTCCGCTATTTCCGCTCCGGCGGCATCGAGCCGAGCGTCCGGCTGGAGGCGCAGCTTCAGCAGACCGTGGTGAGCCTGGTGGCGGAGGGGCTCGGCATCGCGCTCGTTCCCGCTTCGATGAGCCGGATCGGCTATCCGGACGTCGTCTTTCGCGAACTCGAGGACGCGCCGAGCGTCGCCCATGTGGTCGCCTGGCGCCCGGCCAATCTCAACCCGGCGCTGCGCCCGTTCCTCGCCGAGGCCGGAGTCCCCGGCATGTAGGGGCGCGGCCCGAAGGCCTCACGCGGCGCGATGATAGGTTTTTGGGATACCCGCCTTCGCGACATTGCCGAGAAGCGCCGTCTCCGGCAGGCCCCGCTGAAGGATCTCGCGCGCGGCGAACAGCAGGTCGAGGTCGATGCCGGTCTCGAACCCCATGCTTTCCAGCATGAAGACGAGGTCCTCCGTCACGATGTTGCCGGAGGCGCCGGGCGCGAACGGGCATCCGCCGAGTCCGCCGAGCGCGGAGTCGAAGCAGCGTATGCCCTCCTCGACCCCGGTCAGCGCGTTGGCGATGCCGAGACCCATCGTGTCGTGCAGGTGAAGCCGGTCCAGCACGCCGCCGACCGCGCCCCGCACCGCCCGCACCACGGCGCGCACCTGCGCGGGATTGCCGTAGCCGACTGTGTCGGCGAGCACGATGCCGTCGACGCCCGCTTCCGCCAGCGCGGACGCGACCGTCACCACCCGGTCGATCGGAACCGCACCCTCGATCGAGCAGCCGAAGGCGGTCGCGCAGCCGGCATCGATCTTCATCGGACGCTCCTGCGCCCGCACCCAGTCGACGATGGCGCGGACTTCGGCGACCTGCTCGAGGCTTCCCTTGTTGGTGTTGGCGCGGCTGTGCGCCTCGCTGACCGAGACCGGGACGTTGATGGCGTCGGCGCCGCTCTCATAGGCGCGCTGCGCACCCTTGAGGTTCGGCACCAGCGCCACGATCGACACACCTTCCAGCGTCCGGCTGGCCGCGACCACCTCTCTGGTGTCGGCCATTTGCGGGATGAGCTTCGGCGGCACGAAGCTGCCGACCTCGATCTCCGGCAATCCGGCCCGCGCCAGCGCGGCGATCCACTCGATCTTGACGGCGGTCGGCATGATCGCCTTCTGCATCTGCAGCCCGTCGCGCGGCCCGACCTCGCATATCCTCACCGGCTCGCCCATGATGATCCTCCCGTCTCGGCATTTGTTTTGAAACGTTTTCCTGCCCGACGTTAAAGGCGCTCGCGTGTTCTGGTCAAGACGGCCGTCGCGCGCGGCGCGTCGCCTAGCGCCCTTAACCGAACGGAATTTTCCATCCGCCATACCATCCCGGCGTCATGCCGGGCGATGTCACGCACGCGACATGAGGCGGATCGCGGAGCGCGGCAAAATCGGCTAAGCATGGAACGTTCTCGCGCCCGTCCCGGGGCGCCGGCGAGCGAAGTGAGGCGATGGACGAGATCAAGACCGGCAAGGCGGTGCCCGCCCGCGCGACCATCAGCGACGTCGCCCGCCGGGCCGGCGTGTCGATCGGCACCGTGTCGCGCGTGCTCAACAAAGCGCGCAACGTGCAGCCCGCGCTGCAGCGCCGCGTGCTGGACGCGGCCGCCGCGCTCGACTACCGCCCGGACAGCTTCGCCCAGGGGATGCGCGCCAAGAAGACCCATGTCATCGGCGTCATCGTCCCCGACCTGCGCAACCCGCTCTCCTCCGAGGCGGTCGCCGGGCTGGAGGAGGAGCTGACCCAGCAGGGCTACACCTTCTTCCTCGCCAATTCGCGCTACGAGCGCGGGCGGGAAGAGAACATCATCAACGAGTTCGCCCGCCGCCGGGTCGACGGCATCATCGCCATACTGGCGCGCGACCAGGACCCGCGCACGGTCGAGCAGCTGCGCCGCCTGCCGATGCCGGTGGTGCTGCTGGAGCGCGAGATCGGCACCGAGTTCGATGCCGTGCGCACCGACCAGGTCGAGGGCACCTACCGGGCGACGCGCTACCTGCTCGCGCTCGGCCACCGGCGCATCGCCATCATCACCGTGCCGACCGACAACATGTCCGGCCGCTACCGTTTCGAGGGCTATGCGAAGGCGCTCGCCGACCTCGACGTGCCGCTCGCCGAGGAACTGGTGCGCATGGGCGGCTACACGCACGACTATGCGGTGAACGCCGCCTATTCGGTGCTGTCGATGCGCGACAAGCCGACCGCGCTCATCGTCTCCGGCGGCATGCTTCCCGGCGCGCTGGAGGCGACCCGCCAGCTCAACCTGTCGATTCCGGACGAGCTGTCGATCGTGGCGCTGGGCGACACCGAGCTCGCCGCGCTGATGCGGCCCGGCATCACCGCCATACGCTACGACTGGGCGCAGACCGGCCGGGTGGCAGCCCGCCTCGCCATCGCCCGCATCAGCGGCAGCGACGTCGCGCCGGACCGCGCCCTCGTGCCCTACGAGTTCATGCTGCGCGAATCCTGCCGCGAGCTGGTGCCCGCCGGCTGAGCGAGCCTCGCGCCGGGAATCAGAGCGGGCGCGCCGGCAGCAGCGGCAGCGCGCCGGCCTTGCCGTAGGCCTCGTCCACCAGCCGCATCACCGGCACCATGTCGGACAGGCCGGCCAGTGGCGGGTGGCCCTTCCGCACGCGCTCCAGCACGTCGAACACGAAGGTCCGGTAGTGCGGGACGTTGGTGGTGACCGAGTGCCACCGGCGCGCGGCGCCCTCATTGTCGAGGCTCTCCACCGTCTGCGGGTCGTGGGCGATGGTGTAGTGCGCGGGCGAGCGCAGCGCGTAGTGCATGTCGAAATTGCTGGTGGGCGCAGGGTAGAGATACCCGGTCTCGACCACGCACAGCGCGCCGCCGCGCTCGAAGGTGACGACCGAATAGTCCTCCACCCGCTCGCGCCAGGCATGGTTGGCCATGGTCGCGTTCAGCACCCGCACCTCCTCGCCCAGCAGCCGCAGCGCCAGGTCGAAGAAATGGACGGCGAGGTTGATCGTGCAGCCCCCGCCCGACAGCGCCGGGTCAAGCATCCAAGAGCAGCCGGCCTGCCGGTAGCGGGCGGGAAAGCCGGCGATGAAGCGGAAGCTCGCATAGCTGAGATCGCCTTCCGCCTTCAGCCCCTCGAGATGGCGGGCGAAGTCGCCATTGCGGAACACCAGCGGCACGGCGGCGAAGGCGCCCCGCTGCGCCGCCAGCGCGGCGATGCCGGCGACGGCGGGCGCGTCGAGCCCGCAGGGCTTCTCCAGCGCGAAAGGAATGCCCTCCTCGATCAGGAAGCGCGCCTCCTCCGGCATATCGGCGTGCCGGCCGAGCGCGAACACGAAGTCCGGCCTGAGGCGGCGGCACAGGGCGCGGAAATCGGTGTCGCCCGCACAGCCGAGGCGCTCCGTCAGCCGCGCCACGACGGCCGGGTCGGGATCGGCGACGCCGACCAGTTCCGCCCCCGGCACCTCCAGCAGCGGCATCAGATAGAGGTCGAGGTGCCAGTGCGAGGCGCCGATGAAAACGATTTTCACGAATCTTCCTCCCGCTCGGGATTTTTGTCGGGCGTCTCCCAGCCAGATTTCCGGCAGGCAACGCATGCTGGGCTTTGGGCCGGGCTGCTCGCCAGTTTGCCATGGTGGGATGATATTGAAAACGTTTCACCACGAGCTACAGTACCAGTTCCATGGCGGCGCCCGCCAGCGGGTCGCCCGCCCCGACAAGAAGATCGCAAGGCGAGGAGACATCCATGGAAGTCGACGAACTGGTGGACTACATCACCGCGGAGGTGCGTGCCGTCATCGGCGCCCGCTCCGACTGGATCGAGGCGCCCCATCCGGTGGAGGCAAGCGAGAACCGCCGCTTCTTCCAGGCGCTGATGGACCCCAATCCCCGCTTCTGGGACGAGGCCCATGCGCGGACGACGCGCTATGGCGGCGTCGTCACCCCGCCCGCCTTCGCCGTGCATGCCTTCCGCCGCCCCGCCGGAGAGCTGAACGATTCGCTCGCGGCGGCCGGCGACCCGGATTTCGACGGCGTCTCGCGCGCCATGCGCCCGGGTCTGCCCAAGCTGCCGGTGCCGCTCTCGGGCATCCTGAACGGGGGCTACGAATACGAGTTCTTCAGCTACCCGAAGGTCGGCGAGCGCATCCTGTGCCGTTCCGCCTATCTCGACATCTATCAGAAGCAGGGCAAGTCCGGCCCGATGGTCATGGTGGTGATCGAGGACGAGTACCGCACCGCGGACGGCCGTCCGCTGCTCAAATCGCTCAACACCATGATCATGAGATAGACGATGGCCGAACCGGTATATTTCGAGAGCGTCGCGGTCGGGGACGACATCCCCGTGCTCGCCAAGGCGCCGATGACCACGGCGCACATCATCCGCTGGTCCGCCGCGATGGAGAACTGGCACAAGATCCACTACGACTGGCGCTACGCGACCGGGCATGACGGCCTGCCCGACGTGCTCGTCAACGGCTCCTGGAAGCAGCATGTGCTGGCCCAACTCCTCGTCGACTGGGCCGGCGAGACCGGCTGGCTCTGGAAGATGAACTTCCAGTATCGCGGCATGAACATTCCCGGCGACACGCTCACCGCCTGGGGCCGCGTCACGGGCACGCGCCGGCGCGGCGACTACGGCGTGGTCGAGCTCGAGATCGGGCTGAAGGACCAGAACGGCAGGGAAGGCTCGCCCGGCACGGCCAGCGTGGTGCTGCCGCTGAAGGGCGGGCCCGGCGTGCCCTATCCGTTCGATCCGACGGTGCTGCACTGAAGCGCATAAAAGGAAAGCCGGCGTGCGCCGGCTTCCCTTGGCCCACGCCTCAATAGAGCGCGTAGCTGTTGACCATGTCGAGATGGCCGGCGGCCTCGCCGAAGGCGCCCATGTCGAGCGCGATCTCTTCCGGCACCTTGAGGCCGGCGAGGACGAGGAAGTCGACCGCCCCGTCGCGGTGATAGGCGAAGACGCGCAGCTGGAGCGTGTTCACCCGGCCCTCGAACGTGGCCCGGGCGCCGGCGACGACCGCGTCGGCGAGACCGGACGGGGTGCCGGAAAAGCGCAGCAGCACGCTGCGCGGTGTCGGCCGCGTGAGTTCGCCACCCGGATAGATCTGCTCGCCGATCGAGCGATAGACCGACACCCGGCCGGTGACGCGCTTGGTCCACGGGCTCGCCCGCTCGCCGGAGACGCGCCGGTAGGCCTCGGTCTCCAGCACCGCCTCGTTCTCCATGTCGTACATGGCGAGATATTTCGGGTGGCCGTCGAGGCAGACATAGCGGCGGCCGCTCTCGAAGCCCTCCACCGCGAGCCGGTCGGGCACGTGCTCGGTGTCGTACCAGGCGTTGAACTCCTCCTCGAAGGCCGGCGGCGGCTGCATCAGGACGAGGAGGAAGCCTTTCTTGCTCATGCGTGTGCTCCGGAAGATCGGGCGGGGATGGCCTCGCGGCCGACGAAATCGAGCACCAGCTCGGCGAAACGGGCGGGCTGCTGGTAGGGCACGAAATGGGCGGCCTGCTCCATGACCACGATCCGCGCGCCGGCCGCGAGCCGGGCGGCGGCCTCGGTTCGGTCCATCGGCAGCAGCACGTCGTGCCGGCCGGACACCAGCAGGGTCGGGCAGGCGATCCGGCCGAACGCCTCGGTGGCGTCCGCCTCGGCCGCCGCCTCGAGCGCCCAGGCATAGGCATGCGGATCCTGCGCGGAGAAACGTTTCATGTAGCGCTCGTAAAGCGCATCATGCGGCAGATTGAGGAAGGCGCGCTCCACCGCGCCGGGGAGCACCACCCCGATTCCACCCTCGCGCACGGCCTGCGCGCGCTCGCCGAGCATCTGCCGCGCGCCCGGCGCGCTGGCCGGCGTCGGGTTGGCGAGGACAAGCGCCGTCGTGCGCGCGGGATGCTCCGCCGCATAGACGGCCGCGGTCATGGCACTTATGGCGCAGGCGACGATGGCGAAGCGCTCGATCCCGAGCCCGTGCCGCAGCGCCTCCAGCGCCGCCGCCTGCTCGCCGAGCGACACCGGCCGCTCCGGCCCCGGCGAACTGCCGACACCGGGAAGATCCACCGCGAGCGTCGTCGCCCGCCCATCCACGGCGCGGACGAAGTCGTCCCAGAAGGTGAGGTCGGCACCGAGCGGATGGACCAACAGCAGCGCGGGCTCGCGCCGGTCGCCGGCCAGCACATGGTTGAGGAGATCGCTCATCGCGGTCACGCCTCGCCGACCGGCCGGCCGGCGAGGAAGTCGCTGACCGCCTCGGTGAAGAGCCCGCTGGTCTCGAGCTGCATCATGTGCGGCGCGCCCGGCAGGGTGACGAGGCGGGCCCCGGGGATCGCGGCCTTGAGCGCGGCAGCCGCCTCGGGAGAGGTCGCCGCGTCCCGCTCGCCCGCAATGACGAGCGCCGGCACGTCGATGCCGCCGAGGCGCGAGAGCGCGTCGAAGCCGCTGATCGCCCGCCAGCCTTCCGACCAGGCGCGCACGGAATCGCCGCTCAGCCGCTCGCGCACCCGCTCGACCACCGGATTGCCGACGAAGCCGGGGGTGAACCAGCGTTCGATGGTCGTCGGGACTATGGATTCCATGCCCGCGCGCTCCGCCGCCAGCCCGCGCTCGCGCAACGCCTCGCGCGCCGATGCCGGTATGCCGCCCGGACAGCCGCAGGCGATCAGCCGGCTGACGCTGCCGGGAAATTCGAGCGCCAGGGTCTGGGCGATCATGCCACCGAAGGACAGGCCGAGCACGGCCGGGCGCTCCAGCCCATGACGGCGGATCGCCTCGTGCACATCGGCCGCATAGGCCTCGATCGGCGCCGCCTGCGCGCCCATCGGCGAACCGCCGAAGCCGCGCAGGTCGAGCCGCAGCAGGCGATGGCTGCGCGCGAGCATGGTCGGCATCGCGCCCCAGAACGAACTGTCGAGGCCGATGGGGTGCAGCAGGACGAGCCCCTCGCCCGCGCCTTCGACGATGCCGTGCAGATTGACCGTTTCCATGCCCCGTGCACTCTTGCCGCCCGTTTGGCGCCCATTTGGCGTGGGTCGTTCGGGTCGATTATGTCGACGGATAGGCGCTGCCTTCCGTCAGGTTTTGGCGTATCGGCGGCCCAAAACCGGGCGCCTCTTCACATAGTGTCGACAGATTTGACACCTCATCGCCTTCTGTCAAGACCACCCGGTCGCGTTCCTCCGCTCGTGCCCCGCCATGCGTCCCGGGTTGCCACCTCCCCTTGCCGCGCGCCCTCGGGCGGGCCTAGAGTAGGCTTTCCGCGACGGAACCCGCCGCATCGAGACCCCGTGTCAGCCGGTCGATCCAAGCCGTGAAAAAGCCGTCCGCCGCTCCGGCCTCCGTCACCATCAAGCATGTGGCCCAGCATGCCGGCGTCTCGTTCGGCACCGTCTCGCGCGTCCTGAACAACGCCGCCAATGTCGATCCGGCGCTGCGCCAGCGCGTCACGCAGGCCATGGCCGAGCTCGGCTACAAGCCCAACCCGGTGGCGCAGAGCCTGCGCTCGCGCCAGAGCCGGGTCATCGGCGTGCTGATGCCGGACATCCAGAACCCACTCACCGCCGCCGCCGTCACCGGGCTCGAGCCGGTGCTGGCGCGCGCCGGCTACACGCTCTTCCTCGCCAATTCGCATTCCGACCGCCAGCGCGAGAGCGACATTCTCGAGCAGTTCAAGCGCCGGCATGTCGACGGCCTGCTCGCCATGGTCGCCGACGACAATGACGAGACGACGCGCGCGCAGTTGCGCGATTTCTCGGTGCCGATGGTGATGATGGAGCGGGTGATCGACCTCGATGTCGATTGCGTGCTCACCAACCAGTATGAGGGGACCTACCGCGCCACCCGCTACCTGCTCGGCCTCGGCCACCGGCGCATTGCCCTCATCACCGTGCCGGCGATCACCCATTCGGGGCGCGAGCGGGTGCGCGGCTTCGAATCGGCCTTCGCCGATGTCGGCGCCGAGGTGCCGCGCGACCTCATCCATTCGCAGGGCCGCCAGCACCCCTATGGCCGCGACGCGGCCTATGCCTCGCTCATCGGCCGCGCGCCGGCGACCGCCATCGTGGTGAGCGGCGGCCATCTCGCCGGGGTGATCGAGGCGGTTCGGCTGCTCAATCTCAGCATCCGGCAGGACCTCTCGCTGGTCACGCTCGGCGACACCGAGCTCGCCGCGCTGATCGAGCCGCCGATCACCGCCATACGCTACGACTGGCCGGCGACGGGACGCTGCGCGGCCGAACTGCTGCTGGAGCATCTGGCGGGGCGTCAGGGTCCCTCGCGCCAGCGGACCATCGTCAGCCACGAATTCATCATTCGCGGCTCCTGCGCCCCGCCCGCCTGCCCCGCCGCCCGGGCGGGATAGGGCGCCCGCACGCCCTGCTTGCGCCGGCGACCCTGGCGGGGACGTTTGTCCCGCGACTCGCAATTAGGTGATGAACCGTTTCATTTCGTTATTGCCACGTCCGGTGGCTGGGCTTATCGTTCCGTAAAATCGACCTGCCACGGCAGGCATATGACGTCGCCGACGGGCCCGCCACGATGCGGGACCCGGCAACAAGGCGGCGCGAACCAGGAGGAAGCCATGTCCCAGCCGGGAGAGCTGTGCGGACGAGCGGACGCGTGCGCCCCGTTCGCCGAAGCATTCCAGCCCCCGTCATTTTCGAAGGCGCCCGCGGGTGTTCCGGAAGGGTCCGGACGCGCATCGCCCGGCGCCGGCCGCCCATCCGCGCGGCGGCATGAATCCGCTGCCGGACCGGCCCCCTGCCGCACCTTCGCGATCCTTCCCATCCTTCAAGAGCCCGTTCGCCATGCTTGATACTTCACGCTCCGCAGCGCATCTCACGCATAACGGCAACGGCGCCGCGAGTGCCGCCCCGTTCCTGCGCATCACCGGCATCGACAAGCATTTCGGCAGCTTCCGGGCCCTGTCCAACGTCACGCTGGACGTGCAGGCAGGCGAGTTCATCTGCTTTCTCGGCCCGTCCGGATGCGGCAAGTCCACCCTGCTGCGCATCATCGCCGGGCTGGAGCGCCAGAACGCCGGCATGATCCACAGCCTCGACCAGGACATCTCCGACCTGCCGCCGGCCCAGCGCCAGTTCGGCATCCTGTTCCAGTCCTATGCGCTGTTCCCCAACCTCAATGTGCGGGAGAACATCGTCTACGGCCTGCGCAACCGCCGCATGCGCGCTGCGGAAATCGATTCCCGGCTCAACGAGCTCATCGAGCTGATCGACCTGAAGGGCTCCGAGGGCAAATATCCGGCCCAGCTTTCCGGCGGCCAGCAGCAGCGCGTCGCGCTCGCCCGCGCCATCGCCCCCTCGCCGCGCCTGCTGCTGCTCGACGAGCCGCTGAGCGCGCTGGACGCCAAGGTGCGCGTGCATCTGCGCCAGCAGATCCGCGACCTGCAGCGCCGACTGGGCCTCACCGCCATCATGGTCACGCATGATCAGGAAGAGGCGCTGAGCATGGCCGACCGGGTGGTGGCGATGCGCGATGGCGAGGTGGAGCAGATCGGCACCCCGACCGAGGTCTACCACACGCCGCGCAGCCTGTTCGTCGCCGGCTTCGTCGGCAAGATGAACATCCTGCCGGGGCGCGTCGGCGGCGGGCGGCTCAGCATCGGCAGCCTCAGCTTCGCGATGCCCGCCTTCTACGACACGCCCGAGAACCAGGGCGAGGTCATCGCCTGCCTGCGGCCCGAGCAAATGCGGCTCGGGCCCGCCGGCGCCGCCGACGCCCTGCCCGCCAGGGTGACGCAGCTCGAATTCCTCGGTTCGTTCTGGCGCGCCACGCTCGTCGTTCCCGCGCTCGGCGACGCCGAGATCTCGGTCGATTTGACCAGCCGCGACATGGCCGACATGCCGGTCGCCATCGGCGAGAGCGTCGGCGTTGCGCTGCCGGAGGACCGCTTCGCCGTGTTCCCGGCCTCCCAGTCCGGCCAGGTCCGGGAGAGCGTGCGGCAATGACGGATCTCGCCACCCGCCACGGCGCCGCCGCCCATCACGGCACCGCCTTCCGCCCGGGGATCGACTGGGAGCACGTGGTCCGGCTCCTCGTCGGCGCCCTCATGCTGGCGGTCGCGCTCGTCATCATCGTGCTGCCGCTCTACGCGCTGCTGTCGCAGAGCTTCGAGGACCACGAGGGCAACTTCGTCGGCCTCGCCAACTTCATCAGCTACGCGCAGGACCCGATCCTGCGGCTGTCCGTATTCAACAGCCTGTGGGTCGCGGTGCTCACCGTCGCCATCGTGGTGCCGCTCGGCTTCTTCTTCTCCTACGCGCTGACGCGCAGCTGCATGCCGCTGAAGGGGCTGTTCAAGGGCATCGCGCTCCTGCCGATCCTCGCTCCCTCGCTGCTGCCGGCGATCGCGCTGATCTACATCTTCGGCAATCAGGGCTACCTGAAATGGCTGATGTTCGGCCACAGCATCTACGGGCCGGTCGGCATCATCATGGCGCAGGTGTTCCACTGCCTGCCCTTCGTGGTGCTGATCATGACGACCGCGCTGGCGACGGCGGATGCGCGCCTCTACGAGGCGGCGGAGACGCTGAACACCTCGCGCTGGCGCATCTTCTGGACCATCACCTTCCCGAGCGTGCGCTACGGCCTGATCAACGCCAGCCTCGTCGTCTTCACCACCGCCATCGTCGATTTCGGCATCGCCAAGGTGATCGGCGGCAAGTTCAACATGCTGGCGATCGACGTCTACCGGCAGATCATCGGCCAGGCCAACTTCCAGATGGGTGCGGTGATCGGCGTCATCCTGCTGTTCCCGGCGGTGCTGACCTTCATCGTCGAGCGCGTCACCTACAAGCACCAGACCTCGCAGCTCACCGCGCGGGCGGTGATGCTGCAGCCCAAGCCCTCGCGCGGCTTCGACCGGCTGATGCTGCTCGCCGTGGCGGTGCTCGCCGTGCCGATCCTCGGCATCATCGGCACCGCCATCTTCGCCTCCTTCGTCACGCTGTGGCCCTATAACCTCTCGTTCTCGCTCGCCAATTTCAATTTCGGCGCGTTCGATCCGGGCGGCTGGCTGTCCTACTGGAACAGCGTCGAGATGGCGGCGTGGACGGCGCTGTTCGGCACCGTCATGGCCTTCTGCGGCGGCTATCTGACGGAGAAGCACCGCCGCGGCTCGCGGGTGCTGCTCGGCTACCACATCGTGGCGATGGTGCCGCTGGCGGTGCCCGGCATCGTGCTCGGCCTCGGCTACATCTTCTTCTTCAACATGCCGAGCAACCCGCTCAACGTGGTCTACGGCACAATGACGATCATGGTGATGTGCACCATCGGGCACTACTACACCGTGCCGCACCTGATGGCGCTCACCGCGCTGAAGCAGATCGATTCCGAGTTCGAGGCCGCCTCGCAGGCGCTCGGCGTGTCGTTCTGGACCACGCTGCGGCGGGTGACGGTGCCGATCTCGATCCCCGCCATCATCGACATCGCCACCTTCTTCTTCGTCAATGCGATGACCACGGTGGCCGGCGTCATCTTCATCTACGGCTCGACCACCAAGGTGGCCTCGATCGCGGTGGTCGCGCTCAACGACACCGGCGACGAGGGCGCGGCCTGCGCGATGGCGATGATGATCCTCTACACCTCCGCCGGCGTGAAGCTCCTGCAGGTGATCGCGACCCGCCTGCTGCTGCACCGCCAGCAGCAATGGCGCTCCAGCCTGCGCGAGGCCTAGCGCGGCCCTTCCTTCCCGCACCGACCCGACATCGAGCCCGATGAAACTCTGAGAACCAAATGAATCGTTTCACTCCCCATCCCTTCCGCGGACCTCTGGCTGGCCTCAAGGTGCTGGAGCTGGGGTCGGACATCTCCGTCGCCTTCGGCGCGCGGCTGCTGGCCGATCTCGGCGCCGAGGTGATCAAGGTCGAGCCGCCGGAGGGCGACCCGCTCCGCCGCGAGGCGCCGCTGACGCCCGCAGGGGAGAGCGCGCTCTTCGCCTATCTCAACCGCGGCAAGGCGCTGATATCGCTCGACGGTTCCACCGGCGAGGGCTGGCGGCTGCTGGACGATCTCGCCGGGCGCTCCGATCTCGTGATCGCCACCGCGGAGGCGGTGCGCGGGGCCGAGCCGGACTGGGCGCAGCGCCCGGCGACGCTGGTGGTCTCGCCGCATGGGCTTTCCGGCCCGTCGACGGAGCGCCCCTCCTCCTCCTTCGTGCTCCAGCATGCCAGCGGTTTTGCCTTCCACCAGGCGAGCCCGGTCACCGACCCGGAGGCCACCGCCCCGGTCGGCTGCGCGGACTGGGAGGGCGACATGGCCGGCGGCCTCGTGGTCGCCATCGCCGCGCTGTGGGCGCTCGAGGCGGGCGAAGGCCGGCGGCCGGGCCCGCTGGTCGACGTCTCGCATGAGGACCTGCTGGTCTACATGCTGGTCGAGCCCTTCGCAGACTGGCAGGCCGGGCTCGACGTCACCAACCGCCGGCGCGACCCCGAGAAGGGGCTGACCATCGCCGGCGGCCTCGTCTGGTACCTGCCCTGCGCCGACGGCGCGGTCATGGTCTCCCCGCGCGAGGACCATCAATGGGCGCGCTGGTGCGAGGTGATGGGCCATCCCGACTGGACCCGTGACGAAAGCCTGTGCGGCGACCGTATCGTACGCACCGCCAATGCCGCGCGGCTTCAGGCGCTGATGGCGCAGTGGTCGGTCACGCAGGCCAACCGCGACGTGGTCGAGGCTGCCAAGGCGGCGCGCGTCGCCTGCTTTCCAGTGAGCACGCCGCACGACCTGATCGAGAACGTGCAGCTCCGCGCACGGCGCTTCTTCGACGAGGTCCGCTTCGCCGACGGGACGGTGCTGCCCATGCCCTCGCTGCCGTTCCGCTTCATCGACCAGGGCGGCGAGGAGCTCGCCCGCGGCGGCGAAGCGCTCGCGCCGGCCCGCGCGGAGGATGGAGCCGACCTGTTCGAGGCCCTGCTCGCCACCCGCGGCGGGCCGGCCAGACACCGCGCCGCAGGAGGTCTGTGATGAACCCGCTCAGCCTTGAAGGCATCCGCGTCGTCGATTTCAGCTGGGTCATGGCCGGGCCGATGACCACCAAGATGCTCGGCGCCATGGGCGCGGAGATCATCAAGATCGAATCCTCCACCCGCCCCGAATTCTCGGTCCGCGACGGCATGTTCGCGGTCATCAACAACAACAAGAAGAGCTGCACGCTCAACATCACCACGCCCGAGGGCCAGGAGATGATCCGCGAGCTGGTGCGCTCGAGCCATGTGGTGGTGGAGAACTTCTCCTCGCGCGTGCTCGCCAAATACGGCCTGTCCTATGACACGCTGCGCGAGATCCGGCCCGACATCATCTTCGTCTCCGCCTCCGGCATGGGCCGGACCGGGCCGGAGAAGGACCTGCTCGCCTATGGCTCGCTGCTGCAGGGTTATAGCGGGCGGGTCGGCATGATCGGCGAGCCGAACCCGGCGCTCGAGGCGATGGGCATCCTGCCGGCCTGGACCGACCCGATCACCGCGCTGTGGGAGACCACGGCGATCCTCGCCGCCATCCGCCACTGGCGCCAGACCGGACGGGGCGCCTATGTCGACCTTTCCATGCTGGAGGCGACCGTCGCCCTGCTGCCGGAGGCGCTGCTGCATGCCGCGCTCGGCCGGCAGGTACCCGAGCGGCGCAGCGTGACGGAAGCGGGCGCCGCGCCGTCCGGCTGCTTCCGCTGCGCGGGCGAGGACGAATGGCTTGCGCTCTCCGTGCGCACGCCGGCGGAATGGGAAGGGCTGCGCCGCGTCATGGGCGAGGCGGCCCCGGCCGATGCCGGGCTCGGCGGCGCGCAGGCGCGCCTCGCCGCCAAGGAAGACCTCAACGAGCGGCTCGCCACCTGGCTGCGCACGCGCGACGCTGCCGCGACCGAGGCGGCGCTGCACGCGGCCGGGGTGCCGGCCTCGCGCTCGCGCCACATGGCCGAGATCGTCGACGACCCGCACATGCGCGCGCGCTCGATGTTCCAGCAGATCGACGGCGAGGTGCAGATGGCCACCCTGCCCTGGCTCGCCGATGACGGCGGTGCCGCCGGCGGGGCCTGGCGCGGCGACTTCGCCCCGACCCCGGCCATCGGCCAACACAACGACTACGTGTTCGGCGAGCTGCTGGGGCTTTCGCCCGAAAGGCGCGCCGAGCTCGCCGAGGCGGGCACCATTCGCTGAGGCGAGACCCGCCGAAGCTTGAACGAGACCCGTCTCAAGGCGGGCAGAAAAGGGCAGAACAACCAGGAGGAAAACATGCGCAATTTTGGTTACCTGCTGTCGTCCGCAACCGCCGTCGCCTTCGTCGCGGCGGCCGCGGCGACGCCGGCGGCGGCGAAGACCCAGCTCACGGTCTATTCGACGCTGCAGAAGGAAGTGCTCACCCCTTACGAACAGGCCTTCGAGGCGGCCCATCCCGACATCGACATCACCTGGGTGCGCGATGCCGGCGGCGTCATGCAGGCCCGCATCATGGCCGAGAAGGACAACCCGCGCGCCGACGTGATCTTCGGCATGCCGGTCACCAACATCGTCAGCCTGAAGCGCGAAGGACTGATCGAGCCCTACGCGCCGAAGGACTACAAGCAGCTTCAGTCGAAGTTCCGCGACGACGCCGACCCGCCCTACTGGGTCGGGCTGGAGATGTATCTCAACGTCGTCTGCTTCAACACGGTGGAGGCCGAGAAGAAGGGCATCCCCATCCCCAAGTACTGGACCGATCTCGCCGACCCCGTCTACAAGGGCCAGATCGCCATGCCCAACCCGACCATGAGCAACACCGGATACGGCTATGTGCATAGCTGGATCCAGAAGATGGGCGACGAGAAGGCCTGGGACTTCCTCGACAAGCTGCACCAGAACGTCTCGGTCTACACCAACTCGTCCTCCACCCCGTGCAAATACGCCGCGAATGGCGAGTATGTGGTCGGCCTCTCGACCGACCTCACCGGCCCGTTCCTGAAGACCAAGGGCGCGCCGATCGTGCTGCTGGTGCCGGATGACGAGACCGCCTGGGACATCGAATCGACGGCGATGATCAAGGGCAGCAAGAACCCCGAGGCCGCCAAGGTGCTGATCGACTGGGGCGCCAGCCGCGAGGCGCACAAGGTGTTCAACAAGTATTACGGGGCGGTCGGCATGGACGGGCTGAACAACGGTCCGCCGAACTCGATCCCGGACGGCGCCTCCAAGGCGCAGGACTACAGCGTGGAATGGTCGATCGACAATCGCCAGCGCATCCTCAGCGAATGGGCCAAGCGCTACGATTCCAAGTCCGAGCCGAAGTCGAACTGACCGGCCAAAACGACGAAGGGACCCGGCACGCCGGGTCCCTTTTCCTTTCGGGTCGGCGCCTCCGCCCCCCGCGTCGAACGTGAAGGCCGGCCGCTCAAGCCGTCTGCCCGATCGCGTCGAGCCGCATCAGCAGGTCGGAATTAAGCTGGCTAAGCTCAGTGACGCCGAGCAGGCCCATGGTGCGGTCGATCTCGTCGCGGAACAGCTCCAGCACATGGGCGACGCCCGCCTCCCCGCTCACCGCGAGCGCCCACAGATAGGGCCGCGCGATCAGGCAGGCCGAGGCGCCGAGCGCGATCGCCTTGACGACGTCGCCGCCGCGCCGGATGCCGCCGTCCAGCAGCACCGGGATGCGCCCCTCGACCGCGCGCACGATGCCCGGCAGCGCCTCGAGCGAGCTCGCCGCATGGTCGAGCTGCCGCCCGCCATGGTTGGAGACGATCACCCCGTCGACGCCGTGCGCGACCGCCTCGGCCGCCTCCTGCGGATGCAGCACGCCCTTGAGGATGAGCGGGCCCTTCCAGATCCGGCGCAACTCGTCGACGTCGGACCAGTTCATGGCCGGGTCGAACATGTCGTGCATGCGCGCGGCGAGGGTGCGGATGTCCGAGGGGCCGTTCTCGCGCAGGTAATTGCCGAAGGTGAGCGTCGGCAGCTCCGGGCCCATGCGCATCAGCCAGGGCAGCTTGGTCGCCATGGCGAGCAGGCCCGACACGTCGAAGCGCGGGGGAATGGTGAAGCCGTTGCGCAGGTCACGGTCGCGCCGCCCGTGGAGCTGGTTGTCGACGGTCAGCACCAGCGCCTTGAAGCCGGCCGCCGCCGCGCGCTCCGCCAGCTCCCGCGTGAAGCCGCGGTCGCGATAGACGAAGACCTGCATCATCCGGTTCGGCCCGCCCGCGGCGGCGATGTCCTCCAGCGTGCAGACCGAGCCGTGGCTGGCGCAATAGGCGGTGCCGGCATTGTTGGCCGCGCGCACGGCGAGCTTCTCGGCGCCGGGCCAGAACAGCCCGGCAAGGCCCGTCGGGCCGATCATCACCGGCATGGAAAGGTCCATGCCGAACAGCTGCACCGACTGGTCGCGGACCGGCGCGCCGTTGATCGGGCGCGGCAGGAAGGCATAACGCGCGAAGGCCGCCTCGTTGCGGCGCAGCGTATGCTCGTCCTCCGCCCCGCCGTCGGAGAAATCGAACACCGGCCGCGGCAGGGTGCGCCGCGCCATGGCCCGCAGGGCGGGAACGCTGATCGCCTCGCGCCGCAGCTTCTCGGAAAGCGCGGGCGAGGCGGAGGAACGGTTTGAAGCGGACATGGGGGACCTCGAAACGACGGCCGGACGGAACAGCGGCCCGGATGGGCGGTGCAGGGATGACGGGCGGAGAGGCGACGCCGGAAAGCCGGCCGCCGCCGGTCCGCCCGGGCCGATCCGTAGAGGGCGGTCCACGCGGATGCCGGCGGCTTTGGCGCCGGTTCAGCTCTCGTCCTGGAACGCGACCTCGCGGGTGCGCTGGAACGCCGGCAGCAGCACCAGCACGAGGCACCCGGCCGCCGCGATCAGCAGCACCGCGCTGATCGGGCGCGTGACGAAGATGGCGGGGTCGCCATAGGAGACCTCCATGGCGCGGCGCAGATTCTCCTCCATCAGCGGCCCGAGGATGAAGGCCAGGAGAAGCGGCGCCGGCTCGCACTGCCACTTGATGAACATGTAGCCGAAGAAGCCGAAGATCATCAGCAGCATCACGTCGAGCACGCTGGAGTTCACCGTGTAGACGCCGATGCAGCAGAAGACGAGGATCATCGGATAGAACAGGTGGTAGGGAACCCGCAGAAGCTGCGTCCAGATGCCGATCAGCGGCAGGTTGATGACCACCAGCAGCGCGTTGCCGACCAGCATCGAGGCGATCAGGCCCCAAAAGATCTCCGGGTTGTTGGTGATGACGCGCGGTCCCGGCTGGATGCCGTGGATCAGCAGCGCGCCCGCCATCAGCGCCATCATAGCGTTGGAGGGGATGCCGAGCGTGAGCAGGGGAATGAACGAGGTCTGCGCGCCCGCATTGTTGGCGGCCTCCGGCGCCGCCACGCCCTCCACCGCGCCCTTGCCGAAGCGGCCGGGCTCCTTCGAGATCTTCTTCTCGATCGTGTAGGCGGCAAAGGAGGAGAGCATGGCGCCGCCGCCCGGCAGGATGCCGAGCACGGAGCCGATCAGCGTACCTCGCGTCGCCGCCGGCCAGGCGCGGCGGAATTCCTCGGCGGAGGGCCACAGGTTGCGCACCCGCGCCTCCAGCACAGACTGGTGATGCTCGTTCTCGATGTTGCGGATGATCTCGCCGACGCCGAACAGGCCCATCGCCAGCGGGATGAAGCCGATGCCGTCGAACAGCTCGGGAATGCCGAGCGCCATGCGCAGCGAGCCGGAGGCGACGTCGGTGCCGACGCAGCCGAGCAGCAGCCCGAGCAGGATCATGCCCAGTGCCTTCAGCACCGAGCCGTGCGCCAGCACGATCGCGGCGATGAGGCCGAGCACCATCAGCGAGAAGTACTCCGCCGGGCCGAACATCAGCGCCAGCCGGGAGACCGGCGGGGCGAACAGAGTGATGACGATGGTGGCGAAGATGCCGGCGAACAGCGAGGCGAGCGCCGCCACCGCCAGCGCCGACCCGGCCCGGCCGCGCCGCGCCATCTGATGGCCGTCGAGGCAGGTGACGACGGAGGAGTTCTCGCCGGGGATGTTGATCAGGATCGCCGAGGTCGAGCCGCCATACTGCGCGCCGTAATAGATGCCGGCGAGCATGATCAGCGCCGAGACCGGCTCCAGATAGAAGGTGATCGGCAGCAGGATGGCGATGGCCGAGAGCGGGCCGATGCCGGGCAGCACGCCGATCAGCGTGCCGACCAGCGTGCCGATGAGGCAGTAGACCACGTTGCCCGGCTGCAGGGCGATGAAGAGGCCGTGAAAGAGCGAGACGAAGCTGTCCATGTCAGTAGACGTTCCCCATGGGCCAGACGCGCATCGGCAGGCCTAGCCCGACCCGGAACACCAGCACGATGAAGACGGCCATGCCGACGGCGACCAGCGCCGCCTCGTGGAACCGGGTCTGGCGGCGGGCGACGCAGGCGACGAAGACCATGCCGACCACGGCGATGACCACGCCGAGACGGTCGATGGTGAGGGCGAAGAAGGCGATGCTCGCCAGCACGAAGAAGATCTGCCGCGGGAACCAGCGCTCGAACGGCTCGCCCTCGGCGACTAGGCCCTGGCCGATGATGGCGAGGCCGAGCCCGATCTCGATGAAGGCGAGCATGCGCGGGAAGAAGCCGGGGCCCATGGCGTCGACCGTGCCGACGTTGAGATGCCAGGCGAGGATGAGGGCGAAGACCGCGATCGCGACGAGCACGATCCCGACCATCACGTCGTTGGGGTTCTTGATCCGGGACATGGCTTTCCACCGATGGCCGGCGGCGCGGAAGAAGCGGCTCCCGCGGCCGGCGGACTCCCGGGCGCCCAAGGCGCCCGGGCGCGCGTCACGTCAGGGCGGGCTCAGAGCGAGATCTTCGCCTCGCGCACGACTTCCTCGACGACGCCCTTCCAGTTGGCCAGGAACGCCTTGAAGTCCTCTGTCGAGCTGCCGACCATGAAGGTGCCCTGCGCGGCGAGCTTGTCGTAGGCCGAGGGCGTCTTGGCCGCCTTGGCCACCGCCGCCTGCATCTGCGCGATGATGTCGTCCGGCGTGCCGGTGGCGGTGAAGATGCCGCCCCAGTCGGCATGGTTGGCCTTCGGCAGGCCGAGCTCGGCGAGCGTGGGCACGTCCGGGAACGGCTTGAGCCGGGTGTCGTTGCCGACCGCGAGCAGGCGCACCTTGTCGGACTGGATCATCGGCGTCAGCGTCGAGACGTTCAGCACCGCGAGGTCGAGCTGGCCGCCGACGAGATCGCGCGCGATCTCCGGCGCCACGCGGTAGGAGATGTTGCGGAACGTGACCCCGCCATAGAGCTGGATCGCCTCGGCGACGATGTGCGGCACGCCGCCGATGCCGGAGGTGCCGTAGCGGATGCGGCCCGGATTGGCCTTCGCATAGGCCATCAGCTCCTCGAAGGTCTTCCACGGCGAATCCTTCGCCACCGAGATGGTCTCGGGGTACTTCACCATCTGGGTGACGGGCTGGAAGTCCGCCGCGTAGTCGATCGGAATGTCCTTCATCAGCAGCGGGGTGACGAGCTGCTGCAGGCCGTTCATGAGATAGGCGTAGCCGTCATGCGGCAGGGCGAGCACCGCCTGGGCGGCGACGACGGAATTGCCGCCGGTGCGGTTCTCGACCACCATCGGCTGCTTCAGAATGTCGGACACCGCCTGAAAGGTGACGCGGGTGGCGATGTCTCCGCCGCCGCCGGGACCGAAGCCGGTGATGACCTGCACCGGCCGGGTCGGCCATGCGGTCTGCGCGCCGAGCCGCCCTGCGGCCAGCACCATCGGCGCGGCAAGGGCCATCTTCAGCGCGTCGCGCCTTGCAATCTTCGTCATTGATTCCTCCCGATTGGCTGAATGCGCGCTCTTGCGGCGCGCTGCGCCGGGCTCGTCACGCCCGGCCGCCGGGGATCGTCCGCTCGGACTCCCCGCGCCCGGAACCTGCGTCCCTTGACGTTATGGAAGCCCATTGCTTCGACCTTGTCAACAAATCTGTCGACACATTATGATTGCGCCGAAACACGCTCGCCGAGCATGGAAACACGCGCGAAGAACCGTCGTATTTACGCTGGTTGCGAGGGAATGAGACATCTGGTGCGGACTTCCTCCCCTCATTACCCGTCGTCAATCCATGTTTATGTCGACACTCATGAGTTCGCCGCGACATGAAAACGCTGGCGCGTCACGGCACGTCCGGAGGCGGGTGACATCCGCGGGCGCGCACCTCACCATCGACGCCGAGGCCGCCCGCGGGGCGCCTCGTCGCGTTGCCGTTCCGCTTCCCATCCCGTCAGGAGAGTGCCGTGTCCCAGCTTGAGAACCGCGTCGTCCTCGTCACCGCCGCCGCCCAGGGCATCGGCCGCGCCATCGCGAGCGCCTTCGTCGCGGCCGGGGCGGATGTGTGGGCGAGCGACATCAACGAGGCCGGCCTCGAGGGCCTCGAAGGCGCCCGCACCCGCCGGCTCGACGTGCGCGACGGCGCGGCGGTCGCCGCCATGATCGCGGAGATCGGCCCGATCGACATATTGTGCAACTGCGCGGGCTTCGTGCACGCCGGCACGGTGCTCGACTGCACGCCCGACGAGCTCGACTTCGCCTTCGACCTCAACGTGAAGTCGATGCACCGCACCATCAGCGCGGCGCTGCCGGGCATGCTGGCGCGCGGCGAGGGCGCGATCATCAACATCGCCTCGGTGGCGAGCAGCGTGAAGGGCGTGCCGAACCGCTTCGCCTACGCCACCACCAAGGCGGCCGTGATCGGCCTCACCAAATCGGTCGCCGCCGATTTCGTCGGGCGCGGGATCCGCTGCAACGCCATCTGCCCGGGCACGGTCGAGAGCCCCTCGCTGGAGGACCGCCTGCGCGCGCTCGGCGACTATGAGGCGGCGCGCGCCGCCTTCATCGCCCGCCAGCCGACCGGGCGCATCGGCACGGCGCAGGAGATCGCCGACCTCGCCCTCCATCTCGCCGGCGCCACCTACACCACCGGCGCGATCCACATCATCGACGGCGGCTGGTCGATGTAGCCGGCGCGCATCGCCCGACGACTCGGCGGGCGAGGCGGGCGGCGGCCTCAGCCGCTCTTCTTCGCCTCGTCCAGCTTCGGCCTCGGCAGGGTCGGCTTGTAGCCGCGGCGGTAGAGCATGAAGGTGCGCCTGAAGGTGATCACCACCACCCCGTCCTGGTTGAAGCCGACGGTCGAGACCCGCACGATGCCGACGCTCTCGCGCGACTTGGAGCGCCGTTTCTCCAGCACCTCGGACTGCGAATAGATGGTGTCGCCCTCGAACACCGGGTGCGGCAGGCGGATCTCGTCCCAGCCGAGATTGCCGAACACGTTCTGCGACAGGTCGGAGACGCTCTGGCCCATGACGGTGGCGAGCGTCAGCACCGAGTTCACCAGCGGCTTCCCGAACTCGGTCTGCGCCGCGTAGTGATGATCGAAATGCACCGGCGAAGGCGCACCCATCAGCAGCGTGAACCATGAATTGTCGCAGGACAGCAGCGTGCGGCCGATCTGGTGCGGATAGACGTCGCCGACCTCGAAATCCTCGTAGAAACGTCCCTGCCAGCCGATCTTCTCTGCCACCTTGGCCTCCCTTAGATCTATCGGAAATCTGCGGCTCAGCGCGCCAGCGCGTCCGCGGCGAACTCGGCCCGCACGCGTGCTGTGTCGGCGCCGAGCGCGGGCACCTTGCGGCCGGACGGGACGGGCCGCCCGGCCGGCCGGGGCATCCGGCTGTGCTCGCCGCCGGGCATCTCGACGTCGAGCCGGCGCAGCGCGCCGTGGACCGAGAGGTCGTGCAGGGTGGAGACCCGCGCCCAGGCGATCTGCCCCTCCTCGAGGCGCGCGATCAGCTCCTCGCAGCTATGGCTGCCGAACACCTCGTGCACCGCGCCGTCGAGCGCGTGGCGGTTCTGCACCCGCGCCCAGTTGTCGGCGAAGCGCGGATCGCGCACCAGTTCGGGGCGGCGCAGCACGGTGGCGCAGAAGCGCGTCCACTCGGCGGTCGACTGGATCGAGACCACGATGTCGCCGTCGGCGGCGTGGTAGGGCCGGTAGGGATAGACCGAGGCATGGGAGAGCCCGTAGCGCGCGGTCTCCACGCCCATATAGTCGTAGTGCAGCAGCGGCAGCGACATCCACTCGGCCATGCAGTCGAACATGGCGACCTCGATCGCCTGGCCGCGCCCGGTCGTCTCGCGCTCGAACAGCGCCTCCAGCACCGCGCAATAGGCGTTGGTGCCGGTGCCGATGTCGGCGATCGAGATGCCGACCTTGGAGGGTACCTCGGGCGTGCCGGTCACCGCGCAGATGCCGCTCTCGGACTGCACCAGCATGTCGTAGGCGCGCTTGGTCTCGTAAGGCGTGCCGCGCCCGTAGCCCATGATGTCGACGACGATCAGCCGGGGGAACTCGGCCGTGAGCTGCGCCGCGCCGAGCCCGAGCCGCTCGCTGGCGCCGGGGGCGAGGTTCTGCACGAACACGTCGGCCCGCGCGAGCATCGACCGCACGAGGGCGAGGTCGCCCGCCTCCTTCAGGTTGAGCACCACGCTCTCCTTGCCGCGGTTCAGCCAGCCGAAGGCGGCCGAGGTGCTGCCCATGGCGGTGTCGTAGTCGCGGGCGCGGTCGCCCTCCTTCGCCTCGACCTTGACGACCCGCGCGCCGGCGTCGCCGAGGCGCAGCGTGCAGAGCGGGCCGGCGACCGCCTGCTCGACGGCCACCACGAGGATGTCGGCGAGCGGGCCGCGCCGCTGTTCGGAAGGTCGAGGGTCGGACGGCTGGGACATGGGAACGGCTCCGCAGATCATTTCCGGCCGGTGACCTTTTCGAGGCCCACCAGGCGGTCGAGGAGGAAGACGAAGATGAAGGCGATGTAGATCGTGCCGGCGGAGACTGCGGCGATCATCGGATCGACCGAGTACTGCACGTAGTTGAAGACCTTCACCGGGATGGGCGAGGTGGCGATCACCGTGTTGAAGATGCTCACCTCGACGTCGATCCAGCTCATGATGAGGCCGAACAGGCAGCCGGCGATGATGCCCGGCTTGATGGTCGGCAGCGTCACATGAAGGAAGGTGACGAGCCCCGAAGCGCCGAGGTCGCGCGCCGCCTCCTCCAGCGAGGCGTCGAAGCCTTCGAGCGAGGCCAGCGTGGTGCGCACGATGTAGGGCAGGATGATCACCACGTGCCCCGCCAGCATGGCGGCGAAGCTGCGCGGGAAGTCGAGCGCCGTGGTGATCTGCAGCACGCCGACGCCGATGATGATGGCCGGCAGGATCAGCGGCGACAGGAACAGATTGGCGAGGAAATTAATGCCCGGCATCGTGCTGCGCTTCAGCGCCAGTGCCGCCGGCACGCCGAGCAGGAAGCCGATCAGCGTCGAGCCGAAGGCCAGCCGCGCGCTCAGCAGGATGGAATCGACATAGGACGGATCGGCCAGGAAGCGCTGGTACCAGCGCAGCGTGAAGCCGACCGGCGGGAAGGCGAGGAATTCCGTGGTGGTGAAGGAGATCGCGATCACCACGAACAGCGGCAGGATCAGGAACACCAGCACCGCCCAGGCGAGCAGCGACAGCGCCAGGATGCCGGCGCGGTCCCCGAGCTTCTCGAACAGCCCGCCCATGATCAGCTCCGCACCGGCTTGCGTTCGAGGATCAGCGTGTAGGCGATGATCAGCACGAAGCAGGTGACAAGCAGCACGACCGCGATGGCGCTGCCGAGGAAGGGGTTAAACACCAGCAGGAACTGGTCGTAGATCAGCATCGAGGAGACGACCGAGCGCCCCCCACTCATGATGCGCGGCGTCACATAGCTGGAGATGGACAGGGTGAAGACGATCAGCGTGCCGGCGACGATGCCGGGCACGCTCAGCGGCAGCGTCACGCGCAGGAAGGTGGAGAAGGCGGAGGCGCCGAGATCGCGCGCTGCCTCGCGCAGCGAGGGGTTGAGGTTCTGCAGCACGCTGGCGATCGCCAGCACCATGAAGGGCAGCATGACGTAGATCATGCCGACGATGATCGCGGTCTGGGTGGAGAGCAGGCGCAGCGGCCGGCCGATGATGCCGAGCATCACCAGCCCGTCATTGATCAGCCCCTCGCGCCCGAGCAGCACCAGCCAGCCGAAGGAGCGCACGATGCTGGAGGTGAAGAGCGGCATGAGGATCAGGATGAAGCACAGCCGCTTCACGAAGGCCCGGCGCTCGACCAGGGTGAGGTAATAGGCGAGCGGGTAGCCGAGCAGCAGCGTGGCGACGCAGGTCACCAGCGCCAGCCACAGCGTGTAGCCCAGCACTTCCCAGTAATAGATGTCGCCGAGCACGGTGGCGTAGTTCTCGAAGGTCAGCTCGCCCGCCTTGTTCGAGAAGCTGTCCGCCAGCACCATGCAAAGCGGCGTGACGAAGAAGACGATCAGGTAGATCAGCGGAATGCCGAGCAGGATCGCCGCCCAGAAGCGAGTGATGCGCATCGCTCAGCTCGTCAGCACGCGGGCGGCGTCGTGCGCCCAGCCGATGCGGATCGCGTCGCCCTCGCTCGGCCCCGCGCCCGCGCCGGTCTGGTGGATGACGATCTCCTGCCCGCTGCCGAGCCGGGCGAAGATGCGCGTCGCATTGCCGACGAACACCCGGTCCATCACGGTGGCGGCGAGTTCGACCCCGCCCTGCGGCGCCGCGCCGACCCGGACTTCCTCCGGCCGCACCAGCAGCGCCGGCTCGGCGGTGCCGGGGGCGACGCGATAGGGAAGATCGATCCCCTCCCCCGCCAGCCTCAGCCTGCCGTCGGCCGCCACCGCGCAGGGAAGGATGTTGGCCTCGCCGATGAAGTCGGCGACGTAGCGGCTTTGCGGGCGTGCATAGATGTCCTCGCCGCTGCCGATCTGGGCGATGGCGCCGTCATGCATGACGACGATGCGGTCGGCCATCACCAGCGCCTCCTCCTGGTCGTGGGTCACGAACAGGAAGGTGATGCCGAGCTTCTGCTGGAGGTGCTTCAGCTCCATCTGCATGCGCTTGCGCAGCTTGAGGTCGAGCGCGCCGAGCGGCTCGTCGAGCAGCAGCACCTTGGGCTTGTTGGCGATGGCGCGGGCGAGCGCGACGCGCTGCTGCTGGCCGCCGGAAAGCTGCTGGGGAAGGCGGTCGGCATAGGCGCTCATGCCGACGGTGGCGAGCGCGCCGTCGACGATGCCGGCGACCTCGCCCGAGGCGACGCCGTTCCGGCGCGGGCCGAAGGCGACGTTGTCGCGCACGCTCAGATGCGGGAACAGCGCGTAGTTCTGGAACACCATGTTCACCGGGCGGCGATTCGGCGGCACGCCGGTCATCGACCGGCCGGCGATGCGGATATCGCCACCATCGGTGTCGACGAAACCGGCGATGGCGCGCAGCAGCGTGGTCTTGCCGCAGCCGGAAGGGCCGAGGAGGGCGACGAACTCGCCCTCCTCGACGTCGAGCGAAACCCCTTTCAGGACCTTCAGCGAGCCGTAGGACTTGGTCATGCCGTCGATGGCGATGAGGGGCATGGTCGGGCCTGCTCCTGAAGCACTCGGGCTCAGCGCCGTCCGAGGACGTCGCGGTTCCACGTGTCGAGGATCTCCTGGCGATGCGCGTTGATGGCGTTCACGTCGGAGAAGCGCAGGTCCTTGATCGAGCCTTCCGGCCCCCAGGGCAGGCGCGAGCGCGCCTTCTCGCTCAGCTTCACGTCCTTCACGGCCGGGCCGTAGAAGTAGTTCTCGGCGATGCAGCCCTGGGATTCGGCGGTCATCGCGTAGTTGAGGAAGTCATAGGCCGCCTTGGACGGCTTGATGAGGTGCAGCCGGGCGTCGGAGGCGAGGCCGCCCTCCTTCGGGATGACGAAGCCGACCTCGAACGGATGCGCATCGGCCAGCGCCCACACCGCGCCGCTGTCCAGCACGCCGATGGTGGCTTCCTTGCGGGCGAGGATGTTGCTGGCATTGCCGCCGGAATCGTAGAAGGCGGCGACGTCGAGCTGCTTCAGCTTGTCGGCGCCGGGCTTGAGGTTGGTCACCCCGCCGCCGAGCAGCTCGGAGACATAGACCAGCATCGCCGGACCGGAGCCGTCGGACATGGACGGCCAGGTCACGTTGCCGGCGAAGTCGGGCTTCCACAGGTCGAACCAGGACGTCGGCGCCTGCTTGATCTCGTCCTTGTTGTAGACGATGCCGACCGAATAATAGCCGTCGCTGAGCCCGGTGATCTTGCCGTCCTTGTTCTTGTAGACGCCCTCCGGGATCATGTTGGCGACGTTCGGCACCTTGGCCGGGTCGATGTCGGCGAACAGCCCGTCCGCCTCGGCGACCTGCGAGACCTCGCCGTCGAGCCAGACGATGTCGAGCGAGGGGTTGTCGCGCTGCTGCTTCAGCTTGGAGACGGTGACGGTCGACACGCCCTGGTCGACGGTCACGCGCACGCCGGTCTTGTCCATGAACGGTTTGATGACGCATTTCTGCAGCGTCTCGCCGTGCTTGCCGCCAAAGGCGGCGACGACGAGCGAATCCTGCGCGAGCACCGGCGTCGCGGCCAGCGAGGCCGCGAGCGTACCGCCCAGGAGCCAGGAATGGCCCAGTTTCATGAAGTTCCTCCCTTGTGCCTTGTTCGTGGTCTTGGCGTTGGCACCGTCATTGAACCGGATCGTTTCCAGAGCGTCAAGTTATGTGTCGACAGATTTGACATTTCGGGCGTTGAGGCCGCCAGACCGGGCGGCGTCTGCCCTCGGCCTCGCTTGGCGGTCAGTTCATGGAAAACATATCGATTTTCATGATTTAGGCAGATGAAATCGCTTGGAAACCGTCTGTCGATACACGATCCGCCCGCCTTCGATGCTCTCGTTTCCACATGTCGTCGCCAAATAATGTCGACAAATATACAAGTAGCCGCATCTCGGACCCGGATCGCCCGAGATCGTCCGGCCCGCCGGCCGATTCTCGCCCACACCCTATTTTGTCGACAGGATTGGCCGCCGGCGGCTACACTGGAGGCCCGAAGCCGGGCCGGGACGCGGCCATGGCGCTGACATGGAAGGCGGCACATCGTTGAACAGGCCCGACTTCGAGCAGGCCGACGCCTGGATCGCGACCGCACCCTCAAGCCAGTCCGAATCCTTTCTCAACGCCGTGCTGGTGATCCGCCGCATCGTCGCCGAGCACCATGACCGGCCATCTCTGGTCTCGCGCGTCGCCTGCGAGGTCGGGGCGGAGATCGTCGAGAACATCCGCCAGAGCGGCGAGGATCTCAGCTCGGTCGAGCTCGCCGAGCGCTACGAGACCAGCCGCACGCCGATCCGCGAGGCGCTGTTATTGCTGGAGAAGGAGGGGCTGGTGCGCATTCCCCAGCGCCGCCGCCCGCACGTCGCCGTGCTCGACATCGCCGAGGCGCGCGAGATCTACCGCGTGCGCGCGGTGCTGTTCGGCGCGGTCGCCTCCGACGCGGCGCGCCTTCGCACCGACGCCGACCTCGAATCCCTGCGCGAGCAGCTCGCGCGGCTGAGCGCGGCGCACGACGCGCACGATTTGTCGGCCTATCTCTGGGCGAATGTCGAGTTCTACAACCGGCTGACCATGGCCGCCTACAACAATACGGCCAAGCGCATCCTGGATTCGCTGCTGCTGCGCACGCTGCGCCTGCGCCGGCTCTCGCTCACCCAGCCCACGCGGCGCGAGCGCTCCATGGCCCACCATGTGCAGCTCCTGGCCGCCATCGAGGAGCAGGACGCGCCGCTCGCCGACGTGCTGATCCGCTCCAACCACCTGCACGCGCTCGCCGCGCTGGAGCAGCTCTATGCCGATGGCGGCGTTCCCCTGCCGATGCGCTCGCGCCGCCGCCGCCGTCAGGCCGCTGCGGCGGCCTAGTCCGGGCCTGGAAAGCGGCCGGGCGCGTGACCCGGCCGCGCCGTCTCACGCGTTGCCTTCGATGGGAACGAGGAAGCGTCCATTGTCGATCCGTTTGACCCCGTCGACATAGAGCGTCGGCTCGAGGATCACGCCGTCCATGTGGATCTTGGACATGATCGAGCCGCCGACATCGACATTGGTGCCGAGGCCGAAATGCATCGTGCCCATGATGTTCTTGTCCTCGCGCTGGATGCCGCGCACCACCGCCTTGGCATTGACGCCGACCGAAGCCTCGGCCGGGCACATATAGGCGTTCTCGTCGCCATAGGTGGCGAGGAAGTCGCGCAGAATGCGCGCGTCCACGCCGCCGTCGATATCGACGATGCGCCCCTTCTCCACGGTGAGCTCGATCGGCGAGCCGAGCAGGCCGAGATGGTGCATGGTGAGGTCGATCACCAGCTTGCCCTCGGCCGTGCCCTCGATGGGGGCGACGTTGAACTCGCCGGTCGGGTACAGATAGTAGTAAAGCTTGCCCGCCGGCCGGTTCTCGTCCTTCTGGAAATTGATGATCTTGTAGGGATCGAAGCTGTCGGACGGCAGCGGTGGGATCCAGATCATGTTCTCGACCGAATAGCTGAAATCGGTGCCGTAGCGCGACGTCACGCGGCAGGTCTTGGCCTCGGCGCCGAACACGTTCTTGCCGACATAGTGCTTGCGCACCGCGATCTGCTTCATGTCGTCGGTGATGGCGCCGGACTGCAGCCATTCGAGCTTCATGCCGCCGTCGAGGCAGATCGAGGGGATGCCCGCCTCCATGGAGCGCAGGCTCGCCGCGCAGTGCAGCATGCCGGTCGACGAGCACAGGACGTTCACGTCCGACTTCATCATCGCTTCGCACACGGCCGCCGGCGGGTCGTAATAGTCGGCCGGGCGGCGGCCGAACAGGCACAGCGTCGCGTCCGCCTCGATGTCGGCGAGGATGGTCATGATGGCCTGCCACACCCGCGGGTCGTGTTCGGTGTCGGACAGCACCAGCACGCGCTGGCCCTTGGTGATGTTGCGCACCAGCGGGCGGCGCAGATGTTCCAGGGTGCCCGTGATCAGGCCGCTCACTCCCGTCATTTTCTCTCTCCTTGTCGGCGAACCGGCACGCTCCGGCCCCGTTGCAATAGTGTCGACATTTTGTGATTGACGGTCAAGAGCACTGCGGCGGCGCGTCACCCATCTGGTGGATTAATGCCACAGAATTAAAGCCGTATCGGCATCTTCGCAGGATTGGTCATTTCCCCGGACGAGGACCGCGCCATTAAATGTCGACTATTTGTCGACGCGGCGCACCCGGCGAGGGCGGCAGCCAGCACAGCGCGGTTCCGCCGACGGCGAGCACGCCGAGCAGCAGGAAGGCCGCCGGGAAGCCGATGAACGCCGCCAGCGCCCCGAACAGCGGCGGACCGAGCACGATGCCGAGATAGGAGAACAGCAGCGCCCCGCTCGCCACGAATCCGGCCTGCGCGGTCGGCACCGCCTGCATCAGGCTGGCGAGGAACACCCCGTTCCAGCCGCTGGTGGTGGCGCCGAGCAGGAACGCCACCAGCGCCACCACCGGGTCCGGGCTTGCCGGGGTGAGCAGCCAGGCCGCGGTGCAGGCGCCCGCCATGCCGAGGCCGATGGCGCCGAGCGTGCCGCGCAGCCGCCCCACCCGGTCGGCGACGAGGCCCCAGCCGATCCGCCCGATCACCGCCGCCGCCTGGCTGATGCCCAGCATCAGGCCGGCGGTCACCAGGTCGCGGCCGAGCTCGCGCATCAGGAACACCACCAGCAGCGAGGACACGACGAGTTGCAGCGCGCCATAGACGGTCGAGGCAAAGGAGATGGCGAGCAGCGAGCGATGGGTCAACATCAGCCGCAGCGGCGCGAAGAAGCCCGCCCGCGCCGGGGCGCGGGGCGCGCGCGGCTCGTGGCGCACCACACCGAGCAGGCTGCCGGCGAGGAGGCCGGACAACGTCACGCCGAGACCGAGCACGAGAAGCGCGGTCTCGAGGTTCGAGCGCACCACCAGCGCCGGGACGATCAGGCCCGCCAGCATGCCGCCGAGCGGCACCGCGGTCTGCCGGACCGACAGGAACAGCGCGATATTGGCGATCGGGTCGGCATTGGCGATCGCCTGCTGGCTCGCCGGGGTCAGCGGGCCGTAGCACAGCCCCATCAGCACCGTCGCCAGCACCACCCAGGCGAAGGAGCCGAGGCCGAAGATCGCCAGCGCCAGCCCGCCGGCGACGATGCAGGCGAAGCTCAGCCGCAACGGCCCGACGCGCGAGATCAGCGAGGCCGTGGAGAGCGCGCCGACGGCGACGAAGAAATAGCTCACCGCCGCATAGAGCCCCGCCGTTTCCGCCGGCAGGCCATAGGTGGCCGTCACCTGCTCGGCCACCACCGGCGGCGTCAGCACCATCATCGACATGACGGTCTGCGGATACATGGTGGCGAACAAGAGCGCCGACGGGCCGTGCCGGGTCATGGAGATTTCCGCGAAGGGAGGCGGGAAGCGCGGCCGGGGCCGCCCGAGGATCGCCCCGGCCGGACGAGAGCGCCATCGGAACACGCCTTATTAAAACGTTTTTCCACTAGCACGCGGCCACGTGCCAATGTCAATATGGCCGAACGAAACGGCGCACCGACGAGCGTCGTGTAACGTTTACCTGAACCGACGGAGGTCCCTGTGGCCGCGACCTATGAGACGCTGCTGGTGCAGCCGCTCGACCACGTCCTCGTGGTGACGCTCAACCGCCCCGCCTCGGGCAATGCGCTCAACCTCGCCATGGTCGAGGAGCTCAACCACTGGCTCTGGGAGCTCTATGTCGATGCTGGCGCGACGCGCTGTGTCGTCCTCACCGGCGCGGGCGAGCGCATCTTTTGCGGCGGCGGCGACATGAAGGAGCGCCAGGACATGGCGCCGGCGGCCCTGCGCCGGCATCGCGCGCTGACCGAGCGGCTGGTCCGCCAGATCGCCGACTGCCCGGTGCCGATCGTCGCCGCCGTGAACGGGGCGGCGGTCGGCGGCGGCTGCGAGATCGTGGCGGCGGTCGATTTCGCCTATGCGAGCGACAGCGCCCGCTTCTCGCTGCCGGAGGTGAAGCGCGGCATCTCGCCGGGCGCCGGGGCGACGCAGAACGTGCCGCGCGCCTGCGGCCTGCGGCGCGCCAAGGAGATGATCCTCACCGGCGAGATGTTCCCGGCCCGGCAGGCCCTCGAATGGGGGCTGGTCA
This sequence comes from Ancylobacter mangrovi, assembly GCF_024752335.1. Taxonomy (NCBI): domain Bacteria; kingdom Pseudomonadati; phylum Pseudomonadota; class Alphaproteobacteria; order Hyphomicrobiales; family Xanthobacteraceae; genus Ancylobacter; species Ancylobacter mangrovi. Next base: position 202,301 of record NZ_JANTHY010000003.1, on the reverse strand, counting down.
ACAAGGTGGTGCCCGGCCCGGAGCTGATGGAGGAGACGCTGGCGGTGGCGCGCACCATCGCCGGCAACGCGCCGCTCGCGGTGCGCCAGGCCAAGAAGGCGCTCGACATCGCCCTGGACACCGATTTCGCCACCGGCTTCCGCTTCGAGCTCGAGGCCCACTACCCCACCGCGCAGTCGCGCGACCGGGTCGAGGCCATCGCCGCCTACGCCGAGAAGCGCGAGCCGGTGTTCCACGGCGAGTAGCGCCCGGCGGCGAAGGCGTGCCGCCGCAACGTGTCGACGCGCCGTCAGTCGGCGTTGAATGCGGGCTTGCGGCGCTCGAGGAAGGCGGAGATCGCCTCCTTGTAGTCGGGCCCGTCGACCAGCTTGGTCGCGCTCATTTCGTGCGCCGCCGCGCGGCCCTCGTCCCAGCCGACCGTATCGATGAGATTGGCGCTCTGCTTGATCGCCCGCACCGCCGCCGAGCTCTTGGCCGCGATGATGCGGGCGATCTCCATCGCCTTGTCCATCACCTGGTCCTCGGGCAGCACGTGGTTGAGGAAGCCCACCTCGCGCAGCTCGGCGGCGCTGAGCCGGCGGCCGGTGAGGATCATCTCGCGGATGAAGCTGACCGGCAGGTTGAGCCGGTTGAAATAGGCCCCCGCGCCGCCGGTGAGGCTGCGGTCGACCTCCGGCATGGCGAAGAAGGCGGTGTCGGCCGAAACGAGGATGTCGCAGAAGCTCGCGAACACCATGCCGCCGCCGAGCGCGGGGCGGGTGATGGCGGCCACCGTCGGGCAGGAGAGCCGGTAGAAGCGGTCGGTGACGCCCTCCACATAGTCGTGCCGCGCCCGGCGGGTCTCGGCGGTGAAGGAGAGGAACTCCTTGAGATCGCCGCCGCCTATCCAGGCCTTGGCGTCCGGCTTGCAGGCCAACACCACCACCCGGATCGCCGGCGTCGCCTCGATATGGTCGATCACCCGGGCGAGATCCTCATAGACCTCCCGCGAGAAGGCGTTCACCGGCGGCCGGTCGACGGTGAGGACGGCGACGCCGTCGCTGGACTCGAGGTGAAAGAACTCGAATGTCGGTTCCTGGGGCATGGACGGCAATTCCTGTCTCCGGCCTTACGGCGGCATGCGGGGCGGCGCCCGCGCCGCCGACGGCGCAACTCTGCTGGCCCCGCACTATGGTTGAACCGACCGTTCGGGTAAACGTTTCATCATGCCCCCCATGCGGAAAATCTTCTTTTCTCGTAGAGGCTCCACGGGATCGACATTTCCCGGCATGGCGCCATCGTTGAAACGAATGCCGATGGGCGACTCGCGATGAGCCCCGGCGCCCGCGCGCCCCTCACGCAGCCCCTCCGGCACACCGGCCCGCGGCCGTGGATGCTTGCACGAGCCGGGCATCTACCGTCTGATTGATGGCGAACGACATCAATCCCGACCACGCATGCAGGGCGCCGGCGATGATCCTCTTCGAGTCGGTCCTTGTGCTCATGCTCGGCGCAGTGCTGCTGTCGGACGGGGCGCGGCGCGCCGGCATTCCCTACCCGGTCGTGCTCGCCATCGCCGGGACCGCGCTGGCGCTGGTGCCGGACATCCCCGCCATCGCGCTCGAGCCGGAGCTGGTGCTGGCGCTGTTCGTGGCGCCGATCCTGCTCGATGCGGCGTACGATTCCTCACCCCGCGACCTGCGCAGCAACTGGCTTTCCGTCGGCAGCCTAGTGGTGATCGCCGTCGGCGTGACGACGCTCGCGGTCGCCGCGGTCGCGCGCTGGCTGGTGCCGGACCTGCCCTGGGGCGCGGCGGTGGCGCTTGGCGCCATCGTCGCCCCGCCCGACGCCGTCGCGGCGACGGCGATCCTGCGCCGCGTGCGCCCGCCGCACCGCCTCGTCGTCATCCTCGAGGGCGAGAGCCTGCTCAACGATGCCTCGGCGCTGCTGATCTACCGGCTCGCCGTCGCCGCGGTGCTCGCCGGCGGCTTCTCGCCCGCCGGCGCGCTGCCGACCTTCGGCCTCGTCATCGTCGGCAGCCTCGCGCTCGGCGTGGCGCTCGCCAGGCTCATCACCCGGCCGCTAGCCTATTTCAACGAGGACGCGCCGAGCTCCATCATCCTGCAATTCATCAGCACCTTCGGCGTGTGGATCCTCGCCGAGCGGCTGCACCTGTCCGCCGTCATCACCATCGTCGTCTACGCCATGGTGCTGGCGCGCACGAGCGGACTGCGCATGAGCGCGCGCCTGCGCGTGCCCTCCTACGCGGTGTGGGAGACCACCGTCTTCGTGCTGCAGACCATGGCCTTCGTGCTGATCGGACTGCAGTTGCGCCCGATCCTCGCGCAGCTCGGCCCCTGGCAGAGCACCACCTATGCCGGCGTCGCGCTGGTGGTGCTGCTCACGGTCATTCTGGTGCGGCTGGTCTGGGTGGTGAGCTATCAGGTGATCACGCGATGGGCCGGCCGCCTCGCCGGTCGCCTGCGCGCGGGACGGACGCCCGACACGCTGAGCGGCAGCGACAGCCTCATCATCGGATGGTGCGGCATGCGCGGCATCGTCACGCTGGCGACCGCCTATGCCCTGCCGGACGGCTTTCCCTATCGCGAACTCATCGTGATGTGCGCCTTCGTGGTGGTGGTCGGCACCCTGCTGGTGCAGGGCCTGACCCTGCCGCTGCTGCTGCGGCGCCTGCCGCTGGGCGACGACCACTCGGTCGAGCAGGAGTTCCGCACGGCCCGCAAGCTGGCGCTCAAGGCCGCCATCTCGGCCATCGGCGACGACACCTCCGACACCGCCGAGGCGGTGCGCCGCGAATATGGCGACATGGCCCGGCAGACGCGGGACCGCCAGGAGTTCGACACGTCGGAGAACCGGCTGCGCCGCCAGGCCCTCGCCGCCGCGCGCGACACCGCACTCGAGCTGCGGCGCAACGGCACCATCGGCGACGACGCCTTCCACCGGATCGAGGAGGAGCTCGACTGGCTCGAACTCGGCGCCGCCCCGCGAACGCTCGAGTAGGTTCTTCGCGTCCCGAATGCGCCCGGGTTCAGCCGCGCGCGGCGATCTCCTGGATGAAGTCGAGAAAGGCCCTCACCTTCGCCGGCGGCAGATGACGCGAGGGGTGGTAGGCGTAGAGTGGGTAGAGCTCTTCCGACCAATCGGGCAGGATCTGCACCAGCTCCCCGCGCGCCAGCAACGGCGCCAGCCCGAGCGCGAGGCTCTGGAAGATGCCCTGCCCCGCGACGCAGGCCGACACCGCGACGGAAGGGTCGTCCAGCACCAGCCGGCTCGACACCTTCACCTCGACCGCCTTCCCCCCGCGATGGAACTCCCAGGCGAAGGGCAGCCCGGTCTGCGGATCGCGGAACAGCAGCGCCTCGTGATGGACGAGGTCGTGCGGCGAGCGCGGCTCGCCATGCCGCTCGAGATAGGCCGGCGCGGCGACCGTCAGCACCGGCGTATCGAGCAGCTTGCGGGCGATCAGCGATGAGGCGTCCGGCGGGCCGAAGCGAACAGCCACATCCACGCCGGCCATCATTTCCTCGCGATAATTGCTGGTGGAGACATCCACCGACAACGCCGGATAGCGGGCGAGGAAGCGTTGCAGCTCCGGCGCGAGCACCGTGCGGGCGAACCAAGGGTCGACCGAGACGCGCAGCCGCCCGCGCACCAGCGCAGCGGCGCCGGCGGCCTCGGCGGCGGCCTCCTCCAGCCCGGCCAGCAGCGGCATCACCTGCGCGTGGAAGCGCCGACCCTCCTCGGTGAGGCTGACCTCGCGCGGGTTGCGGTCGAACAGCCGCACCCCGACGCGGGCCTCGAGCCGGGCGACCGCGCGGCTCACGCCCGACGGCGTCAGCCCCAGCATCTCGGCCGCGCGCGCGAAATTGCCGGCCTCACTCACGGCGGCCAGCACGCCGACGCCGGCGAGAAGCCGCGTATCGAACGACATCGGGTCCCGTGTCCTCGCTGAAGGTGATTTTGAGTCACGATAGCAGTGATTTTAATGCGCGTGAATCACGCCATCGCCAAGCCTACAAAGGCCCATCGCTGAGGCGCCGGCGAGCGCGGGCTCTATCACGGCCTCGCCTGAGCCCGCCCCCGAACCATCGTCTGGAGAACCCTCATGTACGCCATCACCGGAATCACCGGCCAGGTCGGCGGTGCGCTCGCGCGCACGCTCCTCGCCGAAGGGCTGCCCGTCCGCGCCGTCCTGCGCGACGCGGCCAAGGCCGGGCCGTGGGAGGCGAAGGGCTGCGCCATCGCCCTCGCCGACATGGACGACGCGGCAAGCCTCGCCGCTGCGTTCGCGGGCGCCGAGGCGGTCTTCGTCCTGCCGCCGTCCGAGTTCGATCCCGAACCCGGCTTCCCCGAAGCACGGCGCGTCGTCGACGCCATCGCCGCCGCCCTGATGCAGGCCCGCCCCGCCCGCGTGGTGTGCCTCTCCACCATTGGCGCCGACGCGCCGCACGAGAACCTCCTGACCCAGCGCACCCTGCTGGAGGAAGCGCTCGGCGGGCTCGGCCTTCCGGTCACCTTCCTGCGGCCCGGCTGGTTCATGGAGAACGCGCTCTGGGACGTTCCGGCCGCGCGCGAGGAGGGCGTGCTGTGCAGCTTCCTGCAGCCGGCCGACCGGAAATTCCCGATGGTGGCGACGCAGGATGTCGGCCGCACCGCCGCCGCGCTGCTTCGCGAGACATGGAGCGGCACGCGCATCGTCGAGCTCGAAGGCCCGGCGCGCGTCTCGCCGGACGACCTTGCCCGTGCCTTCGCCGATGCAATCGGCCGCCCCGTACGGGTCGAGCCGGTGCCGCGCGGGAGCTGGGAAGCGATCTTCCGTTCGCAGGGCGCGCGCAACCCGCTGCCGCGCATCCGCATGCTCGACGGCTTCAACGAGGGCTGGATCGAGTTCCACGACCACGGCGCCTCGGCCCTGAAGGGCACGACCACGCTCGAAACCGTCATCGCCGGTCTCGTCGAGGCCGACAGGGCGCGGACGGCCGGCTGAGAACCGCGAAAGGCAATCGTCATGGAGACCATCGGCACCCAGGGCGTCGCGATACCCCGCCTCGGCTTCGGCACCTTCCGCATGCCGGGCGCCGATGCCCGCCCGGCGGTCGAGAGCGCGATCGCGCTCGGCTACCGGCACATCGACACCGCCGCCATGTACGAGAACGAGGCCGCGGTCGGCGCCGCCATCGCCGCGTCCGGCATCGCGCGGGAGGCGTTCTTCGTCACCACCAAGGTCTGGCACGACCAGCTCGCGCCGGACGCGCTCGCAAGGGCGTTCGACGCGAGCCTGCGCCGGCTCGGGCTCGACCATGTCGATCTCTACATGATCCACTGGCCCGCGCGCGGCATGGACATGGCGGCGACACTGGAAGCGATGACGGCGCTACGCGAGAAGGGCCTGACCCGGGCCATCGGCGTGTGCAACTTCAACCTGCCGATGATGCGCCGGGCGGTCGAGGAGATCGGCGCCCCCATCGCCAGCCTTCAGGTCGAGTACCACCCGTTCCTGTCGCAGGCGCCGATGCTGGCCTATCTGCGCGGGAAGGGCATTCCGCTCACGGCCTGCGCCCCGCTCGTCCAGGGGCGTGCGGCGGACGACCCGACACTCGCCGCGCTCGGCCGCCGCCACGGCGCCAGCGCCGCCCAGATGGCGATCGCCTGGCTGCTGGACCAGCCCGGCGTCGCGGTGATCCCGAAGGCCGCGCGACCCGAAAGCCAGCAGGCCAATCTGGACGCGCTCGGCATCCGGCTCGACGAGCGCGATCGCGCCGCCATCGCCGCCCTGCCGAAGGGCCAGCGCTTCGTCCGCCCGCCCTTCGCGCCGGAATGGGACGCCGCCTAGCCCCGGCGCGGGGCCGGAGGGCACCGCCTGAAGGTGCGCCTCAGGTCCCGCCCGGGTCTGCCGGGGCGCGGGCGTCCCCTCACCTGTAGACCAGCACCGGGATGCTGGAATGGGTGAGCACCTTCAGCGTCACGCTGCCGAGCATCAGCGCGGCGATGCCGCGCCGGCCGTGCGAGGCCATGGCGATGAGGTCGCACCCGCGCTGCGTCGCCGTGTCGATGATGCCGAGATAGGGATCGTCGCTCTCGAGCTGCACCACCTCGCATGGCACGCCGAACCGCTCCGCCTCGCGCGCCGCCGCCGCGAGGCAATGGTCCGCCTGCGCACGCGAGAGGCGCTCATACTCCTCGCGGGTCGCCTCGATCTGCTCGGGCGACATGGTGAACAGGTGGAACGGCTCCACCACCATCAGCGCCGTCACCTTCGCGCCGGCGTCGCGCGCGAAGGCCATGCTCGTCTCCATCGCCGTCATGGAGAGCGGGGAACCGTCCACCGGGATGAGGATGTGTCTGTACATGCTCGGACCCTCGCTCGGGCCGCAGGCAGGCGGGGCGCGGTGTCACGCCCAACCGCCCGGCGGCTCCTTGATCAGGTGATCCTGCACCGCCCGCACGCCGGGAGTGGTCTCGGCGACGACGCGCAGCGCGTGGCGCTCGGCATCGGCATTGGCGATGCCCCACAGGCCGACCACCCCGTCGTCGACGGTGATGTTGAGCCGCCAGGTATGAGCCCATGGCTGCTCGCGCAGCCGCTCCATGACCCGGCTGCGGATCGCGCTGTCGGTGACCGGGATGTCGAGATTCGCCGCCCGCGGCGTGGCCACGGCCTGGATGAGGTTGGAGCGGCTCACGATGCCGACCAGCCGGCCGTCCTCGACGATCGGCACCCGCTTGATGTCGTGCCCCTCGAACAGCGAGGCGATCTCGTGCAGCGGGGCGTCGGGCGTGGCGGTGACGACCGAGCGGCGCATCACGTCGGAGGCGGTGCGGCCGTGCGACTTCACATATTCGAGCTCCAGCGTCGAGTCGTCGAGCATCGCCTCGAGCCACCACGAGCGCCGGCGCGCCGTGCCCGCCTCGATCCGGCGGATCAGATCACCCTCGCTGACGATGCCGATCAGCGCGCCGGCATCGTCGACCACCGGCACCCCGCCGATGCGGTGTTCCAGAAGCGTCCTCGCCACCTGCGCCACGGTGTCGGTTGGCTTCGCCGTTATCACCGGCGCCGTCATTACGTCACGAGCCTTCATTGTCACCTCCCATCTATGATTGACGTTACGTTCTCACGGCCGGCGGCGCGGTCCCTTGATGTCGATCAACGGCCCTTGCGGGCCCCGGAAGGCCCGGGCGCGCCATGCGGCCGCACGGTCGATGCATCTCACGGTTGATGCATCTCAAGAGTCCCGCCCGCCCGCGGCGTTACGCTCATCAGGTCGCCGCCATGACCGTGGAACCGTGGAGCGGAAAGATGAGCGAGAGGATGCTTCAGGAGCGGGCCGCCGATGCGCTTCGGCGCGACGGCCGGATCGACGCCAGCCGTATCAGCGTCGCCGCCAAGGGCGGTGTCGTCACGCTGAGCGGGCGCGTGGGGAGCTATGCCGAGAAGGCGATCGCCGCGCGCATCGTCACGGCGCTTCCCGGGGTCCGGCATGTCGAGGAGGATCTGGGCATTGCCTGCCGCCACCCCTCGCGCTCGGTCGACCACGAGATCGCCCTCCGCGCCAGGGTGCGGCTCCTGCGCTCGCCCACCTTTCCCGGCGGCATCGAGGTCACGGTGCGGCACGGAAGGGTGACGCTGAAGGGCTGCGTCGCCAACTGGCACCAGGCCGCCCTCGCCGAGGCGGCGGTCGAGGACATTCGCGGCGTCACCGGCGTCGATAATCTGCTGACCATCGGCTCGGCGCCCGCAAACGGCCCGCAGCCCCGCCCCGCCTCGCGCATGCACTGACGGGCCTGCCGGCGCCGCAGGCGACACCCCCGCCATCGCCTTCATGCGCCGGTGCGGCAGCCCGAAGCCGGCGGCCCGAACACACGATTTTGTGGTCCGGCGGCTGCCGCCGCTTGCTGCATGTCAATGCGGGCACGGACGACTGGGTATCTGCTCACCACCGAAGGAGCCCGCGTGCGGGCGTCCTCCCATTTCATCATCGGTGCATCAGGGAGAGTGTCATGGCAGTGCCCACCAAGCTTCCCGCCAAACCGCCATCCGGTCCCGCCTCGCCCCCGGAGGCGTGGACGCCGTTCGACCCGCTTCGCCGGGAGATGGAACAGCTGTTCGACCGTTTCGGCCTGCCATCCTGGCCGCTGGCGCGCTCCGTGTTCCAGGACGACGTGTTCCGCGGCCGCAGCCTCGCGCCGGCGGTCGACGTCGCCGAGAAGGACAAGGAATTCGAGATCACCGCCGAATTGCCCGGCCTCGACGAGAAGGATGTCGAGGTCAAGCTGTCGAACGGCACCCTGACCATCCGCGGCGAGAAGAAGGACGAGAAGGAGCAGCGCGAGAAGGGCTACCACCTCTCCGAGCGGCGCTACGGCTCGTTCCTGCGCTCGTTCCGCGTGCCGGAGGGGATCGACCCCGGCAAGATCGAGGCCCGCTTCGCCAAGGGCGTGCTGACGATCAGGCTGCCCAAGACCGCCGCGGCCCCGGCCGAGACGACGATACCGATACGCGCCGCCTGACGGCGTCCTTGCGGGTCCGGGTCGGCAGGGCCGGCTCGGCTCCGCCGGCAGATGAGGAGGAGCCCATGGAAAACGCCAACCTGACCCAGCGCCTTGCCGAGGCGATCGGCCGCCAGTCCGATGACATCGCCGTCGACGTGTCGCTCGACAAGCGGATCATCACGCTGAAGGGCAAGGTGACCTCGCGCGGCGAGCAGATCCGGATCGAGGATGCGGTCGGCCGGCTCGCTCCCGACTTCACCATCATCGACAAGGTGAAGGTCGAGCCTCACTAGCGCGGCCCCGGGGGCGAAAACGCGCGACACCTCGCGGGCGCGACGCCTGCCGTCAGCCGCCGGGCAGCGCCCGGAGATAGGCGATGAGGTGCGGGACGATATGGTAGAGCACCCGCGCCGGCACGGTGTCGCCCACCGGCTGCCCGTCCACGTCGGTCTCGTTGATCCACAGCCCCGTCCGCGTGTCGAGCGCATGCTCGAACAGGGCGTCGAGCGCCGTCTCGGCGAGCGCGCCGTGGTCGATGTCCCGCCCGATCGCCTGCGCCTCGAGCGAGGCGCGCAGCAATTCGCCCGTCGGCCAGAGCGGCCGGCCGAGCGCCAGCGGACGGCCCGCGCCGTCGAGGCGGTTCGGCACTGGCCGCGCCAGCCGCCCCGCGCCGACGCCCGTGGCCTTCAGGCCCGCACGGTAGAACGCGTCGCCGATCTCCGCCGCCCGCGCCGGCCCGCCCGTCGCCGCATGGCGATGGAGCAGCCACGCCCATTCGAAATGGTGGCCGGCCTCCCTCTCGCGCTGCCGCGTATCCGCGAGCGGGCGCCAGTCCGGCTCGTACCATTCGTCGATGCCCGGAACGGTGCCGTCTTCCGGCGCCGTCAGGCGGCCGACAAGGTCGAGCACGCGTTCCGCCCTCAGGTCCCATCCGCCCGCCGGGTCGAGCCCGGCGAGCTGAAGGAAGGCCTCGAACAGGTGCATCTGCGGAAACTGCCGGCGCGGGCCTTCCCCGCCCGCCGGCTCGCTATAGCCGCCCCGGGGATCGGAAAGCTCGCCGTCGAGGCGCGCCCCGATCTCGCCGGCAATGGCGATGAGGCGGGTCTCCCCGCTCATGGCCACGTAGCTGCCAAGGGCGAGCAGCACGAAGGCGAGATCGTAGAGGTCGGCCTCGGCATCGGCGCCGCCGCCATCCGCATTCACCGTATGGGCGAAGCGGCCGGGTGCGAGACGGCAGGCGTCGAGGAGGAAGCCGAGCCCGTGCTCGGCCGCCTTCCGCGTCGCCGGCGCGCCGTCGAAACCGTGCGCGAGGCAGAACGTATGGACGAGCCGGCCCGTCAGCATCGTGCCGCGCATGTCCCCCGGGACGGGCGTGCCGTCCTTCAGGAACACCTCCTCGACATAGCCGGGCCGTCCCGGCATCACGGTCCGCTCGATCCAGCGCGGCAGGAAGAGCTCCGTCAGCCAGGCGGAGAGCCGCGCAGGGCGGGCGCGCGCCGGGGCGCCGAAATGCGCGGAATGCTGGTTCATCGGGACATCACTGAAACGGCGGGAGGCGGCGAGGACGGAGGCGAGAAAGCGAAGCCGGCTGGCGGCTACATGACCGCGCCGATCTGCCATGGCACGAACTCGTTGTCGCCATAGCCGAGCTGCTCGGACCGGGTAGGCTCGCCCGAGGCGACGCGCAACAGCGTGTCGAAGATTTCCCGTCCCTTGCGTTCCAGCGACACGCCCTCCAGCATCTCGCCGCAGTCGATATCCATGTCGTCGCGCATGCGGGAGTACATCTCGCTGTTGGTGGCCAGCTTGAGCGAGGGGGCGGGCTTGCAGCCGAAGGCCGAGCCCCGCCCGGTGGTGAAGCAGATCAGGTTTGCCCCGCCCGCCACCTGCCCGGTCGCCGAGACCGGATCGAAGCCCGGCGTGTCCATGAAGACGAGCCCGTGCGCGCGCACCGGTTCGGCATATTCATAGACCGCCTCAAGCGGCGCGTGGCCGCCCTTGGCCACCGCGCCGAGCGACTTTTCGAGGATGGTGGTGATGCCGCCGGCCTTGTTGCCGGGCGAGGGATTGTTGTTCATCTCCGCGCCGTTGCGGGCGGTGTAGGCCTCCCACCAGCGCAGCCGCTCCATCAGCCGCTCGCAGACCTCCGGGCGCGCCGCGCGGCGGATCAGCAGGTGCTCGGCGCCGTAGATCTCCGGCGTCTCGGAAAGGATCGAGGTGCCGCCCTCGCTCACCAGCAGGTCCGAGGCGAAGCCGAGCGCCGGGTTGGCGGTGAGCCCCGAATAGCCGTCCGAGCCGCCGCACTGGAGGCCGAGCACCACCTCGCCCGCCGGCCGCGCCTGCCGCCGCGCCGCGCCCGCATGGGGCAGCATCTCGCGCACCGCGCCGACGATCTGCGCCACCGCATGGCGCGTGCCGCCGGCCTCCTGGATCGACAGGCTGCGGAAGCCGTCGCTCTCCTCGATCCCGCATTCGCGCTTCATCCGCGCGATCTGGAACACCTCGCAGCCCAGCCCCACCATGACGACGGCGCCGAAATTGGGATGGCAGGCATAGCCCCACTGGGTGCGCAGCAGCACGTCGTAGCCTTCGCCGCGGTCGGCGAGCCCGCAGCCGGTGCCGTGCACGATCGGCACCACGCCGTCGATCGAGGGATAATCGGCGAGCAGGCCCGAGCGCTCGATCTCCTGCGCGGCGAAGCGCGCGACCGAGGCCGAGCAGTTCACCGAGGCGATGATGCCGATATAGTTGCGCGTGCCGGTCCGCCCGTCGCTGCGGCGGAACCCCTGGAAGGTCGCCGGTGCCGCCGCGGCCGGGCATCCGGCCGCAGCACCGGCAGCCTCGCCCCGCGCCGCGCCGGGCCGCACCACCGCCTCGACATTGTGGACATGCACCCAGTCCCCGGGCGCGATGTCGGTGCTGGCGGTGCCGATCGGCTGGCCGAACTTGACCAGCGGCTCGCCCGCCGCGATGGGGCGCGCCGCCATCTTGTGGCCGCGCGGAATCCGCGCGCGGGCGGTGAGGCCGTCCGCCTGCATGCCGGGCTCGAGCGGATCGAGGGCGATGACGACATTGTCCCTCGCGTCGAGCCTCAGCATCCTCGGTGTGGCACTCATCGCCGACACGTCCTGTCTCTTGGCACGCTCGTATTGCCGAACCTCACGCCGGCGACTTCTTCACCCGCGCGACGATCTGGGTCGGGTTGACGAAGCGCAGCGCGATGATGAGCCAGATCAGCGTGCTCATCATGTAGATCACCGCCATGGCGTCGATCGACTGGCCCGCGCGCACGCCGGCGGCGAACACCGAATAGTAGAGCGCGACCACCAGCGTCTGGCTCGACGGGCCGGCGGTGAGGAAGGTCAGCTCGAACATCGACACCGTGCGCACCATCGCCAGCAGCGACGCGGCGAGGAGGCCGGGCAGCAGCAGCGGCACCAGCACGTGGAAGAACAGCCGGCCCGTGCCGGCGCCGAACACCCGCGCCGCCGCCTCCACCTTCGGGTCGATCTGCTCGATGAACGGGATCATCAGGATCACCGTGAACGGCAATGTCGGCACGAGGTTGGCGATGATGACGCCCCACATCGTGCCGGCGAGCCCGACCTTGTAGAGCACGGTCGCCAGCGGTACGCCGAAGGTGATCGGCGGCACCAGCAGCGGCAGCAGGAACAGCACCATCACCAGCGGCTTGCCGGGAAAGTCGCGCCGCGCCAGCGCATAGGCCGCCGGCACGCCGAACAGTGCCGACAGTACCACCACCGCGCCGGCGATCTGGAAGGTGACGGTGAGCACGTCGCCGAGCTGGAACTCCTTCCACGCCGCCGCGTACCAGCGGAAGGTGAAGGCGGCGGGCAGCCACGAATTGAGCCAGCGCGTGCCGAAGGAGTTGACGACGACGGTGGCGATCATGGCGACGACGTTCACCACGAACAGGATGACGAAGGCCCAGACCGCCGTCTTCCAGAGCTTCTCGAGGACGTTGTCCATGTTCATGTTCAGCCCTTTCCGCCGCCGGCCGGGCCCTTGTAGAACAGGCCGCGCAGCCCGAGCACGAGGCCGACGAAGCCAAACTGCACCAGCGCCATGATCATCGCGATCGCCGAGGCGTAGGAGTAGTCGTACTGCTCGAACGCCGCCTGCGCCGCCGCGAAGGAGATGACCCGCGTCTCGCCGGCCGGCGCGCCCAGCATCACCGCCGAGGGAAACACCGAGAACGCGTCGACGAAGGCGAGGCAGAAGGTGACGGCGAGGCCGGGCACGATCAGCGGGAAGACGATATGCGCGAAGCGGTGCCGCGCCCGCGCGCCGAGCGTCGCCGCCGCCTGCTCAAGCGCCGGGTCGATGCCGGAGATCATCGACAGGGTGAGCAGGAAGGTGAAGGGAAAGCCGGTGATCACCAGCGAGATGAACACGCCCCAGTAATTGTGGACGAGGCGGATGGGCCGGTCGATCAGGCCGAACAGCATCAGCGTGCGGTTCAGCCAGCCCTGCGGGCCGAGATAGTTCAGCAGCCCCTCGGCGACCAGCACCGTGCCGAGCGTGATCGGCAGCACCAGGATCGTGGTCAGCAGCCGCTGGCGCGTCATGTGCCGCACCTGCATGGCGATCGGCACCGAGAGCGCGATGTTGAGCACCGTCACCGGCAGGGCGAGGCGCACCGTCAGCCAGATCGTGCCGTACATGTACGGGTCGGAGAAGAAGCGCGTGTAGTTGCCGAGCCACCCGCCCTCCTTCGGCATGAAGGACAGCACCAGCCCGTAGAGAAACGGGTAGACGAACAGCAGCACGATGAAGAGCGCCGCCGGCAGCAACAGCAGCGTGACGCCGTCGAGGCCGCGGTCGGCGAGGCTCGGCCGCCGGCGGGCGGAGGGGGCGGTCGTGGAGGAGGCGGCGGCGTCAGCCATTCGCGCCTCCCCTCTCATAGACGAGCACGCGTTCGGCCGGCGCGCCGAGGCGGACCGCCTCGCCGGGGGCGAGCGGCTGGTCGGCGCGGAAGAACAGCTCCTGCCCGCCCAGCCCGGTCGCCGTGCCGAAATAGGATTCGCCGCGATACTCGATGCCGCTGACCACCGCCTCGATCGGCCCGTCCGGCGCCGGGACGAGGTCGGCCGGGCGGATCGCGACCGTGACGCCGGTTCCCGCCGCCGCGTCGCCGATGTCGATCGGCCGCCCGTGGATCGGGCCGGCGAAGCCGCAATCGACCGCGACCCCCGCCCCCTCGCGCGCCACCAGCCGGCCCGCCAGCGCGTTGCGGAAGCCCATGAACTCGGCGACGTCGGCATGGAGCGGGCGGCGATAGAGCTCCTGCGGCGTGCCGACCTGGCGCACCGCGCCGTCGCGCAGCACCACGATGCGGTCGGCAAGCGAAAGCGCCTCGTCCTGGTCGTGCGTGACGTAGATCGTCGCCGAGCCCAGCAGCCGGTGGATGCGGCGGATCTCCGCGCGCATCTCCAGCCGCAGCTTGGCGTCGAGATTGGAGAGCGGCTCGTCCATCAGCACCAGCGGCGGCTCCACCGCGATGGCGCGGGCGATGGCGACGCGCTGCTGCTGACCGCCGGAGAGCTGGCCGGGCAGCTTGCCCGCCTGCGAGGCGAGCCGCACCACCTCGAGCGCCTCGTCGACCCGCCGCTGCACCTCGGCCCGAGGAACGGCGTGCATCTGCAGGCCGAAGCCGACATTGCGGCGCACATCCATGTGCGGGAACAGCGCGTAGTTCTGGAACACCATGCCGAAGCCGCGCTCCTCGGGCTTCAGCGTATCGATGCGCCGGTCGTCGAGCCAGATCGCCCCGCCGCTGAGCGACAGCAGGCCGGCGAGACAGTTGAGCGCCGTCGACTTGCCGCAGCCCGAGGGCCCGAGCAGGGCGATGAACTCGCCGCGCTGCACGGTGAGGCTGATTTCCTTCAGCGCATTGTGGGAGCCGAAGTTCCGGCTCATCCGGTCGAGCCGCAGCTCGCGAAAGCCGGTGGACGCGATCGCCATCGCTTTCAATCCCGTTTCTTGTCGTGGAAAGGCATCGGGCGGCAGCGGACAGGGCGGACGGCACGAAGCCGCCCGCCCGGCCGCAGGCTCACTTCTGCATCTTGGCGGCGCCGATCTCGCGGTCCCACTTGTCGAACATCTCGACCAGTTCCTTCGCGTCGAGCGGCGGCTCGGTCGGGTTGTCGGCGATCAGGCTCGCATATTCGGGACGGCCGTACTTCTCGATCGTCTCCTGGCTCTCCTTCGGCGCCATGTCGAGCGTCACGCCCTTGATGGACGGGCCGGGATACATGTAGCCGTGATCGAACATGAAGGCCTGCTGCTCGGGCTTGAGCAGGTAGGCCATGAGCTGGAGCACGACCTTCAGCTTCTCCTCCGGGACACCCTTCGGGATCGCCATCAGGTTGGCGTCGCCGACCCAGTGGAAGTTCTTGAAGGCGCCGACCTTGTACTCCTCAGGCACGATGCCGAGGTAGCGCGGGTTGATGTCCCAGCCGGTCGTCGTGGCGATGATGTCGCGCGTGCCGTTGGCCAGCTCCTTCATCGAGGCGGTGGTGCCCGAGGTGTAGTACTCGATGCAGCCGTCCAGCTCCTTCAGATAGGCCCAGGTCTTGTCCCAGCCCTTCACCGGGTCCATCGGGTCCTTGTCGCCCAGCAGATAGGGCAGGCCCATCACGAAGGTGCGGCCGGGGCCGGAATTGGCCGGCCGCGCATACATGAACTTGCCCGGATTGGCCTTGCAGTAGGCCATCAGCTTCTCGGGCGTGTCGGGCACGTCCTTCACCCGGTCCGGGGCGTATTCGAGCAGCGGGCCGGAGGGGTACCAGTCGAGCACGAAGGCCTGGCCGCGCGTCATCTCCTGCATCTGGTAGGCGCCGGGGAGATAGAGCTTCTTCAGGTCCGGGAACATGTCGGCGTATTTCGGCAGGATCTCGAGCCAGAGGCCCTGCTCCATGCCGGCGGCGAGCGCGTCGTTGCCGGTGAGCACGAAGTCGATGTCGACCCGGCCCGCATCCTGCTGCGCCTTCAGCTTGCCGGCGAGCTCGGGCGCGGTCGCCTGGGTGAACACGAACTTCGACACCAGGTCGGGATGCTCGGCCTGGAACTTCTCCAGCGCCGGCTGGCTGATCTGCAGATCGCCGGCGACGTCGATGACGTTGATGACGACCGGCTCGGCCATCGCGCCGATGGTCGTCGAGACGAGCAGGGCACTTGCGGCAAACAGGCTGGATTTCCAGCGCTCATAGGACATTCGTTCTCTCCACTCTGGTTAGCAGTCAAGGGACCGACACCGGCTGGTGCAGATCAGGCGTCCGCTGCGGTCGGCTTCTTGGCGAGCCTGCTCGCGGCGGCACGGTCGAGGAAAAGGTGGCAGGCGGGGTGCTGCTGGAGGATCGAGGCCGGCCACATATTGGTGACGGGCCCCTCCAGCACGTGCTGGACGGCCTCGGCCTTGCGCTCGTCCGGCACGGTGAGGATGACGGCGCGGCTCGACAGGATGCGCTGCACCGTCATCGAGATCGCCTCGGTCGGCACGTCGTCGAAGGTCGGGAACCAGCCCTCGCCGAACTGCTGGCGCCGGCAGCGCTCGTCGAGCTCGACCACCTTGTAGGCGACCGTGCTCTCGAAATCGGCCGGCGGGTCGTTGAAGGCGAGGTGCCCGTTCTCGCCGATGCCGGCGAAGGTCACGTCGATCGGGTGCCGGTCGATCAGCGCGTTGATGCGGGTGAGTTCGACGGCGAGGTCAGGCGCGTCGCCCTCGACGAAATGGAACGCGCCGAGCGCGGGCAGCCGGCCGGTGAAGCGCTCCTTCAGGTAGCGCCGGAAGCTCGCCGGATGCGTGTCCGGCATGCCGATATATTCGTCGAGATGGAAGGCGGTGACGCGCGACCAGTCGATCCCCTCCGCCGCCACCAGGGCCTCCAGCATCTCGAACTGGCTCGCCCCGGTCGCGATGACGATGTTGGCGCTGCCGCGCGCGGCGATCGTCTGGCGGATGGCCTCGGCGCCCAGCGCCGCGGCGGCGCTGCCGCTTTCCTGCTTGGTCTCGAAGTAGCGAACGTCGATCATATGCTCTTCCTGCTGGACGAAGGCCCGGCCGCCTGCGGCTCCGGTTTGGGCCGCCGGGGACGGCGGCGGGACGTGGTGGGGGAGGACGGATCGCGATCCGTCGGCGCGCCTGCGTTCGGCACGCCTCCTTGCGGCGCGGGACCCGTGGTGCCGCGCACGATCAGCTCGCCGACGATCACCGGCGTGTCGACCGGCGCCGCCGGCTCCGACAGCCCGTTGAGCAGCAGGTCGACCGCCTTGGCGCCGGCGAGGCCGCAATAGGCGTTGACCGTGGTCAGCGGCGGATAGGTGGTGGTGGCGATGATGTCGTCGCAGCCGACGACGCTGAAATCGTGCGGCACCGAGAGCCCGCGGTCGGCGAGGCCGGCCATGATGCCCTGCGCCACCACGTCGTCGACGGCGAGCGCGGCGGTGGCGCCGGTGTTCAGAAGCTGGTCGACGCAGGCCCGGCCCGCCTCGTGGCTCGGCCGCGCGGCGTCGATCTGCGCCACCTTGAGGCCGAGCGCCGCCCCGGTCTCGCACACCGCCCGCGCGCGCTGCTGGCTCGACCAGGAGGAGCGCGGCGCACCGACATAGGCGATGACGCGGTGGCCGAAGCCGGCGAGCAGCTTCACCGCGTCGGTGAAGCCGCTGGCGGTGTCGACCAGCACCCGCTCGATGCCCTCGAGCTCGCGGTTGATGACCACCAGCGGCCGGCGGGCGGCGTGGCGGCGGATGCGCTCCTCGTCGAGGCGGGGCGAGGCGAGCACGAAGCCGTCCACCTGCACGGCGAGCTTGTCGAGCAGCAGGTCCTCGAGGCTGGCGGTCTCGTCCGAATCGCCGAGGAAGGTGGCGTAGCCGCGCTTGTAGGCCTGCGCCTGCGCGCCGCGCATCAGCGCCGAGAAGAACGGGTTGGCGACGTCCGGCAGGATCAGCGCGATGTTGTGGGTGCGCCCGGTGGAGAGCGCCCGCGCCACCTGGTTGGGCACGTAGCCGAGGCGCTTGGCCGTGCTGAGCACCTTCTCCACCGTCGCCGGCGCCAGCAGTTCCGGCTGCGAGAAGGCCCGCGACACCGTCGCCTGCGACACGCCGGCCTCGCGGGCGACGAGGCGGATGGTGGGCGCGGAGGTGTGCGGCGGCTTGACCACGGCTCATCCCTAATGAAAGCGGTTACATATGAGAATGAAACCGCTTTCATTGCCTGTCAACAGCCATATTGAGCGTTTCGCGCGGAAAGCCGTGAAGGCCTGCCGGCGACGTCCGCGCGCCGCCGGATACCGCCTTCCGCTAGAGCGGCTGCGGGCGCCCGCCGAGGCTGGCGCAGTCGGTGGGCGCCCGCGCGCCGGACAGCCGCCCGGCTAGCCAGCGCGTCGCCGCCTCGACGCTCGAGGCCTCCGCGCCGCCATGCGAGGCGAAGGGGATCGGGTCGTAGTCCAGCGCCACGCCGTCGCGGCACAGCCGGTGGGCGAAGTCGCGCGTGGTCGAGGGCGAAACGAGCGCGTCGCCGCCGCCTTGGGCGAGGAACACCGGCGTGCCGGGTTGGGCGGGCACGGAGTTCCGCGCGATCACCCGCGCCCAGTCCGGCCGATTCTCGGCCTGGCGGCGCAGGAACCCGTCCCGTCCGTAGGCGAAGGTCGCCAGCCCCAGCCCGAGCCGCTCCGGCAGGTCGAGGCTGCACAGCGTGGCGAGATGCTCCAGCGCCGGCAGCGCCTGCAGGCGCACCACCTGGCCGATCGGCAGGTCATAGGCATGGCTCCACGACCAGGCGGCGGAGGAGGCGACCACCTCGCCCGCCGGCGAACCGATGTCATGCGCGAGCAGACGGCGCAACTCGGTCGGCGCCGAGACCGCCGCCGCTCCCTCGAAACGCAGTTCCGGGGCGTAGCTGCGCGCCAGGGCGCGGGTGAACAGCGCCGCCTGCCCGCCTTCCGAAAAGCCCCAGCTCGCGAACCGCCGGCCGGCGTCGAGACCCGGCAGCGCCCGCGCCGCGCGCACGGCGTCGATCATGGCATGGGCCTCGCTCGGGCCGACCAGATAGGGATGCACCTTGCCGGCGCCGAGCCCCTGATAGTCGGTGGCGACCACGATGTCGCCATCGGCGAGCAGCGTGCCGAGGCCTCCTATGCTGCCGAAATCATGCCCCGGAAAACGCGAGGGCGCACAGCCCGGGGCGATGCCGCTGGTGCCGTGGCCCCAGGTGACCACAGGCCGGCGGAATTTCGCCGCCGGCGGCGCCGCGACCACGCCGGAGACGGCGATCGGGCGTCCATCCACGTCGCGCGAGCGGTAGAGGATGCGGTAGGCGACCGCCGCGCCCGCCGGCGGCGCCAGCGGCTCGGCCCGGATCAGCGTGCCGGCCCGGCCGGCGATCAGCGCCGCGGGCACCTGGTAGAAATTCGTCGTCGTGTCGGCGCGCACGGCACCCGGATAAAGGCCGAGCAGGCCGATCCCCAGACGAAACGCCGACCGGCGCACCACGCGCACAAAGCTCATCACGCCAAGCATGGGACGATCCTCCGCCTTGGTTCCCGCCGCGCGGGAGCCGGACCGCCCGAGCGGCGGCGGAGTTACTTAAGGGGAGGAGGCGCCCCGGCTCTTTCGAAACCGCGCCGGAACTGTCCGATCTGCCCTTTGGGAAGACGGGGGAAGCGGCACGGAAGGCCGGAACGTCGCGCGAGCCATGCGGCAGGGACGCAAGAAAACAGCCCCGCGGTCGGCTTCATGCCGGCGCGAGGCTGTCCTTCATGCGGTCCGCTGCGGCGGCGCCGATCAGGCGACGTCGGGCAGGCGGTCGAGATATTTGTCGAGCGTGATCGGGTAGTCGCGCACGCGCACGCCGGTGGCGTTGTAGAGCGCGTTCGCCACCGCCGCGCCGACCCCGCATATGCCGAGCTCGCCCACCCCCTTCGCCTTCATCGGCGAGGAGATCGGGTCGGTCTCGTCGAGGAAGATGACGTCCTGGTGCGGGATGTCCGCATGCACGGGCACCTCGTAGCCGGCGAGGTCGTGATTGACGAAGAAGCCGCGCCGCGTGTCGACGGCCAGTTCCTCCATCAGCGCGGCGCCGGCGCCCATGGTCATGGCGCCGATCACCTGGCTGCGGGCGGACTTCGGGTTGATGATGCGCCCGGCCGCGCACACCGCCAGCATGCGCCGGATCCGTGCCTCGCCGGTGGCGACGTCCACGGCCGCCTCGACGAAATGGGCGCCGAAGGTCGACTGCTGGTAGGTCTTGTCGAGGTCGCCATACTCGATCGCGTCCTCGGCGACGATCTCGCCGTCGCCCGCCGCCTCGCCGATCGGCACCGAGCGGTTGCCCACCCGCACCTGTCCGCCGGCGAACTCGGCCTCCTCCGAATTGAAGCCGAGGCGGCGCGCCACCTCCTCGCGCAGCTTCGCGCAGGCGGCGAACACGCCGGAGGTCGCGTTGTTGGCGCCGAACTGTCCGCCCGAGCCGGCGGAGACCGGATAGTCGGAATCGCCCAGATGCACCGCGATCTTCTCGATCGGCAGCCCCGTCATCTCCGCCGCCGTCTGGGCGATGATGGTGTAGCTGCCGGTGCCGATGTCGGTCATGTCGGTTTCCACCGTCAGGCTTCCGTCGCCGGCCAGCCGTACCCGGGCGCCGGACTTCATGAGCAGGTTGTTGCGGAACGCCGCCGCCATGCCCATGCCGACCAGCCAGTTCCCCTCGCGCACCCGCGCCGGGCGCGGATCGCGCCGGCTCCAGCCGAAGCGCTCCGCGCCGAGCCGCAGGCACTCCACGAAGGGCCGGGACGAGAACGGGCGCTCGGGATGCTCGGGATCGACCTGGGTGTCGTTGCGGACACGGAACTCGACCGGATCCATACCGAGCTTCTCGGCCATCTCGTCCATGGCGATCTCGAGCGCCATCAGGCCCGGCGCCTCGCCGGGGGCGCGCATGGCGTTGCCCTCGGGCAGGTTGAGCACGGCGAGCCGCATCGACGTCATCCGGTTCGCCCCGGCATAGAGCAGGCGTGTCTGGCCCACCGCCGTCTCCGGCCCGCCGCCCGGCAGGTCGCCGGACCAGCTCTCATGGCCGATGGCAGTGATGGTGCCGTCGCGCTCGGCGCCGATGCGGATGCGCTGGATGGTGGCGGGCCGGTGGGTGGTGTTGTTGGGGATCAGCGGGCGCTGCAGCGCCACCTTCACCGGCCGGCCGGCAGCCTTCGCCCCCAGCGCCGCGAGCAGCACATCGGCGCGCAGGAACAGCTTGCCGCCGAAGCCGCCGCCGATATAGGGCGAGACCACGCGCACCTTCGACCGGTCGATGCCGAGCGTCGCGGCGAGGTCGCCGGTGGCCCAGGCGATCATCTGGTTGGAGGTCCACACCGTCAGCGCGTCCCCCTCCCAGGCCGCGAGCGTAGCGTGCGGCTCCATCATCGCATGCGAATGGTCCGGCGTCGTATAGGTCTCGTCGAGCGTCACCGGCGCGTCCGTGAAGGCGCTCGCGAAGGAGCCGACGCTGGTGTCGGGCGGGCCGGAGATGGCGGTCTCCTCCGGCGGCGAGGCGGATCCGCGTGCCGCACGCAGGTCGAACACGCCGGGCTCGGCCTTGTAGTCGACCTTCACCAGCGTGCTGGAGCTGCGGGCCTGCTCGAAGCTTTCCGCGACCACGAGGGCAATGGCCTGGTGGTAGTGCTCGACCTCGGGTCCGCCGAGCAGGCGGGCGGTGTTGAAGTTGCCTTTGCCGAGCTTGCCGGCATTGTCCGCCGTCACCACGGCGATGACGCCGGGCGCGCGCTCGGCGGCGGAGGTGTCGAGCCGGGCGATGCGGCCCTTGGCGATCGCGGCGCCGAGCACGTAGCCATAGGCCGGCTCGGCGACCACGTCGTGGCGCTCATAGGCGTAGGGCGCGGTGCCCGTTGTCTTGAGCGGCCCGTCGATGCGGTCGTGGGGATGGCCGACGACCTTGAGGTGATCGATCGGGTTGGTGGTGGCGGGAGTATCGAACTTCATGGCTCAGCCCCTCGCCTGCTTGAGGATCGACCCGAGCGTTCGCTCGACCAGCGTCACCTTGAACGCGTTGTCGCGCGTGGGCCGGGCATTGGCGAGCAGGCGCTCGGTGGTCGGGCGCGCGCCGCGCGGCAGCTCGGCCTCCGCCTCCTCCACCCGCCAGGGCTTGTGCGCGACGCCCCCGAGCGCAACCCGCCCGCTGCCGTCCTCCTGGACGATCGCCCCGACCGAGACCAGCGCGAAGGCGTAGGACGCGCGGTCGCGCACCTTGCGGTAGACATGCCGCCCGCCGACCGGCTTCGGCAGGATCACGGCGGTGATCAATTCGCCCGGCTCCAGCACGGTCTCGACATCGGGCGTGTCGCCGGGCAGGCGGTGGAACTCGGCGATGGGGATGCGCCGGCCGCTGCCGTCGGCATGGATGGTCTCGACCTCGGCGTCGAGCGCGCGCAGGGCGACCGCCATGTCGCTGGGATGGGTGGCGATGCAGGCATCGCTGGCGCCGATCACCGCGAGCTGGCGGGTGAAGCCCTCGATGGCCGAGCAGCCGCTGCCGGGGCTGCGTTTGTTGCACGCCTGATTGGTGTCGTAGAAATAGGGGCAGCGCGTGCGCTGGAGCAGGTTGCCCGCCGTCGTCGCCTTGTTGCGGAGCTGCCCGGAGGCGCCCGCCAGCAGCGCCCGCGACAGCAGGGCGTAGTCGCGCCGGACGCGCGCGTCGGACGCGAGCTCGGTGTTGCTGACCAGCGCGCCGATGCGCAGCCCGCCCTCCTGCGTCGGCTCGATCGTGTCGAGCGCCAGCCCGTTGACGTCGATCAGGTGCGTGGGGGTCTCGATCTGCAGCTTCATCAGGTCGAGCAGGTTGGTGCCGCCGGCGATGAACTTGGCGCCGGGCGTAGCGGCCGCGGCGGCCGCCGCCTGCGCCGGGGACGCGGCGCGTTCAAAGGTGAAGGGTGTCATGCTGGGCTCCCGGCAACGTCGGTGATGGCGGCGACGATGTTCGAATAGGCGCCGCAGCGGCAGATGTTTCCGCTCATGCGCTCGCGCAGCTCGTCCTCCGAGAGCGGGGGCGCCGAGGCGAGGTCCTGCGTGACGTGGCTCGGTATGCCGGCCTTGATTTCCTCCAGCACCGCCACCGCCGAGCAGATCTGGCCCGGCGTGCAGTAGCCGCACTGGTAGCCGTCATGCTTCACGAACGCGGCCTGCATCTCGTGCATGTGCCCGGGCGTGCCGAGCCCCTCGATGGTGGTGACCTCGGCACCCTCGTGCATCACCGCGAGGGTGAGGCACGAATTGATCCGCACGCCGTCGACGATCACTGTGCAGGCGCCGCACTGGCCGTGGTCGCAGCCCTTCTTGGTGCCGGTCAGGCTGAGCTGTTCGCGCAGCGCATCGAGCAGGGTGGTGCGGGTGTCGACCTCGAGGTCGCGCGTCGTGCCGTTGACGGTGAGGTGCACGGGCATGCGCACCGGCCCGGGCGTCGGTGCGGACGCGGGCTCATTGCGCGCCTCGCTGGCGGGCGCCGCGCCCGGGCTGGCGGGGGCGGCGTTGGCGGGCGAGCCCGCGCTGCTGCCCGCCAGGGTCGCGGCGCCAGCGGCGAGAAGGTCCCGCCGCGAAAGATCATGATGGGATTGCCCCTGCATGGTTCCGATCCAATCGATGTGCAGCCGGCTGGCATGTGGAGAGGAGCTCGCGCGGAGGCGATCGCCGTCCGTCGGAACGAGCATGTCAGAGGCGCAATGTTTATTCGGGCGATGCGTTCCGCTCTTCACCGGCCGGCCCGCATCACGAATCGCGTGAACGGGCCCGGCAGGCGGGAGCGGGAAAGGGCAACCTTACCCGCCGGCCATGTGGCCGCAGGGACGGGTGAGAGGCGGCGCGAGGCGGGCGCTCACGCTTCCGCGCGGCGGGTCTGTGAGCGGAAGACCAACCGGTTGCAGATGATGATCGCCAGCAGCGAGCCGACCCCGACCAGGGTGAAGATCGCGTTCACCGACGGGGTGAAGCCGAAGCGCATCTGGTTCCAGACCCACACCGGCAGGGTCGGCGCGGTGCCGCTGAGGAACAGCGTCACCATAACCTCGTCGGCCGAGAGCGTGAACCCCAGCAGCGCGCCGCCGATCACCGCGCCGCGGATCGAGGGGAACAGCACATGGACGAAGCTCTGCCAGTGATTGGCGCCCGAATCCATCGAGGCCTCCAGCAGCGCCGCGTCGAGCCGGCGCAGCCGGGCGAGGATGATCATCAGGATCACCGGCATGACGAAGCTCGCCTGGCCGATCACGATCCGCGCAACGCCCGAGGGTATCTGCACGAGCTGCGTCGCCAGCACCATGACGATGCCGAGCACCACGCCGGGGATCGCCACCGGGATCGCGAGCGCGAACTCGAAGAACCGCGCCTGCTTCACCCGCCCGTAATGGATCGCGAAGGCGAAGCCGATCGCCGCCACGGTCGAGACCAGCACTACCAAGAAGCCGACGATCAGGCTGCGCTGCACCGCGTCGAGCATCGCGGCGTTCTCACCCAGCTCGCGATACCATTGCAGCGTCATCCCCTGCAGCGGGAAGGCCTGCACCTTCGACTCGTTGAACGACATCAGCACCATGATGGCGAGCGGCGCGTAGAGGAACAGGTAAGGGATGGCGAAGGCGATGTTGGCGAGGGCTCGCAGCAGCCGGCCGCCCTGCGTGCGCGGACCGGACGAGGCCGGCTGCGCCCCCTCGTCGCCCGTCAGCACGCCCTTGCTCTGCCCGAACCACATCACCAAAGCCAGCACCACGCCGACGCTCACCAGCAGGCAGACGGCGATGGCCGAGCCATAGGGCCAGTTGTTGGCGATGCCGAACTGCGAGGCGATCACCATGCCGATCATGGTGCCGTCGATGCCGCCGACCATGGAGGGGGTGATGTAGTCGCCGACCGTCATCAGGAAGGCGAGCGAGAAGCCGATGGCGACGCTCGGCCGCGACAGCGGCCAGATCACATGGCGGAAGGTCCGCCAGCCGGAGGCGCCGCTGTCCTGCGAGGCCTCGACCAGCGAATGCGGGATCTTCTCCAGCGCGGTGAAGATGGAGATGAACGCGTAGGGGATCGAGATGTAGGTGTAGGTGAGCAGCACCGAGAAGCCGGTATAGAGGAAGGCCTCGCTCGGCTCGGCCAGGATGCCGGTGGTGACGAGGAAGGTGTTCAGGATTCCGCTCTGGCCGAGGATCATGCGCCAGGCGAACACCCGCATCAGCAGGCTGATCCACAGCGGGATGATGACCAGCAGCACCAGGATCGACCTGTTCCCGCGCACCACCCGGGCGGCGTAATAGGCCATCGGATAGGCGATCAGGCAGCCGAGCAGCGCCGCACCGAAGCTGGTGCCGAGCGTCTTCAGCAGCAGGTACTGGAAGCTGTGCGAATCCCACAGCCGCGCATAGCTGGCGACGGTCGGCTCGAACACAATGCGCCCGCTGCGGGTTCGCAGGAAGCTCGCCCCCACCAGCAGGAGGTTCGGCACCAGCACCAGCGCGATGAACCAGGCATAGACCGGCCAGCCCATCATGCTGAAACGGCTGGGCCGGAAGGCGCGGGCGGGGCTCATCGTCATGTCGGAGGCGATGTCAGCCATGGAATACCGTCGCGTTGTTGGCATCGAACAGCACGCGCACCTGCTTGCCGGGCGTGAAGCGCTCCTCGCTGGCGGCGGGGACGGCGGCGATGATGTTCAGCCCTCCGCAGCGCACATTGACCTCGAGCGCATTGCCGAGGAACAGCACGTCCTTCACCGTCCCGTCGATGCTGCACGCCCCGTCCGCCGGCAGGTCGGGCGCGTCGAGGCGCACGCATTCGAAGCGGATCGCCATCCGTGCCGGCCCGGTGCGCGGCGCCGCGATGCCCGACAGCGGCTTGCCCTCGAGCAGCGCGGTGATGGCGCCGTTGCGGTCGACGCATTCGATCGGCAGCAGGTTGGAGCGGCCGACGAACTGGGCGACGAACTCCGAGGAGGGATCGAAGTAGATCTCGCGCGGCGTGCCGAGCTGCGAGATGCGCCCCTCGCTCATCACCGCCACCCGGTCGGACATCGACAGCGCCTCGCCCTGGTCGTGGGTCACGTAGATGAAGGCGATGCCGAGGTCCTTCTGCAGCGAGACCAGCATATGCTGCATCTGCTGGCGCAGGCGCAGGTCGAGCGCGCCCAGCGGCTCGTCGAGCAGCAGGATGCGCGGGCGGCAGACGATGGCGCGGGCGAGCGCCACGCGCTGGCGCTGGCCGCCCGAGAGCTGGTGCGGCAGGCGCTGCGCGAAGTCGCCCATGCTGACCAGCTCCAGGCACTCGCGCGCCTTGGCCAGCCGCTCGCTTTTGCGCGCGCCCGCCATGCGCAGCGGGTAGGCGACGTTCTCCAGCACGCTCATATGCGGGAACAGCGCGTAGCTCTGGAACACCGTGCGCACGTCGCGGCGGAAGGGAGGCACATCGGTGATGTCCTCGCCATCCATGATGATGCGCCCCACATCCGGACGCTCGAAGCCCGCGATCATGCGCAGCAGCGTGGTCTTGCCCGAGCCGCTCGGGCCGAGGATCGAAAAGAACTCCCCCGGTTCGACCGAGAAGGAGATCCGGTCGAGTGCCGGCCGGGTCGCGCCCTCGAAGGTCTTGTCGACCCCCGCGACGGCGAGGATCGTCCGCGAAGCCTTTTCCATCCCTGTGCTCCGATGCTCATCTGAGGATGGCACGCTCGTCAGAGCGTGCCGGCCTTGAAGTCGTTCCACATCTGCAGGCGGCGGTCGAAATCTTCCGGCTTCTGCAGGATGACGAGCTTCTCCCAGAAGTCGCCGGCCTGGGAGTCGGGGATGTTGGTGCGCTTGAGGGTCTTCTCGCTCACCCCGCCTTCCTTGGCCTCGGCGAGGTCGAGCACCCCGTTATTGGTCGAGGCTTCGATGAAGCGGGACTGCCATTTGACCGACAGGTTGTCGTTGATGAACTTGTAGACGATGTCGCGGTCGCCCTTCTTGGAGACGCCGGTGCAGTCGATCCAGGTCGGGGTGCCTTCCTTGGGCAGCGAGTAGTCGAAGTTCTTGCCCTTGTCCTGCAGCGAGGTCACCACGGCGATGTTCTGGCAGTAGCCGATCACGGCGTCGCCGGCGGCATAGATGTTCACCGCGTCGTCGAAGCCGCGGGCGATGGTGCGCACCTGCTTGCGCAGCGCGCGCAGCGCGTCGGCACACTTGTCGAACTCGGCGTCGGTGAGGTTGAACGGGTCCTTGGCGCCGATGTAGAGCGCGATCATGGGGAACACGATCGTGCAGTCGTCGAACACGTTCACCTTGCCTGCGTATTTCTCGTCCCACAGCACCGCCCAGCTGTCGGGAGACTTGGTGACGTCGGCATCGAACATCAGCGGCTGGGTTCCCCAGTTGTAGGGGATGCCGACGATGGAGCCGTCCACGGTGGTGAACTTCTTCCAGTCGAGCTTGGAGGTGATGTTTGAGGTGTTCGGCACCTTCGACGTGTCGAGGGTGGTGATGAGGCCGGCCTCGTGGAAGCGCGGCAGCGAGCCGGTCTCGATATACATCACGTCGGGCTGGATCGCCCCGGAGAAGGGCTGGGAGAACAGCTCGTCGACCGAGCCGATCACCACCGGCTTCACCTCGACGCCGTTGGCCTCGCTCCATTCCTGGCACCAGGCCGGGTCGTGGTAGGTCTCCCAGGTCAGGAGCACGATCGGCTCTTGCGCGTAGGCCCGGCGCAGCACGCCCGGCGCTGCCAGCGTCGCGGCCGCAAGTCCCATGCCTTTCATGACGCTGCGCCGCGACGGCGCTCGATCATTCTTTCGGAAGGTCATTTTTATTCCCTCTGTTCGGGGCCCTGGCGGCCGGTTTCGGGTTCGGCAACAAACGTGCCAGCCGGGGGCGTCGCTATTCCGAAAGAATATTTCTCGTTCTTGATGATAAAATTCTTCTATTCACCAAAATTAGCGCGACCTATTCATCGTCATATAACCAGAATTCAAGGGATAAAGGCAAACTCGACACTGCGACATGTCTCTCCCGCTGTCTTAATAAAGCGATTTCGTCGCATGGGCGGGAATGTTGCATGGACGAGCCAGGGGAGTCGCACCGGCGCGACAGGTCGCCGGCCCGCGCGGTCTCGTGCGTGCGCCGCGAGCATGGCCCCGGTCGTCAGTGGGCGATCTGATAGCGCTGGAGCTTGCGGTAGAGCGTCGCGCGGCTGAGCTGGAGCGCGACCGCCGCCGCCTTCACATTGCCGCCGCAGCGCGCCAGCGTGGAGACGATCGCCTCGCGCTCGGCGGCGGCGATGGCGTGGCGCGCGCTGCCCGCCTCGCCGGGCGGCTCTGCCGATTCCGGCACCGGCTCGGGCACCGCCGTCGCCGGCACCGGCACGCGGCCCGCCGGGCGGATCATGATGTCGCGTGCGTGGAGCACGGGCCCCTCGCACATGTGGATCGCGCGGTTCAGCACATGGCCGAGCTCGCGCAGATTGCCCGGCCAGGGATGGCCGAGAAGCAGCGCGATGGCGTCGGGCGCGAGCTCGATCGCCCGCTCCCCCACCAGCCGCGCGAACACCGCCTCGATCAGCTCGCGGCGGTCGGCGCGCTCGCGAAACGGCGGAATGTCGATCACCGCGCCGGCGAGCCGGTAGTAGAGGTCCTGCCGGAACAGGCCGCTGGCGATCTGCTCCTCGAGGTTCTGGTTGGTGGCGGCGACCACCTGGACGTCGATGCTGCGCGGCTTGCCGGAGCCGAGTGGCGTCACCTCGCCCGATTCCAGCACGTGCAGCAGGCGCGTCTGCTGGCCGAGCGGCATGTCGCCGATCTCGTCGAGGAACAGCGTGCCGCCGTCGGCCTCGACCAGCCGGCCGGGGCTGCCCTCGCGCCGGGCGCCGGTGAAGGCGCCGCTGCCATAGCCGAACAGCTCGCTGTCGATCAGCGTGTCGGGCACCGAGGCGCAGTTGAAGGCAACGAACGGGCCACCCCGCCGCGGGCTCTCCGCATGCACGGCGCGGGCGAACACGTCCTTGCCCGCGCCGGTCTCGCCGAGCAGGAGGATGGGCAGCGAGCCGCCCAGCACGCGCCTCACGAAGCGCACATTGGCCCTCATGCGCGGATCGCCGCCGGCGCAGTCGTCGAGCGTCAGCCGCCGGTCCGCAGCAGCGGGCGGCGCGGCCGGGCGGCGCGGCGTGCTGGCGGCGTCGGCCGCGCTGAAGCGGCTGGAGGCGGGCGGCGCCTCGGCCGGGCCGCTAAGCAGGACGCTGAGCGCGTCGCCGCCCTTCTGCAGGTGCAGCGTCAGCTCGGCGCCCGCGAGCCGGGTGAGGTCGAGCAGGCGGTGGTCGCGCTCGAAGATCGCCCACAGGCTGCGCACGCGGCCGAGCTGCACCCGGTCGCGCAGCATCTCGCGGGCGGCACGGTTGAGGCCGACGAGCTGGAAGTCGCCATCGACCGCGATCAGGCCGTGATCGACCGGGCCGGTCGCGAATTTGAGAATGTAGTTGCGACGGAAGGTGTGCCGGAACATGCGCTCGCCGATGCGGTCGGCAAGGCCGGTGGTGAGGCCGAGCACCACCTTCAGCGTCTCGCGCTGCAGCTCCGGATTGCGGATGGAGATGTTGATCGCCCCCATCAGCTCGGCGTTGGGGCTGAACAGCGGCGCGCTGGCGCAGGACAGGGCCGAGAACTCGTAGAAGAAATGGTCGTTGGTGTGCACGCCGACCGGCCGTCCCTCGACCAGGCAGGTGCCGATGGCGTTGGTGCCGGCGGAAGGCTCGGCCCAGGCGGTGCCCGCCCGCTCGACCTCGCTGTAGAATTGCGGGTTGTAGTTGGCGCGCTCGGCGATGACGTAGCC
The DNA here is from genome assembly GCF_024752335.1 of Ancylobacter mangrovi. NCBI lineage: Bacteria > Pseudomonadati > Pseudomonadota > Alphaproteobacteria > Hyphomicrobiales > Xanthobacteraceae > Ancylobacter > Ancylobacter mangrovi. The sequence continues at coordinate 172,950 of NZ_JANTHY010000003.1, read as the reverse complement.
GTCGAGATTGCCGAGGCTGATGCTGAAGCCGGACAGCGACACGGCGCCGAAGGCGGCGTCGATCTCCGGGCCGGCGAAATGGACCAGCTCGTCATTCGCCTCGCGGTGGCGCTTCAGCTCGGCATCGCTCACCGATTCGATCAGGAACTTCGCCGCCGGGTCGAAACGGTAGCCTTCCATGCAACGCCGCCAGGAGGCGGCCATGGTGTCGACGGTGCGCAGCGCCCGCGTCTCCTCGGGCGGCAGGGAAAGCTGGTTCGCGCTCGAAACGATCCGTGAAACGTGACTGCGAAGATCCAGCATCGCGGGCTCCAGCTCCGACCCCCCGCCTAAATTCTGCGCAGCACAATTCTTAATCGTCAACCCGCCTTCCCTTTCGCATCGGCAGCCCCGTGACGAGGCGCGACGGGCCGGCACCGCCGGCCCGTCCCTGTCACGCGAACAGCATCCTCAGATGATCGTTGAGGAACACGCCGTCGGGATCCATCTCGCGGCGCAGACGCTTGAAGGCGTCGTATTTCGGATAGATCCGCTCGAGCCGCTCCGGCGTCATGAAGTGGTGCTTGCCCCAGTGCGGGCGCGCATCGTAGCGGTCGAGGATGGCGTCGGCGTCGCGCAGCATGCCCCAGGTCCACTCCTCGAGCGGGCCGGAGATCGACAGCGCGTAGCCGTCCCGCTCCGCATAGGCGGAAAGGTAGGTGTCGTCGCCCTTCACCGCCCGGCACTCCACCGGGTAGAGCGCGTCGGGATATTTGGTCTGGAACATGTGCCGGACCTCCGCGAAGCACTCCTCGAAGCGCCCGAACGGAACCGCGTACTCGATCTCGCGGAAGTTCGGGATGTAGTCGTTAGGGTAGATGATCGAGGAATGGTCGAATTCCTCGCCCGGCCCGAGCTCGGGCGCCGGCTGGTCGACCGGCACCGCGTTGTAGGTGCGCATGTGGCAGATGTCGTGCTCGCGGGTCGCGGTCGAGGGCACCGCGCCGCCCGGCAGCTCGTAGAGCTCGGCCGACTTCTTGAGCGGCAGCCAGAAGAACCAGAAGGTGCGGTTCTCGTCGAGCCGCTCGTGCAGGTTGCCGATGCAGTCCTCCACGTCGGCGTTCCAGGAGCGCTTGTAGATATTGTACGAGGGCACCGCCTGGATGGTGACCGACACCACCAGCCCGAACATGCCGATCGAGGTGCGGAACGCCTTGAACAGCTCGCCATCGGCCGGCGACAGGTCGCGCAACTCGCCGTCCGCGGTCACGATCCGCGCCCCGGCGATGGCGGTGGACATGCAGGGCAGCGTCTTGCCCGCGCCATGCGTGCCGGTCATCAGCGCGCCGATGATCGCCTGACGGTCAATGTCGCCCTGATTGTTGAGCGACATGCCCTGCTCGCGCAGGAAGGCGGTGAGCGCGCTCACCCTCATGCCCGGGCGCACCGTGACCTGGAGCTTCTCCTTGTCGACCGAGACGACCTGGTTGAAATCGTCGAAATCGACATGCACGCCCGGCGTCGGCACGATGGCGGGATTGGAGTGCCCCGCCCCGCTGGCGCGGATCGGCAGGCCCAGCCTGCGCGCCTCGCGCACGATCGTGCAGACCTCCTCCTCAGAGGTCGGCCGCGCCGTGTAGCGCGGCACGAAATACTGCTCGCCAAACCAGTTCCACCAGAGCTTACCCGGCTGCAGCAATCCGCCCTTGTCCACGCTCAGCATATCGATCCCTTCCACTCGCTCAGACCGCCATCGCCGGCGCTTCGCCCAACGCCTCGTTGACCGCGGGCATGACGCGCCTGGCGAGCAGCTCCATCGAGCGGCGCATGACGCTCTCGTCCTCCCATTCGTGCGACGTCATCATCAGCGTGCCGAACGGGCCGACCTCGTCGCGCAGCTCGAGGATCTTGCGGGTCACCGTCTCCGGGCTGCCGTAGATCACGAAATTGTCGCGCACCAGCTCGTGGGTGATGGTCGCCGGGTCGGTGTCGCGGAACGGGGCGAGAAGCGCGCCGGCGCCCATGCGCTCATAGACCTTGTACATGTAGTCGTAATACCAGTCATAGGCGCCGCCCGGCTTCTTCACGTAGCGCTCCGCGGCCTCGTCGGTGTCGGCGACATGGATCGAGCGGGCGACGCGCCATTTGGAGCCGTCCGGCACCTTGCCGAGCTTGGCCAGCTCGTCGCAATAGGTTTCCCAGTGGGTCTTCACCACCCAGGACGCGACGAAGTTCGCCGAGATCGGCATGAAGTCGTTGCGGGCGGCGACGCGGATCGAGTTCGAATTGGGGCTGGAGACCGAGACCGCCAGCGCGGGGTGCGGCTTGGTCAGCGTCTTGGGCAGGATGCCGACGCCGAGATCGGGCCAGTACATCTTGCTCAGCTTCACGTCCCAGAACTTGCCGGGAATGTCGTAGGGCGGATCGGCGGCCCAGATCCGCTTAATCATGTCGATCGAGTCGAGCATCATTGCGGTCCGGTCGGCGTTCTCCATGCCGTAGACCTCGAAGTCCGAGCCGAGGCCGCCGGTGCCGATGCCGAGGATGAGCCGCCCGGGGGCGAGGTGGTCGAGCAGCGCGATATGCGCGGCCGCCATCACCGGATGATAGAGCGGCAGCGTCATGACGCCGGTGCCGAGCTTGATGCGCTTGGTCTGCGGCGCCATGTGCGCCAGGAACATCAGCGGCGAGGAGATCTGCTCGATGGAAGCCGAGTAGTGCTCTCCGATCCAGCCTTCCTCGAAGCCGAGTTCGTCGGCGAGCTTGAAGGCCTGGATGTCCTCCCGCAGCGAGGTGGCATAGTCCCTTTGGACCGAGTGAAGCGGCATCATGAAGAAGGAAAGCAGCACGACCGGACTCCCTTGACTGCGACCGGCGCATGGCCGATCGCGCCCTTCTCGGCAAGGGCTGTGCCATTTGCCTAATTCATTGAAATATATGGATTATCATCCCATCGAAGTGGCCATGCGAGACGCCGCGTCTCATCACGGAGAAAGCCGCCACGCGGATGCGAACGCACCCACATCCGGCGCATCCCCGGCCCTGCGTCAGAACCGGGTCGGCGCGAAGGGGGTAAGGTCGAAGGCCGGCGCCCGCCCGGCGATCAGGTCCGCCGCCGCCTGCCCGGTGCGGGCGCCCGCGGCGAGACCGACATGGCCGTGGCCGAAGGCATAGGCGACGTCCGGGCACTGGCTGGCCCGGCCGATCACCGGCAGCGAGTCGGGCATGCTGGGGCGGAAGCCCATCCAGCGCGACACCCGCCCTTCCGGGTAATGCGCGGCGAGGCCCGGGAACAGCCGGCGCCCGAGCGTGAGCAGGTAGTCCGCCCGCTGCCAGTTGGGCGGCGCGTCCAGCCCGGCGAACTCGACCGTGCCGGCGAGCCGCAGCCCGGTCTCCATCGGGGTCGAGACGAACTTGGCGCTGGCGTCGAGGATCGGCAGGCGCGGCGCGGTCTCGGGGTCGGCGATCAGCACGTGGTAGCCGCGCTCGGTGTCGAGCGGGACGTCGTCGCCGAGGCTCGCGGCCAGCCGGCGTGAATGGGCACCGGCCGCGACCACCGCGGCATCCGCCGGAATGGCTCCGGCATCGGTCTCGATGCCTCTGAGCATCGCACCCTCGCGCAGGAAGCCCTTCGCCTCGGCGGCGAGAATCCGCCCGCCATCGCGCTGGAAGGCCTCGGCGAGCGTGCGCACGAGCCGGTTCGGGTTCACCGTGTGGCCGTTCTGCTGGAACAGCACGCCGATCGTGTAGTCGTGCGAGATGCTGGGCTCGAACTGCCACAGCTCGTCCTCGCGCAGCACGTCGAACGCGATCCCGTTGTCGCGGCGGAGCTGATAGCCGAGCGCGTCGCCGGCGAAGTCCTGTTCGGTGCGGTAGACCACCAGATGGCCCTGCCGCAGGATCAGCCCCTCGGCGCCGGCATGGCGCACCAGCGGCAGCCAGGCGCCGTAGGAATCGTCGAGCAGCGGCTTGAGCGCGCGCGCCTGCGCCTCGACCCGCGCCCGCGTGCCGGCCCGCACGAAGCGGGCGAGCCAGGGGGCCAGCGTCGGCAGGTAGCGCCAGCGGATCGACAGCGGGCCCAGCGGGTCGAACAGATAGCCCGGCACCTTGGCCAGCGTGCCGGGCATCGACATCGGCACCACGGAGGACGGGTTGAGGCAGCCGGCATTGCCGAACGAGGCGCCCTCGCCGATGCCGCCGCGCTCGATCAGCACCACGTCGTGGCCGTCGCGCAGGAGGAAGCTCGCCGTCGCGACGCCCACCGCGCCGCCGCCGATGACGGCGACGGTGCGTCGCCCGTTCGTCCGTGGTGATGAAGCCATGGTTCAGGCCGCCCTTACGAAGTCGGCGCATCGCTCGCCGATCATGATGCAGTTCGCGTTGAGGTTGCCGCTGACGATGACCGGCATGATGGAGGCGTCGGCGACGTAGAGATTGGCGAGGCCGCGCACCTTCAGCTTCTCGTCCACCACCGCCATCGGGTCGCTGCCCATCTTGCAGGTGCCGGCGGGGTGGTAGATGCCGATCGCGGTGGAGCGGACATAGTCGGCCCATTCGTCGTCGCTTCGCACCTCGTCGCCCGGCTTGAACTCGCCGAGCACGTGGCGGGCCATGGCCGGCGACTGGAAGATGCTGCGCAGCTTGCGTCCGCCGGCAATGAGGGTCGCGACGTCGCGCGCGTCGCCGAGAAGGTTCGGCTGGATCGCCGCGGGCGCCTTCGGGTCGGCGCTGCGCAGCCGGACATGGCCGCGCGACCACGGCCGGTGGATGTTGTTCAGCGCCGTCACCGCCGGCCGGTCGAACAGGATCGGGCCGGTGTCGGTGAGATCGTAGCCCACCGGCGTGAAGTGATACTGCAGGTCGCAGCGCGGCAGGTCGGGATCGGAGCGCAGGAAGGCCAGCACATGGGTGTCGGGCGTCGTTCCCGGCCCGCGCCCGGCGAACAGCCACTGCGCGCCGTAGAGGAGCGCGTGGAACAGCGTGTGCTGCACGTTGTAGGTCGGCTGGTCGACCCAGACGATGTGGCTGGTGCCGGGATGGTCGTGGAAGTTCTCGCCGACGCCGGGCAGGTCGTGCACCACGTCGATGCCGTGGGTGCGCAGCTGCGCCTGCGGCCCGACACCCGAGAGCATCAAGAGCTGCGGCGAGCCGAACGCGCCGGCCGCCAGCACCACCGCCTTCGCCGCCCGCGCCGTGACGATGCGCCCGCCGCGCTCGAACTCGACCCCGCTCGCCCGCTTGCCCTCGAACAGCACGCGGCGGGCATGGGCGTTGGTGAGAACGGTGAGGTTGGGGCGGCGGCGCCAGAGATAGGCGCGCGCGGAGCTGCACCGCCAGCCGCGGCGCTGCGTGGCCTGCACGAAGCCGATGCCCTGCTGCGGCGGGCGGTTGAGGTCCGCCGTCTCGGCGAGCCCCCGCTCGACGCCGGCGCGCAGGAACGCCTGCGACAGCGGGTGCGAGGTGCGCAGGTTCTCCACGCTGAGCGGCCCGTCGGCGCCGTGAATGTCGCTGCCGCCGTTCTCGTTCGCCTCCGCGCGCCTGAAATAGGGCAGCACGCTGGCGAAGTCCCAGCCGGGGCAGCCATCCGCCGCCCAGCCGTCGAAATCCTCCGGCTGGCCGCGCACATAGAGCATGCCGTTGATCGAGCTGGAGCCGCCGAGCACCTTGCCGCGCGGCATGTAGTCGGTGCGCCCGTTGCGCGAGGGGTCGGGCGCCGAGGTGAGCCGCCAGTCGAAGGCGGGGTTGCCAATCGCATAGAGATAGGTCGCGGCCGGCATCAGCACCGGCAGGCGGCGGTCCGACCCGCCCGCCTCCAGCACCAGCACGCGCGCGCCGTCCTGCTCCGCGAGACGCCCGGCGACGGCGCTGCCGCCCGAGCCGGACCCGATCACGATATAGTCGACTTCCATAGACCTGCACGCTTGACTGAAAGCTTATCGGCTTATGCTGGATACAACGCTACGATATGTTGGCAAACACGTTAAGTATAGCATAATTCTTTATTTCATTACTTCTCAATCGTGAGACAGATTGTTCTCACGATTGAGAAAAACGTGGCACGTCTCGAGGCACGACATCGCGAATGACGATCGCCATATTCGTCTTGCTATGAATTTGGGCGTGCCGCATTATGGGTCAAATCGTGCGCCGGAAAGCCGAACGGGAATCCGGTTCGTCTGCCAGAGACCTGGCTGCTGTCACGCAGCTTCGGATGTGAGCCGGCGCTGGCGCGCACCGCGCCGTCGACCCGAATGGCTCACCTACAGAGCGGGATCGAGCGTCATGATGCATCACGGTCGAAAGATATTGGAGGCGGTGCGCCTCGGGCCGGGCCGGCTGCCGCTCGCGCAGGACTTCCCCTACCGGTCCTGGTCGCGCTGCGTCGAGGAATATGGGCTGGAGCCCGGCCGCTGCGGACCGATCCCCCTTGTCAGCCACCGCGAGATCAACACCGCGCGCGAGGCGCTCGAGGACAAGCTGGTCTTCGCCTATGAGGAGGTGGACTTCCTCTATTCCGTGGTCGGCAAGATCGGCTATTGCGTGACGCTGACCAATGCCGACGGCCTCACCCTCGCCGAGCGGGCCGACCGTTCCTCGCGTTTCTATTCGGACACCGAGCGACCCGGCTCGGTGTGGACCGAACGCTTCGCCGGCACCAACGGCGTGGGCACGTGCCTGCGCGACGGCGCGGTGACCTCGGTCTATCAGGACGAGCACTTCTTCGAGGACTTCATCGAGATGTCCTGCGCGGCGGTGCCGCTGTTCGCGCCCGACGCCTCGCTCTGGGCCGCGCTCAACGTCACCGTGCGCAATCCCTCGCTCCAGCGCGAGACCCACGCCATCGCGCTGGAGGTGGTCCGCAAGTCCGCCGAGCGGCTCTCGGAGGCGATCTTCCGGCGCAGCCATGGCGAGCGCACCATCCTCAAGCTGTGGAAGCCGGACGGCGAGCCGTGCCTGCTGGCGGTCGACGCCGACCATGCCGTCGTCGGCGCCGACGTCGCCGCGCGCGCCTTCCTGAAGCTGCCGCGCACCGATTTCTCGCCCTTCTCGCTGTGGCGCCTGTTCGCCCGCGACCCGGCCGCGATCCGCAACGATCCCGGCCCGTCGCTGCCGATGCACCTGACCCGCCTCGACGGCACGGAGCTGCGCGGCTACGTCTATGGCCCGAGCGCGCCCAACGCCGCGCCCCGCGCCCGCCCTGCCCCCGCCCGGGCGCCTGCCGGGGCCGCCGAGGCGGGCGGCGTCACGCTCGACCAGTGGGCCGGCGCCGAGCCGCGCATGACCCGCAGCGTCGACATACTGCGCCGGCTCAGCCGCACCGGCCTGCCGATCCTGCTGCTCGGCGAGACCGGCGTCGGCAAGGACACGCTGGCGCGCGCCTACCACGCCGAATCCCCGCGCGCCGCCCAGCCCTTCGTCGCCCTCAACTGCGCGGCGATGCCCGAGACGCTGATCGAGAGCGAGCTGTTCGGCTATGCCGGCGGCGCCTTCACCGGCGCACGCAAGGAGGGCTCGGCCGGGCGCTTCGTGCAGGCCCATGGCGGCACGCTCTTCCTCGACGAGATCGGCGACATGCCCCCGCACCTGCAGACCCGCCTGCTGAGGGTGCTGGAATCGGGCGAGGTCGCCCCGCTCGGCTCGGGCAAGATCCGCAAGGTCGACGTCCAGGTGATCGCCGCCACCAATCACAGGCTGGAGCAGCGCATCGCCGACGGTGCGTTTCGGGCGGATCTCTACTACCGGCTGGCCGGGGTCATCATCCACGTGCCGACGCTGCGGGAGCGGGCGGACAAGGAGGCGGTGATCGACGCCTGCATCGCCCGCACCGCGGGCCGGCTCGGCGTGCGGGTGGCGCCGGCGGCGCGGCGGATCCTGCTGCAGCACAGCTGGCCGGGCAATCTGCGCGAGCTCTACCTCGTGGTCAGCCGGGCGGTCTCGCTCGCCGAGGGCAAGCTGATCGAGCCGCACGATCTCCTCCTCGCCGTCCCGGCCATGCCGCCCGACCCGCTCCACGCCCCGCCCGAGGCGCGGACACCGGCCGGCCCCGCCGCCGACGTGCGGGCGCGGCTCGACGAGGCCGAGCGCGCGGCGATCCTCGACAACATCAATGCCTGTCGCGGCGACGTGGCGGCCGCCGCGCATAATCTCGGCATGAGCCGGGCGACGCTCTACCGCCGCCTCAAGGCACACGGCATCACCCGCCGCGGCTAGCACCCGCACCCGTTTACCGGCCCCCGCGATTGAACCGCGTCAGGCTGTAGGGAGCGGGATCGATGACCGGCGCCGCGCCGGTGACGAGGTCGCGCACGAGGCGGGCCGTCGTGCTGGCGCCGACGATGCCGGTATGGCCGTGCCCGGCGGCGACGAACAGGCCCCGCATGCCCGGCACCGGGCCGATGGCGGCGACGCTGTCGGGCAGGGACGGGCGGAAGCCCAGCCATTTGCGGTAGGAGGCGCTGCGCAGCGTCGGGAACACCTGCCGCGCGCGGTCGAGCAGCTGGCGCGCGCGCTTCTCGTCCGGCGGCGCGTCGAGCCCGGCGATCTCCACCGTTCCCGCCAGTCGCAGCCCCTCCTCCATCGGCGTGATCGCGAGGCCGCCGTCGCGCAGCAGCAGCGGCAGCCGGGGCGAGATGTTGGCGTCCTCGAGCATCAGGTGGTAGCCGCGCTCGGTCTCCATCGGCAGCTTCACCCCCAGCGGGTGGAGCAGCCGCCCGGTCCAGGCGCCGGCGGCGAGGATGACCGTGTCGGCCCGCCAGTCGCCGAGATTGCCGAACAGCTCGATGCCTCCCTCCATGGGCCGCACCGACAGGACCTTCTGCGACACCATCCTGCCGCCGGCCTCGGTGAAGAGCCGCGCCACGGTCGCGGCCAGCCGGCTGGGATTCACGGTCCAGCCATTATGGGGGAAGAACAGCCCGCGCTGGGCGATCGGCCCGATCTCCGGCATCATCTCCTTGAGGTCGGCATGGTCGAGCTCGTCGATCGCAATGCCGTGCCGGGCGATGAGGTGGCGGATGAACAGTTCGTTCCGCCCCGGCGCGTCGTTGTAGAAGACGTTGAGGCTGCCCTCGGTGCGGATCAGGTCGGCGAAGGGCTCGGGTCCGAGGACCTCGCGATAGGCGTCCATCGTGTCCTTGTGCAGCGCCCGCAGCGCGTCGGAGGCCGCATGAACGGTCGAGGTGCCGCTGGCGAGGATCCATTTCGCCAGCCACGGCGCGGCCTTCGGCAGGTAGGAATAGCGCACCGCCAGCGGGCCCTGCCGGTCGAGCAGCCATTTCGGCACGTTGCGCCAGATGCCGGGCAGCGCAGCGGGCATGTTGGTGCCGGCGCTGAGCAGCCCGGCATTGCCGTAGGAGGTGGCCGTGCCCGGCGGCAGCGGATCGGCGATGGTGACCGACCGGCCCGCGCGCTGCAGCAGCAGCCCGGCGCACAGCCCGACGATGCCGGCCCCGACGATGACGACGTCGCTCTGGCGATCCGAAGACATGCTGTCCCTCAACCCCTGTTGCCGCGGATGAAGTCCGCCGCCCGCTCGCCGATCATGATGGTGGGTCCGTTGAGATTGCCCGAGACCACGAACGGCATGATCGAGGAATCGGCCACCCTCAGCCCGTCGACGCCGTGCACGCGAAGCTGCGGATCGACCACCGCCATCGTGTCCGTCCCCATCTTGCAGGCACCGGACAGGTGCAGCGCGCCCTGCGTCTCGCGCCGTACATACTCGTCATAGTCGGCATGGGTCCTCAGCGGGCCGGAAGGCTTGTGCGAGGCCTTGATGTATTTAGCGATGGAGGGCTTCGACATGATCTCCTCGCCCTTCTTCACCCCCTCGATCAGCACCTCGACGTCATGCGGGTCGGCGAGATAGTGCGGGTCGATCTTCAGCGGCACCGAGGGGTCGGCCGAGCGCAGGCTCACAGTGCCGCGCGAGCGCGGGCGGCAGCCATAGACGTTGAGCGTGCAGCCGTTTCCGCTCGGCGTGCCGTCGACGCCCACCTCCACCCCGGCGCCGGCGAGGAAGTGGTACTGCAAATCCGGCAGCGGGTCGGCGCTGTCGCCCCACCAGAACGCGCCGCCCTCGCAGACATTGGAGGTCACCGGCCCGGTGCGGAACAGGGCGTATTCCAGCCCCGCCACCGCCTGCCAGCGCAGCTTCTTGTACTTGTCGTAGCTGTAGGGGCCGTTGAGGTCGTAGATCAGGAAGCAGTCGGTGTGGTCCTGCAGGTTCTGCCCGACTCCGGGCAGGTCCTGCTTCACCTCGACGCCCACGCCCTTCAGGTCGTCGGCCGGGCCTATGCCGGAGAGCAGCAGCAGGCGCGGCGAGCCGATCGCGCCGGCGCTGACGATCACCTCGCGCCCGGCCCTCAGCACCTTGCGCTCCCGCCCGTCGCGATATTCGACGCCGACCGCCCGCCCCTTCTCGACGAGGATGCGCACCACCGGCTTGCCGGTGAGCACGGTGAGATTGGCCCGCCCGCGCGCCGGCTTGAGATAGGCCACCGCCGCGCTGCACCGCCGGCCGTCGCGCATCGTCACCTGGTAGAGCCCGCAACCGGCCTGCCGGCCGGAATTGAAATCGGTGTTGTAGGGCAGGCCCGCCTCCTGGCACGCCTTCAGCCATTCCTTGGTCAGCGGGCTGGTGTAGCGCTGGTCGGAGACCGAGAGCGGACCTTCGGTGCCGTGCGCCTCGCCGGAGAGGCTCTCGTTGGATTCGGCTTTGCGAAAATAGGGCAGCACCTCGCGATAGGACCAGCCGTCGGCGCCGGAGGCCTCCCAGCGGTCGTAATCCTCCGGGCAGCCGCGGATATAGACCATGGCGTTGACGGAGCTGCCCCCGCCCAGCACACGCGCCTGCCCGGTGGTCGGCGTCATGTTGAACTGGTGCGTCAGCGGCTCGAGCTGGAGCCGGCGCAGCATGCGCTGGGTCTTGTAGTAGGTCACCGGCATGTGGATGAACGGGCTGCTGTCCGACGGGCCGGATTCGAACAGCACCACCGAGGCGTCCACGTCCTCCGACAGGCGCGCGGCGATGGTGCACCCCGCGGAGCCGCCGCCGACGACGATGTAGTCGCATGTGCCGTTGGTCATCTTGGCTCCGTCAACGCGTTCCGATCGTGAGATTGAGCAGGCGCGGCAGCGCGGCGATGGCGCGGGCGGCGGCCGGCGCGCCCCGCCCCTCCTCCTCCGCTTCCTCGCAGGCGAGGATGGCCCGCCTTATGGCGCAGCCGGCAAAATAGCGCGCCGGCTCGGGCGGCAGTGCCGGCAGCCGGCGGGCGCAGAAGGGCGAGCGGGTCCATTCGTCGACCTGCCCCAGCACCAGCGAGGCGAGGCACTGGCCGAGGATCCAGCTCGGATTGACCCCGTGCCCGGAATAGCCGAGCCCGTAGGCGACCCGCCCGCGCTCCAGCAGCCCGGCGAAGGGGAAGCGGTCGGACGACACGTCGATGGCCCCGCCCCAGCGCCCGGCCACCGGCACGTCCGCCAGCGCGGGTAGCAGGCGGGCGAGACCGCGCGCGGTCCGCGCGAAGGAGGCGGCGTCGCCCGTCATCGCCGTGGCCTCGACATGGCCGCCATAGGCGATCGGCCCGGAGCCGGAGCCCATCAGCACCCGCCCGTCGGGGGTGCGGCGGAAATAGTGCGGGAAGGAGCGCGCATCGACGATGCTGATGTCCGATGTCCAGCCGATCCCGGCGAGCCGCTCGGGCGCCGGCCCGGTCATCATCGCGTAGCTGGAGAACGCCATGAAGCGGCGGGCGAGCTCGCCCTGCCCGAGCTGGCCGACATTCCTCGCGAGGATCACCGCATCGGCGACGATCTCGCCGCCGGGCGTGGAAACCCGGCTGGGCTCGGCGCGGTCGAGCCCGGTCATCGGCGTGTGCTCGTGGATCCGCACGCCCGCCGCGAGCGCCGCCGCGCGCAGCGCCCGCACCAGCCGCGCGGGATGGACCGTCGCCTCCTCGGGATAGTAGATGCCGGCCCGGAACGCCGGCGCTTCGCAGATGCCGGCGACCTCGGCGCGCGAGAGCAGGCGCGCCTGGTGCCCGGCGCCGAGGGCGGCCATGGCGCGCGCCGCCGCCGTGACAGCGTTGTCCTGCGCCGGCGCGGCGGAGACCTTGAGCCCGCCGCCCTCGCGCCACCACAGGTCACGCCCGCAATCCCGGGCGAAGGCACGGATCGCCGCCTGCGCGCGCGAGCCGAGGCGCGCCATCTCCCAGGCGTCGTCGGGCCCCAGCAGCCGGGCGAGGCGCGGCAGCGACGACCAGTAGCCATGGACCTTGCCCGCATTCTTGCCGCTGGCGCCAGCGCCGCAGATCTCGTGCTCGATCAGCGTCACCGACAGGTCGGGCCGGCGCTCGCGCAGCGCCAGCGCCGCCCACAGCCCGGTGAAGCCGCCGCCGACGATGGCGATGTCGGTGCGGACCATGCCGGACAGCGGCGGGCAGGGGCGCACCTGCCCCTCGCTCTCCAACGCCTCGTTCAGCCACCAGGAGGGATAGCCCCCGCCCGGAAGCCGATCCTCGCCCATCGTGGCGAAGGTAGCGTGGGCAGCGCGCGGGCGAGTGGCGCGCGGGTCTGCGTCGAAAGCCGCGATCGCGGCTTTCCGTACCCCGACGCTGACCCCCGCGCCGCCGATCGTCATGCGGCGGCGGCCTTCGAGGCGCAGTAGTCGCGCAGCTTCGGCATCACGTCCTGCGCCAGCAGGCGCATCGAGTTTTGCTGCAGCGCCGGCTTGTCCCATTCCTTGAAGCCCTGAAGCAGCGTGCCGAACGGCCCGCCGAGATAGTCGACCAGCGCCACGAGCTGATCCAGCACGCTCGCGGGCGAGCCGGCGATGATCATCGTGTCCATGCAGTATTTCAGCGTCACCTCCTCGTCGCTCATCGAGGGATCGCGCTTCAGCACCGGCAGGATGTCGTAGGTGCGCATGTCGTCGAGCACGAAGTCGTAGTACCAGCGATAGGCGTTGCCCTCGCTCGCCAGATACTCGGCCGCCTCGGCGTCGGTGTCGGTGACGAGGATCGAGCGCGCCACGCGCCACTTCTTTCGGTCCGGCTTGCGGCCCGCCTGCTCCGAGCCGATGACGTACTGCTCCCAGTGCGACTTCACCCAGCAGTCCTGGATGAAGTTGGCGGAGGCGAAGCCCCAGCCGTGCAGCCCCGCCTGCCGGGCGCTGCCGGAATTGGGCGTCATGGCCGAGATGGCGACCTCGGGATAGGGCTTCTGGTAGGGCTTGGCCATCGGGCCGAAGCCGAGCTTGGGCACCACCGTCTCCTCGATCTTGACGTGCCAGTACTTGCCCTTGATGTCGTAGGGCGCATCCGATGCCCAGATCCGGTGGATGATGTCGATCGAATCGACCAGCATGTCCGCGCGGTTCTTGTCCATGATGCCGAACAGCTCGAAATCGCTGGCGAGCCCGCCCGGGCCGATGCCCATGATGAGCCGCCCCCGGCTCAGATGGTCGAACTGCGCCACGTCGCCGGCGATCTTGGCGGGATGGTGCTGGGGCAGCGCCAGCACGCCGGTCGCGAACTTGATGTTCGCCGTCACGTCGATCAGCGAGGCGAAGAACTGGAGCGGGTTCACGATGGGTTCGATGCTGGACGAGTAGTGCTCGCCGACCCAGACCTCGGCATAGCCGAGCTTGTCGGCGAGGATGGCCGCCTGGCGGTCCTCGGCCAGCATGTCGGTGATGCTCCGCTCCGGGTTGTGAAGCGGTTGCATGAAAAGCCCGAGATCCATCTGCCTCTCCCTGGCGCGATTCCGGCCCGGCGCGGACCGGCCCCATCGCTGTTGTGTCACCAATGACGGCCCCGCCGGGGCGTCCCCTCCGGCCTTGCGCGCCGCCTGCCTCTCTGGCGCAAGCGCCGTGCCAGCGGAAAAAAGTTCTTTGAATCAGAGAGGTAGATCGATCGAAGGATTCCGGTACGGCACCCGTGAGACGCCGGCGCGATGAGACGTTTCATCTGCGTGAGACCGCCGGCGCCGTCAGTGGGTGAGCAGCACCGCCGCCTCCGGCCGCCAGCAGGCGCGCACCTCCTCGCCCTGGGCCAGCATGACGCCGTCGACCGAGCGGGTCGCCTGGTACTTGAGCGTCTCGACCGGGGTGCGGATCGAATAGAGCACGCGACTGCCCATGAAGACGACGTCCTCGACCGTGCCTTCCAGCGCGTTGGCGTCGCCCTCCGCTGCGGCGGGCTGGGCGCGCCGGCACACCTGCAGCGCCTCGGGCCGGATGGCGAGCGAGACCTTCTGGCCGACCGCGAGCGCGGTGCCGTTGGTCGGCACCTTCACCGTCCCCGTGCCGAGGTCGACATAGGTCACCTCGCTCTCGCAGGCCCGCACCGCGCCGTCGAGGATGTTGGTCTCGCCGAGGAAGCGGGCGCAGAACAGCGAGCGGGGATGGGCGTACATCTCCTCCGGCGTGCCGATCTGCTCGATGCGGCCCCCGTTCATCAGCACGATCCGGTCGGAGAGGATGGTCGCCTCGTCCTGGTCGTGCGTCACATAGATGAAGGTGGTCCCGGTCTCCTGGTGGATGCGCTTCAACTCGGCCAGCATGTGGTGGCGGATCTTCAGGTCGAGCGCGGCCAGCGGCTCGTCGAGCAGCAGCACCGAGGGCGAGTTGACGAGCGCGCGCGCCAGCGCCACGCGCTGCGCCTGGCCGCCCGACAATTCGTGGATCCAGCGATTGCCGTAGTCGCCGAGCTGCACCAGCTGCAGCATGTTCCGCACCACCTCGCGGATGCGGTCCTTCGGCCATTTCTTCAGCCGGAGGCCGAAGGCGACATTGTCGAACACGTCGAGATGGGGAAAGAGCGCGTAGCGCTGGAACACCATGTTCACCGGCCGCCGGTCGGGCGGCAGGTTGGAGACGTCCGCGCCCTTGATGATGACCCGTCCGTGAGTCGTCGGCTCGAAGCCGGCGATGATGCGCATCAGCGTGGTCTTGCCGCAGCCGGAGGGGCCGAGAAGGGTGAGAATCTCACCCTCGACGATGTTGAGATCGATGTCGTGCAGGACCGTGAGCGCGCCGAAGGCCTTGGTGACGCCGTAGAGCTCGACGATGTTGGAAGCGGTCATTCCTGGATGTCCTTGGCACGAGCGTTCAGGGCCGATCGCCGCTGGTACCAGACCAGCAGTCCGCCGAGCAGGATGATGCCGATCGACAGCGAGAGGGAGAGGACTGACGCCGCGTTGATGTCCGGGCTGACGGCGCGGCGCATCATCGACCAGATGGTCAGCGGCAGCGTCGTGTTGTTGCCGCTGACGAAGACGGTGATGATGAATTCGTCGAAGGACAGGGCGAAGGAGAGGATCGCCGCGCCGCCGATGGTCGGGCCGATGATCGGCAGCGTGACCAGCCGGAACGCCTGCGCCGGCGTGGCGCCGAGATCGCGCGCGGCCTCCTCGAGCGAGAGGTCGAAATACTCGATCCGCGAGCGCACCGCCTCGAGGAAGAAGGGCAGCGTGAACAGCACATGCGCGATGGTCACGGTGAACAGCGAACGCGCGAGGCCGATCTGCGAGAACAGCATCACCAGCGCGATGCCGAGAAACAGGCCCGGCAGCGCGACCGGCCCGAAGGAGAGCAGCCCGAACAGCGTCTGCACCCGTCCCTTCAGCCGGGCGAGGCCGAGCGCGGTGAGCGAGCCGAGCACGGTGGTGGTGGCGGCGGTGGCGGTGGCGACCAGGATGCTGTTCCACAGCGAATCCATGAAGGTCGTGTTGGTGAAGATCCGCGCGTACCAGCGCAGGCTGAAGCCCTCGAACGGGAAGGTCAGGCTCGGCGAGCTGTGGAAGCTGAACAGCGTGATGATCGCGATCGGCGCGTAGAGGAACGCCACGTAGAGCCAGACATAGATTCTCAGCATGAGACCTCCGTGGGCCGGAACGTCGCGGATCAATCGTGGAAACGGCGCCCCGGGGCGAGCCGCAGCAGGTGCAGCAGCCGCACGAAGACGAAGTAGACCAGCAGGAAGGCCGCCAGCAGAAGGAAGGCCATGGCGGCGCCGAACGGCCAGTTGCCGGAGGAGCGGAACTGGTTGGCGATGAGGATGCCGGTCGTCATCCCCTCGCGTCCGCCCAGAAGCTGCGGCGTCACGAAGTCCCCCGCCGAGATGACGAAGGTGAACATGAAGGCGCCGATGATGCCCTTGTAGCACATGGGCAGCATCACCCGGGTCAGCACCTCGAACGGGCTGGCGCCGAGGTCGCGCGCGGCCTCGATATATTCGCGCCGCACGTCGCGCAGCGCCGAGACCAGCAGCAGCAGCCCGAAGGGCAGCATGATGTGGATCAGGGTGAGGATGGTCGCGAAGGGGCTGAACAGCAGCACCTCGATCGGGTGGTCGATCAGCCCGAGCTGCATCAGCGTGGTGTTGATCAGCCCGTTCGACCCCAGGATCACCCGCCAGGCATAGATGCGCACCAGGTAGCTGGAGAACCAGGACACCAGGATCAGGTAGAACAGCAGGTTTCCGCGCGTCCGGTAGACGATGAAATAGGCGGTCGGGAAGCTGAGAGCGACGGTGAACGCCGCCGTGCACAGGCCGTTCTTGAGCGCGTTCCAGGTCAGCACGTAGAAGCCGGACGCCCAGAGCGCCCGGCTGTAATTGTCGAAGCTGAAGGCCGGGATCAGCCGGAACGAGTGGGCCAACCAGAAGCTGCAGACGAACAGGAGAGCTGCCGGGACGATGAAGAACACAAGCAGAAAAAGGAAGGAGGGAGTGACGAGCGCCAATCCCATTGCCTCACGCCGACTTCCCTTCAGCATCTCCGGCACGGTCTCCTCTGGTCGCGGTTCGGTCTGATCAGAACGAGGACTTGAAGTCGGTCCAGGCCTGGGTCCACTCGTCATAGGTGGCGTAGACGTCGGAGGTGCGCGGCGGCTGGCCCTGCAGCGGCGACTTCTTGAACACCTGCTGGAGGTCGCTGTAGTCGAACAGCGCGCGCGTATCGGCGTCCATCAGCTCCGGCGCGTGCTTGTTCACCGCGCCGCCCGTCACCGCCTTGCAGACCTCGGCCTGCACCTTGGCGCTGATGGCCTCGTTCATGAAGGCGTAGCCGGTGTCCATGTTCTGCGCGCTGATCGGCATGAACCACGCGTCGCACCACATCACCGCGCCTTCCTCCGGCACCGCGTAGATGGTCTTCACACCGCGCTTGGCGGTCTCCACCGGCGTGCCGCTCCACACGCAGAAGCAGGCGGCGATCTCCTTGGAGGAGAACAGCGAGATCACGTCGCCATTGGAGGAGCCGAACACTCGGCACTGGTCGCGATAGGGACCGAGGCCCTCGAAGGCCGTCTTCATCTCGTCCTTGGTGAGGTTCGGGAATTTCGGCCCCAGCCCGGCGATGCGCGCGATCATCGGCCAGGTGGCGATGGTGTCGTCGCAGAAGGTCAGCTTGCCCTTGAGCTCCGGCGCCAGCAGGTCCTTGTAGGACTTGATGGGCTGGGTCATCTCCGGGTTGTAGACCAGCGCGTTGAGGCCCCAGACCCACGGAATGGCGTAGTGGGTGTCGTTCCAGTACCAGGTCGGCGCGTTGTAGAATTCGGGCTGGATGTTCTCGGGCGTGAAGTTCGGCACCTTGGCGATGTCGAGCGGCTTCACGATCTTCAGCTCGTCGACGTAGAAGTGCTCGAAGCCCTGCGAATACTCGGCGAGGTCGAGCCGCACCGGGCTGCCGCCGATCAGCTTGGCATGGACGTCGTCCTGCGTGCTGATGATCGCCGCATCGACCTGGACGTTGTTCGCCTCGCGCCAGCCCTTCAGCTCGTTGTCGAGCGTGAAGCCCTCCCACGCCATGATCTTCAGGTCGCCGCCGACCGCCGCCTGCGCGGGCATCGGGCCCGGCCAGCTGCCCAGCGTCGCCCCTGCGCCGAGCGCCAGGCTCGTGCCGAGGAAGCCGCGACGGGACAGGACGTCGTTGCGGAATATGTTGGGGCTCCCGAACGGGCGCCCGTGAGGCGTATCGACCATGCTGTTCCCCTAGTTGGTTTTGTGCGTGATGGAGCCGCGGACTTCCGGGGGGAGGTGACAGCAAGAGGTGTGCCACTGCGATTTTCTGGAATATCCTTGATAAATATCAATACCTTAGAAATATCGGCAGCGGCGGATAGGCGCGTCCTGTCGCAGGGAATCTCAGGCCGCGGCGGAAACGAGAAATCGCGACCGGCAAGGCGCCGCGACAGCGCCGCAGCGTCAGGGCGCGGGGGCGCCGCGGATCAGCTCGGCCGCCTTCTCGCCGATCATGATGGCGCAGGCATTGGTGTTGCCCGAGGGGACGGAGGGCATCACCGAGGCGTCGGCGACCCTGAGGCCGACGATGCCGCGCAGCCGGAGCTGCGGATCGACCACCGCGTCGTCGTCGGTGCCGATCCGGCAGGTGCCGACCGGGTGCAGCGCCCCCTGCGCGCGCTCCCTCACATAGGCCCGCCGCTCCTCCACCGTGCGCAGCACCCGCCCGGGAAGCTGCTCGCGCGCCAGCCGGCCGGCCATGGAGGGCTGCGCCATGATCTCCTGTCCGAGCCGCACCCCCTCGGCCATGCAGTCGAGGTCGTAGGGCTCGGCGAAATAGTTCGGCGCCACCCTGAGCGGGGCGAGCGGATCGGCCGAGGTCAGCTCGACCACGCCGCGCGAACGCGGGCGGGTGAGGCATATGTTCAGCGTCGAGCCGCAGCCGCGCGCCGTCGCCACGCCCTCCTCGATGCCGGTGCCGGGCAAGAAATGGAACTGCAGGTTGGGCTCGGCGCTCTGCGCATCGCCCCACCAGAACGCGCCCGCCTCGATCAGGTTTGAGCAGAGCGGGCCGCGCCGGAACAGCAGCCATTGCAGTCCCGCCATCAGCTTGCGGTCGAACCGGCGGTAGGCGTCGTAGCTCTCGATCCCGTCGAGCTCGTGGACGATGTAGACGTCCATGTGGTCCTGCAGGCCACGCCCGACGCCGGGAAGCTCGTGCTGTACCTCCACGCCGACCCGGCGCAGATGGTCGGCCGGCCCGATGCCGGACTGCAGCAGCAGGCGCGGCGACTGCAGGGCGCCGGCCGAGAGGATCACCTCGCTCGATGCCTGAGCGACCTCGCGCCGCCGCCCGCGCGCGAGGTACTCGACGCCCCGCGCCCGCCCCTTGTCGAGGAGGATGCGCGTCGCCCGGCAGCCGGTGCGCACGGTGAGGTTCGGCCGCCGCCGTGCCGGCTTGAGATAGGTGACGGCGCTCGAGGCGCGCCGCCCGTCGCGCGCGGTGATCTGGTAGAGGCCGCAGCCGGTCTGCACCCCGGCGTTGAAGTCGGCGGTCGGGGGAATGCCGAATTCCTGGCACGCCTTCAGCCACGCCTTGGCGAGCGGGTGCGGCGAGGGCTGGCTCGACACCCAGAGCGGCCCGTCCGTGCCGTGCGCGGCATCGGAGAAGGTGTCGTTGCTCTCCGCCCTGCGGAAGAACGGCAGCACGCCGGCATAGTCCCAACCCGTCGCGCCCTGCGCCGCCCAGCCGTCGAAATCGGAGGGAATGCCGCGCACATAGACCATGGCGTTGACCGAGCTGCCCCCGCCCAGCACGCGCGCCTGCACCATGTGCGGCACCGGCGTGCCGGACGCGGCCCCGTTGGCCGGCTCCCAGGCGATGCGCTGCAGGAGGCTGCCGGTAGCGGTGCGGTAGACCATCGCCGGCAGGTGGATGGAGGGGAACAGGTCGCGCGGCCCCTCCTCCAGCAGCAGCACCGAGACGGCCGGGTCCTCCGATAGCCGGGCCGCCAGCACGCAGCCGGCCGATCCGCCGCCGACGATCACATAGTCGTACATGCCGCTCTCCCTGCCACGGGCGCGATCGCGCCGCGCGGGACCCGCTAGCAAGACCCGGTCCGCGACCGGGCGGCGCGGTCTCGCGCCCCGGGGGCGCCCGCTTTCTCAAGCCGCGCCTGAGATTCTGCGACACGCCGCGCAACGGCGAGACGTCCCGCGCAGTGAAGGCGAGCGGGATCGCCCCTTTTCCGCGGACCGCCGGGCATAACTCGCCGCGAACGCCCCGCGCCTGTTGCGGTTCGCCGGCCGCTGGCGTTGATGCGGGGCCGACGCCGCCCCGGCAGGCGGATGGCACGCATCGTGCCGGGGCAGGCGCATGGCAGGCGGCGGCGCCGTCGTCGAGATCGGTTGGGAACGTGCATGATTGAGTATTCCGCCGCGCGCGAGGAACGCGCGCTGGCTGCGTCGCGTCTGGCCGCGTCGGCCATCTTCTTCGTGGGCGGCGCCGGACTGACGGTGTGGGCGACCTTCATCCCGCTGCTGAAGGTGCGGGCCGGGCTCGACGACGCGCAGATCGGCATGGTGCTGCTGTGCGTCTCGCTCGGCTGCCTGTGCGGCATGCCGGCGGCCGGCGTGCTGCGCCCGCGCCTCGGGCCGATCCGCTCCGGCGCGCTAGCGGGTATCGCCTTCGCCGCCGCCATATGCGCGCCGGGGCTGGGCTGGTCGATGCCGCTGCTGGCGGGCGCGGCCTATCTCATCGGACTGAGCTTCGGCTTCCTCGACGTGTGCATCAACGCCCATGTCTCCGCGCTCGAGCGCGAGCTCGGCCGGCCCATCATGTCGTCCGCCCACGCCTTCTTCAGCATCGGCAACGTGTCGGGAGCGCTGATCGGCGGCGTGCTGATCGGCGCCGGGCTCGGCATCCCCGCCGGGCTCGGCATCGCCAGCCTGCTGCTGATCGCGATCGCCGCGATCGCCTCGTCCTGGCTGTGGCTTCCCGAGGCTCATGTTCGCGAGGCGCACAGCACCTCGGTGTTCCAGCTCCCGAGCCGGACCATCATCGGCCTCGGCGTACTCACCGTGCTCGCCTTCATCGTCGAGCTGGCGCTGATCGACTGGGGCGCGCTGTACCTGGTGCAGGTCACCGGCTCCCCGCCGGCGCAGGCGGCCTATGGCGTGGCGGCGTTCTCGCTCGCCATGGCGATCGGGCGCTTCCGCGGCGACCGGATCGTGCATCGCTACGGCGAGGTGGCGACGATCCGGGTCTCGGCGGTGATCGCCATCATCGGCATCGCCGCCATCGTGCTGGCGCCCACGGCACTGATCGCCCTGCCCGGCTTCGCGGTGGCGGGGTTCGGCATCGCCAACATGGTGCCGATCCTGTTCTCGCTCAGCGGCCGGATGCCGGGGGTGGCGCCGACCGCCGGCATCGCCATGACGGTCACTATCGCCTATGGCGGCGGCCTGTTCGGGCCGCCGCTGGTCGGCTTCGTCGCCCATACGCAGGGCATGCGCGCCGCCTTCGTCATGCTGATCGGCGGCGCGCTGGTCATCACGGCGCTGGTGCGCTGGATCATCCCGCGCAACCTGCGCCAGTGAGCCGCCCTCAGGCGAGCTTCATCACCACCGCCTTGGTCTCGAGATAGGCGTCGAGATGCTCGGTGCCGGACTCGCGCCCGTAGCCGCTGGTCTTGTAGCCGCCGAACGGGACCACCGGGTCGAGGCCGCCATAGGTGTTCACCCACACCGTGCCGGTGCGGATCGCCTTGGCCATGCGGTGGGCGGTCGTGACGCTGCCTGTCCACACCCCGCCGCCGAGGCCGAACACCGTGTCGTTGGCGATCGCGGCCGCTTCCTCCAGCGTGTCGAAGGGGATGGCCGCGGCCACCGGGCCGAAGATCTCCTCGCGGGCGACGCGCATGGTGTTGTCCACGCGGCTCAGCACGGTCGGCTCGAAGAAGAAGCCGTCCTTCAGCGCGCCCTCGGTCAGGCGCCGCCCGCCGGTGGTGGCGGTCGCGCCCTCGCCGAGGCCGATCTCCATGTAGTCGCTGACGCGGTCGAGCTGCTTGGCGTTGACCACCGGGCCGATCTGGGTCGCCGGGTCGAGCCCGTTGCCGACCTTGAGCGACTTCGCATAGTCGCTCACCCGCGCGACGAACTCCTCGTAGATCGGGCGCTGCACCAGGAGCCGCGTGCCGGCGCAGCAGATCTGCCCGGTATTGGCGAACACGCCCATGCCGGCGCCGGCGACGGCGGCGTCCATGTCGCAATCGGCGAAGATGACGTCCGGCGACTTGCCGCCCAGCTCCAGCGTCACCCGCTTGATGTTGCCCTTCGACGCCTCGATGACCTTGCGGCCGGTGATGTCGGAGCCGGTGAAGGCGACCTTGTCGACGTCCATGTGGCGGGCGAGCGCGGCGCCCGCCTTGTCGCCGAAGCCGGGGACGATGTTGACGACGCCTTCCGGCACGCCGGCCTCGAGCAGCAGTTCGCCGAGGCGCAGCGCGGTCAGCGGCGCGTCCTCGGCGGGCTTCAGCACCATGGTGCAGCCGGTCGCCAGCACCGGGCCGATCTTCCAGATGGTCGAGGTCAGCGGCGCGTTCCACGGGGTGATGGCGCCCACCACGCCGACCGGCTCCTTGAGCGTGTAGGAGAAAACCTCGCCGGGAAAGGAGTTCGGCAGCGTGCCGCCGTGGATCACCGTGCACATGCCGGCATAGAAGCGCGGCAGGCCGAGCGCGCGCTGGCGGCGCGCATGCATCGAGGTGATGGGCGCGCCCATGTCGAGCACGTCGATCAGCGCCAGCGATTCGAAGTGCTTCTCGACCAGGTCGGCGAAGCGCAGCAGGCATTGCTGGCGCTCGAACGGCGTGAAGCGGCTCCACGGCCCGGTGAAGGCGCGCCGCGCGGCGGCGACGGCGAGGTCGATGTCGGCCGCGTCGCCCTCGGCGACGTTGGCGAGCAGTTCGCCCGTTGCCGGGTTGCGGGTCTCGAAGGTCCGGCCCGACAGGGCGGGGACGAACTTGCCGTCGATCAGGAGCTGCTTGGGAAGGCCCCCGACGACATTGGCGGTGACGTCTACATTGATGGTCATGGCGGTACTTTCGGTCCGAAAGGGATGCCGGGAGGTCCGCAAGAGCTATGCCACCCCCAGGTCGCGCGCGCCCGGCCTCGGCGCACGCCCGGTGCGCGCGGGTTAACCCGACGTGGCTGCTCGATTTTCCGATTGTTCCGCGCCCCGGCGAAGCGTCTCCGCCGGCGCCGGCGGCCGTCTCAGTTCAGCGACACTTGTCGCAGCCGGCACCGAGACAGAGGCCCTCTACGGCCCGCAACTGCGTGCGATCGCGACGTGGCACGCGACTTGCGGTCCCGGCGGCAACGTGCCCGCGCGGGCCGCGAAGCGGAGTTCGCCATGATCGATCCAGCCCATTTCAAGCACGGCATGCGCCGCCTCGCCGCCGGCGTGTCGGTGATCACCACCTGCGAGGACGGCCAGCCGCACGGCTTCGTCGCCACATCCGTGACCTCGGTCGCCGCCGATCCGACGCCGACCCTGCTGGTCTGCGTCAACCGCTCGGTGTCCTGCCACGACGTAATCGACAAGTCCGGCTCGTTCTGCGTGAACCTGCTGGCCGAGCCCGATCTCGAGCTCGCCAAGGCGTTCAGCTCCGGCCGGGACCGGCACCTGCGCTTCAGCACGCATGAATGGCGCCCGCTTTCGACCGGCGCGCCGGCGCTGGCCAGCGCGCTGGCCAGCTTCGACTGCGTGCTGACCGAGCGCGTGTCGGTGCACACCCACACCATCTTCCTGGGCAGCGTGGTGGATATCGTCCTGCCGGAGGGGCCGCTCCACCCGCTGATCTATGCCGGCGGGCAGTTCGACACGCTGGGCTCGCGCGTGCGGGCCTGAGGCGCCAAACCGGCCTGACGCATCAGGCCGGCCGGGGGCGCGGGCGGCTCAGCCGGCCGCGGCCAGTTCCAGATTGCGGTTGAACCGCAGCGCCAGCAGCGTGCACAGCGCGCCCGAGAGCAGGTAGGCGCCCGAGGCCCCGAGCCCGAAATGGCTGGAGAGCAGCAGCGCCACCAGCGGCGCGAAGCCGGCGCCGAACAGCCAGGCGAGATCGTTGGTCAGCGCCGAGGCGGTGTAGCGGAAGCGGGGCGCGAAGTTGGTCGCCACCACGCCCGAGGACTGACCGAAGGAGATCCCGAGCAGGCTGAAGGCGAGCACCATGAACACCGTCTCGCCGACCACGCCGCCGGCGAGCAGCAGCGGCGCGAAGCCGCTGAAGATGGCGATCGCCAGCGCCGAGCCGCCGAGCAGCGTGCGCCGCCCGATGCGGTCGGCCACCGTGCCGGAGACGACGACCGCGATCAGGCCGCAGAACGCCGCCATCGCCTCGATCAGCAGGAAGCGGGTCGGCCGCTCCGGGGTGAACAGGAACACCCAGGACAGCGGGAACACCGTCACCATGTGGAACAGCGCGAAGGTGGCGAGCGGCGCGAAGGCGCCCACCAGAATGCCCTTGCCCTCGGCGCGCACCGTGTCCGACACGCGCTGCGGCTCCAGGTCGCCGCTCTCGAACAGCTTCTTGTATTCGGGCGTCACCGCCATGCGCAGCCGCGCGAACAGCGCCACCACGTTGATGGCGAAGGCGACGAAGAACGGGTAGCGCCAGCCCCAGCTGAGGAAGTCCGCCGCGGTGAGGCTGCCGAGGAAGAAGGCGAACAGCGCGCTGGCGATGATGAGGCCGATCGGCGCGCCGAGCTGCGGCAACATCGCGAACCAGCCCCGCCGTCCCTCCGGCGCGGTGATCGCGAGGAGCGGGGCGAGCCCGTCCCAGGTACCGCCCCAGGCGATGCCCTGGCCGATGCGCAGCGCCGCGAGCAGCCAGATCACTGCCGGGCCCAGGCTGTCATAGGAGGGCAGGAAGGCGATCACCACGGTCGAGGTGCCGAGCAGGAAAAGCGCCGAAATGAGCTTGGCGCCGCGCCCGTGCTGCCGGTCGATCGCCATGAAAAGCGTCGTGCCGAAGGGCCGCGCGACGAACGCCAGCGCGAAGATCCCGAAGGAATAGAGCGTGCCCGTCAGGGGATCGACGAAGGGGAAGACCAGCTTCGGAAACACCACCACGGAGGCGATGGCGTAGACGAAGAAGTCGAAGAACTCCGAGGCGCGACCGATGAGAACGCCGACCGCGATCTCGCCCGGATGCACATCATCGTCATGCGCATGAATTCGCCGCGGATCGTGCGTAAGCGTAGAGGTCGATGTCGTCATAGATCTTACCGAAACTGGAATAAATATAACTCTTATCAAGATGCCTATGCGGGCATTCCGATTCCGTCCGACACGGTTATCACCCCCGGCCTCCGAGGGGGATGCGACACTTCGACGTGGTATGCCAGACTTGATATTTCGATTGCTGCGGTGCAGCTATGCCTGCAGCGATCCGATATCATAGGTGTACATTCCGTTGCGTCGCCTTCATCTTCTCGCATTGCTTCCGCTGACGCTCGCTCTTGGTGGCTGCAACTTCGTCGTTCTTGACCCTACGGGTGACGTTGCTGCACAGCAGCGCGACCTTCTGGTCGTATCCACGCTGCTCATGTTGCTTATCATCATACCGGTGATGGCCCTGACGGTGTTCTTCGCCTGGAAGTACCGCGCCTCCAACACCGAGGCCCGCTACGAGCCGAACTGGAGCCACTCCACCCAGATGGAGCTGGTGATCTGGGCCGCGCCGCTGGTGATCATCATCTGCCTCGGCGCCCTCACCTGGATGGGCACGCATCTGCTCGACCCCTATCGCCCGCTCGACCGGCTTGCGGCCGACACCGTGGTGCCCGGCGATGCCAAGCCGCTGGAGGTCGAGGCGGTCGCGCTCGACTGGAAGTGGCTCTTCATCTACCCCGAACAGGGCATCGCCACCGTCAACGATCTCGTGACCCCGGTCGGCCGGCCGCTGCGCTTCCACATCACCTCCTCCTCGGTGATGAACGCCTTCTACGTGCCGACGCTGGCGGGAATGATCTACGCCATGCCGGCCATGACGACCGAGCTCAACGCGGTCGCCAACGCCCCGGTCGAATCGCGCGGCTTCTCCAGCAACTATTCCGGCGCCGGCTTCTCCGGCATGAATTTCCGCTTCCGCGCGGTCGACGATGCCGGCTTCGAGGCCTGGATCGCCAAGGCCAAGCAGGGCACCGACCAGCTCACCCGCGCCGCCTATCTCGAGCTGGAGCGGCCGAGCCAGAACGTGCCGGCCCGCTACTTCTCGGACGTCGACCCGACGCTGTTCAACGCCATCGTCAACCTGTGCGTCCAGCCGGGCAAGATGTGCATGAGCGACATGATGGCGATCGACGCCAAGGGTGGGCTCGGGCTCGAGAGCGTCTCGAACACGCTGCCGCTCAACTATGACAAATATGCCCGCCGTGGCACCGTCTTCGGCGGTCCGGCGAGCTACGTCATAGGCGTGTGCTCGCCCGAGGACATGGCCGACATGCAGATGGGCCGCGCGCCCGCCGCGCCGATCGCGCCCGAACTGCGCGAGGCGGTGCACGGCGCCGGCCTGCCGCTGCCCGGCCTGTTCTCGCCGGCGTCCACCTTCACCCCGATCCGACTGCCGTCGAGCGAGGCCCTCGCGGGCCCGCGCCGGCCCTCCAACTCCTGACGGCCCCCATGAACGAGACACAAGCCATCGAGCCGAGCTTCCTCCTGGGCCGGTTCACCCTCGAGGCCATCCCCTATCACGAGCCCATCCTCGTGGTGACCTTCATCGCGGTCGCCATCGGCGGCATCGCGGTGCTGGGGGCGATCACCTATTTCCGCCTGTGGGGTTATCTCTGGAAGGAGTGGTTCACCAGCGTGGACCACAAGAAGATCGGCATCATGTACATGGTGCTCGGCACCATCATGCTGCTGCGCGGCTTCGCCGACGCCATCATGATGCGCCTGCAGCAGGCGCTCGCCTTCGGCGGCAGCGACGGCTATCTGCCGGCCCACCATTACGACCAGGTCTTCACCGCGCACGGCGTCATCATGATCTTCTTCGTGGCCATGCCGATGGTCACGGGGCTGATGAACTACGTCGTGCCTCTGCAGATCGGCGCGCGCGACGTCTCCTTCCCGTTCCTGAACAACTTCTCGTTCTGGATGACGGTGTCGGGCGCGATCCTGGTCATGACCTCGCTGTTCGTCGGTGAGTTCGCGCGCACCGGCTGGCTCGCCTATCCCCCGCTCTCGGGCATCGCCTACAGCCCGGATGTCGGCGTCGACTACTACATATGGTCGCTGCAGATCGCGGGCGTGGGGACATTGCTGTCCGGCGTGAACCTCATCTGCACCATCGTGAAGATGCGCGCGCCCGGCATGACCATGATGAAGATGCCGATCTTCACCTGGACCGCGCTCTGCACCAACGTCCTGATCGTCGCCGCCTTCCCGATCCTGACCGCGGTGCTCGCCCTGCTCGCCGCCGATCGCTACCTCGGAACCAACTTCTTCACGAACGACTTCGGCGGCAACCCGATGATGTACGTGAACCTGATCTGGATCTGGGGCCACCCGGAGGTCTACATCCTCATCCTGCCGTGCTTCGGCATCTATTCCGAGGTCACCTCGACCTTCTGCGGCAAGCGGCTGTTCGGCTACACCTCCATGGTCTACGCGACGGTGGTCATCACCATCCTGTCGTACCTGGTGTGGCTGCACCACTTCTTCACCATGGGCTCCGGCGCCAGCGTGAATTCCTTCTTCGGAATCACGACCATGATCATCTCGATCCCCACGGGCGCGAAGATGTTCAACTGGCTGTTCACCATGTATCGCGGCCGCATCCGCTTCGAGCTGCCGATGATGTGGACCATCGCCTTCATGCTGACCTTCGTCATCGGCGGCATGACCGGCGTGCTGCTCGCGGTGCCGCCGGCCGACTTCGTGCTGCACAACTCGCTGTTCCTGATCGCGCACTTCCACAACGTGATCATCGGCGGCGTGCTGTTCGGCGCCTTCGCCGGCATGAACTACTGGTGGCCCAAGGCGTTCGGCTTCAAGCTCGACGATTTCTGGGGCAAGTGCTCGTTCTGGTTCTGGGTGGTGGGCTTCTACTTCGCCTTCATGCCGCTCTACGTGCTCGGCCTGATGGGCGTGACGCGGCGCCTGCGCGTGTTCGACGACCCCTCGCTGCACATCTGGTTCATCATCGCGGCGTTCGGCGCGGTGCTCATCGCCTGCGGCATCGCCTGCCTGCTGATCCAGATCGGCGTCAGCATCCTGCGGCGCGAGCAGCTTCGCGACACCACGGGCGACCCGTGGGACTCGCGCACGCTGGAATGGGCGACCTCCTCGCCGCCGCCGGACTACAACTTCGCCTTCACGCCGGTCGTGCACGATCTCGACGCGTGGTGGGACATGAAGGCCCGTGGCTACAGCCGTCCGCTCGCCGGCTTCAAGCCGATCCACATGCCGAGGAGCTCCGGCACCGGCCCGATCCTGGCGGCGATCTCCTTCGTCCTCGGCTTCGCGCTGATCTGGTACATCTGGTGGCTCGCCGCGATCGCCTTCGTCGCCCTGATCGGCACCGCGATCGGCCACACCTTCAACTACAACCGCGACTTCGACATCCCCGCCGATGACGTCGCCCGCACGGAGGACGCGCGCACCCGGCTGCTCGCGCAGGTGAACGCATGAATTCCGTCATGACGACCGCCGACCAGGCGCCCGTCTTCTACGAGGTCGACGAGCACCCGCACCCGGAAGGCCACAGCACCTCGCTGGGCTTCTGGATCTACCTGATGAGCGACTGCCTCATCTTCGCGGCGCTGTTCGCGGTCTATGGCGTGCTGAACGGCAACTTCGCCGCCGGCCCGGGGCCGAAGGAGCTGTTCGAGCTGCCGCTGGTGGCGCTCAACACCACCATGCTGCTGTTCTCCTCCATCACCTATGGCTTCGCCATGCTGACGATGGAGAAGGACCGCGTCGCCGCGACCCAGGCCTGGCTCGTCGTCACCGCGCTGTTCGGCCTCGCCTTCCTCGGCATCGAGCTCTACGAGTTCCACCACCTCATCGCCGAGGGCGCGACGCCCCAGCGCAGCGCGTTCCTGTCCGCCTTCTTCACGCTGGTGGGCACGCACGGGCTGCACGTCACCTTCGGCACCATCTGGCTGGTGACGCTGATGGTTCAGGTCGCCCGGCGCGGGCTGATCACCGCCAACAAGCGCCGGCTGATGTGCCTGTCCATGTTCTGGCACTTCCTCGACGTGATCTGGATCGGCGTCTTCACCTTCGTCTATCTGATGGGAATGGTGCGATGAGCGCTCACGACACCACCGCCGGTCACGCGCACGACGACACCGGCGCCCTTTCGCCCGTCCATCACGGGCACGAGGATCACGGCGCCGAGCCGCACGGCTCGCTGCGCGGCTATCTCATCGGCTTCGGCCTGTCGGTCGTCCTCACCGCCATCCCGTTCTGGCTGGTGATGACCGGGGTGCTGGGCAACGCGACCGCGACGGCGCTGGCCATCATGGGCTTCGCCGCCGTGCAGATCGTGGTGCACATGATCTACTTCCTGCACATGAACTTCCGCTCCGAGGGCGGCTGGACCATGCTGGCGCTGGTGTTCACCCTGATCCTGGTGGTGATCACGCTCGCCGGCTCGCTGTGGGTCATGTACCACCTCAACACCAACATGATGCCCGGCGCCTACGAATCGAGACCGATGCCGTGAGCCATGCGCCTGCCGGGGCGCGGGGGGAGACGACGATGCTCGCGCGGGACCCGCTCCCGCGCCGCGGGCGGGGACTGCCGCTGGTCCTGTGCGCGCTGTTCGCGCTCGTCTTCACCGCGCTCGGCGTCTGGCAGGTGCAGCGCCTTTCCTGGAAGCTCGACCTGATCCACCGGGTCGAGACGCGGATCCACGCCGAACCGGGCCCTGCCCCCTCGCCGGCGGCCTTCACGCCCGACGACGCCTATCGCCGCGTGCGCCTCACCGGGCATTTCCTGAACGGACGCGAGACGCTGGTGAAGGCCGTCACCGAGCTTGGCGGCGGGTTCTGGGTGGTCACGCCCTTCGTAACCGACGAGGGCTTCACCGTGCTGGTCAATCGCGGCTTCGTCCCGCCCGAGCGGCGCGCGCCCGACAGCCGCGGGACGGCGGCGGACGAGGCGCCCGCGAGCATCACTGGGTTGATCCGCCTCACCGAGCCCGGCGGCGCGTTCCTGCGCTCAAACGATCCGCAGGCCGGCCGCTGGTACTCGCGCGACGTCGCCGCCATCGCGAGCGCCCGCGGCCTCGGTGCCGTCGCGCCCTATTTCGTCGACGCCGAGGCGGCGCCGGGAGCCACCGACTACCCGGTCGGCGGGCTGACGGTGGTGCGCTTCGCCAACAACCATCTCAGCTACGCGCTGACCTGGTTCGCCATGGCCGCCATGAGCGTCGCGGCGGGCGTGCTGGTCTGGCGCCGCCGGATCTAGGCCGGCCGGCGCGCGACGTTCCGTCAGCGCGGCTCGCGGGCGTCGAACTCTGCCCGCCGGGAGTCGATCTCGGGCAGGTGGTCCCTCACCCAGCTCCCGAGCCGCATGCCCTCGGCGGCGAGCGAGAGGCCGAGCGGGGTCAGCGCATATTCGACCTGCGGCGGCAGGGTGGGGTGGACCGTGCGCGTCACCATGCCGTCGCGCTCGAGCGCCTTCAGCGTCCGGGTCAGCATCTGCTGGGAGATGCCCTCCACCGCGCGGCGGATGCGGTTGAAGCGCAGCGGCCCGTCATTGAGCGCCACCGCCACCCGCAAGGTCCAGCGGTCGCCGATCCGGCCCAGAAGCTCGCCGATCTGCGTACATTCATGGTGTGATGGCTTCATGTCGGTCATATCCATATGACCTCACCTCAAAAATATGCGTTCTTGTGAGATCTGCCGGGGCTTCGTACCTCCATGTGGACACGTTTTCACATGGACCTACCCGATGAAACTCCTGCACGTCGATTCCAGCATCCAGGCCGATTCGTCCGCCAGTCGAGCGATTACCTCCGAGATCGTCAAGCAGTTCCGCGCGCGCGATCCCGGCCTCGAGATCGACTATCGCGACCTCGCCGCCGCGCCGCTGCCCCACCTCTCCTTTGCCGGCCTCGCGACGCCCGAAGCGCAGGCGGTGCTGGAGGACTTCCTCGCCGCCGACATCGTGGTCATCGGCGCGCCGATGTACAATTTCACCGTCTCCAGCCAGCTCAAGGCGTGGCTCGATCACATCCTGATCGCCGGCCGCACCTTCAGCTACGGCCCTGAGGGCGTCACCGGCCTCGCCGGCGGCAAGCGCGTGGTGGTCGCGCTCTCGCGCGGCGGGCTCTATTCGGAGGGAATGCCGGGCGCGGCGAACGAGCATGCCGAGACCTATCTGCGCGCCGTGCTCGGCTTCATCGGCATCGCCGATCCCGAGTTCATCGTCGCCGAGGGTGTCGCGCTCGGCCCGGACCAGCGCCAGGCGGCGCTTGAGGCCGCGCTCGCCCGCTCCGCGCCGGTCGCCGGCAGCGTGCTGGCCCGCGCCGCCTGAGAACGCACCGGTGCCCCGCTCCCGCGCAACAGCGTGCCGGGAGCGGGGTTCGGCTCAGAAGCCGAAATCGCTGAGGCCGGGGTGCTCGTCCGGCCGCCGGCCGAGCGGCCAGTGGAACTTGCGCTCGCTCTCCGCAATCGGATGCTCGTTGATGGAGGCGAGGCGCCGGCGCATCAGCCCGTCCTCGTCGAACTCCCAGTTCTCGTTGCCATAGGCGCGGAACCAGGTGCCGCTGTCGTCATGGAACTCATAGGCGAAGCGCACCGCGATGCGGTTGCCGGTGAACGCCCATAATTCCTTGATCAGGCGATAGTCCAGCTCGCGCGCCCATTTGCGGGTGAGGAAGGCGACGATCGCTTCGCGGCCGTTGACGAATTCGGCGCGGTTGCGCCAGGCGCTGTCGACCGTATAGGCCAGCGACACCTTGGCCGGGTCGCGGCTGTTCCAGCCGTCCTCGGCGAGGCGGACCTTCTCGGTCGCGCTCTCCTCGGTGAAGGGGGGAAGGGGCGGACGGGACATGGGCTGTTTCCTTCAGCTTCAACGAATGCGGGCCGCAGCACGCTGCGGCGGCCCGCTCGCGCTCAGGGACGAGCGAGCGCGCTCAAGCCGGCGAAATCCTCTTCGGAGAGCGCGATCGAGGCCGCCGCGACGTTCTCTTCCAGATGCGCCCGCTTCGAGGTGCCCGGGATCGGCAGCATCACCGGGCTGCGCTTCAGCACCCAGGCGAGCGCGATCTGGCCCGGGCTCGCCGCGTATTTGTGAGCCAGCGCGTCAACCACGCCGCCGGGACGGGCGAGATCGCCGGCCGCGAGCGGGAACCACGGGATGAAGCCGATGGCGTTGCGCTCGCAATAGTCCAGCACCGCCTCGCTGGCACGGTCGGCGAGATTGTAGCGGTTCTGCACCGTGGCGACGGGAAAGACCTTACGCGCCGCCTCGATGTCCTCGACCGAGACCTCGCTGAGGCCGGCGAAGCGGATCACGCCCTCGTCGAGGAGCTGGCGCACCGCCGCAAACTGCTCGTCGCGCGGCACCGCCGGGTCGATGCGGTGGAGCTGCCACAGGTCGATCCGCTCGACGCCGAGCAGCTCGCGGCTGCGATGGGCCTGGCCGATCAGGTAGTCGGGCTTGCCGTTGGGCGTCCAGACGCTCGGTCCCGGCCGCAGCAGCCCGCCCTTGGTGGCGACGAACAGCCCCTCATAGGGATGCAGCGCCTCGCGGATCAGCTTCTCCGACACTTCGGGACCGTAGGAATCGGCGGTGTCGATGAAGTCGACGCCGAGCTCGGGCAGCGCCTTCAGCGTGCGCAGCGCCTCGGCGCGGTCGGCCGGCTCGCCCCAGATGCCGGGGCCGGTCAGGCGCATGGCGCCGAAGCCGAGACGATGGACCGCCCGCTCGCCGCCGATGCGGAACGAGCCGGCGGCGGAAGCACTGATGGCGGAGGAGGGGGAAGCGGAGGTGGGAGACATGAAGCACCCTTGATGTCGCGGTCGAACGGACAGAATTGCTGGCCGCAAGGTAGTCCTTTCTGCCGCCCTGTCTTCCCGATCCGAACGTGCCGCGACGCCAGCGAGGGCAACGCCGGAGTCATCTCTTCGTGTACGGGGCCGAGACTGCCGCCGACCGGATGCGGTTTTTCCTCGATCCCGGCTTCAGCCTGCGCGGTTAAGATGGCGGGAAACGTCGCTGACGTCCCGCAGCGAGGAGGGCCGCATGAGCCTGCGCAAGAAATTCGTCGTCGAGCCCGGCACCCGGATCAGGCTGAAGGACGTCGACGCCTCCTTCCACGGCGACTATGCCTCCGCCGAGCACGCCAAGGAGGACCTCGCGCGCAAGGTGGCACGCCTCGCCGAGCTGCAGCAGAAGCTGTTCGCCGAGAAGAAGCACGCGCTGCTGGTGGTGCTGCAGGGCATCGACGCTGCCGGCAAGGACGGCACCTGCTGGCACGTCATGGCAGCGATGAACCCGCTCGGCACCTATGTGAAGAGCTTCAAGCAGCCGACCGAGCAGGAGCTGCGGCACGATTTCCTGTGGCGCGTGCATCCCTTCGCGCCCGGGCTCGGCCAGGTCGCCGTGTTCAACCGGTCGCATTACGAGAACGTGCTGGTGGTGCGGGTGCACGAGCTGGCGCCGAAGCCGGTCTGGTCGACCTATTACGACACCATCAACGCCTTCGAGACGACGCTCGCCAATGCCGGCGTCACCATCCTCAAATTCTTCCTCTACATCACGCCCGAGGAACAGCTCGAGCGCTTCCGCCAGCGCCTCGACGACCCGGCGCGGCAATGGAAGATCAGCGAATCCGACTACACCGAGCGCGCCTGCTGGAACCAGTACATCGAGGCCTATGAGGACATGCTGGAGAAGTGCTCGACGGCGCACGCGCCGTGGTACGTCATCCCCTCCAACCACAAATGGTTCCGCAACCTCGCGGTCTCCAGCATCATCGAGGCGACGCTCGACGACATGAAGCTGCAACTGCCCGAGCCGAGCGTCGATATCGACGAGATCCGCCGCAAATACCATCAGGCGGCGAAGGAAGGCTCGCCGCACTGACCATTTGTAGCCGGCCAACTACAAGCCCCTCGACTTTTTACCGCCGCTTCAGCGCGTCCATCAGCGCGGCGCCGAGCGCGCCCTGCGGCTCGCGTGCCGGCGCCTTGGCGGGTGGGCGGACGCCGCCCGGCTTGCCCCGCTCCTCGCGGGCGCCGCGCCCGGGCGCGTCCCGCCCGGCCGGCCCGCCGGCCTCGCGGCGCATGGAGAGGGCGATGCGCTTGCGCTTCAGGTCGATATCCAGCACCCGCACCTTCACCACGTCGCCGACCTTCACCACCTCATGGGCGTCCTTCACGAAGCGGTCGGCGAGCTGGGAGACGTGCACCAGCCCGTCCTGATGCACGCCGATGTCGACGAAGGCGCCGAAGGCGGCGACGTTCGTCACCGTACCCTCCAGCTCCATGCCGGGCTTGAGGTCCTTCATCTCCGAGACGTCCTCGGCGAAGGTCGCAGTGCGGAAGGCCGGGCGCGGGTCGCGGCCCGGCTTTTCCAGCTCGGCGATGATATCGCGCACCGTCGGCAGGCCGAAGCGCTCATCGGCGAAGGCACGCGGGTCCACCGCCCCCAACGCCGCGCTGTCGCCCATCAGCGTGCGCAGGTCGCGCCCGCAGGCGGCGACGATCCGGCGCGCCACGCCATAGGCCTCGGGATGCACGGCCGAGGCGTCGAGCGGCTCGGAACCGTCGCGGATGCGCAGGAAGCCGGCGCACTGCTCGAAGGTGCGCGGGCCGAGCCGCGCCACGTCGAGAAGCTGGCGGCGGCTGGCGAAGGGGCCGTTGGCGTCGCGATGCGCCACCACCGCCTCGGCAAGCGAGGCGCCGAGGCCCGACACCCGCGCCAGCAGCGAGGCGGAAGCTGTGTTGAGGTCGACGCCGACCGCGTTTACCGCGTCCTCGACCACGCCGTCGAGCGCGCGCGCCAGGTGATACTGGTCGACATCGTGCTGGTACTGGCCGACGCCGATCGACTTCGGCTCGATCTTCACCAGTTCGGCGAGCGGGTCCTGCAGCCGCCTTGCGATCGAGACCGCGCCCCGCAGCGAGACGTCGAGGCCGGGGAACTCGGCGGCCGCCGCCTCCGAGGCCGAATAGACCGAGGCGCCGGCCTCCGAGACCACCACCTTGATCGGCTTGGGCGGCGGCATGTCGGCGAGCATCTCGGCCACCAGCTTCTCGGTCTCGCGGCTGCCGGTGCCGTTGCCGATCGCCACCAGCTCGACGCCGTGCCGGCGGATCAGGCTCGCGAGCTCGCCCTGCGTGCCGCGCAAATCGTTCTTCGGCGGGAAGGGATAGACGGTGGTCGTCGTCACCAGCTTGCCGGTGCCGTCCACCACCGCCACCTTGACGCCGGTGCGGATGCCCGGATCGAGCCCCATCGTCGCCCGCGAGCCGGCCGGCGCGGCGAGCAGCAGATCCTTGAGGTTGCGCGCGAAGACGTTGATGGCCTCGGTCTCCGCCCGCATCCGCAGTTCGGTCATGAGGTCGATCGACAGATGGAGCGCGAGCTTGACCCGCCAGGTCCAGCCGGCCACCTCCATCAGCCAGGCGTCGCCCGGCAGCCGCGCGCCGATGTCGTAGGCCTCGGCGATCATCCGCACCGCCGGCTTCACCGGCGCGGGATCGTCCGCATCCGCCTCGATCTCCAGCGCCAGCACCTCCTCGTTGCGCCCGCGCAACATGGCGAGCGCGCGGTGGCTCGGCACGTTCGCCCAGCGCTCCACATGGTCGAAATAGTCGGAGAACTTGGCGCCCGCCTCCTGCTTGCCGTCGACCACACGCGCGCGCAGGCTGGCATTGGCCTTCAGGTAGCCGCGCAGCCGGCCGATCAGCTCCGCATTCTGGGCGAACTGCTCGGAGAGGATGTCGCGCGCGCCTTCCAGCGCGCTCTTCGCGTCCGGCACCTCGTCGGTGAGATAGGTCTTGGCGAGCTCCGCCGGCACCTGCGCGCGGTCCGCCAGGATCGCCTCGGCCAGCGGGCCGAGGCCGCGCTCGCGGGCGATGTCGGCCCGGTTCCGGCGCTTCGGCTTGAACGGCAGGTAGATGTCCTCGAGCTCGGCCTTGGTCGCCGCCCCGGCGATCGCCGCCTCGAGCTCGTCGGTCAGCTTGCCCTGCTGGCGCACGGATTCGAGGATCGCGCCGCGCCGCGCCTCCAGCTCGCGCAGATAGATCAGCCGCTCGCCGAGCAGGCGGAGCTGGGTGTCGTCGAGCCCGCCGGTCGCCTCCTTGCGGTAGCGCGCGATGAAGGGAATGGTGGCCCCCTCGTCGAGCAGGGCGATGGCGGCGGCCGCCTGCGGGGGCCGCGCGCCGATCTCGTCGGCGATCTGGCGGGCAAGGCGGGCGGCGAGGGAAGAGCTGTCGGTCATGCGCAACACGGAATCGCTTCGGGAAGCGAGACCATAGTCAGCCCGGCCCGCCCGCGCCACGCCCCCCGACCTCGGCACCGCCGGCCTGTGGGCGGCGCACGGCGCCGTCGCGCCTCACGCGGGCCGGAGTCCCGGCACCCGCGCGAGCCGCGCCCTCCTCAGAGCAGCGACTTCCTCAGAGCAGCGACTTCGGCAGCATCATGTGGATGCCCTTGTTGCCGTCGACGAGCTGCGTCACCCGCAGGTTCCCCGCCAGCGAGCAGAGCATGTAGGCCTGGTTGCGCGAGAGGTTGGTGCGCTCGCAGATATGCTTGACCATCTGGCGCGTCGCCTGCTTGGCGGCGTCGTCGAGGTCCTCGTCGAGGCCGATTGAGATGAGATGGGTCGCGCTCTCGGCGAACGGCCAGTCGAGCTCCATGTCCTTGCGCAGCGTCAGCCGGAAGGTGCCGGTGACGCCTGTCTCCAGCGCCGTGATGCACACCTCGCCGTCGCCCTGCACGCCGTGGCCGTCGCCGGCAAAGAACAGCGCGCCCTCGTTGAACACCGGCAGATAGAGCGTGGTGCCCGCGCGCAGCTCCTTGTTGTCCATGTTGCCGCCGAACGCGCGCGGCACCGGCGAACCGCAGCGCCCCCAGGCCGGCGGCGGGGCGGTGGCGATGATGCCGAAGAACGGGTCGAGCGGGATCTCCGTGCCCCAGGGCATGACGCAGACATTGCGCGCATGGTCGACCACCGGGTGGATGGTCTCGTAGTCGGTGAAGTCGTCCGGCAGCGTGCCGAGCAGCGGCAGGATGGAGACGAAGCCCCAGTCCTGGCGCACCTTCACGTCGAGGATGTCGACCTGCAGCACGTCCCCGGGCCGGGCGTCCTTCACGAATACCGGCCCGGTGATGAAGTGCGGGCCCGCGCCCTGCGGCAGCGTGTCCAGCGCCAGCGCGTAGTCCTCGGGGACGGGAAGGTTGTCGGGCAGCGTCTCCTTGCCGCCGGCGGGGAAGGAATGCAGCGTCACCACGTCGCCGGAGCTCACCTCCAGGATCGGCGGGGTCGAGCTGTCGAGATAGCCCCAGACCATGTTCTCCGGCGTGGAGGGGATTTCAAAGCGGCGCGACATGCGTAACTCCCGATGCGGTGGGCAAAAAACGAGGATCAGACGGCGATGAAGCGGGTGAGGTTCTCCCGGTTCATTACCTCGGCTCGGCCGGTCTCCACGACCGCGCCGCGCGACAGCACCACGAACGCGTCGGCGGTGGCGATCGCGAAGTCGAGATACTGCTCGACCAGCAGGATCGACATCCGCCCCTTCAGCGCGCGCAGCACCTCGCCGATGGCGGCGACGATGTTGGGCTGGATACCCTCGGTCGGCTCGTCGAGGATGAGGAGCCGTGGGCGGGTGACGAGGGCGCGGGCGATGGCGAGCTGCTGCTGCTGGCCGCCCGAGAGCGCGCCGCCCGAGCGCTTCCACATCTCGCGCAGCACCGGAAACAGGCTCACCGCCTCCTCCACCACCCCGGTGCCATAGGTGCCGTGGGCGCGGGCGGCGGCCTCGATGTTCTCGCCGATGGTGAGCTCGGAGAAGATCTCGCGCCCCTGCGGAACATAGGCGATGCCGGCGCGCGAGCGCCGGTGCGGCGACCAGCCGGTGATGTCCTGCCCGTCCAGCAGCACCCGGCCGGAGGTGGGCGCGAGCAAGCCCATGATGCAGCGCAGGAGCGTGGTCTTGCCCGCCCCGTTGCGCCCGAGCACGGCGAGGCACTCGCCCGGCGCGATGCCGAAGCCGACATGGCGCAGCACCTGGGCCGAGCCGTAATGCTGGTCGAGCTCTTCGATGCGAAACTGCATGTTCAGCGCCCCAGATAGACCTCGACCACCGCCGGGTCCGCCCGCACCCTGTCCATCGAGCCTTCGAACAGCGTGCGCCCCTCGTGCAGCACCGTCACCCGGTCGGCGATGCGCTCGACGAAATCCATGTCGTGCTCGACGACCACTATCGCCCGGTCCGGACGCTTCAGCGCGCGCACCAGGCTTGCCGTGCGCTCGGTCTCCTCGTCGGTGAGGCCGGCGACCGGCTCGTCGAGCATCAGCACCTTGGGCTCGGAGGCGAGCACCATGCCGATCTCCAGCCACTGCTTCTGGCCGTGGCTGAGCGCGCCGGCGAGCGCGTCCGCCTTGTCGGCGAGCCGTACCGTCTCCAGCACCTCGCCGACGCGGTCTTCCAGCGCAGGCGTGTCGAGCCGGCTGCGGAAGCCGACATCGGCGCCGATGGCGATGTGCTGGCGCACGCTCAGCCCCTCGAACACGCTCGGCTTCTGGAACTTGCGGCGGATGCCCGCCCGCGCGATCGCCGCCTCGCTGCGGCCGAGGATCTCGTGCGCGCCGTCGAACAGCACCCGCCCCTGCTTCGGCCGGGTGATACCGGAAATGACGTCGAGCAGCGTCGTCTTGCCCGCCCCGTTGGGGCCGATCACCGCGCGCACCTCGCCATAGTCGATGGCAAGCGAGAGGTCGTCGATCGCCTGGAAGCTGCCGAAGCGCACGCTCAGGCCGTCGACGAGAAGCGCGGTCATCGCCATCAGCGCGCCTCCCCGACTTCGGCCGCGATCCGCTTCGGCCCCATGGGGCGCACCAGCTTCAGCCGGGCGAGGTCGATCAGCCCGTTGGGGAACACCAGCACCACCAGCACGATGAGGCCGGAGAGGATGAAGGGCCACACGTCCGGCGCCGCCGAGGAAAGCCAGAACTTCACCGCGTTGACGAGCAGCGCCCCGATCACCGCGCCGACCAGATGGCCGCGCCCGCCGATCGCCACCCACACCGCGATCTCCAGCGACAGCTCCGGCGAGAGCAGGCGCGGGTTGATGATGCCGACCTGCGGCACGTAGAGCATGCCGGCGATCATCGCGATCACGGCGGACAGGCACCAGACGGTGAGCTTGAGCCGCAGCGTCTCGTAGCCGAGCGTGCGCAGGCGGGTCTCGTCGTCGCGCGTCGCCAGCATCAGCGCGCCGAAGCGGCTGCCGACCAGCCAGCGGCACCCGACCAGCACGCCGGCCAGCACCACCAGCGAGGCCACGGCGAGCCCGGTGATCATGCCGCTGGTGCCCATCGGCCAGCCGAACATGACGGTGAAGCCGGTCATGCCGTTATTGCCGCCGAAACCGGTGTCGTTCCGGAACATCAGCAGCATCGCCACATAGACCAGCGCCTGGGTGATGATGGCGAAATAGACCCCGCTCACCCGCGAGCGGAACGAGACGTAGCCGAACACGCCGGCGATCAGCAGCGTGACGACGACCGCCGCCAGCAGCGCATAGGGGAAGAAATCGAAGCCCGCCCAGTAGAAGGGGAAGTCCTTCCAGCCCATGAACTGGAGGAAGTCCGGCACCGTGCCCGTCACCACGAAGGAGTGCTTCAGGAGGTACATGGCGACGACATAGCCGCCGACGGCGAAGAACAGGCCGTGGCCGAGCGACAATATGCCGAGATACCCCCAGATGAGGTCGAGCGAGAGCGCCAGCACCGCGAAGGCGGCGAGCTGGCCGATCGCGTTGGCGAGGTAGCGCGACAGGCCGAACGGCGTGCCGGCGAACAGCGCCATCGCCAGAGCCACCGCGACGAGCAGCCCGACGAGGCCGAGGAAGGGCCAGTCCGCGGTCCAGCGTTTCATTTGCGCCGCCCCTTCACCGCGAACAGGCCCTCGGGCCGCCATTGCAGGAAGGCGATGATCATCAGCAGCACGATCACCTTGGCCGCAACCGCCCCCCAGAGCGGCTCGATCAGCACGTTGATCTGCCCGATGCCGAGCGCGGCGACAACGGTTCCGGCGATGGTGCCGACCCCGCCGAGCACCACCACCATGAAGCTGTCGATGATGAAGTTCTGCCCCATTTGCGGGTTCACCGAATAGATCGGCGACAGGGCGAGCCCGGCGAGACCCGCGAGCCCGGAGCCGAGCCCGAACGCCATCATGTCGACGCGCCGGGTGGGAATGCCGATGCAGGCCGCCATGTCGCGGTTCTGCGTCACCGCCCGGATGTTGAGCCCGAGCGGCGTCTTGCGCACCACGAGCCAGGTCAGGGTGAGCGTGACGATCGCGAA
This sequence comes from Ancylobacter mangrovi, assembly GCF_024752335.1. Classification (NCBI taxonomy): domain Bacteria; kingdom Pseudomonadati; phylum Pseudomonadota; class Alphaproteobacteria; order Hyphomicrobiales; family Xanthobacteraceae; genus Ancylobacter; species Ancylobacter mangrovi. The sequence continues at coordinate 132,668 of NZ_JANTHY010000003.1, read as the reverse complement.
GGCAATCGCGAACATGCGGTTCCAGGTGAAGATGAAGTCGCCGATCACCGGCACCCCGCCGGAGACGTAGAACGGCGTCTCGAACTGCAGGTTCTGGGTGCCGAACACGACCCGCACCAGGTTGATCAGGAACAGGCTCACCGCCCAGGTGGCGAGCAGGCTCATCAGCGGGCGCCGGTAGAGATGGCGCAGCAGCGAGACCTCGATGGCGATGCCGATGGCGGCGGTGACGAGGAAGGCGGCCGGGATCGCGAGCACGAGGTACCAGTCGAGCAGCGAGGGCGCGGCGTAGCGCAGCCCCTGCTGCACCAGCCAGGTGACATAGGCGCCGATCATGATCAGCTCGCCCTGGGCGAGGTTGATGACCCCCATCAGCCCGAAGATGATGGCGAGGCCGATCGCCGCCATGAACAGGATCGAGGCGAAGCTCAGCCCGTTATAGAGCGTCGCCAGCGCGTCGCCGATGGCGATGCCGCGCTCGATCCGCGCGCTCGCCGCATCCACCGCCCGCCGGAAGTCCTCGTTGGAGGCGTAGGCGGGATCGCTGGTGAGCGCCGAGACTTTGGTCAGCGCCCGGCGGCTGGGGTTCTCCGCGATGCTCGCCAGCGCCCGGATGCGGGCGGCGGGATCCGAGGCGTTGAGCGCGGCGGTCTGCGCCAGCGCGTCGATCTGCTCGCGCAGGCCGGCATCGGTCTCGCTGGCCGCGGCCGCCTCGAGGAGCCCGTCGGGGATCTGCGACGGCTTGCGCTCCAGCGTCTTGAGCGCCGCCTCGCGCGCGCCGACCGCGCTCGCGCTGCGCAGAGCGAGCGCGGCATCGGCGAGCTGGAACACGGAGCGGTTCTTGAGGCTGGCGAGCGGCTTGCGCGCCTTCTCGCCCGGCTCGCGCGGGGCGCGGGTGAGCGCGTCGAGCCCGGCTTCCGCCAGCACCGCGCCCTCCTCGTCGCAGGCGAGGCCGCGCGCCAGCACCGCCCCGGCGAGCGGCGCCGCCCAGGCGCGGTCCTCCGCGCTGCCGTTCGCCGCCACGTCGAGCAGCGCCGTGCCCGCCTGCCCCATCTGCCCCGCATCGCCGCACAGGTCGGCGACGAGCGCGGCGCGGTCGAGCGGCGCCGCCTGGGCACCGGACACCAGCAGCAGGAGGCAGGACAGGAGGATCGGCAGGCGCCAGAAGCTCATCAGGCCATCAAGACGGCCGCCCCGGACAGGACGGCCGCCCCTTCATGTTGCGGGAATGCCGGGGGATCAGCTGTAGGGGCTGAACGGCACCGGCTTCGGCGTGCCTTCCGACTGCCAGAGCACGTCGAAGCCCTGCTTGTCGTTGACCGAGCCGATGAACACGCCGCGCGCGACGTAGTTGTTCTCGCCGGTCATGGAGATCTTGTAGCCCGACGGGCAGTCGAACGTCAGACCGTCGAACGCCTTGGTGACCTCCGGCACGTCGAACGAACCCGCCTTCTGCGCCGCCATCGCCCACAGATGCACCGAGTCGTAGGCCGACACCATCGGGTCGATCGAGACGTCAGCGCTGAAGGGCACGTTGTTGGCCTTCACATAGTCCGCCCAGTTCTTCAGGAAGGTCTGGTTGGCCGGACCCTTGGCGTTCTGCAGATACGCCCAGCAGTTCAGGTGGCCGACCAGCTTCTGGGTGTCGAGGCCCTCGAGGTCGGCCTCCACCATGTCGAGGCCGAGCACCGGGATGTCGGTGGCGAGGATGCCCTGGTTGGCGAATTCGCGCAGGAAGTCCGGGATCGAGGAGCCGACCACGGTCAGCACCACGATCGGCTGCCCGCCGCCCTCGTCGGCGAAGGCGCGGATCTGGTTCACCAGGGTCTGGAAGTTGGAGAAGCCGAAGGGGACGTATTCCTCTTTCCAGGCGCTCTCGGTGATGCCCTTGGTCTTCCAGTAGCCCTTGAGCTGCTTGTTGATGGTGCGCGGCCACACATAGTCCGAGCCGAGCATGAAGAAGCGCTTGGCCGAGACGCCGTCGTCGCTCATCAGGTAGTCGACCGCGGGCAGCACCGAGCTCGCCGGCGGGGAGTTCACATAGACGACGTTCTTGGAGTTCTCGTCGCCCTCGAAATGCAGCGGGTAGTACAGCAGGCCCTTCTCCTGCTCGACCACCGGCAGCACGGTCTTGCGCGACACCGAGGTCCAGCAGCCGAACAGCGCCGCGGCCTTCTCCTGCTGCAGCATCTGCTTGGCGGTCTGGGCGTAGAGCGGCCAGTCGGAGGCCGGGTCGGACACCATCACCTCGATGGTGCGCCCGTTGACGCCGCCCTTGGCGTTGATCTCGTCGGCCGCCATCTTCACCACGTAGTTCAGGCGGCCCTCGAGATTGGCCATGGTGCCGGAGGAGGAGAACAGGCAGCCGAGCTTGACCGGGCCGGACTGTGCCTGCGCGCTGCGCAGGATGGCGGGAGAGGCGAGCCCTGCAACGGCAAGGCCGCTCGCCTGCAGGAGTGAACGCCGCGAGATCTTGACCATGGACGACACCTCAATGTTCGAAGATGCCGCGAATTCTGTTGAGCTACGGCGCGGGCGCAACTTCATATAATGTTCAGCCCTGCCCAAAGCGGCGCCAACCGCGTCCCGCTGCGGCACTTTCTGGCACTATTGTCATCCCTGTCGCCGGGCCTGCCCCGCCTCGCCCGGACGCGCCGCCGTCCCGTGCCCCGGCACCGGCGGCGGCCGTGCACGCGCAAGGCCCGGATCGGCCGGTGCGGCAACGATTGAGCATTCACTTAACGAGCCGATCGGCTATAGTGCTGCTCACGATAAACGCATGCCCACACAATGTGCGGCTGACGGCCGCCGCGCGTATCGTCAACCGGGCAGGCACAGGGGGAGATCGTCCTCGCGCGAGGGCCGACCGTCATCCGATCCGTCAACACCTTCCGAGGGCGATCCGATGCGACGTTCGCAATTCACCGACAGCGAAATCATCCACCTCCTGCGCGAAGCCGATTCCGGGGTCCCGGTCGGCGAGATCTGCCGCACCGCCCAGGTCTCCCTGCGCACCTTCTACCGCTGGCGCCGGCGTTTCGGCGGGCTGACGGCCCCGGCCGTGATGCAGATGAAGGAGCTGGAGGCGGAAAACCGCCGGCTGCGCTCGCTGGTCAGCAACCTGTCCGAGCGCCTGCACGCGCCCCTCCCCGGCGAGATGCTGCATCTGCCCGAGCGCGCGGCGCGCAGCGACACCCGGCTGCAGCCGGGGCGCGCCTCCATGCTGGCGGCCGAGCGCTGCGGCGGCGCCGTGGTGGGGCGCTTCGCCTCCGTGCGCATCACCCGCTGAGGGCGGCGCCCTTTTGTTGGGCGGCCCAAATGTCAAAAGCGCCATAATGGGCGGGGCGCGCGGATAAATGCGCCATGCTGCCGGCCCGGCGCACAGGCCGGGGCGTGCAAACTGTGCAGCGAAAATGTCAAAGGCGTCACTTTGGCAGCACCGCCGATACATGCCGATGGCGAGGGCATCTCCTGCGATCTATTTCGACTTGAGGACGAGCGGGCGAGGCTTTCTCCTAATTTCCCAAGGCATATGCCCTTCCAGGAATGTGGAGAACGACCCGATGTCCAGCTTCATGCGCAGCGGCCTTGATCGTCGCGGCTTTCTGAAAACCTCGGCGCTGGCCGCCGGCGGCCTGATCGCCGCGCCCTATGTCAGCCGGTCCGCGCGCGCGGCGACGCTGAAGACGGTCAATTTCAGCGAGGCGGTGCACAATCTGGGCTACATCAACCTCTATGTCGGCATGCATGACGGGATCTTCGAGAAGAACGGTCTCGACATGAAGGTCTCCGCCGCCGGCGGCGACACCCAGACCTTCGCGGCCGTGCTCGGCGGCTCGGCCGACTTCGCCATCGGCGACGCCACCATGGCGGTGATCTCGCGCGAGAATGGCGGGCCGGGCGAGGTGGTCGGCACGGTGGTGCAGCGCGCCCACTATTTCGGCGTGTCGAAGACCATGGAGCCCTTCACCGACCCGAAGGACCTCAAGGGCAAGAAGGTCGTGACCTCGCCCGAGCCGAACACCAACTACTCGGTGACCAAGCGCATGGTCGAGCAGGCCGGCCTCAAGCTGGGCGAGGACGTCACCATCGTGACGGTGAACCCGGGCACCGAGATCGCCGCCATGCTCGCCGGCCAGGCCGACATGGCCGTCGCCTACCAGCCGAGCGTCGCCGCGGCGGAATCGCAGGGCGCCAAGGTCGTGTTCGACTTCTCGAACTATATCGGCCCGTTCTGCAACACCGGCATCATGGTGCTGCCGAGCACGATCAAGAACGATCCGGAGATGGTGCAGGCGCTGGTCACCTCCTTCGAGGCCGCCTCGCGCAAGACCTATGCCGACCCGGACTTCTCCAAGAAGGTGGCCCGCGCCGAATTCCCGGACCTGCCGGGCGACGTCGTCGACAAGGCGATCGACGCCGAGCTGAAGTACCTGATCCCGGCCCAGTCCGTCATCACCAAGAAGGACCAGTGGCAGAACCTGATGGACATGCAGCTCTACCTGAAGAACATCAAGGGCACGATCAGCTTCGACCAGATCATCGACAACTCCTTCGCGGAGAAGGCGATCAAGCAGCTCGGGTGAGCATGGTGCGTTCCCCCAACCACGCCGCCGGAGCGGGCGCCGCCAATGGCGCCCCCGCCGGCGCGCCGCCCCTCGTGGTCGAGCACGTCGCCAAGAGCTACGACGCGGACGGGCGCATCGTGCCCGTCATCGGCGACCTGTCGCTGACGCTGGACGAGGGCGAGATCGTCGCCATCGTCGGCCCCTCGGGCTGCGGCAAGACCACCCTGCTCAACACGCTGTGCGGGCTCATCACCGCCGATACCGGGCGCATACGCTGGCACGGGCGCGACATCGCCGGCCAGCCCGCCGGCGTCGGCTACATGCTGCAGAAGGACCTGCTGCTGCCCTGGCGCACGGCGCTGAAGAACGTGATGCTGGGGCTGGAGATCCGCGGCGTCGGCCTGTCCGATGCCGAGGAGCGCAGCCATGTGATGCTCGACCAGCTCGGCCTGCACGGCTTCGCCGAGCATTATCCCTCCACGCTGTCGGGCGGCATGCGCCAGCGCGTGGCGCTCGCGCGCACGCTGGTGAACGAGCCCGACGTGCTGCTGCTCGACGAGCCCTTCGCCGCGCTCGACTTCCAGACCAAGCTGCTGATCGAGAGCGACACCGCCAAGCTGGTGCGCGAGAGCCGCCGCTCGGTGCTGCTCATCACCCACGATATCGAGGAGGCGGTCTCGCTCGCCGACCGGGTGATCGTGCTCTCCAAGCGCCCGACGCGGGTGAAGGCGGTCTACGAGATCGAGCTCGGCACCGAGCGCACCGACATGATCGCCGCGCGTGAGAGCGCGGGCTTCTCCAACTATGTCCGCCGCATCTGGGCCGACCTCGACGTCGGCCGGCAATAGGGAGCGAACGGCCATGGACAGTTCCGCCCGCTACGACGCGCCCCCCGCCGGCCCGCTGCCCGACGCCTCCGCGGCGCCGCCCGCGCCAGTGGTCTCGGCCCGGCGCTCCTCGCGCCTGCGCCTGACGGCGCTGGTCGTCGCGACGCAGATCGTCGTGCTCGCCGCCTTCCTGGCGTTCTGGGAGTACATGACGGTCTTCGACAAGCAGGCCGCCTTCATGTTCGGCTCGCCGACCGCGATCGCCGGCTTCCTCATCGCCATGGCGCAGGACGGCAGCCTGTGGCGCGACAGCTACGTGACCGGCATGGAGACGCTGCTCGGCTTCGCCGTGGGCAACGTCATCGGCACGCTGATCGGCCTGTCGCTGTGGTATTCGCGCTTCGTCTCGCGCGTCATCGAGCCCTTCGTCATCGCGCTCGGCTCGATCCCGATCATCGCGCTGGCGCCGATCATCATCATCTGGTTCGGCACCGGGCTGATGTCGAAGATTGCCATGTCGACGCTCTCGGTGGTGATCGTCGCGCTGGTGACCTCCTACAAGGGCGCGGTCGGGGTGGACCCGGACCAGATCAACCTGATGCGCACGCTCGGCGCCTCGAAGTTCCAGATCTTCCGCAAGCTGGTGGTGCCCGCCTCGCTCACCGACATCTTCGCCGGGCTGAAGCTCACCGTCGGCTTCGCGCTGATCGGCGCCATCGTCGGCGAGTTCATGTCCTCCTCCGAGGGGCTCGGCCACGCCATCTTCAAGGCCGGCTCGCTCTACATCATCCCGAAAGTGTTCGCCGCGCTGGTGGCGACCATCGTGCTCGCGCTCCTGCTGACCTTCGTGGTCGGCAAGGTCGAGCGTCTTCTCATGCCCTGGCGCCGCCTTGCCTGAGGCGACGCCGCCCACTTTCTTTCAGTGCCTCGTGGAGTGACCATGACCCAACGTGTCAGCAAGGCCGACAACATCAAATACGCCTTGTCGGCGAATGACGGCTTCATCGCCAGCGTCGAGCCGGGCGAGACCTTCATCGTCGAAGCCGCGATCAACGCCAATGACGGCACGATCCGCCATGTGGGTCAGCAGCTCACGGAGGCGGACGTCACCTTTCCCTTCGTCAACGGCGCGACCGGGCCGATCGAGGTGAAGGGCGCGAAGCCCGGCGACATGCTGGTGCTGGAGATCGTCGGCATGGAGCTCGACACGCTCGGCTTCACCGCGCTGTGGCCCGGCGTCGGCATGTTCCCGGACTGGGTGCGCCAGAAGGAGTTCGGCCGCCTCACCCGCGTGGTCGAGGTGAACGACGGCGTGGTGCACTGGAGCGACAAGGTGAAGCTGCCGGTGCGCCCGATGATCGGCGTCGCCGGCGTCGCCCCGGTGGCGGGCGCGGTGCTCACCGTCGACAACGGCCCGCATGGCGGCAATCTCGACGTGCAGGAGATCACGCCTGGCAACACGGTGATGTTCCGCGTCAATCACGAGGGCGCGCACCTGTTCCTCGGCGACTGCCACGCGCTGCAGGGCGACGGCGAGGCCAACGGCATGGGCGCCATCGAGATCGCCGCCACCCTCACCGTGAAGGTCTCGCTGAAGCCGGCGCCGAAGCGCCTCGGCCATCCGCGCATCGACACGCCGACGCATATCTGCACGCTCGGCTGCGCCCGCCCGCTCGAGGACGCGATGCGCATCGCCTTCCAGGAGATGATCTACTGGCTGGAGGACGATTACGGCATCCCCGCGCCGGAGGCCTACATGCTGCTCGGCCAGATCGCCGAGGCGCGCTGCACCCAGGTGGTGAACCCGAAATACACCTACATCTGCAAGGTCGACAAGAAACTGCTCGCCCAGTTCGCCGGCTGACCCGGGACGCCGGAAGAACGCGGCCGGCGCGGCGGAAATTGCCCGTGCCGGCCCTCCCCGCTCAGCCGAGTTCGTGCCGCCAGGGCGGGTTGGCCCCCGCCCGCGTGACCGAGACCGCCGCGGCGCGCACGGCGAAGTCGAGCGCCGCACGCAGCGCATCGGCGCTCATTCCCGCCAGCCCGGTGGGGATAAGCGCGCCCTGCTCGGCCAGCGCCGAGAGGAAGCCGGCATTGAAGGTGTCGCCGGCCCCGACCGTGTCGGCGACGGTGACCGCGGGCGCCGGAACCTCGACGTCGAGCCCCTCGCCGAAGGCGCGCGCACCGCGCCCGCCCAGCGTCACCAGCACTAGGCGCGGCCCCAGCGCCTGCACCTTGCGCGCCTGCGCGGCGAGATCGCCTGCCCCGGTCAGCCAGAACAGATCCTCGTCCGAGAGCTTCACCACATGGGCGAGCCGGATCAGGCGGCCGATCCGCGCGCGATAGGTCGCCTCGTCGCGGATGAAGCCCGGCCTGATGTTGGGGTCGAGCATGATGAGGCGGCCCATCCCGTCCGCCGCCACCTTGGCCGCCAGCGCCTCCATGGTGGAGCCGACCGGCTCGCCGACCAGGCTGATGCCGCCGACGAACAGCGCCCCGACCTCCGCCGGCATCTCCGGCAGGTCGGCCGGGGTGAGCATGCGCCCGGCGGTGTTCTCGTCGAGGAAGAGATAGCGCGCCTGCCCCTCCGACAAAGTGACGAAGGCGAGCGTGCTCGGCCGGTCGACCGCCTCGCACAGCCGCGTGTCGACCCCCGCCGCGGCAAGCGCATCGCGAAGCTGGTCGCCGAACATGTCGGTCGAGAGCCCGTACCAGAAGAAGGTCCGGGTGCCGAGCCGGGCGCTGGCGATGGCGGTGTTGAACACCGATCCGCCGGGCAGCGGCAGGAAGGCCTGACCCTCCGCGATCTGCCGGGGCACCATGTCGATCAGCGCCTCGCCGGCGCACAGGATGACCGGCGGGGAGGACGGGGTCGGCGAAGAAGGCTCGGGCATGTTTCCTGTCCCTGCCGCGGGAGGGCGGCGCCGGCCCTTGGGGCGGCGCTACCGTTGTGGGGGCGTCAGCCCTCGAGATACTCGGTCAGCACGGCGCGCGCACCATTCGTCCACAGCGCATCCAGCGCCTCGGCGAAGGCCGCGACCACCTCCTCGTCGGCGCCGAGGTCGCCATAGACCTCGCCCATGGCGAGCCAGGCCGCCGGGTTCTGCCGCGCCTCCCGGGCGCGCGCGGTCAGCGCCTCCCAGTTCGGGTCGTTCGGCGCGATGACGGTGCCGGAATCGGTGGTGCCGGCGCAATAGCGGCACCACAGCGCGGTGCCGAGGATGAGCCCGCGCGGCAGGCGCCCGGCCGCGCGGTTGTCGCGGATCGAGGGGACGATGAACTTGGGCTGCCGGTTCGAGCCGTCGAGGCAGAGCCGGCGCACCGTGTCCGCCACTTCCGGGTTCGCGAAGCGCTCGCGGATCACCTGGTAATAGGCGTCGAGGTCGGTGTCCGGCACCGGCGGCACGATGGGGATGATCTCCTCGCGCTCGACCTTCTCGAGGAAGGCGGCGACCAGCGGCTCGGCCATCGCCTCGTGCACGAGGTCGACATCCATCAGCCCGGCGGGATAGGCGATCAGCGCGTGCCCGCCATTGAGGATGCGGATCTTCATCGTCTCATAGGCATGGACGTGCTGGGTGAAGACGACGCCGACCTTCTCCAGCGCCGGCCGCCCGGCGGGGAAATCGTCCTCCAGCACCCATTGCCGGAACGGCTCGCAGGTGACCGGCACCGGGTCGTCGAGCCCGAACGCCAGCGCCATGGCGCGCTCGCGCTCGCCGGTGGCGGGGGTGATGCGGTCGACCATGGCGTTGGGGAACGCCACATGGGCGTCGACCCAGTCGGCGAAGGCGGGATCGGACAGCCGCGCCAGCCCGACCACCACCTGCCGCGTGACGTTGCCGTTGCCCGGCAGGTTGTCGCACGACATCACGGTGAAGGGGGGGATGCCGGCGGCGCGGCGCGCCTTCAGCGCGGCGAGGATGGCGCCGAAGGCGGTCCCCGGCGCCTCGGGATCGGCGGCGTCGGCGGCGATCTCGGCCGCGCCGGTGTCGAGCCGGCCGGCATGGTCCATGAAATAGCCGCCCTCGGTCACCGTCAGGCTGACGATGCGGATTTCCGGCTGCGACATGGCGGCGATCAGCGCGCCGTTGCCCGTCTCCACCGGGATGAAGTCGATCATGGCGCCGACCCGGCGCGCGCGCTTGCCGGTCGGGTCGAGCTCGATCACGGTGGAGAGGCAGTCCTGCGCCTTCAGCGCGTCGCGCATCGCCGCGTCGGCCGGGCGCACGCCGGCGCCGATGATGGCCCAGTCATGGCCCTCGCCGAGCGCGAACAGGTCGTCGAGATAGACCGCCTGGTGCGCGCGATGGAAATTGCCGAGGCCGATATGGACGATGCCGGGCGTGAGCTGCGCGCGGTCATAGGCGGGGAGCGATACGGCAGGCAGCGTCGTACTCATCTAGATGGCCTTCCCGGCACTGTCGAAGCGATGGAGCTTGTCCTGCTGCGGCGCGAGGCCGATGGGGTCGCCGAAGCGCAGCCTCACCTCGCCGCCGGCGCGGACGTTGATCTGGCCGATGCCCTCGACATCGACCTTCAGGAAGGTGTCGGAGCCGAGATGCTCGCAGAGCCCGACCTTGCCCTTCCATGGCCCGTCCGCGCCGATGTCGATATGCTCGGGCCGGATGCCGATCGTGTGCGCGCCGTGCTTCTTCGCCTCGGCGCCCTCGACGAAGTTCATCTTCGGGCTGCCGATGAAGCCGGCGACGAACAGGTTGGCCGGCGTGCGGTAGAGCTCCAGCGGGCTGCCGACCTGCTCGATCTGGCCCGCATTGAGCACCACGATCCGGTCGGCCATGGTCATGGCCTCGACCTGGTCGTGGGTGACGTAGATCATGGTCGTGCGCAGCGACTGGTGCAGCTCGGAGATCTCCTGCCGCATCGACACGCGCAGCGCCGCGTCGAGATTGGACAGCGGCTCGTCGAACAGGAACGCGTCCGGCTCGCGCACGATGGCGCGGCCGATGGCGACGCGCTGGCGCTGGCCGCCGGAAAGCTGGCTCGGCCGGCGGTCGAGATAGGCGGTGAGGTTCAGCACCTTCGCCGCCGCCTCCACCTTGCGCGTCTGCTCCTCGGCCGGCACGCCGGCCATGCGCAGCGGGAAGGCGATGTTCTTGCGCACTGTCATGTGCGGGTAGAGCGCGTAGCTCTGGAACACCATCGCCAGCCCGCGGCGGGCGGGCGGCAGGTGGGTCGCGTCGTGCCCGCCGATCGAGATGGTGCCCGAGGTGGTGTCCTCGAGCCCGGCGATCAGGCGCAGCAGGGTCGACTTTCCGCATCCCGACGGGCCGACGAAGACCACGAACTCGCCATCGGGAATGGTGAGGTCGATGCCCTTGATGATCGACACGCCGCCGAACGACTTCTTGACCTGGGACAGGACGATTTCGCCCATGGTTCTTTCCCCCCTATTTCACGGCGCCGAAGGTCAGGCCGCGCACGAGCTGCTTCTGGCTGAACCAGCCCAGAATCATGATCGGTGCGATGGCCATGGTGCTGGCGGCCGACAGCTTGGCGTAGAAGAGCCCTTCCGGGCTCGAATAGCTGGCGATGAAGGCCGTGAGCGGGGCCGCGTTGGCGGCGGTGAGATTCAGCGTCCAGAAGCTCTCGTTCCAGGCGAGAATGACGTTGAGCAGCAGCGTCGAGGCGATGCCCGGCACCGCCATCGGCGTCAGCACGTAGAGGATCTCCGAGGACAGCGTCGCCCCGTCCATCCGCGCGGCCTCCAGGATCTCGCCGGGGATCTCCTTGAAGTAGGTGTAGAGCATCCAGACGATGATCGGCAGGTTGACCATGGTCAGCACGATGACGAGGCCGATCCTGCTGTCGAGCAGGCCGGTGTCGCGGGCCAGCAGATAGATCGGCACCAGCACGCCCACCGCCGGCAGCATCTTGGTGGAGAGCATCCACATCAAGAGGTCCTTGGTCCGCCGGCCCGGCACGAAGGCCATCGACCATGCGGCCGGCACGGCGATGACGAGACCGGCCAGCGTCGAGCCGATCGAGATCACCACCGAGTTCCAGAAGTGCAGCAGGTAGTCCGAGCGCTGGTTGACGGTGGTGTAGTTCTCCAGCGTCCAGTGAAAGTCAACGAAGGCCGGGGGCGAGGCGATCGCCTCGGCCTCGGTCTTGAACGAAGTGATCACGGTCCACAGGATCGGGAAGAAGATCAGCAGCCCGATGCCCCAGGCGACCACGGTGAGCACGGCCTTGCGGCCCTTGGTTGCCTCGCGCGCCATCTCATGCCTCCAGGTTCTTGCCGATCATCCGCATCAGGAAGATCGCGACGATGTTGGCGAGGATGACGGCGACGATGCCGCCGGCGGAGCCGAGCCCGACGTCGAACTGCAGCATGGACTGCACGTAGACGAGGAAGGTCAGCGTGGTGGAGGCGGTGCCCGGGCCGCCATTGGTGGTCACCAGGATCTCGGCGAACACCGAGAGCAGGAAGATGGTCTGGATCAGCACGACCACGGTGATGGCGCGCATCAGGTGCGGGATGGTCAGGTGCACGAAGCGCCAGACCGGCCCTGCCCCGTCCATCTCCGCCGCTTCCATCTGCTCGCGGTCGAGGCTCTGCATCGCCGTGAACAGGATCAGCGTGGCGAAGGGCAGCCACTGCCAGGCGACGATGGCGATGATCGAGGCCAGCGGCGCGTCGGCGAAGAAGTCGAACGGCCTGAGCCCGAGCCCGCGCGCGATGGCGGCGAACAGCCCGTTGACCGGGTTCATCAGCATGTTCTTCCACACCAGCGCGGACACGCTCGGCATGACGAAGAACGGCGCGATCACCATGATCCGCACGATGCCCTGGCCCCACATGGGCTGGTCGAGCAGCACCGCGAGCCCGACCCCGCCGATGACGGTGATCGCCAGCACGCCGAAGACGAGGATCAGCGTGTTGACCAGCGCCGGCCAGAAGGAGGGGTCGGTGAAGAAGTAGTAGTAGTTCTCGAACCCGGTGAAGTCGTTCGTTCCCGGCATCAGCAGGTTGAAGCGCAGGAACGAGAAATAGACGGTCATGCCGAGCGGCACGATCATCCACAGGAACAGCAGGACGACCGCCGGGGAAAGCATGAGCCGGCCTGCTGCGCGGGAGGCTTGCGTCGCCATGGGAATGGCCACCTTGGCTGGAGCAGGCCGCGGGCGGCGTTCGCCGCGGACATGCAGGCAACGGACAGGGCGCGGCAGGGCAGCGGAAGCGCGATCGGTCGAGTTCACCGCGGTTGGCGGGCCGCTCGCCCCCGACCGCGTCCGGTGCCCCCCGGCGCGGGGCGGGCGAACCTGAGGTTCAGCCGCCCCTTCGATGGTGTTCCGGGCCGGTTCCCGAGGGAACCGGGCCCATATCGATGGCCGGTCCTACTTGGGATAGCCGGCGCGCTGCATCTCGCGCGTCGTCACCGCCTGGGCGGCGCCGAGCGCCTGGGCGGCCGAGGCCCGGCCGGCGAGCGCGGCGGAGAACTGCTGGCCGACCGCGGTGCCGATCGCCTGGAATTCGGGGATCGCCACGAACTGCCCGCCCGTATAGGGCACGTCCTGGTCGGAAGGATGCTGCGTGTTCGCCGACTGGATGGCGGTGAGAGTCATCTTCGCGAAGGGCGCGACCTTCAGATATTCCGGGTTCTTGTAGAGCGAGGTGCGGGTGCCGGGCGGCACATTGGCGATGCCGTCCTTCTGCGCCACCAGCTCGGTATAGGCCGGCGAGGTCGCCCAGGCGACGAAGGTCTTGGCGGCGTCGGCCTTCGAGGTCGTCGCGGGGATCGCGAGGTTCCACGACCACAGCCAGTTGCCGTGGTTCTCGCCGCCCTTGCGCACCGGCGCCGGCGCGAAGCCGACCTTGTCGGCGACCTTCGATTCCTTCGGGTCGGAGATGAAGGAGGCGGCGACAGTGGCGTCGATCCACATGCCGCACTTGCCGGTCTGGAACAGCGCGAGGTTCTCGTTGAAGCCGTTCGAGGAGGCGCCGGGCGGGCCGTACTTGGTCATCAGCTCGAGATAGGTCTCGAGCGTTTTCTTCCACTCGGGGCTGTCGAACTGCGGCTTCCACTGCATGTCGAACCAGCGCCCGCCCATGGAATTGTTCATCGAGGTGATGAACGCCATGTTCTCGCCCCAGCCCGCCTTGCCGCGCAGGCAGATGCCGTACACGCCGTCCTTCTTGTCAGTCATCTTGGCGGCAGCTTCGGTGATGAACGCCCAGTCCGGGTTCTCGGGCATCTTCAGCCCGGCCTTCTCGAGCAGGTCGGTGCGGTACATCAGCATCGAGCTCTCGGCGTAGAACGGCACGGCGTAGAGCTTGCCGTCGACGGTCAGGCCCTCGGCCACCTGCGGCAGCAGGTCGGCCTGGTCGTAGTCGGCGCCGAGATTGTCGAGCGGCATCAGCCAGTTCTGCTTGGCCCAGATCGGCACTTCGTAGTTGCCGATGGTCAGCACGTCGTACTGGCCGCCCTTGGAGGCGATGTCGGTGGTCACGCGCTGGCGGAGCACGTTCTCCTCCAGCGTCACCCAGTTGACCTTGATGTCGGGATGCTTGGCGTAGAAGTCCGGCATGAGACGCTGCATGCGGATCATGTCGCCATTGTTCACCGTCGCGACGGTGATGGTCGTCTCAGCCGAGGCCGTACCAGCGAGCGCAAGCACCAGCGGCACGCCCAGAAGAGCGCGGAACGTCACGGTCATGTCTCTCCTCCCTAACGGCGAATTGAGCAATTCATCGCCTTGTGGGCAAATATTCATACCGTTTCGCGGATCGTCAAGCTTCTTCCATGCTGCAGGCGCGAAGGCGCGCCCAGCCCAGAGGGCGCGTTCCAGAGGAACGCGGGAAGGGGGTAAAAGGATCCGCCGTGCCGGTAATATCGCTGCAGCGGGCGCGAGGGACGGCGCGGGCAAAGCCGCGGGGAACCGTGCGTAACCCCTGCGGAACCTGTGCGCCTCGGCGCCAGCCTATTGGCTGCGCGCCAGAATTCCGCGTGCCGTCGGCTCGTCCGTGACCAGCCCGTTGATGATGCCGGACCTGAGCGCAGCAGTGGCGGCTACGACCTTGGACGCACCCGCCGTGATGCCGATTACCGGCCGGTCGGCGCTCGTCTCCGGCACCCGCACGCCAGTCATCCGGCGGTTGATCGAGAGGTCGAGATAGCGCCCCTCCTCATCGAAGATCCAGCCCGCCACCTCGCCGGCGGCGCCGAGCTGCTGGATCTCGCGCAGCTCCTCCGGCGTCAGGAAGCCGTCGGTCAGCAGCGGCGCGTCGTCGCCCATCTGGCCGATGCCGACGAAGGTGACGTCGGCGTTGCGCGCGAGGTCGCGCACCTTGCGCAGCACGCCGAGCGCCTGCAGCGCCGCGTTCTCCTCCGCGCTGTCGGCCATCACCGGGACCGGCATCGGGTAGTGTGGGGCGCGCACCTTCTCCGCCAGCCGCATGATGACCTCGAAGAAGGAGGCCGAGCCGTCCGGCGCGATGTTGCCGAGCAGCGAGACCAGCCGGTGCTGCGGCGCCTCGGCCGGCCCCAGCGCGTCCACCATGCCGCGCAGCGCCCGGCCGGTGCCGAGCGCGATGACCAGCGAGCGCGGCTCGCGCAGCACGCGCTCCATCTCCTCCGCCGCGGCGGGCGCGATCGAGCGCACCGGGTCGCGGTCCGGCCCCAGCCCCGGCATGACCCGGCAGCGCACCAGCCCGAACCGCTCGCGCAGCGCCGATTCCAGCGCCTGGCAGGTCGCGAGGTGATGGTTGAGCCGCACATGGATCAGCCCGGCCGCCACGGCGCGGCTGACGAGCCGCTGCGCGCGCTGGCGCGACAGTCCCATCTCGCTGGCGATCTGGTCCTGGGTCAGGCCGCCGACATAGTAGAGCCAGGCGGCGCGCGCGGCCTGGTCGTCGGTCGAGGAATCGGTGGTGATGGGCAGGTTCATACCGGGCTAGCGACCCCAGCGGGCGGGTGGAACAGATCGGGCATCGCCCCCTTCAGCTCGGCGAAGCTCGCATAGCTGGAATGGGGACGCACATCCTCGGGCAGCGCCCATGCCGCCCCGGCGAGGTGGCTGCCGCCGGTGAAATGCCACACCTGCATCCCCGCGGCGAGCCCCGCGCGCAGGCCGGCGACGCTGTCCTCCACCACCGCGCAGTCGGCGGGGTCGAACCCCATCCGCGCGGCGGCGTGCAGGAACAGGTCCGGCGCCGGCTTGCCGTGGGCGACCTCGCTCGCCGTGAAGGCGCGGCCGGCGAACAGCCGCTCGAGCCCGGCGATCCGCAGCGAGGCGGCGAGCCGCGCCGGGCTGGAGGAGGTGGCGACGCAGTAGGAGACGCGCAGCGCCTCGACCAGCTCGACCGCGCCGGCCATGGCCGCGAGCTCGGTCTCGAAGCGGGCGAGCAGGCGCGTCCGGTAATCATGCTCGAACCGTGCGGGAAGTTCGAGCCCGAACTGCACGCGCACCTCGGCCTGCACCACCGGATAGGCCCGGCCGATGAAATGGCGCGCGACGAAATCCATGTCCACGGCGATGCCATGGCAGGCAAGCTCGTCGATCAGCGCGCGGGCGCTGAGAACCTCGCTGTCGATCAGCACGCCGTCGCAGTCGAAGATGATGAGGGTCGGGCGCATGGCTAGCGGTCTAATCCCCATCCCGCCCGTCGTCCAGTGACGCGCCGGCGGCGGGTCCCGCCGAGTCCCTCCGGGGCGCCTCGCTTGCGCGCCGGCGGCCGGCCGATAAGCTGTCGGTCTCCTCACGCCCGCGAACATGATGCAGCGCCGCGACAAGACCCAGGCCCGCCACGCCCTCGCCAATCTCATCCTCGGGCTCGTCGGCACGCTCCGCCTCGCGGCCGGCCACCACATGACCGAGGAATGGCTGGCGGCCCAGCTCTCGGTCTCGCGCACGCCGATCCGCGCCGCGCTCTCCCTGCTGGCGCAGCGCGGCGTGGTGGTGGCGCGCCCGCGGCAGGGCTTCTTCCTCGCCGTCTCCTGGGACCGGATCACCCGCCAGCACGCGCTGGAGATTCCCTCCACGCCCGAGGAGGCCTTCTATTCGGCGCTGCTGCGCGACCGGCTCGCCGGCGCGCTCGCCAACTCCTTCACCCAGACCGAGCTGGCACGCCGCTACAAGGTCAACCGCACCGTCATGCTGCGCGCCCTCACCCGCATGGCGGACGAGGGTCTGGTGATGCGCAACAAGGGGCAGGGCTGGCACTTCCTGCCGACGCTGGATTCCGAGCGCGCGCTTCACAACAGCTACGATTTCCGGCGCATGGTGGAGTCGGCCGCGCTGCGGCTGCCCGGCTTCCGCGCCGACCCGGCGGTGCTGGCGCGCCTGCGCGCCGATCACGAATACGCGCTCGCCAGCGAGGCGGGCATGAACGAGCGCGCCCTGTTCGAGCTCGATTCCGGCTTCCACGAGACGCTCGCCGGCTTCGGCGGCAATCCCTATTGCGTGCAGAGCGTGCAGCAGCAGAACCGGCTGCGCCGCCTGCTCGAATATCAGGGCTACGCAAATCGCCGCCGCGTGCGCGACTGGGTGCAGGAGCATCTCGCCATCATCGCCGCGCTGGAGGCGGGCGAGCCCGGCCGCGCGGCCGAGCTCATGCGCGCCCATCTCGACAATGCGGTCGCCGCCACCCCGTCGCCGGCGGACGCCGGGCGCGACGGGCCCCCAGCCGCGCCGGACGCCGGGCGCGCGATTGCCTCGCCCCTCGTTCGCCGATAGACAAAAGCCTCATTCTCCGCGAGCGGACGCCTTCGCCCGCCGCGCCCGATGCAGGACACGATGAACGAGTCGGCCCTCGACGAAGCCGCCCCGCGCCGCCTTGCCCATGAGGTCCACCGCCGCCTCGAGGACATGATCTTCTCCGGCCGGCTGCGCGGCGGCGAGGTGCTCACCGAACGGCGGCTCGCCGACGCGCTCGAGGTCTCGCGCACGCCGCTGCGCGACGCGCTGCTGATGCTGGAGAGCGAGGGCCTGCTGAAGCGGCGCGGCACG
This sequence comes from Ancylobacter mangrovi, assembly GCF_024752335.1. NCBI lineage: Bacteria > Pseudomonadati > Pseudomonadota > Alphaproteobacteria > Hyphomicrobiales > Xanthobacteraceae > Ancylobacter > Ancylobacter mangrovi. Next base: position 115,300 of record NZ_JANTHY010000003.1, on the reverse strand, counting down.
CGCTATCTCGAAGTGCGCCAGATGACGGTACCCGAGTTCATGCAGGTGCTGAACATCCGCCGCCTGCTGGAGCCGGAAGCCGCGCGGCTGTGCATCGGCCGGGCCGACCTCGCCCGCCTGCGCGAGTTACGCGAGCGGCTGGAGGAACTGGTCGCCGACGGCGCCAGCGGGCGCAACGGCGAGGACCCGGAGGCGAGCGCGGCGATCGACGCCGCCATGCATGACGAGATCGCCGCCGCGTCCGGCAACCCGCTGATGGCGAACATGATCCGCGACCTGCGCCGACGCACCCGCATCTTCGATCTCGGACGCATGCCGGACCGCGCGGTCGCGGTCTATCGCGAGCACATCGAGATCATCGCGGCGGTCGAGAAGGGCGACGCGGACGCGGCGGCGGGCGCGATGGTCCGGCACATCGACAATGTGAAGGCCTGCATCATCCGCCATCTGTCGACGATCTGACGCCGACGCCCGCGCCGCCGCCTTACGGATCGCCCTCACACCCCCCGGATCAGCCCGCCATCGACCCGCACCTGCGAGCCGGTGACGTAGCTCGCCCGCGCGCTCGCCAGGAACGTCACCACGTCGGCGAATTCCTGCGGATCGCCGTAGCGCCCGGCGGGGATGGTCGCGCGCGAGGCCTCGGCCACCGCTTCCGGGGTCGAGCCGGTGCGCTTGGCCGCCGCCGCGTCGAGCTCGTCCACCCGCGAGGTGTGGATGCGTCCGGGCAGCACGCAGTTCACCGTCACCCCGTCCTTCGCCACCTCGCCGGCCAGCGTCTTGGCCCAGCCCACGATGGAGGCGCGCAGCGCGTTCGACAGGCCGAGATTGGGGATCGGCTGGGCGACGCCGGAGGAGACGAGGTTGACGATGCGCCCGAAGCCGCGCGCGCGCATGCCCGGCAGCAGCTTCGTGGTGACCGCGAAGATCGCGCCCACCATGGCCTCGAAGCTCGCACTCCACTGCTCTTCGCTCGCCTGCGCGACCGGGCCGGGCGGCGGGCCGCCGCTGTTGTTGATCAGGATGTCGACCGGCACGGCGATCGTGTCGAGCGCGGCCATCAGGCCGGCTCGGTCCGACAGGTCGAGCACCAGCGTGTCCGCGTTGCCGCCGGCGGCGCGGATGTCGCCGGCCACCTTGGCGACGCGCTCCGCATCGCGCCCGGTGACGATCACCCGCACGCCCTCCTTCGCCAGGGTACGGGCGATGGCCTCGCCCAGCCCCCGGCTGGAGCCGAGCACGAGCGCGGTGCGCCCATCAAGTCCGAGGTCCATGGTTCACTTCCCCAGCTTGGCGTCGAGGCGGGCCATCAGCTCGTCGAGCTCCTGATGGTCGCGCGCGGTCATCTTCGGCCCGGGATGGCGCGTGGCCGAGCAGGCGATGGCGCCGCGCCGGCGCAGGATCTCCTTGCGCACCGCGAGGCCGAAGCCGAGCTGCTGCTCGTGGCGCAGGATCGGCAGGTAGATGTCGAACAGGTCCTCGGCCGCCTCGACCTCGCCGGCGAAGAACTTCTCGCACACCCCGACCAGCATCTCGGGATAGGCGAAGCCGGTCATCGCCCCGTCGACGCCGCGCCGCAGCTCCTGCGGCAGGTAGAGCCCGCCATTGCCGACCAGGATCGAGATGCGCCGGCCCTTGCCGGCGTCCGAGCGCTCGCGCAGCCGGCTGATCTTGGAAAGGCCCGAGCCCTCCTCGTGCTTCAGCATGACGAAGTTCGGGAAGTCGTCGATCAGCCGGTTGAGCACCGACACCGAGGTCACGACCTGCGTGGTCTGCGGGTAGTCCTGGTAGCAGACCGGGATGTCCGGGCCGAGCCGGGTGAGCACGGCCTGCCAATAGGCGTAGATCTGCTCGTCGGTCTTCAGCCCCGGCAGCGGGGCGATCATCAGCCCGGCGGCGCCCTTCTCCATCGCCCGGTTGGCGAAGCGCACCAGATTGTCGGTGCCCGGGTTGCTGGCGCCGACCACGATCGGCCTGGTCCCGTCCACGCGCTTCATCACATGGTCGAGGAAGGTCGCGGCCTCCTCCGGCGTCAGCTTCCCCGCCTCGCCGAGCACGCCGAGGATGGTGATGCCAGTGACGCCCTTCGCGTCGTAGAAGTCCAGCAGCGTGTCGGTGCTGGCGAGATCGACCTTCCCGTCCTCGGTGAAGGGCGTCGGCGAGATGATGTACACGCCGCGCGTGGTCTCGCTGATTCGGTGTTGAGACATTTGCGTCCTCAGATGCTGCTGAGCTTCAGGATGATGCTGTGCTTCACATTCTCGATGTGCTGCTGGATCGCCGCGCGCGCCCCCTCGCGGTCGCGCCGGCGCAGTGCGTCGATCATGACGAGGTGCTCGCGATGGCCGATCTCGAAGCGCTCGGGCATGCGGTCGAGATTGAACGTATACGTCTTCACGCGCAGGTTTTCGATCATGCCGGCCAGCACGCCGTTGCCGCTGTGATGGGCGATCATGCGGTGCAGGGCGCTGTCGACCTGCCAGTCGTCCTCCGCGCTCGGGTTCTGCTGCGCCAGCAGGGCGTGGATGTCGGCCTCGACCGCGTCGAGCTCCCCGGGCGGGATGCGCGGCGCAGCCAGCGAGATCGCCTCGCTCTCCATGATCTGGCGCACATGCAGCGTCTCGATCAGCTCGCGGGTGGAGAACTCCTTCACCACCAGCACGCGCCCGGGCTTGCGGGTGACGAAGCCCTCGCTCTCCAGCCGGTTCAGCGCCTCGCGCACCGGGGTGCGCGAGATGTCGAGGGATTCGGCTAGCCGGCGCTCCTGAAGCACGGCGCCGACCGGGATCTCGCGCTTGATCAGCCGGTCGAGCAGCTGGTCGTAGGCCATCTGGCTCAGCGCCCGCGGGGCGGGCTCCAGCGTGGCGCGCGTCTCCTCTTCCCTGTCCTTCATCTCAACTCTCGTCGCGGTGGCGATGCCTGCCGTCCCGTCGAAACGTGAAGGGCACGCCGGAAGGCTCCGGCGTGCCGTCGCGAATGACCGCCCGAAGGCTCAGAACTGCGTGCGGATGGGGTCCTTCGGCGCGGGCGAATAGCCGATCAGCGGGGTGGTCAGCTTGGCATAGGTGCCGTCGGCGATCATGTCGGCGAGCGCCTTGTTCACCGCCTTGACGAGGTTCGGCTTGCCCTTCTTGAAGGGGAAGCCCTTCTGGACATGGCTGACATAGTCCTCGGTCATGGTCAGCGGCAGCTTGGATTCCTGGATCGCGTAGGCGGCGGCGATCGAATCGGTGATCACCCCGTCGATATTGCCGTTGACGAGGTCCTGCAACGCGTCGGATTCGGCCTTGTAGGTCTTCACCTTGGCGCCGCGCTCCTCGGCCAGCTTCTGCCAGGTGGAGGCGACCAGCACGCCCACCGTGCGGCCCTTGATGTCGGCCGACTTCTTGATGTCCGAGCCCTTCTTGACGACCACGCGCCCGCCCGACTCCAGCCAGCCATCGGCGAACATCACCTGCTTCTGGCGCTCGGCGGTGATGTCCATGGCGTCGGAGGCGAAGTCGTACTGGCCGGCCTCGAGGCCGACCAGCAGCGACTCCCACTTGATGATGACCGGCGTGTATTCGAGGTTCAGCCGGCGCGCGATCTCCTTGCCGACGCGGATCTCGAGCCCGTCGAGCGTGCCGTCGGGCGCGCGCATGGAGAAGGGCGGGTAGGTGCCCTCGGTGGCGATCATGAGCTTGCCGGGCTGGATCAGCTCGAGGTCCTGCGCGGCGGCCGGCTGGGCGAGCAGCGCGCCGAGCGCGGCAGCGGCGAGCACGGAGAGAAATGGAAGACGCATGATGTTCCCCTTTGTGAGGCCTTGCGGAGAGGTCTGACGGTGGAAGGTGGCGGCACGTCTTTTTGGTTGTTCGAAAGGCGTCAGCGGTCGGCCCGGAGCGCGATCAGCTCGGCCATCACGGTCGCGGCGAGCAGCGCCGTGATCTGCGAGGGCTGGTCGAAGCCCGGGCTCAGCTCGACGACGTCGGCGCCGACGAGGTTGATTTCCTTGAGCGCGCGCAGCAAAGCGAGCGTCTCGCGGGCATTCGGCCCGCCCGATTCCGGCGTCTGCACGCCGGGCGCGGCGGCCGGGTCGACGAAGTCGAGGTCGAAGGTCAGGAAGGCGGGGCGCCCAGCGGTGCGCGCGGCGATTCGCTGCGCCAGCGTGGGCAGGCCCATCTCGAACATCGCGTCGGTGGTCACCACCTCGTAGCCGAGATCGAGCGACTGGCTGACGTCGTCCGGGGCGAAGAGCGAGCCGCGCATGCCGATCTGGATCGAGTGCGAGGGATCGATGATGCCCTCCTCCACGCCGCGGCGGAACGGCGTGCCGGCGCTGTACTTCTTGCCGGCGAAATAGCTGTCCCAGGTGTCGGAATGGGAATCGAACTGGATCAGCGCCAGCGGCCCGTGGGTCGCCGCCACCGCGCGCAGCTCCGCCAGCGTCACCGAATGGTCGCCGCCGATGCCGAACGGGGTGAGCCCGGCCTGCGCCAGCGCCCGCACCGCGGTCTCGATCTGCGCCAGCGTCTCCTCGAGATAGCCCGGCACCACCGCCGCGTCGCCCGCATCGGCGACGCGCAGCCGCTCGAACACGTTGATGCCGCCGCGATAGGGGTTGATCGGGCGTAGCATGATCGACATCGCCCGCACCGCATTCGGCGCGAAGCGCGCGCCGGTGCGGAACGGGGCGCCGGAATCCGACGGCAGGCCGATGATGGCGGCGTCCAGCCCTTCGAGGCTGGTCGCCTGCGGCAGCCGCATGAAGGTCGGCACCCCGCAGAAGCGCGGCGTCGCCAGCGAATCCGTCGGCAGGACGCTCATGGCACGCGCCTCCGGAGAGGACGGCGGTCAGACGTAACGGGCATTGTAGCGCTCCAGCATGGCCGCGACCTGCGAGAGCATCGTGGTCATGACCAGGTAGATGACCGCGGTCGCGGCGTAGAACTCGAACGGGCGGAAGGTCGTGGCGATGATGGTCTGCGCGTAGAGCGTCAGCTCGACCACGGTGATGGTGGAGAGGAGCGAGGTGTTCTTCAGCGTCGAGATCGCCTCGTTGGTGATCGCCGGCAGGATGATGCGCACCACCTGCGGCAGCACGATGCGCCGCATCGTCTCGCTCCGGCTCATGCCCAGCGCCAGCGAGGATTCGACCTGGCCCTTGGGAATGGCCGAAAGCCCCGAGCGGATGATCTCGGCGACATAGGCGCCGCTGTTGATGCCAAGCGCCAGCACGCCGGCGACGAAGGGCGAGAGCCCGAGCCCGAGCTGCGGCAGGCCGAAATAGACGATGAAGATCTGGATCAGCGCCGGCGTGCCGCGCACGAACCAGATATAGAACACGCTCGCCTGCCGGATCACGCCGATCTGCGAGGCCTTGCCCAGCGCGACGACCAGCCCGCACGCCCAGCTCACCAGGATCACCAGCACGGTGAGCACCAGCACCAACCAGGAGGCGTGCAGGAAGCCCGGCACGTAGGGCAGGAAGAAGTCGAGCCATTCGGAGAAGCTCATGGCGCCTCTCCCGTCGGGCCGGCGACGTGCTCGTGCAGCACGCGCTTGAGGAACTGTTGCAGCCGCTCGCTCGCCGGCCGGTAGAGCACGTCGCGCGGCGGGCCGTCCTCGGCGATGCGACCCTGGTCGAAGAACACGGTGCGGGTGGACACCTCGCGCGCGAAGCCGATCTCGTGGGTGACAAGCAGCATCGTCATGCCCTCCTTGGCGAGGGACGCCATCAGCGCCAGCACCTCGCCCACCAGCTCCGGATCGAGGGCGGAGGTCACCTCGTCGAACAGCATCAGCCGCGGCTTCATGGCGAGCGCGCGCACGATGGCGACGCGCTGCTGCTGGCCGCCCGACAGCCGGCTCGGATAGGCGCCGCGCTTGTCGGCGAGGCCGATGCGCTCCAGCAGCCCCTCGGCGAGCGCCACCGCTTCGGCGCGGGCAACGCCCTTCACCCGCATCGGCGCCTCGATGACGTTCTCCAGCACGCTCATGTGCGGCCACAGATTGTAGCTCTGGAACACCATGCCGATGCGCGCGCGCAGCGCCCTGAGCTGGGCCGGAGTCGGCCGGCCGCGCGCGCCGGGCGCGAAGTCGAAATGGGCGTCCTCGAAGTCGAGCAGCCCGCCGTCGGGCATCTCCATCACGTTGATGCAGCGCAGGAAGGTGCTCTTGCCCGACCCGCTGGCACCGATGATCGACACAACCTCGCCGGCATGGACCTCAAGCGAGATGCCCTTCAGCACCTCGTGCGCGCCGAAGCTCTTCCTCAGCTCGCGGATGCGCAGCAGCGGCGCGGGCGATGTCGGCGCGGATGGTGTCGGCGCCGCCGCCATCAGGGCGCGTCCGCCGGCGGCAGGATCTCGAGCACGCAGTCGCGCGGCGTACGGTCCGGCCCGTTGATGGTGGTCACGTCCTGCGGGCAGTTGGAGAACACCAGCACCGCGTCGAACTCCGCGCGCAGCTCGACATGGGCGCCGGGCTTGGAGCGCGGGAGGATGCGGTCGAGCGAGCCGTCCGGGCGCACGTCGACGCTCATGAACATGTTCAGCGGCGCGGGGGTGAAGGGTACCTTCCAGCCGATCTCGCCCAGCGCCTCGTGCAGGTTGTCCGAACAGCTGCGGTGATAGCCCTTCACGCCGAGCTCGCGGTAGATCGCCGGGTTGCAAGCGCACAGCAGCGTGTCGTGCTGGCCGGCCGAGGTATCCTCGGTCATGCACACGATCGGCCGCCGCTGCGTGGTGACGAGCGCCGTCTCCTTCTCGACATAGGCGACGGAGTTGAACGAGCGCACGTTGTCCATCGACAGGAATTCGGACGGGTCCGCCGCGTTGAAGGCCCAGAAGTCGAGCGCCTGCGTGCCGTGGGGATTGACCACCCGCACCCGCCAGCCGGCCCGCAGGCAGATGGCCTTGCCGTGGGCGGCGGGCAGCACGAGGGTGCCGGCTTCCTCGAAATCCATGAGTTCTCGCCATCGAAAAAGGCGCCTCCGAAAGCGGGTGGAGACGCGGTGGATCGGGGGTCGCTGGCTGGAATTTCTTTGGTATACCGTCGGAATTCAAGTGGATTTTTTATGCAGGAACTGCCTTGGATTTGATCTTTGCGGATCGCCGGACGTGATCGATCATGCGCAGCCGGCCGACCGCCGGACGTACGTAATATGTTGATATAACATACGATTTCAGAACCCCTCTCCCGAGACCGACCGCAAGCACGAGCGCCCGCACGCACCATGACGCCGAAGGACCCGCCCTTCCCCCGCCTGCTCGACGCCGGAGAAAGCGGGCTCGTCGTCGAGTTCGGCGACGGCATCGACGAAGCGGTGAATGCGCGCGTCATCGCCCTCGACCGGGCGCTTGCCGCGGCCGCGATCGAGGGAGTGCGCGAGGCGGTGCCGACCTATCGCTCGCTGCTGATCCTGTTCGACCCGCTGGTCGTCGACCGCGTCACCCTGGCCGGGCGCGTCCGCGAGCTGGAGACGGCGCCCGGCGTTGAGGCCGCCGGCACGCTTTGGCGCGTGCCCGTGCTTTATGGCGGCGCGCACGGGGTCGATCTCGAAGCGGTGGCAAGCCAGCACGGGCTGACGCCGGACGAGCTGGTCGCGCTGCACGCGGGCGCGCTCTACCGTGTCTACATGATCGGCTTCGCGCCCGGCTTCGCCTATCTCGGCGGCCTGCCCGAGCGGCTGCACACGAGCCGCCGCACCGATCCGCGCCCGAAGACGCCGCCGCGCAGCGTCTCCATCGGCGGACGGCAGGCGGCCGTCTCGCCGCCGATCGAGGTGCCGAGCGGCTGGCACCTGCTGGGCCAGACCCCGGTACGCTCCTACGATCCCGCGCGCGAAAAGCCGTTCCTGTTCGCGCCCGGCGACACGATCCGCTTCATGCCCATAGACGCCGGCGCGTATCGCGACCTGCTCGCCGCCGCCGAGGCGGGCGAGATCGTCGCCACGCCCGAGACCATGCTCGACGCAACACCCGCGGGAGGCGCGCATGACGCCTGACCCGCACGGCGCGCCCCATCTCGCCGTCACCGATGGCGGGCTGTTCTCGACCCTGCAGGATGCCGGGCGGTTCGGCTATCAGCGCTTCGGCATCTCCGGCTCGGGAGCGATGGACCCCGCCGCGATGCGCCTCGCCAACGCCCTCGTCGGCAACCCGCCCGGCACTGCCGTCGTCGAGATGACCATGACGGGCCTCGCCTTCACCGTCGTCGCCGATGCCTGCCGGATCGCCCTCGCGGGCGCGGAAATGGCGCTCACCATCAACGGACGCCCGGCCGAGCCGCTGCAGGCGCACGATCTGGCGCGCGGCGACCGGGTCGCCATCGGACGGGCGCGGACCGGCATGCGCGCCTGCCTCGCCATTGCCGGCGGCCTCGACGTCGCCCCGGTGCTCGGCAGCGTCTCGACCCATACGCGCTCGGGCCTCGGCGGGCTCGACGGCGGCCCGCTCCGGGCGGGGACGGTCTTGCCGCTGCGCGGCGGCGGCGCCGGCCCGCTGCTGCGGCAGGGCCGCCGCCATCTGGCACCCGCCGAAGGGCCGCTGCGCGTCGTGCTCGGGCCGCAGGCGGACGCCTTCACCCCCGCCGGCCTCGCCACCTTCCTGTCGGCGACCTATACGCTGTCGACCCGCGCCGACCGCATGGGCTGCCAGCTCGAGGGCCCGGCGGTCGAGCACGCCGCCGGCTTCAACATCGTCTCGGACGGCATCGCCAATGGCAGCGTCCAGGTCCCGGGCCACGGGAGGCCGATCGTCCTGCTGGCCGACCGCCAGAGCACGGGCGGCTATCCCAAGATCGCCACCGTGATCGGCCCCGATCTCGGCCGCCTCGCCCAGCTCCGCCCCGGCGACACGCTGAGCTTCACCGCGATCGACGCCCGGGAGGCCGCCGAGGCGGCACGGCGCGCCGCCGCCGCGCTTGAGGACGCCATCGCCGCCATGGAGCCGGTGGTGCTGGGCGCCGCCGCCCTTTCCAGCGAGCGGCTGCTCGGCCTCAATCTCGTCAGCGGCGTCGCCTCCGCCGCCCACGATCCCTTCTGCCCCTATCCTCCCAGCCACCCCTCTTGAGCGAAGCGAGACAGACATGGCCGTGATCGACCTCAACAGCGACATGGGCGAGGGCTTCGGCGTCTATTCCCTCGGCGACGACGAGGCGATGCTCGGCATCGTCACCTCCGCCAACATCGCCTGCGGCTTCCATGCCGGCGACCCGCTGGTGATGGCGAAGACGCTCGCCGCCGCGCAGGCGAACGGCGTCGGCGTCGGCGCCCATCCGAGCTTCCTCGACCTGTGGGGCTTCGGCCGCCGCCCGATCATGGGCGAGCGGCCCGAGGATGTGGAGAAGCACCTCATCTACCAGATCGGCGCGCTGCAGGCGCTCGCGCACGCGAACGGGCAGAAGCTCCAGCACGTGAAGACCCACGGCTCGCTGGGCAATCTCGCCAACGAGGACGCCAGCCTCGCCCGCGCCGTCGCCCGCGCCATCCGGGCGGTCGATTCCGGCCTCGTCTTCGTGGTGATGCCGGGGCTGGAGATGGAGCGCGCCGGCGAGGCGGAGAACCTTCGCCTCGCGCGCGAGATCTATGCCGACCGCGCCTATGCCGACAACGGCAACCTGGTCTCGCGCAAGCTGCCCGGCGCCGTGATCCACGACGCCGACGACGCCGCCACGCGCGTGCTGCGCATGGTCGAGGACGGCGAGATCGTCACCGCCGGCGGCGGCCGGCTGAAGGTGAAGGCGGACACGGTCTGCGTCCATGGCGATACCCATGGCGCGGTGGAGATGGCCCGCCACATCCGCGCGCGGCTCGAAGGCGCGGGCATCGCGGTGCGCCCCTTCGGCGAATGGCTGGCCTGACGCCGGCCAGCGCCGCCCTTCGCCGCCCTTCACTGCCGGCTTGCCTCCCGGGCCCGGCGACGGAATCATCCCCCGTCCCCGGCCTTCCACGCCGCACAACAAGAAGCCGGGGTGTGGGAGGCTACACATGCATCATGCGCGTACCGGCGCCGCGATCGCGGCCGCTCTTCTTCTCATGACGTCGCAGCTCTGCGCCGACGGGTCGGGCGATCCCGCCGCCGCCAGCTCGTCCGACGGCGAATATAGCGACAGCCAGGGCAACCCGACCTTCAAGATCGACAAGGACGGCACCGTCGACTGGTACACCTCGGTCGGCTACATCCGCTACACGGCGAACTGCATGCAGTGCCACGGCCCGGACGGGCTGGGCTCCAGCTTCGCGCCCTCGCTGGTCGATGCGCTGCAGAACCTCAGCTACAGCCAGTTCCTCGACACCGTGACCAACGGCAAGAAGAATGTGAGCGCGAGCCAGGATCTGGTCATGCCCGCCTTCGGGGTGAACCCGAACGTCATGTGCTACATCGACGCCATCTTCGTCTATCTGCGCGCCCGCTCCGACGGCGCGCTCGGCCGCGGGCAGCCCCAGAAGAGCGCCCCGCGCCCCGCCGGCTACAGCGCGGCGGAGGATGCCTGCATGGGCTGAGGCCAAGGCCGAACCCGAGGCTGGGCGCGGGGCGCCGTCACCCGTTGTCGTCACGCGCCAGCAGATGGGCGATGACGTCGGCGGCGACGACGAAATCCGCCATCTCCATCGCCTCGTCCGGGTTGTGGCTGCCGTTCTGGTTGCGCAGGAAGACGAGCGCCGAGGGCACGCCGGCATTGGCGAAGACCGCCGTGTCGTGCCCGGCCCCGCTCGCCATCTCCACATGCCCCGCCCCGCGCGCGGCGGCTACGCCGGCGAGCCGGGCACGCAGCGCGTCGTCGAGCCGGGCGGGAGCCGAGCCGGTACGCGCCCCGAGTTCGAAGCGCACGCCGCGCGCCGCCTCGATGCCCGCCACGATCTCCATCAACCCGGCGTGGATGCGATCGAGGCAGGCCGGCGACAGGCTGCGCACGTCGAGGCAGAAGGAGACCTCGCCCGGCACCTTGCTGAAACCGTGCAGCGCCGGGTCGGTGCCGACCTCGCCGAAGGTGACGGTCGCGCCCTCGCCTTCCGCCAGCACCTCGCCCCACAGCCGGTCGAGCGCGGTGACGAGGTCGGCCAACGCGAACACCGCGTCGTGGCGATGGCCGCGCGGCACCGCGCCGGAATGGCCCCATTCGCCGAGGATGTGCGCGCGGCGGTAGCGGAAGCTGCCCGAGATGCCGGTGACGAGGCCGATCGGCACGTCCGCCGCCTCCAGCACCGGCCCCTGCTCGATATGGAGCTCGATGAAGCCGTGGAGCCGCGCCGGGTCGAGATGCACCCTGCCCTCGCCGACGCGGGTGGGATCGAGCCCGAGGCGGCGCATGTGCTCGGCGAGCGCGACGCCCGTATCCGAGCGCGGCGTGGCCAGGCTTTCCTGTGGCAGCAGGCCGAGCGCGGCGCGGCTGCCGAGATAGGAGAGCGGGAACCAGTTGCTCTCCTCCGCCCGGATCGCCATCACCGTGATCGCGCGGCGCGGGCGGATGCCGGCCTCGACGAGCGCGCGCACCGCGCACAGCCCGGTGATCACGCCGGCCGCGCCGTCGAAATTGCCGCCATGCGGCACCGAATCGAGATGCGAGCCGACCACCCACGAGGCGAGCGAGGGATCGCGCCCCTCATAGGTCAAATAGAGATTGCCGGCCGGATCGACATGGCGCGTGAGGCCCAGTGCCGCGGCCTCGCGGCTCATCACGTCATGGGCGATCTGCTCGCCCTCGCCATAGGCGGCGCGGGTGATGCCGGGCGCATCTCCGGTGCGCGCCGCCAGCTCGTCGAACAGGCGTTCGGCGAAGGCGCGGTCGATGGCGATCGGCTCGGTCACGCGACGCTCCTTCCGGGCACCATTTCTCGCGCTGCCGCTCACGCGCGCGGACCGGGCGGCCAGGTTTCGGGATTGACGAGATGGGATGGACGGCGGCCGGCGAAGACGTCGACGACCTGCTCCGCCACGAGGCGCGCGGTCCGCTCCAGCGCCTCCACCGCCGACCCCGCGACATGCGGGCTCAGCACCACATTGTCGAGCGCGGCGAGCCGGGAGCCGGCCGGCAGCGGCTCAAGGGCGAACACGTCGAGCCCGGCGCCGCCGATCCGCCGGGCCGCCAGCGCCGCCACCAGCGCGTCCTCATCGATCAGCGCGCCGCGCGAGGTGTTGAGCAGGAACGCGCCGGGCTTCATCAGCGACAATTCGCGCGCGCCGATTACCCCGCGCGTCGCAGGCGTGCTCGGCAGATGCAGCGACACGACATCGGCGACGCGTAGCAGCGCGTCGAGCGTCGCCATACGTTCGACCCCGGCGCGGGCGAACGCCTCGTCCGGCTGGCTGCGCGAGAAGCCGGCCACCTTCATGCCGAAGGCCCGCGCCAGCGCGGCCGTCGCCTGGCCGATATGGCCGAAGCCGACGATGCCGAAGGTGGCACCGGCAAGTTCGCGCAGCGGCACCCGGTACTTGAAGCCGAAATCGCCCGAGCGCGACGCCGCGTCCGCCGCCGGAACCTGCTTGGCGAGCGCCAGCGCGAGGGCGAGCGTCTGCTCCGCCACGGCGCGCACATTGGCGCCGGGCGTGTTGACGACACAGACACCGCGCCGGCTCGCCTCGGCGATGTCGACCGGGTCGGTGCCCACGCCATGCACGCCGATCACCCGGAGCACCGCCGAGGCGCTGATTGCCGGGCTCCGCAACCCGGCGTCGCGTGTGATCACCGCCTCCATGCCCGGCATCGCCGCGACGATGGCCTCGGCATCATAGGCCGGCGCCGGCACCGGGGTGATGCCGGCCTTCTCGAGCAGTTCGAGGCCCGCGGCATGGATGGGCTGGACAATCAGGCAGCGGGGCACGGGCAAATTCCGGAACGGTGGGGGAGGTCATCGGGACGCCATCGCGGCGAGCAGGCCGGCGAGGAGCGGATGCGGCCGGCCGCGGCGGCTGGCAAGCTCGGGATGGCCCTGCATGCCGACGAAGAAGCGCAGCGCCGGCAGTTCGATCGCATCGGCGTAGGCGCGTTCGCCTTGCCGGGCGCAGACGGCGAGGCCCGCCGCCGCGAGCGGGCCTTCCAGCGCCGGATCGAGCACGAAGCGGTGGTTGTAGTGCACGTCGAGCCGCTCCGCGCCGCCGGCCAGCGCGGCGAGGCGGCTGCCCGGTTCGAGCCGGCTGGCAAGCAGGCCGAGCCGGTGCGCGGGACGGCCCAGCTCGTCGTGCAGGCGCACGAAGGTCTTCGTCTGCGCGTCGGGATCGGCCTCTTCGAGATTGGCGTCGTTCATGCCGCACAGTTCCTGCGCCACCGCGCTCGCCATGGTCTGCATGCCCAAGCACAGGCCGGCGGTCGGCAGGTCCCGGCGGATCGCCGCCCGCGCCGCCGCGATCTGCCCCTCCACCTGCTCCATGTCCGAACCGCCGGGCAGCAGCAGCCCGTCGACGCCGGCGAGGAGCCGGTCCCACACCAGTGCGGGCTCGGCGCGCGGATCGGCGAAGACCGGCGTCAGGTCGAGCCCGAGCGCCTCGGCTGCATCGCCCAGTGCGGCGAGCGGGGCGGGATAGACCTCGCGCTGCAACGCCTCGTCGCCGACGATCAGCACACGCAGCGCACGCCCCTCGTGGATGGGGAGCGTCGCGTCGAGGGGTAGCGGCCGGCCGAAGCGGTCGCGCCGCCACGCCGCGACGATTTCCCCGCCGGCGGTGAGCAGCTCCAGGCGGTCGTCCACCCCGCGGACGTCGAGGGTCTCGACCGCCCGGCCGGCCCGCTCGGCAGTGGCGAGGATGCGCGCCTCCGCATCGCGATAGGCGGCCAGATGAGGATTGATCGGCACGACGACGGTGCCTGGGATACGGGCCACCGCTCCTCGGTCGACCGGCGCGACGACCGGCCGGTCGCCCGCCCGCTCCGCCCAGAGCAGCCCGTTGGCCGCCAGCTCGCCATGGGCGAGCACATGCTGGGCGCAGTCGAAGCGGGCATGGCCGGCCCCGCCGGTGGCGAGCGCCGCGAACCGCGTCCCGCGCGCGGCGGCGAATTCGCCGGCGACCATGCCGTCGAGCGCGGGCAGGCACGTGTCATGACGGACGAGCAGGATGGTCATGAAATCCTCGCGGACGAACGCGGCTCACACTGTCGAGCCGGCCGAAGCCGCCCCGTTCCAGCGCGTCTGCACGAACCGCGCCATTGGTTCTTAATCGGTATACTATTGGTCGACAATGGGGGACCTCCTCCCGGCGTCGGCCCCCACCGCACGCTCAGGCGCGCCGGCCGGTCTCGAAGCTCGGCACGGCGGAAAAGGCGTTGGTGAGGTGGAGGCGCATGATCTCGGCCGCCCCCGCCTGGTCGCCCGCGGCCACCGCGTCGAGGATCGCGAGATGCTCGCGGCACCAGTCGCGCACGCGGCGGCGGTTCACATAGCCGCCGAATTCGAGCAGGCGCCGCAGCCGGTTCTGCTGCTGGATCGCCTGCAGCAGGAACACGTTGCCGCTGAAGCCGGCGATGGCCTCGTGGAAATGGGCATCGGTGTCGAACAATTGCCGCGCGTCGACGGTCGCGATGCGCGGATGGGTCTCGAGATAGAGATGCTGGATGCGCAGCCGCTCCAGCGCCGCCGGATCGGCCTTGAAGGTCGGCACCAGCAGCCCCTGCGGCTCGGTGATGAGGCGGAAATCATAGCTGTTCTGCAGCGCCATCCCGGTGTCGAGCGTCGGCAGGAAGGTCCAGCCCCGGCCCGTATTGCGCTCCAGCAGCCCGTCGTCGACGAGGCGCGTCAGCGTGCGTTGCAGCAGCGCGCGGTCGACGTCGTAGCGCCGGGCGATCCCGGTCTGGGTGAAGGAGGCCGGCAGGCGGCCGGCCAGCCGGTCCTGCACGATGTCGCTGTAGAGGTCCTGGTCGGCGCTCGGCGGCACTTCGAGGCTGAAGCGGTGCAGTTCCTCCGGCGTCGCCTTCAGGAAGAAGCCCTGGTGGCGCCGGGCCTCGACCACGCCGTGCTCGGCGAGCAGGGACAGCGCTGCGCGCACCGGCGTGCGCGAGACCTGCAGCAGGTCGCCGAACTGCTGCTCGCGCAGGTGATGGCCGACTTCGAAACGCCCGTCGCGAACCACCTCAAGAATCTGATTCGCCAGACGAAAACGGTTCTGGCTCGGACTGCGCGCCATAGGCCACCAGCTTTGTATGAAATTTGAACTCGCATACAATAGATGAAATCGCCGAGGCAAGCCTTTCCGCCATCTTGGAGGTGCGGAGGAGCGCCGCTGCGACGGTCGTTCGGCGCGGACTGACGCGTGCCGACTTCGGCAAATGCTCATTTTTCATCAGCCATCGTCCATCATTTGTGCACCGCCTCCAAAGGTGCACGCTTGACAGTTCGGCCCGACGGATTTGTATAAATGTCGTCATAAAGTGCAATTTAGAACAAGACGCCTTCGACAACCAGAGCCATCCAGATCGCACCCAGGGGACCAACATGCTTCGTAAAATCGTCGCTGCCCTCGTCCTTCCGCTCGGCATGATGCAGGCCGCAGCCGCCGCCGAGATGCCCAAGAGCGGGCTCGTGGAAGACGGCGCCATCACCTACGGCGTCGCCGCGACCTTCGCGCCGTTCGAGTTCCAGAAGGACGGCAAGCTCACCGGCTTCGACATCGACCTGATCGAGGCGCTCGGCAAGAAGCTGAACGCCACGCCCAAGGCCATGAACATGGAGTTCAAGGGCCTGATCCCGGCGCTGCAGGGCGGGCGCATCGATATCATCAACTCGGCCATGTACATGAACCCGCAGCGCGCCGAGCAGGTCGACTTCGTGCCCTATCTCAAGATCGGCAACCGGGTGATGGTGAAGGCGGGCAACCCCGCCAAGATCACCGGCCGCGACGACACGCTGTGCGGCAAGACCATCGCCGTCACCCTCGGCGGCATCCAGGAAAGCCAGGCCCGCGCCGATGACAAGCGCTGCCAGGGCAAGGGGCTGGCCGCGGTCACCGTGCTGACCCTGCCGACCGCGCAGGATTCCGCGCTCGCCCTGCGCCAGGGCCGCGCCGACGCCTATTACGACTCGACCCCCGGCTCGGTGAAGCTGATGCAGGAGCTGCCGGACGTGTTCGAATCCGTCGGCGACGAGTTCGAATCCAACACCTCGGTCGGCATGGCCACCCGCAAGGGCGACGCCGCCATGCAGGAGGCGCTGAAGGGCGCGCTGAAGGAGATCGTCGACGACGGCACCTACACCGCGCTGATCAAGAAGTGGAACCTGCCGCCCACGGTGTCGATCTTCAACTGACGGCACCCGCCTGATCGCCGGCCCGCAATGCCCCGGAACGGGAGAAGACGCGCATGATGTCGCTCGACCTCGTCTTCGACTACGTCGTCTCGCCGCCCTTCTTCCACGGTGCGGTGCTGACCCTGCTCATCACCGTCACCTCGCTGTTCTTCGGCATCCTCGCCGGGCTCGTCATCGCCCTGATGCAGGAGACGCGCTCGCGCCCCCTGCAGCTCTTCACGCTGATCTACATCTGGCTGTTCCGCGGCACGCCGGTGCTGTTCCAGATCATCTTCATCTACAACGTGCTGCCGAGCTACGGCATCCGCCTGTCCGCCTTCCTCAGCGCAGTCATTGCGCTGGCGCTGAACGAGGGCGCCTACATGGCCGAGATCCTGCGCTCGGGCCTCAACGCGGTGAAGAAGGGCCAGCGCACCGCCGGCCTCGCGCTCGGGCTCACCACCTCGCAGGTGATGCGCTTCATCGTCCTGCCGCAGGCCGCCCGCATCGTGCTGCCGCCCATGGGCAACCAGATGATCGGCATGCTCAAGACTAGCGCCCTGGTTTCGGTGATCGCGGTCGAGGAGCTGCTGCTGGTCGCCAACCAGACCGCCAGCGCCTCGTTCCGCTATCTCGAGGCGCTCACCGCCGCCGGCGTCTACTACCTCGTGCTCACCACCATCTTCATGGCGCTGCAGGCGATGCTGGAGCGCAGCCTTGACCCGAAGAAGCGCCGCCGCCGCGAGAAGCGCCCGCTGCTCGACCGTCTCCTGCTCGCCACCGAGAGCGCCGATGTCCGCTGAGGGGGCCGCCATGAACGACGCCAACCGCGCCGACCCGCCGACGGGGCGCCCCGCCACCCGCGCCGACGCGCCGCTGCTGGAGATCGTCGGCATCGACAAGAGCTTCGGCCAGTCCCGCATCCTCAAGGGCTGCTCGCTCGACGTGCGGCGCGGCGAGACCGTGGTGCTGATCGGCCCGTCCGGCTCGGGCAAGTCCACCCTGCTGCGCTGCGTGAACCTGCTCGAGCCCGCCGATGGCGGCGACATCTTCTTCGAGGGCGCCAACATCACCGGCGACTTCGCCAACGCCGCGCGCATCCGCCGCGAAATCGGCATGGTGTTCCAGAACTTCGAGCTGTTCCAGCACCTCTCCGCCGCCCAGAACATCATGCTGGCGCCGATGAAGGTGCTCGGCCTGTCGCGCGCCGACGCCCACGACGTCGCGCTCGACCTGCTGCGCAAGGTGCGCATCCCAGACAAGGCCGACGCCTTCCCGGACGAGCTTTCCGGCGGCCAGCAGCAGCGCGTCGCCATTGCCCGCGCGCTCGCCATGAAGCCCAAGCTGATGCTCTATGACGAGCCCACCTCCGCGCTCGACCCCGAGATGATCCGCGAGGTGCTGGACGTGATGGCGGACCTCAGCGCCGAGGGCATGACCAGCCTCGTCGTCACCCACGAGATGGGCTTCGCGCGCCGGGCCGCCGACAAGATCGTGTTCATGGAAGACGGCCGGATCGTCGAGACCGCCTCGAGCGAGGCCTTCTTCGGCGGCTCGGTCAATGAACGCGCGCAACGCTTCCTCGACCAGATCCTCCACTGACGAGTGCCCCGATGCCCGTCCCCGCGTCTCCCGCCCCCACCTCTCCTGTCAGTTCCTCTGCGCCGGACCTCGCCCGCATGAAACGCGAGCTCGCCGAGCTCGTCGCCATCCGCAGCGAGAACCCGCCCGGGCGCGAATACGAGGTCGCGCTTTATCTGCGCGAGGCGCTCGCCCCGGCCGGCTTCGAGATCGCCTTCGACGAGTTCAGGCCGGGACGCGTGAACATCGAGGCCAGGCTCGTCAACGGCCCGGGGCCGGTCTTCGCCTTCAACACCCATATGGACGTGGTGCCGGCGGGCGAGGGCTGGAGTTCGGACCCGTTCGTGCTGCGCGAGAGCGAGGGACGGCTCTACGGGCGCGGCGCCTGCGACTGCAAGGGCCCGCTCGCCGCGATGCTGGAGGCGGCGCGCCTGCTCGCCGCCGACCGCGCCTCCTGGTCGGGCACGCTGCTCGCCGTCTTCGTCGCCGACGAGGAGATCGCCAGCGAGGGGGCGAAGCTCTACGCCGCGCGCCGGCCGAAGATCGACTTCGCCATCGTCGGCGAGCCGACCTCGAACACCGTCTATTCCGCCCACAAGGGCAGCCTGCGCCCGCTGGTGCGCGTGCACGGCGTGCCGGCCCATTCCGGCTCGCCGCATCTCGGCGAGAATGCGATCTACCGCGCCGGCGAATTGCTGGCTCTGGTCGCCGAGACGCATGAGAACGACGTGCGCCACCGCACCCACCCGCTGGTCGGTGCGGCGAGCCTCACCGTCACCCGCATCCATGGCGGCCACGCCGACAACGTGCTGCCCGGCGCCTGCGAGATGCTGCTCGACCGGCGCCTCGTGCCCGGCGAGGACGAGGAGGCGGTGAAGGCCGACATCGCCGCCATGCTGCGCCGCGCCCATGAGCGCACCGGGCTGCGCGCCGAGATCGTCGACTGGAAGCCCACCACCGGCGGGGCGACCGAGACCGCGCCCGACCGGCCGATCGTCGCCGCGAGCCTTGCCGCCTGCCGCGCCCGCGGGATCGCCGAGCCGGGGCCGTTCGGCTTTCAGGGCGCCTGCGACCTCGTCCATTTCCGTGCCGCCGGTGCCGAGGGCGTGGTGATCGGCCCGGGCTCGCTCGCCGTCGCGCACAAGGCGGACGAGTTCGTGCCGGTGAACGAGTTCGCGGCCGCGAGCCTGATCTACCGCGACATCGCCCGGACCATGCTGGCGGGCTGAACCATGTGGGCATCCCTTCATCGCGCCATGCTGACCTATCGGGAAGGGCTGGTGCTCCACACCGCCTCCTCCGGCCGCGTCGACGGGCTCGACACGCTCTATCTGCGGCTCGAGCAGGACGGCCTCGTCGCCGCCGGCGAGGTGCGCATCAACATCGCCTATCTCAACGGCCTCGCCGCCGAGGCGGTGCTGGCCGAGGCGCTCGACGTCCTTAGCGGGATCGATTTCGCCCGCGATGCCGCCTGCCTCCTCGCCGAGCCGCCCGCCGCCGTTGCCCGCGCCAGCGCGCCGGTACGCACGCTGATCGACTGCGCGCTGCACGACATGTGCGCCCGGCAGGCGGGCGTGCCGCTCGCGGTTCGTCTCGGCGCGCCCGACGGCGCCCCGATCGCCCACGCCACCAACCAGACGCTGTTCGTCTCCTCCGATGAGACCTTCCTCGCGCGCGCCGCGGCCTATGTCGCGCGCGGCTTCACCGAGCTGAAGGTGCGCATCGGCGCCGGCGATATTGCCGACGATCTCCGCCGCGTGGCGCTGCTGCGCGAGCGCTTCGGCAGCGGCGTCACGCTCGCCGCCGACGCCAACGGCGCCTGGGAGCTGCCCGCCGCCCTCGGCCATCTCGAAGCGCTCGCGCGCTACGACCTCGCCTATGTCGAGCAGCCGGTCGCCCCCGGCGACTGGAAGGCGCTGGACGAGCTCGCGGCGCGGAGCCCCATCCCGGTGATGCTCGACGAGAGCGTGACCGGCCTCGACGAGGTGCGCCGCATCGCCGACGCCGGCAACGGGCTGATGGCCCATCTCAAGCTGGTCAAGCTCGGCGGCCTCACCCCCGCGCTCGAGGCGGCCCGCCTCCTTTCCCGCGCCGGCGTGCCCTTCATGATCGGCCAGATGAACGAGGGCGGGCTTGCCACCTCCGCCGCGCTCCATCTCGCCTGCGCCACCTGCCCACGCTTCGCCGAGCTCTACGGCGCGGACGGCCTGGAGAACGACCCCGCCAGCAACCCCGCCACCTGCCTCGCCTATGGCGACGGCCGCGTGAGCGCCCCCCCGACCCCCGGCCTCGGCCTTCGTTTCGATGCGTCGTGCACGCATCTCATCAGGGAGTTTTCGTGACATGACCGCCACCGGCAGTGTGGTTCAGGGGCAGGAATCCGCCTTCCCCAAGGCCGAATACGACGCGCGTGTCGCCAAGGCCCGCGAGGGCCTCGCGCAGGCGGGGCTCGACGTGATGATCGTCACCGGGCCGGAGAACCTGTTCTATCTCACCGGCCAGCAGACGCCCGGCTACTACACCTTCCAGGCGCTGGTGCTGCCGGTGGAGGGCGACCCGGTCTTCGTGGTGCGCCAGCTCGAATATTTCAACTTCGTCGCCAACACCTTCATCACCGACGCGGCGATCTACCAGGACACGGACGACCCGGTCGCCTTCCTCGTCGCGCTGATCGATGCGAAGGGGCTGAAGGGCCGGCGCGTCGGCATCGACAAGCGCGGCTGGTTCCTGCCCATCGCCACCTACGAGGCGCTGCAGGCCGCGCTCGGCACGGTCCACGACGCCGCCGGCATCGTCGAGAAGCTGCGCGTGGTGAAGTCGCCGCTGGAGATCGGCAAGCTGGAGCGCTCGGCCGCCTATGTCGACGCCGGGCTGAAGGCCGGCCTCGCCGCGGTGAAGGTCGGCAATACCGAGAACGACATCGTCGCCGCCATGATGGGCGCGGCGATCGCGGCCGGCTCGGAATATATGGGCATGGAGCCGCTGGTCTCGTCCGGTCCGCGCAGCGGCGTGCCGCACGGCACCTGGAAGCGGCGCCGGCTGGAGGCGGGCGACCCCGCCTTCCTGGAAATGGCCGCCAGCCACGACCGCTACCACGCCGCGCTGATGCGCTCGGCCTGGATCGGCACCCCGCCGGCCGAGGCGCTCGACATGATGAAAGTCTGCCAGGAGGTGCTCGCCGCCGCGCTCGACGCCATCCGGCCGGGCGTGGCCTGCGAGGTGCCGCACCTCGCCGGGCAGAAGATCATCGACGCCGCCGGCTACACCGACAATTTCCGCAAGCGGCTCGGCTACAGCGTCGGCATCTCCTTCGCGCCGGACTGGGGCGAGGGCGGCATCCTCAGCCTCAATGCCGGCGTGAAGACGCCGCTCGCGCCGGGCATGACCTTCCACCTGCCGCCGGCGCTGCGCATCTATGGCCGCTTCACCGTGGGGGTGAGCGAGACCATCGTCGTTACCGACACCGGCTGCCGGGTGCTGGGCACGCTCGACCGGGCGCTGGTCCAGGTCGCGGCCTGAGCGCGGGAGGTCTCGAATCATGAAGGACGTGAACGAATGCCGCGCGCGCCTCGCGGGCATCTTCAACATCACCGTCACCCCGTTCGACGCCTCCGGTGCGCTCGACAGGGCGGGCCTTGCCCGCTCGATCGAGCGCGTCATCGGGCTCGGCTATGACGGCATCCTCATCGGCGGCACCTATGGCGAGTTCCCCGCCATGTCGCCGGCCGAGCGCGCGGAGCTGTTCCGCGTCGCGATGGAAGTGGCGGGCGACCGGGTGCCGGTCATGCTGTGCTCGGCCGCCTCGGATGCGCGCACCGCGCGTGAGCTGACCGTGCTTGCCGGCGAGCTGGGCGGCCTGCCCATGGTCACGCCGCCCTTCGTCTCCGAGGTCACGGACGGTCAGATCGCCGCCTTCTTCGAGGAGATGGCGCCGCTCTCGCGCACCGGCATCCTGATCTACAACGCGCCCGGCATCGGCATCACGCTGGCGCCGGATCTGATCGAGCGGCTGGCCGATATTCCCGGCGTGGCCGGCATCAAGCAGGGCGACCTGTCGGTGACCGCGATCGACCGGATCGCCAACCGGCTCGGCGGCCGCATCAAGCTGTTCTGCGCCTCCGACCTCGCCTTCCTCGGCCCGATGATGGCCGGCTTCGATGGCATCTCCTCGACCAATTCCTGCGCGCTGCCGGAGCTGATCCTGGCGACCTATCGCGCGCTCGAGACTGGCGATGCCGCCACCGCGCGCGAGATGCACAAAGCCTGGTACGCGTTCCGCGCCCTCGCCCGCCGGCACGGCCAGCCGCAGATGGTGAAGGCGGCGATGAATTTGCGCGGCTTCGACGGCGGCCATGTGCGCGCCCCGCTGCGCGATCTCGACGCGGAGGCCTTCTCCGAGGTGACCGCGATGATGCAGGCCCTCGCCGCCGATCCGCGCACCAAGGTCACGCTGAAGGGCTGACGCCCGCCTGCGAGCGCGCTCAAAAAAAGGCCCGGCGGGACGACCTGCCGGGCCTTTTATCGTCGAGTGAGGCGGGAGGCTTAGGCCGCCGCCTTCAGCGACAGGGCGCGGCAGGCGGCCTCGATCCGCCGGCAGGCCGCGCGCAGCGTCTCGGTGTCCACCGCATAGGCGATGCGGATATAGCCGGGCGCGCCGAAGGCCGCGCCATGCACCACGCCGACATGGGCGGCCTCGAGCAGGTAGGTGGCAAAGTCGAGATCGCTGGCGATCACCCGCCCGGCGGGGGTCGTCGCGCCGATCATCGCCCGGCAGTCCGCGAACACGTAGAAGGCGCCCTCGGGCACGTCGCTCGCGAGCCCGTCCACGCGGGCGATCATGTCGAGCACGATGTCGCGGCGCGTGCGCAGCGTCTCCAGCCACCCGGCCATGAAGTCGCGCACGCCCTCCAGCGCCGCGATGCCCGCGCGCTGGCTGATGGTGCTCGGGTTGGAGGTGCTCTGCGACTGCAGCACCTGCATTGCGGCGACGAGCCACGCCGGCCCGCCGGCATAGCCGAGGCGCCAGCCGGTCATCGAATAGCCCTTGGACAGGCCGTTGACGGTCAGCGTGCGCTCGCGCAGCGCCGGCTCGACCGCGGCGGGCGTGGCGAACGCACCCTCGAAACGGACGTGCTCGTAGATGTCGTCGGCCAGCACCAGCACCTGCGGGCAGGCGAGCAGCACCTCGGTCAGCGCCCTCATCTCGTCCGGGCTGTAGACCGCGCCGGTGGGATTGTTCGGCGAGTTCAGCACCACCCAGCGGGTGAGCGGGGTGATCGCCTGCTTCAGCGCCTGCGGCGTCAGCTTCCAGCCCTGCGCGGGGGTGCAGGGCACGATCACCGGCACGCCCTCGGCGAGGCGCACCATGTCGGGATAGGACACCCAGTAGGGCGCCGGCACGATCACCTCCTCGCCCGGCGCCAGCGTCGCCAGCAGGGCGTTGAAGATGAGCTGCTTGGCGCCCGCCCCGGCGATCACCTCCTCGTCCGAATAGTCCAGCGCGTTCTCGCGCGCGAACTTGGCGCGGATCGCCGCCTTCAGCGCCGCCGTGCCGGCGACCGCGGTGTATTTGGTGTCGCCCTCCTCGATGGCGGCGATGCCGGCAGCGCAGATCGCCTCCGGGGTCGGGAAGTCGAGCTCGCCCTCGCCCAGATTGACCACCGCATGGCCCTGCGCGGTCAGGGCGCGCACCTTGTTGGAGATTTCGGCGGTGGGCGACGAACCGGCGCCGTTCATTCGCGGCGCAAGCCGGGCGTGGGACATTCGATGGCTCCTCAGTCAGGAGCACGCATTGTATCGATTGATATAAAATGTGCAATTAAACGGAAGGCAAAGCCGGCGCCCCTGCCGCGCCACCGCAGGGCGGGGCCGGCCGCCCGTCAGGGTTCGAACAGGCGCTTGGCGAGGATGGCGTGCACGCCCCAATTGCCGTCCACCACCTGGGTGATGCCGAAATCCACCGCTGCCGACATCAGCGCGATCGCCTCGTCCTCGTCGAGGCCCTTGGTGGTCATGAGGAAGCGCCGCACCTTGCGGAAGGCGTCGCGCATGGCGAGGTCGAGCGAGGACTTGTTGTAGACGTCGCTCTGCCCGTTGGCGCCGAACTCGGCGAGGTAGTTCGGGTGGCTGAACCCGGTCAGCACCCAGTTCTCCGGCGTCTCGATCAGCGGATAGGTGAGATCGGTGAGCACGGTGCCGACCGTGTCGGCCTTCTTGTGGAGCACGACCCGGAAGGTGCCGGTCATCGAGCATTCGATCGCGGTGCCCGAGAGCTCGCCGTCGCCCTGCGTGGCATGGGGGTCGCCCACCGAGAGCAGCGCCCCGGGCACGGAGACCGGGAGATAGACCGTCGCCCCCTTGCCCAGCCGCCAATTGTCGAGGTTCCCGCCGAAATAGGCCGGCGGCACGGAATCGATCAGGTCCGCCTCGCGCGGCGCCACCGCGATCACGCCGAAATGGGGACGCAGCGGGATGCGTATGCCCTTCAGCACCTCGCGCCGCAGCGTGACGCCGGCAAGGTCCACCGGCACGCCGGGATAGTCGTAGAGCGCGTGGCGCACGCCGAACGGATCCGCCTGCGGCTCCCAGCGGAAGGCGTGCACGGCCTGCGCATAGGGCTCGTCCGCGTCGGCGAAGATCTCGTAGATCGTCACCGTCTCGCGCGGGCGCGGCTCGGTGAGGAATTCGGAATAGTGGTAGCCCCACCACGCCGCCACGCTGCTGCCGAACACCTGCCCGGCGAAGCGCGGGTTGCGCGATCCCCGCGGCTCGATGTCGAGGATATTGACCTCCAGCACGTCGCCCGGCTCGGCGCCGCGCACCGCGATCGGCCCGGTGCAGATGTGCACGCCGAAGCCCTCGCCCGCCCCGCGCCCGAACACCGAGGCGTCGAGCGGCCCCGCGCCGCGGCGGTCGACATTCTTGGCCTTGGCGGTCCAGTGGAACACGCTCTCCGCGCCGGCATCGCCGCGGATCATCCGCTCGGGATCATCGGAGGCGTGCTGGGTCAGGGTCTCGATCGTCACCGCGTCGCCCGAGCCGATCTCGATCAGCGGCTTCAGCGAGCGGCTGAAATAGCCCCAGTGCACGGTCGAGGCATCGACCGCGAGGTGATGGTGGAGCGGGGCGTGGGCGGGCGCCGGCCGGGCCTCGCCGCGGCCGGAGGCGACGCCGGCGCGCTCGCCGCCCTCGACCCGGCCCTGCAGCGCGCGAAGGCGCACCAGTGCCTGCTGCGGCCAGCCCCGGTGGCCGCCGGTCGACACGCTGGCGCTCTGGCGGTCGGCCTCGCGCCGGCGCAGCTCGCGCGGCGGCAGGCCGAAGCGCTCGCGGAACAGCCGGCTGAAATGGGCCGAATCCGAGAAGCCGTGACGATAGGCGATCTCCGAGATCGGCACCGCGCTCTCGGCCGGATTGACGAGGTCGTGCCAGGCGCGCTGCAGCCGGCGCTCGCGCACATAGTGGCTGAAGCTGTCGCCGGTGCCCTCGAACAGCTTCTGCACGTAGCGCTCGGAGATGCCCTCGCCCTGCGCGATCTCGGAGACGCTGAGCCCCTCGCTGCCGAGGTTGCGCTCGATGCTGGCGTAGAGCCGCTGCAGCAGCGCGGCCCGGCCCGAGGGCGTGTCCACATTGTCGGCCGCGCGCTCGCTCGCCAGCGCCAGCAGCCATTCGGCCGCGCTCTGCGCCACCGCCTCCCATTCCGGCTCGGAGAGGCGGTCGAGCGCCTGCGCCGCCGCCTCGATGGTGCGGGCCAGCACGTCCGGCAGGCCCTCGGGATCGACGATGAGCGGCTGGATGAGGTGCAGCGGCGCCACCTTTCGGCCGCGGAACACGTCGGCCGGCACCGCCAGCACGAGGGCGCGCAGGCCACGCGGGAACTGGAGCTGCCAGTCGCCGCTGCGCGGGCCGAGCAGGAACTGCCCGGTGCCGAGTATCTTGCGGCCCTCGGCGGTGTGGAGGACGCTCCCGCCCTCCAGCGGCAGCACCAGCAGCGGCAGGCCGGCACCGCCCGGGGCCGGTCGGGAGGGCGCCGGGCGCAGCGCCTGCGCCTCCGCCGACAGCCGGCCGAGCCGGACGCCGAGCGAGGAGGCGCGGCACATGGCGGTCGCGTGCGAGGGAAGGGCGGCCCGCCCCGCGAGCGACTGGAGGCCGAATCCGCCGAGAACCTCCTGCCAGGCGCGCTCACGGGAGTCCTCGGAATAGGATTCGCTCGTGAACGGCTGCGCATTCATGGTTCGAACCCCTGTGCAGGGGTCCGTCCAAGCAAGGATCATGCCCTCGAGGAACCTCCGCTCGCCGGCTTCGGCCGGGTCAGCCGCGCGCGCGGCCGGCGAAGATCGCCTTGCGGATGGTGCCGGTCACGCCCCAATTGGCGTCGACCACCTGTGTCACCGCGAAATCGGCCGCCACCGACATCAGCGAGATCGCCTCGTCCTCGGTGAGCTTGTGCACCGTCATCAGGAAGCGCCGCAGCTTGCGGAAGGCGTCACGCATGGCGTTGTCGAGGCTGGAGCGATTCAGGATCTCGCTCTGGGGGTCGGGACCGAGCTCGGCGAGATAGTTGGTGACACTGAAGCCGTAGACGGACCACACATCGTCGGTCTCGAGCAGCGGATGGGTGAGCCCTTCGAGCACCGTGCCGGGCAGGTCCGCCTTCTTGTGCAGGACGAACTCGAACTCGCCGGTGAGCGAGATCTCGATCGCGGTGCCGGAGAGCTCGCTGTCGCCCTGCGAGGCATGGGCATCGCCGCAGGAGAACAGCCCGCCGGGCACGGCGACCGGGTAGTACATGCGCGCGCCCCTGGCGATGCGCCAGTCGTCCATGTTGCCGCCGGTGTAGTTGGGCGGGATGGTGCTCACGAAATCGGCCTCGGCCGGGGCGAGCCCCATCGTGCCGAAATGGAGCCGCGCGGGCACCTTGATGCCGGCGAGCACGCCCTCCTTCTTCGCGATGGTCGCGTGGTCGACCCGCACGCCGGGGTAGTCGATGGTCGGGTGGACGATGCCGTCCGGGTCGGTCTGCGGCGTCCAGACATAGGAATAGAGCGCCTTCACCGCCGCCTCTTCCATGTCGAGCTCGTAGATGGTCACGCTCTCGCGCGGCTTCGGCTCCTCGATCAGGTCCTTGTACTGGAAGCCCCAGTTCGCCGCCGGGTTGGAGCCGAAGAAGCGCCCCTCATAGGCCGGGTTGGCGCTCGGGCGCGGCCAGGTGTCGATCACCCGCACCTCGATCACGTCGCCCGGCTCCGCGCCCTCGACGGCGATCGGCCCGGTCAGCAGGTGCACGCCGAGCCCCTCGCCCGAACCGTAGGTGAACGGCCCCTCGGTCGCCCCCGCCCCGCGCCGGCGCATGGTCTTCTTCTCGCCGGTCCAGAGGAAGATCTCCTCCGCCGCCTTGTCGCCGGCGATCATGCGCTCGTAGTCGTCATTGGCGTGGTGGGTGATGGTCTCGATCACCGCGCTGTCGCCGGACTTCAGCGTCAGCACCGGCGCCAGGGTCCGGCTGAAATACCCCCAATGGACGGTCTCGGGCGTGGCGGGCAAATGGTGCTTGGTCATGGCAAACCTCGGTCTGGAAGCGGTATGCGCGGCGGCCGGGCCGCCTGTCGGGTTCGCGCCGCTATTCGGCGCTCATCTTGCTGAGGAAGCGCGCGGTGAGAGGGTGGCGGGGCGTGTTGAGCACCTGGTCGGCCGGGCCCTCCTCCACGATCCTGCCGCCGGAGAGGAACACCACGCGGTCCGCCACCTCGCCGGCGAAGCGGAGCTGATGGGTGGAGATGACCATGGCGAGCCCCTCCTCCACGGCGAGCCGCTGGATCACCTCCAGCACCTCGTTGACGAGTTCGGGGTCGAGCGCCGAGGTCGGCTCGTCGAGCAGCAGCACGCTCGGGCCCGGCGCCACCGCGCGGGCGATGGCGACGCGCTGCTGCTGGCCGCCCGAGAGGTGGCGCGGCAGCGCGTCGGCGCGGTGGGCGAGGCCGACGCGCTCCAGCAGCTCCTGCGCGCGGCGGTCGGCATCGAGGCGCGAGAGCCCCTGCACCCAGCGCAGCGGCCCGGCGATGTTCTCGCGCGCGGTCAGGTGGCCGAACAGGTTGAACTGCTGGAACACCATGCCGACGCCGACGCCGGCACGCATCTGCGCCACGTCGCGCGGGGAGAGCGCGCGCCCGGCCTCGTCGGTGCCGAGGAAGCGCCCGCCGACGCGGATCGCGCCCTCGTCCCAGCCCTCAAGGCGGTTGATGCAGCGCAGCAGGGTCGACTTGCCCGAGCCCGAGGGGCCGAGCATCGCCACGATCTCGCCGGCGCGCACGGTGAGGTCGACGCCCGCGAGCACGGTCTGCGGCCCGTAGGACTTGCGCAGCCCCGTCACCTCGACCGCCACCGCATTGCCGGCGAGGCGCCGGGCGCGGGCCTCGCGGTCGATGCCGCGCACATGCAGGTTCACCACCTTGGGCGAGGCCGGCGGCAGCGGGTCGGTCTCGATCTCCTCGAGGATCTCCCCGGCGACGTCGGCCGGCGTCTGCGGCGCCGCGCCGGCGGTGGCGAGCGCGCTCTCGCCGCGGCCCGGCAGCAGGGCGCGCATGAAGCGGGCGAACTGCTCCTTGGGCGGCGGGCGGTCGAGGTCGAGCAGCAGCTCGATGACGATCTGGATCACCGCGACGGCGCCGGTGAGGACCAGATACATCAGCCCCGAGGCGAAGAAGATGGAGAAGAAGTCGAAGGTCGCCGAGGCGAGCTGGGTCGAGCGCAGGGTCAGCTCCTGCACCGCGACCACCGAGGCGAGCGAGGAGTTCTTCAGCGCGCTGATGGTCTCGTTGCCGAGCGCGGGCACCATGGAGCGGATCGCCTGCGGGGCGACGATGCGGCGCATGATGGCGGCCGGCGTCATGCCCAGCGCCTGGCCGGCGCTGACCTGTCCGCGATCGACCCCGATCACGTTGGCGCGCAGGATCTCGGCGATAAAGGGCGCCTCGTTCAGCGCGAGGGCGAGGCTGGCGGCGGAGATGGCGGTCAGCTTGATGCCGATCAGCGGCAGGGCGTTGTAGCAGAACACCATCTGCAGGATCAGCGGCGTGCCGCGGAAGATGATGGAATAGCCGCGCGCGACGATGGCAAGGGCGCGGAAGCGGCTGAGCTGCATCCAGGCCAGCACCAGCCCCATGGCGAAGCCGCCGAGCAGGCCCAGCACGGTGATGAGCAGCGTGTAGCCGACCCCTTCCACGAGGTACGGCATGCTCAGATAGTGTACGAAGAGATCCATCGGCCTGTTTTCACGGCGTTGGGATGGAAACGGCCGCGGGGCGTGCCGCGGCCGTTCCGGCAAGGGCCTTGCGTCAGTCGGCGAGCACCAGCTTGGGTGCCTCGATCTGGTCGGTGGGCAGGTTCCACTTCTTCATCATCTCGGCCTGCATGCCCGACTTCTGGATCTCGACCAGCGCCGCCATCACCGCGTCGCGGAACTCGGTCTTGCCGCGCGGCACGGCGATGCCCACCGAATAGGGCAGCGTCACCGCGGTCGCCTTGGCCAGCTTGTCGGGATAGGCCTTCACCGCGCCGTCGACCGTGTTCACGTCGTTGATGTAGGTGTCGGCGCGCCCGGCGAGGATCGCCTGGATGCAGTTGGCGTTGTTGTCGAACAGGAGGATCTCCGGCGCCGGCTTGCCGGCCTTCTTGCACTCCTCCTCCAGCGCCTGGATCAGCGGTACCTCGACATAGCCGGTGTTCTCCGCCGCCACCGTGCCGCACAGCGACAGGTTGATGCCGTCGATCTTCTTCGGGTTGCCCTTGGCCACCAGAACGCCGTCGAACACCTTCAGATAGGTGATGAAGTCGGCCGCCTTGGCGCGCTCCTTGGTGGCGTAGATGTCGGAGATGACGATGTCGGCCTGGCCGGCCTGCAGCGTCGTCAGCAGGGCGGCGAAGGTCACCGGCTTGTAGGTGAGCGAGAAGCCGAGGCACTCGCCGATCGCCTCGCCGAGGTCGATGTCGAAGCCGATATACTTGCTCGGGTCCTGGGGATCGATGGTCTCGTAGCCCGGCGTGTGCGGGTTGACGGCGTTGGTGAGGGTCTTGCCCTTCAGGTCCGGATATTTCGTCTGCAGCGCGGCGCAGCCGTCGGGCATCGCCGCCTCGGCCTTCCGGGGCAGCGCGCCGGTCGCGACGGCGAGAGCGAGTGCGGCGAACAGCACGCCCCGCAGGCGCCGGGCGACGCCCGTGGAACGCACGCCGGCGGGCGTGTCGAATTTGAGTGCCACTGAACCTTCTCCTCTGATTCCGCGTGCTCATGGGCACGGTCACGGGTACCGAGGAGAGGATTGTCGCGCAGACGCGCCGGCCGGACTTGTCTCAGGGCGCACCGATTATTGGATCGGGCGCCGCCAAGTTTCAGGCAGGAATTGCCCGTTTGTTAGGCGGCGGCACCGGCCGCCCGCCGCTTCCGCACGCCCTCGCACGCTCACAGCCGGTAGGCGGAGCGGGCGAGGTCGGTGGCGAGCAGGCGGGCGATCTCGTGCGCCTCGTCCTCGTCGAGCCGGTGGCTGGTGACGAGCTCGGCGAGGAACGCGCTGTCGACCCGCCGGCTGACGTCGTGGCGCGCGGGGATCGAGCACAGCGCACGGGTGTCGTCGTTGAAGCCCGCCGTGTTGAGGAAGCCGGCGGTCTCGGTCACGCGCCGGCGATAGCGGCTGATGCCCTCGAAGCTGTCGTGGAACCACCAGGGCGGGCCGAGCAGCAGCCCCGGATAGGCCCCGGCAAGCGGCGCCAGCTCGCGCGCGTAGACGCTCTCGTCGAGCGTGAACAGGATCAGCCGCAGCCGCGGGTCCATGCCCACCGCGTCGAGCAGCGGCTTGAGCGCGGCGGTGAAGCTCACCGGCTGGGGAATGTCGAAGCCCCGGTCGCGGCCATAGGCGGTGAATACGCCGGCGCTGTGGTTGCGGAACGAGCCGGAATGGAGCTGCATGACCAGCCCGTCCTCGGCCGACATGCGCGCCATCTCGGTCAGCATCTGGGCGCGGAACAGATCCGCGTCCTCGCCCTCGGCGCGGCCGGCGAGGACGCGCTGGTAGAGCGCGGCGATCTGCGGCTCCGGCAGGTCGGCGGTGCGCGGCGTCGGGTGGCCGTGATCGGTAGCGGTCGCACCCATGGAGCGGAAGAAGGCCCGGCGCCGGCGATGCGCCTCGAGATAGCCCTGCCAGTGGCCGATGTCGCATCCGGCGAGTTCGCCGAGACTCTCCACATTGGCGCGGAAGCCCTCGAAATCCGGGTCGACCACCGAATCCGGCCGATAGGTCGGCACCACCCGGCCGGTCCAGCCCGAGGCTTGCACCGCCGCGTGCCAGGCGAGATCGTCGAGCGCCCCGTCGGTGGTCGCGATCACCTCGATGCCGAAGCGCTCATAGAGCGCGCGCGGACGGTAGGCGGGATCGGCCAGCCGCTCGGCGATGGCGTCGTAGTGCCGGTCCGCATTGTCCGCGTCGAGCCGCTCCTCGAGCCCGAACACCTGCGACAGCGCATGATCGATCCACAGCCGCGAGGGCGTGCCGCGGAAGACATGGTAGTTCTCGGCGAAGCGGCGCCAGATCGCGCGCGGATCGGCCTGCGCGCCGGCGCCGATGCCCAGCGCCTCGAACGGTACGCCGCGGCTCACCAGCATGCGCACGACGTAGTGGTCCGGCGTCACGAACAGCTCGGCCGGGTTCGGGAAGGCCGGGTTCTCGCCCCACCAGCGCGGGTCGGTGTGCCCGTGCGGCGAGATGATCGGCAGGTGCTCGATGCCGGCGAACAGGCGCCGGGCGAGGCTGCGGGTGTCGGGGTCGGCCGGGAACAGCCGGTCGGGATGCAGAAGCATGGCGATTCCTCGGCTCGGCGTTCCCTAGTGCATCACGTAGTCGGGCAGGAACAGGACCACCTGCGGGAACAGGATCATGATCACGACCACCGCCAGCACCGCCACGGCGAGCGGGATCATCTCCGCCGTGTAGTCCTTGTAGGAGCATTTCAGGATGCCGCAGACGGTGAACATCGACACGCCCACCGGCGGCGTCATGCCGCCGAAGGTGACGAGCGTCATCATCACCAGCCCGAAATGCACCGGGTCGATGCCGGCCGCCGTGACGACCGGGACGAGGATCGGGGTGAGCAGCATCACGATCACCGTCGCCTCGACCAGCATGCCGAACACCAGCAGGAAGCCGGCGATGACGAACAGCAGCGACGCCTGGCTGGAGAACAGGCCGAGCGTCACCTCGGCGATGGTCTGCGGCACGCGCTCGAAGGTGATGACGTAGCCGAAGGCACCCGACAGCAGGATGATCAGCATGATCATGCCGATGTCGCGCACGCTGGCGACCAGCGCGTCGACCAGCCGCTCGAAGGTGAGCTCGCGATAGATCACCATGCCGACGAACAGCGCGTAGGCGACCGCGAAGGCGCCCGCTTCCGACGGGGTGAAGACGCCGAAGCGGATGCCCACCAGCAGCCACACCGGGAACAGAATGGCCCAGAAGCCGGCCCGCACGCCCGACGCCACCTCGCGGAAGGTCGGCAGGCGGTCGTTCACCGGGCGGTAGTCGCGCCGGCGCGCGACCCAGGAGGTGGCGATCATCAGTGCGATGGTCAGCAGCACGCCGGGCATGACGCCGGCGATGAACAGCCGCCCGATCGAGACCTCGCCCAGGAAGCCGTACAGGATCAGCCCGAGGCTCGGCGGGATCGTCGCCGTGATCAGGCCGCCGATCGAGAGCAGCGCCCCGGTGAAGCCGGGCGAATAGCCGCGCGAGATCATCGGCTCGCCGAGCACGCGCGACTGCATCGCCGCGTCGGCGACCGCCGAGCCCGAGATGCCGCCCATCAGCGCGCTGAGCACGAGGCTCGCCTGCGCGAGGCCCCCGCGCATCCAGCCCGCCAGCGTGGTGGAAAGGGCCGTCAGGCGCGGGGTGATGCCCGAGCCGTTCATCAGGTGCCCGACCAGGATGAACAGCGGCACCGAGAGCAGCGGGAAGGACTGGCTGGCGGCGACGATGCGCTGCACCGCCACCGTGTCGGGCATGAAGGTGCCCGGCAGCAGGAAGTAGACGAGGCTGGCGATGCCGATGGCGAACGCCACCGGCGTGCCGATGGCCATGTAGC
Source organism: Ancylobacter mangrovi (assembly GCF_024752335.1). Lineage (NCBI taxonomy): Bacteria > Pseudomonadati > Pseudomonadota > Alphaproteobacteria > Hyphomicrobiales > Xanthobacteraceae > Ancylobacter > Ancylobacter mangrovi. The sequence continues at coordinate 82,404 of NZ_JANTHY010000003.1, read as the reverse complement.
CGAGCGCCAGGACGAGGATCAGGGCCGAGGTCACAGGGGGTACTCCTGATCGGGGACTTCCGGCTCGAGGCTGTAGAGCAGGCCATGCGTCGCCAGCCGGCGCAGCAGCGAGACGATCATCAGCACCGAGCCGACCGGCAGCGCCAGCGTCACCCAGGCATAGCTGAGCCCCGACGTGCCCATCGGGCGCGCCCAGTTCGACATGGCGAGCTGGAAGCCGAGCCACGCCACATAGGCGAGGAAGGCGAGGATGCTGGCCAGGCTGACGACGATCAGCACCCGCCGGTAGCGCGGCGCGAGCGCGTCGGGCAGCGCGGAGATGCGGATATGGTCGCCGCGCTTGATCGTGAGGTCGGCGCCGAACATGCAGGTCCAGATGAGCAGGAGCTGCGCGATCTCGGGACCCGCCGGGATGGGCACGCCGACCGAGCGGCCGACGGCGCCGACCAGCACGGCGGTCACCGTGCCGGCCAGGAACACGAGGGCGAGGATCTCCTCGGCGCGATCGAAAATCTTCGACATCTTCCCCTCCCCAATGGTGCAGATGCACCATTGGCCATGCGGTGGTTCGCGGTTGAGGGACCCGTTACTGGGTCTTGTTGATGTAGGGCTGGAGCGCCTTGCGCGCGTCCTCGAGCCCCATCTTCTCGTAGACGACCGGCACCAGCGCGCTGAACTGGCTGACGTCGACGTCGTTCACCTGGACGCCCGCCTTCTTCATCGTCTCCAGCACTTCCTTGCCCTTGGCGACGGTGTTGCGCGTCGCCTCGTCGCCGGCCGCGGCGAGTTCCTCGACCACGATCTTGCGCAGGTCCTCGGGCAGCGACTGGTACCAGGCTTCCGAGGTCAGAAGGCCGGTGAAGAGCTGGACGTGGTTGGTGAAGGCGAGATTCTTCGTCACTTCGTGCAGCTTGATGCCGTAGGCGCCGGTGAGTTGGGCCTCGGCACCGTCGATGGCGCCGAGCTGCAGCGCCGAATAGACCTCCGACCACGGCATCGGCACGGCGGTGGCGCCCATGGCGTTGACGGTGGCGACCCAGCCCGGCGCGTCGATGGTGCGCACGCGCACGCCCTTCAGGTCGGCCGGGGTGTGCACCGGCTTGTTGGTGAACATCTCGCGCGTGCCCTGGAACCAGTTGTAGTTCAGCAGGCGCAGGCCCGAGGTCTTCGCCATGTCCTCGACCCACTCGTGATAGACCGGCGAGGAGGTGATGGCGGCGTACTGCGTGTAGTCGTCGACGAGGTAGGGCGCGGCGAGGATGCCGAGCTCCTTCTTGAACGGCGCGAGGCGGCCGGCGTCGACCAGCACGGCGATGTTGGCGCCGTTGCGGATCTGCTCGATCACGTCATTGTCCGAACCGAGCTGCGAGCTCGGATAGATGGTGATCGTCACCTCGCCCTTGGTGCGCTCCTCGATCTTCTTCTTGGCGCTCTGCATGGCGAGCACCAGCGGGTCCTGCGCGGTCTGCGAGGTCGAGAGGTTGAGCTTGTAGTCGGCCATCGCCGTGCCGGCGAACAGCGTGGCGAGGCCGGCGGCCAGGCCCAGGGTCTTGAAACGGCTCAGTGTGCCATTGAACATGAGGCTTCCTCCGTTGTGTTTTCGACGGCGCGCATCCCGCGCCTTGGTTCATGTGCCTTCGTTCACGCGCCTTTCACGCGTGCCGGGGCCCGGGCCACAGCCCGAGGCGCTCGCCCTCCGTCACTAACATCGCCACGTGGTAGAGAAGTCGGCTCAGCGCCTCCGGCTGCAACACCCGCCCCTGCGCGTCGAGCTGGTTGCACCACACGGTGCGCCCGGCGAAGTAGCGCTCGAACACCAGCACCGCGATCTCGCGCGCGCGCCGCGCATCCTCCGCCGCATCGCCCGCCTCGCCGCCCAGCTCGAAGCGGGCGACGAAGGCCTTGGCCGCCTCTGTCTGCGGCCACAGCAGGAAGGTCCCGGCCATCAGGGAGCCGTCCGCCGCCACGCCGTCATAGGCGGCGCCGCGCATCGGCCCCTCCGGGCAGAAGCCGAAGGCGAGGGCGAAGTCCATCATGCGCCCGGCGGCGGCGCGCACGGGCGCCGTGCCGCCGAGCCGCTCGTAGCGGTGCAGCAGCCAGGCCCATTCGCACTGGTGGCCGATCTCGCGCCACGGCCCGGCCGTGCCCGGCGCGGGCGAAAGGTCGGGCGCGCGGAATTCCATGATCGTGCCGGTGTCGGCATCGAGGAAATGCTTCAGCGCGACCGCCAGCAGGCCGTCCGCGCGCGCGAGCCAGCGCGCTTCGCCGGTCATCTCGAACGCCTGCAGCGCCGCCTCGAACATGTGCATGTGCGGGTTCTGCGCCCGGAGCGGCGCGTCCGGCGCGGCGGGATCGGCGACGCCGTCATCCTCCAGCAGCAGCCCGCTCGCGCGATCCACCAGCCGGGTCTCGATGAAGGACCAGCAGTCCTCGAGCGCGGCGACGATCTCGGTTGCCGCCGCGGCGGACGGCGCCAGCCGGCCATAGGTCGCCAGCGCCAGCACTACGAAGGAGTGGTCGTAACTGCGCGAGACGCGGTCGCTCGCCACACCGGTCGGCCGGCCGTCGCGGGCGACCGCCCGCACATAGCCGCCGGTGGCGGGGTCGAGGATGTGATCGCGCAGGAAGCGATACGCTGCATGCGCGCCCGCGACCAGCGCCGGTTCGTCGCCGCCCAGCGCCAGATGCGAGAGGGTGAACAGGGTGCGCGCCTGCGCGAGGCAGGTCTTGGCCTCCCCGGCCGGCACGTTGCCGTCAGTCAGCAGGCGGTCGAAGAAGCCGCCGAAGTCGGGATCGGCCGCGCGCCACGCCCACCAGGGCATCAGCTCGCGCCGGAACCACGCGGCCCAGGCCCCGGCATCGCGCCGGATCGGCGCCGGCGGCTGGCCGGGCTGGTACAGCGGCGAGAGCACGGGACGCGCCGTCATCGCGCATCTCCCTCGGCCGGTGCGTCGAAGAATTCCGGCTCGGTGCGCGCGATCAGCGGCAGGTCGGTCATGATCTCCTGGAGATGGCCGCGCATGGCGGCCTCGGCCGCGCCCTGGTCGCCGGCGGCGATCGCCTCGACGATGGCGGCATGCTGGTCGATCAGCCGCTCGCGCGGGAGCTGGCGCGCGGTGAGGTAGCGCACCCGGTCCATCTGGGTCTTCAGGCCTTGCAGGATGTCCCAGACCGCGACCTGCCCCGCCGCCTCGGCGAGGGTGCGGTGGAACGCCTCGTCGAGCCGCAGGAACACGGCGGGGTCGCTCTCCTGCACGATCGCCTTCTGCTGCTCGATCAGGCGCCGCAGCGCGGCCAGCGCCGCCTCGGTGGAGGCACCCGCGACCTGGCGGGCGATGTCGGCCTCGACCGCCTCGCGGATGAAGCGCGCCGTCATCACCGCCGCCACCGAGATCCGGCGCACATAGGTGCCGCGCTGCGGGCGCACCTCGACCAGCGATTCCTCGGCCAGCTTGATGAAGGCCTCGCGCACCGGCTGGCGGCTGACATTGTAGCCGACCGCGATCTCGGCCTCGGAGATGCGCGCGCCGGGGGGAAGGTCGCCGCGGATGATCCGCTCGCGCAGCAGGCGATAGAGCTGGGGGCCGACGGCCACGCCCATTTCCAGTCGCGTCGAATGCAGCTGCTGCGGCTTCATGCGTTCCTCCCGCGGACGATATAGCTACATACTTCCATACTAGTCAACAATATCGGAAGGTGATATTCCCCGGCGGGTAGTTCGCAGGCAGAGGGACGCGCGGAAATGCGGCAGACGTGGCGCTGGTTCGGTCCGAAGGATCTCGTATCGGTCGACGACATGATGCAGGCGGGGGTCGAGGGCGTGGTTTCCGCCCTCCACCACGTGCCGACCGGCGCGGTGTGGACGCCGGAGGAGGTCGCGCTCCGGCAGGCGCAGATCGGGCGCATGACCGACGGCGCGGCCTCGGGCCTGCGCTGGGAGGTGGTGGAGAGCCTGCCGGTCTCCGAGGACATCAAGAAGCAGAAGGGCGAGTGGCGCACCCACCTCGCCAACTACAAGGCCTCGATGCGCGTGCTGCGCGATGCCGGCATCGAGGTGATCTGCTACAATTTCATGCCGGTGCTCGACTGGACCCGGACCGATCTAGCCTGGCGGCGGCCGAACGGTGCGACCTGCATGCGCTTCGACCTCGTCGACTTCGCCGCCTTCGACATCCACATCCTCGCCCGTCCCGGCGCGGCGGAGAGCTTCCCCCCCGAGGTGGTGGAGGCCGCCGCCGTCCGCTTCGCGCAGATGGACGAGGCGACCCGCGCCGGGCTGGCGCGCAACGTCGTGTTCGGCCTGCCGGGCGCGGCGGAGAGCTTCACCCTCGACGACGTGCGCCTGCACCTCGCCGAATATGCCGCGGTTTCGGACGAGCGCCTGCGCACTCATCTCGTCGACTTCCTGTCCGAGGTCGCCCCGCTCGCGCAGGAGCTGGGCCTGCGCCTGTGCTGCCATCCCGACGACCCGCCGTTCCCGCTGCTCGGGCTGCCGCGCGTCATGTCGACCGAGGCCGACTACGGCACCGTCATGGAGGCGGTCGACCTTCCCGCCAACGGCATCACCCTGTGCGCCGGCTCGCTCGGCACGCGGCCGGACAACGATCTGCCCGGCATGATGGAGCGGCTCGGGCCGCGCGTGCATTTCCTGCACCTGCGCAACGTGCACCGCGACACCGACGCTGTCGTCGGCAGCTTCTACGAGGCCGAGCATCTGGGCGGGCACACCGACATGGTCGCCCTCGTCGGCGCCGCGCTGCGCGAGGAGGCCCGCCGGCGCGCCGAGGGACGCGCCGACTGGTCGATCCCGATGCGCCCCGACCACGGGCAGGACATCCTCGACGACCTCAAGCGCAAGGGCCAGCCGGGCTATCCGGCGATCGGCCGGCTGAAGGGGCTGGCGGAGCTGCGCGGCATCATGACCGCCCTGTCCCACCCCGCGCTGGGAGCGGGCGCATGAGCGCGCCCCGCCTCGCCCGGCTGGACATGGTGCGCGAGCCCGCGCTCCGCCCGGCCTACGACCCCGCCGCCCATGGCGTCGGCATCGTCCATATCGGCGCCGGCGCCTTCCACCGCGCCCATCAGGCCGCCTATACCGACGCGGCGCTGGCCGAGGCCGGCGGGGACTGGCGCATCACCGGCGTCAGCCTGCGCAGCCGCGAGGTCGCGGAAGCGCTGAACCCGCAGAACGGGCTCTACACGCTGCTCGAACGCGGCGCGGAGGGAACGCAGGCCCGCGTCATCGGCGCCCTCGCCGGCATCCTCGCCGCCGACCCGGCCGCGACGCTCGAGGCGATGTGCGATCCGGCGGTGAGGATCGTCACCATCACCGTCACCGAGAAGGGCTACGGGATCGACCGCGCCACCCGCGGGCCGGACCGGACCCACCCGGCGGTGGCGGCGGACCTCGCCGCGCCGGACGCACCGGCCGGCGTGCTCGGGCTCCTCGTCGCCGCCCTCGCCCGGCGGCGCGCGGCCGGCATCGCCCCCTTCACCGTGCTGAGCTGCGACAACCTGCCGGAGAACGGCGTCCTGCTGCGCGACGGCGTGGTCGGCTTCGCCCGGCTGGTCGCGCCCGAGCTCGCCGACTGGATCGCCGCCGAGATCGCCTTTCCCTCCTCCATGGTCGACCGCATCACCCCGGCGCCCACCGCGCAGACTCTGGCCGACGCCGAGCGCCTGACCGGCTGCACCGACCTCGCCGCGATCGAAACCGAGCCGTTCCACCAATGGGTGATCGAAGACCGCTTTCCCGCCGGACGCCCGGCCTGGGAGGCGGGCGGCGCGCTCTTCGTCGCCGACGTGACGCCCTATGAGCGCATGAAGCTCACCATGCTCAACGGCAGCCACTCCATGCTCGCCTATGCCGGCTTCCTCGCCGGGCACCGCTATGTGCGCGACGTGATGGCCGATGCCGCGCTCGCCGGGCTGGTGCAGCGCCATCTGGCGGCCGCCGCCGCGGTGCTGCCGGCGCTGGAGGGAATCGACCTTCGCGCCTATGCCGAGGCGCTGGCCACGCGCTTCGCCAACCCGGCGATCGCGCACGAGACCTACCAGATCGCCATGGACGGGACCGAGAAGCTGCCGCAGCGCCTGCTGAACCCGGCCGTCTGCGCCGAAGAGGCCGGCCTGCCGCTGCGCCCCTTCGCCTTCGCCGTCGCCGCCTGGATGCGCTACTGCCTCGGCGAGAGCGACGCTGGCGAAACCTACGCGCTGCGCGACCCGCGCGAGGCCGAGATCAAGGCCGCGCTGACCGGCCACGGGCGCGATCCCGGCGCCATCTCGCTCGCCCTTCACGGCTTGCCGGGCCTGTTCCCGGAGGCGCTGAAGACCTCCGCGTCCTGGCGCGCCGAGGTGGAGGACGCGCTTTCCGCCATGCTGGCGGAGGGCATGAAGGGCGCGATCGGCCGCGAGTTCGCCCGGCTGGAGCCCGCCGGATGAGCAACCGGCTGTTCCTCTCCATCGGCGAGGCGATGGTGGAGCTGTCGCAGGAAGGCGGCGATTTGTGGCGTATGGGCTTTGCCGGCGACACGCTGAACACCGCCTGGTACGCCCGCGCCTTTCTCGGCGAGGCGTGGCGGGTCGCCTATTTCTCCCGGCTCGGCACCGATCCGTTCTCCGAACGCATGGCCGGCTTCCTCGAAGCCAACGGCATCGGCACCGGCTTCATTGCCCGCGACCCGAAGCGCAATGTCGGGCTCTACTCGATCGAGCTGCACGAGGGCGAGCGCAGCTTCGCCTATTGGCGCGGCCAGTCGGCGGCGCGCCACCTCGCCGATGACGAGACGGCACTGAAGGCCGTCATCGACGCGGCCGATCTGGTCTATTTCTCCGGCATCACCCTCGCCATCCTCGCCCCCGACCGCCGCGCCTTCCTGCTGGACGAGGTGGCCCGCGCCCGTCGGGCCGGCACGACCACCGTGTTCGATCCCAACCTGCGGCCCGCCCTGTGGGAGGACGCCGCGACCATGAGGGACTGGGTGAGGAAGGCCGCCGCCACCGCCGCCATCGCCCTGCCGAGCTTCGACGACGAGGCCGCCGCCTTCGGCGATGCCAACCTCGCCGCCTGCGCCAGCCGCTGGCACGAGGCCGGCGCCGGCGAGGTGGTGGTGAAGAACGGCGGCGGGCCGATCGCGCTGCTCGATGGCGAAGCCCGGAGCGAAGTGATCGACTGCGCGCGTGTCGCGCCGGTCGACAGCACCGGGGCGGGCGATTCCTTCAATGGCGGCTATCTCGCCGCCCGGCTGCAGGGGCTCGCCCCGGCCGAGGCGGCGCGGCGCGCCCACGCCCTTGCCGCGCGCGTCATCGGCCGGCGCGGCGCGCTCATGCCGATGGCGGAGCTCGTCGCGCTGCGGGGCTCAGCGCCGGCCGCTCCACTCCTCAGATGATCCCCTCGCGCCGCAGCCGGTCGCGCTCGGCTTGAGGTACGCCGAGGATGCGGGCGAGCACCTCGTCCGTATGCTGGCCCAGCGTCGGCGGGGCGAGCGGCGCGCCGGACGGGGAATCGCTCAGCCGCAGCGGGCTGCGCACGCCGGGCGCGATGCCGCCCAGCACGTGCGGGAGTTCGAGCGCCAGCCCGCGCGCCAGCGCCTGCGGCTCGGCGAAGGCCTGCGCGATGGTGTTGATCGGCCCGGCGGGGATGCCGGCAGCGTCCAGCATGGCGAGCCATTCCGCCGTGGTCTGCCGCTTCAACGCGGCCGCGACCGCCGGCAGAAGCTCGGCGCGGTGCGCCACGCGACCGGCATTGGTGAGGAAGCGCGGATCGGTGGCGAGGTCGCCGAGATCCGCCAGCCGGCAGAAGCGGGCGAACTGGGCATCGTTGCCGACCGCGAGGATGAGGTGCCCGTCCCCGGTCTCGAACGCCTGGTAGGGCACGATGTTGGGATGAGCGTTGCCGAGCCGGCGCGGCGCGGTGCCGCCGACCAGATAGTTGAGCGCCTGGTTGGCGAGGCTCGCCATCGCCACGTCGAACAGCGCGACATCGATGCGCTGGCCGCGCCCGGTGCTGTGGCGCTGCTGAAGCGCGGCGAGGATGGCGATGGCGGCGTTGAGCCCGGTCAGCACGTCGACCAGCGCCACGCCGATTTTCTGCGGCTCGTCATCCGGGCTGCCGGTCACCGACATCAGCCCCGACATGCCCTGGATCATGAAGTCGTAGCCGGCGCGTCCCGCCTCCGGCCCGTCCTGCCCGAAACCGGTGATCGAGCAGTAGACGAGGCGCGGGTTGAGGGCAGCGAGGCTATCATGGTCAAGGCCGTAGCGCGCCAGGCCGCCGACCTTGAAATTCTCGATCACCACGTCGCTCGCCTGCGCCAGCCTGCGGATCAGCGCCTGCCCGTCGGGATGCGCCATGTCGACGCTCACCGAGCGCTTGTTGCGGTTGGCGGCGAGGAAATAGGCGCTCTCGCCGGTCTCGCGCCCCTCGCCGTCCTTCAGCCAGGGCGGGCCCCAGCCGCGCGTGTCGTCGCCCGCGCCGGGCCGCTCGATCTTGATCACCTCGGCGCCGAGGTCGCCGAGCACCTGCGTCGCCCAGGGGCCGGCCAGCACGCGGGAGAGGTCCAGCACCCTTATGCCGGTCAGCGCCTGCCCGGCGCGCGGTGTCTCGTCAGTGTCGCTCATGGGACGTCCGTTCATAGCGCCGCCCGCGCCCCGGGAGGCGGGACGGGGATGCGGCGGGCGTTGCTTAGCGCAATCCGCGCCGCCGCGAACGTCGTCTCTCGTCGGATGCGCGCGAAGCGCCGCCCGCCGAGCTAGTGCGGCGAGACGTCCGCCAGCACGTCCTTGTCGTGCCGGCCGAAGCGGTCGACCATGGTGGCGCTCGCCTCGTTGAGGCCGAGCACGGTGACCTCCGCGCCGGCCTTGCGCAGCTTGAGCACCGCCTTGTCGAGCGCGCCGATCGAGGTGATGTCCCAGAAATGCGCGTGCGTGACATCGATCACCACCTCACGCGGGCGCCGGTCGAAATCGAAGCCGCGCAGGAACACCTCGGCCGAGGCGAAGAAGATCTGCCCCGTGACGGTGTAGACCACCCGCTCCGCCGCCTCGTCGGCGCTCACCGAGACGTGCACCAGTCGCGCCACCTTGCCGGCGAAGAACACGCCCGAGAGCATCACCCCCACCAGCACGCCGATGGCGAGGTCGCGCGTCGCCACGACGGTGACGACGGTCGCCAGCATCACCACCGAGGAGGAGCGCGGATTGGTGCGCAGGTCGAGGATCGAGCGCCAGGAGAATGTGCCGATCGAGACCATGACCATGACCGCCACCAGCGCGGCCATCGGGATGATGCGCACCAGGTCGTCGAGCACGAGGATCAGCACCAGCAGGAAGGCGCCGGCGACGAAGGTCGACAGCCGCCCGCGCCCGCCCGAGGTGACGTTGATCACCGACTGGCCGATCATCGCGCAGCCGCCCATGCCGCCGATCAGCGCCGAGGCCAGGTTGCCCGCGCCCTGGCCGATGCATTCCTGGCTCTTGTTGCTCATCGTGTCGGTCATGTCATCGACGATCTGCGCGGTGAGCAGCGATTCGAGCAGGCCCACGGCCGCCAGCGTCAGCGAATAGGGAAGGATGATCTTCAGCGTCTCGAGGTTCAGCGGCACATCGGGCAGCGCCAGCGCCGGCAGGCTGGAGGGCAGCTCGCCGAGGTCGCCGACCGTGCGAAGTTCTATCCCGCTCCACCAGGCGAACAGCGTCAGCACCGCGATCGCGACCAGCGGCGAGGGCACGGCGCGGGTGAGGCGCGGGAACAGGTAGATGATGGCGAGCCCGGCCGCGACCATGGCGTAGGTCACCGGCGGCACATGGATCAGCTCGGGCAGCTGCGCCATGAAGATCAGGATGGCGAGGGCGTTGACGAAGCCGGTGATGACCGAGCGGGAGACGAACCGCATCAGCCGGCCGACGCGGAGCAGGCCGGCGACGATCTGGATCGCGCCCATCAGGATGGTGGCGGCGAACAGGTACTGAAGCCCGTGATCGCGCACCAGCGAGGTCATCACCACCGCGGTCGCGGCGGTGGCGGCCGAGATCATGCCCGGCCGCCCGCCGACGAAGGCGGAGACGCAGGCGATGGCGAAGGAGGCGAACAGCCCCACTTTCGGGTCGACCCCGGCGATGACGGAAAAGCCGATCGCCTCGGGGATCAGGGCAAGGGCCACGACGATGCCGGCAAGGACATCGGCGCGGATATTGAAGAACCAGTCGCGGAAATAGCGTGAGCTCGTCGTCATGGAATTGTTTCTGCGCAAAGAGCGGCCGTCCGCCGGCAGGCGGTGCGGGCAGGCGCTGCATCTGCGTTGTCCGGCGGATCGGCGGCCGGAAGAGCCACCCGGAATTTCACCGGGTCCGGATGATTGGGTCCGGGCTACATCAGCTTTTGCTGCAATGCAATACGCGCAGCCCATCTGCGCCGCCTCGCGCGCCCCCGAAGCGGGCCTGCGTGACGCAGAACCCACAAATGGGCGGTCTCTAGCGCGAGTCCTCGCGGATGACGCGGGCGAACATGGCGGCGCCCTTCTGCGGCGGGCGCCCGGCCGCGCGCGTGTCGGCGGCGGGACCCTCCGGCTCGGGCCCGGCCTCGGCGCCGCCGAACTGGGTCTCGATGCTGCGCACGCAATGGGCGACCGAGACGTCGGCGAGGCGATAGAATACCTGCTTGGAGACGCGCCGCGTCGCCACCAGCCCGGCGCGGCGCAGTTCGGCGAGCTGCTGGCTCAGCGCCGGCTGGCCGATGCCGGTGGCGGCGTCGATCCCGCCAACCGTCAGTTCGCCCGCCTGCAGGTGCGAGAGGATCATCAGCCGCTGCGGCTGGCCATAGGCGCGCAGCCGCTCCACCGCCTGCTCCGCCTGCTCGCGTGTCAGCGCCATGGCGCTCAGCTCTCCTCGATCCGCCGGCAGAACCAGTCGTCCCCACCGTCGAACAGCGCCTGCTCGCCCGGCAGCGGCAGCAGCACCGCATCGCCCGGCTCCCAGCCCTCGGGCGTGACGGCGTCGCCGCGCTCCACCCGCTTCAGCGCGGCGGCGAGGCGCAGCATCTCGTCGGCGGAGCGCCCCACCGTCATCGGGTACCAGCTTATCGCCCGGACGATGCCGTCCGGGTCGATGAAGTAGCTCGCCCGCACGGTGGAGGAATCGCGCGCCTCCTCGTCCAGCATGCCGTAGGCGCGCGCGATCTCGAGCGAGGGGTCCTCGATCACCGGGAACGGCACCTCGACGCCGAAGGTGGCGTGGATCGCCCGCAGCCAGGCGAGGTGGGAATAGAGGCTGTCCACCGACAAGCCGAGCAGCGCGCAGCCGAGCTGCTCGAACCGGGGCGCGAGCCGGGCCAGCGCGATGAACTCGCTGGTGCAGACCGGCGTGAAGTCCGCCGGGTGCGAGAAGAACACCAGCCAGCGCCCCCGATAGGCGGAGAGCTCCACCGACCCGTGGGTCGAGCGGGCGCTGAACAGCGGCGCGCGATCGCCGATCCGCAGCGGGCGTGGCGGGGCGGCGAGGGTGCCGGTCGCGGAAGTGTGTTCGCCAGTCATTCCCCCTGATTGCCTTCGCCGTTGCGTTGACGCAATGCGTATCTATAGTTACATATTATCTGAAATTATGAAATCAAAGAGCAGGCAAACCGCCTTGCCCTCGGCTCCTCGCCCGGCTGACCGCCGGCGGCCGGTCCGGCGGGGCGGACAGATCAGGGAAACGCATCATGGCCCCGAGGCAGATCACGCCGGACGTCTCCGTCACCAGCCAGATGGACGGCGCCGCCCTCGCCCGCGCCGCCTCGGCCGGCTACAGGACCATCGTCTGCGCCCGTCCGGACGGCGAGGAGCCCGGCCAGCCCGACGCCGCCGAGATGGCCCTGCTGGCCGACGCGCTGGGCATGGCCTTCGTCCATATCCCGGTCGCCCCCGGCGCCTTCGACGACGAGGCGGTGGCGCAGATGCGGGCCGTGCTCGACAAGCTTCCCTCACCCATTCTCGGCTATTGCCGAAGCGGCATGCGCGCGGCCACGCTCTGGGCGCTGGCCGAGGCGGGCCATCGCCCGGCCGAGGACATCCTCGGCCTCGCCAGCCGTGCCGGATTCGACCTTTCGGCCCAGTGCCCGCGCCTCGCACCCGCGCCGACGGAGACGGACCCCGGGAGCGCGCCGGCGCCCCGCGTGCATGACGTCGTCATCGTCGGCGGCGGGGCGGCCGGCATCGCCACCGCCTCCAGCCTGCTGAAGCGCCGCCCCTCGCTCGACATCGCGATCGTCGAGCCCGCCACCTGCCACTACTACCAGCCGGGCTGGACCATGGTCGGCGCCGGCATCTTCAAGCCGGAGACTACGCGCCATCCCATGGCCGAGGTCATGCCGGCGGGCGTCACCTGGATCCGGCAGGCCGCCGCCGGCTTCGCGCCGCAGATGCGGGAGGTAGTGCTGGCGGACGGCGCCTCGGTGCGCTACCGCGCGCTCGTCGTGGCGCCGGGTCTGCGTCTCGCCTGGGACGCCATTCCCGGCCTGTCGGAAACGCTGGGCGAGAACGGCGTCACCTCGAACTACCGCTACGACCTCGCCCCCTACACCTACCGCCTCGCCAGCGACATGCGCCCCGGCCGGGCGCTGTTCACCCAGCCGGCCATGCCGATCAAATGCGCCGGCGCGCCGCAGAAGGCGATGTATCTGTGCTGCGACATCTGGCGCGAGGCCGGCATCCTGCCGCGCATGGAGGTCGAGTTCCACAATGCCGGCGGCGTGCTGTTCGGCGTGCCGACCTACGTCCCGGCGCTGATGGACTATGTCGAGCGCTACGGCATCGACCTCAATTTCGGCTCCGCCCTCGTCGCCGTCGACGGGCCGGCCCGCATCGCAACCTTCGAGCGCAAGCGCGCGGACGGACGGCCCGAGCGGGTCGAGCGCACCTTCGACATGCTCCACGCCGTGCCGCCGCAGACGCCGCTCGACGTCGTCGCCGCGAGCCCGCTCGCCGGGCCCGGCGGGTGGATCGAGGTCGATCCGGCGACGCTCCGCCATGTCCGCCACGAGGACGTGTTCGCGCTCGGCGACGCCACCGACACGCCGAACGCCAAGACCGCCGCCGCCGCGCGCAAGCAGGCGCCGGTGGTCGCCGTCAACGTCCTCGCCGCGCTCGACGGCAAGGCGCCGGCGGCGCAGTACAACGGCTACGGCTCCTGCCCGCTCACCGTCGAGCGCGGCCGGATCGTGCTGGCTGAGTTCGGCTATGGCGGCGCGCTGCTGCCGACCTTCCCGAAATGGATGCTGGACGGCACCCGGCCGACGCGCCGGGCCTGGTTCCTGAAGGACCGCATGCTGCCGCCGATCTACTGGTACGCGATGCTGCGCGGGCGCGAATGGCTGTGCGCGCCCGAGCCGATCGCGGCGCCGCCGGAAAGCGGGCCGGCGTGATGCTCGAACCGGTGCAATACGCGCTCGGCGGCGGGGCCGGCGTGCTGGTGGGCTTCACGCTCGGCCTAGTGGGCGGCGGCGGCTCGATCCTCGCCGTGCCGCTGATCGTCTATCTGGTCGGCGTGCGCAACCCGCACATCGCCATCGGCACCAGCGCCTTCGCGGTCGCCGTCAACGCCGCGGTCGGGCTGCTCAGCCATGCGCGGGCGGGCACGGTGAAGTGGCGCTGCGGCGGCATGTACGCCGCCGCCGGCATTCTCGGCGCGCTGGCGGGCTCGACCTTCGGCAAGCTGATCGACGGCCAGAAGCTGCTGTTCCTGTTCGCCCTGCTGATGCTGGCGGTGGGCGTGCTGATGCTGCGCGGGCGCGGCAATCCCGGCGAGCCGGGCGCGGAATGCACGCGCGAGAAGGCGCCCCGGGTGCTCGGCTTCGGGCTCGGCACCGGCGCCGTCTCCGGCTTCTTCGGCATCGGCGGCGGCTTCCTCATCGTGCCGGGGCTGATCGGCTCGACCGGCATGCCGATCCTGAACGCGGTCGGCACCTCGCTGGTCGCCGTCACCGCCTTCGGCCTGACCACCGCGTTCAACTACGCGCTGTCGGGCTTCGTCGACTGGACGCTCGCCCTCGTCTTCATCGCCGGCGGCGCGGCGGGAAGCTTTGCCGGCATGAAGGCGGCGCAGCACCTCGCCGGGCGGGCCGGCCATCTGGCGACGGTGTTCGCGGCGATCATCTTCGTCGTCGCCTCCTACATGCTGTTCCGCAGCGCCTCGGTGCTGCTGGCCTGACCGTCGCGGCCCGCTCAGCCGAGGTCCGGCTCCCAGTCGCTCATGTGCAGCACATTGCCGCCGAGCTTCGCGAAGGCGCGCTGGCGGCAGGAGAAGACGATGATCTGCTGGTCCCGCGCCTGCCGGTGCAGCGCATCGAACATGCGCTCGATCCGGTCGTCGTCGGAATAGACCAGCGCGTCGTCGAGGATCACCGGCGCCGGCCGGCCGTCCTGCGCCAGCAGCCGGGCGAAGGCGAGCCGGGTCAGCACCGAGAGCTGCTCGCGCATGCCCCCGCTCAGCCGCTCGACCTCCTCCTCCTGCCCGTTGCGGCGGATGGTCTGCGGCAGCAGGGACTTCTCGTCGAACACGATCGAGACGTCGTCGAACAGCAGGCCGAGAAGCGGGCGCAGCTCGTTCAGCACCGGCTGGAGATAGAGGTCGCGCGCCGCCGAGCGCGAGGCCTGCAGCGCCTCGCGCAGACGGTCCAGCACCGCCACCTCGGCCGCGAACGCGCCAACGCGCGCATCGGCCGCCTCGCGGGCCTCGCCGGCCTCGCGCCACGCCTCCTCGACCGCGTCGTCCGAGCGGGTCCTGATTTCGGCGTTGAGGCCGGCGAGATCGCGCCGCAGCCGCTCCTCCTCCTGCCGCGCCCCCTCCTCGACCGAACGGGCGCGGCGCAGCGCCGCCTCGGCCGAGGCGAGGTCCGGCGCGGCGGCCTTCAGTTCGCCGGCGCGGGTCTCGCAGGTGCCGAGCTCGCCTGCGGCCGCATCATGGGCGGTGGCGAGCGCCGCCTCCTGCCCGCCGCGTTCCGCTTCCGGCCCCAGCTCTGCCGCGAGCCGCGCGAGCTCGCCGTCGAGCGCCGCGACCGAGCTCTGCGCCGCCATCAGCGCCTCCAGCGCCCGCTCGCGCCGCGGCTCGGCCTCGTGGACGCGCGCGCGCCCGGCGCCGACCCGCGCCTCGGCACGCTCCAGCGTCTGGCGGACCTCGTCGGGATCGCCCTTCAGCTCCAGCGCCTCCGCCGGCACCGCCGCACGCCGCGCGACCTCCTCGCGCAGCGCCTTCAGACCCTCCGGCACCAGATGGCGCGCCTCGATGCGCAGCCCTTCGAGCGCCGCCGCCTGCCTCTGCGCCTCGCCGGAGCGGCGGCGCGCCTCGGCGAGGTCGGCGACGGAAATCTCCGCCAGCAGGCGTCGCCGCTTCTCTTCCGCCGCCTCCAACGCCCCGTCGGCACCGGCCGGCCGGTTGGCGCGCACATGGAGCGTGCCGATGCCGGGCAGGTCGAGGCGGGCGACGTCCCTCACCGCCTGTTCCTCGCCATCGCCGAGCGCGCGGCCGTCGATCGTCACCCGCGCCGGCGCCTCGCCCTCATAGGCGATACGCAGCGAGGGCAGCCCCGCCTCCTCGGCCGTGCGCAGGCGGAAGATCTCCTCGTCCAGCCGCTGCAATTTCTCGATCGCCGCGTCGGGGATCGCGATCGACGCCAGCGCGGCCTCGCCCTCCTCCAGCCGTGCGCGGATCGCCTCGGCCCGGCCGAGCCGCAGCTTCAGCGCGTCGAGCTCCTCGGCCGCCTTGCGCGCGGCGAGCGCGCGCTCGAGCCGGGCCAGCAGCGCGCGCGTCTCGCGCTCCTCGCGCTCGGCCGCCTGCACCTCGGCGCCCGCCTGCTCCATCGCCGCGGTGGCCGCGCCGCGCTTCGCCTGCGCCTCCTCGCGCCGCGCCTGCATCGCCTGCCGCTCGACCCGTAGCGCGGCGAGACGCTCCATAGCCGCGCGGAATCCCTTCAGCGCCCGCTCCGCGGCCTCGAACCGGCTGCGCGCCAGCGCCGCTTCCGCCCGCGCCGCCTTCAGCGTCTCGGCATGGCTCTTCGCGGTCTCGAACGCCGCCTCGGCCTCGACCACGGCGGCGCGACGGGCCGCCTTCTCCTCGGCCTTGTCGAGCTCGGCGAGCTGGCGCAGCGCCCCGGCGCGCCGGTCGAGCGCCGCACGCAGCGTGTCGACGTCGGCCTTGAGCCGCGCCTCCTCCTCGGCGAGGCGGGCCTGCTCCTCCAGCGCCGCCGCATAGGGGCCGCCCGCCTTCGGGCGCCCCGTGGCGGTGACCAGCGCGCCGAGTTCGCCGGCGCACAGCTCGATGATCTGCGACATGCGCCGCCCGCCGGTGATCGCCTCGACCTCGCCCTGCACGGAGGTGAGCAGGCTCTCGCGCACCTGCCGCTCGTCCTCGTCCTCCTTGCGCTTCTCGAGGCCGGTATTGCCCTGCCGAACCCAGAGCAGGCCGGCCGGCCCGGCGGTGCCTCCGCGTATGAGTCCGGCAATGAAGTTCTCCGCCTCGTCCGCCTGGGCGACGAGCCGGCCGCTGTCGAGCGCCATGACGCTCGCCCGCCGGCCGCCGAGGAACTGCTTGGTGAGCCGGAACCGCCCCTCCGGCACGATGATGTCCGCCTCCACCAGCGGATTGCCGCCGCTATAGGGCTGCAGACGCTTCAGCTCCTTCGCCTGCCCGGTATGGGGCTGGAAGAACAGCGCGTGCAGCGCGTCGAAGCTGGTCGACTTGCCGTATTCGTTGGCCGCGCACAGCACGTTGACGCCGTCGCCGATCCCCTCGATCGCCACGCCCCGGCGGGCGAAGCGCCGCACGTTGAAGAGCCGGAGCGCCGCGATCTTCATGCGCCGGCCTGCTGGCTGTAGGAGAACAGGCGCATCAGCGCCGCCCGTGCGACCTCCCGCTCGGCGGCCGAACGGGTGGCGTCGAGGCTTTCCGCCCGCAGCGCCTCGGCGGCCTCGCGCAGGGCGCCGCCGCGATCGATCAGGTCGAGATCGGTGGCCTCGCAGTCGATCGCGAGCCCGGCCTCGTCGAGTTCGAGACGGGCGAATTCCGGCGCCGCCTGCGCGATGGCGGCGGCGAGCGCGGTGTGGCCGGCAAGGCTCGCCCGGCCGGCGGCCGCCACGCGCAGGAGCGTCTGCCGGCGCTCCCGCCCCTCGGGAAGCCGCCCGGCGAGCAGAGCCGCGCCGTCATCCTGCGACAGCAGGTCGAGGCGCAGCGTGCGCCAGGCGAAGCTCGCGGTCTCGACCGGCGTCACCTCGGGCACGGCGCCGGCCGCTTCGATGCTCACGATCAGCGCGGTGCCGGGCCGGTCGTGCTTGAAGCGGTCGGGCTCGGGCGTGCCGCTGTAGCGGGTGCGCGCGTCGACCTCCAGCGAGCCGTGCCAGTCGCCGAGCGCCAGATAGTCGAGGCCGGCGCGGGCCGCCCGGTCGGGGGCGATGACGTCGGTGGCGCCGCCCTCCTCGGCGAAGTCGCGGATCGCGCCATGGGCGAGGCCGATGCGGATCGCCCCCTCCTCCCGGCCCGCCCCGTCCATCCATTCGGTCAGGTCGCGTCCGGGCCGGCGGGTGGTGCAGGGCGCGGGCAGCAGCGTGACGCCGGGCGCCAGCGCCAGCGGGGCCGGCTCGACGGCGAGCACGACATTGTCCGGCGCCTCGGGGCGCAGCGCGCCCCAGAGCTGCGAGGCCTGCAGCGAATCGTGGTTGCCCGGCAGCAGCACCCAGCGCAGCGGGGCGTGATGGCCCATCTCCGCCAGCGCCTGCCGGCGAATGTCGGGGGCGGGCGTCTCGGTGTCGAAGGTGTCGCCCGCCAGCAGGATGGTGGAGGCCCCGTTCTCGCGCGCCCGCGCCGCCAGCCGGCCGATCGCCGCGTGGCGCGCCTCGCGCAGCCGCCCGCGCAGCTCCTCCGGCAGATTGCCGAAGCGCCTTCCCAGATGGAGGTCGCTGGAATGGAGGAAGCGGAATGCGCTCATCGCGCCGCCCGTCGCGCCCGCGCAGGCCGGGAACGGGTCCGGCGGGCGGTCGGATTGCCGGCGCAGGGTTGGGCTCGATCGGCGGGCACGGCGGTCGCGTTCTCCTGCTGCGGGCGGGAGAGGCGCCGCGTCGCGCGAATCCCCGCCGCTTCCTGCCCCGACCATGGGCTCGCGCCGGCGCCCGCGCAAGGCGCGCGCGAGCGCCACGCGGAGCGGTCGCCGAGGCAAGATGCCCGCCCGCCGGCTTTACATGAGAAGACTTCCAGATTCATGAGAAATGAATAAAAACTTTATAAGAATCAATATTATAGACAGGTGGTTACATGGTGACTACGGTCTTGCGAAAAGAAGAACGGGACCGGCCGGCGCCGGCACCCGCGCTCGACATCAGGGAAGGGAGAGAAACGCATGAACGCCCGTTTCGTAAATCGCCGCCACATGCTCGCGCTCGGTGCCGGCACCGTCGGCCTCGCGGCCATCCCCGCCGCCATCCCCGCCGCCTTGGCCGAAGACATCGCCAAGGGCCGCCAGCGGCTGCCGGAAATCGTGCTCGGCGATACCAACGGCAACGACTACGCCGTGCCGGTGAAGGACATCACCATGGAGGGCGGCAAGTCCTACCAGCTCGATGTCACCTCCAATGGCGGCAAGGAATACAAGTTCATGGCGCCGGAATTCTTCCGCAACATCTGGATGAACCAGATCGTCATCAACCATCTGGAAATCCATCCCTACGGCTCGCCGCACCATATCGAGTTCGACGACGAGGGCACGATCTCGCTCGAATTCGTGCCGATCCGCACCGGCACCTACAAATGGTGGATTGAGGGGCTGGAAGAGAAGGGTATGCAGGGCACGCTGACCGTCAAATAGGCGGCAGCGCAAACGGGAAGCCGGCAACGGCGTCATTCGGGAGGAAGAACCATGCGGGAAAGAACCCTGAGAATTCTGCTTTCGGCGGCGCTGCTGGCCGGCGCGGCGACCTTCGCCACCCTCGGCAGCGCCCTGGCGGACGACGCCAAGGATTGCTCGGACGGCGTCGCCATGATCAAGGCGGAAATCGCCAAGGGCCCGCCCAAGGCGACGCTCGACAAGCTGAACAAGGCGCTGCGCGGCGCCCAGCGCGAGATGGGCGAAGGCGAATATGACGAATGCCTCGACTTCGTCGGCGACGCGAAGAAGGCGATCAAGGGCTAGACACTGGCCCTCGGGCGGGAGGACGGGCGCGGCGACCCCGCGCCCGTTTCCTTTTTTGCGGCCACGCGGCCCGGCGGCATCACATGTCCTGCGTCAGCCGGTCGGCGGCGCGACGTCCGGGTCGTCGCCGTCCACCGACGGCAGCGCGCCGGAACCGGGAGTGGCGTCCTCGTTGATCAGGTCGCGCCGCGCGTGCGGGCCGGCGCCGGGGAACGGGCGCTCGTCGCCGGCGCGGCCGGCTTCGGCCTTCTCCAGCCGGTGCGCCGATATCCAGGCGTCGAGCGCCGCCCCTTCCGGACGCCCTTCCGCCTCCCAGACCCGATAGGCGGCTTCGCGTACCCGCTGCTCGTTCCTGTCCATGGCGAATCTCCTTGTTGAATCCCGCTTGGCCGGCCCTTGCGGCCGACGGCGCGGGCATCCGGGCCAACCGCCCAACCGAGGCCATGGTTCCTCGTCCTTGATGCAAATGGCGCGAGTCGGGTGCGAAAAGCGGAGGGCTCGGCTACAAGCATCAGGTCCGCCCGTCCGGTCTCCGGGATCGCGGGCGGACCGATCGGGAGTGCGAGATGACGGAAGACAGCGAGCCGCAGGTGCCGCCGCACGCGCAGCCGCCGCAAGGACAGACGGCAGAGGGGCAGCCCTCATACGGGCAATCACCGCAAGCGCCGGACTATCCCCCGGCCCCGCGCGAAGCGGCCGCCCGGCCCGCTTCCGCCGCCCCCCGTCCCGCCGCCGCCGGCGCCCGTAGCAAGGGCCCGCCGCAGGACCCGGAGGCTTTTCATCGCTGGATCGAGATCGAGCGGCTGAAGGTCGAGATGCGCCGGCTGGAGCTGGAGACGCGCCGCAGCGAAGCACCCGCTTCCGCCCCGCCCTCCAGGACCGGCGGGCGCGTGCTGCCGATCGCGGTGGCGGCCGGATTCGTGGCGATGCTGCTCCTGCTGGTCGCGGCGGTGATCCAGATCGGCCTGCTGCGCGGCGAGCTCGGCACGCTGCGCGATGCGCAGGCGGGGCTGGAGCAGCGGCTCGACGACCGTCTCGCCGCCATGGTCGAGACCCGTCTGGCCGCGCTCGGCCCCTCGCTCCAATCCGCGGCCCCCACGGCCCAATCCGCACCAGCACCCACCGCCACAGCGCCGCAGCCGGCGGCGAGCGATGCCGCCGCGCCGTCCCCGGCCGACATGGCCGCCACGCCGGCGCCCGATGGCGATTCGCAGGCTCCAGCCACGCAAACCGCGCCGACGCAGACCGCGGCGGCCGCGCCCACGACGCCCGACCCGCCCGCCAAGCCGGCCCTGCTCGGCACCGGCTATGTGGTGCGGATGTTCGCCCCGACCGGCTCCGTGCCGGCGGCGCGGGTCAACGCCTTCACCAGCATCCTGAAGAATGCCGGCTTCGAGGTGGTGGTGTCGGATTCGGGAGTGGTCCAGCCGACCGCCAACACGCTGTCCTACCACGCCTCCGCCGCCGGGGTGGCGGAGAAGCTGGCGACGCTGGTGCAGTCGAAGCGGCCCGCGCTCGACCTCGAGCTGAGGACGTCGACCGCGATCCGCGAGGACGCCAAGCAGGTGCTGATCCTCAACGTGACCGAGGGCGCGCTGAACTGACGTTCTGGGGGTGACAGCCGGGAGCCCGCCCGCGAGCGCGGACGGGTTCAGGAATCGTCGTTCTCCGGCGGTCCTGCCGCGTGGACAGGAATCCGCCCCGCCCTACGCCGCGGCAGCCGGACGTTCGGCGGCGGCGCGCAGCGCGGCGATGTTGGCGCGGTAGCCTTCCGCCCCGCCCCGGAACACGGCCGATCCCGCCACCAGCACGGTGGCGCCCGCCGCGGCGCAGAGCGCGCCGGTCTGCGGGTTCACCCCGCCGTCGATCTCCAGATGGATCGGCCGCTCGCCGATCATCGCCCGCAGGCGGTGCACCTTGGGCAGAACGTCGGCGATGAAGGCCTGCCCACCGAAGCCGGGATTGACGGTCATGGCGAGGATGAGGTCGACCTTGTCGAGCACATAGGCGAGCGCGCTCTCATGGGTCGCCGGATTGAGCGCGACGCCCGCCTTCTTGCCCAGCGAGCGGATGAGCTGCAGGCAGCGGTCGAGATGGCGGGTGGCCTCCGCCTGCACCGTGATGACGTCGGCGCCGGCATGGGCGAAAGCCTCGATATAGGGCTCCACCGGCTCGATCATCAGATGCACGTCGAAGGTCCGGTCGGTATGGGGCCGCATGGCGCGGATCACGTCCGGCCCGAAGGTGATGTTCGGCACGAAATGCCCGTCCATCACGTCGAGATGGATCCAGTCGGCGCCGGCGGCCGTGACGTCGCGCAGTTCCTCGCCGAGACGTGCGAAGTCGCAGGCGAGCATGGAAGGGGCGATGAGCGCCATGAGATGTCTCCCGTCGATGGGGTCGGGGGCGCGGCGGCCCGCGGCTTTCAGCGCGCGGGCAGCGGCGGGTAGCTGTCGATGCCGCCGGAGAACACCCGGCTCGCCAGAATGTCCTCGGCCTCGATGGTGGTGAGGTCGCCGGCCGTCACCGGCCGCTCGCTGGCGAACAGCCGGTTGGCCTGCCTCAGCCGCGCGCGGTCGAGCGCGTTGCGGACCGAACGGCCATTGGCGAAATGCGGCTGCGCCATGCGCAGCTCGACATAGCGGTGGAACGCCTCCTCGGCCGCCGGGCTGAGCCGGTAGTTCATGCCGTCGAGGATCCGCGCCCCGATCGCCTCCAGCTCCCCGCCCGTATAGTCGGGGAAGTCGATGTGATGGGCGACGCGCGAGCGGAAGCCCGGATTGGCGGTGAAGAAGCGCTCCATCCGGTCGGCATAGCCGGCCAGAATCACGACCAGGTCGTCGCGCTGGTTCTCCATCACCTGCAGCAGGATCTCGATCGCCTCCTGCCCGTAGTCGCGCTCGTTCTCGGGGCGGTAGAGATAATAGGCCTCGTCGATGAACAGCACGCCGCCCATGGCGCGCTTCAGCACATCCTTCGTCTTGGGCGCGGTGTGGCCGATATACTGGCCGACGAGGTCGTCGCGGGTGACGGTGACGAGGTGACCTTTGCGCACATAGCCGAGCCGGTGGAGGATCTCCGCCATCCGCAGCGCGACCGTGGTCTTGCCGGTCCCCGGATTGCCGGTGAAGCTCATATGCAGGGTCGGGCTGACCGCCTGCAGGCCGAAGCGGGCGCGGGCGCGGTCCACCAGCAGCAGGGCGCCGATTTCGCGCAGGCGCTGCTTCACCGGCACCAGGCCGACGAGGTCGGTGTCGAGCTCGTCCAGCACCCGGGCGAGCCCGCTTTCGGTGAACTCGGCCCGCAGGTCGATCGCCTGTTCGCCCCCGTCGGATGCGGCGGGGGGCGCGGTCGGCGGGGTGTCGATGACAGCTTCCATGAGAAGGGCTCCCGCTGTTTTCGAGGAAGGAAAGAGGACCGGTTCCGGGCGCGGCATTCCGGAACCGGTCCTTCGCGGCCGGGGAGGAAACCAGGCGGCCGCGATAGTCCGTCGGGGGAGTAGTGGGAGACCGACGGATCGGCAGCGCTCCCGCGCGGCGCAAGAAACCGCGCGCGGCGGGAGCGCGTCATGGCAGTGCTAGTAGCGCGCGCCCTCCGGGCGATCGGCGGCGTAGGCGCGCGTGGTGTAGCGGATCGACCGGCCATCCACCTCCTGCCGGTCCAGCGCGAAGCCGGGCTCGTCTGCGGGGCGGTCGGTGATGAAGGACAGGCGCAGCGATTCCCACGTATGGGTGGAATCGAAGGCGCTGACCCGGATGTAGTTGCGGCCGGCATGGGCCTTGCGGCAGGCGTTCAGCTCGAACATGACGCCGGCGGCGTCGGGCACGTCGAACATCGGCATGCCCCACATTTCCCAATAGGTGTTGCGGGGGTGGGGATCGTCGGTGAACTCGATGTTCACCGCCCAGCCCTTGTCGATGCAGTACTGGACCTGCCGGGTGATCTGCCCGTCATCGAGGTCCGGCAGGAAGGAGAAGGCTCCCTGAGTGATGCGCATGATGTGTCTCCTCGCTCTGTCCGGCCTCACTCGGCCGCGGTGGCCTGCGGCACGAAGTCGGGCGTGTCGGTCGACGAATAGTTGAAGGTCACGTCCTTCCAGGTATCGAGCGCCTGCCGCAGCGGCAGGCAGTGGCGGGCGGCGTCCTGCAGGATGTCCGGCCCCTCGACCACGATGTCGCGGCCCTCGTTGCGGGCGAGGATCATCGCCTCCAGCGCCACGCGGTTGGCGGTCGCGCCGGCCTGGATGCCCATCGGATGGCCGATCGTGCCGCCGCCGAACTGCAGCACCACGTCCTCGCCGAGCAGGTCGATGAGCTGGTGCATCTGGCCGGCATGGATGCCGCCCGAGGCGACCGGCATCAGCTTGCGGGTCGAGGCCCAGTCCTGGTCGAAGAACACGCCATGGGCGAGGTTCTGCGGCACGTAGTCCTCGCGGCAGATGTCGTAATAGCCCTTGGTGGTGTGGGGGTCGCCCTCGAGCTTGCCGACCACCGTGCCGGCATGGATGTGGTCGACGCCGGCGAGGCGCATCCACTTGGCGATGACGCGGAACGACACGCCATGCGTCTTCTGCCGCGTATAGGTCGAGTGGCCGGCGCGGTGCAGGTGCAGGATCATGTCGTTGCGCCGCGCCCACTTCGCCATCGACTGGATCGCGGTGTAGCCGATGATCAGGTCGATCATGACGATCGAGGAGCCAAGCTGCTTGGCGAACTCGGCGCGCTCGTACATGTCCTCCATCGTGCCGGCGGTGATGTTGAGGTAGGTCCCCTTCACCTCGCCGGTGGACGCCTGCGCCTTGTTCACCGCCTCCATGCAGTAGAGGAAGCGGTCGCGCCAGTGCATGAAGGGCTGCGAGTTGATGTTCTCGTCGTCCTTGGTGAAGTCGAGACCGCCCTTGAGCGCCTCGTAGACCACACGGCCATAGTTGCGCCCGGACAGGCCGAGCTTCGGCTTCACCGTGGCGCCGAGCAGCGGCCGGCCGAACTTGTCGAGCCGCTCGCGCTCCACCACGATGCCGGTGGCCGGCCCGTCGAAGGTCTTCACATAGGCGACCGGCAGGCGCATGTCCTCGAGGCGCAGCGCCTTGAGCGGCTTGAAGCCGAACACGTTGCCGATGATCGAGGCCGACAGGTTGGCGATCGAGCCCGGCTCGAACAGGTCGAGATCGTAGGCGATGTAGGCGAACCAAGAGCCCGGCGAGTTGGGCACCGGGTCGACCCGGTAGCACTTCGCCCGGTACTTGTCGCAGGCGGTCAGCCGGTCGGTCCAGACCACGGTCCAGGTGGCGGTGGAGCTTTCCCCCGCGACCGCCGCCGAGGCCTCGATCGGGTCGACGCCGTCCTGCGGGGTGACCCGGAACAGGGCGATGACGTCGGTGTCCTTGGGCTCGTAGTCGGGCTGCCAGTAGCCCATCTTGCGGTATTCCATCACGCCGGCGCTGTAGCGGCTGCGCGGTGCATCAGCGGACGTCGTCTTGTCGATCGCGTTCATCGATCTGCTCCGTTCGAAATGGGCACGGCTCGTGCGCGGCTTGCGCGCCGACCCTGCCGGCGTCCTCTC
Source organism: Ancylobacter mangrovi (assembly GCF_024752335.1). Lineage (NCBI taxonomy): Bacteria > Pseudomonadati > Pseudomonadota > Alphaproteobacteria > Hyphomicrobiales > Xanthobacteraceae > Ancylobacter > Ancylobacter mangrovi. The sequence continues at coordinate 57,695 of NZ_JANTHY010000003.1, read as the reverse complement.
CGGAGGAGCGGCCGAAGGCCCCTCACTCCAATCCCGCCCCTCGCGAAGAGGGGGTAGGCACGTTCGCGTCCCGGCTCTCCGTCACCTCGCCACCGCATGGGGGCCCCGGCCCGGCGGGCCGGATGAGGGGGAGCGCCGCGTGGTCCTCATTCCGCCGCCGCCCGTGCGCCGCCGATCACCGGATCGAGCGCGCCGCTGGCGTAGCGCTTGGCCATGGCCGCCAGCGGCAGCACCTTGATCTTCGAGGCGTTGCCCGCGGTGCCGAACGCCTCGAAACGCTCGCGGCACAGCGCGCGCATCGCGTCCATCGCCGGCTTCAGGAACTTGCGCGGGTCGAACTCGGAAGCGTCGCCGACGGCGACCTTGCGGAACTGCGCGGTCATGGCGAGCCGGCAGTCGGTGTCGATGTTGACCTTGCGCACGCCGTGACGGATGCCGCGCACGATCTCCTCCACCGGCACGCCCCAGGTCTGGGGCATGCGGCCACCGGAGGCGTTGAACAGGTCCTGCAGCGCCTGCGGCACCGAGGACGAGCCATGCATGACCAGATGCACGTTCGGCAGCCGGCTATGTATCTCCTCGATCACGTTCATGGCGAGGATGTCGCCGTCCGGCCGGCGCGAGAACTTGTAGGCGCCGTGCGAGGTGCCCATGGCGATGGCGAGGGCGTCGACCCGGGTCGCGGCGACGAAGTCCACCGCCTGGCCGGGATCGGTGAGGAGCTGGTCGCGGGAGAGCTCGCCCTCCGCGCCGTGCCCGTCCTCCTGCTCGCCGCCGCCATGCTCCAGCGAGCCGAGCACGCCGAGCTCGCCCTCGACCGAGGCGCCGACCCAGTGCGCGGCGTCGACCACGCGCCGGGTGATGGCGACGTTGTAGTCGTAGTCGGCCGGGGTCTTCGCGTCCTGCATGAGCGAGCCGTCCATCATCACCGAGGTGAAGCCGTGCTGGATCGCCGAGAGGCAGGTCGCCTCGTTGTTCCCGTGGTCCTGATGCATGCAGATCGGGATCGCGGGGTACATCTCGGTGAGCGCGTCGATCATGCGTGCCAGCATGATGTCGCCGGCATAGGAGCGCGCGCCGCGGCTCGCCTGCAGGATGACCGGGGCATCGACCGCGTCGGCGGCCTCCAGGATCGCGATGCCCTGCTCCATGTTGTTGATGTTGAAGGCGGGAACGCCGTAGCCATGCTCGGCCGCGTGGTCGAGAAGCTGGCGAAGGGTGATGCGGGCCATGGACGCGTCCTCCGTCTCAGGCGCAGGTCAGGAGGTCGCAGGTCGCGTCGACCACGGCCTCGGGCGTGATGTTGAAATGCGCGTAGAGCTCGCCCGCCGGCGCCGAGGCGCCGAAGCCGGTCATGCCGACGAAGCGCCCGCGATCGCCGATCCAGCGGTCCCAGCCGAGCCGGGCGGCGGCTTCCACCGCGACCCGCGGGGCGGTGCCGAGCACGGCGCGCCGGTAGGCCTCGCTCTGCTTCTCGAACAGCTCCCAGCACGGCATGGAGACCACCGCGGCATCGACGCCGCGGGCGGCGAGGAGATCGACCGCCTTGAAGGCGATCTCCACCTCCGAGCCGGTGGCGAGTAGCGTCACGTCCCGCCGGCGGCGCGGCTTCAGCGCGACATAGGCGCCGTAGCCCGTGAGGTTCTCCTCGCTGTAGGCGGTGCGGAAGGTCGGCAGGTTCTGCCGCGACAAGGCGAGCACCGAAGGCGTGCCCTCGCAGTGCAGCGCGAGTTGCCAGGCCTCCAGCGTCTCCACCGCGTCGGCGGGGCGGAACACGTTGATGTTCGGCGTCGCCCGCAGCATGGCGAGATGCTCGACCGGCTGGTGCGTCGGCCCGTCCTCGCCGAGGCCGATGGAATCGTGCGTCATCACATAGACGACGCGCTGGCCCATCAGCGCCGAGAGCCGCATCGCCCCGCGGGCATAGTCGGAGAACACCAGGAAGGTGCCGCCATAGGGAATGAAGCCGCGATGCAGGGCGAGCCCGTTCATCACCGCCGCCATGGCGTGCTCGCGGATGCCGTAATGCAAATAGCGCCCGCCATACGCGCCCGGCGCGACCGATCCGAGCCCCCTGGTGAGGGTCAGGTTCGAATGGGTGAGGTCGGCCGAGCCGCCAACGGTGAGCTCGCTCGCCTCGTTGACGACGCCGAGCACCATCTCGGAGGCCTTGCGGGTGGCGACCTTCGGCGCCTCCTCACCCAGCATGCGCTTGTAGGCGTCGAGCTTCTCGTCGAAATCCGCCGGCAGGTCGCCCTCGACCGCGGCCTCGAAAGCCGCGCGTTGGCCGGAGGCCGAAAGCCGCGCCTCCCAGGCCTCGCGGGCCGCCCGGCTGCGCGCGGCGACCTCGGCCCAGGCCGCGCGCAGTTCGTCCGGCACCTCGAAGGGCGGGTGGGTCCAGCCGAGCTTCTCGCGCGCGCCCTCGATCTCGGCGGCGCCGAGCGGGGCGCCGTGGGCGCTCTCTCGGCCGGCCTTGGTGGGGGCGCCGTAGCCGATGGTGGTGCGGCAGGCGATCAGCGTCGGGCGGTCGGAGCGGCGCGCCTCGGCGATGGCGTCGACCACCGCGTGATAGGCCAGCCCGTCGACCGCGATCACGTTCCAGCCGGCGGCGCGGAAGCGGGCGGGCTGATCGGTCGAGGTCGACAGCGCGGTCGAGCCGTCGATCGAGATCCCGTTGTCGTCCCACAGCACGATCAGCCGGGCGAGCTTCAGGTGGCCGGCAAGGTCGATCGCCTCGTGCGAGATGCCCTCCATCAGGCAGCCGTCGCCGGCGATGACATAGGTGTAGTGGTCGACCAGCTCGTCGCCGAAGCGCGCATTCATCATGCGCTCGGCGAGCGCCATGCCGACCGCGGTGGTCAGCCCCTGGCCGAGCGGCCCGGTCGTGGTCTCCACGCCCAACGTGTGGCCGTGCTCGGGATGGCCGGCGGTGACGGCGCCGAGCCGGCGGAACCGCTTCAGCTCTGCCGTCCCCATGTCGGCATAGCCGAGCAGGTGGTTGATCGCGTAGAGCAGCATCGAGCCGTGGCCGGCGGAGAGTATGAAGCGGTCGCGGTCGGCCCAGTCCGGCCGGCTGGGATCGATCTTCATGAAGCGCGTGAACAGCGCGGTGGCGGCGTCCGCCATGCCCATCGGCATGCCGGGATGGCCGGACTGCGCCTTCTCGACCGCGTCCATGGCGAGCGCGCGCAGCGCGTTGGCCATGCCGTCATGGGGCAGGTCGTCCGCCGTCAGGGGCGCGGGGCGGAGCGTCGGATCGGTGTGTCTCGTGAGCATGGTGTTCTCCCGGTTCACGCGGCGCGGCGCTTCTTCTCCACCAGGTGGAGGATCATCGGGGTGAGGATGAGCTGCATCGCGATGTCGAGCTTGCCGCCCGGGATCACGATGGAATTGGCGCGCGACATCCAGGAGCCCTGGATCATCGACAGCAGGTAGGGGAAGTCGATGCCGCGCGGGCTGCGGAAGCGGATGACGACGATCGATTCGTCCGCCGTCGGGATCCAGCGCGCGATGAACGGGTTCGAGGTGTCGACCGTCGGCACGCGCTGGAAGTTGATGTCGGTATAGGTGAACTGCGGGCAGATGTAGTTCACGTAGTCCGGCATGCGGCGCAGGATCGTGTCGGTCACCGCCTCGGTCGAATAGCCGCGGTGCGAGCGGTCGCGATGGATCTTCTGGATCCATTCGAGATTGATCACCGGCACCACGCCGATCTTCAGGTCCGCATAGCGCGCGACGTCGATGTTGCCGCTCACCACCGCGCCGTGCAGTCCCTCGTAGAACAGCAGGTCGGTCGGCGCCGGGATCTCCTCCCACGGCGTGAAGGTGCCCGGCTCGCCGCCATATTCGGCGGCTTCCTTGTCGTCGTGGACGTAGTGGCGGAACTTGCCCGTGCCGGTCTTGGCATAGGAGCGGAACGTCTCCTCCAGCTCCTCGAACAGGTTCGAATCGGGTCCGAAATGGCTGTAGTGGTGGTTGCCGCGCCCCGCTTCCTCGGCCATGACCTCGCGCATCGCGGCGCGGTCGTAGCGGTGGAAGGCGTCGCCCTCGATATAGGCGGCGACCACTTCCTCGCGGCGGAAGATCTGCTCGAAGATCCGCCGGACCGAGGTCGTGCCCGCTCCCGAGGAGCCGGTGACCGAGATGATGGGATGATGGATCGACATCGCCCGCTCCTCACGCGCGCAGCAGGCCGCGTCGCCCGAACAGGGGCGAGCGCTCGGGAAGGGCGGAGGCGTCGCGGTGATAGCGGGCGACCCGCTCCACCTCGCCGCGCGAGCCGAACACCAGCGGCACGCGCTGGTGCAGGCTCTCCGGCACGATGTCGAGAATGCGCTGCAGCCCGTCGGTCGCCGCGCCCTGCGCCTGCTCCATAAGGAAGGCGATCGGGTTGGCCTCGTAGACCAGCCGCAGCCGGCCCTGGCCGTAGCCGCGGCGGGCGTCGCCAGGGTAGAGATAGATGCCGCCGCGCACCAGGATGCGGTAGGCGTCGGCGACCATGGAGGCGACCCAGCGCGTGTTGAAGTCGCGGTCGCGCGGGCCCTCGCCGCCGGCGAGGCAGTCCTCGATGTAGCAGCGCACCGCGCGGTCCCAGTGGCGGGCGTTCGAGGCGTTGATCGCGTATTCGCCGGTCTCGGCCGGAACCTGGGCCTCGGCCTCGACCATGCGGAACTGGCCGAACGGGCGGTCCAGCACGAAGAGCTGCGTGCCCGCGCCGGTGGTGAGCGCCAGCGCGACATGCGGGCCGTAGAGCAGGAAGCCGGCGGCAAGCTGCTGGGTGCCCGGCTGCAGCAGCGCATCCGCCCCCGTATAGGGCAGGATGGTGAAGATGGTGCCGACGCTGAGATCGGTGTCGATGTTCGAGGAGCCGTCGAGCGGGTCGACCGCCACCGCCAGCGTGCCGGCGGGGTTCAGCTCGACCGGCTCGTCCATCTCCTCGGAGCCGAGCAGGGCGACCGGCGCGGAGGCGAGCGCATCGCGCACCAGCTCGTCCGCCACCAGGTCGAGCTCCTTCTGGCTGTCGCCGTCGGCGTGGAAGCCCCGCACCTCGGCGAGGCCGCCCGCGAGCGGACCGGCGGCCAGCAGCTCGGCGAGCGCGCGGCCGGCATCGGCAAGGGCGAGAACGGTGGTCGCGACGTCGCGACGCAACGCATCGGAACCGGCCCACCCGTCGAGGTGGTCCTGCAAGGTCCGGGATATCATGGCGTTTCCCCAGTTATGTGAGGGCTTGAGCCCTTGGCGTGTCGTTTCCGTTAGCCTTCGAGCGGGGGACCCGAAGCGGCGGACGCCTCTTGTTGTGCTTAATCTGCCTGAGTTGCTCGAATAAGGAAATTCGAATAATCTTTCTATGAAATTCAATTACATTGAAACGTAATGCCGCATGCGTAATGCCACCCTGAAGCAGCTGCGGGCGGTCGCCGCCATCGTCGAGACCGGCACGGTCACGGCGGCGGCGAAGAGGCTGAACGTCACCCCGCCCGCCGTGACCATGCAGGTGCAGCAGCTCGAGGAGCATCTCGGCCTGCCCCTGCTCGACCGCGCCGGCGACCGCTTCCAGCCCAGCGCCGCGGGCCGCGAGGTGCTGGCGGCCGTCGCCCGGATCGAGCAGGCCATGGCCGATTGCGGCGCCGCGCTCGACGCCATGCGCGGCCTCCGGGCCGGGCGCGTCGATGTCGGGCTGGTGTCGACCGCGAAATATTTCGCCCCGGCCGCGCTCGGCGCCTTCGCCCGCACCCATCCGGGCATCGACGTCTCGCTCACCGTCGGCAACCGCGAGGAGATGATCGCGGCGCTGCGCAGCGACGCCATCGACGTGGCCATCATGGGACGCCCGCCGCTCGACATCGAGGTCGACAAGACGCTGATCGGCGACCACCCGCACCTGATGATCGCGCCGGTGGACCATCCGCTGGTCGGGCGCCGGGTGGCGCCGAGCGCGCTCGCCAATGCGAGCTTCCTCAGCCGCGAGCCGGGCTCGGGCACGCGCGGGCTGATGGAGCGCTTCTTCCAGGAATCGGGCATCGAGCCGCGCATCGCCATGGAGATCGGCTCCAACGAGACCATCAAGCAGGCGGTGATGGCGGGGCTCGGCCTTGCCTTCATCTCCTCGCACACCATCGCCGCCGAGGTCGCCGACGGACGACTCGCCATACTCGACATCGAGGGCCTGCCGGTCGTGCGCCAATGGTTCGTGGTGAAGCGCACCGCCAAGCGCCTGACCCCGCCCGCCGCCGCGCTCGCCGAGTTCCTCGGCCGCCGCGGGTCGGAATTCCTGCCGGGCGTCTCGCCCGCCGCCCCCGCCCCGGCACGCGAGGCAAGCCCGATATGAGGCAGCCTCGCTCCCGCCGCGCGGGCGGCGTTTCTCGCGCGCTGGTCCTCGCCGCGCTTCTTCTCGGGATGGCGACGGGCATGCCGGGCGGCGCTTCGGCCGAGCCGGCGCTGCACCAGCCGGCCAATGTCGGCGACGCCAAGAATGCCGCGACGCGCTACCATGACGACGGAGGCTACGGGCGCGACATCGACGCGGTGACGAAGGCCGCCGGCCGCTGGATCGCACGCCGCGCCGGCGAGGTCGCCCGGCCCGCCATGGTGTTCGACATCGACGACACCGCGCTCAGCAACTGGCAGGTGATCGAGGACGACGATTACGGCCGCATCATCGGCGGCCCCTGCCCCGCCCTGCCGGAGCGCGCCTGCGGCTGGGCCGCGTGGGACCTGCGGGCCGGCACGCCGGCGATCGCGCAGACGCTGGCGCTCTACCGCGAGGCGAGGCGGCTCGGCATCGCCGTGTTCTTCATCACCGGGCGCGGGGAGAGCCAGCGCGGCGCGACGGTCCGCAACCTCGCCGCCACCGGGTTCGGCGGCTATGACGGGCTCGCCATGGTGCCGCGCGGCGCGCATTTCACCTCGGCCGCCGACTTCAAGGCGCCGCAGCGCGCGGCGATCGAAGCCAGGGGGTTCCGCATCATCGCCAATATCGGCGACCAGCCCTCCGACCTCGCGGGCGGCCATGCCGAGCGGCGCTTCCTGCTGCCGAACCCGTTCTACCGCATTCCCTGAGGCGGCTCAGCGCTGACCCGGCACCACGGTGATCGGCGTGGTGCGCGCGACGTGATGATGGTCCTGCGCCCGGTAGCGGATGACGGCGAGCGACTGCGCCAGCAGCTCGGCCTCGTCGACCAGCCCCATCTCCATCAGCAGGTCGAGCGCGGCGCGGGCCCAGCAATGATAATAGGCCTCGTCCGGATGGGCATGGAGCTCGCGGCTCAGCCGATCGGCGAAGTCGCGCCATTCGAACATGCCGCTCTTGTGCAGCTCCACCACCATGGCGAAGATCTGCGCTTCCCACGGGGCGGCGAAGGCTTCGGGCGCGTCGAGCTCGGGCAGGGCCATCGTCAGCGCTCCTCCGCGCCGGCCGGTTCGAGATAGCTGTCCCACAGGTCGATGAGCAGGCTGTCGCGGGCCGGGGCCTCCTCGCCCCACAATTCGCGCATCGTGAAGCGCACCGAGTAGCAATATTCCGGCGTGCTCTCGTCGCCGAGCGCGCGGCGGTCGGGAAGCGCGTACATGCCATGCACGCGCACGATCTCCCCGCGCTTGCCGCGGCAGTAGCGCGGCAGGCGGGTATGGGTGCGCGGATGGAGGTTGCGCGTCACCACCACCTGGCCGACCTCGTAGGGCGCGGGGTGAGGCGGCGGGTCGACGCGGGTGGTAGCGCCGACATCGAGCAGGCCGACGATCTCCTCGGGGCCGTAGGTCATGAGCGCGCCTCCGCACCCGTACCGGTACCCGCATCCATCCGCGCGATCTCGGCGCGGTATTCGGCCGGGCTGATCACGCCCTTCTCGACCATCAGCCGGGCGACCGCGAACCACCATTGCTCGTAATAGGAACGGGTGAGGTAGCGGGAGGGCTCGAGGCGCTCGCGCGACTGGCGGAAATCCTCGTCGGTGAACAGCCCGCCGACGATGGTCGCCATGAACAGCGCGCACATGCGCCGCTCCCACTCGCTCTTGAACACCGGCTCGGTGCCGTCATAGGCGTCCGGGATGATGCGCCCGAAGCCGTCGTCGCCGCCGCAGTCGTGCACCGAGTTCATGCCGCCCCTCCGGGAGTGAGGGCCTCGCTTACGCCGATCATGCTGTCGCGGGTGACGAGGGCGGCCAGCGCATCCTCGCTGAGCCCCTCCGTGCCGGGCGGGCGGCGCGGCAGGATCATGTAGCGGATCTCGGAATTGCTGTCCCAGACCCGGATTTCGGTCGTCTCGGGCAGGAAGGTGCCGAACTCCTCCAGCACCGAGCGCGGATCGCGCACCACCCGCGAGCGGTAGGGCATGCTCTTGTACCAGACCGGCGGCAGGCCCAGCACCGGCCAAGGATAGCAGGAACACAGCGTGCAGACGACGAGGTTATGGACGCTCTCGGTGTTCTCGATCACCACCATGTGCTCGCCCTGCGCGCCGCTGAAGCCGAGTTCGGCGATGGCGGCGGTGGCGTCGGTCAGCAGCCGCTGCTTGTAGGCGGGATCGGCCCAGGCCCGCGCGACCACGCGTGCGCCGTTTCGCGGGCCGACCTTGTGCTCGTAATAGTCGACCACGGCGTCCAGCGCCTGCGGGTCGATCAGCCCCTTGCGCGCCAGCAGTTCCTCCAGCGCCTTCACCCGCACGCCGATATCGACCGCGTCGATCGAGGTGAGCATCTCCTCGGCGGAGATGTCCCCCTCCGGCCCGTGATCATGATCGTGAGGGTAGTGATGGCCCGGCATGGCGTTTTCCCGTCGGTCGAGCGGCGACCCGCTCAGGTGGCTCCGGCACGGTGCCGAGGGAAACAAGATTCACGCCAATTCCGGCGCCCGGCAATGCCGCTCATAGGGAAAATTACGTAAATGTGCTGCCCTGCCAGCAGATAGGACGATTGGCCGCGCCGGCCGAAGCGCGCGACGGTATCATGTGATGTCCGCGCTGCCGGATTGCCCTAGCGACGCTCGCCGCCGGACTCGTTCCGTCTCACGCTACCCCGAGCATGAGACGGCCGTTCGGGTCAGTAGATGGGAAACCGCTCGCACAGCGCCCGCACCCGCGCGCCGATATCGGCGATCAGCGCGATGTCGGACGGTGCCCTGACGATATCGGCGATGAAGCCGCCGATCGCTTCGAATTCGGGCGCGCCGAAGCCGCGCGCCGTGCCGGCATTGCTCGACAGCCGCAGCCCGGAAGGAGCCTCCGGCGGGCGCGGATCGAACGGGATGAGGTTCTTGTTCACCGCGAGGCCGGCCTTCTCCAGCGCCTTGGAGGCGACGTCGCCGGTGACGCCGATGCCAGTCAGGTCGACCAGCATCAGCCCGCAATCGGTTCCCCCGCCGACCAGCCTCAGCCCGGCATCGGCGAGCCGCGCCGCCAGCACCCGGGCGTTCTCGAGCACGGCGCGGTTATAGGCGGCGAACTCCGGCCGCAGCGCCTCGCCGAAGCACGCCGCCTTGCCGGCCACTGCGTGCATCATCACCGAGCCCTGCACGCCGGGGAAGATGCCGTAATTGATGCGGTCCGACAGCGCCGCGTCGTTCCACAGCACGATGCCCCCGCGCGCGCCGCGCAGCGACTTGTAGGTGGTCGAGGTCACGACATGGGCATGCGGGAACGGGTGCGGGTAGAGGCCGGTCGCCACCAGCCCGGCGAAATGGGCCATGTCGACCATGAACAGCGCCTCCACCTCGTCCGCGATGGCGCGCATGCCGGCGAAGTCGAGTGCGTGCGGATAGGCCGAGCCGCCGGCGACGATCAGCCGGGGCCGGTGCGCCCGCGCCAGCTCGCGCAGCTGGTCGAGCTCGATCCGCTCGCTGGCGCGGGCGACCCCATAGCGCACGACGTGGTAGTCACGCCCGGTCAGCGTCGCGGGATGGCCGTGGCTGATATGCCCGCCCGCCGCCGTGTCCATCGACAGCAGCGTGTCGCCGAGCCCGAGCAGGCCGAGGAACACGCCGGCATTGGCGTTGGAGCCGGAATGCGGCTGGACGTTCGCAAAGGCGCAGCCGAACAGCGTCTTCGCCCGTTCCGCCGCCAGCGCCTCGATGGCGTCGGCGAATTCGGCGCCGCCATAGTAGCGGGCATGGGGCAGGCCCTCGACCGTCTTGTTGGTGAGCACCGAGCCCTGCGCCTCCAGCACGAGGCGCGAGACGATGTTTTCCGAGGCGATCAGCTCGATGCCGTGGCGCTGGCGCGCCAGCTCGCCGCCTATGGCGCGCGCGAGCTCGGGATCGGCCTCGAGGCCCTCGGTGAAATAGCCGGCATGGAGCGTCGACATGGGAAGGTCCGGACTGAAGGCCAGCGGGAGATCTCAGTCCGTCCGACCGCCGGCGGCGAATTCCGGCGCCCGATCCGCCGGCGGCGCCGGGCGCAGGGCGCGCCCTGACGCTCAGCCTCGCCGATCAGCTCTTCTTGCCGGACAGCCAGGACAGCAGCGGGTTGAGCGGGCCCTTGGACTTCGGCAGCGCGTCGACCACGATCATCTCGTCGATCTCGCCCTTCTTGAAGGCGGAGAGGAAGGTGTCGTAGTCGGCGACCGAGACGCAGCCGTTGGAATCGCCGCGCGGCCCGAGCATGTAGGTGTGCACCAGAAAGCCGTTGCGCCCGTACATCTTGCCATCGCCGACCGGAGTCATGCGCACGGCCTCGACGCCGTGGAACAGCTTCTCGCGCATGGTCAGCTTGTAGCGGTTGGGCGGCGTGGGCCCGCGCATCTTCACCGCGACGTGACGGGGATCGTCGAACTTGTCGCCATAGCCCGAATGCGCCTCGAGCTTGCGGCCGTCCGGCAGGTACACCTTGCCGGCCGAGATGTCGTAGATCGCATAGGTGTCGCCCGCGCGCGGCAGGCGGGTCGCGTCTTCCACCTCGGGCTTTGCCACATCAGGCTTGGCCGCCTGGGGCACCGGCGTGGCGAGATCGTCGGGCACCTCGTCTTCCGGCATCGGCGGCGGCAGCATGGCGACTTCGGCCGGCTGCTTGCGCTTGGGCGGGTTCGGGGCAAGGGTCAGCGTGTCCTCGGGCTCGTCGCCGGGCATGACGCGGCCGGCGAACATCGGCTTCGCCATCGGCAGCGGCACCGCGCTGACGGTCTCGACCACGGGCGCGCTCGCCGGCGGGGGCACCGGGGCGGCGGCCACCACGGCCGGCTGCGTCGGCGTGACCGAGGGATTGAACATCCAGCCGGTCGGCTGCGGAACTTCGCCGGAGGGATAGAAGTTACGGATATCGGTGACGGAGTAGACCGGCGCCGGCGGAGGAGCGTCCTTGACCTTCGCCATCACCGGCGGCGCCGCGGGCGTGAGCCGCAGCTCCGGGTCGACGCGGGCAGCGTCGGCCGGGGTGGGGAGGGACGTGGTCGAGACCCAGGCGACAGCCACCGCCATGGCGACGAAGCTGGCCGAGCCGACGAGGAACGTTCCGACGAAGCGCATGGACGTCTCTGCGTGAATCGCGATGCAGGCACGAACCGGATTCGCGGCGAAGAACCCGAACTGTACCGGCACTCACCGCATTCGAACAGGCCCTGCGCCCCGACATGATGTCGCCGGGCAACATGAGCCAACTCATACCGATTATTCCCGAATTGGGTAACATTTCCTTAATGCCGCCGCCAACCCCCGGCATGTACCTATCTTGCAAGGGCGAGAACCCTGCGGGAAGCAGGGTGGCGGCTGCCGCTTACCTTTTTCAGGCAAGCGCGGGCCGTTTCGTCGGCGGCGCCATGAAGGTCGGGGCGATGGGCCCGGGCACGTGGCGCGCGAGGATGGCGTCGATCGCCCGCTTCGCCTCGTCGTCGAGCGTCCAGCCTTCGACCTCGCCCGCCGGGTCGAGCTGGTGGGGATGGCGTGCGCCCCACAGGGCGATGGTCGGCCCCTGGTCGAGCACCCAGCGCACCGCCAGTGCCAGCACCGACCTGCCGTAGCGCTCGCGCGCCAGCGTCTTCAGCTCCTCGACGGCGGCGAGATAGTGGGCGAAGCGCTCGCCCCGGAACTTCGGGTCGACCTTGCGCAGGTCGTCGCCCTCGAAACGGGTCCCGGAATCCATGCGGCCCGACAGCAGCCCCCGGCACAGCGCACCGTAGCTCAGCACGGTGAGGGCGCTACGCGCCGCATAGGGCAGCACGTCGGCCTCGATCTCGCGCTCGAACAGATTGTAGGGCGGCTGCACGGTATCGAGCCGGGCCTCGGCGCGGAACGCATCCATCTGCGCGGGCGAATAGTTGCTCACCCCGATCGCGCGGATCTTGCCCTCGGCGCGCATCGCCTCGAGCACGCGCGCGGTCTCCTCGAACGGCGTCTCGAGGTCGGGCCAGTGCACCTGGTAGAGGTCGATCGTCTCGGTGCGCAGGCGCCGCAGCGAGTCCTCGAGCTCGAGACGCAGCCGCTCGGGCCGGCTGTCGCGCCACACCTTCCCGTCCTTCCAGGCGAGCCCGGCCTTGGTGGCGATCTGCGCCTTGTCGCGCAACCCGCCCTCGGCGAGCGCCTTGCCGACGATCTCCTCGGACCGGCCGAAGCCGTAGACCGGGGCGGTGTCGATCAGGGTGACGCCGCGCTCGACGGCGGAGCGGATGGTGGCGATGGCCTCCGCCTCGTCCGAGCCGCCCCACATCCAGCCGCCGATGGCCCATGTGCCGAGGCCGACGCGGGAGGTGCGGATGCCGGAGCTGCCGAGTTCGATCTGTTCCATGATGATGCTCCCGTTCTCGAGGGCCGCCGCACGGTCATACGCGCCGCGCTGCCGGCGACCTTGCCGGCGGCGTCCGAGCGCACATATGGGGCCGATGAGGCCGGCGACGAGAGGGACCGGCCGCCTCGCAGTTCATTGCGCGCCTCGCTCCGCCGGTCCCGGCCGGCGGAAGGCGAACGCCGACCGGCGAAGCCAGGCCGAATACGGTCCGGCTTCGTATTCGCCCGGCGGCGGTACCGGCCCGTCTGGCGTGTGGCATAAACGTCACTATATCTTGCTCGGTGGGCCCCAGGGCCTGCCCAGGAGATCCTCATGAAAAAGACTGACCCCCGCGCCTGGATGTGGTCGGAAGCGCTCGACATGCTGAACCGCGCCGAGCGCATGCACCGGCAGATGTTCCGTCCCGCCGACCTGCCCGACACGGCGCCGAGGCACCACCGCGCCCCGTGCTGGGAGCCGCCGGTCGACGTGCTGGAGACCGAGCGCGAGATCCTCGTGCTCGCCGCGCTGCCGGGCGTCGATCCCGAGCGCATGACGGTGGCGATCAAGAACGGCGTGCTCACCATTGCCGGCGAGCGCGTGCTTCCGGTCGAGTTCCACCGCGCCACCATCCATCGCATGGAGCTGCCGCAGGGCCGCTTCGAGCGTCAGCTCGCGCTGCCGCCCGGTCGCTACGAGGTCGCCCATCCGCGCGTCGTGAATGGCTGTCTGGCCATCGCGCTGCGCAAGGTTTGAAAGGGGGAGCACCATGAACCGCCCCGATGTCGAGACTTACGCGCCCCGCCGCATGGCTGATGCCGGCGGCAATGGCGGCGCGGCCACCAACGCCCCTGCCGGCGGCACCAACGGCTCCGTGCCCGAGGACCAGCTCATCATCCTGCCGGTGCGCAACTTCGTGCTGTTCCCCGGCGTCGTGATGCCGGTCGCGGTCGGCCGCCAGGTCTCCATCGCCGCCGCCCAGCAGGCGGTGCGCGAGGGCCGTCCCGTCGGCATGCTGATGCAGCGCGACCCGAGCGTCGAGGAGCCCGGCGCGCAGGATCTGCACCGCATGGGCGTGATCGCCAACATCCTGCGCTACGTCACCGCGCCGGACGGCACGCATCACCTCGTCTGCCAGGGCGAGCAGCGCTTTCATGTCGATCAGTTCGTGCGCGAGAAGCCCTTCATCACCGCCCGCGTCACGCGGGTCGAGGAGAGCGAGGAGAGCACCTCCGACATCGAGGCGCGCTTCGTCCACCTGCAGAACCAGGCCGGCGAGGTGCTGGAGCTGCTGCCGCAGGTGCCGCCCGAGCTGATGGCCGCGGTGCGCGGGGCGAACTCGCCCTCGGGCCTCGCCGACCTCGTCGCCGCCTATATGGACATCTCGCCGGACGAGAAGCAGGAGCTGCTCGAGACCGTCGACGTCGTCGCGCGCATGAACAAGGTCTCGCGCGTGCTGGCGCACCGCATCGAGGTGCTGCGCCTGTCGCAGGAGATCAGCCAGCAGACCAAGGCGTCGCTGGACGAGCGCCAGCGCGAGGTGCTGCTGCGCGAGCAGATGGCCGCGATCCAGAAGCAGCTCGGCGAGGACGAGGGCAACAGCCAGGAGATCTCCGACCTCGAAAAGGCGATCGAGGATGCCGGCATGCCGGACGACGTCGCCCAGATGGCCCGCAAGGAGCTGGGCCGGCTGCGCCGCATGTCCGAGGCGGGCCCCGAATACGGCATGATCCGCACCTATCTGGACTGGCTGATCGCCCTGCCCTGGAAGCTGCCGGACGAGGCGCCGATCGACATCGCCGAGGCGCGGCGGATCCTGGACGAGGACCATTTCGGCCTGCCCAAGATCAAGCAGCGCATCATCGAGTACCTCGCCGTGCGCAAGCTCGCGCCGAACGGCAAGGCGCCGATCCTGTGCTTCGCCGGTCCCCCGGGCGTCGGCAAGACCTCGCTCGGCCAGTCGATCGCCCGCGCGCTCGGCCGCAAGTTCGTGCGCGTGTCGCTCGGCGGCGTGCATGACGAGGCGGAGATCCGCGGCCACCGGCGCACCTATATCGGCGCGCTGCCGGGCAACATCATCCAGGGCATCCGCAAGGCGGGCACCCGCGACTGCGTGATGATGCTGGACGAGATCGACAAGATGGGCTCCGGCATCCAGGGCGACCCGTCGGCGGCGATGCTCGAGGTGCTCGATCCCGAGCAGAACGGGACGTTCCGGGACAATTATCTCGGCGTGCCGTTCGACCTCTCGCGCGTGGTGTTCATCGCCACCGCGAACATGCTCGACACCATCCCCGGGCCGCTGCGCGACCGCATGGAGATCATCAGCCTGTCCGGCTACACCGACTCGGAGAAGCTCGAGATCGCCAAGCGCTACCTGGTCCGCCGCCAGCTCGAGGCCAACGGCGTCGGCGCCGCGCAGGTCGAGGTCGAGGACGACGCCCTCAAGGCGATCATCCGCGCCTA
The DNA here is from genome assembly GCF_024752335.1 of Ancylobacter mangrovi. Lineage (NCBI taxonomy): Bacteria > Pseudomonadati > Pseudomonadota > Alphaproteobacteria > Hyphomicrobiales > Xanthobacteraceae > Ancylobacter > Ancylobacter mangrovi. The sequence goes on along the minus strand of NZ_JANTHY010000003.1, from coordinate 42,541 downwards.
TACCCGCGAGGCCGGCGTGCGCAATCTCGAGCGCGAGATCGGCCGCGCCATCCGCCACGTCGCCGTCGGCATCGCCGAGGGCAGCGTGGAGCATGCGCGGATCGGCGTCGACGGGCTGTCCGAGCTGCTCGGCCCGCCCGTGTTCGAGGACGAGGTGGCGCTGCGCGTCTCGGTGCCGGGCGTGGCCACGGGCCTCGCCTGGACCCCGGTGGGCGGCGACATCCTCTTCATCGAGGCGACCCGGGTGCCGGGCCGTGGCGGCTTCATTCTCACCGGCCAGCTCGGCGACGTGATGAAGGAGAGCGCGCAGGCGGCGATGAGCCTCGTCAAGAGCCGCGCCGCCGAGCTCGGCATCGACCCGGAGCTGTTCGCGCGGACCGACGTGCACGTCCATGTGCCCGCCGGCGCGACGCCGAAGGACGGGCCGAGCGCGGGTGTCGCCATGTTCACCGCCCTGGTCTCGCTGCTCACCGGCCGCACGGTGCGCAAGGACACGGCAATGACCGGAGAGATCTCGCTGCGCGGCCTGGTGCTGCCGGTCGGCGGCATCAAGGAAAAGGTGGTGGCGGCCGCCCGCGCGGGGCTGACCCGCGTGATGCTGCCCGCCCGCAACCGGCGCGACTATGAGGACATTCCTCAGGACGCGCGCGACCGGCTGGAGTTCGTCTGGCTGGAGAAGGTGGACGACGCCATCGCCAACGCGCTGGAGCCGGCCACGCCGGAAACCGACGCCCCGCCGCTGCGCGCGGCGGTCTGATCGGCGCCAGCCGGGCTCGGCATTCGTCGGGCCTAGCGGCCGAAATCGGTATTGTCCTCGAGGCGGGCGGCCCGGGCTTTCCCGGTGCCGCCCGTCTCTCTTTTGCCCTTGCGTCATCTCCCCCGAACGGCGGGGGGTGACGCTGAGGCCAATCGCGGCTAGACCCTAGGGCGCTCCGGCGCGAAGCGGATTCCGTCCCGCGTCGGGAAAGCGCGTAAGAACAACGATCTGGACCATGCCCGGGGAACCCGTATTCGCCGCATGTGGCCCGGAGCCCGCCCGGCCCGGCATCCTCCGAGGCGGACGGCGATCGATCGGCGGGGGCTGGGGCTTGTTGGCGTTCGCAACGCATCTTCGGCGCGTTTCTCCCGCGCCCGCCCGGGGGGCCTGCGGGCGAGGGCTTCGCGCACCCGCCCAACGGCGGCGGCCGGCCGGCCACGAACGGGTCCGCGGCGCGTCATGAGCAGCTTCCTCGCCCATTACTGGCCGCACATCACGCTGGTGGCGAGCACCGCCATCGGCCTCGCCGCGGCGATCCATGCCGCCATGACCAAGGACGACGTGCGTGCCGCCATCGGCTGGGTCGGCGTCATCCTGCTGTCGCCGGTGGTCGGGGCGATCCTCTATCTGGTCGCCGGTATCAACCGGATCCGCCATTCGACCGCCGGCCGACGGCGCGCCAGCCAGCATCCGCGCCGGCGCCACGAGCCGCCGCCGGTCGCCATCGCGCTCTCGCCCAGCCTGTCGGCGATGAAGCGGCTCGGCGACCATCTCGGCAGCTTCCCGCTGGTCTCCGGCAATGCGGTGAACCTGCTCGACAGCGGCGACGCCGCCTATCCGCAGATGATCGCCGCCATCAACGCCGCCAAGCGCCATGTCGCGCTCTCGAGCTACATCTTCGACAACGACCCGGTCGGCGTCCTGGTGGCCGACGCGCTGGTCGCAGCGCACCGGCGCGGGGTCGCGGTGCGGGTGCTGATCGACGCCATCGGCGCGCGCTATTCGCGCCCCTCCATCGTCGGCCGGCTGCGCGAGGGCGAGGTGCCGACCCAGCTCTTCATGGGCAACCTGATCGGGCTCCGGCTGCCCTATGCGAATTTGCGCAGCCACCGCAAGATGCTGATCGTCGACGGCGCGACCGGCTTTACCGGCGGCATGAACATCCGCGCCCAGTTCACCAGCGAATACGGCAAGGACGACCCCGCGCGCGACACCCATTTCCGGATCGAGGGGCCCGCGGTCGAGCAGCTTCTCAGCGTGTTCGCGCAGGACTGGTCCTTCACCTGCGGCGAGAATCTCGACGGGCCGGCCTGGGCCGAGGCGCCGGCCGGGCCGCCGCGCGGGACGGTCGCGGTGCGCGTGGTGCCGTCCGGGCCCGACCACAACCTCGCCAACGCCCACTCGACCATCATGGGCGCGCTTTCCGTGGCGCAGAGCCGGGTGCACATCTGCTCGCCCTATTTTCTGCCCGACCAGCAGCTCATCGGCGCGCTGACGACGGCGGGACGGCGCGGGGTGGAGGTCGACATCGTCATCCCCTCCGCCAACAATCTGAAGCTGGTCGACTACGCCATGACCGCCCAGCTCGACCAGGTGATCGCCGGCAATTGCCGGGTCTGGCGGGCCGGCGGCATGTTCGACCATTCCAAGCTGATGGCGGTGGACGGGTGCTGGGCCTATGTCGGCTCGTCCAACCTCGACCCGCGCAGCCTGCGGCTGAATTTCGAGCTCGACCTCGAGCTCTACGACCCGGCCGTCGCGCTCGAGGTCGAGGCCCGCATCGCCCAGATGGCGCATGCGGGAAGCGCCGAGACGCTGGCGACGCTCGGCGCCCGGCCGTTCCTGCGGCGGCTGCGCAACCGCGCGATCTGGCTCGCCTCGCCCTATCTCTGAGCCGCCTGACGGGCCGCGAGAGTCGCTCCGCAAGGTGGTCCCGCCGGATGAGGCGCCGCGCGTGCGGGGAGCGTCGACAGCGTGGGTCACCCGGTCGCGCCCCCGGGGCCCTCTACCGAATCCCTTATTCGGGGCATGTCACGGCCGAGGATGCGGCACGCACTTGGCTCGCGCCACCACGACAGCGCAAAAACAAAAAGCCAGCCCCTCGCGGGGCTGGCTCAGGGAGACGCCGTTCAGCGGCCGTCTCGGGAGTGCGGAGCGGCGGAACGATCCACCGCCGGATCAGGCCGCAGCGGAAGCCGAGGTCGGAACTTCCGAGATCGTCTTCAGTACCTGCGAAGCGATGGCATAGGGGTCGCCCTGGGAGTTCGGGCGGCGATCCTCGAGGTAGCCCTTGTAGTCGTTCTTGATGAACGAGTGCGGGACGCGGATCGAGGCGCCGCGGTCGGCCACGCCGTAGCTGAACTTGTTCCAGGGCGCAGTCTCATGCTTGCCGGTGAGGCGCATGTGGTTGTCCGGGCCGTAGACGGCGATGTGGTCGTCGAGGTTCTTCTCGAAGGCCGCCATCAGGCCCTCGAAATACTCCTTGCCGCCGACTTCGCGCATGTACTTGGTCGAGAAGTTGCAGTGCATGCCCGAGCCGTTCCAGTCGGTGTCGCCGAGCGGCTTGCAGTGGAACTCGATGTCCACGCCGTACTTCTCGGTCAGGCGGAGCAGCAGGTAGCGGGCCATCCACACTTCGTCGGCCGCCTTCTTCGAGCCCTTCCCGAAGATCTGGAATTCCCACTGGCCCTTCGCGACTTCCGCGTTGATGCCCTCGTGGTTGATGCCGGCCTCGAGGCACTGCTCGAGGTGCTCCTCGACGATCTCGCGGGCGACGTTACCGACGTTCTTGAAGCCTACGCCGGTGTAGTACGGGCCCTGCGGGGCCGGATAGCCATGCTCGGGGAAGCCGAGCGGACGGCCGTCCTTGTAGAAGAAGTATTCCTGCTCGAAGCCGAACCAGGCGCCCTCGTCATCGAGGATGGTGGCGCGCGCATTGGTCGAGTGCGGGGTGACGCCGTCCGGCATCATCACTTCGCACATCACCAGGACGCCGTTCTTGCGGGCCGGGTCGGGATAGACCGCGACGGGCTTGAGCACGCAATCCGAGCTCCGGCCTTCCGCCTGCATGGTCGAGGAACCGTCGAAGCCCCACAGCGGCAGGTCCTCGAGCGAGGGGAAGCGATCGAACTCCTTGATCTGCGTCTTGCCGCGCAGATTCGGGACCGGCGTATAACCGTCGAGCCAAATATACTCGAGTTTGTACTTCGTCATTGCGTATCTCTCATAGCTTAATGACCGGGCGCCGAGGACCCTGTCGCTTTGCCGGCCGTGCGAGAAATGGTCGACCGCCAACGGCTGGCGATACACGCAAGCACGTAGCGTGCCAAAATTCATTACGAAATGCCGGCAATCCCGCGCGCGGGCCGCGAAGCGGCCGGCGGCCGGCCTCGGCGAGCCCTTGCGAACAGGTGATTCGCCAGCGATCCGGGACGTTTGACGGCGCCACAGTGCCCCGTCGGCGCTGCGGCGTTGCAGCACGCCATGCAACCAAAGGGCACCGCCGACCATTGCCGGACATCATGCGCCCGACGCCTTTGGCACTGCACAAAAACTGGACTGATTGTGATCCTAAAATAGGCATATTGCGCAAACGCCATGCAGGCTGTGCTATATTGCTTTTATTGCCTGACGCAGGAACGCGCAGGATGAGAGGAGTGACGAGGTATGAACACGAGCCATGAACGTGAGAGCGCGAAGATTTTCGCGTTCCCGGCCGGCGGCCGTGCCGGTCTCGCCGCGCGGCGCATAGAGAGCCGTCCGACCGCCGAGATCGCCCCCCGTGCCGACATCGCCTGGGGTGGAAGCTGGTATCACGAGGAAGCGGTACGCGACGAGCGCTCGCCCAAGCGCTGACGCGCATCGAAGCACAGGGTCCGGGAGCATCCGCTCCCGGCGTGACGAGGATCCGCGCACGGATCGCTGCCGAGGTCGGGTGAGAGCCCGGCCTTTCGTGTCTCTGGGGTCCGCCGCGTCCGCCCCGCCGAAATTGCCCCCGGCTCAGCCCCCGAACACCGACCAGCCCAGCCGCTGGGTCAGCGCCTCCAGCGCCAGCCGGCCGAGATGGGAGTTGCCGCTGGCGTCGAGCCCGGGCGACCACACCGCGATCGAGGCCCGGCCCGGCGCGATCGCCAGGATGCCGCCGCCCACCCCGCTCTTGCCCGGCAGGCCGACGCGATAGGCGAACTCGCCCGAGCCGTCATAGTGGCCGCAGGTGAGCATCACCGCATTGATCCGCCGCGCCCGCTCCGGCGACACCACCGACAGGCCGCTCTCGGGGTTGCGCCCGTTATGGGCGAGGAAGCGCCCGGCCATGGCGAGCTGGCGGCAGGACATGGCGATGGCGCAGTGGTGGAAATAGACGCCGAGCGTGTGGTCGACCGGATTTTCCAGGACACCGAACGACTTCATGTAGTTGGCGAGCGCGCGATTGCGAAAGCCCGTGCGCTGCTCGGACGCCGCCACCGCCTCGTCAATGAAGATCGAGGCGTCGTCGGCCAGGAACTGCATGAAGCGCACGATCTCGCCCAGCGCCTCGCGCGGCTGGTGGCCCGACAGGATGATGTCGGTCACCGCGATCGCCCCGGCATTGATGAAGGGATTGCGCGGGATGCCCTGCTCGGCCTCGAGCTGGACGATCGAGTTGAACGGACTGCCGGAGGGCTCGCGCCCGACCCGGCGCCACAGCCGGTCGCCGACCTTGCCGAGCGCCAGCGTCAGCGTGAACACCTTCGACACGCTCTGGATCGAGAACGGCAGGTCGCAGTCGCCGGCGGCCGCCACCTCGCCATCCGCGCCCACCACGGCTATGCCGAAGCTCGCGGGATCGGCGCGGGCCAGCTCGGGGATGTAGGTGGCGACGTCGCCGCGGTCGGGACGCGCGCGCATCTCCTCGGCGATTTCCTGGACGACACGTTGAAGATCGGGCACGGGCGGCACCTGCGGCTGCGGACGGGACGTCGATAGAGACGGTGCTGCAATAAAGCATGCGGGGTCCCAGCCGCCAGTGGTGCGGGCGAGATTGGCCCGGAGGGGTTGGGGCCCGATGGCTATTAGGTCGGCGGCTCAGGCCGTGGCGGGCGCCGCCGCCTCGGGCGCGCCAACGGGCCGGATCGCCAGCACCGCCTCGATGTCCGGCTCGTCGATCTGGTCCAGCCGCAGATGGCGCTCCGCATAGTCGCGCCACAGGCCGGAGGCGAGGAACAGGTCGAGCAGGTCGGGGTCGAGGTGATTGTCCCGCTTCATCGCCCCCATGATGCGGATCGCCTCGCTCAGCGTCTTCGCCTTGCGGTAGGGCCGGTCGGCGGCGGTCAGCGCCTCGAACACGTCGGCGATCGCCATCATCCGCGCCACCTCGCTCATCTGGTCGCGCCTCAGCGAGCGCGGATAGCCGGTGCCGTCCATGTGCTCGTGATGGGCGGCGGCATATTCGGGCACCCGGGTCAGCGGGCCGGAGAAGGGCAGCGCCTCCAGCATCACGATGGTGCGGGTGATGTGGCGGTTGATCTCGTAGCGCTCCTCGGCCGTCAGCGTGCCGCGGGCGATGGAGAGATTGTAGATCTCGCCGAGATTGAGCCGGTTCTCCGGCCGCGCCAGGGTGAAGCCGTGGCCGCGCTCCAGCGCGTCGAGCTGGTTCGGGAAATGGGCGATGACGTGGTGCGGCGCGTCGGACAGCAGCGGCTCCTCGGTCGGCAGGGACGGCTCGGGCCCGCGCGCGCGTCGCCCGCGCTCGACCGCCGACACGCCGAGCCGGTCGTCCAGCGTGCGCCGCCAGCGCCGCCCGGCGATGCGCTTCAGCCGCTCGATCTTCTCCGCCTCCATGAACTCGCCGCCCATGTTGCACTCGGCGACGAAGGCGAACTCCTCGTCGAGCTCGCGCCAGGTCCGGTCGCGCTCGGCGCGCAGGGCCGGTTCGTCGCCGCCCTCGGCGAGCCCCTTCCAGTAGGCGGTCTCGGCGGCGGATTTCAGCAGCTCGAACCGCATGCGGATCTCGTGGATGCGGTCGGTGATGGTCTCGAGCTTGGTCGCCTTGTCGATGACGTATTCGGCCGTGGTCAGCTTGCCGCAATCGTGCAGCCAGCTCGCGACATCCACCGCCTCCCACTCCTCGGGCGAGAGCGCGAAGCCGGCGAACGGCCCCTCGCGCGTCTCGCAGGCGGCGCGCACCAGGCCGAGCGTGAGCACCGGCACGCGCTGGCAGTGGCCATTGGTATAGGGCGACTTGGCGTCGATCGCCTGGGCGACCATGCGGATCACCGCGTCGAGCAGCGCCTTGCGCGACTTCAGCGCCAGCGTGGTCTCGATCGCCACCGCCGCATTGCCGGAGAGCGCGCGGGCGAGGTCGAGGCTGTCGTCCGACACCGTCTCCTCGAGCGCGGTGCGATGAAGCAGGGCGAGCCCGCCAATGGTCTCGTCGCCGCGGTCGAGCAAAGGGATGACGGAGCAGCGGAACACCTCGCCCGGCCCCAGCGTGACGCCTTCGGTGAGCTGGGCGAGCACCGGGTCGCCGCCGGTCTCCGTGGCCTCGAGATGAACCACGGTCCGGCGCGCCAGCGCATGCACCAACCGGCCGCCGAAGCCGACCGATCCCGCGCCGAACGGGCCGATGGTGGCGAAGGCGCCGAGCGGCTCGCCGCGGCGGTGGACGATGCCGATGAAGCTCTTGCAGCCATCCTCGCTGAGCAGGATCACCCCGGCCTGCGAATGGGTGAGATTGATGGTCTCCTCCAGCAGCCGCCGGACCAGCAGGTCGGGATCGCGTTCGGCCGAGAGCGCGCGGCCGATCTCGATGAAGCGCTGGATGGTGAGGCGCGCATTGCGGATGGCGCGCGAGAGCGTGTCGATCTCGGCCACCGAGGAATGGATCTCGTCCGGCGCGTCCTTGAAGTTGAAGGACTGGATCGCGTCCGCCTCATGGGCGATGGCGACCAGCGGCTGGCTCACCGCGCGCGCCGTGAGGCGGATCGCCACCACCACGAACAGGATCAGCGCCAGGCTGATCCAGCCGAGCGTCGCCACCAGGCTGCGCACGCCCGCCATCACCTCGTCATGGGGCATCGCCACCGCCATGCCGAAGGTCCAGGGGCCGACCGCGAGCGGGGCGACGTGGATCATCCAGCGCCTTCCGTGCTCGCTGAAGCTGTCGGCCTGCGTGCCTTCCAGATGCGCCCGCACCGCGGCCAGCATGAACGGCACCACCGGCGGCACCGGCCCTTCCGCCCGCCGCGCCGCCGGCCCGCTGCGCAGGCCCGAGGGCGTGGCAACGTTCGCGCTGCTCGCCGCGATCACCGCGCCGCTCTCGTCGGCGATCAGGATCTCCGAGGACGGGGTGCTCTTCATCCGCTTCAGCTCGCTCGACAGGTCGGCGAGGCTGAGGTCGATGCCGACCACGCCGCGCCCGCCGGCGAGGCGGTGGGCGATGGTCACGCCGGTCTCGGCGGTGGCGAAGAAGCGGTAGGGCTGGGTGAGGATCGGGCCCCCCTTCGCCATCGCCTCCATGTACCAGCCGCGCTGGCGCGGGTCGTAGCTGAAGCCGGGCCGGTCGAGCGTGCCGACCTTGCGCAGCGCGCCGTCGAGGAAGGTGAAGCCGGCCTCTGCCCCGCCGGGGCCGTTTGTCACGCTCTGCAGCAGATAGGCCGCGTCCGCCCGGGCGCCGAGATTGCGCCGGGCGATGTCGGAAGTCAGGTGACGCAGCAGGAGGAAGTCGCCATTGTCGTAGCCGACATAGATCGCGGATGTATAGGGCATCGTGTCCATGACGATGCGAAACCGCTCGATCAGTTCGCCGCGATCCTCGATCTCGGGCGAGCCGAGCTGCGGGTCGGCGGCGAAGAGCTGCGTCAGCAGATCGAGGCTGTTGAAGCTCTTGTCGATATGCGAGCGGCTCTCGCCGGCCATGCGAGCGAACAGCGTCCCGGTGGCGTCCTCCAGTATTGCCGCGGCGCGGTTGTTGACGAGGAACACGATTCCCGCCAACGCGAGCGTCACCGTGACGCCGAACACCAGCGCGAGGTGAGTATCAAGGCGCCTCTTCACCATGACGGGCGCCCTCCCTCGGGAGCTGTTCGCCAAATGGCGACCCGATACGTTTCGAATTAACGACGACGTTCGAACCAATACAAGCGTATTTCGCTACCCGCGCCGCCGGTGGACAGGATGATCGCGCCGGCATTCGACTTCCGGCGGGGATGCGCGGGGAAGGCCGATGTGCGATTTGTATCGCGCACGATCAAACCACGGGCAGAGGTGGGGGCGTACCTGGATGAGGGCACGGCGCGGGCGCGAGCAGGCCGGAGGTCGGCCGATGCGGGGCGGGCGGTGAGCGCCGCGGCCGCAGGCGTATCGCACGGCTCCACTGCGTGCCCGGATTCCCGGACCCTCGGGCGCGACGGGCTGGGCTGCGCGCAGGCTGCGCTCGGCCGCGACCAGGAGCTGCACGGCGCCGGCTTCGCCATCTACCGCAAGGCGCATGGTGCCCTGCATGGCGCCTCGAATGGCGCCCCGCATCCGGGCGCACCGGCCGGCGGGGCGACCGGCCGGGTCGAGACGCCGGCGAGCCGGCGCGGGCTGCTCGCGGGCGTGGCGCTGGCGGCCGGGCATCGCCGCCGCATCTTCGAGGGCAATCGCTCGGCCGCGGTCCAGTTCGACGAAGGAGCCTGCTATGTGCGCTCCTTCTCCGACCCCTATCGTGCGGATGTGGAGACCGGCTTCGACTTCTTCCTGCTGGAGCTGGCCCCCGCCGCGCTCGACCGGACCTTCGCCGAGCTCGACCTGCCGGCGGCCGAGGGGCTCGCCTGCCGCCCGGGCGAGAAGGACCCGGTGTTCGCCGCGCTCGCCGGCGCGCTGCTGCCCGCGCTCGAGCGGCCGGACCACGCCGCGCCGCTCTTCGTCGAGCAGGTCGTGTGCGCCATGCAGACCCATCTCGCCGCCCGCCATCACGGCCGGCCGCCGCGCTGCGGGCACTGTCTCGCCCCGCGCCGTCTCGCCCCGCGTCAGGTCGCCCGCGCCAAGGAGATGCTGCTGGCCGGCATGGACGGCACGGTCCTGATCGCCGACATCGCCGATGCCTGCGGCGTCTCGCGCAGCCATTTCATCCGTGGCTTCCGCGAGGCGACGGGCGCGACCCCGCATCACTGGCTGGTGGTGCAGCGCGTGGCCCGTGCGCTAGCGCTGCTCGCCCATTCGCGCCTGCCGCTCGCCGAGATCGCCGTCTCGTGCGGCTTCGCCGACCAGAGCCACATGACGCGGCTGGTCGCCCGCCTGACCGGGACCACGCCCGGCGCCTGGCGGGGACGGCACTGATGCCGGCAGGCGACGCCTGCGCCGCCACGGCGCACTTTTGTTCAATACGCCCGCGCGCCCGCGCGGCACACAGGTGCCCGCGCGTCCGAGCCATCTTCAGGGGGCTCCGACCCGGCCGATCTTCGCCCGCGCGCCCCGGGGTCCCTTGCCGGGGACGGTCCGCCACGGCGCGCCACCAAACCATGCCCCGCCACGGCGGGAACTTGCCGCAGCCTTACCTGCCCGCAGTTCGTCTCACCATGTGAAGGAACGCATCATGCCCAGCATCACCACCAAGGACGGCGTCGAGATCTTCTACAAGGACTGGGGTCCGAAGGACGCCACGCCGCTGGTCTTCCACCATGGCTGGCCGCTCTCCGCCGACGACTGGGACGCCCAGCTCCTGTTCTTCCTGGCCAAGGGCTACCGCGTCGTCGCCCATGACCGGCGCGGCCATGGCCGCTCGAGCCAGGTCTGGGACGGCCACGACATGGACCACTACGCCGCCGACGTCGCCGCCGTGATCGAGCATCTCGACCTCAAGGGCACGGTGAACATCGGCCACTCGACCGGCGGGGGCGAGGCGCTCCACTACACGGTGAAGCACGGCAAGGGGCGCGTCGCCAAGCTGGTGCTGATCGGCGCCGTGCCGCCGCTGATGCTGAAGACCGAGGCTAATCCGGGCGGCCTGCCGCTCGAGGTGTTCGACGGCTTCCGCGCCGCGCTCGCCGCCAACCGTGCGCAGTTCTTCCTCGACGTGCCGGCCGGCCCGTTCTACGGCTTCAACCGCGAGGGCGCGAAGGTCTCCCAGGGGGTCATCGAGAACTGGTGGCGCCAGGGTATGATGGGCGGCGCCAAGGCGCATTACGACGGCATCAAGGCCTTCTCCGAGACCGACTTCACCGAGGACCTGAAGGCGGTCGACGTGCCGACCCTCGTGATGCATGGCGACGACGACCAGATCGTGCCCTTCGCCGATTCCGCGCCGCTGTCGGCCAAGCTCGTCGCGGGCAGCGTGCTCAAGGTCTATGAGGGCTTCCCGCACGGCATGTGCACCACCCATGCCGAGGTGATCAACGCCGACCTGCTCGCCTTCATCGAGAGCTGACCCGGCTGCGCCGGCCGCCCGCCTTTCGCGGCGCGGCCGGCACTCGGCACTGGGCGCTCAGCGCCCGGCGGCGGCTTGGCCGACCGCCCAGTCGCAGAAGGCGGCGGCCAGCGCCGCCTTCTCGCCCGCCGGCGCGTAGCCGAGCCGGTAGTCCGGCCCGTGCACCCGCAGTTCCGGGAAGGGCTCGGCGAGGTCGCCGCGCTCGACCAGATCGGCCACCACCTCGATCGGCGCGGCGATCACCCCCTGCCCGGCCAGCGCCGCCTCCAGCGCGATGTAGAAATGGCCGAAGCGCGCTGCCCCGGCCGCGAGGTCGGCCGGCAGGCCGGCGGCCACCAGCCAGCGCGCGAGCTCGCCCGGGCGGGTGACGGATTCCAGCAGCCGAACCCCCTCGCGCGCGGCCGGCGCGCCGAGCCGCTGCATGAGACCGGGCCGTGCCGCGAGGTCTGGGCGCGCCATCAGCCCGATCTCCTCGCGCAGCAGGGCGAAGCTGCGCAGATCCCCCTGCAGCGCCTCGCCCCGCCGGATCACCACGTCGAACGGAATCCCCGACCAGTCCTCGCCCGTGTGCATCGGGCGCACCCGCACGTCGACCTCGCCGGCCTTCGCCTGGAAGTCCGGCAGGCGCGGCATCAGCCAGCGCATGGCGAAGGTGGCGGGGGCGATCACCTCCAGCACCTGCGGCACGGCCTGCGGCTGGAACGCCTCCGCCGCCGAGGCGACGAGGTCGAGCGCGGCGCCGGCGGCGCGGGCGAACTGGGCCGCGGCGGGCGTCGCCACCATGCGCCGGCGGTTGTTCTCGAACAGCGGCGTGCCGAACCAGCTCTCGATCGCCGCGAGCTGCTTGCTGACCGCACTGTGGGTGACGCCGAGCTCCTCCGCCGCCTCCGTCACCGAGCCGATGCGCGCCACCGCCTCGAACGCCACGAGCGCCTTGAGCGGCGGAAGGGTACGTCGCATGTCCTGTGTTCCGAAATCTCTTCTGTTCCAAAAGCTCACATAGTGACGGAACTAATATCGCTTTACTCACGCTCGCAATACTAAATAATAAAACACATAGAATAACTCACGATGCGTCGGCAAACCGATAAGCATACGCATTGTTTGCGACAGTTTAATTACGGAATCATCAGATGGATATGGCATTGCCCGGCGCCGGCGCGCCGCGCGAGGACGAGGTCGTGCGCGAGGAGGTGGTCGTGAACGGGCGCTGCTACCGGCGGCCGGCGCGCACCACGGTCGTGATCTGCTTCGACGGCTGCGATCCCGCCTATGTCGAGGCGGCCGCGCGGGCCGGCGTGACGCCGGCGCTGGAGCGGATGCGGCGCGAGGGCGTCGACGTGCTGGCCGAGGCGGCCATGCCGACCTTCACCAATCCCAACAACGTCTCGATCGTCTGCGGCGCGCCGCCGGCGGTGCACGGTGTCGCCGGCAATTTCTACCTCGACCGCGCCACCGGCGAGACGGTGATGATGCTCGACGCGGCGCTGATGCGCGCGCCCACCATCCTCGCCGGTCTGGCCGGCATCGGCGAGAAGGTCGCGGTCGTCACCGCCAAGGACAAGCTGCGCAAGGCGCTGGCCTTCGGGCTGGAAGGCATCGCCTTCTCCGCCGAGCGGGCCGAGGGCACCAGCGAGGCCGAGCACGGCATCGCCGACGCCGCGGGGCTGGTCGGCCTCGCCCGGCCGGACCAGTACTCGGCCGAGCTGTCGCTCTACGTGCTCGACGCCGGCATCCGCCTGATCGAGACCGGCCATGCCCGGCTGCTCTATCTCTCGCTGTCCGACTACGTGCAGCACAAATACCCGCCCGCAGCGCCCGAGGCGCTGGCCTTCATGGCGGCGGTGGATTCGCGCCTCGCCCGGCTGGCCAAGCTCGGCGCGGTGGTCGCCATCACCGCCGATCACGGCATGACCGACATGGCGAGGGCCGACGGCACGCCGCGCGTGACGTATCTGGGCGACGTGCTCGACGCCGCCTTCGGCGCCGGCGCGACCCGCGTCATCTGCCCGATCACCGATCCCTTCGTGCGCCACCACGGCGCGCTCGGCGGCTTCGTGCGGGTGCATATCCTGAAGGAGGGCATCGACCCGCAGGCGGTGCGCGCGGCCATCGCCCGCCAGGAGGGGGTCGAGCTGGTGCTCTCCGGCGCCGAGGCCGCCGCCCGCTTCGAGATGCCGGCCGACCGCGAGGCCGACTTCGTGGTGACCGGCACCGAAGGCACCGCGCTCGGCGCACGGGCCGAGGACCACGATGTCGGCCAGCTCGCCGGCGAGCGGCTGCGCTCGCATGGCAGCCTGCATGAGCAGCGCGTGCCCTTCATCCTTTCGCACCCGCTGACCCAGGATGGCGACACCGCGCACCTGCGCAACTTCGACATCTTCGATGTCGCGCTGAACCGGGTGGGCTGAGCGATGCGCCGCGCCGTCATCGTCATCCTCGACGGGCTCCGCCGCGACTTCGTGGACGAGCACCGCACGCCGGCCCTCGCGGCGCTGAGGGCGCGGGCCGAATACTTTCCCGGCTATCGATCAGCCTTTCCCTCGGCGACGCGGGTGGTCTCCTCGACGCTGGCGACCGGTTGCTGGCCTGCTCGCCACGGGCTCGCCGGCAACACCATGGCGCTGATCGAGGAAGGCCGGCTGGTGCGGCACGATGCCGGCCATCCCGACTTCCTGCAGCACAAAAGGAGCGTCACCGGCGCCTCGCTCGCCGTGCCGACACTGGCCCAGCGCGTGGCCCGGCAGGGCGGGGCGAAGACCGGCGGGGCGGTGATCTTCAACAATGTCTCGCCCGGCGCCGCCTATGCCCACGACCCGGACGGGCACGGACGGGTCTATCACCGCGCCGGCTCGTTCGGCCCGGGCCGGATGCCGCTCGCCGACGGGCTCGACGTGACGCTCGACGCCGGCGGCGACCGGATCATGACCCACCGCTTCGTCAACGAGGCGCTGGTGCCCGGCGGTCCCGCGCTGGCGGTGCTGTGGCTCGGCGAGCCCGACCATGTCCAGCATTCCGCCCCGCTCGGCTCGCCCGAGCATCTCGGCGTGCTGAAGGCGGCGGACGCCAATCTCGCCCGCGTGGTGACGGCGGTCGACGCGCTGCGCGCGGCCGGCGAGGACGTGCTGCTGATCGCCGGCTCCGACCACGGCCACGAGACGGTGAGCGGCATCGTCGACATCGAGGACGAGCTGGTCGCCGCCGGTCTGAAGGCCGCCCCCGATTCCGACGACGTGGTGGTGTGCGCCAACGGCACCGCGGCGCTCGTCTATCTCCATCCCAACCATGACGGCCGGCGCGACCGGCTCGGCGACTTCCTCGCCTCGCGCCCTTGGGCTGGGGCGGTGATGGACGCCGACACGCTGCCGAGCGTCGGCCAGGTCGCCGCCGGCGGTCTCGCCTTCGCCGTCTCGATGAAGGGCGACAACCGCCCCAACGCCTTCGGCGTGCCCGGCTCCTGCCTCGCGGTGAAGCCGCAGGGCGGCAAGGCCGACCGGCTCGGCTTCGGCCAGCATGGTGGGCTGAACGCCCATGAACAGGCCCCGGTGCTGGTCGTCGACGGCCCCGGCTTCGCTGCCGGCGGCAGGCGCGACGCGCCGGTCGCCGTGGTCGACATCGCGCCGACCGTGCTCACCCATCTCGGCCTGCCCGCCGCCGGCATGGACGGCGCCGCCCTGCAGCTTCCCGCCGTGCCGCGCATCCCCGCGCCGCCCGCGTCCCTCCCCACCTTGCTCCACTGCCCGGAGATCCGCTGATGACCACGCTACGCCTCAGCCGCCGTACCTTCCTCGCCGGCACCGCCGCCGCCGGCCTTGCCGGCAGCGTCAACGGCCTGCTGCCCGCCAGCGCCCACGCCGCGAACGCGCCGGCGCGGGGCGGCGTGCTGCGCTATGCGACGCTCGGCCTCGACACCTCCGACCCGCACCGCCACACCGGCTCCATCGCCGTGCAGCAGATCTATGCCGAGGCGCTGACCTCGATCAGCGACGACGGCTCGGTGAAGCCGTTCCTCGCCGAGAGCTTCGACATCTCGCCGGACGGCAAGACCTACACCTTCACGCTGCGCGAGGGCGTGAAATTCCACAATGGCGACGTGATGAACGCCGAGGACGTGGTCGCCAACGTCACCCGCGTGAAGGAAAAGGTTAAGGGCGGCTGGCTCGCCTCCGCCATGAAGCTGGTCGACGACGTCAAGGCGAGCGACGCCCGCACCGTCGTCATCACCATGCGCGAGCCCTACGCCCCGCTCGTCAACCTGATGAGCGAGCTGTGGATCCTCTCGCCCAGGTCCGAGGGCTGGGACGAGACCATCAAGACCCCGATCGGCACCGGCCCGTTCACCTTCGGCGAATGGCAGCCCAAGGTGAAGCTGACCGCGCCCGCCCACACCGCCTACTGGCAGAAGGGCATGCCCTACCTCGCCGCGATCGAGGCGGACCTGCGCGACGACGCCGACCGCCAGCTCGCCCTGCGCGCCGGCGAGATCGACATCGCCAGCGTGCCGGCCGACATCGCCAAGCAGCTCGCCAGCGACCCGAACCTGCGTGTCTCGCAGCTCAAGGATGCCGGCTGGTACTTCGTCGCCTTCAACAACCGCAAGCCCCGCGCGCCCTTCGACGACGTGCGCGTGCGCAAGGCGATCAGCTACGCGATCGACAAGGCGGCCTTCATCAACTTCGCCTCGGCCGGCACCGGCGTCGTCTCCAACCAGATGGTCGGCCCCGGCAACCTCTATTTCGACGAGGCGCTGTTCAAGGCCGACCCGCACGCCAAGGCCGACCTCGACAAGGCGAAGGCGCTGCTGAAGGAGGCCGGCGTCGACCCGTCCAAGGAGACCATCGAGTTCGTCTCCTGGCAGGAGAGCTACCCGCAGGTCGTGGTGCAGATGGTGCGCAAGCTCGGCTTCAAGGTGAACCATGTCGCGCTCGACGACATTGGCGCCCAGAAACGGCTCGGCCAGTACGACTGGGACATGAACTGCATGAGCTCGGGCCCGCGCGCCGACGTGTTCCTGCGCTATGTCCGCATGATGAGCGACGGCCCGAACCCGGTGCTGTGGGGCGGCGTGCAGGACGCGGACTACGACGCGCTGGTGAAGAAGGCGGTCGCCGAGACCGACCTCGCCACCCGCCGCCAGCTCTATCTCGACGCCTGGAAGATCGTGATGGACAAGTACTACGTCGTCGCGCTCGGCCTCGACGCCGACCAGATCGTCATCCGCAAGGACGTGCAGGGCTACGAGCCGGGCTTCACCTGGTCGCCGAACCGGGTGGATGGCGGCGTAGCCCAGACCTGGCTCGCGGGCAGGTCGTGACCCTCGCGCTGCCCTCCGAGGCACGCGGCACGGTGCGCCGGGGGATCTCCCCGCGCACCGCGCTCGCCGCGCTCGCGCTGGCGCTGATCGTCGCGCTGGCGCTCGCCGCGCCGCTGATCGCGCCGTTCGACCCGCTGGACCAGGACCTGCTGGCGCTGAACATGCCGCCGGGGCCGGCGCACTGGCTCGGCACCGACCATATGGGGCGCGACGTGTTCTCCCGCCTCGTCATGGGCGCGCGCACGACGCTGATCGTGGGTTTCGGCGGCGCGCTGGTCGCCTTCGCGCTCGGGGCCGGGTTCGGGCTCGTCGCGCTCTCCTTCGGGCGCTGGGCGGAAGCGGCGATGTTCGCCGTCATCGACCTTGTGCGCGCCCTGCCGGACGTGCTGCTGGCGCTGCTGCTCATCGTCGCGCTGGGGGCGGGCGCGGGGCCGGTGGTGATCGCGCTCGGCATCGCCTTCGCCCCCTTCTTCGCCTATGTCGCGCGGGCGACCTTCCACCGCGAGAGCGTGAAGGACTACGTGGCGGCGGCGAGGCTGTTCGGCGGCGGCCGGCTGCATGTGCTGCGCCTGCACCTCGCGCCGAACCTCGCCGGCGGCCTCGTCACCCAGGCGGCGATCCTGCTGCCGCGCTGCGTGGTGACGGAATCGGTGCTGAGCTTCCTCGGCCTTGGCTCCTCGCCGGACGCGCCGACCTGGGGCCGCATGGTGGCCGATGCCAGCCGCTACATCGAGGTGTCGCCGCACGCGATCCTCGCCCCGGTGATCGCCATCATCGTGCTCACCCTCTCGCTGTCCATCCTCGGCGAGGCGGTCCGGCGCGGGCTCGATCCGCTGCGCGAGATGCGGGGAGGCAAGTGATGACCGCCGTCACGCTTTCCCGTGCACTTCCCCGCCTTCTCGCCCGCCTGCTGCCGGTCGGACTCGCGCTGGCGCGCATGGCGGCGCAGGCGGTGGGGATCGTGGCGATCGTGTTCCTGCTCGCCCGCCTCATCCCGGGCGATGCGGTCGACGTTAAGGGGCTGGAGGGAGACCTGACCGCCGCCCAGCAGAGCGAGCTGCGCCACCAGTTCGGCCTCGACCGGCCGGTCGCCGAGCAGATGGCGGCCTGGAGCTGGCGCGCGCTGCACGGCGACTTCGGCGATTCCATCCGCTTCGGCCGGCCGGTCTCCGGCATGCTGGCGACCGCGGTGCCGGAGACGCTGCTGTTCACCGGGCTCAGCTTCGCCTTCGGGCTGCTGCTCGCGGCCGGGGTCGCGATCGGCGCGGTGACCACCGGCAACCCGGTGCTGCGGGGCCTGGTGAACTTCTTCAACGTCTGGTCGGTGGCGCTGCCCACCTTCTGCGTCGGCGTGGTCGGCATCCTCGTCTTCTCGATCTGGCTGAACTGGCTGCCGGTGTTCGGCTCGCTGGTGCTGCCGGTGATCATCATCGGCATCGACAGCGCCGGGCTGATCGTGAAGCCGCTCTACGAGGAACTCGCCGAGGCGGCGACCTCCGCCCATGTGCGCACCGCCCGCGCCAAGGGGCTGCCGGGCTGGCGCGTCACGCTGCGCCACCTGCTGCCCACCGCCGTGCCGGTGACGCTGGCGCTCTCCGGCCTCGTGCTCACCAGCCTCGTCGCCGGCACCATCACCATGGAGGTGCTGTTCGGCCTGCCGGGCATCGGCAGCCTGATGCTGAACGCCATCCACGGCCGCGACTACCCGGTGATCCAGGCCACCATCGTCGTCGTCGCGGTGGCGCTGGTGGCGGTCAACGCCGCGACCGACCTGCTGCATCGCCTGATCGATCCCCGCATGTCCTCGTGAGGAGGCGGCCATGAACGTCCAAGTCAGCCTGAACACGCCCGCCAAGAAGGCCACCCCGGCCCCCGCGCCGCTGCTCTCGCTGCGCAACCTCGTGATCGCCAAGGCCGGGCGCCGGCTGGTGGACGGCGTCTCGCTGGAGATCGCCGCCGGGCGCACCCTGGCGGTGATCGGTGAATCGGGCTCGGGCAAGTCGCTGACCGCGCTCACCCTGCTCGGCCTGCTGCCCGAGGGGCTCGACATCGACGAGGCGACCCGCATCGCCGTCGACGGGCGCGAGATCGGCCCGCGCGACGAGCGCGACTGGCGGGCGCTGCGCGGGCGGCGCATCGCCATGGTGTTCCAGGACCCGATGGCCTGCCTCAACCCGTTCATGCGGGTCGGCGAGCAGATCGACGAGGCGCTGAGGCGGGCCGGCGTCGCCTCCCGCACCGAGCGCCGGCAGCGCATGGCCGAGCGCCTCGCCGAGGTCGAGCTGCCCGCGCCGGACACGCTGGCGCGGCGTTACCCGCACGAGCTTTCCGGCGGCCAGCAGCAGCGGGTGATGATCGCCATGGCGCTCGCCGGCGCGCCCGACCTGCTGATCGCCGACGAGCCGACCAGCGCCCTCGACGCCAGCGTGCAGGCGGAAATCGTGGCGCTGCTCGCGCGGCTGCAGGCGCGCCGCGGGCTCGCCCTGCTGATCATCACCCACGACCTCTCGGTCGCGGGCGCGCTGGCGCACGAGGTGGTGGTGATGCAGCGCGGGCGGATCGTCGAGGCGGGGCCGGCGGCCGAGGTGCTCGTCCGGCCGCGCGATCCCTATACGGCGCGCCTCGTCGGCGCGCGCCGGCGCCTCGACGAGGTCGCCCCCCACCGCCCCGACGCCGGCCGCGCGATCGTCGAGGCCGAGGGCCTGTGCGTGGACTATGCCGCGCGGCGCCTGTTCGGCGCGCCGCACCGGGCGGTGCACGAGGCCGCGCTCTCTCTCGTGCCCGGCCGCACGGTCGGCCTGCTCGGCGAATCCGGCTCCGGCAAGAGCACGCTCGCGGCGGCGCTTGCCGGTCTGCGCCCGCTCAGCGCCGGACAGGTGCGCCTGCTCGGCCACGAGGTGGTGCCCGGCGGCCGGCCGCTGCCCCGCGCGCTACGGCGCCAGTGCCAGATGGTGTTCCAGAATCCCTATGGCGCGCTCAATCCGCGCCTGACCATCGGCCGGGCGCTGGCCGAGCCGCTGGCGCTGATGGGCGTGCCGGCCCGCGAACGCGAGGCTCGCATCGCCCTCGCGCTGAAGGAGGTCGGACTGGAGCACGAGCATGCCGCCCGCTTTCCCCACCAGCTCTCCGGCGGCCAGCGCCAGCGCGCCTGCATCGCCCGGGCGCTGCTGTGCGAGCCGCGTGTGCTGATCTGCGACGAGGTGATCTCCGCCCTCGACATGAGCGTGAAGGTGCAGATCCTCGACCTGCTGCGGCGGCTGCAGCAGGAGCGCGGCTTCGCCATGCTGTTCGTCGGACACGACATCGAGGCGGTGCGCTGGATCGCCGACGAGGTGCTGGTGATGAACCGTGGCCGGATCGTCGAGCGCTGCGCCGCCGACGCGCTCGACGAGGCGCATGTGCGCGACCCCTATACGCGGCGCCTGCTGGCCTCCCGGCTGCTGCCGCGCGCGGCGTGACGCGGCGCCGCGCGCCACCCGGCACCGGATACCTTCCGGACGGGGTCAGTGCATGACTTGGCCATGGAAGCCGTGCCGCCGGGAAGATGAGGACGGCCGCGCCGGCGCCCAAATAAAGTTGTACTGCGTATCCTGATACAACTTGCAGGCTACTTCTTGCCGTTCCGGGCCGATCTCTACGTCACATCCGGCGTTCGCCAACCGCGCGTACCGTGAACGCCCGTGCATGTCCTTGCGAATATGGATGGTCTTTTCGTAACGGCCGTGCTCTGACTTACAGCCCTCCCGACGCACAGCTGGCGGCGGTGGGCCGCGAGAAGCCGGCGGCCGGCCTGACGGGGGCGGAGGAATATTGGCTTCGTCATTCGGACTGGCGTCCGCCTGTAACGGGAGGCAATTCATGCTCAGGATCATCACCATCGCCGCGCTCGGCATCGCGCTCGCCGGCTGCACCACCACCGAGCGCCGCGCCGGCACCGGCGCGCTGATCGGCGGCGGCGCCGGCGCCATCATCGGCGGCATCGCCGGCGGCGGCTCGGGTGCGGCCATCGGCGCGGGCGTGGGCGCCGCGACCGGCGCGGTGGTCGGTGCCGCGACGGCGCCGCGCGAGTGCTGGAGCCGCGACCGCTGGGGCAACCCGATCCGCGTGCGCTGCTGACCGTCTCGCCGGGGCCTGTCCCCGGCGGATCGTTCCTGACCGATCCCATAGCCGCGATGGCCCGACCGGCCGTCGCGGCTTTTGCTTTAGGGCCGTGCCCCAAGGGCGGACCGCCGGCGCGACCTAGTGGCCGATGCCGTCGGCGATGCGCTCGATCATGTAGGGGAAGAACGGGTTCGACGACATGCGCACCAGCGCGTCGAGATTGACGATCAGCGCCCCGCGCTCGCCCCGCACCGCCATCGCGCCGAGCTCCAGCCCGTAATTCTGCGTCGGGTCGGGGTCCGAGCCGTAGAGCGAATCGTCCGGCGGGAAGGGCAGCGCGACGTGGGACAGCGAATAGACGTCGCGCGGATAGGTAAGCCCCAGCGGGCGCGAGGTCTCCTGCGTCTGGCCCGCCTCGACCGTGCGCTCCACCACCTGGTCGGTGGCGGCGTCCTCATTGGTGACTACGGTGCTGCGGAAAGCGCGCGGCGCGGTTGGCAGGGTGCGCAGCAGCGCCGAATAGGAGGTGGCGCGCAGCAACGGCCCGAGCTTGGTGTTGCGGTTGATGTCGAACAGCACCAGCTCGCTGCCATTGGCCGGCAGGCGGGAATAAAAGGCGTCGACGATCGCCCGGGTGGAGACGGTGAAGTCCATCACCGACTGGAAGGTGAGCGCGGGCGGCAGCTCGCCCAGCCGGCCGGACGCCGCATGGGCAGCGATCGCGCCCTGCAGCGCCTGTGTGAGCTGATAGGACTGCACCGCCCCGTTCACCGGGAAGGAATTGTACTTGAACGGGTTGAACTCGGGGATGATGCCGAGCCACGCCGCCTTGGCGAAGGCCGGCAGCAGCGCGGGCAGCCCGGCGAACCCGGCAAAACGCGCGAAGCGCGTGATGCCGATCATGGGCGAGATCAGCACCAGCCGCGAGGGCCGCGCCATCGCGGCATCGTCCAGCGCGTCGAGCGCGTATTTCAGCGCCAGCGCGCCGCCATTCGAGAAGCCGACGATCTCCAGCGGCTTGCCCGGCGCGCGGGCGGCGGCCTCGCGCACGGCGAGGCGCGTCGCCGCCAGCCAGTCCTCCCACTCGACCTCGGCGAGGCCCGCCGGCACCGTGCCGTGCCCGGGCAGGCGCGGCGCCACCACCACGAAGCCGGCGTCGCGGTAGACCCGGCCGACATGGCGCAGGCTGTAGGGTGAATCGGTCAGCCCGTGCAGCAGCACCACCGCGCCCTTGGGCTCGCCCTCGGGCACCAGCTCGTAGGAGCGGTTCCAGTCGTGCGAGAGGTGCGGGGGATAGACCGCGCTGCCCTCGAAATAGCGGTTGGAGGGAACGCGCTCGTCCTCGGGCAGCTTCTGAACCACCTCGCGGCGGACTTCCTCGAAGATCCCGTCCTCGCGCGCGAGATAGGCGGCCCAGTCGCCTTGGTCCATCTCCTCGACGGTGAGTTCCTGCGGGATGAAGGTGTGCCACGGCTCGAGCGGGGCGCCGCTGCTCGCGAACCAGATGCGCGCCCCGAGGAAGCCGATCCCCAGCAGCACCACGCCGAAGATCGCCCAGCGGGCGAGACGGCGCATGCCGCGGCCGAGACGACGAAACATCAGGCTTCCCCTCCGCCCGCGGCGTGGGGCACCCCTGCCCGGCAGCGCCGCCCCCTTGGCGCCCTGAAGGGGCGCCGGTCGCTATTCCGCGGCGGCGATCCCGCCGGCCTCCACCGCGTCCTCGATCGCCTTGAGCGCGTCGGGATGCGGCATGGAGATGATGTTGTAGCCGGAATCGACGAAGTGCACCTCGCCGGTGACGCCGGAGGAGAGATCGGACAGCAGGTAGAGCGCGGCCCCGCCCACCTCGTCGATGCTCACCGTGCGGCGCAGCGGGGCGTGGCGCTTCTGATAGTTGAACATCAGCCGCGCATCGCCGATGCCGGCGCCGGCGAGGGTGCGGATCGGGCCGGCCGAGATGGCGTTGACGCGGATGCCCTGCGGCCCGTAATCGGCCGCGAGATAGCGCATGCTCGCCTCCAGCGCCGCCTTGGCGACCCCCATCACGTTGTAGTTCGGCATGACCCGGGTCGAGCCGCCATAGGTGAGGGTGATGAGCGAGCCGCCGGCGGGCATCAGCGCCGAGGCACGCTTGGCGAGCTCGGTGAAGGAGAAGCAGGAGATCACCATGGTGCGCGTGAAGTTGGCGCGGCTGGTGTCGGCGTAGCGGCCCTTGAGCTCGTTCTTGTCGGAGAATCCGATGGCGTGGACCAGGAAGTCCAGCGTGCCCCACTTCTCCTTCAGCGCGGCGAACACGGCGTCGACCGAGGCGAGATCCTCGACGTCGCAGGCGAGCACGGTGTCGCTGCCGAGGCTCTCCGCCAGCGGCTTGACCCGCCGGCCCAGCGCCTCGCCCTGATAGGTGAAGGCGAGCTCGGCGCCCTGCGCCGCCAGAGCCCTGGCGATGCCCCAGGCAATGGAATGGTCGTTCGCGACACCCATAACCAGGCCGCGCTTGCCCTTCATCAGGCTCATGCCGCTGTTCCTTTCGCCGCGTCGACGGGCTCACGCATCCGGATGCTGGAGCACGAGGACCGCGTTGGCACCACCGAAGCCGAAGCCGTTCGACAGCACCCGGCCGAGCTTCGCATTGTCGATGCGCTCGCGCGGGATCGGCATGTCGGCGAAGGCCGGATCGAGTTCCTCGATATGCGCGCTGGCGGCGATGAAGCCGTTCTGCATCATCAGGATGGAGTAGATCGCCTCGTGCACCCCGGTCGCGCCCTGCGAGTGGCCGGTCAGCGCCTTGGTGGCGGAAATGGGCGGGCACTTGTCGCCGAACACGTCGCGGATCGCCTCGATCTCCTTGAGATCGCCGATCGGTGTCGAGGTGGCGTGCGGGTTGATGTAGTCGATCGGCCCCTTCACCGAGGCGAGCGCCTGGCGCATCGCCCGCGCCCCGCCCTCGCCCGAGGGGGCGACCATGTCGGCGCCGTCCGAGGTGGTGCCGTAGCCGACGATCTCGGCATAGATGCGCGCCCCGCGCGCCCGCGCGTGCTCCAGTTCCTCGAGCACCAGCACGCCGGCGCCGCCGGAGATCACGAAGCCGTCGCGGTTCTTGTCGTAGGGGCGGGAGGCGACGGCCGGGCGGTCGTTGAAGTCCGAGGACATCGCGCCCATGGCGTCGAACAGGCAGGACAGCGTCCAGTCGAGATCCTCGCAGCCGCCGGCGAACATGATGTCCTGCTTGCCGTACTGGATCATCTCGGCGGCGTTGCCGATGCAGATGTTGGTGGTCGCGCAGGCGGCCGAGACGGAATAGCTCGCGCCCTTGATCTTGAACCAGGTCGACAGCGTCGCCGAGGCGGTCGAGCCCATCGCCTTGGGCACCGCGAACGGGCCGACCTTCTTCGGGCTGCCCGTGCGCCGCGTGGTGTCCGCGGCCTCGACGATGGTGCGGGTCGAGGAGCCGCCCGAGCCCATGACGAGGCCGGTGCGCTCGTTCGAGATCTCGTGCGCCTCAAGGCCGGCGTCGCGGATCGCCTGGTCCATCGCGACGTGGTTCCACGCCGTGCCGCCGCCGTGGAAGCGCATGGCCCGGCGGTCGACGATGGCGCTGGCGTCGAGCTGCGGCGCGCCGTGGACCTGGCTGCGGAAACCATGCTCGACATAGCTGTCGGACCGGCTGATCCCGCTCTTGCCTTCGTGCAGCGAGGCCAGGACCTCCTGGGTGGAGTTGCCGATCGACGAGACGATGCCCATTCCGGTGACGACGACGCGGCGCATAGGCTTCCTTTCCTTCAAAGCCCGCGAGATGGCCTCGCAGGCGGCACTTCGCAAGGGCGACACGAGAGCGGCAGATGCCCGGTGGCGGCCCGGTCAGGTCTGGAACAGGCCGACCTTCAGGTCGCCCGCGCGGTAGATCACCTCGCCATCGGCTTCCAGCCAGCCGTCGGCGATGCCGAGCACCAGCTTGGAGCGCATGATGCGCTTGAAGTCGATGCCGTAGATGACCTTCTTCACCGTCGGCAGCACCTGGCCGGAGAACTTGATCTCCCCCGCGCCGAGCGCGCGCCCGCGCCCCGGCGCGCCGAGCCAGCCGAGGTGGAAGCCCACGAGCTGCCACAGCGCGTCGAGCCCGAGGCAGCCCGGCATCACCGGATCGCCGATGAAGTGGCAGGCGAAGAACCAGAGGTCCGGCTTGATGTCGAGCTCGGCGCGCACATGGCCCTTGCCGCTCGGACCGCCATCCTCGGAAATCTCGGTGATGCGGTCGAACATCAGCATGGGCGGCGCGGGAAGCTGCGCATTGCCCGGCCCGAAGAGTTCGCCTCGCCCGCAGGCGAGCAGTTCCTCATACGTAAAGCTCGACTGCCGCTCCACCATCGTCCCCGTACTCATCCATTTCTTGTCGCTTGAGCGGCCATGCCGCTGGAACACACGAACGGCCCCCGGCACCCGGGAGGGGCCCCGGGACCGCTCGCTCGGCGCTTCCTATCACAGCGTCCATCGCGCTCAAAGCCGCTGACCTTGCTGCGAGGGAACCCAAAATGTCACGCATGTGACGGCCCGGCCGCCCCCCGCACCTCCACGCCCGCTACGTCCGTCGCGTCCGGGCCGCCTTCGCCGCGAGGCGCGGTAGATTGGAATTATTACGATCGTTCGCCGCCATATTGCCCCAGCGGCGGGCGTGCCGATATAATGCCAGATGAAAAATGCGCCATCGTGCTGGTTCTTCGGCACGATGCGGGCGTGATGTTGGGAATGCCGGCGGGCTCGAAGGAGTGAGACGATTGCTCCGCGCGCGTCGGTCTTTATTGGTCGGAAGTCGAGACGAGATGAGCGAAGCCGTTCGTCCCCATCCTGTATCCTTCTCGCGCGTGCTGGTCGAGGACGAGCCGGTGCTGCCCGTGGCGCGGCTGCGCGAGGGCGCGGGAGCGCCGCGTACCGGATGCCCGTTCCACGACGTGCGCCACATGCTGCGCGAGGTGGGGCTGCGCCCGACCCGTCAGCGCCTGGCGCTCGGCTGGCTGCTGTTCGCCAAGGGCGACCGCCATATCTCGGCGGAAATCCTTCACGAGGAGGCGATCAAGGCGCGCTTCCCGGTCTCGCTGGCGACGGTCTACAACACGCTGCATCAGTTCACCGAGGCTGGCCTGCTGCGCGAGCTCGCCATTGACGGGTCGAAGACCTATTTCGACACCAACCCCTCGGACCACCACCACTTCTTCCTGGAAGGCGAGAACAACCTCGTCGACATCCCCAGCGCCGCCGTCGAAATGGAGCGGGTTCCCGAGCCGCCGGAAGGCTATGAGGTGGCGCGGATCGACGTGGTGGTGCGCCTGAGGCCCAAGCGCCGCGGCTGAGCGACGGGCTCACCTGATCGAGAAAGTCGAAGGCCGGTCCCCGCGACCGGCCTTTTTGTTTGTCGCCCGACGAGACGCGTCGGTCGAGAAAGCACCTCGACTCCGGGAGTCGCCGGTGGTTGGCCACCGAAGTTCAACCTGCGGCTCTGTTCATGCCTTTCTACATCCGAAAATCGGTCTCGGCCGGTCCCTTCCGTTTCAACCTGTCCTCCTCGGGCGTGGGGATGTCGGTCGGGATCAAGGGATTTCGCGTCGGCACCGGGCCTCGGGGCAATTACGTCCATATGGGCCTCGGCGGGATTTACTATCGCGCGACGCTGCCATCCGCGCACAGGCCGGCGAACGCCTTTTCCGGACCCCGCGCGCGGCCCGATCCCCCGCCCGCCCCGGACGGCCTGACCGAGATCGCCAGCGGACCGATCTCGCAGATGGCGCCCGCCAGCGCCCAGGAACTGCTGGCCCGCATCGCCGAGACCCAGGCGCGGGTCCGGCTCGTGCCGGTAGTGGTGTTCCTCGCCGGGCTCGCGGCGGGCCTCGCCCTTGTTTGGAAGATCCCTCTCCTGGTGATCGGTGCATTGATCGGCGGCGTGCTGCTCTTTGCGTGGGCGAAGCAGTTCGACGACCGGCGCAAGGCCGTGCTGCTCTACGCGCTCGATCCCGAAGCCCAACGTGCGTTCGGGCGCCTCTGCGAGGCCTTCGATGCCTTGCTCGCGGCGGAACGCATCTGGCGGATCGATGCCCAGGGGCGCACCGATGACTGGAAGCGCAATGCCGGCGCGTCCTCGCTGGTGCGCCGCAAGCCGTTGCAACCGTCCTACGCGGAGCCGCGCTCGGTCGCATCGAACCTGAGTGTTCCGTGCCTCGATGGGACGGAAGCAGCTCTTCTTCTTTCCCGACCGCGTGCTGGTCTTCGAGGGCGCGTCAGTCGGGGCGATCGAATATGCCGAATTTGGCATGGACGCAACGCCGAACCGCTTCATCGAGGAGGAGAGCGTGCCGGCCGACGCGCAAATCGTGGGCCATACGTGGCGCCTCGTGAACAAGTCGGGCGGCCCCGACAGGCGCTTCAACAATAATCGCCAGCTTCCCCTTTGCCGCTACGACAGACTCGATCTGTTCAGCACCAGCGGGCTGAACGAGAGACTGAACGTCTCGCGGGCGGGCGCCGCGATCGCCTTCGCGGCGGCAAGCTACCGATATCGCGAGGATCTGCGTGCGCTCGCAGCGGCCCAGCCAGCGTTACAGCCGGCCGCCGGCTCGAGCGAGGCGGCGCAAGCGCCCGAACTCGAGGAGATGGGGACCTCGTCTCGCCGGCGCTGGTGGCCGATCGCGGCGGCGGCCGCTGGATTGCTGCTCATCGGACTGGTCGTCTGGAGAGAACCTTCCGAGAGGTCGGCGGTCGTCGGGCAGAAAGTGGAGCAACCGGTCCCGGCCACGGTCGAGCCCGCCTCGATCAACGCGGTCGCTGCCGTTCCCGCTGCTCCTGTCCTTCCCGCGCCGTTGGCCGTGCCGCCATCGACCATCCTGCCGCCACAGGCGGAAGCAGGGTCGCCGCTGGCGGAATCACCGTCGCCATCCTCATATCCGCCGCGGCCGGCCAGGAAGCCACCGCCGCCCGCCAGCGCGATGCCCGACGTGCCCTTTCTCTCCGCCGAGCCGGGCGGAACGCCGCAATGGCAGGCTCTCTACACGACGGCGAAGGTGAATTTGCGCTCGGGACCGACCTATGCCGCCCGGCCCATGGCGGTCATCGACCGGGGCCTGCAAGTCTCGCCACTCCGGCAGCAGGGCGAATGGTACGAGGTGCGGGTCGGCGCCTTCGAGGGATGGATAAACGGCAGATATCTCGCCCCAGCTCAAGGGAGTTCGCGCGCGGCCCGCTGGTGAGAAGGCGTTTGCCGCCGCCTCAGTCCAGCTTCTCGCCGGGATAGACCCCCCACAGCTTCTCCTGCTCGATGAAGCCGTCGAAATCGTCGCCGAAGAAGCGGCACCACTTGCCGTCGCAATGCTCGACCTTGCCGAGCACGCCGGATTCGAGCCGCGCCGTCACCGCCGAATCGGCGGCGCGCGAGGCGTGCAGCGACACCGGGTCGCCCTTGCTCCACGGCGTGACCAGCGCGGTACGCCGGCCCGACAGCATGGAATGGTAGATCCACCCTTCCGAACCGTCCGAATCGCGGACCCGGCGCCAGTTCTCGAACTCCGCCGTAACCTCGACCGGCAGGCCGGCGCGGGTGAACACCCAGGCGACCGCATTGTCGCGCGAGGGCCCGGAGCGGACATTGACCTTGTCGGCCTTGATGCTGACGAAGCGCGGCACCGGCAGGCCGCTGGCGCGACCGGCCATGGCGCCGGGCTGCTCGGCCGAGGCCTGCGCATGCGCAGGCGAGCCGCCCGCCACCGTGCCCCCGACCATCGACGCCAGCACCACGCCGCCGACCACCGCCGCCCCGGCCACCAGCGCGATCAGCCGGGCACCGAGCACACGGCCGCCGTTCCGCCGGCCGGTCCGCGCGTTGCCGCGCGCAACCATCCGCGCTTTCGCCGGCGCTTCGGCAATGCGCGCTCCTGCAACATTCGCCCCCGCCCGGCGCGTGCCGGATCGTGCCGCCCTCATCGCAAGCTCGTGCTCAGCCATCGTCTCGTTCACCCCTGTCCCGCACGTCCGTCGCGCGCGTCGATCCCGCATCCCGCACCCTGTCCGGGAACGCGGCCCGGTTTTCGCCCCCGGTCCTCCAGCCGCCACCACGGGACACCGCCTGCACCGCAAATGGGTGCATTTTTGTGTTTCCCGAACCCGTCTGCTAAGGATCGCGTCGCCTACCGGCGCGAGTGTCTCCTCTCAGCGTTAACGGGAGCTTGATCGCCCGGCGCCTGTCCACACGGGGAGTAGAATGGCCCGCAAGAAGCCGCTCGTGGTCGTCACACGCAGGCTGCCCGACAAGATCGAGACGCGCATGCGCGAGCTGTTCGACGCGCGGCTCAATGTCGACGACGTGCCGATGTCCCAGGCCGAGCTCGCCGAGGCCGTGGCCACCGCCGACGTGCTGGTGCCCGCCATCTGCGACCGCATTGACGCCAAGGTGATCGAGGCGGCGGGGCCGAACCTCAAGCTGATCGCCAATTTCGGCAATGGCGTCGACCATATCGACGTCGTCGGCGCCAGCAAGCGCGGCATCACCGTCACCAACACGCCCGGCGTGCTGACGGAAGACACCGCCGACATGACTATGGCGCTGATCCTCGCCGTGCCGCGCCGGCTGACCGAGGGCGCGGCGCTGATCATCAACGAAGACGGCGTGTGGCCCGGCTGGTCGCCGACCTGGATGCTCGGCCACCGCATCTGGGGCAAGCGCCTCGGCATCATCGGCATGGGGCGGATCGGCCAGGCGGTGGCGCGCCGCGCCAAGGCCTTCGGCCTGCAGATCCACTATCACAACCGGCGCCCCCTCCCCGCCCATATCGAGGAGGAGTTGGAGGCGACCTACTGGGACAGCCTCGACCAGATGCTGGCGCGCATGGACATATTGTCCGTGAACTGCCCGCATACGCCGGCGACCTTCCACCTGCTCTCGGCCCGGCGGCTGAAGCTGGTGCGGCGCGACGCCTATATCGTCAACACCGCGCGCGGCGAGGTGATCGACGAGCACGCGCTGATCCGCATGATCGAGAGCGGCGAGATCGCCGGCGCCGGGCTCGACGTGTTCGAGCGCGAGCCGGCGGTAAGCCCGAAGCTCCTGAAGCTGGCGCGCGCCGGCAAGGTCGTGCTGCTGCCGCATATGGGCTCGGCCACGGTCGAGGCGCGCGTCGACACCGGCGAGAAGGTGATCGTCAACATCAAGGCCTTCATGGACGGGCACCGCCTGCCCGACCGCGTGCTACCTGCCATGCTCTAGGCCCGCGCGGGCCGTCCAAAGTCGCTGTCAATTCGTACACTTTTAAGTAGCAAATTCGCCCCGTTATCGCCATTATTGGTTGTATTTCGGGCTGGGAGGCTACTTATGGATACGGGCAAGGTCGGCATGGTGGGCGGCGAGGCCCGCTCGCTCATGCTTTACGAAGCCAACAAGAAGTCGCTGGGCGTCGCCTATGTGCTGTGGTTCTTCCTCGGCGGCGTCGGCGGCCACCGCTTCTATAGCGGGAGGACCGGCAGCGCGGTGGCGCAGCTTCTGCTCACCGTCGCCGGCGTCATCCTGGCCGCCGCCGGCGTCGGCCTGGTGCTGCTGGCGATCGTCGGCATCTGGGTGCTGGTCGACGCTTTCCTGATCCCCGGCTGGATCGCCGGCCACAACAATCTGCTTGCCCACCAGCTTGCGAGCTGAGCGGTCGAGGCTATCCGGACGTGGGGGCGCGCGTTCGGGGCTCCGGTCGCGGACAACCGATTCCTAGGCTCGAATTATAGGGCGGGCTGCCGCCGACGGTAAACGCCCGCCTTTCCCGCGCGAGCTTGATTCAGCCTGATCCCGGAGTCGTCCGAAGCCCGCCGGAGCAACGCCGTTCGTCGGACAGCCTCGGGCGTCCCTGCTCCGCGAGTCGGATCACGTCCCGCAAGCGGCCATCTAGCGCCGGTACGCGGACAGGTCGGTGACGGTGGGATTCGCTCCGGTGATCGGGTTGTCCGGGTCCCAGCCATAGTCCAGCGTCTCGAAGCGCATGGACAGCGTGTCGATCATCAGCAGCCGCCCCACCAGACCCTCGCCGAAGCCGACCACGGCGCGGATCGCCTCCAGCGCCACCAGCGAACCGGCGACGCCCGCCAGCGCGCCGAGAATGCCCGCTTCGGCGCAGCTCGGCACGGTGCCGGCCGGCGGCGGCTCTGGGAACAGGCAGCGATAGGTCGGGTTGGGCATGCCGTCCGGGCCCTTCTCGTGCGGGCGCAGCGTGGTGACGGTGGCATCGAACCGCCCGAGCGCCGCCGTCACCAGCGGCCGCCCGGCAAGTGCGCAGGCGTCCGAGACGAGATAGCGGGTGGCGAAATTGTCCGAGCCGTCGATCACCACGTCGACGCCGGAGACGAGTTCCATGGCGTTGTCGGCGGTGAGGCGGGCTGCCACCCCCTCGAAGGCGACATGCGGGTTGAGCGCGGCGACGAACGCAGCCGCGCTCTCGGTCTTGGGCCGGCCGACCGCGGCGGTGGCATGGATGACCTGGCGCTGCAGGTTCGACAGAGACACCTCGTCATCGTCCACCACCACCAGCCGCCCGACGCCGGCGGCAGCGAGATAGAGCAGCACCGGCGCGCCGAGGCCGCCGGCCCCGACCACCAGCATGCTGGCCTTCTTCAGCTTCTGCTGCCCGGGGCCGCCGATTTCCGGCAGCACGAGATGGCGCGCATAGCGCTCCACCTCCTCGGGCGAGAAGCGGGCACGCGCGGCGGCGGGAGGAGCGTCCGTGTTCATGCAGGCTATATAGCAACGAACCGCGCCCCCGCCATCGCCACGGTTCATCCGCCGTGGGCTCGTGCGGGGATGAGGCGGCGGAAGGGTTGCGGCGGGTGAGCCACCGAAAGAGGAGCCCCCGCCCCGGTGCGGCCGACCGTCCGATACGTGTCGCGGTCATCGGCCCTGCCGCGATACCGGAGCGGTGAACCGCGGGGCGGATGGCGACCGGCAGTCAGCCGGGCGCGGTATGGTTGGCCATGGCCGGCGTGTCGCAGCGCACGGCGTGTCACGGCCGCGATGGCGGGTGGTGGTCGGTGGACTGCCGCGTCACGGTTGGGTTGGCCGCAGGGCGCATGCCACGGCGTGGGAGAAAGCGGCGGCCTTGGGGGCCTGACAGTTTTGATGCGGCACGCCGCAGACAAGGCGTCGCATCACGGCGCGGATGCTCATTGGCCCGCGATCGATCCATCGGAGCGGCCGTCGAGCCTGTTGCCCGTACCGGCGGCTTCGACTATGAAAGCCGGGCGCCGGTCACGGCCCGACGCACCCGTAGCTCAGCTGGATAGAGCGTTGCCCTCCGAAGGCAAAGGTCGCACGTTCGAATCGTGCCGGGTGCGCCAGTTTACCGGACGAGATTCGAGCTGCGGTTACTTCGCCCGTCTGAACGCGAGGTTGTCAGCCTCTCGCCAGCAAGCCCAACCGGACGAGGCTTTCCGCCGTTGCGACAATGGCCTCTTCACGGGGCCGTGGCGTCCAGCCGAGCAGGCGTATGGCCCTTTCGCTCGTCGCATTCAGGTTGAGGCCCAACAGGGGAACCGCTCCGCGCAATGCCGGGTCCGTGAGCGCCCCCCGACGTACCGCCTCGTCAGGAACAACCTCGGTGGAGACCTTGTCGGCGGCCGCTCCCACGCGGTCCTTCAGAACTTGGGCGACGTCGGCCAGCCACATGCTTTCGCCAGCGATCGCCAGGAAGCGCTCACCCTTGGCGGCTGTGTGGGTCATCGCCCGCACGTGCAGGTCCGCCACATCCCGCACGTCTACGAAGCCGGAATTGATCCTCGGCTGTCCCGGCTGTCCGTCCAGCATGTTCTTGATCAGCCGGATGGAGTGCGAATAGTCGGCACCCAGCACCGGACCCAGCACGGCCACCGGATTGACGACGGACAGTTCCATCCCCTCTCCCTCGCGGGCAATGAAATCCCAGGCCGCCCGTTCCGAGAGGGTCTTGGATTTCTGATACGGCCAGACATTGCCGGCCGTCAGGTCGCTCCAATCAGTCTCGTTGAAGGGCCGCTCCATTGGACCGTGGCCGGCGCAGATTGCGCCAAAGGCCGAGGTCAGCACAACGCGCTTGACGCCGGCATTTCGTGCCGCCCGAAGCACCCGCAAATTGCCGTCCACCGCCGGCCTGATCCAATCCTCTTCGCTTGTCTGGCCGCCGGTCGGCGTCGGCGAGGCCCCGTGCATCGCGTAAGCGCATCCCGCGGTCGCTTCCGCCCAGCCCACGTCGGCGGTGAGATCGGCAACAATGAATGACAGTCGCTCGCCCGGCTCGGCGCCGCCCAGTTTGAGATGGCTTCGCACTTCCGCTTCGCGGGCCAGCGAGCGCACAGTGGTGCGCACGCAATAGCCGGCGTCCAGCAGCGCAAGCATGCAATACTGGGCTATGAACCCGGTTCCCCCCGTCACCAAGACCGTCTCGACCATACGCCGCTCCATTGCGCTGAAAGTCTACACGTGTAGACTTCGGATGAGAACCTATGTCTACAGGTGTAGAGTTGCAAGATGACGAGCGAGAACCGACCAAGACGGCGCGACGCCGCCGCCACGCGGGCGGCGATCCTGAGCTCTGCCCGCGAGGTGTTCGCCCGCTTGGGATATGACGGTGCCGGCTTGCGCGAGATCGCCGCGGGGGCCGGGGTCACCGCCATGCTGGTCAACCGCTATTTTGGCGGCAAGGAGCAGCTTTTCGCCGAGGCGATCGCGGCGGCCAACTCCGCGCCGATCATCGCCACGGAACGGGTATTGAAGTCGGAGCATCCAGGCGCGGCCATAGCGGAGGCGCTCGTTCAGATAACCGCGCCGGGAGCCAAACCGCTCGACGGCTTTCTGATATTGCTGAATTCAGCATCAAGCGCCCGCGCCGCGCGGATCGGTCGTGAAGTTATCGAGGTCGCCCCTCAGAAGACGGTCGCGGCCATGCTGGAAGGAGAGAACGTCGAGCAGCGCGCCGCGCTGATCCTGTCGCTTGTCGCGGGCTTCCAGATGATGCGGCAGGAGATCGGCCTCGGTGCTCTTGCCGATTCCGATCCGAAGGTCCTGGTGGATTTGCTCGCCCCGCTGTTCGAGCGCCTGGTCAAAGATGTCTGATGGGAAGTGAACCCCCGCGCGACGACCGCGCGTCGCCCCCTTCGCCCGCCCGGTGAATCGGCCCCCGGACGCTTCGGCGGGCCCGCTTTCGGCGACACGGTGCGCTGGTCGCGAAGGCGTCCGCGAGACCGCTTTCCAACCCGTCTCTCGTCTCTGACCGAACATCCTTCGCTCCCCCCCGCACCGGACGTCCCTCGGTCAGTCCCTGGGCCTAGCCGAAGGTTCGGAACCCTGGCACGGCGGCACGCGCCCGGCGCGTCGGACCGCCGACTCGCCCCTGCGCTGAACCGGCCAATCTCCATCTTCATCCCTCCCGACCGCGGCGCCCGTCGCGGCGCCCTGCGGGCCCACCGCGCCACCTCCCCCTTCGCCTTCCCCGCGCCCATCCTTCGCCGGCTCAGTGCCATCCTTCATGGCACGCGAAGGCCTGCGAATGCACAATTTCGGGTCATTCGGAACGGGCAGGGCAGCTAAACGCGAATCGCTTCTGGCTCTCGCGCCGACTCGCACGCCTAATGGGAAGCGAACTGCCCGCGCGGCGTTATCCGAGCGGCAGTGCCTGGTTCACAAACCCACATGGAGCGAGAAGATGTCCCTCATCAGCATGGAAAACGACACCCCCGCCCGTGCCGGCGCATTCGCCGACGCCACCAACCTGGCGACGGAACGAGCGGCCCGCGCGATCTGCGACAATGGCTACGACAACATCCGCCTCAGCATCGACGCCGCGAGCGCCATCTGCTGGTGCTACATGAAGCCGCTCGGCAAGCCGTCCTACACCCATGAGCTGATGGGCGACATCAGCCGGATGCAGGCGACCATCACCCGCAGCTTCGCCGAACTGCCGGGCCCCGCCGCCGCGCCGTTCTCCTGGTTCGTCATGGCCTCCGACGTGCCCGGCATCTACAATTTGGGCGGCGACCTCGGCCATTTCGCCCAGCGCATCCGCACCGGCGACCTCGACGCCATGCGCCATTACGGCCATGTCGCCGTGAAGGCCATCCACCGCAACGCCGTCGCCTTCGAGGCGCCGGTCGTCACCATGGCGCTGGTGCAGGGCGACGCGCTGGGCGGAGGGTTCGAGCACGCGCTTTCCTTCGACCTGATCGTCGCCGAGCGCAGCGCCAAGCTCGGCCTGCCGGAGATCCTGTTCAACATGTTCCCCGGCATGGGCGCCTATAGCTTCCTGAAGCGCCGCATGGGGCGCAACAGGGCCGAGGCGCTCATCCTGTCGGGCCGCGTGCACACGGCCGAGGAGCTCTTCGAGATGGGCGTCGTCGACGTTCTGGCGGAGGACGGGCAGGGCCGCCAGGCCACCATCGACTACATCGCCCGCCACAGCCGCAAGCAGAACGCGCACCAGGCGGTCTACCGGGCGCGGCGGCGGGTCGATCCGGTAACGCTGGAGGAACTGATCGACGTCGTCGACATCTGGGCCGAGGCGGCCATGAACCTGACCGAGGCCGACCTGCGCAAGATGGACCGGCTGTGCGCCGCGCAGAACCGGCGACTGGCGGGCCTGTTAACCCCAACCCCGATGTTGACGGCGGCGGAGTGATGCCTGCGTCCGGCGCACCGGCGGGCGCGGCGCCCGCCGGTGTATCTCGTCACCCGAGACCAACCATGCGCTCCGAGCAGGCGCGCATGGCTTCGCGCGTCCGGTTCAGCTCGGTCCGCGCCTGGCGCTCCAGCTCGGCGGCCCGGGCGCGCAGCTCCTCGGCGCGGAGCTCGCGCCACGGCGCGCACAGCACGCTGAGCGACAGGGCGCCGACATTGGCCGAACTGCTCTGGAGGGCGTGGGCCTCGTCGCGGAAGGCCAGGAGATCGCCGCGCCGTGCGGTCTCGACCAGCCGCGCGAGGATCATCTCCGCGTCCACCAGATAGTCCTCCATCAGCTCGGTCACGAAGCGCGGACCGCCGAGCTCACACAGGCTTTCGATCGCCCTGTCGTCGAGGCTGGGCGGACCGAACGGGTCGAGCATGGCGGGCGACAGGCGCTGCGGCAGAGATCCGGACAAAGATCCGCCCTCGCCGCCGGAGGCCAGCCGGTCCACCGCCGCCAAAAGGGTCGCCGGCTCGACCGGCTTGATCAGGCAGTCGTCCATGCCCGCCTGCTGCCAGCGCCCGTCGCGCTGTGCGCTCGCATCGGCGGTCAGCCCGACGATCGGCAGCCGCCGCTCGCCGGTCGCCATCATGCGGTAGAGCTTGGTGGCCTCCAGCCCGTCCATGTCGGGCATGTTGAAGTCCATCAGCACCAGATCGAAATCGTCCGCCTTGTCGGTGAGCACGTCGAGCGCCTGCTCGCCGCTCTCGACGATCAGCACCGAATGGTCGGCACCCTCGAGGATGCGGCGGAACACGCGCTGATTGATGCGGTTGTCGTCCGCCAGCAGAAGGCGCCGCGGCTCGCCGGGGCGCAGCGCGCGCGGCGGCTCCGCCGGGCTTGCCAGCGGGGCGACCAGCCGGCAGGCGGTGGTCATGGCGCGCTTGAGCTCGATCACCGTAGTGCCGGTGGCGAGCAGGCTCGCACAGCGCTGGCGGATCTCGAGGTCCGGCAGGCCGGGATCGGCGTCGGGCCTCAGCATCACCGCCTTGGGCGGCGCGCCGTTCGAGGCCGGCGCCAGCAAGGGCAGGTTGTGGGTGTCGGGCTCGTAGAGCAGGCGGATCGCACCGGCCGCCTCGGGCGGGAACATCCGCGCCGGGCCGAGCGCGGGATTGGCGATCAGCGGCCGGATGCCGAGCGAGGACAGCGCCGCGACCACGCCGGCGAGCGGCTTCGCGTCGCGGCAGACGAGGACGACGCCGCGCCGGCGCCACGGCTCCTCGCCGTCGAACCCCTCGTCCGGCACGGTGGCGAGCGGCACCTCGATGCGGAAGGTGCTGCCCTCGCCCGGCGCGCTCTCGACCGAGATCGAGCCTCCCATCAGCTCGATCAGCCGCCGCGTGATGGACAGGCCCAGCCCCGTGCCGCCGAAGCGGTTGAGGATGCTCGAATTGGCCTGGGTGAAATCCTCGAAGATGCGCCCCTGGTCGGCCGCAGCGATGCCGATGCCGGTATCGGTGACCTCGACCGCCAGCCGCAGCCTTCCATCCTCGCCCGGCTGCGCGTCCATGGCGAGCGTCACGCCGCCCGCATGGGTGAACTTGACCGCGTT
Organism: Ancylobacter mangrovi; assembly: GCF_024752335.1. NCBI lineage: Bacteria > Pseudomonadati > Pseudomonadota > Alphaproteobacteria > Hyphomicrobiales > Xanthobacteraceae > Ancylobacter > Ancylobacter mangrovi. The sequence goes on along the minus strand of NZ_JANTHY010000003.1, from coordinate 5,731 downwards.
GCCCACCAGGTTGATCAGCACCTCGTGCAGGTGCTGGCGGCTGCCGGACAGGATCAGCGGCGTGCGCGGCGTGACGTGGATGTCGAAGCTGAGGCCCCGCTCGCGGACCTGGCTCTCGACCAGCCGGCGCGCGTCGAGCAGCAGGGCGAGCACGTCGAAGGGCTCGTCGGGCACCGGCATCCGGCCGGCCTCGATGCGCGAGAGGTCGAGCAGGCTGTTGATGAGGGAGCGCAGCGAGCGGGTGGCAACGTCCACCGTCTCCACCATCTCGCGCTGCTCGCTGGCGAGCGGGGTGCCGCGCAGCAGCCCGGTCATGCCGACGATGGCGGTGAGCGGGGTGCGCAGCTCGTGGCTGACGCTGGCTAGGAACAGGCTCTTCGCCTGGCTCGCCTCCTCGGCCACCCTTGTGGCGAGCGAGAGCTTGCGTATCAGCGTGCCCGAATAGGCGGGGAGGATGACGAGGCCGATCAGCAGGCCGGCCGAGAGATGCCATTGCTGGTACCAGAACGGCGTGGTCCACACCACGACCCCGAAGCTGAGCGTGGCGATCGGAATGGCGATGGCGAGGGAGGCGAGGCCGAAGCGGAAGCCGTTGCCGAAGATCACCCACAGATAGATCGGGTAGAACAGCGAGGCGATCTCGCCGCCGAGATGAAGCTGCCAGGAGAGGAAGCAGCAGTCGAGCAGCAGCGAGAACAGACGGCGCCCACGCGAGACACCCGGAAACAGCACGATGTGGCCGAGCACGGCGAGGGCGAGTGGGATGTAGAGCGACATCACCCGCAGCGAGTCGTCCACCACGCCCGTGCTGCGATTGACCAGCAGGACGGCGACGATGATGGAGGCGAAGATGAGCCGGTTGAAGCTCATCTCGTGCTCGCTGTCGGGGCGGTTGCGCAGTCGCCCCGACAGCCGACGGAACGACGCGCCCAGCCGCCGACCGGCCCCTGACCAGGTCGACATATCTGCTTCCTGCCTAAAGCGCCCCGCAGACGCCTTCGCCACCTCGCGTGGTCAACCACTCGGCGAAGGACTCGGACGGGACCGGACGGCTGAAATAATATCCCTGAACCTCGTCGCAGCCTTCCGCCCGCAGCATGGCGAGCTGCGCTTCCTCCTCCACCCCTTCCGCGAGCACCTGGAGGTTCAGTATGTGCCCGAGATCGATGATGGTGCGCACGATGGCGAGCGCGCGCGGATCATTGGCCAGATCCTTGACGAAGGAACGGTCAATCTTGAGGCGGTGCAGAGGGAAGTTGCGAATATAGTTCAGCGACGAATAGCCGGTGCCGAAATCGTCCACCGAGAGGCTCACCCCGATCGAGCGCAGCAGCTCCATCTGGGTGACGATCTGCTCGTCATGGCTGATCAGGATGCCCTCGGTCAGTTCCAGCTCCAGCGAGGCGGGCGGCAGGCCGCTGCTGTCCAGCACGTCGCGCACCAGCTCGCTGACCTTCTGCCGCCGGAACTGGATCGGCGAGAGATTGACCGCGATGCGCAGCACGCCGAGCCCGGTCTCCTGCCAGACCACGCCCTGGCGGCAGGCCTCCCTCAGCACCCACTCGTTGATCGGCAGGATGAGGCCGGTTTCCTCGGCGAGGCCGAGGAACGCGTCGGGGGAGAGAATCCCGCGCCGGGGATGGCGCCAGCGCAGCAGCGCCTCCGCCCCGACCACGCCCCCGCTCCGCAAGTCGATCAGCGGCTGGTAGTAGAGCACGAACTCCTGGCGCTTCAGCGCGCTGCGCAGTTCCCCCTCGAGCTCCGCCTTCTGGCTCGCCCGCGGCGCCATGTCGGCGGCGAAGAACCGCCACGTGTTCCCGCCGACCGATTTGGCAAGGTACATCGCCTGGTCGGAATTGCGCAGCAGCTCGTCGGGATCGGCGCCATCCAGCGGGGCGATGGTGACGCCGATGCTGGCGCCGATCCTCGGCAGCTGCAGGTTCTCGTCTTCGGCCGTGAGCATGTCGAGGATCGCCTGCGCGAGGCGTCCGGCATCCTCGGCCCCGTCGATGTCGGGCTGAAGCACCGCGAACTCGTCGCCGCCGAGGCGGGCCACGGTGACGCCCGGACCCACGAGCTGCTCGAGCCCTTCCGCCACACTCTGCAGCAGCCTGTCGCCCCAGTGGTGGCCGCGCGCGTCGTTGACCGCCTTGAAGCGGTCGAGATCGATGAAGTGCAGGGCGAAATTCTGGTCGCCGCGGCGCCCGCGCGCCAGCTCGCGCCGCAGATGATCGCGCAGCATCAGCCGGTTCGGCAGGCCGGTGAGCGAATCGTGGCTGGCGAGATATTCGAGCCGCCTCTCCGCCTGCCGCCGCTGGGTGATGTCGATCGAGCTGGTGAGGATGCTGGTGATGCGCCCCGCGCCGTCATAGAGCGGCGCCTTGCTGGTGAGGTAGATGCGGTGCTCGCCTTCCGGCGTCGTCACCTCCTCCTCGCGCGGGGCGAGGGGTCGCTCGGTCTTCAGCACCAGCTGGTCGAGCCGGCGGTTGAGCTGGCCCCGCTCCTCGCCCAGCAGCACCTCGACCGGATGACCCACGAGGTCGGCGGGCACCTTGCCGACGAAGGCCGCCTGATGGGCGTTCACCAGCACGCAGCGCCCTTCCATGTCGACCGCGTTGATGAGCGCGGGAACGGTGTCGACCACCTGGGCGAGCGCCTCCCGGCTCTCGCGCAGCTGCATGTCCTTAGCGTTGAGGTTCATCTCCAGGAGATGCGCACGCCGGGTGATCAGCAGGTGCTGCTCGCGCAGCTTCAGCAGGTTGCGCGCCCGCGCCAGAAACTCGACATGGTCCACCGGGCTGAGCAGGAAGTCCGTCGCCCCCGCTTCCAGCGAGGAGACGCGGAAGCTGCGGTCGTCATAGGCGGTGACGACGATGATCGGCAGGTCCCGGTGCTGGGGCAGCGCCCGCACGGCGGCGATCAGCGCCGCGCCGTTCAACTGCGGCATCTTGTAGTCGGTGATGATGAGGTCCGCAGTATTCTCGGTCAGCCAGTGCAGTGCCTTTCGCGCGCTTTCGAAAGCGCGCACCCGAACATCCGGCTGCAACTGCCGCGACAACTCCGAGTAGATACGCCGGTTCGTTGAGCTATCGTCGACTATTAATATTAGGGGCATCACTGCTTGAGCCTTCGGACGCGAAACGAACCAGTTCCTGCTCACAGTACGGTGAAACAGCTTGAAGCGATACGAGGCGGCGCTGAATTTCACCTTGTCCGCGCCGGCGCCGGCGCCGGTCGCCGGCCGCGTCCCGCGTGCGAAGAACAAGGGAATGCGCGGCCGCTCGGGCCGCCTCCGGTCGGTCCGGTGGAAGCTGATATCGCTTTTTATTCAGTAGCTTGCGGAAACCCGGCGGATGGTCCGGCCCGATTCCGTCGCCCTGCCCGGCGGTATCCATTTCCTCACAGCCTCGTTCCGTCATGTGGGAAGCGCCTCCCGGATCCCTGCGGCCTCGATTCACAGCCTCGATCGGTGCCCCACTCCCCGGCGCCCCACTCCCCAGCGGCTCTGTCGTCCGGCCGACATCACCTCGCCTCGTCGCGCGCCCGAGCGGCGCGACGCCGCCTCACGGCTCATCGAACACCACCCGATTCCGGCCCTCCGCCTTGGCCCGGTAGAGCGCCCTGTCCGCGCGCTCGATCAGCGCGAGCGCGTCACGGTCCGCGCCATGGCTGGTGGTGCAGCCGATGCTCGCCGTCACCTCGACCAGAACGCTGGCGTTGGCGCCCGTGCCGGTGGCAATCGGCGCGCGAATAGTCGCCAGCAGCCGTTCGGCCAGCGTCATGGCGCTCTCCGTATCCGTCCCCGGCAGCAGGATCGCGAATTCCTCCCCGCCCATCCGCGCCATCACGTCGGAGGTCCGCAGCGCCGCGAGCCCGCGCTCGGCGAGCGCGCGCAGAACGTCGTCCCCCGCGCTGTGGCCGTAGCGGTCGTTGATCGACTTGAACCAGTCGACGTCGAGCAGCAGCAGCGAGCAGGCCGAGCCGCCGGCCGCCGCCTCCAGCAGCGCCGCCTGCGTGTCCTCGATCAGCCGGCGCCGGTTCCACAGCCCGGTCAGCGGGTCCGACACTGCGAGCTGGCGCAGTTGCTGCTCGGTCTGGCGGTGGGCTGTCACGTCCCACCACGACATGACGAAATAGTCGCCGATCCAGCGATAGCGGAACTGCACCATGCGGGTCAGCCCGTCCCGGCACAGCACCTTCCACTCGCTGGTGGCGGTGAGGCTGCGGTCGAGCCGCGTCTCCTCAGTCTTCGCCTTCCACTCCGCGAAGGCCGCGTCGCGCTCGGCCGGATCGGGGAAGCCGACCGCCCACCAGTCGTCGTGCTGGATGATGTCCTGGTCGTCATACAGGAAGAACTCGTCCGCCACCTTGTTGTAGAACAGGGCGTTGAGGTCGCGGTCGTAGAGCTCGATCGGCGCGGGAAGCTGTTCGAGGATTTCGAGGAAATCGCCCCGCAGCGACCGCGACGAGGGCTCGCCGAGCGTGAGAAGCCGGTGCTCGTCGGTCAGCGGGCTCAGCGCCGCCGCGAACCGCAGCGGCTCTCCCGACGTATCATGGAGCAAGAGCTGGACGCTGGGTTCCCGCCCCGGCGCGGCCGCGAGCGCGCGACCGAGAGCGAGGGCGTCCTCGACGCCGGCGACGTCGGCAAGCAGCGGCGGCGCCTCCTCCACGCCGTCGAGCCGCCCGCCGAATAGGGCCCGCGCGGGCGGATTGGCAGCGACGACACGGGACGAGGAAACCCCGACCACAAGGAGCGGCACGTCGACGGCGTCAATCCATCGGAACATGGGACCGCGTCATCGGAGCTTGTCCTGCGTCGACGTCGGGCAATGGCGGACGTGGTCCAACCCGAGCGGGTGGAAGGAGACGGTGCAAGCGAAAGCGTCCTTTGCCGGCATGGCCAAGTCAATGTCTAATGCGGGACCAAGCGACGCGGGGAGGAACGGAGGGATCGTTATTTGCCGGCTATGCCTTGCCCACGGACGGCGCGGCGCGGTGCTCCGGACGGAAACGGCGGCGTTCCGCGGGCGAACAATGGCCGCGACCTGGCTCGGAAGTTCTCAGGCCGTGGGCGCAGGGATGGTTGCGGACTGGCGATGGATAGCGGGAGGATATCGCGTGCTGGATGTCTGCATGCCCGGAGCATCGGCGGAGGCAGTGCGCCGGTCAGCTGCCGGGTTTCGACCGTCGGCAGATGACGGCTCCACGACGGCAGCGAACAAGCCGAGTTCGGACGTGGCGATGCCTCTTCGGCAGACAGGCGATAGCGGATTCATCACCTATTCGAACGCGGCCAAGCGCGAGTGCTCGGTGTCGCTGCCGCGACGCTCGACGCATCGCCCAATGATGGTTTGCCGACGTTAGTATAGCTTGCCGATCGTCAAACGCCGCTTGTCTCGGCGGCCGTGGCGCCAGCGTCGGCCGATGGTGCTGACGGCTGTCGTCCAGCGGCCCGGCGGCCCGGCGACCGATGGACCACGTCGGCAGTTTGCGGCGTTTCGGGTTTGCTCGGCTCGAACTGCCGACGGGCGCGTTCGTGATTTCGCGTTGCGGACCGCCCCGGCGAGTGCCGGCTACTGGCGCCCTCCCTTCCTTGCGCCCCGAACGCACAAAACCCCGCTTGTGGTTTGAGCCACGGGCGGGGTTTTGAGTGTTTGGTATCGTATGAGAAGCGCGCTGTTCTTTGCAGGCCTGGCGGCGACCTACTCTCCCAGGTCTTGAGACATAGTAC